>NZ_BCVA01000025.1 GCF_001591505.1 Neobacillus niacini NBRC 15566
AACAGGCAAAGACCGCCTGTCCCTGCGGTGATTATTCAAAGAAGCTTTCCTTAGTGGAGCGCAAATCAACAGCCTTATTTAACACAGCCTACAGAAAAATGCCTCTTTACGTAAAGTACATGCCCAAAAAGGAACCTACCTCAAACTCCCGCATAAAATGAACTATGACTAAACTTTTAACCAGTATTCGCAGAAATATATCGCACACTAGTCTAATATCTTGCATAGGATGAAATGAAAATGAATGAGGAGGGTTCGCGCGAAATGGGAGAATACAGAGAGATAATTACGAAGGCCGTAGTAGCGAAAGGGCGTAAATTCACCCAGTCCAATCATACGATTAGCCCGGCACATAGTCCAACAAGCATTCTTGGATGTTGGATTATCAACCATAAATACAACGCGAAAAAAGTCGGCAAAACTGTAGAAATACACGGCTCGTATGACATTAATGCTTGGTATTCATTTAATGACAATACCAGAACAGAAGTAGTAACTGAAAAGGTTCAGTATACGGATGTTATTAAGTTACGATACCGTGACCATGATTGCTTGGACGACAATGAAATTTGTGCTCGCGTTCTGCAGCAGCCAAATTGTTGTGAAGCCGTTATTTCCCCAAATGGCAATCGAATCATTGTTCATGTTGAAAGGGAATTCCTGGTAGAAGTCATTGGCGAAACAAAAGTATGTGTCGCCATTAATCCAAAGGGATGCCATGATGATGACGATGAATGGGGAATGGATGTTGACGACGAAGAATTCGAGGACTTAAATCCAGATTTCTTACTCGGCGTCGAAGAAGAATAAACATACTAGGAAGTCTCTACTTCCTAGTTTTTTCTTTTTTATTATTTTATAATAAAGAAAGAGTGTATGATAAAAAAGAAAAATCAGCAACCTATTTTTAGGAGGTGTCACAGATATGGAACCTAGACAACCTGGAAATAACAAACTGCCTGATTTCGATCAATTAAACGACAGAATGATTGCTGAGCAGCCATCCGAACCACATTTAATTATTAAGACAAACCTTGACCCGCAGGATTCCACTGAGAATAACCCTTATTATAAGGGGAAGGAATCCAATAACCCCAAAGCGTTTAGAGATTACTTTGAAGAATAAAAGCCAGGATTACCTGGCGTTTTTTTATTTAGCATGAGTACCTAAAGACTCAGCTGCAGGCAGTTCCCATTCCCGCTTAAGCAAAGAAAACATACTGGTGGTATGATAAGAGTTGTTTTGAAATAAGTAATCACGCAGGACCCCTTCTTTTTTAAAACCTAACTTTTGAAGGAGATTACTAGAAGCCTCGTTTTCTAGGTAAACAACTGCACCTATACGGTTCAATTTCAACTCTTGATAGCTATATCGTAATACCTCTTTTATAGCTTCAGAAGTGTAGCCTTTTCTCCAAAAGGATGGATGTATCTCATAGCCAATTTCAGCTTTTTTATTTTTTAGCTGTAATCCATTTAGACCTAATGTACCGATAAATTTGTTATTTTCCTTCAGGACTATTCCCCAGCGCATTGCCCGTTTTTCATAAAAATTTTTCTGGAACACCTCTATTATCTTTCTTGCTTCTTCAATTGAGGTGAATCGATCAGTACCGTAATATCTGGTTACCTCATCTAATGATAAAATTTCAAATATGCTTAAAGTATGTATAGGAGTAATCTCAATGAGTTTTAATCGATCAGTTTCTAACGTTGGGAATAACACAAGAACACCTCACTATTAATAAGTAATAACATGAAATAAAAATTAAGAATATATTTTCTATTCTAAGTGTATATGAGATGTATACTTGAAGGAAAGAATTATTTAGTTTGTTTTGAGGTGTACAAATGAAAATAGAGAAATATACAAAATTAATTGGAAATGAATTATTACCCAATATCCAATTATCAACTGAAGGTCCGTTTGAACCAATTATTGTAAAAAATTTTTCGAATACGTGGAAAACTATTGGAAGTGGAAATTATGCAGGTGTCTTTTTGCATCGGTCAAATCCGAAATGGGTGGTAAAGGTGTATGGAAGAAAACCTGAGGAATTAAAAAAGGAAGTGGAAGTGTATAAAAAACTAGGGAATCATCCATCCTTTTCCTCGTTAATTGACTATGGGGATAATTATTTGATTTTAAAAAGGATAGATGGTGTAAATCTGTTCGATGCAGTGATAAAAGGACTACGTATTCCAGAGTCCGTTATCCACGATGTAGATGAGGGGATTGCGTATGCAAGGTCGGTTGGATTAAATCCTTTTGATGTACACGGAAAAAATGTCGTGATGAGCAATGGGAGAGGGTATATAGTCGATGTTTCAGATTTTTATAAGCAGGGTAAATGCCGAAAGTGGGATGACCTAAAAAAGGCATATTACAAATTTTATCTACCTTTTATTTATAAATATAATATTCCGATTCCTTTCTTTATCGTTAACAATGTCAGAAGAGGATATCGTTTGTTTAGAAAAATGAAAAAGGGAAGTATATAAAATTAATACCTCCCTTTTTGTGTTACTTATTGATTTGCATTTTGAAATTGAATCATGAACTCACTGAAAGCTTTACATGTTTCATATGGTACAGCGTTATAGGTAGAGGCTCTGCAGCCTCCAACAGAGCGGTGACCATTTACACCGATAAATCCTGCATTCTTTGCTTCAGCTAAGAATTTCTTCTCTAATTCTTCATCCTTCACTCGGAAAGTAATATTCATAAGTGAGCGGCTTTCGACTTCGGCATGACCAATATAAAATTCATTGCTTTGATCGATTGCGTCATAAATGAGTTTTGCTTTTTCCTCGTTTCGTTTGGTTAGTTCTTTAATTCCACCTGTTTCTTTTATCCAGTTCAAAACTTCGCCTAGCATATAAATGCCGAATGTAGGCGGTGTGTTATATAAAGAATTGTTTTTTGAATGGGTGCTATACTTTAGCATAGTCGGAATGTTAGGATTCGCTTTTTCAAGCAGATCCTTGCGAATGATTGCTACTGTAACACCAGAAGGACCAAGATTTTTTTGGGCTCCGGCATAAATTAATGAAAATTTGCTAACATCAAAAGGCTTGGATAAGATATCACTGGACATATCCGCAATCAATGGTACATCACCCGTATCAGGAAAGTCCTTCCATTGTGTCCCGTATATTGTATTATTTGATGTGAGATGAATGTATGCATCTGTCGGATTGTATTTCAATTCGTCAAATTGAGGGACACGGCTATATTGTCCTTCCTTTGTAGAAGCCACATGATAAGCATCTCCAAAAAGTTTAGCTTCAGAATATGCTTTTTCAGACCATGACCCGGACATGATATATCCTGCTTTTTCTCCTGGTTTCAAAAAGTTCATTGGAACCATTGAAAATTGAAGACTTCCTCCTCCTTGCAAAAAAAGGACCTCGTAATTTTCCGGAATAGATAACAATTCTTTTAGAAGTGCAATGGCGTTGTTATGTACTTCTTCATAGACAGCACTACGATGGCTGAGCTCCATGACTGACATGCCCGTACCACGAAAATTGATAAGTTCCTGTTGAGCTTTCTCAAGAACTGCTAACGGAAGGGCAGATGGACCTGCATTAAAGTTATAGGCGCGCTGGACTAGTGTATTCATATTTTCACTCCCATTTTTCATTTATTAGAATATAACATATTTTCTTACATTATAAATCAAATAAATTTAGTGAAGACGTTTACATTTAAAAAAACTCAAAATAAATAAAATTCAAGTGCTTTCACTAATAAAAAATATAAATAGAGTTCATACATTCACAAAGATTCAAGAAAAAAATTAGCTAATAAATAGTAGAAATTGAGTGTTCTTTTTTAAATTAACAGAGAAATTGTGTAGATAATTGTTCGGAAAATATAAAATATTATGAATACATTGACAAGTATTTTGTACGACTGTAGAATTACAGTTAGCAAAAGGAAGTGCATTTTTTACGTTTTTTTCCGGTAAGAGCGTGAAAAAAAGTAATGTAAAATTTTAGTTTGTGTAAAACTGAAATTTTAGCTGTCGTTGCTTGCAGGCCACAAGCAGGGCAGAAGAATTTTTATCTTTTATTAAATGAAAACGATTACAAAAAGTCTTTTGCGAACTGAAAAACAAAAGGGGGATAAAAAATGGCAAAAAATATCAGTAGAAATATGCTTAAGTTTTTGGTCGTCATTCTAGCTTTCCAAGATGTTGCAGCTGGAGTGGCAGGATCGATTATGGCCGACATTATTAAGGCATTTCCAGATTATGATCCCACCATTGTCATGTTGGTAGCTACTTTCCCGGGTCTCATACAAATCGTACCGGCGTTATTTTATGGAAAACTAACCAAAGTATTTAAAAAGAAAACATTGCTATTTATCGGATTGACTTTATTTATTATAGGTGGAACACTCCCGACTTTTATTGATAACCTTCCATTGATAATTGCGATGAGAGGACTTTTAGGGTTAGGTGTAGGGATAACAATGCCGTTATCGATAGATGTAATTACAGATTTCTTTGACGGCAGGGAAAGAGATTTCTTGATTGGTTTTGGAACCTCTACGATTGCATGTATTGGAGCGATTTTCTTCCAATTAGGCGGAGGGATTTTAGCAGATTCTTTTGGCTGGCAATATGGATTCCTTACTTACCTTTTCCCGATATGGATACTGGCTTTGACTATTGTTTATCTTCCCGAACCTGAGAAGAAACAGGTATCAGAAGCGACTGGCTCAAAGGCTAAGGTCAAGCTTCCTAAGGCAATCTATTGGGTCTGCTTGGGACAGGTGCTTTTTTCTGCATTAATTTTTGGTTATGTAACAAACATTTCTGTTGTTATCCAAGGTGATCAATTAGGTACTGCAACGGAGGCTGGTTTGGCAATCTCCATATTTACTTTTGGGACACTGCTGGCAGGGTTTGTTTTTGGAAAGGTAAAACATGCACTTCCAAACTTCTACCTTCCAGTCGGAGTTTTTGTGACGGGGTTAGGAATGGTCATTTGTTATTTTTCTCCAACTTTAACAATGATTTTTATCGGCAGTATCATCGGTGGTGCTGGTATGGGAATTGGACTTCCTGGGGTATTTGCTAGAGTATCTGAGCTTACTCCAGCAGGTGCGCCGCCTCAAGTAGGGTTAGTTGTAGTGGGTCAAGGCTTAGGTGGTATAATGGGTCCATTTGCATTCCAAGTCATTCAAAATATCTTTAACCAAGATATTGGCCGTTTCCCAATAGCAATTAGTTCTGTTGGATTAATTCTTTTAGCTCTAATTTGGGCGGTAGCCGTTATGAAACCGAAAAAGGATTTAGAGGTTACCTTAAATTCATAAGTTCCTTAAAAATTAAAGACACCCCATTCTTTTAGGTAGTGAATAACTGCATTCACTGCAAAATTAGAAAGGGGTGTCTCCTATTTTAAAGGAGAAATAAGAAGGCGAGGCTTTGTTGATACAGTGTGAATATATAGAAATTGATATTTGATTGGAAAAGGAGAATGATAGTGTGGATAATCGATTAAAAGTATTGAATAAATCACCATTTCAGAAGTTTACCGTATTTGCATCTGCCTTAACGTTATTATCAGGTTGTTCGTATAAAAACTTTATGGAGCAGGAAGTAAAAGCAGAAACGAATAAGACAAAGGTACAGAAGGAAAATGGGAAGCATAAGGAAGGAGAAGACTCCTCGAAGCCAAATATCGTGTACATTGTTTTGGATGATTCAGGATTTTCCGACCTGGGAAGTTATGGTTCAGAGATCCAAACACCAAATCTAGATTGGTTGGCGGAGAATGGGCTGCGCTACAACAATTCTCATGTAACTCCAGTTTGTTCACCAACCCGTGCTGCATTGCTAACGGGGCGCAATCCTCATGATATAGGAATGTCAACTGTAGCTAATTTTGATATGGGTCCAGAGTATCCAAACAAACGAGGACGAATCTATCCAGAGGCGGGCACGATAGCCGAGGTACTTAAAGAAGAAGGCTACAGTAGCTATACATTAGGGAAATGGCACTTAGCGCCATCCCATCAGGTAACTCCTGCCGGTCCATATGAAAATTGGCCGCTTGGTAAAGGCTTTGACAGATTTTACGGAATACTGGAAGACTCCAGTGATCAATATAAACCAGAACTTGTTCAAGATAATAGTTTTATTGATGTACCGGAAAAGGAAAACTATCATTTCTCAGAAGATATCGTTGACAAGGCTAATCAGTATGTTACCGATCATGCATCTGTAAACCCAGAAAAGCCTTTTTTCTTGAATTTAGCGTTTGGTGCCCAGCATCAACCGGTTCAGGTGCCGGAGGAATACATTGAAAAATATGAAGGCGTATATGATGGAGGCTGGGATAAAATCCGGGAACAAAGGTTTAAGAAGCAAAAAGATCTAGGAATTATTCCAGATTCTGCAGTGCTTGCACCACTAAATCCAGGAGTGAAACCATGGGATCAACTTACAGAAGTCGAGAAAGAAACGTTCACGCGTTTCCAGGAAACTTATGCGGGATTTTTAACGCATACAGATGAGCAAATTGGAAGATTTATCAATCACCTGCGTTCTGTTGGGGAGTTAGATAATACAATGATTGTTTTCTTGTCCGATAACGGGGCAAGTGCAATGGGGAAGGCTACAGGTTCAATCAATCATACAATGGCCTATAACGATATGCCAGAAACACTCGACGATATTGTCGAGAATATAGATCATTTTGGAACGGATAAGGCAAAAGTAGAATTTCCAGCTGGCTTGGCTCAGGTAAGTAACACTCCTTTTAAATTATATAAATCAACGATGTATGAAGCGGGCACTAAAACACCGCTGATTGTATATTACCCTAAAGGTATTAAGGACAAACGGGAAATCCGAGATCAGTATGTCCACGTGAGTGACATCACCCCAACTGTTTATGACATAGCCGGAATTGAAATGCCGCAAGAAATAAAGGGAGTTAAACAAATACAGCTTCAAGGTGAGAGTTTCGCTGAAACATTTAAAGACACAGGCGCACCAGGTAGGGAAACCCAATATTTCGAAAATAATGGACAGCGCGCCATTTACCATGACGGCTGGAAAGCAATCGCACGTCATACAAAAGGACAGCCATACGAAAGTGATGTATGGGAACTTTATCATCTAGCTAAAGACCCTACTGAAACAAATAATCTTGCGGCAAAAGAGGAAAAAAGGTTAAAAGAACTCCAAAAGTTATGGGATAAGGAAGCAAAGAAATATGATGTTATCCCGATGACTGACATAATGGGAGACGGATTTTTAGTTATACCTAGTGATTCTAATCGTAATCGTACCACCTTTACTTTCTATCCCGGCATGTCACTGCTGCCTGAAGGTGCTGCACCATTTATCATAAACCGGCCATATTCGATAACAGTTCCAATTAACCGGGAAAGCACTACTGAAGAAGGGGTACTAGTGGCATTAGGAAACTATGAGAGCGGTTATACCCTTTATATTAAAGATAACAAACTAGTTTATGAGTACAACATAGGAACAAAGGTTTATCGGATTGAAATGGATGCTCCTATTGGGCAATCCACCATTAAATATGAGTTTAACCCTACCGAACTTCATAAAGGAATAGGTAGTCTTTATGTTAACGGAGAGAAAACAGGGGAGGTAATGATTGATCAAACTCATAAATTTAAAATCAGTTTTGAAGGATTGGACATAGGAAGAGATACACATTATCCTGTGAGTCCGGCATACGAAAATGAAGGTAATTTTGAGTTTTCAGGAGACCTCGAAAAAGTAGTTTACGAACTAAAATAAAAGGAAAATGTTCCAAGCAAAGTAAAAAGCCAGTAACCGATCATCTGTGTTACTGGCATTTATTATAAAGAAACGAGGGAAGAAAAATGGAGCAAACGAAAACACAAACAAAAGGCTATCATATTCTAGCAAAACCATCTGGACCTATTTGTAACCTGGATTGCGAATACTGCTTTTATACAGAAAAAGAAGCTCTCTTTACAGGAAAAAGTAAGTTCAGAATGTCTGAGGAGACGCTGGAGGAGTTTATTAGTCAATACATAAAATCTCAAGTTGTTGATGAAATACCATTTGTATGGCAGGGTGGAGAACCAACCTTATTGGGCCTTGATTTTTACAAGCGGGTCATTGAATTGCAAAAAAAATATGGGGCAGGAAAACGAATCACCAATTCACTGCAAACAAACGGAACGCTGTTAACAGAAGAATGGTGCCAGTTTTTGGCCAAACATAAATTTCTTGTAGGATTAAGTTTGGATGGACCTGAATCCATTCATGACCGATATAGGGTTGATCGTGGTGGGAAACCGACTTTTCATAAGGTGCGTAATGCACTTCATTTATTAAAAAAATACAAGGTTTCGTTTAATGTATTGGTTTGTGTAACCAACCATTCTTCTAGGTATCCGCTAGAAATTTATAACTTTTTTAAGAAGGAGGGGGTAGAATACATACAGTTTATCCCAATAGTAGAGAGAATGCCAGATACTGAAGCATTAAAGCTTGGGCTCCGTCATGCCACACCACCTTCAGTAAAGCAGGAAGAAGCCCAGAAAGCCGTTTCTTCCTGGACAGTAGAATCAGAAAAATATGGTGACTTTCTTATTGCCATTTTCGAAGAATGGGTAAAAAAAGATGTTGGTAAAATTCATGTAATGAACTTTGAGCATGCGCTTACGGCTTGGCTGGGACTTCCAGCTACAACATGTTTTTTTGCGGAAACGTGTGGGAGGGCAGGAATTGTTGAACATAATGGTGATGTGTATTCCTGTGATCACTTTATGTATCCTGAATACAAGCTAGGGAATATCTTTGATGACATGTTTAGTGAGATGATTGATTCAAATAAGCAGCAGGCATTTGGTGAAAATAAAAAATCCTCACTACCGAAGTACTGTCAAAGCTGTGAGGTTCGTTTTGCTTGTAATGGAGAATGTCCAAAACAACGTTTCCTATTAACTCCGGATGGGGAACCAGGGTTAAACTATTTGTGTGCGGGTTACAAAAAGTATTTCCATCATATTCACAGATACATGAAAGTAATGGTTCAACTAATTGAAAATGGTTTACCAGCCTCAGAAGTGATGGAAATTATTAAAAGACCTCTTATTGTTAAAAGGTGATAGTTTATTTATAAACAGTGAAAAACTACAGATAAATTTGAATTAAATAAATTTTTAGAATTAATTGACAGAATAGTGCGAAGTAGGTAAAATTATAGTTAGTTAATGAAAGCGCTTTTTTATAGGATTTATACTACTATCATGATGGAAATCATAAGTACTAAAATTTTAGTGAAAGAATCAATCATTTAATAAAGTGGAGGTAAAAAGAATGGCTGAAGTAATATCACGAAGGATCCAAACTGGAAACTATCAAACTTTTATTAATGAAGGTGGAGATCCTAGGTCATCTGAGACAATCATTTTTTTACACGGCAGCGGACCTGGGGCAAGCGGACAGTCGAATTGGAGAGAAATTCTACCTCGTTTTCAAGAGAATTTCCACGTAGTGGCACCAGATATCTATGGCTTTGGTAATACGGAACATCCTGAAGAATATCCTCAAAATGGAGCGGAATGGATGCAGATTCGGGTAAATCAAGTACTATCATTAATGGACGCTTTAGAAGTTAAAAAAGCCCATTTGGTTGGAAATTCCTTGGGCGGTGTTATTGCACTTCACCTTCTTATGTACGCTCCCGAAAGATTTGGCCGTATCGTATTGATGGGGGCAGGAGGCGGCTTGAAAGAACCTACACCAGAACTTGCTAAGTTAGCAAACTTCCATAAAGATCCAAATCCTGTCGCATTTAAAAATCTATTAAGCTGGTTCTTATACGATAAGAGTATTTTAGAGGATAAACTGGAAAATATTGTTGCAGAACGTTTAGAGTTGTTCTTAAGACCGGATGTACGCAAATCTTACGAGGAAAATTTCACGAAATCACATTTGTCCGACATGCTTGTTCCTCCTTCCGCACTTAAACAAATGGATCATGAAATGTTACTCATTCATGGACACCAAGACCGATTCGTACCACTTGAAAGTAGCCTTTACGTTATGGAGTATCTTCCAAATGCACAGTTACATATCTTCAAACGTTGTGGGCATTGGGCACAGGTGGAACAAAAGGAAAGGTTTATCAAACTAACTTCAGATTTTTTCAACGGTGAAATATAGAAATAATAGTAGATCATTAAAGTTCATACGAATACACCGTTGATACCTAGACTACTAGAGTAATTACTAATATTATAGGGGTAACAATAAATGAGAATTGAAGGTGTATGAAGATGAAAATAGATCAGGCTTATCGCTATATTAAGAGACAAATTATTGATGGAATTTGGATACCTGATACAGCGATTAATGTGAATGAAGTTTCAGAGCATTTAAATATGAGCCGGACACCGATACACAAGGCTTTGACAAAACTTGCAGAAGAAGGATTTTTGTCAATCATTCCCCAAGTAGGTGTTTTTGTAAAGAGACCTGAGATGGAAGAAGTCATGGAGCGATTATTGGTCTGTGCAAACCTGGATGCCTTAATGACAGAGCATGCGATAAAAAATTTAACTGATGATGAACTCTCTCAAATGTATTCGATTTTGACTAAGATGGATAATCTAGAAATCTCCGAAGAAGAGTATTCTCTTCTCAACATTGAGTTTCACCGAATCATTTATCAAGCAGCTAAGTTGCCCTATACGTTTACTTTAGCAAATCAGTTATGGGATTACTTGAATTATGTTGGAAATCCATCAATGTTATTTACATCAGAACGAAGAAAACAATCACAGGCGGAGCACTGGATGATTTACTTTAGCTTAAAAGAGCGGGACGCTAAACTAGCGAAAAAGCTAATGGAAAAACATTTAACACGTATTGCGGAAAGCGTCAGCGAGAAATATCAGAATATGGGTATAGCTCAGGAAGTGGTTAACGAAGTTTAAAAGGTACGACAACCATATTACGGGAGGTTTTCATATGAACCAAAGCGTGTTGGAAACGAAAAATGTATTAGTCGACAGAGCAAGGGCTCTAATTCCTAAACTGCGTGAGTTTAGCCAAGATATTGATAGTAAAAGTAGAATTCCAGAAGAAATCGTTAATGATTTGAAAAATGAGGGACTTTTAAAGGTACTAAGACCTCATATGTTTGGCGGCTATCAGACAAATATGAGAGCGTTCACAGAGGTCGTAACAGAGATTTCCCGTGGTAACGGTTCAGCCGGCTGGTTCGTTTGCCTTAGCAATATACGTGACTATATGATTTCCTATACATTTGGAGAAAAAGCATTAAATGAGATTTATTCTACAGGAAAAGATGTTGTATTAGCAGGTAACTTTAAACCTATTAAATGTAATATCAAAAAGGTCGAAGGCGGATATTTTGTTGAAGAAGCCCAGTGGCCATTTGTTTCAGGAAGTCCACATGCCGATTGGTGCTACTTTGGATTCCCATTAGTGGATGAAAATGGCGGAATGGAAATGGCTATCATGGTTGTACCGCGCGAGGAAATTGAGATTATTGACGACTGGAATGTTATGGGATTAAAGGGTTCCGGCAGCAATAGCTGTAGAATTCAAAATGTTTTCGTTCCAGAACACCGTGTATCGTTAGATCGCTTAGCAAGCAAAGGTCATTATCTAATTGAACCGCTGAAAGACGTTTCTTTATATAGATCTTCTTTTGTGCCATCTCTTACTTTATCAATTGTAGGACCGGCATTAGGGCTTGCGCAGGCAGCTATGGACCTTTATATGGAAAGACTTCCGAAGGCTGGAATCGGTAACACCTTTTATCATAAACAAAATGAAGCACCAATAACACATCACCAAGTGGCACAAGCACAATTGAAAATTGATACTGCTGAAATGTTCTTATACCGTGCTGTTGATAAAATTGATAGCTATGCAGAACGCGGTGAGGTAATGGATACCGCAGAAATAGTAAAAGTAAAGGCGGATTTTGGGTACGTAAATCAATTGTGTAAGGAAGCAATCGACCTTCTAGTTGCTGGAGTTGGTTCTATGTTTACCTACCATAGCAATCCTTTACAATTAGTCTATCGTGATTTTTTTGCCATGCATTTACATGGATTCATTACGCCATCAAGTTTAATAGAAACATATGGAAGAGTCCTTTGCGGCCAAGAACCGAATACTTATTTTGTCTAACTTAAATGAAAAGGCTTTCTGTTTTCTGAAGATTCAAATATAAAATTAATTGGAGGAAAAAAACATGAGTTTACCAGAAATCGCAAAGTTAGGACATGTAGCTTTAGTCTCATCTGACCTTGAAAAATCACTATGGTTCTTTAAAGAATTAATAGGATTAGAAGAAACAGAAGAAGTAAATGGCACGCATTATTTACGCGCATGGGGAGACTTTGAGCACCACACCTTATCCATAACAGCTGGGGAAAAGTCGTATGTTGATCATATCGCGTGGCGAGCAAAGCGTCCTGAAGATGTAGAGCAATTTGCTCATCTGCTCGAGGAGGCAGGCACAGAAGTAAGCTGGGTGGAGGCTGGAGTGGAAGCAGGGCAAGGAAGAGCCATTCGTTTTAAATTGCCGAGTGAGCACCGTTTTGAAATTTATTATGACATGGAAAAAACACTAGCCGAGCCATCTAAACGTTCAGTGTTAAAGAACCAGACATATAAATCATGGGCAAAAGGCTGTTCTCCTCGAAGAATTGACCATGTTAATATTCTATCATCTTTGAAAGCCAACGTTATTTCAGATTATTTGATGGAGAAATTAGGATTTAAAATGAGAGAATGCGTTAAAGCTCCGGATGAATCATTAATTGGCGCATGGTTAAGCGTGACACCTTTGGTTCATGATATTGCGGTAAGCCATGATCCATTCTCGCCATCAACACATCAGATTCACCACTTGTCTTACTGGCTGGATAATGCTCAAGATTTGCTGCGCGCAGCGGACATTTTAACAGAACATGGACTTAAGTTTAAAGGTCCAGGTAAACATGGGATTTCACAAGCAATGTATATATACGTGGTCGATCCAGGAAGTGGAGTACGCGTAGAATTATTCACAAATGGCTATTTGATTTTTGAACCAGACTGGGAGCCAATTGTGTGGACTTTAGATGAGATGGATGTAGGCTTTACCTTCTGGGGTGATCAAACAGACACCTTACCTGAAAACAATCCGACCATTGAAGCTTAAGAGTATAGTAGATTAACTTTATAGAAGAGAGAGGTTAGTAAAATGGATGATCGTCAATTTCGAACCGCGATGGGGAAATTTGCAACAGGCGTAACTGTAATTGCTACTGATGTGGATGGAGATGTGCATGGTATGACAGCAAATGCCTTCATGTCTGTGTCACTTGACCCGAAATTAGTTGTAATCTCAATTGGTGAAAAAGCAAGAATTCTTGAGAAAATTAAACAAAGCAAAACGTTTTCTGTGAATATATTAGCAGCAAATCAACAAGAACTTTCGATGATTTTTGCGGGACAATTGAAAGAACACCGCGAAGTGGAATTTGACCGATTAGATGGGAAACCCGTACTAAACGGAGCAGTTGCACAAATTGCCTGTGAAGTATCTGCAGAACATCTTGAAGGCGATCACACGCTGTTCATTGGGAGAGTAACAGATATACATTTAGAAGATGCAGAACCACTCGTTTTTTATAGTGGAAAGTACCGTGCTTTATCAGAAGAAAAAGCTGTTTCGGTTTAATGAACACATGGCTGTGTTGAAGAAGACTGTTGATTTTAGAACCTGTTGATTGGAGCGAAAGGCGCTCGACTCCTGCGGGATGAACGAGCTGAGTGAGACCCCGCAGGTCGGAACGACCGAGGAGGCTCACGGGTGAGCCCGCGGAAAGCGTAGCACCTGTAGCGTAAATCAACAGCCCAGTCTAACACAGCTTTACACTCAATTGAAAAGGGGACAGCTGTAATGGATATTCAAAAAGCGGCGACTGCTTTAATGGAAGCAGAAGATGAGAAAAAACCGATTGCCCCATTCACATCCTCAACCGAAGTAATTTCAGTTGAGGATGCATATAACATCCAGCTATACCAAATCAAGCAAAAGGTAGAAAAAGGTGCAGCAATCGTTGGGAAAAAGATTGGGCTAACTAGTAAAGCCATGCAGGAAATGCTTAATGTTAGTGAACCGGACTATGGTCATCTTCTTGATAACATGATGTATAGAGATGGGGAAACCATAAGTCTTACTAAATATATTCAGCCAAGGATTGAATTTGAAATTGCATTTGTTTTAAAAAAGGACCTAAAAGGTCCAGGTGTGACAATGAATGATGTGGTTGAGGCTACGGATTATGTCGTTCCAGCCCTTGAAATTATTGATAGCCGCATAAAAGATTGGCAAATCAAATTTGAGGATACAGTTGCAGACAATGGGTCATCTGCTGGAGCCATTATTGGAAGTACAACGGCTAAACTAGATAAATTGGATTTAGCCTCGGTAAAAATGACAGTAACAAGAAATGGTGAATATTTGGACTCAGCAACAGGTGCCGCAGTAATGGGTCACCCAGCTCAAGCAGTGGCCTGGCTAGCCAATGCTCTTGGAAGCTACGGAATCTCTCTCCATGCAGGGGAAGTCATTCTTTCAGGAGCACTTTCAAAAGCAATACCAATTGAGGATGGAGATACCTTCACAGCTGAGTTTGACTATTTAGGAGCAGTAACCGCTACCTTCAAGAAATAAAACACGCTATAAAGATTAAGACTCCTTGTATGCAACATGTAAGGAGTCTTTATTTTAAACTTTGACATTTGTAAGAATCAGACCAGTTTAATTTTTAATCTTTAGAGGGAAAAGGTGAGTTTATGAAGGGTAATCTCGACAATTTACTGGAACCAAACTACATAGAAGAAGGAAATAAAAAAATTCTAACCACCGCTGGAGCCTTTGGACTATTACGTAAAGGAATTATTGAAAATTTAGGATTACAGCGGGCCAAGGGTTTTTTACTGCGTTATGGTTGGAGTTTGGGTGTCAGTGATGCGGAAGAAGCCATGTTAAAAAGTACCTCCATAGACTATCTTATTAAACAAGCCGCCGTACTCCATTTAAGTACAGGTCATATCGGAGATATCCAATCTGAAAGATTTATTGAATGGGTTGATTCAGAAAATATCAAAACAATAAGCGGAAAAGGAAAATGGATTCATTCATTCGAAGCCCAGGAGCACCTTAAACATCATGGGAAATCTGATATGCCTGTATGCCATATTTTAACGGGGTATGCAAGCGGCTATATGTCTACGATTTGTAAAAAGAGTTTGATTGTTAAGGAAATTAGTTGTGTGGCCAAAGGGGATCCCGAATGCTGCTTCGAAATGAAGCTCCAGGAGGATTGGGGACTGGAGATCGAGGAAGAACTCAAATTCTATCATGAAATCAATATTATTGAAGAATTAGAGTATACCTACGAGCAATTGTTAGAACAGCGAAATTATATCGATAAGGTTTCCAAATTCCATAAAAAATTAACGGAAAGTATTTCAAACGGAAGCAATTTGCAGGATATTGCCGATACCACTTTCGGATTATTAAAAATACCCATTTCAATCGAGGATTTAAGTTTCCAAAAGATTGTTTACGCAGGAATGGAAGAAGACGAATATAGCAGTTTGAGTAAAGAACTGAAAGAGAGCCTAATTCGAAAAAATAGAAAAAATAATAAACCACTTCCGCATTTTAAAGAAACAACAAGACTAAAAACAGAAAATCAAGAGCGGCTCATCACTCCGATTATTGTCCAAAAAAAAGTAATTGGTTATTGTACATTCCTTTATTTAAAAGAAACAGAGAAAAGCTCCGAAAATAATATTATGTTTATCGAGCGTGTAGCAAATGCAGCCTCTTTGTACCTTTTAAATGAGAAGACGAGCTTTGAAGCACTTGAAAAGATGAAAGGCTATTTTTTAGAACAAATCTTAAAGGGACAATATTCCTCTAGGGAAGAAATTATCAATCGCGGCCGTTATATGGGGGTAGACCTTGAAACCCCGTTTTATATTGCTGCAATTGACTATAAAGAAAATGGCAAGACGGCAAAAGATAGTAATGATTACTATGAACAAATTTTAGAATCGATCGCTAAGTATCTAGACATTCAGGGATATAAAGCATTAATTGGTCAATATGAAGGTAAGATTATTATGCTGATACCAGAGTCGTCAAACATACTGCTTAATATGGAAAAAATATTAAAACATATAGAAACGACCCATTCATTTTACAACTATAAAATTGGAATCAGTGATAAAGCTGAGGAAATTGAACAGGTTTTGGAGTATTTGGATGAATCACTAATTAGCCTAAGGATGTCAACCGAGAAGAAAATAATCCATTTTAAAGATTTGGGGATTGTTGGTATATTAATTAATTCAAAAAATGTCAGCGGTATCAAGAAAATTGCGAAACAAGAATTAGGTGCGCTTTATAAATTAGGAGAGGGCAAACAAAAGGAATTATTGAAAACACTTTATGTGTTTTTAGCAAATGGCGGAAAACTCCAACAAACGATGGATGATTTGTCATTGTCGATGAGTGGACTTATGTATCGGATTAACAAAATCGAAACACTTATAAATAAGGATTTACGAGACTCATCACAAAGCTACCAGTTACTTTTGATACTAGATTCGCTTTTAGCTTTGGGAGAACTAGAAATATAGAGTGAAAATCCAATAAAAACTTACTAAAAAATAATAATAAATTAAATAGTTATTATTCTAGATAAAGATGATGAAATTTTCTAAAATTTCAGTAAGGATAAAATGTAAGGGATTTCAATATGGTGGCATTCCTTATGAATAGTACGAGGAGGAGAATAAAAATTGACAAACATTACTCAACAATCGATTAAAAGTGCTAACTATGAAACCTACCTAAATCGTGCAGGTAAAGGCAATTCAGAAGTAATTTTATTTTTACATGGCTCAGGACCTGGTGTTACATCATTTGCGAATTGGCGCTATGCGTTAAATGCCTGCTGCGAATCGTATGACTGTCTTGCTCCGGATCTATTAGGTTTCGGAAACAGCAGCCATCCAGAGACATTACCAAAGAATAGACAGGAATGGATGGATTTATGGATTAATCAATTGATAGAGCTTTTAGATGAACTAGATGTTCAAAAGGCTCATTTAGTAGGTAATTCACTCGGATGCTCAATTGCGCTTGAGCTATTGTTAGAACATCCAGAGCGATTTGATAAAGTGGTTTTGATGGGACCAGGAGGAACACCAAATACCAAATTAAGCCCTGAGCTCGCTCGTGCTAAAGGGTTTTACAACAATCCATCACCAGAGAAATTACGTCAAATTATGAGTTGGTTTGTGTATGACGCTGAGGCTATGGCTCCTATTATTGACGCTGTGACAGATTATCGCTATGAAACAGCGATGAAACCAGAAGTCCAAATTTCCAATGATTCGATTTTCGCAACAGCCGCTGTCCCTGTACCTGTAACTGCACTTAGAAGAATTGAACATCCTGTACTGCTTGTCCATGGAAGAGATGATATGGTCTGCTCTGTGGAATCCAGCTATTACTATCTTGAACATATTCCGAATTCACAAATGCATGTATTCGGTAAATGTGGGCATTGGACACAAATTGAAAAGCAGGAGAGCTTTAATCATTTAATTCAAAACTATTTTTCTAATAAAATCTAATTATTTGAGGGGGAATAAAAGATGACTTTACCTGAAATTGCAAAGTTAGGGCATGTTGCACTCGTAACACCAGATCTAGAAAAATCGCTTTGGTTTTTCCGTGATGTGATCGGTTTAGAAGTGACAGAGGAAGTAAACGGTACCTATTATTTACGGGCATGGGGCGATTTCGAACACCACTCCCTTTCCTTAACAGCGGGGGATAAAGGTTATGTCGATCATATTGGCTGGAGAACCAAACGTCCGGAAGATGTTGAAGGTTTTGCTCAGCTGCTTCATAAAGCTGGTACGGAAGTAAAATGGATTGAAGCGGGTGAAGAAACAGGTCAAGGACGGGCCATTCGTTTTAAACTGCCAAGTCAGCATTCATTTGAAATTTATTATGATGTAGAAAAACCAAAAGCGGATGAAAAAAGCCGTTCAGTCCTGAAAAATCAAACATACAAGGCTTGGGCACGTGGCTGCTCTCCTAGAAGATTTGACCATGTAAATATTGCTACTTCCATGGATGTTCAAGAAATCCTTGATTACTTGGGTACACAATTAGGCTTTAAGCTGCGTGAATATGTTAGATACAACAATGAAAAAACTTTAGCCGGCTGGATGAGTGTAACGCCGCTCGTTCACGACATTGCTGTTATCTCAAGGCCGGAGGCAGAGACACCAAACCAGCTGCACCATATATCTTATTGGCTTGATAACGCACAAGACGTGCTGCGGGCAGCAGATATTTTAGCTGAAGAACGTATTAAGTTCATCGGTCCAGGTAAACATGGAGTTTCACAAGCACTATACTTATATGTGCTTGATCCCGGAAGCGGCTGCCGTGTTGAACTGTTTACAAATGGTTATTTAATTTTTGAACCGGACTGGGAACCAGTTGAATGGACAGAGGAAGATCATTCCATTGCGAATACCTATTGGGGTGAAACCGTCAGTGATAAAGAAATAAACAAACCAACAATAGAGGCTTAAATTAGAGAGCTGACTCAAATGCAATTGAGTCAGCTTTTTTCAAAGACATTTTCTTAAAAAGTGAGGCTGATAGTGATGAGTGAAAGCAAAATTTATGAAACAGATGTAGTTGTAGTTGGTGCAGGGAATGCAGCTATGTGCGCAGCAATCTCAGCTAAGGAAAATGGAGCGAATGTCTTGGTACTTGAAAAAGCACCAGAAGCTGAAAAGGGAGGAAACAGCACCTATACACATGGTTCCATTCGATTTGCTTACGATGGTATCGAGGATTTAAAGGAAATTATGCCAGATTTATCCCAAGAGGATATAGAGACTTCTGATTTTGGCGTCTATTCTGAGGAAGAATTTTATGAAGACATGTGCCGGGTCACCAATTACCGTACAGACCCGGAATTAGCTTCGATTTTAACAGGGAAAAGTTTTGAAACAATGAAATGGCTCACCGCCCATAAAGTCCGCTGGGTGCCTATATATGGTCGTCAAGCATTTAAGGTAGACGGTAAATTTAAGTTCTGGGGCGGAATGATTGTGGAATCGGTCGGCGGGGGTCCTGGATTAGTAGAAGCTTTGCATAAAGAAGCATCTTCATTAGGTGTTCAAATTCTATTCAATGCCATGGCAACGGAGTTGATCCATGATGACGAAGGCGTGCAGGGAGTGATTTTTAAGCATAATGGTAAAACAACAAAGGTATATGCTAAGTCCGTCATTTTAGCCTCTGGAGGTTTTCACGCAAATCCTGAAATGCGGACGCGTTATTTAGGACCGAAATGGGACTTAGCCCATGCAAGAGGGAGCCGTTTTAATACTGGAGAGGGAATACAAATGGCATTAAATATTGGCGCACTTGCTTGTGGTAATTGGTCGGGCTGTCATTCGGTCGGCGGCGACAGGTATCTTCCGGAATTTACAGAAGGCTTTCAAAAGCTAAGCTATCCTTTTGGAATTATGGTAAACGCAGAAGGAAAGCGCTTTGTGGATGAGGGTGCTGATTTCCGTAATTACACCTATGCAAAATATGGCAGGTTAATTCTTGAACAGCCGGGGCAATTTGCTTGGCAAATTTTCGATCAAAAAACAGCACGGCTTTTACGAGAAGAATACAAGGGCAGGCAAGTAACGAAAGTAAAAGCTAACACTTTAGAGGAATTAGCGGAAATACTTGAAGGTGTGGACGCTAAAGGCTTTTTACAAACGGTCAAAGAATACAATGCGTCGATTCGGAAGGATATCCCGTTTAATCCAAATATCAAGGACGGAAGGTGTACAGAAGGATTAGAAGTACGCAAATCCAATTGGGCAAACACATTGGAGGAAGGTCCGTTTGAAGCTTATGCGGTTACTTGCGGTATTACCTTTACCTTTGGAGGCTTGAAAATTAACCCAACGACAGAAGTTCAAGATGTGTTATCCAATTCTATTCCAGGTCTATATGCTGCAGGAGAGGTTGTAGGAGGTCTATTTTTCTTTAATTACCCTGGCGGTGCAGGTTTAATGGCTGGATCTGTTTTTGGAAAAATTGCAGGTGAAAATGCAGCGAAATTTATCAAAACGAAGGAAATTATTAATTCGTAAAAAATCTGTACTATTTATTAGTCTTGTGGACAAAACTTCAAATTTATAACTCAAAAACTAATAAAAATTATCTAAAAATGTTTAAAAGTTGAAAGGTTTTTACCCTTTAAAATGATTTTGTAATTTTCTAAAATTTAAGTAAGAACTTAAACGAATAAGTGAAATTAAGTTGAAAAGGAGAATTTACAATGACAAAAGTTGCCTTTAGTGACACCTATCTTGTAGATAAAGCAAAAGCGCTCGTTCCGAAGCTAAGAGATAGAGCAAAAGAGACGGAAGAAATACGACGGATTCCAGAAGCAACGATGAATGACTTAAAGGAAGCAGGACTTTTCAAGTTACTTCGCCCAAGAATATATGGCGGCTATCAAACGAGCATGAGAACCTATTCTGATTGTATTGTTGAAATCTCCCGCGGCTGTGCTTCGACAGGCTGGATTTTATCACTATGTGCGATTCGAGAACTTATGGTAGCGGAATCATTCACAGAAAAAACGCACCAAGAAATCTTCGGAGAAAATGAAGATAATGTCCTGTTTGCTGGAGTATATGAACCTAGAAAATGCATTGCTCGAAAAGTGGAAGGTGGCTATTTAATCGAAGAAGGTTTCTGGATGTTCTGCTCAGGATCGCTTCATGCCACTTGGGGATACTTCGGAATGGCGATCAGGGATGATGAAGGGAACCTAGTAGATCAAGCTTTGATGACACTTCCTTTTGAAGAAGTAGAGATTATGGATGACTGGCACGTCATGGGATTAAAAGGCACAGGCAGTAACAGTGTCAAAATGACCAACGTTTTTATTCCGGAACACCGAGTGGTTTCTTTTGCAGAAGTGTTAAACGGACAATTTAAATCAGATCATTTACGCGATATCCCACTTTACAATACAGCACTTTTTCCAGCCTTAGCATTGTCATTGGCATTACCAGGCTTAGGATTGGTTAAGGCAGCGTTAGAATTTTTCCAGCAAGTACTGCCTAATCGAAAAGCTGCTCATATTGGGGTAGAAAATTTAATTGATTCACCGACTCTCCATGCATTACTTTCGGACGCTGCTTTGAAAATTGATACCGCTTCCATGCATTATTACCGTGTGGCGGATGAGCTAGATGCATGGGCTGGCAGCGGTACATTCATGGATAAGCCAGCACGAGTGAAGGCATTAGCAGATATCGGTTATGCCAATCAAGTAAGCAAGGAAGCACTCGATATTTTAATTCTAGCCAGCGGTTCTGGTTATGTATATGAAGGTCACCCGCTGCAAAGAATTTTCTGTGATTTTTGGACGCTCTATTCACACAGAACGATTTCACCGTTAATCACCAAAGAAAATTATGGCCGAGTTTTAGCAGGCTTAGAATCAAATGCACTAAGATATTAGGATACTCCTAATCTATCAAAAAATTCTTAATCAAGAAGAAAGGAGACTGTATGGAAACGATTTATATTAACCATGATAATTTGGCAGATTGGCAGGGAAAAGCAAATGCATGTGTAATGGCCCTTGGTTTTTTTGATGGACTCCATTACGGACATCGAGAAGTAATAAAAACGGCTTTACGGATAGCGAAAGAAAAGGGCGTGCACCTTGCTGTTATGAGTTTCTTTCCACATCCAAAGTCTGTCTTGTCCAATGGGGAAAAACAAGTTGATTATTTAATCCCGCTTTCTGTTAAGGAGAAAATTCTTCGGGGGCTTGGTGTTGATACGTTTTATATTGTTGAATTCACTAAGGAATTTGCCGCTCTTTCACCTGAACAATATGTTAAAGATTATCTGGTTAATCTTGGGGTTATCCATGCAGTCGCCGGTTTTGATTTTACTTATGGTTCTAGGGGAATCGGAAATTTAGAGCGTTTGATGATTGATAGTGGTGGAATCATTGATGTGACAAAAGTGGAAAAAGTAGCATGCCGCGGTGAGAAAATAAGCTCTACCAGCATTCGTGAAAGATTAGCTACAGGCAATGTAGAGGAACTGCCAGATTTTCTTGGCTGCTGCTATGAAGTAGAAGGAATGTGGGATGGTCAAACATTCAAGCTGAATCCATACTATACACTTCCTGCCCCCGGAAAGTATGCGGTAAGCATTAATATCGGAAATTTATCAATACTTACAGAAGTGAATGTGGTAGAAAAATCTCTTAAACCTGTTACAGAGCTGCCGCTATATATGTTTGGGAGGCTATCGATTGTTTGGCATCAGCGTATTTCTGAGGAGGCTACCTTTTCTCGTCCTATTTTAAAAGTTGGAGGATTATCTCTATGAATAAATGTCAAGATTTTCAAAAACTGCTTCGTGAACCAGGTTCCTTTATTCTTCCTGGGGCCTATGATGCGATGTCAGCAAAGTTAATAGAAGAAACTGGCTTTAAGGCGATTTATGCTACGGGAGCTGGAATATCTAATGCACAGCTTGGCTGGGCTGACGTGGGACTTACCTCTCTTAAGGAAGTGGTTGATATCGTTGCCAGAATGGCCGATGTTACCAATGTTCCGATCGTAGTAGATGGAGATACTGGGTTCGGAAATGCTATCAATGTGATTCGGACGGTAAAAGAGTTTGAACGTGCGGGTGTCGCTGCCATTCAGATGGAGGATCAGGTATCACCAAAGAAATGCGGTCATTTTAACGGAAAAGATGTCATCTCGAAAGAAGAAATGGTAGGAAAAATTAAGGCTGCCTTAGATGCCAGAAAAGATGAAAATCTGGCAATAATGGCACGGACTGACGCAATTGCAACAAATGGCGTTGAAGACGCCATTGACAGGGCTTTTGCTTATTACGAAGCGGGTGCAGATATTATTTTTGTCGAAGCACCAAATACCTTTGAAGAATTACGGCAAATTACTAGTTCACTAAAAGGAATTCCACAGGTTATTAACTTAGTAGAGGGCGGCAAAACTCCACTCATTTCTTTAAAAGAAGCAGAAGAAATAGGTTTTAAAATCATGCTGTGTGCAAATACTGCACTTCGTTCCGCTATTAAAGGAATCACTGAATCTTTAAGAATTTTAAAAGAAGAAGGCTCTCAGGAAAATCTATTACCTTTAATTTGTACCTGGGAGCAAAGACAATCACTTTTCAAGCTAGATCAAATCAAAGAGTGGGAAAAGAAGTATTTATATAAAAATTAATCTAGGAGGTTACGAAAGTGGAGAGAGAATTGGATTATGACATTGTAGTAATTGGCTGTGGAGTGGCAGGAACAGCAGCAGCTTTGTCCGCTGCGGAAAGTGCCAAGAAGGAAGGAAGAAATTTACGAATTGCAATCTTAGAACGCACAGATTACGATCATCGGGGCGGAAATTCCAGATGGACAGCTTCTTACATGCGAATGAAGAATATTGATGAAATCGCAGACAACTTTGTAGAAGATATGATGGCATTCTCAGATGATTTCTCCGATAGGGAGTACATAGAAACTCTCGCAGAAAACGCTGGAAGTACGCTGCGCTGGGTCGAGGAAAAAGGGGTAGATTTCGATTACCTGCCAACGATGTTTTTAACTTCTTCAAAACCGCGCCTTCTCCCAGTTGGCGGCGGCCGGGCAATCATTGATACATTATCGCGCCGTGCAGGCGGACTTGGTGTCGAGATTATTTATGAAGCGACTGCTTGGAAATTACTCCTTGATGATGAAGGTGCGATAAATGGACTCATGGTTCGTGTTAAGGGTGGTAATTCTCTTCAGCTGAAAGTCGGCGCTGTTGTTCTTGCAGCTGGCGGATTCCAAGGAAATCAAGAGATGATGGCACAGTATGTTGGCAGAGATGCACATAAAATCCGCACTGTTGCCGAAGGCGGCCTTTACAACAAAGGGGAAGGTATTCGGATGGCAATGGCAATTGGCGCTAAAGGAGCCGGCCAGTTCGACGCCTTTCATGCAGAACCAGTTGACCCTAGAAGTAAGCGGGAAGAAGCAGCCGTTATGACCTATCCTTACGCAATTTTGGTTGATAAAAATGGCAACCGTTTTGTTGATGAAGGTATTTCCACAGTAGACGAGCAATATGAAGCGGTAGCCCGCAAAATATTCTACGACCTCCCTGACCATATCGCCTATATGATCAGTGATCAAAAAATGTACGACATTCCGAATTATGAACGAGCAATCGAAACAGATAAACCGGCGATTGAGGCCGATACACTTGAGGAATTAGCTGTGAAAATTGGGGTGCATGCAGATCAGTTGACTGCAACGGTAATAGCATTCAATGCAGCTGTACAGCCAGGTGAATTCCATTGGGATAAGAAGGACGGAAAGCAGGCTGTTGGAATTAATCCGGCTAAATCAAATTGGGCGATTACAATCGATAAGGCGCCATATATTGCCTACCCTATTGTCTGCTCCAATGTTTTCACGAATGGAGGCATAGCTTCTGATACAAATGGAAGGGTTTTATCGCAGGATGAAGATGTAATTCCAGGATTGTACGTAGCAGGTGAGACAGCTGGTCTTTATTATGGCAAATATCCTGGCGGAACATCTGTGCTTCGCGGCCTTGTATTTGGTAAACGTGCTGGTGAGCATGCAGCGTCTTACGTCAGCGATTTAAAAAAACTTGGGGTGTAAAGAAGGGGTGTTGACCTTTGGAATTAAAAAATAAAGTTGCATTTGTAACTGGCGGCGGCAGAGGAATTGGCAGGGAAACCTGCTTGCTTTTAGCAAAGCAGGGGGCAAAAGTAGCTGTATTTTCTCGCAGTCTAGCAGAAATTTCGGAAACGGCTGCTTATATTAGGGAGGAATTAGCTGGCGAAGCAATCGCTCTTGCTGGTGATGTACGCTCTGATGAAGATGTGAACAAAGCAATTCAGGAAACGGTAGAAAAACTCGGTAGTATTGATATTTTAATTAATAATGCTGGTGTCATGCTGCTAAAACCATTCGATGAAACGAGTGTTGAAGAGTGGGACTTTGTCCAAGAAATCAATACCCGCGGTGTGTTTTTATGTGCGAATGCAGTAGTACCGCAAATGAAAGAGAAAAGAAATGGTGTCATTATCAATGTATCATCGATTTGGGGAACAAAAGGCGGTCCGGACAGAAGTGCCTATATTACCTCTAAATGGGCAGTAATTGGGTTTACCAAAGCATTGGGTGAAGAGTTAAAACCATTTAATGTAAGGGTAAATGCCGTCTGTCCAGGCCCAGTTGACACAAAGATGATGGAAGATATTGCTCCGGATGTTAACAAAGATAATTGGCTGCAACCAATTGACATGGCAAACGTAATTGTTGACATGTGTCTGCCAAAAATGAAAGCCGTATCCGCGACAGTAATTGAAGCATTTGGGAATGGAAGACCAGTAAATTTATAAACTAATTTGTTGATAGAAAAGGGGAAAGAAAATGGAAAACATTACAACAGCAATCGAATCAAAAAATATCAGTCTAGCACTAGCAAATAAAATGCTTGAAGCAGCCTTAGCAAAGGGACAAGAGTTAGGTATCCCGTTTAGTATTGCGATTGTCGATAAACCAGGAAATTTAAAAGCATTTAATGCGATGGATGGTGCGCCAATTTTAAGCCTTGAAATCGCTCAAAATAAGGCGTTTTCTGCTGCCGCTTATAACCGGGCAACACATGAATGGTATGACAGATTAAAGGATGATCCACCGTTACTTCATGGTATTGTTCACACACCTCGATTAGTCATTTTTGGCGGAGGGTATCCAATTAAAATTAATAGTGAACTTATTGGTGGAATTGGTGTTAGCGGCGGTCATTATTCTCATGACATGCAGGTATGCGAAGCAGCCCTAGAAGTGTTAAAAGCCTTTGAATCTGAGGAGTGATAAGGAATGGGAAGCTATGATTTAATCATTCTAGGAGGCGGGCTTGCGGGCATGTGTGCCGCCGTTGAGGCTGGGGAGCAGGGGATAGATGTCCTGCTCCTGGAAAAGCAGGATGAACTCGGCGGAAGTACAGTCCTCAGCTCAGGTTATATGGCATTTGCAGGTACAGATATGCAGGAAAATGCAGGAATTATTGATTCTACAGAATCGCTGCTAGCTGATATGACGGAGGTTGGCGGCGGGGTAAATGATCCAACACTTGTTGCTGAATATGGCAAGCATCAGCTCGATACCTACCAATGGCTGGTTAACCACAATATCGAGTTTAGATCCTTGGAAGCGGTAAGTGGTCATAGTGTTCCGCGCGGTCATATTATTGATCCTCATCAGGCTATCCAGTCTCTATACAAAAGAGTGAAGCAGCTAGCTAACGTGACGGTTTATTTTAATGCTCCTGCACGGAGACTGCTAAAGAACGCTGAAGGACGAATTGATACGGTTTTATATGAAAGTGAAGGGGAAGAAAGGAAGGCAGTTGCTTCGAAAGGAGTATTAATTGCTTCTGGCGGTTTTGCCAAAAGCGAGGAGTTGCTCGGACAGTTTGCCCCTCAATTAAAGGGTGCCTTAAGAATTGGCGGTGCAGGCAATCAGGGTGACGGGATTCGAATGGCCTGGGAACATGGTGCATGGATGAAGGACCTTCCCTATTTGAATGGAACATACGGATTTCATCCAAGTGCGGCAGGGAAGTTAAAGTCACAGGGATTGGCATTTTATAAAGGAGCTATTATGGTTAATCAGCTTGGTAGGCGGTTTGTGAATGAATCTATTTCTTATAAACTATTAGGAAAAGCGGCATTCAATCAGCCTGAGCAGATTAGCTATCAAGTATGGGATCAGACCGTAATGGATAAGGGTGTGCTAGATGATCCGCTCTATGATTTTGAATTGCTAAAGAAGCGCAGACTTTTGTACAAAGCGGATACATTAGAAGAACTGGCAGACTGTATTGACGTACCTGTAGAAGTACTGGAAGACACCATTTCCAGGTACAATCAAGGCGTTCAAAATGGGGAAGACCCTGATTTTGGCAGAAAGTCATTGACCCATAACTATGGAAAACCAACAGCGATTGAAACAGCGCCTTTCTATGCATTTGAATCAACAGTTGCAATGCTTGCTACCTATGCAGGTATATCTGTAAATGCGAAGGCCCAGGTCGTGAACCCTTATGGTGAGTCTATTCCTGGATTGTATGCAGCGGGAGAAGTAACAGGTGGATTTCACGGAGCAGGATACATGACGGGAAGTTCGTTAGGGAAAGCTGCTGTTTTTGGGCGGCTGGCAGTAAAGGCTGCTGTTTCTGAGAACGCGGTAGTTTGAGTGGTTCAGGTTATATAAGGCGGATAACTATCAAAGTTTCTTTTATTAAGGCCCTGTTATTATTCATTGTTGAATTCATGTAGGTATGAAAATCCATAGGCGGAGATTTTCCGGCTAATGTATATAGAGGAACCTTAAGAGGCTGATATAAGCGGAGAAATTCCGATTAACTGTTTAAAATAAGACAAAATCAAATGATTTGGATAATTTAAACGGAAAAACTTCCTTTATTTTTAAGGAAATATGGATATTTCCAGATTTAGTTGGAATTTTTCCGTTTATTTTTCAAACGGAGTGAAAATCAACATTCAGTTATAACAGTATTAAAAATACGAAAAAAGGAGGTCATTAAGATGAAAATCTGGCATCAAAGTCTTACAACGATTGATCGGGTCCCGCATTATCGGGATGCAATCATCAAACATGTTAGCAGAATTGCCCGCCCGGATGTAGAGGTTGTTTTACATGGTATGTCGGAAGAGACATATCCTTCCCATTACCCCGGAATTTTTATTACTCATTCCTATCTGCAAAATCTCCACCGGGAACAGTTCGTGCGTGCTGCGCTTACCGCCGAAAAAGCCGGGTACGACGCCATGTTCATCGCAACAATACCTGATGTAGGGCTTTTAGAAGCACGTACGCTGGTAGATATTCCTGTAGTTGGGTACGGTCAAGCATCCTTCCACATGGCTTCCATGCTTGGGGACCGGATTGGAGTGGTGAACTTCTTAGCACCGCTTGCCGATCAGCTCCGTCAGAATGCTGATAAGTATGGTTTAGGAAATAAGCTTGGACCAATCGTTCAGACAGAAGCGGGCTTTGATGATATTATGGCTGGATTTAATGATCCTGAACCGATTATTGAATCTTTCAAAAAAGCAGCAGAGCAGGCGATTGCAGATGGAGCCGATGTCATCATTCCTGGAGAGGGCCCGATGAATGTCTTTTTAGCGACGCATGGGATTTCTAGAATTGGCGATGTACCAGTGGTCGACTCCTTTGCAGCAGGAATCAAGATGTGCGAATCACTAGTAGATTTGCGTAAAAACTCGGGTGTTTATATGACACGCAGAGGATTCTACAATGCAAAGCCACCTGCAGAGGCAGTGGAAAGACTGAGAGAAATGTACGGAATGATTCCTTCTCCTGATCCTAAAGACGATCATGGTTTGTTGGTTAAGGGAGTAGGCGTTTAGAGCTAATGGAGCCCTTCGGACGAGGAGAAGCTCGCTGAAGAAATTAAAAGAGGTCTTTGGTGCTCTTCGGAGGAAAAGTAGCTTGCTGAAGGGAATTAAAAGAGGTGTTTGGTGCCCTTTGGACGAAAAGAAGCTTGTTGAAGGGAATTAAAAGAGGTTTTTGTTGCCCTTCGGAAAGAAAAAAGCCCGCTAAAGGGAATCAAAGGAAGGCTTTGGTTCCCAGTACAGGAAAAAAGCTCACTGAAGGGAACCAAAAATGATATACCATCTTAACAATCGTGAGGTGAAAATAAATATGCACATCGTTGTCTGCCTTAAACAGGTACTAGACCCAGAAATTACACCGAAGTATTTTAAAATAGATCCCGAAACCAATCGTCCAGATAACAGTGACAGTGATTTGGTGCTCGACTCGTTCGCCGAGAATGCGCTTGAACTTGCTATACAGCTTCGTGACAAGGTTCCTGGTGCTACTGTTACCGCACTTTGCCTCGGAGACGACCAATCGGAGGAGGTACTGAAAAGGGCACTCGCCTTTACCGCGAATGCGGCGGTAAGGGTGTGGGATGAAGATTGGGAAGATTTAGACGGACAGGCTGTTGGCCATATTCTAGCACAAACCATTAAATCTTTAGGCGGTGCACAACTGGTACTTACAGGTTATCAAGCTAGTGATATCGAGGAAGGCCTCGTTGGACCTGTTATGGCTGAAGAGCTAGGAATTCCTTGCGTGACACTTGTTTCAGACCTTGAGGTGGAAGAGAATCGTGCAAAGGCTACTGTTGAGGTTGAAGGTGGATATGCGGTTGTCAGTGTTCCATCTCCTGCTGTATTTACCATCATCAGCTCTGAGTCAAACGTTCCAAGGCTTCCTAAAGTCAAGGATATTAGGCTTGCGAGGAGTAAACCTATTGTTCTATTAGAATCAGAAGATCTTAATCTTGATACTGAGCGCTGTCAACCAGGTGTTAAACTCGAGCGGGCATACGTCCTGAATAGGGAGGTTGCTTGTGATGTCTTGCCCGGTGAGGATGGGGCAGAGCTTGCTGACAAATTAGCTGAGCGGCTTTTGGCTCTCAAGATTTTATAGGAGGATTCAACTATGTCTAGAATTCTTGTTTTTGCAAATCAAGAGGGGGATGTCTTGAGTTCAGGTGCCAAGGAAGCTCTAGCCTTTGGCAGCCGCTTGGCTAGTACTACTGGAGGCGAAGTTCGTTCCATCACTCTTGGACCTTTCGCAGAGGCTGGAGCTAAAGAAGCAATTGCCAGTGGGGCAAGTATCGCATACACCATTACTAATCCTCTTTTAGCTGAATATGATATTGAACTGTTTGTTAATAGCATTCATACTGTTTTCGAGCAGTCTGGGGCCGAGATACTTATCCTGTCCTTTGACAAGATTGGGAAGGATTTAGTTGGCAGACTAGCTGCACGAAATGGTGCCTCTGCTATTACGGAAGTAGTTGATTATACTGCCAACAGTGATAAAATAAGCTGGATTCGGCCAATTTACGGAGATAAGGCGTTTGGTGAGTACACCACTACTCGTGAGAAGGTAGTAGTGGGTATTCGTAAAAAGAGCCAGGATGTGAATGTGCCGGATGAGACAAATAAAGGTGAAATCATTGAAGTCGATTATGCCCCTTCAGAAGAGATGATCGTCAGCAAACTGGTTGTGAAAATTCAAGCTGCCTTATCGGATATTCGTTTGGAGGACGCTCGAATCATCATCGCAGGCGGCCGAGGGCTTGGTGGATCAGAAGGCTTTACGGATCTTCAAGTGCTGGCAAATGTACTTGGAGGTACTGTCGGTGCTTCACGTGCGGCATGTGATGCCGGATGGGTTCCTTCAAACCTTCAGGTAGGTCAGACGGGTGCAGTCGTAGCTCCTGATTTATATATTGCAGTTGGAATATCTGGTGCCAGTCAGCACTTGGCTGGAATTACAAATGCCAAGAGTGTGGTGGCAATTAACACAGATCCAGAAGCTCCTATCTTTAAACGAGCAAATATCGGTGTGATTGCAGATTATAAAACTGTCATTCAAGCACTAACAGAAAAACTAAAAAAGGTACTTGTTTAGGAATTTTCCGCATGAAATAATAAAGACATCCTCAATTGAAATAGGTTGAGGATGTTCTTTTTTAAAGGTGGGATAAAAGAATATGGTGGTAAAGCTAGAAGATGTCTACCTATACCGAGAAGGCAATATGATTTTAGGTAATGTTAATTGGCAAATTGATACGGGTGAACATTGGGTACTATTTGGATTAAATGGATCAGGCAAAACGGCGATTCTAAATCTGTTAAATGCCTTCTACTTTCCAACTAAAGGGAATGTTACCGTTCTTGGAATGGAATTTGGAAGAACCTACCTCGGTGAAAAATTACGAAAACAAATCGGTTTTGTTTCTGCTTCGCTGCAAGAAAAATTTTATCCTAGTGATACTGCTTTGGAAGTCGTGTTAAGTGGTGCATTTGCATCTATCGGTCTTTATGAAACACCAACAGAAGAAATGAGGATAAAGGCAGCAAATTTGATGGAACAGCTTGGAACAACCAACTATGCAAACCGAAGATATGAAACGCTTTCCCAAGGGGAAAAACAACGGATTCTCATTGCCCGTGCGTTAATGGCTGAACCTAAGCTACTGATCTTAGATGAACCAACAAACGGATTGGATTTTGTTGCCCGAGAGTTGTTATTAGAATCCATTGAAAAAATTGCTAAAGAACCGCTGGCTCCAACGATTATTTACGTGACACATCATGTTGAAGAAATAGTACCTGTTTTCAATAAAACTTTACTACTAAAAGAGGGACAGGTATTTGCTGCGGGCAAGACAAGTGAAATGATTTCAAATGATCAGCTTACCCAATTTTTTGATCTTCCGGTTCAGGTTAATTGGGAAAACCATCGGCCGTTTGTAACAAGATTACAAATGCAGGTTTAGCATAAACGAAGTTTTCTGAAAAAAATTATTGGAAAATTTTAAAAAAACAGATAGTGTTTATTCTAGTAAGACAGTGAAAAAGTTTCTAGTATTATATGCAAGTCTAATAAGGTAAATAGGATGGTGGATGAGATGAAGGTACTTTCTTACTATGAGAATCAACATGTAAAACTAGGTATTAAAACAGATAATGGAATAATTGATGTCCAAGCTGTTTCTGAGAAAACAGGAATTGCTGCACCAAATACAGTTTTAGAAGTTATTGAAGGTGGAGATGAAGCATTACAAGCGTTAACGACCATCATAACAAATTCTGATGAGAAATTGGATGAAGAAAATATTCAATACGCCCCGGCAATTCCGAATGCGGAAAAGGTGATATGTGTTGGTGCTAATTACCGTAAACATGCTATAGAATCTGGTCTTGCTATCCCAGAAGAACCTATTTATTTTGCTAAATATGCCAATAGTCTTTCTGGACATCGTGAGGAAATTTCGGTACCCCAAATGGCTGTAGAAGTGGATTACGAAGTAGAATTAGTAGCGGTAATTGGAAAACCAGCAAAAAATGTTTCGGTTGAAGCAGCTTTAGATTATGTGTTTGGATATGCGGTTGGCAACGATCTCTCCGTAAGGGAACTTCAATTCCGAAGTAATCAATGGCTCTATGGAAAAGCGATTGACGGTTTTGCGCCGCTTGGACCCTATATCGTAACGGCCGATGAGGTTCCTAATCCACAAAACCTGAACTTAAAGTGCTGGGTCAATGGGGAATTACGCCAAGATTCAAACACGGAGGATATGATTTTCTCTACTGCAAAGATTATAAGTGATTTGTCGCAAATTATGACGCTGCAGCCAGGTGACGTCATTTATACAGGTACACCAGAGGGAGTTATTATGGGAATGGAAGAAAAAAACTGGTTAAAGTCTGGTGATGAGATTGTGTGTGAAATAGAGGGTCTTGGAAGTCTAGTGAATAGATTGAGAAAAGAAGACTAAGATAGATAAATTTATTTAGTAGTAGGAAATAGACGACTCAAAATCGATTTATAGATTTTTGAGTCGTTTTTTATTTACTAATTTTTCCATTAGGTATTTTTTAGTAATAAATTATTGAAAATAAATGAAAAAACAAATGGTTTTTACTCTAGAAAGACTATATAGAATATTCTAAAATTTCAGTTAGAATAACTAGAAAGAATTTAGGTGAAACGGGTGGATCGAGTAAACCAAAAATTAAAAAATAAGGTTGCAATTATAACCGGAAGTACATCTGGAATTGGAGAACAAACGGCAAAATTATTTGCTAGAGAAGGGGCAAAAGTAGTCATTGTTGGAAGAAGACAAGAACGAGGAGAAAGTGTTGTAAATGAAATCCGTCAAAATGGCGGGGAAGCTATCTTTGTAAAAACCGATGTAACGAATGAAATGGACCTCACCAATATGGTGAATAAAACCATAGAAACTTTTCAAAAAGTGGATGTTCTTGTCAATAATGCAGGAAATCTCATTCAAAAACCATTCTCAGAATTAACATCGGAAGATTGGGATCACTATGTCCGCTTAAATTCATACTCTTATTTTCGAGCAATGCAGCTTGTCCTGCCACACATGGTATCTCAAGAATCAGGCAGTATCGTAAACATTACTTCGGCAGCAGCAATTAATGTTAGAAAAACACATGCACTCTATAGTTTTACGAAAGCTGGAATTACACATATGTCAAAAATTATAGCAGCAGAATACGCAGATAAAGGGATTAGAGTGAATTGTTTATTACCGGGGGTTGTTTATACTGAAATGATTGCCGATAACCCGAGAACACCTGTGGTGGCTAAAGGGATTCCTTTAGGAAGAATGTCAACACCTGAAGAGCAGGCAAGATCTGTTTTGTACTTAGCATCAGAGGATTCTTCATTCATGACAGGGTCATCCATTGTTACCGATGGCGGAGTAACTGGAATTTAAAACTCGTCAAATATGATGTGCTGCTAAATGAATCATCCTATTATTCTTTAAAAAATGAGGAGGGAAGACGTGGTAAGCCAGACAAATGAGAGGACACTAACTGAATTTCAACAATTGTTAATAGATGCAGAGCGAGTAGGTAAGCTTGCTGAGTCTGAAGTGGCAGAGATGGAGAAAAACCAAACCATTTCAGAGAATGTGATAAAAGCTTTAAAAGCTACACAAATACCTAAACTATTACTTCCAAAAAAATATGGCGGTCCCCAGGTAAACTATAGAGAATATTCAGCAATCATTAGAAAAGTATCAAAATACAATATGTCTGCCGGTTGGCTGACATTCTTATACACCACCCACAATATTTGGGCAGCATATTTACCTGAACAAGGCCGGGAAGAAGTCATTAATCAAGGCGGGTTGCTGGCAGATATTTTTTCACCGATTGGAAACGCAGTGGCAGAGGGAGATGGCTTTCGTTTATCAGGTACTTATAATTTTGTAAGCGGTGTCTTGCACAGTGATTGGGTAGCGGTGGGGGCGTTTATGGAGGTGTCAGAGAGCGGGCAAAAAGAACATGTCGCTTTTAATCTGCCAACGAAAGATGTTCAAATCATTCAGAATTGGGATACGTTAGGTCTTAGAGGCACAGGGAGTAACCAAGTCGTAGTAGATAATCTCTATGTTCCGAAAGAGCAGTTTTTACGCTTAAGTGAGATTGATAGGGTTGGGCGCCCGCTTGATGGGACAGGTTATGATGAAGAGTATTTCTTTTTTAATAAACCATTCTTTGTGCCATTCATCGCAGGGTTTAGTATGGTTGCACTTGGCGGAGCAGAACGCCTTTTACAAGAATTTAAAGAACGTACAGAAAACCGCACGAGATTACGTGGAGTAAGTGCCAAAGAATCCCGACATCAAGGTGTATTAGCTGAATTAAATATTCGCTATTTTGAAGCAGAAGGTTTATTGTCCCGTATTATTGAAATGCTAGAAAATTACAATCCAAATGATGGAGATCAACGGGCTGAATTCGCTGCAATTCGAGCGAGAATTATTCATAATTGTACCGAGATTGCCCAAAGAGTTTTGCTGGTACTTGGCGGTTTTGCGTTATATAAGGGACACCCAGTTGAATTATTCTTTAGAGATATGCATGCTGTAAGTGCTCATCGATCAAATTTATATGAGGATTCGATTGAGGCATACGGTAAGTCAATATTCGGTTTTGAACATAATGTGGTAGGTTAATAGTCCGTGAAGCTAGCTGAACACAGTGAATAAAAATCTAATTTGTAAGGGTTTACAAAAGAAGAAAGCAGTTTTTCTAATTTAGAGGAGGATTCGAATGATGAAGCCAATAGAAAAAAAGTGGAAGTTGTTTTTATTCACTTTTGTAAGTTTACTTGTTTTAACACTTGCTGCCTGTGGGAGTTCGGATAAGAGTTCAACTGAATCAGGTAAGTCAGATGGAAAAGCGTCAGATGATGATGTGATTGAGTTAGTTGTGAATAGTTGGTTTTCTAGCGATGCCGATGTTCCGAACAATGTTTGGAAACCCTGGGAAAAATATGTGGAGGAAAAAACAGAGGGAAGAGTGAAGGTAACCGTTCATTATAATGGTGCTCTCGCAGCGTCTAATGAAGTATTAGAGGGTGTAAAAAGTGGACTGTTTGATGTTGGTGATACGATAGCACTTTACTATGAAGATTCACAGTTATTCCCATTAACAATTGGAGAGTTACCTTTTGCTGCTGGTGGTGATCCAGATAAAGCAGCAGAAATTATGAAAGAATTCTCTGCAGAATATTTAGATGAAATTTGGGATGGGGTTGTTAAGGTAGGTGTCGGTTCCCCGCCGCCAAACTATGCTTTCTCTACAAAGCCAATTGACAATTTGAATTATATGAAGGGTAAAACTGCCCGTGCATCTACAGAACTAGAAGCCTTATTGGTTGAAAGTATGGGTGGAGCACCTACACAAGTGAGTTTTGAAGAACTTTATAATTCATTGGATAAAGGAATGATTGAAACATTTTTCACTACTAAAGATGTATTTGCAGCCATGCAATTAGCAGATGTTGCTCCTAACTATTTGGATCAGCCTGTAAAAATTGCGGTTGGAACAGCCTTAATGAATGAAGATTTCTTTAATTCATTGCCAAAAGATTTACAAACTCTCTTTGCAGAAGATATTAATCCAAAATGGGAAGAGTTATATAAAGAGAATGCTAGAAAAGTAATGGAACGTAATGACGAAGTGGCTAAAATGGCAAAAGAATCTGGCGGAACTGTGACCAAATTCTCTGAAAAGGAATTACTAGAGTTACAGCAATATGCCGTTCCAGTTTGGGAACAGTGGGTAAAGAACGCGAATGAAAAAGGTTACCCTGGCGATGAAATGCTTAAACGCTATATTGAAATTTCTAAAAAACACGGAGTGGAATTAGAATTCCTTAAATAATTAGAAGCAAGTAACGAAGGTGTATGCCAAGTAATCCATACACCTTCGTTTAATAATTTTCCCTTTTCCTTACTTTACTATACTGATAGATTAAAAAATATAACTTGAGGGTGATTTAGTGAAACTATTCTCTAAGAGCGTGTTCTATATCATGAATATATTGAAAATCATCGGCATGATTTGTTTGGCCTTAGTAATGCTTATTATATCAGTGGGTGTCATCTCACGCTTATTGGGAAGACCGTTGTTAGGGGTTATTGAACTAGCGGAAATTATCCACTTTGTTGTTATTTTATTTGCCTTTGGCTACACACAGGCAGAAAAGGAACATATCTCCATAGGATTATTGGTTGATCGTTTTTCACCAAAGGTACAATTACTATTTGATAATATCGCACATATACTAACGGTTTGTGTTTGCATGGTAATCAGTTATATCTTCTTTTTAATTTCAATGGAAGAAACAAAAACGAGTTTATTATTAGATTTTCCTTTTATGGTTTTAAAAATCATTGTAACCATTGGCTTTTTTGTATGGGGACTAGTTGCGCTTAGTCAAATTAGCTTTAAAACTCCACCGTCGGAGAAAGAAGTGTCACCAGATGTCTAATGAAATGATAGGAATCATATTCATAGTTATTATGTTTCTTTTACTAGCAATAAGAGTTCCAGTTGCGATTGCAATGGCGGTTCCAGGGATAGTTGGAATTTTGTATATGAGGGACTGGGTCGTTTTAGTAAATGTTATCGATTTAACGATCATGAAAAACTCACTAAGTTATACGATGACAACGATTGCCATGTTTGTCCTGATGGGTGAATTAATGAATTCCTCGGGGATCAGCAATAGTTTGTATGACACCTTTAAAGTATGGTTTGGTAAACTTCGCGGCGGAATGGCATTGGCAACCGTTACTGCAGGAGCAATGTTCGCAGCATCCTCTGGGTCAAGCATTGCTACAACCGCTTCTTTAGGAACCATTGCCTCAAAAGAGATGATAAAAAGTAATTATAGTAAGGCATTAACAAGTGGTTCCATAATCGCAGGTGGATCATTAGGGATTTTGATTCCACCAAGTACCTTTATGGTTATGTATGGTGTGTTAGCACAGCAGCATATTGGGAAACTCTTAATAGCCGGCTTAATGCCAGGATTATTATTAACACTTCTTTATATTATAACCGTAGTAATCTATGTAAAAATACACCCTAATGCGGCGGAAAAAGGCGAGGGAAGTACTTGGTCTAAACGATTTAAAAGTCTATCCAGTATCTTGCCTATCGTTATTCTGTTCACCTTCGTGATTGGGGGGCTTTTCGTTGGATTATTTGGACCAACAGAAGCTGCAAGTATGGGAGCCTTAGGCGCGGCCGTTATTGCGCTTATGAAGAGAAAGCTGACATTTAAAGTTATTTTCGAGGTATTAGAGAAAACGATAAAAACAGTCGGTACCTTATTTGGGATCTTATTAGCAGCACTCATCTTAAATAGTTTCATTGTACAGTCCGGTTTACCAACGTACCTAAATGATTTTTTAACAGGTTTGACACTAGCACCTGTTTATATCTTTATTATTATTGTATTGATGTATATTATTTTAGGGGCATTTATGGATGCAATGGCCGCTATGCTTGTTACGTTCCCGATTGTTTTGCCATTAATAGAAACATTGGGGTACGATCTTATTTGGTTTGGAGTAGTGATGTGTATATTAATGGAGTTGGCATTGATATCACCGCCAATTGGGATGAGCATATTTGTCTTAAATGGTGTAGCACCAGATTTAGGTTTGGGGCAAATTTATAAAGGGGCATTAGCTTTTTCTATCCCTATTCTTGTGTTAATTGTATTAATCTATATTTTCCCTGAAATTGTCTTGCTCTTACCAGGTCATTTATAGCGGGGCAGTATGGAGAAGGTTGGAAACTAAATAAGAAAGAGAATGATTGACTTGTGAATCACACAGGTCATTTTTTTTGTTATAGTTGGTTTATAAAACACTGAGCCGGAAAGGCAGGGGGTAGAGTAGATGGAAACGGAACAATTAAAAATTTTTGACGAAAACAGAAATCCCATAGGCATTGCTTCTCGCGAAGAGGTACATAGACTTGGTTATTGGCACGAAACGTTTCATTGTTGGTTTATTAGCAAAGATCAGGAAAAGGATTATCTTTATTTACAACTTCGCAGTAAAATCAAAAAGGACTACCCAAATCTTTTGGATATAACAGCGGCTGGGCATTTATTGGCAAGCGAATCGGTTGAGGATGGTGTAAGGGAAATTAAGGAAGAGGTTGGGATTGATATCACCCCTCAGGAATTAATCCCCTTAGGCATCATCGACTATTCTGTATTAGACGGAGATTTTATAGATAAAGAATTCGCACATACTTTTTTGTATAAAAGTGAAAAAAACTTTGAAGATTTTATCCTTCAAGATGAAGTGGCAGGTATTGTAAAAGTTGAATTTAATGAGTTTGTTGAACTTTGGCTCGATGAAAGACCATTCATTACAATAACAGGATTTGAAGTAACTGAAAACGGAAATAAAATTTATTTTGAAGAGCAAGTCGGAAAGGAAAAATTTGTACCCCATCAAAATAAATTTTACAGAACCGTTCTTGAGAAAATGAGAGCCCATATTTAATTCTCTTTACAGGGGCGTTAATCTAAAAGGATTAACGCTTTTTGTGAGCTTTTCGCATCTATAGTTGCAGCGGTTCTACAATTTGTTCGCCTTTGATACCAGCGTAAGTAGCCTTTTTTTCAATAATATCCACGTTATAGGTTGTAACTCCTGCAGCAGCCAGCTCTCTAAGAAAGTCTAAAAAGGGAAGTGTAATGTTGGCGATGGCTTGTTTTGCCTGGTCTCTATTAAAATCATTCGAAATGACGAATTCCACTTGAGGGTCTGTTTTAACTTCTGAGTGCTCGCCCTTGTATGCAGCCTGACCCGTAGCAACATTGATATCGTATCGAACGACCCCAATTTGAGATAATTCCTCCAAAAATTCAACGAAGCTTGTTTTTCCTGTACTTCTTCTTTCAATAATCTTATGTAACTCATTTTTCGTTAGATTATCATTCATGATCGTTCCTCCCTCTGGGGTTTCTGCATATTTTTACCCAAAAGCAGGCTCTTATGCTTATGTGAGTAAATCCAAAAGGACATGAGGATGGAAAATATAATAGATGGAGAATCGTACCCGTGTGGTGAAATTTTAAGTAAAAAGAGTAACGATACTCGGAGTATCATGCCCATGTGGGGGAGTTTTAAGAGAATAGGGTAACGATACTGGGAGAATCATGCCCGCACGGTGAAAATTTAAGGGAAAAAGGTAATAAAAATGGCCCAAAAGAATTAGAATTCTTTTGGGCTGAAGGATATTTTACCTAATAAGGTTCATTTCTTCCATGAACAGTTCAATAATTGCTTCAACGCTCATCACGCCAACGTTTCCTGCTTTTTTCTTTCTTACCGCTAAGCAATGGTTCTCGACCTCTTTATCGCCAATTACAAACATATACGGAATCTTTTGTTTTTCAGCCTCTCTAATTTTCAATCCCATCTTCTCATTTCTGTAATCGGCTTCCACTCGGATCCCTGCTGATTCCAGTTGGGACTTCACTTGTTCTGCAAAAACAGAATGTGAATCAGCAATAGGGATTACTTTTGCCTGAACCGGTGACAGCCAAAGTGGAAAGTCGCCGCCATAATGTTCAATTAAGATGGCCATAAAACGCTCCACTGAACCATATATGGCTCGATGAATCATAACCGGTTGATGAAGGTTATTATCTTCACCAACATATGAACAATTAAACTTTTCCGGCATTAAAAAATCCAATTGAACTGTACCGCATTGCCAGCTTCTCCCGAGTGAATCGAGAATGTGAAAATCAATTTTTGGACCATAAAATGCGCCATCACCAGGATTTAACTGGTAGTTAATACCTTTCTTTTTTAAAACTGATTCCAACGCTGCTTCTGCTTGATCCCAAATTACTTCGGCTCCCATGTATTCATCTGGTCGAGTAGAAAGTTCTACCTTATAGTCAAAACCAAAATGGGAGTAAAACTCATCCACTAAATCAAGGACTTTATCAATTTCAGGCTCAATCTGGTCAACTGTGACAAATAAATGCGCGTCATCTTGAGTAAAGGAACGAACCCGTAAAAGTCCATTTAAAGAACCTGATAGTTCATGCCTGTGCACTAATCCTAGCTCAGCAAAACGAATCGGCAATTCTCGATAGCTTCGCCGTTTGCTGTTGAAAATTAAGATTGCCCCAGGACAACTCATGGGCTTAATCGCATAATTTTGGTTATCGACATTACTGAAGTACATATTTTCGTGGTAATGATCCCAGTGGCCCGATTGTTCCCAAAGTTCCTGTTTCATCATAATAGGTGTTTTAATTTCCTGATAACCAGCCTTTTTGTGTTTTTTCCTCCATAGATTTTCAAGTTCATTCCGGACTACCATTCCGTTTGGTAAGAAAAATGGCATCCCTGGCGCCTCTTCCATGGAAGTGAATAATTCTAACTCCTGACCTAACTTCCTATGGTTTCTTAGCTCTGCTTCTGATTGAATAGACATGTGAATTCCTCCTAAAGTTTAAGTTATATAAAAAAAAAGACCACACTCTTCCCAGCAAATAGGGACGAGTGTGGTCGTGGTACCACCCTAATTCCGTAAAGTATTAGCCACCTTACGCTCAAAAAGATAACGGATTATCCGATTATAGATACTTAGATTTCCCTATAATAGCTCCAAGGTGGTAAATCATTCACTTTTCTTCAGGGCTTTCAGCCGGTGACCCTGTTCTCTGGTAAAGAAAATGTACGAATGATTCATGTCCTTTTCAACGCTGGATTGTATAATTTTTTAGATTAATAATGCTTTGTTTAATTTCATTGTTGATTTAGTAGTACACTGGTGTAATTGGTCAATGAAGGACAAATCGGAAGGGTTCCCAATGGGATTTGTCTTTCATAAGTATGATGATAGACAAATCATTAGATTCCTTAAAGAGATTTGTCCTTCATAAGCCCGATGAAAGACAAATCATAAGATTCTTTAAGGAGATTAGTCCTTCATAAGCCCGATGAAAGACAAATCATAAGATTCCTTAATAAGATTAGTCCTTCATAATGTATTTTCGTGTGAAATCCACCACCTGTTTTTAACAAAGTAATAAAAAAGACCACACTCTTCCCAGCAATAGGGACGAGTGTGGTCGTGGTACCACCCTAATTCCGTAAAGTATAGACTACCTTACGCTCAAAAAGATAACGGATTACCCGATTATAGGTACTATGATTCCCCATAATAGCTCCAAGGTGGTAAATCATTCACTTTTCTACAGGGCTTTCAGCCGGTGACCCTGCTCTCTGGTAAAGAAAAAGTACGAATGATTCATGTCCTCTTCAACGCTGGACTATTAATTTTAAATAAAAAAGACCACACTCTTCCCAAAAGTAGGGACGAGTGTGGTCGTGGTGCCACCCTAATTCCGTAAGTAAACTTACGCTCAAAAAGATAACGGATTTACCGATTATAGATACTGTGATTCCCCATAATAGCTCCAAGGTGGTAAATCAATTCGTTTTTCTTCAGGGCTTTCAGCCGGTGACCCTGTTCTCTGGAAAAGAAAGTTTACGAATGATTCATGTCCTTTTCATTGCCTGAATTTGTAAATGAATATTGATGAAATTTTAATATGATTTTTTCAAGTGGTCAATAGGAAAATGCCTATTTTTGTAATTAATTATCTATTCTTTCCCACATACCCATTAATAATTCAGCTTTATGTGATAAGTTTAGTCTAGCATGATCAGAAATGTTAGCTGTGTTTCGGCTATGATTAAGTTCAGATTGGTATTGCTCAATAAATTTCAATGCCTGAACTACAGAACCTTTTTCCAAGTGGTGTTCTGCTTGTCTAAGTGAATTTTCTAGTTTGGCAACTAGCGGTCCAGTCAATTCTCCGTTGGCTTGATATTCAGACATCGCTCCCGCTAATACTGACAACACACCAGGTGTTGAAAAGTTTGGAACAGGGACATTTGCCCAGTTTGTATCTGAGCCAAAGTAGAAGCTTGTATACGATGGCTGATTATAAGTGGTACTTTGTCTTGCTACTTCCGCACGATATTGAACATCATGCATAAGCGTATACAATTTATGGTTTGTCACCTCAGTACTCGTATAAATACGAATGGCTGAACTATCAGCGGTTCTTACTAACAGTTCTTCTCTCCAGTCTCCGAAAATATCTGCCACTAAACTTGGGTTACCCTTTGTTCCGTTATTCGTTCTAGTATCCGTAGAAGTTAGGACTCTGCTTTTTTGCCAATCGTCAATCGTAGGCGTATTATTGCCCGATCCATTCACAATTTGTGTGGTCATGTCGGCAGCCCATTTAATATTCATATTCGTCCCAGGAGCATTCGCAGAAATCCGTTTTCCATCTGCAGTCCATAATCCAACTGCCCAAGTTTCTAAACCAGGTTTCGCGGGATCCACGTCACCAACCATTCCGCGGCCAGTATCCTTGCCGGTATAGCCCCCATAAATGATTTCTCCGGTTTTTGCATCTCGTAATGAATAACCATACGGTGCCCATGCTCCGCCTTCGTGAACCATAAAGATTTCCAGTCCCGGCCTGTTCGGATCAATATCCGTTACATGCATGGCATCGCCATGCCCAAGTCTTGCTGTGGTACCAGGTGCTGCACTTTCTGCAGGCATAGTACCCATTGAACTGTATAACAAGGAGCCATCATCATCAATGGTGGCACTGCCGTATACAATTTCTTGTTTGCCGTCGCCATCCACATCTGCAGCACTCAGGGAGTGTGCACCTTGTGTGGTAAGAGTGCCATATTCCGGATCAGTTCCGTCTCTGCCATGCGGGCCATCATTAAATGGATTGGTCATGGGTGTCCAACCGCTGTCAATTGCCCAATTTTCCTTAAGGTTTTCCCCATCCCAGCTATATGTAACGAGATTGGATCTAGTGTAATATCCACGTGCAAATACCGCATATGGTTTATCACCATCAAGGTAAGCGACATTTGCTAGGAAACGGTCGACACGGTTGCCTGGTTCAATTCTAGCCATCGCATAGTCACCCCACATGAGACCATCATCATGTCGAGCCGGTTTATAATCAATCGTATCCATTTCTTCGCCTGTTGCCCCATTAAATACCGTTAAATACTCTGGGCCTTCTAAAATAAATCCTTCGAAAGCCCGTAAATTATTTCGGGCACTTCGAGAAGGTGCATAGACATCCATGAAATAGTTTGTTAGTTTCTCAGCATCTTCTTTTGATAATGGATAGCTATATTGTTTATCCATACCAAATGCCTCTTCTAGTGTGCTTGGCCAATTTCCATTTACTACTTCTTCATGCTGATGCCAGCCCATAAACATGTTAACGACATGATTATAATAATCTTCGCTGCTCATCCGGTAGTCATCTTCATTACTATATCCAGCAACGATGTCCTTTTGCGGAAGGGTAATAAATTCTTCCGATACAACATTTCCATTCTTATCAAACTTCATAACCTTAGTCCCAGGAGCCGTTTTGAACATAATTTCGGATTTGCCGTCACCATCAAAATCATAAACTAAGAACTGTGTATAGTGTGCGCCAGAGCGAATATTTACGCCTAAATCTATCCTATATAATAGAGTTCCATCAGATTTATAACAATCAATATAAGTGTTGCCAGTGTATCCTACTTGGGAAACGTCTTTGGAATTGGAAGGATCCCACTTAACAAAATACTCATATTGCCCGTCTCCATCAACATCTCCAACACTCATATCATTGGCTGAATAGGTATAGCTTTCACCAGCAGGAGTTACTCCATCTGCTGGCTTTTGCAGCTGTAAATCAACATAGCCTTGCTTCCAAGGTGAGATGGAAGCACTTTGATCAAGCTCCTTTCCGTTTAAAACAGAGCGAACATAATAGTGTGAATCCGATTTACCATCCGGATCAACAAAGTTAGTGCTGTCTTCTACCGTGCTAATCAATTTACCATCTCGGTAGACATTGAAGTTTACGCCAGTTAATCCAGTTTCAGAGTAACCTGTCAATTCATTTGCTAATAATCTCCAGCTTAGGAAGACACCTTGTGATGTTGGTGCCGCAACTAAGCCTCTGTCAAGGTACTCTAATTGAATGCCTGGGAGATTACTAGTGACTTTGATTTTCTGAGTTTCGCCAGCAGATACACCTGATACACCTGTTAAGAGCAGGGGAAAAACGAGTGCGGTAGAAAGGACTTTTTTCGTAAATTTTTTCTTCAAATGTGGTTTCCTCCTTATTTTTGTTTGACTATGAACACGCTTACAATGAAATTGTATTTTAAATATTCTGAACGATAAATTTAATAATCAGTTCTTTTTAATAAAAAAACAGTGCTATCTAGTAACAAAAATTGCAGTTTAAGTCTATTAACACAGCCCAAAAGACCTATTACTCTGCTATTACGATGAGAATCAGCTCAAAAATAACGAAATCACTGTTTTTTAATAAATAAAAACTGAATTTTAAATTAAATCCTAAAAATAGTTGAAATATAATGAAACAGTATATACTAGGAATCTTTTAAAATGTGTTAGCCGCGAGGAGGAAATCATAGATGCATAGACAAGAAATCGAACAGAAAATTGAGCTCCTAATTGATAACTTAATAAACCTAAATGATCCAGATGGGAAATATGCGATCCCCCTTGCAGATGGAAGGAAAATTGATAATAAGAGTTTTAACTATTGGGAATGGACAGCGGGTGTCGGCCTTTATGGAATGATGAAATATTATAAATTAACCAAAAAGGAAGAAGTATTAAAGATTATTGTCAAATGGTTTGATGATCAATTTAAAGAACCTCCTGTCGAAAAAAATGTTAACACGATGGTACAAATGTTAACGCTTGCATATTTGTATGAAGAAACAGGGAATCCCACCTACCTTCCATATTTAGAAACCTGGGGTGACTGGCTGTATCACGATATGCCAAGAACCAAGGATGGCGGAATCCAGCATGTTGTTTTTGGAAATGAAAATTACCAGCAATTATGGGATGACACCTTAATGATGAGTGTTCTGCCATTAACGAAAATTGGTTTATTACTAAATAAGCCGAAATATGTGGAAGAGGCAAAGAAGCAATTTTTAATACATATTAAATATTTATTTGATAAGAAAACTGGATTGTGGTTCCATGGGTGGACGTTTGAAGGAAATCATAACTTTGCGGAAGCGTTGTGGGGACGCGGGAACTCATGGATTACGATTGCCATCCCTGAATTTTTAGATTTAGTAGAACTTCCGGAGAATGACCCGGTGCGACAAGTGTTGATCGATACTCTCGAAAGACAATTAGAAGCATTGGTCTCATGCCAAAATGAAAACGGTTTATGGCATACCCTGCTGCTCGATCCAACCTCCTATGTGGAGGCATCCTGTACAGCTGGTTTTGCTTTTGGAACATTAAGAGCAGTTCGTAAACGCTATGTGGAAAAGAAATACAGTGATATGGGCTTAAAGGCGATACAGGCGGTGATTGAAAATATTAATGAAACTGGTGAACTACAGCTTGTTTCTGCTGGAACAGCGATGGGGGAAACACAAGAATTTTACAAACAAATTCCTGTCACAGCTATGCCGTATGGACAATCAATGGCGATACTCTCATTAGTCGAGTACTTATATCACAGAATATAAGAATATCTTATAAAAAAGAGAGCAGTAATGGGGGGAAGACAATGAATAAAATAGTTGTTTGTGGATTAAGTAATCGAGCATTAGGAATGTTTATTCATTCTATTGTGAATCAATTTGGTTCCCATAACCAAATTGTAGGTGTCCTAGACAGCGATTCAAGGAGAATTGAAATTTGTAAGGATAGTTTCGAAGAATTAAAGTCTGTTCCCGCATATCATCCAGACCAGTTTCAGCAAATGATTGATGAGACAAATCCTGATACCGTGATTGTGACAAGCCGAGACGATACGCATGTCGATTATATATTACTAGGATTAGAGAATGACTTAACTGTAATAACAGAAAAACCAATGGTGACAAAAGCAGATGATGCTAGAAGAGTAGTAGAAGCAGAAAAGAATAGTAAGGGAAAAGTAATTGTCGCCTTTAACTATCGTTATAATCCGTTTCACCGAAAAATAAAAGAACTGATACTAGAAGGGAAAATTGGCAGAGTCACGTCGGTTGATTTGAATTGGTATATTGATACCTTTCATGGCGCCAGCTACTTTAAACGGTGGAACCGCAACCGGAATTTTTCAGGCGGATTATCAATTCATAAGTCGACACACCATTTTGACCTAGTCAATTGGTGGATCGATCAGAATCCTGAAGAAGTGTTTGCCTATGGAGCCTTAAATTACTTCGGTAAAGACGGGGAATTTAATCCAAGCCCAAATGACAATCGTTATTGTAGTACATGCGATGAGAAGCTATCATGTGCATACTATATGCGCTGGTCGAACCGCAGAAATAATTTAGCCGTTAAAGATGACCACATTAAAGCGGATAGCATAGAAAAGTCAGCTCAAAATTATACCCATTATCGTCCTGATTCTTGTATCTTTGACCACGAAATTGAAATCGAAGATACGTATGTAGCGACTGTTAAATATGATAAAGGTGCATTCTTAAGCTATTCCGTGAATTTTTCACTTCCATATGAAGGCTATCGTTTAGCCATCAACGGAACGAAAGGAAGAATTGAAACCACTGAATTTCACGAACCTAGCCGAATTCCATTTTCTGTTCCAGAACAAACCATTGAGTTCTTTCCGTTGTTTGGCGGGGCAAAAGAGACCATTCAAGTTCTCCAAACTGGAGGGGGACACGGAGGCGGCGACCCTGTGTTGTTAGAGGACCTTTTCATGGGAGTCGATCAGACACGCTCTTACTCCATTTTAGCAGGTGCAGAGGCAGGAGCATACTCCATTGCAGTAGGTGAGGGTGTATGGCGTTCTGTTAAAGAAAATAAGCCAATGAAGATCAAGGAATTATTGAAAAGTAACGTAGATTTTTCTATGCAAAAGGCTGTTTTTTGAGTTTGGTTACCTTTGAAGGAGAGAAATAAAGATAGCGGGAATCAAAGAGTCGTATTGGTTACCGTTGGAGCAGGAAAATCAAGATAGCGGGACCAAAGAGTCGTATTGGTTACCGTTGGAGCAGAAAAATCAAGAAAGCGGGAATTAAAGAGTCGTATTGGTTACCGTTGAAGCAGAGAAATCAAGAAAGTGGGAACCAAAGTTGCGTATTGGTTACCGTTGAAGCAGGAAAATCAAGATAGCGGGAACCAAAGAGTCGTATTGGTTACCGTTGGAGCAGAGAAATCAAGAAAGCGGGAATCAAAGAGTCGTATTGATTACCGTTCAAGCAGAAAAATCAAAGTAGCGGGAATCAAAGAGGCGTTTTGATCACCGTTCAAGCAGGAAATCAAGATAGCGGGAAACATAGGAGCCTATTAGTTCCAGATAAAGGAGGATAAACATGACACAATTAGTACTTCAGGAAACCAAGATTTCTCAAGCAATTGATCGGGTTGTTGAGCGAACGTTTAACATGGATTTCGGTTGGGATTGGCCAGGTGGAGTTGCCTTTTTCGGTGTGGCTGAAGCTTTTGAAGCAACCGGTGAAGAGAAATATCTACAAGCGATAAAGGCTTGGGTTGATTCAGAATTAGAAGATGGGCTGCCTCGGTTAACGGTAAATGCTTCTTCCATCGGTCACGTACTATTAACACTATACAAAGCGACAAATGAAGAAAAGTATATAGAGACCGCCGTTAAAATGGCAGATTATCTGCTTCATGATGCCGAGCGATTTGCCGATGGTGTTCTGCAGCATACCGTAAACGGCGATAAATATCAATTCCCTGAGCAGGCATGGGTCGATACCATGTTTATGGCAGGGTATTTCTTACTGAGAATCGGGAACCTGTTAGACCGGGAAGATTACTTCAACTTTGGATTAAAGCAATATCATGGACATGAAGAGTTTCTCCAGGATGATAGAACAAACCTCTATTATCATGGCTGGGATAACCTTGCGCAAAATCATATGTCAGGAATTTTTTGGGCAAGAGGAAACAGCTGGGCGGCGTACACTATGGCACGGGCACTTGAACTAATTGAGGTTCAGCACCCTTCGTTTATGATTATTCAAGGATCCTTACGTGATCAATTAAGTGCTTTGGTTCGCTTGCAATCGGAAACAGGACTTTGGCATACAATCTTAGACGACCCTGATTCTTATCTTGAAACTTCAGGTTCAGCTGGAATTGCCGCAGCACTGTTAACAAGCGGCAAATTATATAACAAATATATACAAAGATCAGTCGAAGGAATCCTTGCTCAAATAAGAGAAGACGGTTCGGTTATGGGAGTATCTGCAGGAACGGCTGTCATGTTTGATGCGGATGGTTATAGAGAAGTGCCTTATAAACGAGTACAAGGATGGGGACAAGGGCTTGTCTTAGCCTTTTTATCACTACTATTAAAAAGAGAAAATAAGAGTTTGTAAATAAAATAACCTGTGGAATGCGGCAACCATCCACAGGTTATTTTGAATAATAGACTTATTATTTACTAAGGTAAAAGGAGGGGGAATATGCAGTCTTCCTATGTTGTGATTGATGGTAATTCTATTATATCCGTACCAGAAAATATACCAACTTCTGTCAAGCATGCTGTGGATATGATCATGAGAGATCATACCAACGTATTCGGAAAACCGCCAAGACTGGAAACATCCTTGAACGAAAAAGCCGATTTGGTAATTAGATATGCATTAACTGACAAAGAATGTCCCGTAAGACCTGAAGCTTATAGCTATCGCTTTGTAGAAACTAATGGAAAATGGTCATTCCATATTATCGGTTATGATGATTTAGGAATTATTTATGGTTTGCTTGAATATAGCCGTCAATATTTGGAGGTAGACCCTTTTTGGTATTGGGGCGATATTCCTGTTAAACAAAAGACGAACGTACATATATCAGCAAACGATTTCAATTCACCTGAAAAAACGGTAAGGTACCGCGGCTGGTTTGTAAATGATGAGGTCTGCCTCCTTGGATGGAAGGAAGAATACCCGCCATCAAAAGAAATATGGTTTCCTGTTTTCGAAGCTTTATTACGATGCGGGGGAAACATGGTTATCCCTGGCACCGATCTTCCTAAGCATGGGATTCATGCAGATTTAGCATCTGAAATGGGGTTGTGGGTTACTCACCATCACGCTGAACCGTTAGGTGCTGAAATGTTTTTAAGGGCATTTCCAGGTAAAACACCTAGCTATAAGGAACATCCAGAATTATTTGAGTCCTTATGGGAGGAAGCTATTCAAAAACAAAAAAATCAGAAAATAGTGTGGGTCCTTTCGTTCCGCGGGCAGGGAGATGCCCCGTTTTGGCATTATGATCCTCAATTTGATACACCAGAAAAAAGAGGTGCCATGATTTCCAAGGTCATCCATAGGCAATATGAAATGATAAAAGAATCAGTAGACCATCCTATCTGCTCCATGGCTTTATATGGAGAAATCTCCGAACTTTACAAAGCAGGTCATATACAGGTTCCTGAGAATGTTATAAAAATATGGGCAGATAACGGTTATGGCAAGATGGTGTCTAGGAGACAGGGAAATGAAAATTACCGGATTCCTTCTCTTCCAGCCGCTGGTGACAGCGGGGAACATGGAATTTATTATCATATCACTTTCCATGACCTACAGGCTTCTAATCATTTAACCATGTTTACGTCTCCGCCGGAGATGTTAAAAGAAGAGCTGGAAAAGGCGTTTGAAGCAGGTGCATGTTCCTACCTGCTGCTTAATAGCGGTAATATCCGCATGCATCTTTACCCGCTGGATATTGTCAGTCATTTATGGAATAACGGTAAAATTGATATTCAAGAACACCTAATGGCATTTATTGAGCGTCTATATAAAAAGAATACGAGGGAAATTGCCCAGCTCTATAGAAGTTATTTTGAAAAGAGTATTTCCTATGGTCCTAATCGAGATGACAAAGCTGGAGACGAGTTTTACCACCATCCAGCAAGAAAGATGTTGGGCCATTGGCTTCAAGGAAAAACAGATTTTCCGCTGGAAAAATTGTATTGGGCTACGGGTGAAATTTCTTTTATCGATCAAGTGAACTGGTTTATGGGAAAATGTCAGAGTGGTTTAACCGGCTGGGAAGAGTTTTTACAACAGTGCAGGGACCTTTCTTTACAGTTACTAGAAGAAGACCGACAGCGTTTTGATGATCAGCTTTTAATGCAAGGTGAATTACATGCCTCCGGTTGTAAAGGGTTTATTTCTCTTTGTAACGCCTATCTTTCTTTTACCCAAAAAAATTATCCACTTGCTTTTGTCCATGCCTCTAAATCCATTGATTATTACAAGGAATCTAAGCGATCTTTAAAACGGGCAGAACATGGGAAGTGGGAACATTTTTATCGGGGAGATTGGTTAACCAACATAGACAGTACCATTTATTCGCTGGAAGCATTGCGGAGGTTCCTACGGATGCAGGGGGACTGTCCTGATTTCTTCCTTTGGTACAAAGAATACCTGATGCCGGAAACGGAAAAATATATTTATTTGGAGAATACTCACCGAAATCCGTTGTCAGATGATGAATTAGCCAAAAGGCTGGCAGAGAAATTCTTCGCAAAGGAGGAAAATAGATGAAAAATAATGAAAGTAAACCCATCCATATTTTCTTAGCAGGGGATTCAACCGTGGCGAGCTGTCCACGTAATGAGGCACCGATGGCGGGCTGGGGACAATTGTTCCAATCCTTTTTTTCTGAGGAAGTAAAAGTTCTTAATATCGCCAAGGGTGGAGCAAGTACCAATACCTTTATTGAAATAGGGTATTTAGATATCATTCTTGAGTTCATCGGTCCCAACGATTTCCTGTTTATTCAATTTGGTCATAATGACCAAAAATCATTCGGTACGGAACCATTTACAACCTACGAGTCGTATCTGACGGAATATGTTAATGGGGCCAGAGAGAAAGGGGCAATCCCGATCTTAGTTACTTCTGTACATCGAAGAAATTTTGATGAACAGGGAAAAATAGTCAATACGCTAGGGGACTATCCTACGTCGATGATACAGCTGGCTCAGATATTAGATGTCCAGCTGATCAATCTTTTGGAAAAAACAGAAAGGCTTTATGAAACGTTAGGTGTTGAAGGGTCAAGGAAATTGTTTACGCAATTCGCCGCCAATGAACATCCAAATTACCCGAATGGTATCGAGGATAATACACACTTTTGCGAACATGGTGCACTGGAAGTTGGAAAGCTAGTAATTGAGGGAATTAAGGAACTCCAGCTGCCAATAGTGCCTTATATAAAATAATAGATTGATAGTCTGACGAGGTGATAAATATGGGTAAAAAGTTATATCATGGAGCTGCCTATTATCCGGAGCTATGGGACGAAAAGGTGATCGAAGAAGATATTAAATTAATGAAGGAAACCGGAATAAATGTGGTTAGAATCGGTGAATTTGCATGGCACACAATGGAGCCGGAAGAGAATAAGTTTGATTATAGCTTTTTTGTTACCACTATAGAAAAGCTCTATGAAAATGGCATTGAAACGGTCATGTGTACGCCGACGCCCACCCCTCCAATTTGGTTCAGTGATGGACATCCCGAGCGAATGTATGTTGATCGGGATGGAAAGGTAATGGGACATGGTTCCAGGCAGCATGCTTGTACCAACAATCCTTATTTTAGAGAAAGAGCCGCACTGATTACTGAAAATCTAGCCAAAGCAGTTGGCGGCTTGACAGGAGTGATAGGCTGGCAGATTGATAATGAGTTCAAATGTCATGTCAGCGAATGTATGTGTAACACCTGCAAAAAACAATGGCATGAGTGGTTAAAGAATCGTTATGAAACGGTAGAAAATTTAAATGACGCTTGGGGTACAAAAATTTGGAGTGAATATTATCATCGCTTTGAACAGGTACCGCAGCCAGGACCTGCACCGTTTTTACACAACTCATCATTAAGTACGATGTACCAAATCTTTTCAATGGAAAAAATAGCTGAGTTTTCCGATGATCAAGCAGAAATTATTAGAAAATATACAGCTGCGCCAATTACACATAATAGTTCTGTTTTTTTTAGTGTAGACAATGAGAGACTATTCAAAAACTTGGACTTTGCTTCGTTTGATACCTATGCCACCATTGATTACGTCGAAAATTATTTAATTAACAACGATTTGTGGAGAAACTTCAAAAAAGGCAGAAATTACTGGGTGATGGAGACGAGTCCATCCTATGCAGCTTCATTAGAAAGTTATGCAAGTCCTCATCCAAATGGATATTTAAAAGTAGAAGCGGCAGCCGCCTACGCATTAGGTGCAGAAGCGTTTTGTTATTGGTTATGGAGACAGCAGCGTGCGGGCTGTGAACAGCCTCATGGATCTGTGATTAGTGCATGGGGGAAACCTACAGTTGGTTATGCGAATGTGTTAGAAGTAGAAGCGATGAGAAAGGAAATAGAAGAGATTATCACTTCGACTCAACCATCTCAGGCGGAATTGGCGATTACCTATTCTGACCGAGGCAAGGCATTTTTAAAAACCGAACCTCACCGTGATTTAAATCATCGAACATTAATGACTGATTTTTATAAACGTATCGTATCAATGGGGATTCACCGTGATGTCATTCCAGAAGGAGCAAGCCTAAACGGGTATAAGCTATTGTTCACACCGTTTATTCACTATTTATCTTCTGAGTATCTCGCACGTGCGAAGCAGTTTGTGGAAAATGGCGGCATTTGGATTGCCGGACCATTAACAGGCGGGCGAACCGGACACCATACGGTGCATACAGATAGGGCATTAGGGAAGCTGGAGAAACTTGCAGGTGTTGAAGTGCTCTACACTTACCCAATGGATGGAACAGGAACGATTGGGCATGCGTTTGGTACTTCTGCGCCATTAGGATTATGGAGCTCCGTTTTTGAAGCAGATGCCAATAGTGCTGTTGGAACTATTGAAGAGGGTCTTTCTAAAGGCAAAGCCTTTATCACAGAAACAAGGCTGGGGGAAGGCAAAATTGTCATGTTGGGCTCATTGCCAGTAGAGGGAGCTGGAGACCTCCTGCTGCAGAAACTTGTTGACCACTATTCACAAGAAGCAGGTATTACATTGAGAACTGATGTATCTAAAGGTACTATAGTGGCTCCAAGACATGGTGAGGATTACACCGTTTGGTTTATTATCAACATGGACGGCAATGGCGGCTCCGTCACGATCCCACAAGCAGGCATAGACTTGCAGACCAATAGAGCAATAGAACCGGGTAAACTTATACTAGGGAGATTTGAATATAAAATGATTAAATTTTAGGAGGATTTACGATGATCCGAAAAGCATCTATCATGAAATTGTTTCCCGGATTCCAAGAGGAATATAAAAAACGCCATGACGAGTTATGGCCCGAAATGGCAACAGAACTAAAGAAACACGGCGCTCATCATTATTCAATTTTCCTAGACGAAAAGACCAATACCCTTTTCGCGTATGTTGAAATTGAGAGCGAAGAAAAGTGGAGTAAAATGGCCGAAACGGAGATTTGTCAAAAGTGGTGGGCGTATATGAAGGATATTATGGAAACAAATCCTGATAACAGCCCTGTTTCCACCGAACTAAAGCAAGTATTTTATTTAAATTAATAGTTGAATTCGGGACGGATAAAAAACCACCAAACTTTGGTGGTTTTTTTAAGAAAAGTACTTGTCTTTCTTGCATAACTAGCAGAGTTATTAAATAAGATTTATTTATGTTTCAAAGGAGGCGAGGTTGTATGCAGAGTTTGCGTTGGGCATGGAGTTATATTCGGAACCATAAATTCAGGCTATATAGTGGTTTGTTGTTGGCGCTAGCGGTTTCCGCTCTTAATATGGTAAATCCTTATCTAGCAGGAAAAATCGTCGATGATGTCATGTTCGCCGGAAATACAGGTTTGTTATGGCCATTGTTAGCAACCATGATTGGTATAACCGTTGTCAGGACCTGCGTTCGCTACGGATATCAGATCATGTTTGAAAAAATGTCCCAAAGCGTTATTTTTACCATGAGAGAAAACCTCTATAATCGTCTTCTTCAGTTGGATTTTTCTTTTTATAATCGTACCAAAACGGGAGATATCATGGCCCGAATGACAGGTGACATGGAAGCGATTCGGCATTTTACAGCATGGACCATTTATATGATTTTTGAAAATGCAACGATTTTAATTTTCGCTATTATCTTTATGTTTACGATTCATCCGCCATTAACGGTAGCCATTATAGCCATCGCACCGATTATCGGCTTTTTTGCCTACCGATTATCCCGTGACGTGAAGCCAACATTCACAGAAATCAGAAATCAGTTTGCCAGGCTAAATTCAGTGGTACAAGAAAATATCAGTGGAAATCGGGTAGTAAAAGCTTTTGCAAAAGAAAGCTATGAAATTGAAAAATTTTCAATCGAGAACGAAGCCTTTAAGGATCGAAATCTTCAATCGGCAAAAGTGTGGGAGAAAAATTTACCTGTTTTGGATTCACTTGCAGGTGTCTTAACGGTTGTGATGATCTTAGTCGGAGGTACGATGGTTATTTCCGGGTCACTTACCATTGGAGAACTCGTCGTTTTTAATTCCTTGATTTGGGCGCTGAATAATCCAATGCGGATGGCGGGCTGGCTAATTAATGATGTTCAAAGATTTATTGCGTCTGCTGAAAAAGTGGAGGATCTCCTTGAAACCAAATCACAAATCACTAATGGAGATGAACAAAATATTCAAGCTACTGTTGGAACAGTGGAGTTTAACAACGTTTATTTTAGCTATGGTGATGGCATGGTGTTAGAAGACCTTAGCTTTGTTGCTCAACCAGGGCAGACAGTAGGGATCATTGGACCAACAGGTTCGGGAAAGTCTACATTAGTGAATCTATTGAGCCGATTTTATGACTGTACCTGTGGTGATATAAAAGTAGGTGGAATCAATGTGAAGGAATGGGATATTCATAAATTAAGATCATCAATGGGAATGGTCATGCAGGATATTTTTCTTTTTTCCGATACGATTGAAGGGAACATCGCATATGGAAATCCAACTGCGACTTTGGAAGAGGTTTATGAAGCGGCCAGAAAAGCCGAGGCTCATGATTTTATTACTTCGATGCCAGAGGGCTATGACACGATTGTTGGTGAGAGGGGTGTAGGTCTATCAGGCGGTCAGAAACAGCGAATTGCTCTTGCTAGAGCGCTTCTTAAAGATCCAAACATCCTTATATTGGATGATACCACTTCAAGCGTGGATATGGAGACAGAAGAACGAATTCAACACACGTTACATTCCATTCAGGAAAATAAAACCTGTTTTATTATTGCGCATCGAATTTCCTCAGTGAAAGACGCAGATGTAATTCTCGTCATGGATGATGGAAGAATCATCGAGAGAGGCACCCATGAAGAGTTACTTTTGAAAAGAGGATACTATTACAACGTCTTTCAGAATCAGTATGGGAACTTTGACATTCACCTAATGGCAAGGAAGTGACAAACTTTGGCACGTAATAAATTTAATGTAGATGAAGAGCTGGAAACACCCTTTAATTTCGTTCATCTTAAAAGGTTACTAACCTATTTAAAACCTTATAAAACAAAGATTATGGTGACAGTTCTAATAATGCTGGCTGCCAGCGGGGCCAATTTAATTGGCCCATACTTAATCAAACAGGCAATTGACGAAGAAATTCCTAGTAAGGATGTTCAGGGTCTGGTCATACTTGGTGTTATTTATTTAGGTGCGTTAACGATTACTGGAATCTGTATGAAATACAGAATCAGAATGATGTCCCAAATTGGTCACAGTGTCATAAAAAATATCCGAAAAGATTTATTTACCCACTTACAAAAGCTCTCCTTTTCGTTTTTTGACAGCCGTCCGCATGGAAAAATTTTAGTCAGGGTTGTGAACTATGTTAATTCATTAAGTGACCTGCTTTCGAACGGCTTAATTAATTTGATTACCGATTTATTCAGCTTATTTGTCATCATCGGCTTTATGCTCGCGATTGATGTGAAGCTGACCATGTATGCAATGGCTGGTTTCCCGGTTCTTGCAGGGATTATTTTTATCATTAAAAACGCCCAGCGCAAGGCATGGCAAAATTTAAGTAATAAGCAATCGAATATGAATGCCTATATACATGAAAGCATTAATGGAATTAAAGTGACTCAAGCGTTTGTCCGGGAAGAAGAAAATAAAAAAATCTTCTATGGAGTATCAAATGGATACAGGGGTGCCTGGCTAAGAGCGGTCAAAATTCAGTTTTTACTTTGGCCGTCAATTGAGAATATATCTGTCCTAACGGTTTCACTTGTTTATGTCATAGGGATCAGCATGATTGGTGATGGAATCACAGTCGGCGCATTGGTTGCTTTTATCGGGTATATTTGGATGTTTTGGACACCGCTTGCGAACATTGGAAACTTTTATAATGCGATTATTAATGCATCTGCCTATCTGGAACGTATTTTTGAAATGATGGATGAAAAACCAACCATTTCAAGTGTCCCTGGAGCGAATGAACTGCCGCTGATAAAAGGAAAAGTAGAATTCGAGAATGTAGTCTTTGGATATGAAGAGAGTGAAAGGAATTTAGATTCTATCAATTTCAAGGCCAATCCGGGTGAATCCATTGCGATTGTAGGACCGACGGGATCTGGAAAAACCACCATTGTCAGTTTAATAAGTCGTTTTTATGACATTAATAGCGGGGCAATAAAAATTGATGATATCGATATAAAATCTGTAACCATTTCATCGCTGCGTAAACAAATGGGAGTGATGCTTCAGGATCCTTTTATTTTCTCGGGAACCATAATGGATAATATTCGCTACGGAAGGTTGGATGCAACTGACGAAGAAGTAATCGAAGCAGCAAAGGCAGTGCAAGCCCACCAATTTATTATGGGATTAAGGGATGGTTATCGTACCGAGGTAAATGAGAGGGGATCCGTTCTTTCGAATGGTCAAAGGCAGTTAATCTCTTTTGCCCGTGCACTACTAGCCGATCCTAAAATTCTAATTTTAGATGAGGCAACTTCTTCGATTGATACTGAGACGGAACTTGCTTTACAAAAGGGACTCGAGGCCCTGCTCTCGGGAAGAACTTCTTTTATTATCGCCCATCGTCTTTCAACCATTCAAAACGCTTCAAAGATCCTATTTATTGAGAAAGGTAAAATTATTGAAGAAGGAACACATGAAGAATTGATTCAACAGAGAGGTTATTATTGGAAATTATATACATCACATTATTCCTCACTGGACGCTGGATAAACGCACAGAAGCCCTCAACTTTTGAGGGCCATTTTTTTGAGATGAATACTAACCTTGTACGACATAAACAAACAAATACCACTAGGAAAAACACAGAGTAAATGTTAAAATCTAATTAATTTCACAGAAAATTTTTAGTAAAAAGAAAATAATTTTTACTTCCCACGAATGACTGCGCTTACAGCTACTATTGAAAATGGAGAAATAACCTCAATGAAGAAGATACTTGATAGAGTAAAGATGAAGTACAATAATTTACAAATTAAATACAAACTTTTTCTACTAGTATCCTGGATTATGATCATATCATTTTCTTTTACTTTTTTTGGATTACAGTATGCTTTTCAGATTTACGATGAACAGATTTATAGTAAGTCATCACAGGTTTTAAGTACTTCCTCAAATAGTATTGAGAGTGAATTGAAAAATTTAGAGGAACTTTCCTATAATATTCTGACCGATTCCCAAATCCAGCAATATTTATCATCAATCAGTGAAGATAGTACCGACTATGATAAATTTCGTATCCGAACGAACATGTTAGACAAGCTTTTAAGCTATGCAAACAAAGAAGAATATATCCAATCGATTAATTTAGTTGATGTAAATGGAGAAGAATATGTAGTCGGACCTAGGACAGTCAAACTTACCCCAGCGCAAAAAGCCGATATTACCAAGATGGCCATACATGCTAATGGCAGTAATGTTTGGTTGAATCCTGAGAAGAATGATTTTACATTTGCTACTGCCCGAGAAATCAGACAGTTTCGTAACTTAAGCTTTGACAATCTTGGTACACTCATCATCTATATTAATATGGACAAACTGGTTGCAAATATTTTAGAAGGCTCTAAAAAAATAGATGGGGAATTCTTAATTGTCAGGGACAGTAATATTCTTTTTCCTAAAGAAACGAAATCATTATTTAAAGAGGCAGCAATATCTTTAGATTCCCAAAAATCAGATTCAGGTTATCAAATAAAAAAAATCAACAATAAAAACTATTTCCTTGTTCACATAAAATCCACCTACTTTAATTGGGGTTACTTGAACCTTATTCCTTTTAATCAAATCTTTGAGAATATCAATATGGTAAAAACGATTTTGGTCATAATCTTTATCCTCATGTTTGTTGTTGTAACGATAGTTGGAATTCGATTTGCCAGAAACATTACAATTCCCTTGGAGAATCTGGTAGCTAGTATGCAGTATGTAAAAGTTGGGGATTTTAAGGAGGCAAGCAGGAAGGCATTGAAAACGCCAATAAACCAAGAGGATGAGGTTGGTAAACTTCAGCAGAATTTCCAGACAATGATCCAACAAATCGATGAACTTATTCATGAAAATTACTCTAAACAGCTTACGATAAAAGAGACAGAGTTCAAGGCACTGCAGGCCCAAATTAATCCTCACTTTTTATACAATACGTTAGAATCTATTAATTGGTTAGCAAAAGGAAACGGACAGACGCAAATTTCTAGAATGGTAGAAGCACTTGGATTTTTACTGCGCAATTCAATCAGTTTAAAACAACCCCTGATTACGATTGAAGAAGAGCTTAATGTTGTGGGAAATTATGTGATCATTCAAAAATATAGATTCGAAGAAAGATTGGATTTCCACATGGAGGTAGATTCTGATATTGGAGGTTTCTATATTCCGAAGCTTACGTTGCAGCCTCTAGTGGAAAATGCCATCCATTATGCACTGGAGCCGAAGATTGAACCTTGTAAAATTAGTGTTTATTCAATCGTTGAAAAAGATTATATTAAACTAATTGTTGAGGATGATGGACCCGGAATGGAGTCAGCCTTTATAGAAAAGTTAAAACGCGGAGAAGTAAAAACCAGAGGACAGGGTGTAGGCTTGTCGAATATTAATGACAGAATTAAATTGGCCTATGGAGAGAGATTTGGAGTAGAGATTGAAAGTGAACCGAATAAGGGGACGAAAGTGATCATTGTTTTACCTTTCGATAAGGGGGAGAACCATGTATAAGGTATTGCTAGTGGATGATGAACGGATCATTACAGAAGGGATGTCAAAGGTAATCAATTGGGGGTCAATCGGGACAAATTTAATTGGTACCGCAAAAAATGGGGTAGAGGCGTTTGGCATTATTGAACATCAGCAGCCAGACATCGTGATTAGTGATATTAAAATGCCTGGAATGAATGGTCTCGAGCTTGTTGCAAAGGTAAATAGCGTATTTCCCCATATACGATTTATCTTGTTATCAGGTTTCAGCGAATTTGATTTTGCTAAACAGGCGATGCAATACGGGGTGAAGCATTATCTTTTAAAACCCTGTAATGAGAATTCCATTATGGATGCGGTATCAGAAATCTGTGAGGATTTGAAACAAAACCAAATTCGGGAACAATTCATTCAAAAGATGAAAGGAACATTAGACAGTGTTCTGCCCTATGCTAAAGAACAACTGTTAAAAGAATTCATTACTAACCGTTACGAAAACAAAGATCTATTTTATTATCAAAAGCTTTTTAATATCGATTTACATACACCGAACGTTAGGCTGGTTTTATTTCAACTTGAAGGGAATTTTGAATTTGAGCATATGTTTGCCATAAAAAATATTGCTGAACATATTTTTGATTCTTATATTTTAAGTTGTATGGCAGGGGAAACAATATTGTTTCTTATCGAGGATGATTGCAGCTACTCAATACTACTCACTCAAATAGAGAAGATAAAAAAAACATTCTATCAATATTACCAACTAGATTCTACAGTCGCAATCAGTGATACAGGGAAATTAAGTACTGCGAATAAATTATACAGTGAAGCACTCGATTGTTTAGCTTATCGTTTTTATTTAGGAGAAGGCGGAGTTATCACTAAAAAAGATATTACCTATCAAAACCCATCAGAGGAATTAGAATTCTATTATAATGATCAAACCTTTTGCCGATTGGTGAAATCAGGCTCCTGGGTTGAAGTTAATTCGGAAATAGAAACATTTTTTAATCAGTTAATCGAGCTAAGGCTTGATATCAATATCACCAAGTCCTATGTAATCCAATTATTTAATGCGATGATTCGTCTATGTGAACCAAAAGCGATGAATATTTATTTAACAAAATTAAATCAACTCTTAGCAATTGACACGATTCAAAATTTGAAGGTGTTTTTTGAAAGCGTTGCCGAGGAAATCACCTTAACATTTTTTAATCAAAATAATAATAAGCATTCAACGATTATTAAGAAGGTTATTGAAACGATTGATAAATATATCAGCAATGAAAATTTATCACTGCATTGGGTTGCGAACGAGATGTTATATATGAATGCCGATTATCTTGGCAAACTTTTTAAAAAAGAAACAGGGGAAAAGTTTTCAAATTATATTACGAGATTAAGAATTGAATTAGCCATAAGTATGATAGAGAAAGAAAGTGATGTAAAAGTATTCGAGATTGCTGAAAAAATAGGTTATGGCGAAAACCCTCAATATTTCAGTCAGGTATTCAAAAAACATACAGGTTTTACTCCGTCAGAATACAAAAGAGAATCGTTACAAGGTTTGTGATAAATGTTTAAGGGGGAAAAAAATGAAAAAACTCTTGTTTTCTACTTTATCCCTAGTAATGGTACTTTTTGCTGGTGGATGTGGAGATTTCGATTTAGTAGATTCTGCCGAGAGTAAAGGGAAAGAAAAAATAACCATAAAAATTGCCTGGTGGGGCGAAAAACCCCGTCATGACTATACCTTGCAAGTAATCGAATTGTTTGAGGAAAAATATCCAACGATTAATGTAGAGCCGCTATATTCAAATTGGGATGATTACTGGAAACGATTAGCTCCGATGGCAGCCGGGAATCAACTTCCTGACGTTATCCAAATGGATATGCTTTATCTTAAAACATATAGTGAAAATTTCTTGCTTGAAGATTTAATACCATATGTGAATCAAGAGCTAATTAAGACAGACTCAATTAATCAGACGATCCTTTCAGGCGGGAAAATCAATAAGCATTTGTATGGCTTTCCTTTAGGGTTAAATGCCCCTGCAATTATTGTTGACCCCCATTTACTTTCTTCAGGAGCGGGTAATCAGCCAAAAGATAATTGGACTTGGAGTGATTTTGAAAAAATTGTTCTACAGGTTCATAAAGATAAGGGAATTTATGGTACGAACGGGATGAAGTCACCAGATGTATTTTTCTCGTATTACTTACGTACAAAAGGAATGGATTTATATAATAAATCTGGAACTGGATTAGGGTATGATGATGATCAATTATTTGTTGAGTATTTCGACATGCAATTGAGGCTCCTCGACCAAGGTGCCTTTCCAAGAGCAGATGTTACGGAACAGATTAAAGGTATCGAAGATGAATTGCTAGTAAAGCAGCAGTCAGCGATGCAATGGGTATATTCGAACCAATACATCGGTTTCTTGGAAGCGACAAACCGACAGCTCGAGCTTTTTCCTCCTCCAGGACCGGGACAGGATTTGGGTCTTACAGTAAAGCCTAGTATGCTTTTTTCGATGTCAAGAAGTTCAAAGCATAAAGAAGCTGCAGCTCAATTTATTAATTTCTTCATAAATGATATCGAGGCAAATAAAGTAATAAAAGGTGAACGAGGAGTGCCTGTTTCTGCAAAGGTTGCAGAGAAAATGAAACCAGATTTATCTGTTAATCAGAAAAAGGTATTCGACTATGTAAATAAAGTACAAAATAAAAACAATATCGTCGAAAAGGCAAATCCTCTTGGCAGTAATGAGGTTGTGAAACTATTACAAGATGTTTCCGAACAAATCTTGTTTAAGAAAATTACACCAACTGAGGGTGCGCAGCAATTTAGAATGGAAGCAAACAAAATCCTCACTACCAATAACTAATCTATATACAAAAGAAAGCTCTCTTAAAAACAAGCACGCACCTGCTTGTTTCAAGAGAGCTTTTTTAAATGTCTGATTTTTAAACAAACAAAGCGGAAAATTGGATTCAGACTATTTTGATTTCAATGCATAATTAAGAATGTAAACACTTACATAAAAGTGTGAAAAAAGAAGGGGGAAATAAAGAATGAAGAAATTTTTAACGCTATTGTTTTCTTTTGTTTTAGTTTTTACATTAGCAGCATGTAATAGCAGCAGTTCAACGGGCAGTGAAGAAACTAAACCTAAAGAAGACAAAAAAGATGAAAAAGTTACTCTTCGTATTGCTTGGTGGGGATCACAGCCGCGACATGATTATACACTTAAAATAATTGAAATGTATGAAGAAAAAAATCCAAATGTAAAAATCGAAGCAGAATATGCAGCATGGGATGATTACTGGAAAAAGCTAGCTCCACAGGCAGCAGCAAATGAGCTTCCTGATATCATTCAAATGGATCTATCTTACTTTTCACAGTACGCGCAAAACAACCAAATTGCTGATTTAACTCCATATTTGGATAAACAAATTAATACAAAAGATATTGCTGAAAATATCATCAATGGCGGTAAACTTGGCGACAAGCTTTTTGGAATTAACGCTGGTGTAAACGTTGTTGGTTTCCATCATGATCCAGCTGTACTTGCAAAAGCTGGTGTAGATTCTATCCCTGAAAATTGGACATGGGACGATTACAAAGAAATCGCAGCAAAAGCAAAAGCTGCTGGCGTATTTATCGACACAGGAATGAAAGCAGATGTATTCTTCAACTATTTCTTAAGAACACAAGGAAAGTCACTTTATAGCAAAGATGGTGCTTCTCTAGGGTATAAAGATGATAAATTGTTCGAAGAATTCTTCAATATGACAGCTGGATTAGTAAAAGATAAAGCGGTTCCAACACCTGACTTCTTAGCCCAGTTGAAAGGGATTGAAGATGATCCTGTCGTAACTCAAAATGCAATTGGTATTTGGCAATGGTCTAACCAGTTTGTAGGTCTTCAACAAGTTGCGAATAGAGAACTTGCTATTGCTCCAATGCCAGGTCCTGACAGCGAAAAAGGTTTATATTTAAAACCGAGTATGTTCTGGTCAGTTGGCAACAATTCAAAGCATAAAGAAGAGGCTGCAAAGTTTATCGATTTCATGATCAATGATATCGAAGCAAACAAATTAAATCTTGGTGACCGTGGTGTTCCTGGTTCTTCCGTTGTAAAAGAAGCATTGAAGCCACTGCTTTCACCAGCACAAGTCCAAGTTTTTGATTATGTGGATTGGGCAGAAGGAAATAGCTCTGAATTCGATGGTCCAGACCCAGTTGGTGCCGGCCAAGTAATTGAAACGCTTGATAGTTTAGCTGAACAAATGGCTTATGGAAATCTATCTGTGAAAGATGCTGCTAAACAGTTTAGACAACAAGCTGAAAGTGTCTTAGCACAAAACAAAAAATAATTTCCACTTCGATAGCTGATCACATCAACGATCAGCTATCGTCCTTTCATCTTAGGAAAGAGTCCAAAGAAAGAGGAGATGAATAAATGAATACACGTGTGATGAAGGAAAATATACAAGCAGATGTCACGATCACTTCTATCAGCAAGCGTTCCCGTATTATTAAGGAAAACCTGACAGGCTATGCGTTTATCAGTCCGTTTATTATTGGATTTCTAGCTTTTACATTCATTCCTATACTGGCATCTTTATATTTATCTTTTACAAATTATAATCTGTTTGCAAGCCCAACATGGATAGGCATGGATAACTACATAAAAATGTTTACAGCCGATCCCCGTTATTGGCAGTCTTTAAAAGTTACATTGATTTATGTGTTGGCCGGTGTTCCTTTAAGACTCGCCTTCGCTTTATTAATTGCCTTAATGTTAAATACAGCTTCAAGGGCTGTAGGACTGTACCGCTCTTTGTTCTATTTACCTTCTTTGATTGGCGGCAGCGTTGCCGTTGCGATTATGTGGCGAAATGTTTTTGGTGATTTAGGGATTGTTAATATTGTTCTTGATGTACTAGGACTTTCAACTGTCAGATGGTTTGGTAACCCTACGGCAGCATTGTGGATGCTGATTTTCTTATCCGTATGGCAATTTGGTTCTTCCATGCTGATCTTCTTAGCTGGATTAAAAGGTATTCCAAAAAGTTATTACGAAGCAGCAAGTGTTGACGGTGCAAACGGAATTCAAAAGTTCTTCAAAATTACTCTGCCAATGCTTAGTCCTGTCATTCTATTCAATACTGTAATGCAGACGATCGCAGCCTTTATGACATTCGTACCTGCCTTTATTATTTCAAAGGGTACAGGCGGTCCGTTAGACGGAACTCTACTTTATTCTTTATATCTATTCATACAAGGCTTTGAGTTCTTCAACATGGGGTATGCTTCAGCAATGGCTTGGATTATGCTGATTATTGTCGGAATATTAACGGCCATTATTTTTACTACATCGAAATATTGGGTTCACTATGAATCGGAAGGAGGCAGATAACAATGGCAGTAAAATTAAAATCACCAAGATGGTGGATCTATCATATACTTGTCGGCGGCTTTGCGATTTTGATGCTTTACCCAGTTATTTGGCTCTTAATGAGTTCATTTAAACCTAGTGATACCATTTTTGTCACGGCAAAATCACTTATCCCAGATCCATGGATTTGGACGAACTTTGTAGACGGTTGGAAAGGGATTGGCGGTAATACATTTGGTGTCTTCATTAAAAATACAGCCATTCTAGTTGTTATTACTTTAATCGGACAGGTAATCTCATCGGCAGTTATTGCTTTTGGGTTCGCACGTCTTGAGTTTAAAGGAAAAGCCTTTTGGTTTGGAATTATGATGGTTACCTTAATGCTTCCGCATGATGTAGTAATGGTACCTCAATATATAATTTTCTCAAAACTTGATTGGCTCAACTCTATAAAACCACTTGCAATTCCAGCCTATTTTGGACATCCGTTCTTCATCTTCCTATTAGTCCAGTTTATTCGGACCATTCCAAGGGAACTCGATGAAGCCGCGATTATTGATGGCTGTGGAACTTTCAAGATTTTCACCAAAATTATTTTGCCATTAATTAGACCAGCATTAGCTACGGCTGCAATATTCTCATTTTATTGGACATGGGAGTCATTATTAGGACCGGTTCTTTATTTAAATAGTCCAACCAAATACACAGTTTCAATGGCGTTAAATATGTTCTTGAGTAATGAGACAGTATCCAACTGGGGTGCAATGTTTGCGATGTCAGTTGTTACACTAATACCTGTATTCGTGATCTTTTTCCTCTTTCAGCGTCATGTGGTTGAAGGAATCAGTACGAGTGGGTTAAAGGGGTAACATGGTAAGGAATATCCCAACCTTTTAACTTTGCCACTTCGACCCCCTTAATGGAAGTGGCAAAGTAACAATGTTTTTAAAACGCAGGGTATAACGGTTCAAGGAGGATTACAAATGGACACTTCAGGATTTTTAGGCAGTTTTAATAAATTGCTTGAATGGATATCAAGACTAGCGTTTTTAAATTTACTATGGATTTCATTTTCGCTCCTAGGTCTCATCATCTTTGGTTTTTTTCCTGCAACAGTGGCGATGTTCGCAGTTGCTCGTAAATGGATGCTAGGAAACGATGAAATGTCTATTTTTAAGACTTTTTGGACTGCATATAAACGGGAATTTCTAAAGAGTAATCTACTCGGTGCGATGATTGTTGCCATTGGCTTAATCTTGTATATTGATTTTCAATTCATCCAACAGGCAACGAATCCATTCGTCTCTGTTCTTAATGTTCCATTATTTATTATCACACTGATTTTTATTTCAATGATGTTTTATGTCATTCCCATTTTTGTGCATTATGATATGAAAATCAGTCAGGTCATTAAAAACTCTTTCTTTGTAATGATTATGAATCCACTATCTACCTTTTATATGTTGATTGGCAGCTTCGGCATATTATTTGTATTATCCTATGCGCCGCCGATTTGTCTATTGTATAGCGGCAACCTGTTAGCACTATTTATTATGAAACCAGCGACCAATGCCTTTGAAAAAATTGATCAAAAATCACAGTTGTTCATTCAAGAAAATATATAGCAATAATTTGCCCCTTTAAATACAGAAAAATCCGTTTGGTTTCATTACCATACGGGTTTTTTTATGTAAAAACACACGATTTTTTCCATCAATATTTATTGAAAAATAATCAAAACTAAGAAGGCAAAAAAATAATTTTGCAAGGGGGTAATCAGTTTGATAAAAAAGCCTTTAGGCTTACTATTAACAGGTGTTTTGACATTCGGTCTAGCTGCGTGTAATAACAATAATAATGCAGCAGACGACGTACGTACAAGCAGGGCAGATCGAGACAATACGTTTTTAAATGTTGGGAATAACAGAGATGACGGTATTGACCATAATGGTCCTCTAACCGAGGATTACACCAATAATGATAATAATGATCCGGATTGGGATCGTAACACGAATTATCGGAACAACAATGACGGTTATATTACCAATGTAAATGATAATCGTACGAACAATCGAACCAACCGTACAAACAATCGAAACAACAATATGACCAATGTAAATAACGACCGTACGACAAATCGAAACATTTACACAAATAATGTACATTACAATCCATTAAGTCGTGGTATAGACCGTAATGTCACAAATGTACGCAATAACATTAACAATAACAACAATATGAACGATGGCCTGAATATTTCTGCTGATCGAACAACTTTAGACAGTAGAAGTTACCCTCATACAAAAGCGATATTAATCCAACACGCTCAGTATAGGTATATTCCGTTCGGGTCAGTCCAATGGTACCAATTTGGTGGCCAACAAGGAATGACTCCTGACCAACAGCAAGGACCGACAACACAAGCACCAACTCAACAGCAAGGACCAACAGCACAAGCACCAAATCAACAACAAGGACCAGCTGCACCAGCACCAGCACCGGCTACACCGGCACCAGCACCAGCTGCTCCGGCACCAAAACCAGCAGCACCAGCACCTAAGCCTGCGGCACCGGCACCAGCAACTGGTGACGTCAGTGCATACGTTCAACAGGTGATTGATTTAACGAATGCACAACGCAGTAAAAACGGTCTGCCAGCTTTACTACACGATACAAAACTAAGCGGCGTGGCACAAAAGAAATCTGTAGACATGGCTCAAAACAATTATTTTTCACATACTAGCCCAACCTATGGTTCTCCATTTGACATGATGAGGGACTTTGGCGTGACGTATAAATCGGCTGGAGAAAATATCGCCCAAGGACAACGTACACCTCAGGAAGTCGTAAATGCGTGGATGAACAGTGAAGGGCATAGAAAGAACATTTTAAGTGCTAACTTTACTCATATTGGAGTAGGGTACGAAAAGTCTGGTAACCACTGGACACAAATGTTTATTGGAAAATAATATCGACAAAAGCAAGGAATCCTAAAAAGGGTTCCTTGTTTTTCTGTAAAAGACAATTTAATGGCTATTCTCATTATTATTTGGTATTTAGCTAAGAGAATGAGACGGCGACTAAATGTGGAATATAATAGAGGGTTGAATTTCAACCCTAAGCAGGTCAAGAAAAGTCCTAAAAATGGAGGGATTTACGAATGCAAACAAGCCAACATTCCATCACTCATATCCAACAATGTCGTCAGCTGGCTCAGCAGTTAATTCAACAAACGCAAATGGCAAATCAGCAATATCAACAAATGCTTCAAAATGAGCAGCATAATGCACAGGTGCTTGAGCAGATGATCCAAAAAGAACGGTTGGCAGTTCAAACGATTCAACAAAGCCTCCAAGGACATGAATTGGCGATTCAGAGATGTCAGGAAGTTATCGCTCAATGTAATCAGCTGGAAAGGGAATTGTCAGGTCAGGCAGGTTCAGTTGGATTTCAACCTCAAACGTTTGTAAATCCATCCTTCCAATCACAGCCGATGCATAGCTTTCAACATCAGACATTTCGTCAATAGCTAAAACAAGAAGCGCGCTTAGGCGTGCTTCTTCTCAGATTGTCGAGAAAGGTATCTTTCTCGGCAATTTTTTACTTCTATGTGCATTGAGGACGAATTGCATGAGCAGCAGCAAGAATTTGTCCTTAATACAGGATCTTGGGGACAAATCGCGTGAGCAGCAGCAAGGATTTGTCCTTAATACAGGATCTTGGGGACAAATCGCGTGAGCAGCAAGCAAGGTATGTACCCAATACAGGGTCTTAAGGACAAATGGCCTTAGCACCAGGCAAAGATTTGTCCTCAATACAGGGACTTAAGGACAAATCGCATGAGCGCCAAGCAAGGTATGTCCTCAATACAGGGTCTTAGGGACAAATCACCCGAGCACCAAGTAAGGATTTGTCCTCAATGGATAAAGGATTTGAACCTCAAGTCTTCAATAGGTTCTTTTACTTATTACTACCTTTACTCTCACCCTTGTTCCCCTGACCATAACGCATATGGCCTGAATCACCTTCACCTTTTTCATTAGACTTTTTTCCGCCTAAACTTGCATTGGGATAGCTCTTCGTATTCTCATCCATTTTTTTCACCTCCAAAACTTTATTCTTTTCCATTTTTTAAAAATTATGTTTTAGGTTGTTTTCTGGTTACTTAGTTACATTTAATTATGGAATTTGACATGGAACGCGTTTCATCATTTACACTCAAAACAAATTACAGAAAGTGAGGAGTTCATTGCATGTTTGAATTAATTTTACTTAGCTTTTTAGTCTATGTTTCGGCGTTCTATTGCTTAAAGTCATCTAAACAAGTGATAAAAGTGGAACCAATCCAATCATTTGATGACTATTTCATCGATTCTACTGTAAAAAAAACATTTACAATTAATGAACCACAATTATAAAATAAAGGAATTACCTACAAGGTTTACCAGTAGAATATTTTGTTCTGTATGAATCTAAAAAAAACGGGTATTTTACAACCAAAACATTATATTTCGAAATAATTAGGTGAGAACATGGCAAATATCAAAGACTTGGCTAAAATCGCAGGAGTATCCAAAACCACTGTTTCCCGTGTGCTAAACAATCACCCATATGTTAGTGAAGAAAAAAAGAATGCTGTTTTAAAGGCAATTCAATCGACCAATTATCAAAAAAACATCAATGCTGTTCATTTAAGCACGGGGAAAACACAGTTGATGGGAGTAGTGCTACCGTTCTCCGATCATCCATATTTTGCTCAGTTATTAAAGGGAATAGCCAAGCAAGCATTCAACCATAACTATAAATTGGTCTTATTTCAAACAGACTATATGGAAAGCAGGGAAAGAGAAGCGTTACAAATGTTAAAACAAAAACAAATCGATTCCCTCATTATTTGTTCAAGAGCGTGTGAGTTATCTGTTATTGAAGAGCATTTGCCATTTGGACAAATTGTATTATGTGAAGTTAATAAAGCGAAGAAGTTATCATCTACTTATGTTGACCACTATAAAATCTTTTTTCGTGCTTTAGAATATTTGTACGATAAAGGTCATAGAAAAATTGGATATTGTATAGGCAGAAAAACTGGAACAAGTAGCAGTTATCGAGAGAAAGCATATAGAGATTTTGTTAAAAAATATAATATGCTATTCCAGCCCCATTACATTATTGATGAGTGCCTCTATTTCGAAGATGGTGAGAAAGTCATCAAACAATTAAAAGATATGGATACTCCGCCATCTGCATTGTTGGTGACGGGCGATCAAGTTGCAGCTGGAATCGTTACCTATTGTAAGACCCAAAATATCTCTATTCCAGATGAACTTGCCATCATTGGATTTGATAATCAACCTATTGCGAAAATGATGAATATTACCACCATAGAAATCCCACTTGAAGAGATGGGAAAAAACCTATTCTTGCAAGCAGTAAATAGTGATATCTTAAATAAGGAAATATCGGTCAAACTAATTGAAAGAGGAACAGCTTAACCGCTTTTTCTTTTAAAAAAACAAAATGGAAAGTTGGAAGCAATAATGAAAGAAAGAAGTATTATATTCTTTGATATAGATGGAACTTTACTCACTCATGACAAAGAATTGCCTCTATCTACCAAAGAAGCCATTTTTAAATTAAAGGAACTAGGACATGAAGTAGCCATTGCAACCGGACGAGCTCCTTTTATGTTCGAGGATTTGCGAAAAGAATTGGATATTAACACCTTCGTTAGTTACAATGGGCAATACGTCGTGTATAGGGGCGAAGTCTTGTATACAAACCCATTAAAGATTTCATCTCTTGAAAAGTTAACAGCAGCAGCTCTTCAAAACAATCATCCTGTTGTCTTTATGGACCATGAGGACATGAAAGCAAATGTTCCAGAACATGCTTACATTAAGGAAAGTATTGATACCTTAAAAATTAACGTTTTCCCTACCCATGATCCGCTTTATTACAAAGGACGGGAGCTCTATCAAACTCTCCTTTTTTGTCCAGAAGGTGAAGAAAAACAATATGAACAGGTGTATACTGATTTTGATTTTGTGAGATGGCATCCTGTTTCAGTGGATATACTCCCAAGTGGAGGATCGAAAGCTAAAGGCATTGAAAAAATAGTTGAGGCAATAAATATTCCTGCGGAACGACAATATGCCTTTGGAGACGGACTAAATGATATGGAAATGCTTTCAACTGTAACCAATAGTGTAGCAATGGGAAATGCAGAAGAAAGTGTAAAGGCAGTCGCAAAATATGTTACAAAATCAGTGGAAGACAATGGGATTACTCATGGACTTCAAATGGTTGGCCTCTTATAACTTTTGGTTTAATTTTTTTTCAACGCAATTACTTTAATTTAAATATGATTTGACAAGACCCAAGTGAATAATCAGCACTTGGGCCTTGTTTTGTTCGTAGTTCCGAAGAACAAAGTAACTTATCTAATTGAAATAATTTTGTTATATTAAGATAAATAAATATATTATGGGAAGCAACGGTGCAGGAATATGAAGTTTAAACGTTTCTTAAGATTTCGCCATTTGAAAAATCAATTGTTATTCCAGAATGCTCTTAGTATCAGCCTAATCATTGGGTTGACTGCAATTATTACCTATAGTATTGCTATAAAAATTCAGATTAATGAGGCAATTAGATATAATACTGTTATGGTCATGCAAATTAGTAAAAGTATAGATAATATGGTGGAATCCTTTAATCGTGTGATGGATGGTGTAACTTTTAATAATGATGTACAAGTGCTATTACCAGCTGCATACGAAAATAGTAAAGAAAAAAATTTCCTAAATAAAAATTTATTATCCAAAATAACAGATGAGACTGTCATGTTTAATGAAGTCGATCTTGTCTATCTGTATGACACTGAAGGCGTAAGGGTGAATTTTAGAAGAAGTGTCAATAACCATAACTATGAATTTCTTAATACATTACGTCCCGAACTTTACGATTCAAGTGGAAAAATCACTTGGAGCGTTGAGAAGTCTGTAATTACAGCGAATCGGGTGATTTACGATATACACTCTTATAAAATGAAAGTCATTGGTTATCTAACAATGTCTTTGGATCAAGCATATTTACAGGAGCGGATTCAGAAATTTGATCCAACGGAAGAAAGACATATCATTATACTGGATAAAGAAAATAAAGTGGTTATGTCTAATTCTAATAAAAGGGAATTAAGTGCGGTTACATCATGGCTGTCTACTTCATCTAAGCCTTTAGCTAATTCCGATACCTTAATAGAAATACCGGATTCTGGGGAAATGATTATAAACAATTATCAATCTGAATTAACAGGATGGAAAATCATTTCTTTAATAAGTATGAATGAAATTTCGGAAGGCCCTGCACTTATTGGTAAGACCATCTTTCTAATCGGAATAGTAGCGATTATTATTGGTATCATTATCATTTGGATTAGTACGAATTATATTGTCAGACCTTTAAACAAATTAAGTTTGGTGATGGATGAGGTTGAAAAAGATAACTTCAATGTACAGCTTCAAATCGACCGTTCGGATGAGCTTGGTAGAGTTGGCGAAAGCTTTAATAGAATGATGAGTAAAATTAATAACTTGATTTCAGACATCTATCAGAAGGATATAAATGAAAAAGACGCACAGCTAAGAGCACTTCGAGCCCAGATAAATCCACATTTTCTGTATAATACGCTAGACACAATCAATTGGATGGCACAATTTGGGAAATCAGATGAAGTTAGTAAAATGACCACCTCTTTAAGCAGGCTGTTGAAAAAAAGTATAACGAATAATGGTGAGTTCATTAGACTTGAAGAAGAGATTAATTATATTGATGATTATATGACGATTCAAAAAATTAGGTTTCAAGATAGAATTCATTATTCTGTTAGCATTGATCCAGAGGCTAAACATTGTCTAGTTCCAAAACTGATTCTGCAGCCAATTGTTGAAAATGCTATGATCCATGGAATAGAAAAGAAAATTGGAAACGGATACTTATTTATCAATGGGAAAATTAAAGATAACAAATTACACATTGAAGTTTTAGATAATGGAGTGGGTATGGATGAAAATAAAGTCGCCGCTCTTTCCGAGGGTAGATATGTAAGTCTTGATGACAACAGAGGAACAGGAAATGGGATATTAAATGTTCAAAACCGGATTCAATTATTATTTGGTGATGATAATGGTTTAAAGATTGAAAGTAATATTAACGTGGGAACCTCGTTTGTGCTGACTTTACCTATAAGAGGGGAGGGAATCTAAATGTTGAAAGTACTAATTATTGACGATGAACCATTTATTAGTAAAGGATTATCTGAAAAAATCGATTGGTCAGCTCTTGGCTGCGAAATTTGTGGAATGGCTTCGAATGGTTACGAAGGAAAAGAACTAATTAATCAACTTAAGCCAGATATCGTAGTGTCGGATATTGTTATGCCGGGACATACAGGCCTAGAATTGGCGGAGTTTGTTCATCAAAATCATAAAGATATCTTAATGATTCTTTTGTCAGGATATGATGAGTTTACATTTGCTAAAGAAGCCTTTAAATATGGCGTTTTTGATTATTTACTTAAACCAACAGTCGTCGAAGAAGTAATGGTTGTGATAAAAAATGCAGTAAATACCATAGAACAAAAAAGAGATAAAGAGAAAAATTATGAATATTTAGAAAATGCTCTTCAGGAGAGTATACCCATTATAGAACAATCTTTATTATATGAAATGACGGTTAAGGGCATAGTACCGACAAAAAATATAAATCAAAGCATCGATTTTACGCCTGGAAAAGGTGCCGTGATAACAGTAGAAATGGATAGTGAGATACAAAATGATACGGTTACAAAATCAATCAAGGACTTATTACGAACAAAAAATATGGAAGCAAGATTTGTAACCCATAATCAACAATTTTTGGTAATACCTTCATTCTCACTATTATTGCCAGATAAAGTGGTAGAAACACGATTAAAAGATATTGCTGAACATATATTGAGTTATTTTTCTTATGAGGATCGCATCCATGTTTCAATTGGGATTGGAGGAATGTTTACTTCTATCAATACCTTACACTCCTCTTACTTACAATCAATAAAAGCATTATCACGGAGTTATTTTGTTGGAAAAGGGAAGATTCATATTTATTCTGAATCTAGTACGGAACATTATAACAATAATTTCTCAGCTGAATTATCGAGCTTTCTTGAAAAGTTTGAAGAATTGGAACTTGAGAAGATACTGCTTCAAATTGAGGGACTATTCAAGGAGCTAAAATACACATTTGATAGACAGTTAGTATTAAATCTTTGCTTAGAGTTATTAATTAAATTAGGATTGACCGTTGCAAAATGGGATAAAAATTTTTCAATGACCGTTGGGTATGAACAACTTGAACGGTGTAAAACCTTTGAACAACTACTTGAATTTATGAAGCAAACCTGTGTGAAGGTGAAAAAACATCTTTATGAAACAATGAATAAAAATAACTTAGGTGTAGTAGAGCAGGCAAAACGAATTATTGAACAACAATATGGTAATCCAGATTTAAATGCACAGTTTATTGCAGAACAACTAGATGTTAGTGTTAGTTATTTAAGCCGGACCTTTAAAAAGGATACAGGAGAAAACCTAAGTAATTTCCTTACCGAAAAACGGATTCAGGTGGCACAAAAACTCTTAACTACTACTGATTTAAAAGCAAACGAAGTTTCAACAATGGTAGGTTTTCTTGATGCAAGATATTTTGGTCAAGTTTTTAAGAAAATTATGAGAACAACACCTTCTGAATATAAAAAATATAAGTAATCAAATCTTTCAACATCAAAATTTCAACTTTTCACTCATGGCCGTATCACATGAAATTCATGTGCTGCGGTTTTTTTATTTACGGTAGTCAACATTTTCAACAACTACATCAAAAATTTCAACATTTCTGTCTAATGATAGTTAGGTAAAATTAAAAACAAGAAAGCACTTTCAACTACTTTTGTAAGGGATTGCAATTGCAGGAGAGAATATACGAAAAGACACATTATCGCTAATTTTTATCCCTCCAATAAACCGTTGGCTTGGGACAGGGAGAAAAGTAGTTACATTTTATGAGGAGAGAGAAGGGGATTATATGACAAACAGTAAGAAAAAGATTACCATTCCTAGAGCCATTGGTTATGGATTGACGGACATCATGGGTGGCGGTGCTTTTACCGTTATTGCCGCTTGGTTAATGTATTACTATACAACATTTGTGGGTTTAACTCCTGTTGAAGGTGCCTCCATTATTGCTATAGCTCGTGTGGTGGATGCCGTAGTGAGTTTATCTATCGGCAGTATCACAGATAACTTCTTTAAATTTAAATTGGGTCGAAAGTTTGGCAGACGCCGTTTCTTCCTATTAATTGGTTCACCGTTAATGGCAACATATGTGTTGCTCTGGTTTACAGGAATGAATTATTGGTACTACTTAATCAGTTATTTGTTATTTGAAATCGTCATGGCTTTAGTGTTAATTCCGTGGGAAACGCTTCCTTCCGAAATGACAAAGGATTTTAATGAAAGAACGAAATTATCCACAGCAAGAATGTTTATGTCTGGTACAGGTGTATTTTTAGCCACGTTTGTTCCTGGCCGTTTAATCGCTTACTTTGGTGAGGATAATGCGTATGCTTATTTTATCAATGCTGTATTTTTTGCGATACTTTTTGCAATCTGTATCTTTATCTCTTATAAAGTAACATGGGAAAAGAAGCTTACACCTGAAGAAGAAAGAGAGTTTATCGCACAATCCGGCAAATCTAAGAGTTTTGGTGAAACACTTAGTACGATTGGATCTGTTTTAAAGGAATATGGAACTACCTTGAAAATAAAAAGCTTTCGTAAACATTTAGCAATTTATTTATTATCGTTTACTGCTAAAGACGTATTTAATGCTGTATTTGTTTATTTCTGTGTGTTTGCACTTAGCATTTCATCATCCCTTGCTGCAGACTTGCTCTCACTTAGTATCATTGGGGTGCCAATTATGCTGGTAGCTGGATTCTTAATGATAAAAGTAGGCCCAGGTAATCTGTACAAAATCTCGTATTCTGTCATGCTTATCTGTTTGGGAGCGTTTTATGCAGTCTATTTAACGAAGCCTGATTCAATGGTCGTCATGCTGTTTGTAATCGCTGCATTTTATCAAGTTGGCAGAGCCATTTTGGACTTTACACCGTGGAATGTATTCCCTTTCATTCCGGATATTGATGAAATTGTAACTAGACAAAGACGGGAAGGATTATTTGCAGCCGTTATGACATTCGCTAGAAAAACCTCTGTTGCATTGGCTACTATGGTTGTGGGACTTGTACTACAATGGGGCGGCTTTGTTGCTGGAGAAAAAACACAGACTATAGAGGCAGTTCATACAATCGTCTATACAATGGTCATTGGTGCTTCTGTACTTCTGGTTGCAGCCTTACTAGTTGTTTTCTCCTTTAAATTAAATAAACAAACTCATAAAATACTAGTCGATGAGATTGATAGATTAAAAAATAATGGTTCAAAACTGAAAGTGGATCCACAAACAAAAGAAGTGGTTGAAAATCTTACTGGTTATAAGTATGAGGATATCTGGAAGGATAATAACGATGGAAGTAAAATAAAATCTGCTTAAGTTAAAGTCACTCAATAGAAAGCGTAAGGTGAAAAAATTATGTCAATCCGTGAAAAATACATGTTCGAGTTTATCAATGAAGAAAATAATTGCTTATCATTTAAATTAAATCATTGTGATGTTATTGCTAGGGTATTAGTTTTAGAAAATGATATTGTTCGTGTTCTAATGACAAAGGGCGATAAGCTATCGCTGCCACAAACATGGTTAGTGGCACCGGGGATGGATGATGTCCCAATGGAAGGCAGAGACCGTTTGGATGTTAGTCCATTTAGTCTGCCAGACTATGTTTCGTATGAAAAAGAAGAAGTATTTTATATTGAAACGTCATCATTAAAGGTTGAAATTGATTTAAATGGGTTCATTATACATTGGTATTATAGAGATTCCGAAAGATCAGAGTATATTCACCTTATGAATGATCGGAAAACTCAAGCCTATAATTTTGATGGTTCACTAGGAGAAGGTATATTCCATTATATCGAGAGAACGAAGGAAGAAAGCTATTACGGTTTAGGGGAAAAGGCGGGAGAAACTGATCGCTATGGTAAGCGCTATCGAATGATGAATGTTGATCCAATGGGATACGATGCCCAATATACCGACCCATTGTACAAACATATCCCGTTTTATATCACCCGAAATGAACAGACAAATATTACATTTGGAATATTCTATGATAATATGTCAAAAGCAGTATTTGATATGGGGAATGAAATGGATAATTATCATGGCTGGTATCGCTATTTCCAATCAGATGCGGGAGATTTAGATTACTATATCATAGCTGGTCCAGAAGTGAAGGATGTTGTAAAAAGATACACTTGGTTAACAGGGAAAACGATTTTCCAGCCAAAATGGAGCTTGGGTTATTCGGGATCTACAATGACGTATACAGATTTACCGAAGTCCCAAGAAAGATTAAATGAGTTTCTGCAATTATGTGAAGAACATGATATTATTTGTGATTCGTTCCAATTATCATCAGGCTATACATCTATTGGGGATAAACGTTATGTATTTAACTGGAATAGAGATAAGTTTCCAGATCCTAAAGGGTTCTCAGCAGGGTATCATGAAAAGAATGTGCATCTTTGTGCGAACATCAAGCCTTGCTTGTTAAAAGACCATCCATTATTCAAAGAATTAGAAGATAAAGGGATGTTTATTAAATCACTGGATGGCGAGACGCCTGAAATGGCACAGTTTTGGGATGAAATTGGAGCCTACCTCGATTTTACAAATAAAGATACGTATGAGTGGTGGAAAAAGCAGGTAACGGAAGCATTACTGGAATATGGTATTGATTCTACATGGAATGATAACAATGAGTTTGAAATTTGGACGAAAAACATCCGAAGCAATGGGTTTGGACAAGAGGTAGATTTTGAACTTTTACGTGCATTACAGCCATTGTTAATGATGAAGGCTTCCTATGAGGCGCAAAAGGAATTTTCACCAGAAAAAAGGCCGTATTTAATTTCACGTTCTGGTAGTCCAGGGATGCAGCGATATGTTCAAACATGGACAGGTGATAATTATACGAGCTGGAAAACCGTAAAATACAATATTAAAATGGCCATTGGTTTAAGCTTATCAGGGATATATAATATCGGTCATGATATTGGTGGATTTTCTGGTCCTGCTCCGTCACCGGAATTATTTGTCCGCTGGGTGCAAAATGGAATTTTCTATCCTAGGTTTACGATACATTCATGGAATGATGACCAAACGGTTAATGTTCCTTGGATGTATGAAGAATCAGCGGATGCTATTAGAGATTTAATTAAGTTTAGACAAAAATTAACTCCATATTTATATACTTTGTTATACAATGCTCACGATCAGTATGAACCAATCATAAAACCAACTTTCTACGAGTTTGGTCATGATAAAAAGACGTATGAAGAATGTGATGATTTTATGTTAGGTGATTCTATTCTAGTTACATCAGTGGTAGAAGAAGGAGCAACTGAGCGAACAGTGTATTTACCAAAGTACGATGGCGGGTGGTACGATTACCATACATCAACCTGGTATGAAGGTGGACAAACTGTCACGATACCTGCACCATTAACGTATGCACCGTTCCTTGTAAAAGCAGGCAGTATCATTCCAGTGAATGATGCAGACTGTTCATTTCTAACAAAAACAAACGATGAACGGGGATTTGAGTTGTTCCCTCACCAACTAACAGGTACATCAGATTATGTATTGTACGAGGATGACGGAATCACTTCAAATTATCAAGAAAATCATACTAAACTTCATGTTCACATGAAAACAACCAGTGATCGATTGGAAGTTTCTTTAGAAAAAGTAGGAGTCTTCGAGTTATCATATAAGCAAATTACATTCCATTTGCCAAAAGGTGAAACACGAGAGCTATTGGTGAACGGACAGCCTTTACAACAAACAGAAGATGGAAGTTTTGTTTATGATCTATAAAATTTAAAGGGTTTTATCCCTAATAAAGACCCTATAGTATAGATATACATAATAAGTCTAACTATAGGGTCTTTTTTGTATAATGATAGTGAGGGTTATGTATTTCACATCCCAAATAAGGTCGATCATAGAAAGGTGAAAGAATCATTGAAAAAGATTTCTATTATTTTAATAACATCAGTTATATTATTTACACTATCTGCCTGTGCTTACAATCCAAGTCCAAAAGATTCAATTGGATCTGACAATTCAAAGAAAGTTACCTTGGATTTCCTTTGGTTTAGTGACGGTGTCGAGGGAAAGGTAATGAAAGAGATTATTAAGGATTATCAGGCAAAAAATCAAAATGTTGAAATTAAATTAATAGAAGTGGCTTATCAAGATTTAGATACCAAATTAAAAAGAATGATTGCAGGAGGGGAACCTCCAGCATTAGCGCGAATAACAGATACTGGGAATTTTGCTGATTTTGCATTTGATCTAACACCATATGTTGAGGGAGAGGAAGAATTTACTTCTCAATTTCTCCCAGCAATTAAACCTTATTATGTAAAGGAGAATAGAATTATTGCAGCACCGATGGATGTTACGGCAACCTGCATCATTTATAACAAATCATTGTTCGATAAAGCAGGAGTGCAAGTTCCGCAAACCCCTGAAGAAGTTTGGACCTGGGATGAATTTGCCGACGCTCTTAAAACGGTGAAACAAAAAGGCGGGGCAAAACACGGGCTGTTAGTTGATTTTACCCCTCGCAGATATTCCACTTTAGTTTATCAATTTGGCGGAAGCCTCATGACAGAAGATGGTTCTGCACCAGCAATCAATAATGAAAAAGGCGTAGCAGCATTAGATTATTTTATCAAACTTCATAAAGATGCGATCATTCCTGAATCGGTTTGGCTAGGTGTGGAAGATCCAATTAAACTTTTCCGCTCAGGACAGGCTGCTGCTCACTTATCTGGAAACTGGATGCTAAGCAACTATAGCGATATTGAGAATTTCGAGTGGGGGGTAACCTATCTTCCTAAAAAAGAGATTCGTTCTTCTGTTCCTGGTGGAAAATATATCATGGGCTTCAAAAATACTGAGGTAGAAGACGAAACAGCTGATTTTATTAATTATTTATCAACAAAGGAAGTTAATGCAAAATTCAATCAAGAGTCTCTTTTGTTGAGTTCAAGATTAGATAATAATGAATTAAACTACGAGTTTGGTAAAGAGATGTTTAAAATATTTTCAAATGAATTAGAAAATACGCCAGTTATTGCAGCAGAAGATTGGCGAAATCAAGAGGTCATTTCCCAGATTTCCACTGTTATGAGAGACTTCATCATCAGAGCTCTAAATGGGGAAGTAACCTCACAAGAGGCAATGGACGAAGTGGCAGAAAAAATTAGAGAAGCGATTGAGGGAAGTCACAATAATCCGAGTGAAAATAGAAATGAGGCGCCTTATGAGCTTCAATCATCAAACCATTCAGCCAGTTATTGAATATAGACCTAGGGGTCCTATTGATTTGTTTTATAACCTAAAAAATAATAAGAACAGAGATGAAAGGATTAATCTTATGAACCAAAAAATCATCCCTGCCTCTTCTAATATGAAGGAATTCGAATCCTTCTTGAGAAGTCCTTACGAGATTGGTGTATTTTTAGATATGCATATTGCTCAGTTAAAACATATTAATAGTATGGCTAAGGAAAAAGGGAAGAAAATGATTTACCATGTGGACTTAATCCACGGCATAAAAAATGATGATTATGCGACAGAGTATATTTGTCAAGAATTCAAGCCGTACGGGTTAATCTCAACTAAATCTAGTGTGATTCAAAAAGCAAAGCAAAAAGGGGTAATTGCTGTACAAAGGATTTTCCTGATTGATAGTCATGCTCTTGAAAAAAGCTATAAATTAATTGCAAAAACCCAGCCCGATTACATTGAAGTCCTGCCAGGGGCAATGCCGAAGATTATTTCAGAAGTGAAGGAGAGTGTAGGAATTCCCATTTTGGCTGGGGGGTTAATTCGAAATTCTGAAGATGTATATGCAGCGCTAAATGCAGGAGCTACAGCTATCACCACTTCAAAACGAGAGTTATGGGAGGATTTTTTTTAAACTCATTAACAACATTCTCATGTTAAAAAAGTTATTGACATGGGTTTTAGTAGAATTGTATACTTTCCACAACAAGTTAACAGTATGTGACGGAGAGTAGGAGATTCACGCAGAGACCCTTTTTGTGGTTAATTCTGTTTTGTGAATCTCCTTTTTTATATCCAAATTAAGTTGATATTTTTAGAAGATAGTATTCTGGGAGGAAATGAATAGTGGAAAAATACATTTTATCTATTGACCAGGGAACAACCAGTTCCCGTGCAATTATTTTTAATAAAAATGGAGAAGTTGTTCATTCAGCACAAAAGGAATTCAAGCAATACTTTCCTAAGTCAGGCTGGGTCGAACACAATCCTAATGAAATTTGGGGTTCAATCCTTTCGGTTGTTGCAGAGGTTTTATCAGAATCGGAAATTAAACCTGAACAAATTGCAGGTATAGGGATTACCAACCAGCGCGAAACAGCTGTAGTCTGGGACAAAGAAACAGGCCATCCAGTTTATAATGCCATTGTTTGGCAATCAAGACAAACAAGTGAGATTTGTGAAGAGTTGAAAGAAAAAGGTTATCATGACCTATTTCGTAACAAAACAGGTCTGTTAATTGATCCCTACTTTTCAGGGACAAAGGTAAAATGGATCCTTGATCATGTGGAAGGGGCACGTGATAAAGCGAATCAAGGAAAATTATTATTTGGTACGATTGATACTTGGCTGGTTTGGAAACTATCCGGGGGCCGTGCACATGTAACGGACTATTCTAATGCTTCACGCACCTTAATGTTCAATATTTATGAATTAGAGTGGGATGATGAATTATTGGATATTCTAGGTGTACCTAAATCCATGCTGCCTGAGGTTAGACCATCATCTGAAATATATGGAAAAACGGTTGATTATCACTTTTTTGGCAATGAAATTCCCATTGCAGGGGTTGCAGGAGACCAGCAGGCTGCATTGTTCGGGCAGGCGTGTTTTGAGGAAGGAATGGCCAAAAACACTTATGGTACCGGCTGTTTTATGTTGAAAAATACAGGTGAGAATGCCGTCCGCTCAGAACATGGTTTATTAACCACTATAGCATGGGGGCTGAATGGAAAAGTAGAATACGCGCTTGAGGGAAGTATTTTTGTAGCGGGCTCTGCCATTCAGTGGCTCCGTGATGGGTTAAGAATGTTTAAAGATGCCAAGGATAGTGAAGCATATGCGGCAAAAGTTGATTCCAATGATGGTGTCTATGTAGTTCCAGCTTTTGTAGGTTTAGGAACTCCTTATTGGGATAGTGATGTTCGTGGTGCCGTTTTTGGTTTAACCCGCGGTACAACAAAGGAACATTTCGTTCGCGCTACGTTAGAATCTCTTGCATACCAAACAAAAGATGTATTATCAGCCATGGAAGCAGATTCTGGAATTGAACTAAAGACGCTCCGTGTTGACGGCGGGGCGGTGAAAAATAATTTCCTCATGGAGTTCCAAAGTGATATTTTGGATGTTCCAGTAGAGCGTCCAGTTGTAAATGAAACGACCGCACTAGGAGCGGCATATTTAGCGGGACTTGCTGTCGGCTTCTGGGAAAGTCAAGAGGAAATTGCAAAACAATGGGCGGTTGAACGAACGATTTTACCTAAAATGTCTGATGAAAATCGGATTAGATTATATGATGGGTGGAAAAAAGCGGTCAAGGCCACAATGGCTTTTAAATAATTATTTTCAATTTCCTTACTTAGTGTTATACTAAAAGCAAGTTAATACATGGCAGGAGAAGTCGGAGAGACCACAAAAACATTATCAATATTGATAATGTCTTTTGTGGTCTCTTTTTATTTCGTCTGAAAAATAAATTCTATTATATAAGCAGGAGGAGTTACATTATGAAATTTTCAAACTTAAATCGAACTGAATTTGTTAACAAATTTAAAACAGAAGTTTTTGATGTGTTAGTTATAGGCGGAGGAATTACAGGAGCTGGTATTGCCCTTGATGCACAAACCCGAGGAATGAATACGGCTCTAGTTGAAATGCAAGACTTCGCTGCTGGAACCTCTAGCAGGTCGACTAAATTAGTTCACGGCGGACTTAGATATCTAAAACAATTTGAAGTTAAAATGGTGGCAGAGGTAGGAAAAGAAAGGGCAATTGTCTACGAAAATGGCCCGCATGTGACAACGCCTGAATGGATGTTATTACCACTTCATCAGGGTGGTACATTTGGTAAATTCAGCACATCCATTGGTCTGCGTGTATATGATTTCTTAGCTGGTGTTAAAAAGTCGGAACGGAGAAAAATGCTAACCTCTCAGTCTACATTAGCAAAAGAGCCGCTTATAAAAAAATCTGGTTTAAAGGGCGGCGGTTATTATGTAGAATATCGTACAGATGATGCAAGGCTGACCATTGAGGTTATGAAGGCCGCGGTGGAAAAAGGGGCAATAGCTTGTAATTATACAAAGGTATCAAAGCTTCTATATGAAAATGGCAAGGTAATTGGTGCCATGGTCGAAGATCAATTAACAGGCGAAAGGTATGAAATTCATGCCAAAAAGGTTGTTAATGCTGCCGGACCATGGGTGGATCAAATTCGTGAAATGGACCAATCGAAAAAAGGAAAATTCCTACAGCTCTCGAAAGGTGTTCACTTAGTGATAGACCAATCCCGTTTTCCTTTGAAACAAGCAGTCTATTTTGACACACCAGACGGCCGGATGGTGTTTGCGATTCCTCGTGACAGAAAGGTCTATGTCGGAACAACAGATACTTTCTATAATAAAGACGCCGTAAATCCTAATATGACAGAAAGTGATCGTAGTTATATTTTAAATGCGATTGATTATATGTTCCCTGAAGTAAAAATAAGTGAAAAAGATGTTGAATCGAGTTGGGCAGGTGTAAGACCGCTTATTTACGAAGAAGGGAAGAATGCATCAGAAATTTCTCGAAAAGATGAAATCTGGGAATCGAAATCGGAGTTAATTACCATTGCAGGAGGTAAATTAACAGGCTATCGAAAAATGGCTGAAATGGTGGTTGATTTATTGTCTGGAAAATTACAATCAGAAGAGGGGAGAAGTTTCAAATCGTGTCAAACGAAGTATCTCCCAATTTCAGGTGGTGATGTTGGAGGTTCAAAACAATTTCCATCTTTCATTACAGCAACAGTTAAAAGAGGTATGGAAATTGGTCTTACTAAAGAAGAGGCTGAAGCATTAGTGAAAACATATGGGTCCAATAGTAATACAGTATTTGAATTGTTGAAAAATAATATGTCTGATGCAAAAAAATATCAATTACCTGCAGTGCTATTTGCAAAATTACTTTATAGCGTTGAACATGAAATGATTGCCACACCTATAGATTTCTTAAACCGCCGTACAGGTGCCATTTTATTTGATATACAAACCGTAAAAGACTGGAAGAAGCAAGTAATTGCTTATTTAGCTGATCGGTTAAATTGGTCTGGTCAAGACAAGAATAAATTTTCATCGTCGGTAGAAGAGGCATTAAAAGCCGCTGTCATTCCTGTAGATCAAACAAATTCTTACCAAAAAGCTGCAAATGGTAATTAACTTTAAAGGAGGAGCTGCTTGATAACTAGGCTGTGTTAAGGATAATTTTGATTTTGCA
>NZ_BCVA01000026.1 GCF_001591505.1 Neobacillus niacini NBRC 15566
TTGAAACTGAAGTTGATTCTGAAGAGGTTGCAGAAGAAGTAGTGACTGATGAAGAAGCAGCAGTAGTTGAAACTGAAGAGTCATCTAAAGAAGACGCTGAAGCTGTTATCGACTTAAAAAATTAATCTAAATTCAAAAGGACCGAAGGATTTTTCCTTCGGTTTTTTTTTGGCTTTCTGCATCAGTTAATGTACATGGTCACAAACAGCTTATAGGCATTAAGTGGGAAATTTCTATCCGCTTTAACAATTATCGGGTAAATTCGACCTAAATCTTTATGGTAAAAAATTACTGTTTATTCAATAATTTGAAAAATATGTATATTTTTTGTCATCCATATGATAATTTTGTAAAAAAAGAGGGAAAAAATTACATTGAAAATATTTACAATGTCAAAGAATCAAAATTTGATAGTCAATAAGTACTGTATTTAGGATCTTTGGCCATGTGTTATTCCCTAAAAAATACTAGGAGATATTCCTCGATACATAAAACGACACATCTATACGAGGAGGTACACTTTGAGATTTTTTCGAAAATACCCATGTACGATGCAGCATGATGCCTCTGATTGTGCTGCAGCTGTTATGTCAACTGTTTTACTCGTTTATAAAAGTGAAATGTCGATTATGAAATTAAGAGAAATAATCGGCACAGATGCCTATGGGACAAGTGTTAAAGGAATTGTCGATGGATTTGAGAGATTGCATTTTAATGTAAAGGCAATCCGAACAACTGCCAGTGAAATTACCAAAGAAATGACATTTCCTGCCATTGCACATATCAATACAAAGGAAGGACTCAATCATTTTGTTGTTATACATAAGATTGTAAGAGGAAACCAGCTTCTTATTGCTGATCCAAGTGAAGGATTAGTAAAAATGAAAGTAGAAGACTTTGAGCAATGCTTTACAGGTGTTCTAGTATTAATGGTTCCAACCAGTGAGTTTGAAAAAATTTCTTATAAAAATAAAGAGCTGCTTGATTTATTTGTTGCGTTAATTCTGCCGCAGAAACGCATGTTATTAACAATTATCTTGGCTTCGTTATTGTTAAGTGTGATTGGTATTCTTTCTAGTCTTTTTACCAAAGTTCTCATGGATGAGATTATACCATTTCAATTAAAGAATAGTTTATACATATTTCTTGTTGTCTTTGGAATTGTCACGTTAGTACAAAATCTACTGACTGCCTTTAGACAACATATTTTATTATTTTTGTCGAGAAAGGTTGATATACCCGTTTTAATAGGTTACTACAATCATATTATTCATTTGCCTTACCAGTTCTTTGCTACTCGTAAAGTCGGTGACATTATTACGAGATTCCAAGATGCGATGACTATTAAGGATATTTTTACAACCGTCTCGATTTCACTAGTTATGGATATCTTGTTAGCCGGGGTCACCGGTGTCGTTCTCTGGAATTTAAATAGTAAATTATTTGGTATTTTACTAATCATGGTCGCTGTTAATATTCTATTAATTTATTTCTTTAAAAAGCCATATAAGAAGCTGAATCATGAGCAGATGGAAGCGGGCGCCATCCTGAATTCGCAATTAATAGAATCGATTAAAAATATTGAAACGGTTAAATCACAAGGTGATGAAAAGTCTCAAATCAATAAATTAGAAAATAAATTTGTTTCGATGCTTAAAATCGACTATCGCGAGGGAGTCCTCACAAATATTCAAGGAGTCATCTCCTTATTCATAGGTTCGTTGGGGAATATCATTTTTATGGGGGTCGGAGCTTTAAGTATTATTAATGGGGAAATGAGTATTGGAGATTTACTGGTCTTTCAAACATTAAGCCAATATTTTACGGAACCGATTCAAAGTCTCGTTTCCTTGCAATTAACGTTTCAAGAAGCCCAGATTGCCATGAAGAGATTAAATGAACTGATGAGCATTGATCGTGAGGATAGTAATAAAAACTTACTTTCTGAAGTACATATGGATGGCGATATCTCGTTTAAAAACGTTACGTTTGCCTATGGTTCAAGACCTCCTATTATAGATAATTTAAATTTGACAATACACAAAGGGGCTAAAGTTGCCTTTGTTGGTGAAAGTGGAGCAGGAAAGAGTACGGTCTCCCGCTTGCTGCTAAAGTTTATTGCTCCTCTAGAGGGAAAAATCACCATATCAGGGTATGACATTGAAGATATTGATTATCGTTATTTACGATCGCGGATTGCCTATATCCCTCAAAACATAGAATTGTTTTCAGGCACGATTATTGATAATTTACGTGTCGGTAATCCTACCGCTACTTATGAGGAAATGGTATTAGCCTGTAAAAAATCAGGAGCAAGTGAATTTATTGATAAATTACAAAATCGATATGGTGCCTTTGTGGAAGAAGGCGGGAGCAACTTTTCTGGAGGAGAAAAGCAGCGGATCGCCATAGCTCGATCATTAATTACCAAACCCGATATTTATATATTTGATGAGGCAACCTCTAATCTGGATTCCTTTAGCGAAAAGAAGATTCAGAATCTTATTTTTAATAACAATAGTGAAAAAACAATTATTATTATCGCCCATCGTTTATCTACCATCGTTCACTGCGATATGATCTATTATCTTGATAATGGTCAAATCATCGAGAAAGGTACACACCAGGAGCTTATGGCTTTGAATGGTAGATATGCAAAGATGGCGGCATTCCAAATGGATAATGAACTCATTGGGAATGCTCCACTAAGAGAATTTGAAGAGGTTGTGTATGAATAAGGCTTTACCTACCAAGTTTGGTATAACGTACCTATTGGTACTTTATATAATCCATAGAAAAAAATAAAAAGGAGGATGACTATGGAACTAGTATTACCAAGAAGTTATGTCGAGTTGGAACAAGAAGAAATGATGTATTTGGATGGGGGAATTGATTGGGGGAAAGCTAAAACTTTTGCACTTGGTTTTATCACTGCTGGTGTAGCAGCACTTGCTAAAAGTGCAGTTTCAAAAAGTGCTGTTGGCGCAGTTATAAATAGTGCAGCTGGCTGGTTAGCGGGGGCTATCGACTCAGCGATTCTATGGTGCTGGTATAATCCGTGGCTGGCAGCTGGTATTGCTGTTGCGTTCGCTGGTACAATTGCGGGAATTTATGTCTATGGTAAAAAGAAAGGTAAATGGAAGTAATAGCCATTATTTGTTTTCATAACATACACTTAGTTCCTTAACATGCTACATAGGTTGAGGGGGATAGGCGGGCATATTTACTAATAAATATCCATGTTTTTAAAATGGGTAGTATAGTGGATTATTGCCCGCTTGATGTATTTTCTATAATAAAGAATAAAAGGATAAGGAGGAGCACTAGTATGAGTAAACTCGCCGTAAAAGAAAATAAAAGATTAGTATTAAAGAATGTTATTATTAAAGAATTAAGAAATATTCAAATGGACCATTTAGATAAAGAAATTGAAAAGTTTTTAAACTACTTAAGGGTATTAAATGTTCAAACATTTGGGCCATTGATCACAAAATCATTTGGAACAAATATTCATGAAGATGGCAGTATCACGTTTGACTATGATGTGATGGTACAGGCTCATGATTATCACTTACATAAAGAAAGATTTAGAGTGAATCAACTCCATACGTGTGATAATTGTATCTATGTTCGATATGAAGGAAAAGCGGATCAATTAAATTTTGCACATACTAAGTTAGATTTGCACATTTTCGAAAATGACTTAGAGACGGATGGTAGCATTTATAATATATATATTTCTAATGACCCTGATAACACAATAATAGATATTTTTAGGCCAGTGATGAGAGATGAAACTTTATAATCGAAGTGAGCTAAAACATTCGAGAATCTTTTTTGATCAAAGACCCCCGGCTTTTTTAACCTTTTTTATTTGTTTTCTAGCAATTATTATGATTTCAACTGTTTTTGTATCTAAAGTAATCGCAAAGCCTTATATCGTGAGGGCTCTCGGAATGGTCACAACAAATGATAACCACCTTATTTCCTCACAATTAGATGGAGAAGTGGTTATGATTCATTCTAAAGAAGGACAAAATGTTAAGGCTGGAGATATACTCTTAACGATTTCTAATGGGCAAGAGGGATTGCAAGCTTCTGCGTTAGGGGAGCAATTGAATGAACTCTATACAAAACTAGAAGAAATGGATCGTTACGTTCAATCTTTGGAAACTCAAAAAAATTTGATGAAGAATGCCGGATCAGAGCAAGAATACTATGGAAAAGTTGAATATTATTTATTACAGGTTAAAGGAGATCATTTTGAGAGCTCAAATACAGCCCAGCAACTTAAGGAAAAAAAGGAACGTATAAGCTTACTAGAAAATGAAATTAATAATGTATCAAATAATATAAATTTACTTAATTCGACGATTGCTGGAAATGACAAGCTAAGACAGGAAATACAGACTAGCATTGATCAAAAGCAATTAGCTTTGGAAAAGATAAATGAGCAATTAAACTTGGGCGAACCTGCAGAGGGTGATGAAAAGAGAAAAAAGGAATTAGAAACAGAATTAGCCACTCTTTCAAAAAAGTCAGCCTCAATTGAAAGTAAAGAAGAAAGTAATGCGAAGAAAAGTGCACTGCAGGCAGAAATTGACACGAAAAAAAGTGAGATTGAAAGTCTTTCAACAGAAATCAAACAATTAGAAACACAGAACAGGCAGCCAGTATCTCAAGCAAAGCAGCTTTATAATCAATTTTTAAGTGAAATAGGCGCTGCTAGAAGTCAGGTGGAGGCTAAGTTAGTTGAATTGCAAAGTCAAATGTCCGTTCAGAATGGACAGGAATCCTCTCTTATCATTAAGGCTAAGAATGATGGAGTTGTTCATTATTTAGTACCAATCAAGACGGGAATGTCTATTCAGAGAAACCAAGTTATTGCAGAAGTTTCAAGGAACTTGGAAAATGATTTACAAGTGGAAGCGTATATTCCAGCTCAAGATATTTCAAGGGTCAAAATAGATGATGAAGTAAAAGTTTCTTTGCAGGGCGTTAATATTCAGAAGTATGGAACGTTAAAAGGAAAATTAGTGTCGATTGATTCAGGTACGATCACGCAACAAACAGAAAATGGAAATGCTGTTTTTTATAAATGCTTGGTCTCTTTAGAAAATCAGAAGCTTTCTGCTAAAGACGGTACGGCTGTGAATGCCATAAAATCAATGCCAGTTGAAGCAAGAATCGTTTATGAGAAAGAAACCTATTTCGAATGGGTTTTAAAAATGTTAAGTTTTAAAAGTTAGTCGTTTATTTATTTCGCCCGCCTTATAAAGGCAGGATGGATTATAAAGAGGTATGTGAATATGCATAAAGCCGAATCTAATCAAGTTAGGTATGAACTGAACAAAACTAGTTACTATTCGCCATGGATGTATATCGTTACGATGATTATTTTACTAACTTTTTTGGTCGTCGGCTCCATAGGTTACTTTTTACTATTAAATAAGGTTTTTGGAGAGGTAACTTTCTCGTTAGGTACTTTCCTCGTTACATCCTTAATCGTCTATCTCGTATCCGTTTTTTTACACGAAATGGGTCATCTTTTAATGGCGAAACGATATGGTTATCCTTTTAGGATTTTTAAAGCCGGAGGGATTTTGGCATTTCATAATTCTTTTAGAAACATAAGTGTGAAACCTTCTCAGTTCCTAACTGGCGGATTTGTTCTGTTAAATTATAATGAAGCTATTACATCAAATAATAAATTATCTCAATTTGTAAAAAATGATTTTAGATATATTGCACTTGGTGGGATGGTTTCTAACGGTTTGTTGGTTATAATCGGATACCTTTGCTTGTTCCATACTAAGACTTTTGAATTCGGCTTTCTTTTAATTTGCTTTAACATGATGATTCTGATTGCTCAGTTTTTACATCCGAGTGATTTAACCAGGTACTGGTTTATACATAAAAATCCAAAGTTTGCAGCCATTGTATTTACCGAGGAATTATCCATCAATAGGAAAGTTAATGGTTTCCTCGAAGGGTTATTTCAATCCTATATCGAGGAGTCTTTATCGAATAGAATGTTTGATCAGCATACGTTTGCCGTGATTCAACGGATGATCGAATATAATTTGATACATGATAAGGAAAGCTCAAGGGAACTGAATCAGTTTATTCGCTGGTTTAGAGAAAATTTCAATCAAATCCTTCCATTGGGATTCGGGATTCGAATTTCCGCCCAAAGGTTAATGAATATGCTTATAGAATATAATCTAATTGATCCTAAAGATATCTCTATGCGTAACATATCTCCAGTCATTCATAAGCATCCGTTTCATTCCTATTACTCACATTTTTCAAGCTATAAACAAAAGATAGTAGAATTAGAGACAATAAAGAAAGAGAGGGGAACGAATGGACTTCCTTTTTAAGTTAGGTGCAATCGTACTAATCGCTATTCCTATTTTTTTTGTTAGTCGAATCATATTGATAGCCTTTCACAAAAAACTATCTTGGATGGAAAAGTTACATGAGAAGTTGGCTAATACCAAAAAGGAAAAGGTCATATCCTTTGCTGTTATTATACTAAGTGGAGGTTTATGCTATTATTTTTCAGAGTTTCTTGCATTTACCAATGTACAATTAGGTTTGGTATTAGGGTTATTTCTAGGAATATCTAATATATTTGATCCAAAGATGTTAAAATAACAAAAAACGATTCGCCTCTATGCGAATCGTTTTTTGTTATACATACCTATTTCGACCGGACAGCATTCCAAATACAATAACCACCACAGAAACTCCTATAAGGGTAAGGATCGGAATGGTCCATGAATGCGCCATATCATATAAATAGCCAATAAATAAAGGACCTACTGCCGCAAGGATGTAACCTGTAGATTGCGTCATTCCAGATAACTCTGCTGCTTGATTGGCATTCCGCGCTCGAAGTCCGATATAGCTTAGAGCTAAAGGAAAAGCTCCTCCTAAAGCAAATCCGATTAAGGCAATACTTACGATTAACATCGGATAAGACGAACCTAACAGTAAGCCGCTATAGCCAACAATAGCGCACATCCCTAACATGAATGCAAGCTTTACTTGTGATTGAGCACGTCCAGCGAGGACGGGAATGAAGAAACTAGCGGGTAATCCAACTAGCTGGGTAAAGGAAAGCAGCCAACCTGCTGTTTCCAAGCTCATTCCATGACTATGTAAGATTTCAGGCAGCCATGAAATGGTTACATAAAATAAAAAGGATTGAAATCCCATAAAAATAGCAATTTGCCAGGCAAGAGGCGAACGCCACATTCCTTTAGGAGCTTCAGCCTTTTTTGGCTGTAATGCTCTCGAATCTTTTAAGTTATATTTTCGAAGAAAGATCCACACTAAGATTGCTACTACAACAGGTATTGTCCATACAATTTGGGCTCCCTGCCACCCAAGGTTTGCATTCACAGCTAAAGGAACACTGATTCCTGACGCTAATGAAGCAACTAATCCCATAGATGTTGAATAAACACTTGTCATTAACCCAAATTTTTCTGGAAACTTATCTTTAACAACCGCAGGCAGCAGAACATTTCCAATGGCGATGCCCAAGCCAGCTAATAAAGTTCCTGTGAAAAGGAAAAAGGTCATAGGGATTGATCGGATTGCAATTCCAATTAAAAGAGATGTCAACCCAATAATTAATGTCAATTCATTTGTAAGCCGATTCGCTATTTTTGGAACGAGTGGAGACATGAACGCGAAAACCAGTAAAGGTAGACTCATTAATAAACCTGCACTCCAATGGGCAAGTCCCACATCTTCCTGAATCATACCCACTAACGGCCCAAGCGATGTAATGGCTGGGCGAAGATTAAACGCAATGAGAACAATCCCGGCAATAAAGAAATATATATAAGTTGATTTTGTATTTGCCTTTGATTCTAAAAACTCCAAAAGGGCAACTCCTCTCTAAAAAAACAAACCATTTAAAGTATAGCATAATCAAGGAGTCCCCGTTAATTACAAGAATAAGGTAACTTGTCCTCTAGCGAAGTAGGTTTATTACTATGAAGCGGGTTTGATTATAACAATAAAATGGTACCAATAAGACTTTGAAGCCCATGTTGGGAACATGGGCTATTTCGTTCTTAGTCTTTTTATTGCTTTCACAAGCAGTAAGATATACACCAATAGGATTCCGTACCCCACAAAGATAATGAGGATGGGGACATAATCCGGAGTACTAGGTGAATCAGTTGAGAACGCTGCCAAGAGAAGCGGCATTACTGGCAGCATAAGAGCGGCAGGACCTGTACTAATAACAAGAACAGCACCTGCTCCAATGACAATCCATGGCCAAACTGGCTTTTTAACAGCAGGTTGTTCCTGAATGATGAGGTCTGGTGAAGCCTCAACCTGTGGAGGAACATGGTTGTTTTTAGCCTTTTGATATGCCTTTATCGCTGAATAAGCCTTTTTCATCCCCCAAATTGTCACAGTGAGAATTCCAAGCGCAAAAATAATATAAAAAATGGAAAAAAAGCTAAATTCGTCTGGTTTCCACAAAGGGATGGTAAGAGTTAGCAGCATTCCAGGAGCGGCTTTTAGTAAGAATATCCCGCCTCCAATGAGGACAAACCATGCCCATAAAGGGTTCTCTATTTTTGATTGATTCATTTAGTAGTCTCCTAAAATGTTTTACTATTATTATATAAGGAAATGGAAAAAAAGGAAATTATTAGGTGTATATATTAAGTTATTCCCCGCCAAAAAATTTTAGGAAAAATGGTTATAAGTTGTTTGACAATATTTCTATTATAATTAAGTGAAAAGTTCTTATATACAGAGGTTTATTTTATCCTTAAATCAATCGATTAGTTAAAATGTATCTAGTAGAAAAATGACAGAAAAGGTGTGTCTGTGTTGAACTATACGCTTTGTTTTCTTGTAAAAGGGAATGATGTTTTAATGCTGTTTAGGGAGAAGAATCCGAATCGTGGTAAATGGAATGGTGTTGGCGGCAAGATTGAGCCATCGGAAACTCCTGAAGAAGGTTGCAGAAGAGAAGTGCTCGAGGAAACGGGATTACACGTCGGGAGTTTGTTGTTTAGGGGAATGATTGCTCTTAATGGGGTGGAGTGCATTTATGTTTTTATCAGTGATGATTTCGCGGGGGAACTCATTCAATCTGATGAAGGGGCACTGGATTGGAAAAGTGTTAATTGGATTCTAAAGACTAAGGATGTTGTCGAGAATATCCCTTTATTTATAAACAAGGTTTTGGATCGATATTCTGAGCCAAAAGTGTACGACTGTAGTTATGGAGAAAACGGGGAAATGAATAATTTTCAAAGCAAGCCTTGCTCAAAATTACTGCGAATTTAGTGTGTTCAACATTCCGCCATATCATTTCAAACAAACTGTGAACTTGTTACTATACCTATGTTAGTAACTATCGATTTCTAATATAGTATAAGTATCAAGAACAAGTTAAATTTTGAAAGGCGGAATGCTTTATGTTTAACAAATTTTTAAGAGAAAATAAGATTTCAGCAGCTATTTTAACTATTATTCGTTTATACCTCGGCTATTCTTGGTTCACAGCAGGTCTAGGAAAATTAACTGGCGGCGGATTCGACGCTTCTGGATTCCTAAAAGGAGCGGTTGCGAATCCAGTAAAAGGACCAGACGGCAGCGTGGTGTATAGCTGGTATGTACACTTCCTAGAAAGCTTTGCATTACCGAACATTGACGTGTTCAACTTCATCGTTCCTTGGGGCGAAACATTGATCGGATTAGGACTTCTGCTTGGCTGCTTAACAACAACAGCAATGTTCTTTGGTCTAGTGATGAACTTCTCTTTCTTCTTAGCAGGAACTGTATCTCACAACCCAACAGACATTTTCTTAGGCTTCATCATCTTAGCAGCAGGCTTCAACGCTGGTAAATATGGTTTAGACCGCTGGGTGGTACCATTCATCCGCAAAACAGTGGGCAAAGAAAAAGTAACCGCATAGCGGGCAACAGCAAAAAAGACGATTCGTCCCCCTCGAATCGTCTTTTTTTGTATTATTATTTCACTGCTTCCGCTAGTAAATCCACGATATGAACAGCACGCATTTTATCGGACAAACCTTCACGCTCAACTCCGAGCTGCATTTGGAGCAAACAGCCGGGGTTTGCGGTTACGATGGTTGTTGCATGTGTCGCTTTCGCCTGGACCATTTTATAGTCAAGCATGACCATCGACATTTCGGACTCTACGATATTATAAATACCAGCAGACCCACAGCAGCGGTCCGCTTCTTTCATTTCTACAAACCGTACCCCTTTGATGGACTCCAACAGTATTCGTGGTGCTGAAGCGGTTTTCATCACATTTCGTAAATGGCAGGAGTCCTGATAGGTAATTACCTGAGCTGGAAGCTCTAATTTCACTTTTTTATGAAATGAGACCGCTACAAGAATTTCAGAAATATCCTTTATTTTCGATTTGAACACCTCAGCACGTTCTTTCCATACAGGGTCATCCTTCAAAAGGTGATCATAATCAACAAGGAAGGCGCCGCAGCCTCCAGCATTGGTAATGATGAAGTCTGCACCCAAGTCCTCGAACGCTGCAATATTTTTCTTCGCAAGCTCTTTCGCTGCATTCTTTTCACCGCTATGCCCATGCAGGGCGCCGCAGCAGGTTTGCTGCTTTGGAATCACAACTTCACAACCCGCTAGTTGTAACAATTTCATGGTTGCGTCGTTTGTTTTCATGAACATGGTATCCATTAAACAGCCGCTGAAAAAAGCAACCTTATGCACTTTTTCGGCAATCGCCGGCAGGTGCTCAGGCCGGTTTTTCATATCTTTCATCGTTGGAACTTTCGGGAGCACTTTTTCCATCGTGGCTAAATTGTCAGGCAGCAATCCTAAATAGCCTGTTTTCCGTGCAAGGGTTTGAATCCCAGACCGCTGGTAGAAACCTAGAAGGCCAACCATCGTGCGCATACGGTTTTGGTGAGGGAACAGCCCTTCAAATACTGTTTTTCTAACTGCTCTAACAGGTAAAGAGTGTTTTTTATTTTGATTAATAATATCTCTTGCTTCCTCTAGTAAATGGCCGTAATTAACGCCGGAAGGACAGACCGGTTCACAGGCACGACAGCCTAGGCAGAGATCAAGTGAGCGTTCAAAATCCTCATCCGGTTCGACGATTCCATCGACGACGGCTTTCATCATCGCAATCCGACCGCGGGGAGAATGAGACTCCTTATAACCTGACTCGATATATGTTGGGCAGGTTGGCAGACAGAATCCACAGCGCATACAGTTTAAGAGTTCATCCTCATTCATCCGCTCTTTAAATTGCTGTTGAATTTTTTCTTGTTCGACCAAGGTTGTCATTTTGTAATCACCACGCGTTTCTTGCTGTCTTTCGCAAACACTTTCCCAGGGTTCATAATGTTATTCGGATCAAACGCCTGCTTAATTCCCATCATGGCAGCAATTCCCTCTTTTTTCAGCTTCCACTCTAAGTACGGTGCTTTCATCGCTCCGACCCCATGTTCCCCCGTAATCGTGCCGCCTAATTCAATCGCTTTATCAAAAATCTCCGCGAAAGCCTTTTCGACGCGTTCCATTTCTTCATGGTTTCTAGCATCCGTCGCACAAGTAGGGTGGAGATTTCCGTCGCCAGCGTGGCCGAATGTACAAATCGTCAGCTGATATTTTTCGGTAATTTCATTAATGGCTTTCACCATATTGGCAATTTCTGAGCGAGGAACGGTTGCGTCCTCTAGTATGGTCGTCGGTGCTAAACGTGCTACTGCCGAAAGTGCCGCACGTCTTGCCGTTCTAAGCGCCATGGCTTCCTCTTCTGTTGCTGCAATTTGAATCGATACCGCATTTTCCAGTTTACATACTTCTGCAATTTTATTAATATCGCGTTCGACGACTTCAGGCGGACCGTCCTGTTCAATTAAAAGAACCGCTTGAACATCGGTTGGGAGGCCAATTTGAGCATAATCTTCAACCACCTTTAAAGTAGCCTGGTCCAAAAACTCAAGCGTGGTTGGAATAATTTTATTGGCAATGATTTTTGAAACAGAACGTGCAGCTGCGGAAAGATCCTGATAAAGCGCGAGCATCGTTTTACGTGTTTCTGGCATTGGAATCAATTTCAGGGTTGCTTCGGTAATGACACCAAGCGTTCCTTCAGAACCGACAAATAGACGAGTTAAATCGTAGCCAGCCACATCTTTTGCAAGCTTACCGCCTGTACGGATGATATCGCCATTTGACAGAACGGCTTCAAGCCCAATCACATAATCTCTAGTTACACCATATTTGAGACCGCGCAAACCGCCTGAATTCTCATTGATATTGCCGCCGATGGTGGAGATTTTCATTGAACTTGGATCAGGCGGATAGAAAAGGCCTTTTTCTTCAATGGCCTGAATCATATCTAGCGTAATGACTCCAGGCTGCACGGTGATCGTTAGATTCTCCTCATCAATCTCAAGGATTTTGTTCATATGTTTAAAGAGAAGGACAATCCCGCCTTCGGTTGGGCAAGTTCCTGCACAAAGGTTCGTTCCCGAACCGCGTGGGACAATCGGAACTCCATATTGGTTACATATCTTCAATATTTGTGAAACTTCCTCTGCATTGCGCGGACTGACAACTGCATCTGGCATCGACTGGAAGTTGGGTGTGGCATCGTAGGAATATACTAAACGTTCTATTTTCGAATCATCGTAGTTTTTTTCAGATACAATCGAGATTAATTTTTGTTTCACTTCATTTGAGAGCATGCTATTTCCCCCATCTTCGTACTATTTTCATACTATTTAAAGTATAAAAAAACAGGCATAAGCCTGCTATGGAGAAACATCCAAAAAATAAATATTTTTTTGTTCAATTTCTGGTTATTCATCCAAAAATAATACAGCAAGATACAAACAAAACAAATCATGAATACGGTTTGGATTTAGATGTGTTAGATCCTCGATTTTCTTCAAACGATAATGAAGGGTGTTGATATGAATATGTAGGACCTGAGCTGTGTTTTTCAATGAATGATTTTGTTTAAATAGTTCCACTAAAGTTTCCAGGAGTTCTTTTTCTGTTAACAGTGGTGCAATGCTCCGTTGAATGTATTCAGCTTTAATTTCTGACGTAAGTTCGCCTGTTACCATTTCAAGGATTAATTCCTCATCAAAAATAATGCCTCTGTTCCGTCTAGCCAGTTTCAACGCTCGTTCTGCCTGAGCGTAGGAATGGTGCAGGTTGGACGAAGCTGCACATTGACCAACGCCCGCATAGGCGGATATCTCAAAGCTATTTTTCATCAATCGAAGAAATTGTTCCAGCCGATGTTTAATGGACGGAGGTTGAACAGGGGCGGAACAGTCAATTAACACAATGATTCGTTCATTTCCTGACCTTGTTACGACATCGTTTTTATTTTGAGAAAAGGAATTCAAAATAGAAGACCACATATCTCTTGATAGTGGTTGCGCTCTTTGTTCCAACTCGATAATCACTGCGGTACGGCTAAGTTCAAGATTGACGGTCAGCGCTCGAGCCCGCTCAAGCAAGTGTGAACTTGGTTCTTTTGCCTGGAGCCATTCGAGGACAAAGGTTTCCATCGCACGTGAATGATAGTCAAACTGTTCACCATAATAGTTTTCGCTGATTAACAGCTCGGTCATTTTACGGATGATTTCGCCAAAGGGGGTAACCTTTTCAGGGTCACCGGTAATGCCAATCACGCCAATGACATCATGCTGAAAGAAGATCGGGAGATTAATTCCGGACTTTACCCCTTTTAATTGTGGGGTGTCTTTTTCTGTGATAATCAGCTTTTTCTTCTGCTGTGAAGTAAGTAATGCTCCTTCATGGAAGGTACCAATTCGGTCTTGGTTTGTGCTGGCCATGATCAAGCCATCCGTGTTCACAACAATGATCTCTTCAGATATTAGTCTCTGGACTTCCCTGACAATTTTTTCTGCAAGTTCTGGTTGAAGCATGTTCAGCACCACCTGCCATTGATTAAAATGATATTTTAATAAATACTATAAGCGTAATGAAAAAATAGTGCAAAGGGGAGAGCAAGTTGGCATATAAATTATTAGCAACAGATTTGGACGGAACATTATTAAATGATTATAGAGAAATTGATAGAGAAAACATTCAAGCGATCCATGAGTTTCGTGAAAAAGGAGGAAGAGTGGTAATTTGCAGCGGCCGTTCACCCCTTTCAACAAGGTGGATTGCTAACACCATTGGTCTAAAAGGAGAACCGATTATTGCTTATAATGGGGCGATCATTCTTGATGAAAATGGCGGGATCAGTGAGCAAGCAGTTTTCGAGCATGACCACTTGCTGCATTTCTGGGAATTATGTGAGGGGGAAGGCTTTTACGCTCATTTTTATGAAGGAGATACATTGCTCGTTCCAAAAGAAACGAAATGGAATAAGAACTGGATTGAAAATAATATTCCTACGCTTGAAAAAACGGGTGGAAAAGCAGCGGACCTAGAAAATTTTCGCGGGCAATGCCAAGTGAAAATTGTGGATGATTTTTATCGATACATGAAGTCTAATCAACCAGATATCACGAAAATTGCCGTTTTTGATGAAGAGGGAAGACTTGCTGATTTTTCAAAGGTAATCGGTGAAAAGGTCGGGGGTATGGAAGTTAGCAGCAGTCTCAATTTTTTAAATTTGGAGATATCACCATCAGGAGTCAGTAAAGCTTCCTCACTGTTAAAGTTAAGTGAGAAATACGACATCCCCCTCTACCAGATGGCTGCGATTGGAGATAATTATAATGATTCTCTGATGCTGAAAGCTGCGGGACTGGGAATCGCGATGGGAAATGCACCAGATAAAGTGAAGGCGCTGGCAGATCAAGTGACCGGAAGTAATCAGGAAGCCGGGGTAGCACAGGCAATTCGACGTTATTTATTAGAATAGTTTTGGAAAATTTCATTGTTGATTATTCGTACAACGGTATAAAGGATGATGAAAGACAAATCAGGAGAGCCCCCAGTAAGATTAGTCCTTCATATTGCTGATGAAAGACAAATCAGGAAGGAACTTTGTGAGATTAGTCCTTCATGAGCGTGATGAAAGACAAATCAGGAAGGAACTCAGTGAGATTCGTCCTTCATAAGCGTGATGAAAGACAAATCAGGAAGGTTCTTAGAGAGATTGGTCCTTCATAAGCGTGATGAAAGACAAATCAGGAGAGATCTCAGTGAGATTAGTCCTTCATGAGCGTGATGAAGGACAAATCAGGAGAGTTCTCAGTGGGATTCGTCCTTCATGAGCGTGATGAAAGACAAATCAGGAGAGATCTCAGTGAGATTAGTCCTTCATGAGCGTGATGAAGGACAAATCAGGAGAGTTCTTAGAGAGATTGGTCCTTCATAAGCATGATGAAAGACAAATCAGGAGAGATAACAGTGAGATTCGTCCTTCATAAGCATGATGAAAGACAAATCAGGAAAGTTCACAGTGAGATTCGTCCTTCATAAGCGTGATGAGGGACAAATCAGGAGAGATCTCATTGTGTTTAGTCCTTAATAAGGATTTCCTTATGACAAAAATCAACATCTGTCTTTAACAGGGCCTTTAAAATAGATTTTGAAATGTCATTTTAAAATTTTAATAAAATTATTGAATTAATATTTCAGTAGAGGTATAATAAGGGTACGGAAATCGCTTACACCTAGAAAAACAAACAGGAGGATAAGGAAATGATCGAAGAAAATCTCGAATTATTAACGACCGAGTCCCGAAATCAAGAAACCATGCAGATTGATACGGCCGAGGCCATCGATATATTACGAATCATGAACGAACAAGATCAATTGGTAGCACTGGCTGTTAAAGAAGTTTTACCTGAAGTAGAAGCAGCGGTTCAGTTTGTATTTGAGTCCTTTAAAAACGGCGGCCGCCTGATTTATTTAGGTGCCGGTACGAGTGGAAGATTAGGTGTACTGGACGCTGTTGAATGTCCGCCAACCTTCAGCACCGAACCTGAAATGGTTGTTGGTTTGATGGCCGGAGGAGAAGGCGCCTTTTTGAAAGCCGTGGAAGGAGCCGAGGATGACCTTGAACTTGGTGTTCATGACTTAAAGCAGTTGGAACTGACTGAAAACGACACAGTAATCGGGATTGCTGCAAGCGGACGTACACCATATGTCATTGGCGCCCTTCGCTATGCACGCAGCATTGGAGCAAAAACTGTCGCACTTTCGTGTAATAAAAATGCTGCAATTAGTAAAGAAGCCGACCAAGCGATTGAAGTTATTGTCGGTCCAGAAGTTTTAACTGGTTCAACCCGTTTGAAATCAGGCACAGCCCATAAAATGATTCTGAATATGATTTCTACATCAGCGATGATTCTTTTAGGAAAAGCCTATGAAAATTTAATGGTTGATGTAAAAGTGAGCAACTTAAAGTTAAAAGAACGCGCGATTGGAATTATCCGCAAAGTGACGGGTGTTTCCTATGATGTGGCGCTGGAGACGTTAGAAACATCAGGTCTCCAAGTTAAAACAGCCATTGTCATGATTATGACGGAATCAACAAAACAGGAAGCAGAAGAATTATTAAAAGCAGCGAATGGATATGTAAAAATCGCAATCCAGAAAAAATGATAGGTTGAAAAGGTGGTATGAGTGTGGCAGCAGGCGGATTAAAAATGCTTCAAAATATGCTGGATCAGCTTCCGGCTTCCGAGCGAAAAATTGCACAATACATTCTTGAAAATCCAAGAAGTATCTTAAACAGTACCGTTAATGATATCGGGACCCAGGCAAAAACCAGTGGTGCTGCAGTCATTCGCTTATGCAAGTCACTTGGATTAAATGGTTTTCAAGATTTAAAGGTAAGAATTGCTGGAGATTTAGTGAAGCCTGTAGCAGAACAAGGGTATCGTGACATTGAACCAGGTGAATCGTATTATTCTATCGTTCAAAAGACAACCAGCAATAGTATTCAAAGCATCCGCGATTCTGAGGAAATTATCAATTATGAAGAATTGGAGCGTGCGGTTCAAACGCTCCTCCCTGCTCAGAATGTCCATTTTTTCGGAATTGGCGCTTCTAATATTATTGCCAAGGACGCGCAGCAGAAGTTCTTGAGGATTCAAAAAAATGCAACCGCTTTTACGGATACGCATCTTGTTGCGACATTGATTGCGAATGCGAGTAAGGATGATGTGGTGTTTGCTATTTCTCATTCTGGTGAAACCGCTGAGGTGGTGAAAGTGATGGCGCTGGCGAAAGAGCGCGGTGTGAAGACGATTAGTCTGACCAAATACGGACAGTCTTCGGTTGCTTCTTTAGCAGATATTAAACTGTTTACCTCTTATTCTGGGGAAGCAGCTTTCCGAAGTGCCGCAACATCGTCACGTCTTGCTCAGCTATACATGATGGATATTTTGTTTTTATCCATGGCAACGGTTCAGTATGAGCAAACGATTCAAGCCATTGACCAAACAAGAGAAGCAATTCGTTTTATCAAAGAAGGGAACTAACCTTACGGGGGGTGATGTGAACACTATTTACACCTTGAACGAATGGGGAAATAGATTCACGTTTCAAAGATAAAAATACAACAGAGAGTAGGGGAAATTCATGGCTGGAGAAAACAAAATATTAGCTGAACAGATCCTTGAACAATTAGGCGGCTCTTCGAACATTGGCAACTATACACATTGTATGACAAGACTTCGCGTTACACCGAAGGATGAGTCTATTGTCAATAAGGCAGCGCTTAAGAAGATAGACGGAGTTATGGGAGTGGTAGAGGAAGAAACCCTTCAAATCATTCTTGGACCTGGAAAAGTAAATAAAGTAACAGAAGAGTTTGGTAAGTTGATAGACGCGGATGGCGGTATCAATTTAAAGGAGAAGGCAGCGAGCACAAAAGCTGAAATTAACAAGAAGAATGCAACACCGTTTAAAATGTTTCTACGTAAAATCGCAGGAATTTTCATTCCATTAATCCCAGCACTTGTTGCGTCAGGATTAATTACAGGGATCACAAAAGCGATTATCCAAGCTGGATGGTTAGCAGGTGATTCTCAGCTTGCAACGATTCTTTCTGTCATTGGCGGCGGATTATTTGGTTATCTTGGAATTTTAGTTGGTACCAATGCAGCAAAAGAATTTGGCGGTTCACCAGCACTTGGTGCGATTGCAGGTATCTTAATTATCAACCCAGCTGTAGCAGGTATTCATTTGTTTGGCGAAGATTTACTTCCTGGACGCGGTGGTTTAATAGGAGTTCTGTTTGCTGCTATCTTTATCGCTTTAGTCGAAAAACGAGTGCGTAAGTTTGTTCCAACAAGTCTTGATCTATTCGTTACACCAACTGTGGCTTTATTGGTTACTGGTATTGTTACTTATCTTGTTTTTATGCCGCTTGGTGGATTTGTTTCAGATATTATCACAAAAGGGTTAACTTCCTTACTTGATATGGGTGGTGTTGTAGCAGGTTTCGTTCTAGGTGCAACGTTCCTTCCACTGGTTGTAACTGGTTTACACCAAGGTTTAACACCGATCCACTTAGAGTTAATTAACACAATCGGTGATGACCCGCTTCTTCCAATCTTAGCCATGGGTGGAGCAGGGCAAGTAGGTGCTGCTTTTGCCATCTACGTAAAAACAAAGAAAACTCGCTTAAAAAGAGCGATTGGCGGCGGTCTGCCAGCAGGTATTCTTGGTATCGGCGAGCCATTAATTTTCGGTGTAACCCTTCCTTTAGGTCGTCCGTTCTTAACAGCATGTTTAGGTGCTGGTGTCGGCGGGGCGTTCCAAGCAGCGTTTGGTATCGCAACGGTTGCAATTGGGGTATCTGGTTTACCACTTGCGTTCCTAGTTGTTACTGGCCAAGTTCTCCTTTATTTAGTAGGGGTATTAATTGCCTATGCAGCAGGATTCTTGTTCACGTATTTATTCGGTTTCAAAGATGAGATGGCTGGTGAATTTGATTGATCGGCATTTCCTTCTATTTAAATGATCCTTTAGCAGAAGAACGAATTGCAATGGCTGGAAAAATGGGTGTGAAGCGGGCGTTTACCTCGCTTCACATTCCGGAAGAATCTGGTGATTTAGCAGGTCGTGCCATGACACTACTTCAGTGTGCCAAGGACGCGGGGATAGAAGTGTATGCAGATGTATCGTTAAAAACACCTGGACACTTAGGTTTAGATAGCTTGTTTGCGTTAAAATCACTTGGGGTCAGCGGACTTAGATTGGATGACTTTTTTGAGAACGAGTTGATTTTGAAGCTGGCTGCTGAATTTAAGTTAGCTCTGAATGCTAGCATTTTATTTGAGGATGATATTCGTGCACTGCTTGATGGCGGTCTAAAAGCAGATCAGCTTTTGGCATGGCATAATTTCTATCCAAGAGTTGAGACAGGATTGTCCGACTGGTTTTTTGAAAAGCAAAATGAACTATTTGGGAAGTATGGAATCCCGGTAAGTGCCTATATTCCAGGTGATGGGGAAAAACGCGGTCCGTTATTTGAAGGGCTGCCAACACTAGAAGAGCACCGCGAAATGGATCCGTTTTTGGCGGCACTAGAGTTAGCTCATTTTGGAGTAGAAGATATCTATATCGGTGATCCAGAGGTTAGCGCGACTCTTCTTAAAAGGCTAATAGACTTTCATGAAAATAATCATGTAGCTATACGTATTGAAGGTTTTCAAGAAGGGGAGTTTAAACTCCGTCCAGATTTTGCCCGTGATGTTTTACGGTTGATGGATACTAGAAGTGTAGATCCTATCGCGCAAGAAAATACTTCTGAGCGTATTGTTGGAAGTATAACAAGAGATAACGACCTCTATGGACGATACCGCGGTGAGGTTCAAATTACACTTTGTGACCTTCCAGCGGATGATCGGGTGAATGTGGTGGGAAGAGTTGTTGAGGAAGATATCGTGCTTCTGTCCTACCTCAAACCTGGACAAAAGATAAAATTCATCCATGTATAAAGGGAACTGCTTCATTTTGAACTGACCCAATAAAGTAGATAAATACTTTTATTCAACTTAAAAGACCTGAGTTCGGTATTCCACCGGACTCAGGTTTTTTGATTTCGCCCTCATTTCTTACCATTTCGAACAATATGAAAAATGTCCTACCTTAATTATTGAAAACGATTTCAAAGATAGGTTTTTAGACTCTATGAACCAAATTGACGTATTGGATATAATATCCATTATAGGAACGAATATCAAAATCGCATGTTACTGACTTGATCAGGCAGGGCGGCACTTGGTAATGGGGTTTTCCCGTTGCTGTGTGTTGTCCTGCCTTTTTCTGTGTCAAGGCTATGGGTAGGCTTCTGAATCCTTGAGAGCCTGATCATCTTGGAACCTGAGGTTCGTCCCTGATTGTTTAAAATGATAATAGAAGAGGTGGTTACGTTGGCAAAAAGTAAAGCGATAAAGGCCGTTGTTTCAGCTTGTATAGTATCTGGGTTATTGGTTCCGTTTGATAGTCAACATATCGGGAAAGCGCAGGGTAGTAAAAGCTATGAATTGACGGTATCGCCCATCCCGAAATCGTTAGAACAAACAAATAATGGATTTCCTTTGAACCCAAAAGTCGCATTGGTGACAGAAGAAGGAACCGATTCTGCTGCGATTAATGAATTGAAGCAAGCCCTAAAAAAAGCGGGTGTAACCAACATTGTGGAAAGTGGTATGAAAGACCCTAAACTCCAGGCACCTGTCATCATTTGGCTAGGGGAGTTCACTAAGCCTGATGAACAAAAAATCATCCAGGAGCACACGGGTCTCGAGGACTTAGAGATGACGAAAAAGGAAGGGTATATTGTTGCTTCCAAGTACGGGACTCACGATAAGAAACATATTGTTATCTCCGGTCATGATGAGGAAGGTACCTATTATGGTACACAAACGTTCAAACAAATTATTGTCGAGCGGAAAGGAAATGACTGGATTCCTGAGGTGGAAATTAAGGACTGGCCAACAATGCCGATCAGAGGCTCGATTGAAGGTTTTTATGGTGCGCCGTGGTCCCATGAAGACCGCTTGCGTCAGTTAGAATTTTACGGCGAGCATAAGATGAATAGCTATATTTATGCCCCAAAGGATGACCCATACCACCGCGAAAAATGGAAAGAGCCGTATCCGGCGGAGAAGTTAGCGGAGATTGCACAACTCGTCCAGACAGCTCACGATAACCATGTCGATTTTACCTTTGCGATTTCGCCAGGGAATACCATTACATATTCCAGTGAGGGTGACCTACAGGCTTTAATGGATAAGGCACAAGCAATGTGGGATATCGGTGTAAGATCGTTTGCTTTATTCCTCGATGATATTGACCCTAGCCTTCGTTCACCAGAAGACAGGGCGATGTTTGGCAGCGATCGAAACCCGCCGGCAGCGGCACAAGCGTATCTATTAAATCGGTTCAATGAAGAATTTATTCAAAAACACGAAGGGGCAGAGCGTTTGATCACGGTGCCGACCGATTATTATCAGGCGGGCACTACTCCTTACCGAGAACGATTTGCGGATCTGGTTCAGCCTGACATCATTGTTCAATGGACAGGAATTGGTGTTGTTGCTCCTACGATTACCTCGGAGGATGCCGATAAAATCCATGGAATTTTTAAACACGATTTACTAATTTGGGATAACTATCCGGTCAATGATTTTGACCGAAACCGCTTGTTCCTTGCACCGCTGACCGGCCGGGATTCGGATTTAACACCAGAACATGGGGTGATTGGCTTAACGGCCAACCCGATGAATGAGGCCGAGGCTTCGAAAATCCCATTGTTTACAGTTGCTGATTATACGTGGAATCCTGAAGCCTATGATCCAGCAGACTCGTTAAAGCGGAGCCTGATGGAATTTGCTCCAGCGGCTTATGAACCTTTAAATCTTCTAGTGGAAGCCTCGTATGCTACGAGTCTCAATAGCAACCAGGAGCCGATTTCAGAAAGATTAAAGCCGTTGATTCAGGAATTTTGGTCCTCTGAGGAAGCCGGGGACAGTCAGGGAGTTTCAGAAGCTGGCACTGCTCTGTTAAAAGAATTCAAAAAGTTGAAGGAAGCTCCCAGCCAGCTGCACAATCAGGTCAATAATCCGAACTTCTTGAAAGAGGTGGCTGGATATTTAAACAAACTGGAGCTAATTGGACAAACGGGTGAAGCAGCCGTTAACATGGTGCTGGCTCAACAGAGCGGGAATGAGGCAGAGGCTGCTGCAGCAAGATTGGTCCTGCAGCAATCGATGACAGCGATGGACAAAATCCCTCAGAAGTTGAGTATTGGCGTGGTTCCGACGTTCCTTGACCGTGCGCTTAACGGGAAGAATTTAGCGGAAGGAAAACAGGTGACTGCTTCTTCGAGTGAAGTCGACTGGCTGACACCGAACCTTGCTGTAGACGGCAACAATAATACCAGATGGGCCTCCTTGTACACCGATAATCAGTGGATTACTGTTGACTTAGGGCAGGTGTATTCCATTGATAAAGTGAAATTAAACTGGGAAGCGGCTTATGGAAAACAATATAAAATTCAGGTATCAACCGACGGCAGCCAGTGGACAGATGTATACACAGAGCTAAACAGCAACGGAGGAATCGACGAAATTCAGTTCCCGGCAATCGACGCCCGATATGTTAAAATGCAGGGCATTAAACGTGCTGGCGGCTGGGGCTACTCATTGTACGAAATCAGCGTTTTTGAAACACAAAATTAAGAGAAGGAACATCTCTAAATACGCGAAAAAGCCCAACTAGCTTAATCTACTAGTTGGGCCTTTTCGCGCACAAAACTACCAATTGACCACTTTAAACTGTCCCTGTGGAATGCCTATGGTTCTGATATAATAGATGAAAAATGGTTACGACAACGCGGTTTATCTGGAGGTCACCCTAAATGGATAATTTTCATCCCCGTCAACGAACGATTATAAAAATGCTCTATGAAAAGAAGGCAGTGATGAAAGGAGGAGAGTTGGCTGCTGAGCTAGGGGTATCGGATCGGACGGTACGAAACGATATCGCCTATATTAATTCCGTAGTAAATACGGACCTAATCGTGTCTCAAAATAAAAAAGGCTATCATTTATCGGATTACGTTAAAGCCAGTGAGATTGTTGCTTATGAAGGAGAAGGGATTCCTGTTCTTCCTGAAGAGCGGATCAACTATATCTTGAAACACCTCCTCTTTCGGAACAGGGAGCTAGATCTATATGAACTTTCGGAAATGCTTCTGGTCAGTGAAGCAACAATTGAAAATGATATGAAGGAAATTAAGAAGCTGATTTCTGAAAACAACCGGGACCTAAGACTAACAAGGAAGGTAGCAGCCATCACGTTAGCAGGAAGCGAAAAGGATAAACGAGCGCTATTTAGTGAGCTACTATTTAAGGAAACGAACAGAAACTTTTTTAATATTTTCAAATATGAACGGTACTTTCATCACCTCGATTTAAATCTTATTCAAAGAAAGCTGATGCAGGCTGTAGCGAAATATCGTATTCATCTTAATGAAATGGCTGTGGTCAATCTCGTCATCCATATCGCGATCACCATTGACCGGATTAAAAGTGAAAATATCCTTGATATGGAAGAGGAATTGGACAAGGTATTGGAAATGCGGGAATATAAAATGGCTGAAGAGCTTTGCGGCCAGTTAGAGGATGATTTTGGAGTCAGGTTCCCTCGAGGAGATATCATCTATATTTCCTACCTTATCCTAGGGAAAAGCATTATTAAAAATAAATATAAGAAGAAAATTGAACTTGAGGGGATGATCGACCCCCAAATAGCAAGTCTTACGGAGACGCTGATTGCTTCGATCAACAGGGAATTCGGAATCAGCTTTGAAGAGGACGATAACCTCTTTATCGGATTATGTCTACATACTAAAAGACTGATGGATAGAATCACCAGCCATGTTCTGTTACGTAACCCCTTGCTGGATGAACTGAAAATAAAATATCCGTTTATCTTTGAACTTGCTGTTTTTGTTTCGAAGGAATTTTACAAAATAACGGGACACGTCATTAAGGAAGATGAGATTGGATTTATTGCCCTCCACCTCGGAGCAGCCTTTGATAGTCTCAATGGAAACCTGATCATCAAACGGAAAATTGCTCTTATTTGCCCGACGGGATACACCACAAGCGAGTTGTTGAAGTCAAAACTGCATTCCGTGTATCAAGACAAGATTGAAGTCCTTGGAACGTTTTCCTTTATGGAGTTGAATAAGCTGAGGGAGCAGGAGCCGGACCTCATCCTTTCTACCGTAAAATTTGATTATGAACTGGACTTTAAGGTGATAGAGGTATCGCCATTTCTTGATCTGAACGATATTGAAAAAATAAATCAACATTTATATCTATCAGGACAGGATATCGGAAAATCTCGGTTTTTGAATGATGTGAACGATTTTTTTAGAAAAGATCTTTTCTTTAAGGGCATGACGTGTAAGGATGAATGGGATGTGATTGAATATCTGGGGAATCAGCTCTCTACAAAGGGGTATACGCCAGAGGAATATGTCCATCTCGTGATTGAAAGGGAGAAGATTTCTTCTACGTCCTTTGGAAATCTTCTTGCGATTCCGCATCCGATTGTGATGAATTCATATGAAACGGTCATTGCAGCGGCCATCCTGCAAAAGCCTATGCTGTGGGGGAAAAACAAGGTTCAGCTTGTGTTTATGTTTGCCCTTAAGGAAGCGGACAGAAAGAAATTAAACGAACTTTATAAGCATATTATTGAAATTGTTGAAAAACCGGAGGGGGTACAGTACCTAATCAAATCTAGAAATTTTGACGACTTTATCTCGCGGATTTTAACCTATGATGCAATTTAGTCCCGGCTTCGGCTGGGATTTTTTTTGCATTTTCGCTTCCGTACTGCCCACCATAGACTTTTTCCTCTTTGTTAGGAAAATGTTTATTGGAGACAGAACATGATAGAAAACTATAATACAACTTAAGTAAGATTTTACAACAAGGAGGTGAAGCTAGTGCAAGAGGTCGAACAAACTGCATTTGAGATTATCGGATCGGCAGGGGATGCTTTATCGATGATGATGAGTGCTCTACAGTATGCACGAGAAGGGAAGTTTCAAGAAGCAGATAATCTAATGAACGAAGCAAACACGTCACTAGCAAAGGCACATAATGCCCAAACGAGTTTGATAGTGGAGGAATCAAGAGGGAATAAATCAGAATACTCCATCATTATGGTTCATGCGCAGGATCATTTAATGAATGCCCTGCTGAGTCAAACATTAATCGGTGAAATGCTTCATTTGTATAAAAGATTAGAGGAGAAATAAGGAGGGATGAAGGTGAAGTGGGGGATTATTGCAACCTGGCGTATGGCCAAAGAAGGCGTGGAAGCGGCTAGTGATCTGCTTAAGGAAGGCGGAAGTTCTGGTGACGCAGTGGAGATAGCTGTAGGAATGGTAGAGGATTATCCCCTTTATAAATCGGTGGGCTATGGCGGACTTCCAAATGAAAATGGCGAGGTTGAACTTGATGCCGCGTTCATGGATGGCGATACCCTTTCAATCGGTGCCGTTGCTGGGATAAGGGACTACAAAAATCCAGTGTCCATCGCAAGACGACTGAGTAAAGATCGATTTAATAGCTTCCTAGTTGGAAATGGTGCCGAGGAATATGCTCATAAGAATGGTTTTGAGAGAAGGAATATGCTGACGGACAGGGCAAGAAAGCTTTGGGAAAAACGAGTCAAAGAGATTCGCGAGAAAAACCTGAGCCCTTACGATGGTCATGATACGGTTGGGATGGTTTCCGTTGATTCCAAGGGACAGATGGCATCCGCCACATCCACAAGCGGATTGTTTATGAAAAAACGAGGAAGAGTGGGGGATTCCCCATTATCAGGATCAGGATTCTACGTTGACAGCAACATAGGCGGAGCATCGGCAACCGGGCTTGGCGAAGATCTGATGAAGGGCTGTGTATCCTATGAAGTGGTCCGTTTAATGAAAGAGGGCGTGCCTCCTCAGACCGCTGCTGAGCGTGTGGTGTATCAGTTTACCCGATATCTGACAGAGAAAAGCGGAAAAGCAGGAGCCATGTCAGTGATTGCCATGAACAACCGTGGTGAGTGGGGAGTCGGCACCAATGTGGAGTTCTCCTTCGCCGCCGCCACCTCAGAGGAAATGCCAATGGTGTATGTGGCCTATCCGATAGGGGACAAAACCGTATATGAACCGGCATCGGAGGAATGGCTTGAAGCCTATACCAAGCGGATAACTAGTCCTGTTGAATAGAAATTTAGAGGGATTGTAGGTCCCTATATAGTATAAAAGGGGGTACAGTATATGGAAAAAATTCAAAGATTCCTTGAGACCAAGCTTTTGCCTGCTGCAACAAAGGTGGCTGGGCAAAGACATCTTGCTGCGATCAGAGACGGATTTATTTCGTTTATTCCATTTTTAATTATCGGTTCCATCTTTATCATTATTCAAGATTTCCCTGCACCAGGCTGGCAGGAGCTGCAGGTCAAACTCTTTGGGGAATTTTTCAATCAATTTATTATTCTTCCAAAGCGGGTAACCTATGATATCATGTCGATCTTTATTGTTGCGGCGATATCGTATAAACTCGCACAATCGTATAGAATCGATGCCTTCTCGTCTGCGATGTTATCGATTAGTGCCTTTATCCTGTTAACACCGATTACCACGACCATTGACATTGATGGGACGTCACATGTGGTGGAAAAGGTTATCACAGTTGGCGGCTGGTACGGTACGAATGGAATTATTGTAGCCATTATTACGGCTCTAGTGGCAACGGAAATGTTCAATTATTTTATAAAAAAAGGAATCATCATCAGGATGCCGGATGGTGTGCCGCCGGCAGTATCACGGGCATTCTCTGCACTTCTGCCGGGATTTGTCATCATTGTTGTGATGCTATTGGTCCGATTGTTATTCATGCAGACACCATACGAAAATATCCATGATTTTATCTACCAAGTGGTTTCACTGCCGATGCAGAGTTTGGTCGCGAATAATATTTTCGGTGCCATCGGGACGGTATTTGCCATCAGTCTTCTCTGGTGTTTGGGATTAAACGGCGGAACGATTGTAAATGGAATCATGAGACCATTTTGGGTACCGCTTCAGGACGAAAACCTGGCCGCAATCGAAGCGGGGAAAGTGGCACCTAATATCATTACAGAGCAGTTCTTTGATATGATCTGGATTGGCGGTGCAGGTGCAACACTTGCGGTAGTCTTGGTGCTTTTATACAAGTCAAAGTCAAAGCAGTACAAAGAGCTTGGAAAAATGTCACTGGCACCAGGTTTATTTAATATCAATGAGCCGATCATGTTTGGATTACCTGTAGTTCTAAATCCAGTCTTAATGCTTCCGTTACTGCTTGGACCGATTGTGATCACCATTATTAACTACAGCGCGATGGCTCTTGAAATTGTCGCCAGGCCGACAGGAGTAATCATCCCATGGACCACCCCACCTTTAATCCAAGGATTCCTGATCACTGGACATTGGTCAGGTGCTTTGCTTCAATTAGTCGATATCGTCATCGTCATGCTCATTTGGTTTCCGTTCATCGCCGTGATGGATAAGAAAAAGGTAGCTGAAGAAGCAGGTGTTCTGGAAAGCAAAAATACAAATGGAAAAATGGGCGTTTCGTCATGAGTGAGAAGAGTTCGGGGAAGGGTAAATGTGCACTTACGATCCCTGGGGACGGTGTAAAGATTGAGCTGATTGCATCTGCGATTGAGGATGCAAAGAAGATTGAAGCCTGTGGCGGCGACAGGATTGAGCTTGTTAGTGCTCTTTCTGAAGGCGGATTAACGCCGAGCTATGGACTCATGAAATCAGTGATTGAATCTGTGAACATCCCGGTCAATGTGATCATAAGACCGCATTCCCAATCCTTTGTTTATCGTGAGGAAGAGATTGAAATGATGAAACAAGACATTAGAATGGCCAAGGAACTTGGAGCCAATGGTGTCGTGATTGGCGCTCTTAATGAACAAAACCAAATATGTGAACTGAGCCTTAACAGACTCCTGGAAGCCGCTAAAGGATTAGAGGTTACCTTTCACCGAGCCATCGATGAACTGGAACATCCTGTGGAGGGAGTAAAGATTCTTTCAAACTATAAAAGCATAAATAGAATTCTGACATCAGGCGGGAAAGGCAGCTTGAGTAACAATAAGGAGATTATTCGAAATATGATTCTTCACTCCGATCACATCAAAATTTTGGTTGGAGGGGGCTTGAACTTTGAAAATGTAACCGAAATCATGCAAGGGACAAATGCCCCAGAATATCATTTCGGAACCGCAGTGAGGGTTGAACGTTCTCCTTTTAAGAATATAAGTGAGGACTTGCTGAAAAAACTCATTAAACTAGTAAAGAAATAGGAGGAACAAAAAATGAATATCATTTTAGTCTGCTTTGCAGGTATGTCAACAAGTATGCTGGTCAGCAAAATGGAGAAGGTCGCAGCGGAACGTGGGATTATTGCGAATATTACCGCTATGCCGGCAACAGAAATCTATGATGAACTAGATGGAGCAGATGTTGTACTATTAGGACCTCAGGCTCGTTATGCACTGGATAAAGTAAAAAGCGAGGCAGAACCCAAGGGCATTCCCGTTGCGGTTATTGATTCCATTCTTTATGGAACAATGAACGGTGGAGCGGTTTTGGACATGGCTCTAGAAATGGCAAAGAAATAAGATTATGAATCAATGAAAAACGGTCAAGCTTTGTGAGCTTGACCGTTTTGACGGTTTCTTTATTTATGGGCAGATTATTTTGGGGTAGTATTTCTTAATATAGGGGAATTGACGCACCCTATTATTCTTGTATAATAAATGGATGGGTTCTTACAACTAAAGCATTTATTACTAGCTAGAAGGTAAAAAGCGACAATCGTTTGGGCAAAAAGATTGTGGATAATACCGAAGAATCAATGTGCAAGGAAAAAATGTGAAAATACTTGCTATACATAAATAAAATGATTGGCACGATCTTACCAGTGGTGACAATCCTCGCAAATAAAGTATCATAATCCATCGAATCCTAATCCATAATCCGATTAGGATTCTTTTTTACGGGTGACGACACATTGTAATGGGAAAAGAACAAGGAGTTATACTAAGAAAAAATAATAAAGGGTTGAGGTTGTAATATGGAACAGTCAGAGAAGGTTTTTTTAGATTACATTCACGATAAGGACTTGAATCAATCAGATAAGGATATTCTGTCTTATTTAATTCAAAAGAAATTTGAAAACCAACAGCCAAGCATCCGCAAAGCGGCAGATGATCTTTTTGTTTCAACGACTTCGATTATTCGGGTTTGTAAAAAGCTCGGTTTTAGCGGATATAGTGAATTTATTTATAACTTAGGCTTAAAAGTAGTGAAAACGGCCGACTCTGAAAATCGGTCTGTGACTGGCATCCACGGACCCTTTGAGGAAGCCCTTCTAGAATTTGGTCAAAACTTTGAGCGCACTTTTCGTTCCATCGACGAAAAGGACATAGAAGATTTCTTATATGAAATTGAACGTAATAAGATGGTTTATTTCTACGGTGCCGGATTTTCCACTCTATTTTCCAACTATCTCGCAAAGAAACTTGAGTTATTTGGCTATTATGTTTCGAACGCATCTACAAGCGACAGCAGGGCGATTTTTTTCAATAATATTCAAAAGTATAATCTGCTGATTATCTTTTCGCGTTCAGGTGAAACCAGTAAAGTGATTGAAAAGGTTCAAATCGCAAAAGATAAAGGATTAAAAACTGTCCTTTTTACAGGCAATAGTAAGAGTACTACCGCACAGATGGCCGATATTGTTTTCTCCGTGCTTGATCCTACCATCGAGTCACAGCGGGAGTTTCAGGTTACCTCGTTTGAATCCAACATGTTTATGTTAATTGATATTATTCTTATATTGGCGGTTAAAAGAGGGATTATGAAGGAATATTAGCCCTTGTGTGTAACATGTTACGTTATTTGTTAACATGCTACAGAATCGCCTTATCCCCTTCCTGGACCGTAAAATCCAAGCTATACTGTGAAATGTAAATGATAGCGTTTACCCATAAAAGAAAGGAAGGCTGCAAATGAAACAAGTGATAAATGGTCTCCAATTATTTGGAAAATCTTTGTTTGCACCAATATTAATATTACCGATTATCGGTCTCTTCATTGCTTTTGGAAATGTATTTGGAAATGGGAACTTAGCACAATACATTCCATTCCTTGAAAATCCGGCTGTTCAAAATGTCGGAAAGTTTATCTCCTCTTCAGCTGTTTCAATATTACAGAACCTTGCATTGGTTTTTGCGGTTGGAATTCCAATCGGATTAGCGAAGAAGGATAAAGGCTATGCAGCCTTAACAGGACTTGTTACTTTTGTTATTTTTATTAATGCTATGCACCAGGTTTTAAAGCTTTCTGAGCGCTTAGTAGCTCCAGAAGCTATGCAGCTTTCAGGACAGGCAACCGTATTAAATGTCCAAGTGTTAGAAATGGGAGTTTTTGCAGGAATCTTAATCGGTGCGCTCGTCGGCGTACTGCACAATAAATATTGTGATACCGAGTTTAAAGGCGTTATGCAAATTTATTCTGGACATCGCTTTGTAGCGATTCTCGCGATTCCAAGTGCAATGATTTTAGGGGCATTGGCAGCAGAGTTTTGGCCGTTTGTGCAAAATGGTATTACCGCTTTAGCAACAGGAATTAGAAGCTTAGGCGATGTTGGTTTCTTAATTTATGGTTTCTTAGAGCGAATCCTGATTCCAACTGGACTTCATCACCTCGTATATACACCGTTCTTATATACAGAACTTGGCGGTACAGCGAATGTTGCCGGTGAAGTGGTTTACGGAGCAAGAAACATTTACTTTGCCGAAATGGCTGATCCAAGTGTGGCTGTTTTAAGCAGCACGGTAAACTGGGATGCCCGCGGCTTAGCGAAAATGTTTGGTTTAATGGGTGCCGCTTTAGCAATGTACGTAACAGCGGATAAAAAGAATAAGACAATGGCAAAAGCGATTCTTTTACCAGCGGCGTTTACTTCTTTCTTACTGGGTGTCACGGAGCCGCTTGAGTTTGCATTTCTATTCACTGCACCAATTCTGTTCTTTACACATGCTGTGTTAGCAGGAACAGGGATGATGTTATTGAACATCTTTGGTGTCCATGCGATTGGTGCCAATGGTGTGATTGACTTTTTACTGTATAACCTTCCATTAGGAACAACGAAGTCAAACTGGCCAATGTTTATTTTAGTAGGATTGATTATGTTTGCTGTTTACTTTGTGGTTTTCAGAACGTTAATTTTAAAAATGAACCTCAAAACTCCTGGACGTGAAGACGGAGTAGAGGCAGCTGCAGAAACAGCACCAGCTGATGCGAAAGTAAGCGCAGTTGCAGGGAAAAATGCTTCTCCACTTGGAGAAACGATTGTCACAGCACTTGGCGGAAGTGAAAATATTGAAAATGTTGATAACTGTTATACCCGTTTACGTCTTGTTTTGAAAGATCCAAATGCAGTAAATGAGCAGCTGCTAAAGGAAACAGGGTCTAAGGGTGTTATCAAGTCAGGAAACAATGTTCAAGTAGTTTATGGATTGAATGTGAAGTCTGTTCGAGACCAAGTCGATCAAAAATTAGGAGGACTTAACTATGAAAACATATAAATTAGCGATTGCAGGCGGCGGAAGCACGTATACACCTGGTATTGTAAGAAGCTTAATGGATAGATTAGAAGATTTACCGTTATCGGAAATCAGATTTTACGATATTGATGGAGAACGTCAATCAAAGGTAGTGGTAGCAGCGAAAGCAGTTATTGCTGAATATACAGATTCGATTAAAGTAATGGATACTACCGATCCTGAAACAGCGTTTGACGATGTAGACTTTGTGTTTGCACAAATGCGTGTTGGTAAATATGCGATGAGAGAGCTTGATGAAAAAATTCCGTTATCTCATGGTGTAGTAGGACAAGAAACATGCGGGCCTGGCGGTCTTGCGTACGGATTAAGAACGATTTTTCCAATGGTTGAATTGATTGATTTCGTTGAAAAATATGCAAAAGAATCTTGTTGGATTGTAAACTATTCAAACCCTGCTTCCATTGTAGCTGAAGGTGTCCGCAAGCTTCGTCCAAATGCAAAAGTGATTAATATTTGTGATATGCCGGTCGCAACGATGCGTAACATGGCGGGAATCCTTGGCGTTAATCGTGAAGACCTCGTAGTTGACTACTTTGGCTTAAATCACTTCGGCTGGTTCACAAAGGTTGAGGTGGATGGTGTTGACCGTCTTCCGGAATTACGTGAACACATCAGTAAGTGGGGTCTATTAACAGAAGATATTTCGAAAATTGATTATCGTCATGCAGATGCTTCTTGGATTAAAACGTTTAAAAATATTAAGCCAATTATGGATTTCTTCCCGGATTATATTCCAAATCCGTACTTGCAATATTATTTACTGCCAGACTACATTGTTGAGAATTCTAATAAAGAATATACTCGTGCCAATGAAGTTATGGATGGCCGTGAGCAGTCTTTATTTGAAACGGTTCGAAAGTTTGAAGAAACAGGTATTTTAGATGACGCGTTCCACGTTGGTGTTCATGGAATCTTTATCGTCGATGTAACTGTTTCTATCGCTCAAAATCTAGGAAAACGCTATTTAGTAATGGTAGAGAACAATGGTACCATTCCTAATCTGCCAGCGGACGCGATGATTGAAGTTCCTGCGTTAATTACAAACAAAGGTCCTGTACCTGAATATGTTGGAGAAATTCCATATTTCCATAAAGCAATGATTGATACTCAGTTGGCTTCTGAGAAAATTTTAGTAGAAGCGATCACGGAAGGTTCTTATGAAAAAGCACTACAAGCATTCACCCTTAATAAGACCATTCCATCTGCGATTGTTGCAAAACAAATTCTAGATGATTTAATTGAGGCTAATAAAGAATACTGGCCAACGCTTACTAAAAAGTATCAGGAAGGCGTATTGGTATAACCGATTTGGAAGAGGTGCACGCAGTTTAACTGCGTGCTTTTTTGTGCTTTTTTTGCTGGGAGGTTGTAGATTGTGCCCGTAAACAGAGGGCATCAAGAATAACGTAACAATAGGCATATGAAAATAAATCTACATGTCGGAAATTTCCTTTTTTGGGTAACTATATAGGTAGGAGTGATTTTTGTGGAAGAGTTGAACTATTTAAATCCAACCGAGCTGCTTGAGAAGATCTATAATACACTTTGTTCCGAGTATGAGGATGAAGCTCATTACGACAATGACCAGGACAAACAGGAAATAGAAGTAACAAAAAAGCGGTTAACCAAAAAGGTCTTTAACGAATTCGTTGTCGATGATGAGTATTTCTTAACCATGGATCCAAAAACATTTAAAGAACGCTATCATTTATTTGAAAAAGACCTCTTCAAATTGATCACTGGATGCAGCAAACATGGAGTTCCTTATGAAAAATTCCTTCAAATAATAGATGACCTACTGGCCTGCGCCAACTATCGATTAAACGCCTTCCAACAACTAGAAGAAGAAATCATAAGAATAAAAGCAGAAAAAGCGCAAGAAGAAGCAGAACCAGAAGAAGAAACCGCAGGCGGCGAAACAGAGGAAACAGAAGAAATAGAAGGAGAAGAATAGTATAAAGCATAGAAGAAAAAAATATACAGTGATGTATAAATGGTGCCTGTCACCACTCGTGGACACTGTCCACGGGTGGTGACAGGCACCAAATTGGGCACCAAACTGATTTTAAATTTGTCATATTGCTGGTTAATCTGGAAAGGCTAAGGAGAAAAGGAGGTTTGATTGGAATGAAGATGAAACGGTTATTGATGATGTTGCTTTTAGGCTTTTCTCTTTTCAACATAACTGGTTGTGGAAGGGATGAGCCGCCTGAAGAAGGGGAAAAGCTTGAGGATGTAGAGGAAGAGGATGAAATTGGTGATGGCGAGGTTGATGATGAATAGGGTTAAACCCTATCGTCAGCACACCACATAATAGAAGGAGTGCCCTAATTCGGCACTCCTTTGCTTTATCCTATGGCAGGATGTTTCCAGCGGCACGGTAGATTTCGTACCATTCTTCGCGTGTTAGATCGATTTCGCTTGCTTTACAACATTCCTTCAACCTGTCCACGTTCATTGTACCAATAACCGGCTGCATTTTGGCTGGATGGCGCAGCAGCCACGCAATCGCGATGGTGGTATTGCTCACTTCATACTTTGCGGCAATTTCATCGATTTTCTGATTTAATTCCGGAAACTTTTCATTGCCAAGGAACACACCCTCAAAGAAACCGTATTGGAAAGGTGACCACGGCTGGATGGTAATGTCGTTCAGTCTGCAAAAATCTAGCACACTGCCATCACGGCTGATCGCTGATTCATTCACCATGTTTACATTGATTCCATTTGAAATCATGTTGGCGTTCGTGATGCTCAATTGCAGCTGGTTTGCAACAATCGGCTGTTTCACATATTTCTGCAGCAGCTGAATTTGCATCGGGTTTTGGTTGGAAACTCCAAAGTGGCGTACTTTTCCTGAACGCTCAAGGATATCAAAAGCCTCTGCCACTTCCTCAGGCTCCATTAATGCATCCGGACGGTGCAAGAGCAATGTATCCAGGTATTCTGTATTCAGGCGTTTCAAAATGCCATCGACGGAATGTAAAATATGTTCCTTTGAAAAATCAAACATTCCCTTGCGAATACCACATTTAGATTGCAGGATGATTTTCTCACGAATATCCGCATTCATTTGGATTGCTTCTGCGAAGATCTCCTCAGATTTTCCATCTCCGTATATATCAGCATGGTCGAAGAAATTTGCCCCTTGTTCTAGAGCTGTTTGAATAAAGGTTTCAGCTTCCTTCGTTTCTAATGATTTCATGCGCATGCAGCCGACGGCTACTACAGGCACTTCTAATGAACTAGTTCCTAGTTTAATTGTTCTCATCATCGTAACCTCCATTAAGGGAAATTTTTACTGCGATTCACCACTTCCTATTTTGACACATCTGCTGGTCAGTATCAAAAATTACAAATGATTGCTATTTTTCACGTACTAGAGTCTAGCATTATTTAAGTGCTATAATGGATTATTCCTATTATTTCATTATTGAAAGGGTTTACTTGACTTCGTTTGGAAGGGAGGAAATCATGCTTTTTTCATTACGAAACCGATTTCTGTTTATTTTTACATGTTTGCTGACGATTCCATTTGTCATTCTATCAATCATTATTCCTAGCTTTTTTACAACTGAAATCCGCGAGCAGACACAAGAATTGACCATTGAAATGATGGATCAGTTTTCACTATATGTTGATTCCATCACTACCCAGGCAGAAGATTTGGGCAAACAAGTCCTAGTTGATCAAACCACACAAGAATGGCTGAGGTTAAATAGACAGGGTGCAGAGAAGGATGAAATTGATTCATCGTTGAATCAGCTCAGACAGGATCTATCCTCCATTATGATTAATAATTCTAATGCCATGTCCATTTCCGTGCTGCTTGATGATGGAACAGGGTCTTGGGGAAATCATTCAACCCTTCATGAAACGGAATGGTATCAAGATTATACCCAAAATAACCAGGACTATGTAAAATCACATTTTGATCCATTTCAACAAAGTCACGAAATGCAACAAAAGAAGATCAATAGCTATATTCTCCCCCTTATTGATACCAATACGATGATATCCTCAGGGGTCATAAAGGTGAATTTCCCTTCGGTTTTACTTGAAACCGCACTAAATAAAATAAATAACGGACAAAATGAGCATACCTATTTGTTAAATGAAAACGGGGAAAACGTTTTGTCAGGAAAGATTAAGACACCCAGTTCAATTCTGCAGCAAAGTTTGAAGCAAATTACTGCTAGCAATGACCAGGAAGGACTCATTGAGGCTGCTTATCAGAATGAAAGATATTTGGTTTTCTTTCAAAAGATGTCAGTTGGTGATTGGATCTTAGTTAGTGAAGTGACGGAGTCCGAATTATTTGCAAGGGTCAATCATTTGCAGCAGAGCCTTTTGCTAACAAGTGCCATCCTTTTTATCATAACGATTATCGCTTCGTATTTTATGTCTAACACGATTACAAGCCCTTTAGGAAAACTCGCAAAAGCGATGAGATTCATCGAACGGGGAGATTTTTCAGGGGCCAAGCGGTTGCTGCCAGACAGCAAATATCAAAATAATGAAGTTGATTACCTTATTGATGTTACCAATCATACGATTTACAGATTACAGACCTTAATTGAAACAGAATATGAAGCTAATTTACGCCGGAAGGATGCGGAATATAAAGCCTTATTACTACAGATTAATCCTCACTTTTTAAATAATACGCTTGAAATTATAGGCAGTTTAGCACTTCAAGAGAAAAATAAAGAGGTCATGAATGTTAGCGTATATTTAGGGAAGATGTTGAGATATTCCTTAAATACAAAAAGCAATATTGTTTCTTTACGTGAAGAATTAAACTATATCAAAAGTTACACGAACATCTTAAAGTTGAGATATGAGGATATGATTGACATTCATATGGATGTAGACCCTGATACAGAAATGCTTCCTGTCATTAAGTTTATTTTGCAGCCACTCGTGGAGAATGCGGTGAAATATAGTTTCAGCGAAAAGACGTTTGCAGATATTTTTATTAAAGCTGAAAAGGTTGGAAGCCAGATCAACATATCCGTAGAAGACAAAGGCATAGGGATGTCAGAAGAGATGATTTCAACCTTACAGGAAACGGATGAAACGATGGTGGCGTTGGAAAGTAAAGGCAACAGCATTGGTCTAAGAAACGTACTTGGACGATTGAAGCTTACGTATGGAAATGACTTTTCCTATCGCATTGAATCTAAAAAAAATGAAGGCACTAAGATTACACTACTGATTGATATAAAAAGGGGGGATAGACAGGATGAAGGTGTTAATCGTTGACGATGAAATTCAAATCCGAAAAGGTTTACGCTTAAAAGTGGACTGGGATGAAGAGGGATTTCAACTTGTAGAAGAGGCTTCCAATGGGGAAGAAGCTCTTGGAATACTCCAAACCAAAGCTATTGATGTAGTAATTACGGATATGAGAATGCCTATTATGGATGGGGTAGAGTTGGCAAAACGCTGTCACCAAGAGTTCTCTCATGTAAAAGTCATCGTTTTATCAGGTTATTCCGATTTTGATTATGTGCGGAATTCACTGCAACAAGGCGTTAAAGACTACCTACTGAAACCTGTGGCCCCTGATGAATTAGTAGAAGCATTGAGAAAGATACGGAAAGAAGTAACGGATGAGAAAAGAAAACAAGCTGAAATCGCGCAAATGAGCCGCCTTGTTCATTCTCATTTACAAGAATTGCAGGAACAATTTATTCTTCATTTAGCAAAAGAAGAAGTATTGCAGCTTCCGATTGTGACGGAAAGGCTGCAGCAGCTTCAGTTAGAAGAACTGGCAAATGAAAATGGAAAAGTACAGTTTATAACTGTGGAAATTAGAGAAAGCCATGGTTCCAATCGCCTCGAGGAACTAAGGCTGCCATTCCAGCTGTTGTGTAAGGAAATCGCCCAACAGCAGAAAACAGCTTATGTGTTTACAGACCCAAGTTATCCTAATATGGTTCAATTTTTAACGTTAATCGAGTCCAATTCTCCTTCAACTGACCAGTTTGTTCAGCACATTCAGGTTAACATTAACAAGTTATTAAAATTAGAAACTGTCATTGGTATTGGTGCGATTGTGAATGGTTTGTCAGAATATCGGAGCGGCTATATATCCAGTTTACTTGCATGGAGCCAAAGTCAACTTGGTTCGAAGTCACAGGTTATGGATCAATCGGCCGCAAGCGAAGAGTTTTTTGATTTCTCTCCGGATTTCGAGAAACGGATAACGAATTCAATCGAGAATCTCGATTTTACTGCCTTTAAAGATAATTTACAGATGGTTCTGGAAGGTCGTTCTGTTATGTCGTTTTCGTTTGCGGCCAACCAGGTGTTATTTATGTTAGGTTCATTAGCCAAAAAGTATGATGTCGAGACGAAGGACATACAAAATACGATTTGGAATTGCCAACAAAACATTTGGAAGCTTTATTCTCAACATAAAGTGAAAGACGACTTGATTCAATTAGCGTCATTAATCATTGAAAAAGTTCGTCTTGCTCGTTTTTCCAATAAGAGGTTAATTGATAGTATCCGCCACTATTTGGACCAGCACTATGCAAGTGAAATATCGCTTACCACCTTGTCTAGTTTGTTTCACATTAACAGTGCCCATTTATCGGAAACCTTCAAACATCATGTCGGACAGAACTTCAGTGATTATCTCGTTACTCTGAGAATGGACAAGGCCAAACAATTACTCAAAGATAAACAGTTGAAAATCATTGATGTCAGCAACTTAGTTGGTTTTTCAAATTCAGGCTATTTTAGTACGGTCTTTAAAAAGCACTTTGGACAAACTCCTGTTGAATTTCGTAACTCAATAGAGGGTTAGGTCGATTTGAAGGGAGGGGCAGGTACGGTGAAGAAATGGATAGCGGTGATCCTTCTTATTAGTTTTGCAGGTTTTGCTTTGTACTATTTTGTCCCACTTTCAAGTGAAAGTCCAGATAAAGAGAAACCAGCCCAGCAAATTGAGCTGACCTTTTTACGGAACTTAGGCAACCAAGCGTTTAATCAAGCCTATGAAGAGGTAATCGCAGCTTTTGAAGCACAGCACCCCGATATTAAAATTAATATGCAATCGATGCACTGGGGAAATGAGTACGAATTAAGGCTGCGTACGGAACTGGCTGCAGGTAACCATCCCGATATTATGGCCATTGATAGTCCAAACCTCGCTCTTTATGCAAATTCTGGTTCGCTTTTATCGATAGATTCTTATATGAAAGAGGAAGGGAATATTGGAGATATCCCTGAAGGAGTGTTAAAGGGTTTAACCTATAAGGATGAGATTTATCTTGCGCCCATTGTTGAATCCAGTATTGCCTTATTTTACAATATGAATCTTTTCAGGGAGGCAGGAATTCCCTTTCCATCAGGAGATCCGAACCATCCGATGACATGGGATGAAGTACTGGAGATTGCAAAAAAATTAAACAATCCAGCAACAGGTGTCATAGGGATTGACCCTGCTCAAGGCTTCAATGTTGGAGAAGGACCTGCTTATTTTAAAATGCCGTTTCTATGGCAGTTCGGTGCAGAGGTCATTAGTCCTGATGGAACAACCGCAGAGGGGTTTATCAATTCGAAAGAAGCATTAGAAGCCTTGCAATTTTATCAAGATTTATATCGTAAGCATGGGGTTGCGGCAGTTGAAATGCCTCCGACTCCTTTTGAAACAGATAAGCTTGGGATGACGGTATTAGGTTCTTGGGCTTTATCCGAATTGGCACAAACTCCAGGTTTTATTTTAGGAGAAGATTTCGGGATTGCTCCGCTTCCGAAGGGTGATTACCAGGTTGTGCCGAATGGCGGCTGGGCACTTGGGATTTCATCGAAAACCAAGTATCCGGAGGAAGCTTGGGAATTTGTAAAATTCGTCACAGGGTATGAGGGTTCGAAAATCTTCGTCGACATCTCAGGTGATTTACCTGCGAGATACTCAGTAGCAAAAAACTTTCCTGAACTCAATGAATATCCAAAAAATATCTTTATCCAACAAGACCAAAATTACTCGAAAAGCCGGCCGGTAACCCCAGCCTATCCTGTTATCAGCCAAGCTGTTAAGGAGTTGTTTGAGGAAGTAGGTAAGAATGGAAAAGATGTTGAAATTGCAGCCAATGAAGCAGCGGAAAAGATTAATAATGGTTTAAGAGATATTAAAAAGCCCTAAAATCCTCTAGTTCACTAACTAGAGGATTTTTCTATGTTTATATGAATGGATGTTGATTGAAAGCGATATCAAACTCCCAAAAATTTTAAACTGTGATAACCAAAAATATTAAACTCTTATTTCCAACCATTTTGTTATATTTAACCCAAGTTGAAAGTGCTTTCAACGGATTATCTGGATAGGAGGGTAAGAGAGTGGAAGAACTAGTAAAAGCAGAGCAAGCCATGCCGGTTCATACAAGTAAACCGACCAAATTAAGCAGGAACCTACAATATATCAAAAAGAATTACATTCTTTATTTGCTTATTGCGCCTGCGGTGATTCTTACAATTATTTTTAAGTACATCCCCATATACGGGGCAACGATAGCCTTTAAGGATTTTAGTCCGATCCGGGGGATTACCGGAAGTGAGTGGGTAGGATTTAAACATTTTACAAGTTTCCTATCGTCACCAAATTTCATGGAAATCTTAATGAACACAATTAAATTAAGTTCTTTTGAACTGTTAATCGGTTTTCCGATTCCGATTATCTTGGCCTTGATGTTAAACCAGCTGAGAAAATCAAGTGTGAAAAAGAATATTCAATTAGCCCTTTATGCACCGCATTTCATATCCGTGGTTGTTGTTTCGGGAATGGTCTTTCTTTTTCTATCACCTGTGGGACCTATTAATGCAATGTTATCAACCTTTTTAGATAAGCCGATATCATTCATGTCGGATCCGGATTATTTTAGAACCATTTATATTTGGTCAGGAGTTTGGCAGGGAGCAGGATGGGCCTCTATTGTTTATGTAGCTGCACTTGCGAACGTTGACCCGCAGCTTCATGAAGCAGCAACACTGGATGGGGCGTCACTCCTGCAACGAATCTGGCATATTGACCTTCCAACGCTTAAGCCTGTGATGGCGGTATTGTTCATCTTGGCTGCTGGCGGAATCATGGGAATTGGCTTTGAAAAAGCGTACCTGCTGCAAACACCAATGAATTCACCGTCATCAGAAATTATCGCCACCTATGTTTATAAACGGGGTCTTCTGGCGGGGGATTACTCGTTTGCTACGGCCGTTGGATTATTTAATGCCGTTGTGAATGTCATTTTACTTGGAGTTGTCAACCAAGTGGTTAAAAAACTAAACGAAGGCGAAGGTCTCGTCTAGGGAAGGAGGAAAAGTATGAATAACCAAATCAAACATCCAAAGGGCGACCGAATTCTGCTTCTAACCAATAATATTTTACTAACGATTATTGTCCTTGTCATAGTTGGACCTCTAATGTATGTATTCCTGTCGTCGTTCTTAGAACCGAATGCCATCATACGAAAAGGGCTTTCGCTACATGCTTCTGATTGGTCATTAGAAGGCTATAAGCGACTCTTTACGGATGACACCATTGTGAGAGGATTTTTCAACTCACTTCTATATTCAACTGCCTTTACGATTGTGACTGTTGTGGTTTGTCTCTTTGCAGGATATACGTTATCTGTCGAAGGCTTGGTTGGTAAAAAAGTATTTATGATTTTCTTCTTATTTACGATGTTTTTTGGAGGCGGCTTGATTCCAACTTATTTTGTTATTCGTGATTTAGGAATGCTGAATACGATTTGGGCGATTATCCTGCCAGGTGCAGTGAATGTCTGGTTTATTATTCTCGCTAGAACTTACTTTAAAGCGGTACCAAATGAGTTGAAGGAAGCGGCGCGAATCGATGGTGCATCCGATTTGAAAATTTTCTTTCGTATCATTTTACCTTTGTCGAAACCAATTATCTTTGTTCTAGCTTTATATGCCTTCATTGGACAATGGAACGCCTACTTCGACGCCATGATTTACCTTGATAGTCGAGAATTACATCCCTTGCAATTAGTATTACGTTCGATTCTCATTCAAAATGAGGTTCAGCCTGGAATGGTAGCGGATGTAGAGGCTCGGAATGAGCTAATGAGAATTTCAGAAATGATTCGCTATTCCTCCATTGTGATTGCAAGTTTACCGTTATTGATTATGTATCCATTCTTCCAAAAGTATTTTGAAAAGGGAGTAATGGTTGGTTCATTAAAATAAAAAAAAGTGAGGGTTTATGATGAAAAAAAGAATGTTTACAACGGCTTCTGCTCTACTGCTTTCAGGTTCGTTACTTCTAACCGGCTGTACAAGTAAAAGCGGCGGCAGCGAAAGTTTCTCAGCTAAGGATTATGGATTAAAAGATGTATCCTTCCCATTGAAAGAGGAAAAAACATTAAAAATTATGACATCCAGTTCACCATTGGCACCTAAGGATCCAAATGAAAAGTTAATTTTTCAACGCTTAGAAGAGCAAACGGGTGTAAAAATTGATTGGAGAAACTATACCACGGATATCTTTAATGAAAAAAGAAATTTAGCGATTGCGAGTGGAGAACTTCCTGATGCCATCTTAAATGCAGGTTTTAGTGATTATGAATTACTGAAGCACGCGAAGGATGGAGTCATTGTACCGGTTGAAGATTTAATTCAGTATATGCCGAACTTACAAGCAGTCCTTGAAAAAGCACCACAGTACAAAGCAATGATGACGGCTCCTGATGGACATATCTATGCTTTTCCTTGGATTGAGGAGCTAGGTGAAGGAAAAGAAAGTATTCACTCTGTGGACGCGTTCCCTTGGATTAATATGGAATGGTTAAATAAACTGGGATTAGAAGTTCCAAAAACAACTGAAGAGTTAAAACAAGTATTACTTGCGTTTAAAACCCAGGATCCAAATGGTAATGGCGAAGCGGACGAGATTCCAATGTCCTTCATCATTAATGATGGCGGACAAGATCCACACTCCTTATTTGGGGCATTCGGTCTAGGAGACAACTGGGATTTCACGGTTGTTACCAATGATGGAGAAGTAAAACTTACAGCGGCAGATGATAGCTATAAAAAGGCGATTAGCTGGTTCAACGATTTATACAATGAAGGATTAATCGATATCGAAGCATTTGAGCATGATTGGAACACGTATCTTGCAAAAGGCAGAGACAAAAAATATGGTTTGTACTTCACGTGGGATAAAGGAAATATCACTGGCATGGGCGATGATTACGATCTGTTAGCTCCGTTAAAAGGTCCAGAAGGACATCAAAATGTTGCGAGAACAAATGGAATGGGCTTTGACCGCTCACGTTTAGTGGTAACATCCGCAAATAAAAACCTTGAATTAACAGCGAAGTGGATTGACCAATTATATGATCCTTCTCAATCGGTTCAAAATAACTGGGGTACGTATGGGGATGAAAAGCAGCAAAACATCTTCGAAATGGATGAGGCAACAAAAATGTTAAAACACCTTCCGTTAGAAGGGACTGCACCAGTTGAATTAAGAGAAAAAACATCTATCGGCGGACCGTTAGCGATCTTAGATAGCTACTATGGTACTGTGACAACAAAACCAGATGATGCTGCTTGGAGACTGAACTTAATGAAAGAAGTGATGGTTCCTTACATGGAAGCAGACAATATTTATCCACGTGTCTTCTTCTCCATTGAGGACCTAGATCGACTTTCTGTGATTGAAACGGATATGTTTGCTTATATTAAGCGAAAGCGTGCGGAGTGGATTGCAAATGGCGGTGTTGAAAAAGAATGGAAGGATTATCTAGCAGAATTAGACCGACTAGGACTGCAAGAATGGCTGGATATTAAACAAAAAGGTTACGATCGAAGCCAGGAATAAATCAGAGTAACTAGTATAAGGCTGTACATTGCTTTGGTATATGTACAGCCTTATATACTAATTTAGTAGAAATGAAGGAGCGAAAAAATGATGCAAACCTATAAAGAGCAGTATCGTCCACAATTTCACTTTTCACCCGAAGAAAAGTGGATGAATGACCCGAATGGAATGGTCTTTTTTAATGATGAGTATCACTTGTTCTATCAATACCATCCATTTGGCACTACATGGGGGCCGATGCACTGGGGACATGCCGTAAGTAAGGATATGATTCATTGGGAGCACCTGCCGATTGCCTTATATCCGGATTCATTGGGAGCCATTTTTTCAGGAAGTGCGGTTGTCGATTGGAACAATACCACCGGGTTTTTTGAAAAAGACAATCCAGGATTGGTTGCCATTTATACAAGTGCTGGCACCTATCCGGATTCTGACCGGCCGCTTCAGCAACAAAGTTTGGCTTATAGTAAGGATAATGGAAGAACGTGGGTAAAATATGAAGGCAATCCCGTACTTTCAGACATTAACATAACCGATTACCGTGATCCGAAAGTGTTTTGGCATGAAGAAACCCAAAAATGGGTGATGGTGCTGGCAACGGGTCAAACGATTACGATTTACACTTCCCTTAACTTAAAAGAATGGGAGTTTGCCAGTGAATTTGGCCATACCGCGGGTTCACATGATGGTGTTTGGGAATGTCCTGATTTATTCAAACTACCTGTCGATGGTGGACAAGAAAAGTGGGTAATGATTGTCAGTATCGGAGATAACGGACAATCAGCAGAAGGTTCCAGAACACAATACTTTATCGGACAGTTCGATGGAACAACCTTCGTGAATGACCATGATGATTCGACGGTTCTATGGTTAGATTACGGCCGGGATAATTATGCAGGTGTGAGCTGGTCTGATATCCAAGATGGAAGACGTATTTATCTTGGCTGGATGAGCAACTGGCGCTATGCCAATCAAGTGCCAACGGAAGGCTGGCGCAGCGCAATGACATTACCAAGAGAATTATCATTAGCTTCTACAGAAAATGGAGTCCGTTTGTTCCAAAAACCGGTTGCTGAAGTTCATACGATAAGAAAAGAAACGGAATCTTATCCAGACACTGCGATTGAATCTGGCGGTAATGTATCGGTTCCCGTAAAGAATTCTTTACTGGAATTAACGATTGAATTTGAAAAAGTAACTTCAAGCCAGTTTGGAATTATCATACAGCACTCTGATGAAGAGAAAACCGTAATTGGCTACAATGCAGTCGAAGAGAAGTTATTTGTTGATCGAACTCTTTCTGGGGATAAAAGCTTTTCGACATCTTTTCCAGCTGTACAGGAAGCAGCATTAAAGTTAGCGAATCAGAGATTGAAACTTCAGTTGTTTTTAGATACTTCCTCCATTGAGGTGTTTGCCAACGATGGTGAGCTTGCGGTTACTAGCTTACTGTTCCCTCATAAGGCAGGCAAAGAGCTCATTTTATTTTCAAATGAAGGAACAACTAACGCTGCTAATTTAAAATTAACGGAACTTGATTCCATTTGGAGCAGGTAGGTTTAACCGTATGAGAGCTCTAATCGGTAGTCATAGATTAGAGCTTTATTTGTTAAAGGGAAGGTGTGTAAAATGAGTTCTTCAATAGTATGTATAGGTGAATTACTAATCGATTTTTTCTGTACCGATGTGGACATTAATTTAATAGAAGGGCAAAACTTTCAAAAGCAAGCAGGGGGTGCTCCTGCAAATGTTTGTGCCACAATTGCAAAATTAGGCGGGACTGCACTATTCTCTGGAAAAGTTGGAAATGATCCGTTTGGACATTTTTTAAAAAAGACACTGGATGACGTTAAGGTAGATACATCAATGGTCGTATTTGATGATTCCCACCCGACAACATTGGCTTTTGTATCGTTACAGGCCAACGGTGAAAGAGATTTTGTGTTTAACCGAGGAGCTGATGCCTTTTTAGTGGAGGAAGAACTTAATTTTGAAAAGCTAAATGAGGCTGCTATTCATCATTTTGGCTCAGCAACGGCTTTATTAAATGACCCTTTTCAATCGACCTATTTTCAGGTAATGAATCATTCAAAGAAACAAGGAAAGTTTATTTCATTTGATCCTAATTACCGAAAAGATCTTTGGAAAGATAGTGTTCCAACTTTTATTGAATTAGCCAAAAAGGGGGCAGCTTTAGCTGATTTTGTAAAGGTGAGTGATGAGGAATTAAAACTTATAACGGGGAGCAGTGATTTGGCTGAAGGCACAGTATTCCTTCATGAATTAGGTGCAGCAGTAGTCGCTGTAACATTAGGCAGTGAAGGGACCTATCTATCTAATGGGCACAGTAAAGAAATTGTCCCTAGCATAAACGTAACTTCTATTGATTCTACAGGTGCGGGTGATGCATTTGTTGGTGCAACATTATACCAATTCGCAAACGAAAATCAAACAATAGAAGATTTTGAGGCACTTAAAAAAATTATTTCGTTTAGTAATAAAGTGGGTGCATTTGTCTGTACCAAGGTTGGTGCCATTTCTGCAATACCAACGATTGAAGATATCTTGCGACCTTAATGGGATTAAATAGTGCAACTGAATATCTAAGCATAACAAAAAGACGATTCTTTCCCCTCGAATCGTCTTTTTTCTAATTATTCCGGCTACTTTAGCTTTCCTTTGATATAGAAAGCTCTATTCGTTGGTCGCCTCTTTTGGATGCTGTCATTAGGCTCATGATGACCAGCATAGTGGTAGACCCTATTGTTACACCTGCAATAAAAGTTAACATTGTTTTTCCCCCATCTTTACATAATCGTAGAAGGATTCATATTCGGTAACTGGCTAGCCTTGTATATCACTTTAGCCCCTCTAGTTTTGCGTCATCACCTTTCGGTCATTTTGCCATTTCGTACGATATATGTTATTTATTTTTGGTGAATTCATCTTAATACTACCATGTATCGGCAATTTCTTACAAAAAGTTTAATCTTTTACCAAAAATTTTATTTAGGTGCAATCACGATAGCTTGTGAACCCATCTGTTCCCAAGCTGCAATAAACTTTTCTCGATTAACCTGTTTGTTTTTTGTTCCATAGGGATCGTTAAGATAGATATGGTTTTGGTCGTAGCCGGTAATGACGACGCTGTGCATGTTAAACGAAACCCTAACCGACCCTTGTGGGGTGGACCATGTTTGGAAACTTTGTATGGGTGCAAAGTCGGTTGTCGTAATCACCCAAACAGGCAGACCCTGGCTAACCTTTTCCAGAATGGAGGAAAAAGGATAGTTTGATAGATTTTGAACCATTAAATCGTTAGGGATATGAGTATTCGCCAAATAGAAAATCGGTCCATGGTAGACTCCTAACCCAGGCCCATCTTCCATATTGCCGGCAAAACCCATATTGGGATTTCCATTTTTACCATCTCCATATTGAAGAGGAACCCGTGGGATTTGTTCGGCTAGTTGATTTTTTGTCACATTAATTCCCCAATATTGCAGCAGCATTGCCAGACTGGTAACCTCGCAGCCATTAAATAACCGGGGTTCATCCATTTGATTAAGTAACGGTACATCCAATTGGATTTCCTCAGCCAACACCACTTTTGTGAAGGGAGTTGCCTTTGCTTCCTCTTCGTTACTTCCTGAGCCCACGTCTGCCACTATAGAAAAACATAAAACTATTAAACTGAAACCGTATATAACAACCCTTTTCACAGCTGTTTCACCTCTAGTCGCAGGAAATTTTTAACGGCCTCGTAAAATCACAACCGTTACACGGCGATTCGACTGCCGGTTTTCATCCGAATCGTTTGGAAATAGAGGCTGATATTCTCCAAAACCTGAAAATTGCATGCGATTGGCTTGAACGTTTTGTGACTCAAAGTAGTGGAGAACACTGGCCGCTCGAGCTGCAGACAGTTCCCAATTCGTTTTATAGATTGTATTATGTGCTGGAACATTATCCGTATGCCCCTCAATACTAATCGGATTGGGAACCGTATTAATCAAGCCAACGAGCCCGTTTAAAGTTTGATAGGAGCGTTCCTTTAAATCTGCCCTTCCCGAATCAAATAACACCACATCTTTTAAGGATACTTCAATTCCCTTTTCTGTTTCTTCGAGGGAGACCATATCCTCTAGGCTATTGTTTTGGATGTAGCTTTCAAGCTGCTGTCGCAACACATCCAGTTCTTTGTCATTTGTTTCACTTTTTACTTCTTCTTCTGGCAATCCTATTTCGGGTTGGGGAGAAGAAGGGTTCGGTGATAGACCTGCTTGTTGACTCTCAATTTTTGTCCCGGTTAATTCAGATTGAAAGGATTCCATGATCGATTGATATTTTTCCTTGTCAACGGTACTGGCTGCGTATAAGACAATAAATAGCGCCAGTAATAACGTTAATAAATCGGCATATGGTATCAGCCAGGATTCATCTACATGGTCTTCGTGGTCAGAGTTAAAGGCTCTTTTCCGTTTTCTCATGCTGATTTCTCCTCAATATAGTCATCTTGTTCAAGTTCTTTTTCAACTTTATTGCGTTCAGACGGAGGGATATGAACCGTTAGCTTTTTCTCCAAGGCACTTGGTAAAACCCCCTGATAGATAGAGAGCAGCCCTTCAATGATAATCAGCTTTAATTCTTGTTCTTGTTTGGATAGTCGCTTTAATTTGTTTGCTAATGGATGCCATAGTACATAACCGGAAAAAATCCCAAGTAAGGTAGCAATGAACGCAGCTGAAATCGAGTGACCGATTTTTTCGATTTCGGATAATGAGCCAAGTGCAGCAATCAGACCGACTACGGCCCCAAGTACACCAAGAGTCGGAGCATACGTGCCTGCCTGTGTAAAAATAAGCGCACCTGTTTTATGACGCTGTTCGATCGCTTCAACTTCATCAAATAAAACTTCTTCAATGAACTCCGCATCATAGCCATCAATGATCATTTCGAGCCCCTTTTTAAAAAAAGGATCGTCTGTTGTTTCAGCAATTTCCTCTAAAGCTAGAAAACCCTCTTTTTTAGCCATCTCCGCACATTCTATTAACCTAGCAACCTGTTCTGCTTTTGAAGGGAGCTTCGGTTCAAGCAGAGCAATTTTTAATAGTTTCGGAAATTTTTTAATTTCTCGAAACGGAAATGCGATAAGCACCGCAGCAGCTGTTCCGCCAAAAATAATCAGGTATGCCGCTGGATTGTTCAACGATGCCAGTGGTGCTCCCTTTAAAATCATTCCTATTCCAATTGCGAGGAGTGCCAATAAAATTCCAAAAATACTAGACATAAAATTCTCCTTTAGTTTATCTTTAATTTAGTTTAAATAAATTACATTCAACGTGAACCGGAAAAATTCGACAGCTTTCTTTTTTGAAAAAATGATGGTAACCATCATGAAAGGAGTATCCGCTTGAAGATCCAACAAAGCCAGGCAATCAGTCAGGATCGCTTTATTCCAGTGCGGGAGAAAGGGAAAGGATCCCCTTCTTTTCAACAAGTTTTTCAAGAAACACAATCTCATTTAACACAAGATCGTTTGCAAACCCTTCTCAAAGTTTTGGATCAAAACGGCAGTCGGTTAAGTACTTCTCAATCCGTAAAAGATCTATTAGCCTATAAACAAAGCATTCAAGACTTTTTAAAAGAAGTCGTACAAAATGGTTACTCCATAGAGGAGTATCGGTCATTTCACTCCAATGGTAGAGATAAAAGACTAAAAATAATTAAACAAATTGACCAACAATTAATCAAACTTTCAGAGCAGGTGATGGAAAAACAAACTGGTTCCGTTGACCTTTTGAAGACAATCGGTGAAATTAAAGGATTATTAGTAAACTTATACATGTAGAGAGGAGCACAATTATGCTTCGAGGAATTGATACCGCTGCATCCGGGATGATTGCATTGCAAAGAAGACAAAATGCACTAACCAATAATTTGGCTAATGTCGAAACCCCAGGTTTTAAACAGGATTCCAGTCCGCTGCGCTCTTTTCCGGAAATGTTATTGCAGCGTATCCGTCAATCAGAAACCACGGGAGAATCGCCAAAAATCGGCACCTTGTCCATGGGGGTGTATAACCAAGAAACCTTACCCCTTTTTTCGCAGGGAAGCCTGGTGGACAGCAACATGCCTTTTGATGTCGCGATTAACGACCAAGCACTAGCACCCATCTTAGAAAACGGAGAATACATCAAACCAGCTGCCTTTTTTGCCGTACAAACATCTGATGGCAGCTTCCAATTTACGCGAAACGGAAGGTTTTCAGTTAATGAAAATGGGCAGCTGACGACCGCAGCAGGAGATTTAGTTTTAGGAAAAAATGGTCTGCCCCTATCTGATCAGGAATTGACCTCTGGAAATGTGTCAATCCAAAACAATGGCGATATCATTGTTAACCCTGATGACCCAGCACGTGCACGAACCGTTGGCTCACTTGGAATCATGGTGGTTAATAACCCAAACCAATTAGTTAAAAAAGATAATGGTCTTTATGAGCTAGAGGGGGTAGCACCTGCTATGCTTTCACAGACTCTCCCTGCTGGTTTGCAGCTGCATCATAAAATGATCGAGCAATCAAACGTGGATACATCCAAAACCATTACCGAAATGATGACGAATATTCGGTTGTTTGAGGCGAATCAAAAAGTACTTCAAGCCTACGATAAAACGCTAGAACAATTAAACACGATTGGAAGGGTATAAAAGCTATGAATACATCTTTATTTATTGCTTCGTCTGGTGTTCGCGCCTACCAAGGGAAGTTAGATACTATCGCCAATAATATTTCCAATGTGGAATCCGTAGGTTTCAAGCGCAGAGAAGCCGCTTTTTCTGAGAATTTAACAGTCTCCATTCAAAACCAAATCGAACAGCAAAGGGAGATTGGCCGATTATCTCCTCCCGGTATTCGAACCACTTTTGGATCTCGAATCGCTGGAACTCCATTAGATCTGACCCAAGGTGCACCTAAGCAAACGGATCAGCCATTTGATTTCATGGTTGAAGGGAACGGTTATTTTCAAGTACAACGAACAACAGGAACTACAACGGAAATTTTGTACACAAGAGGCGGAGCCTTTCATCAAACTCCAGTAGGTGGCGGCCGCTTTCAGCTGGTAAACGCCCACGGAGATGTGCTTCTTGATCAAAATCGAAATCCAATTGAATGGAGCCTGGGCGATGAATTTGTAGTGGCTAGCGACGGAACGATTGGCGGGACAAACCAGCGTATCGGTTTGGTTGATTTTAGCAATTCACAGCTGTTAAAGGATGATGGCGGAGTTTACAGGTTAACGGGTGGTACGGTTACAGCTGTCAATACGAATGTTCAAATCAAACAAGGGTTTTTAGAATCGTCCAATGTGGACTTAAATCAGGAAATGACCGATATGATTAAAGCTCAAAGAGGTTATCAAGCCAATGCCCGAGCGCTTAGCTATGCGGATCAAATGATGGGAATCGCGAATGGGATTATGAGGTAATAAGGAAATTTAGCGGCGGCGGTTTATGCTGCCGTTTCTTTTTTAGGGCTGTGTTAAAGGCTATTGTGGATTTCTTAATTTTAAGAATCCAAATAAACGGAAAATTTTCGCTTAATTAGCATTACTAATTAAAAATAGCTTTAATAGACGGAGAGATTCCGCCTATTGAGCAGAATTACGTGAAAAAGGGAGATTTTGCTTTCAATAACCGGAAAACCTCCCCTTATTTACCTCAAAACAGGCTCCATTCTGCATTTAACCGGAAAGTCTCCGCTTATTTACTTCGCTGGTTACTAGAGCGCAAATCAACGCCATTATTTAACACAGCCTTTAAAAAAATTTAGAAATACTCTAAACAGTAAACCATAAACTGCCGATACAAAAAGTAAGGGATAGAGTTAAAAGGAGCGGACTTTATGAAAATCAATCCAATTAATCGACTTGATGCTGCATATCAGGCATACCAAAAAAACAATCAGCCAAAAAAAGAAGAAGTAACCAACAAACTTCAATCAGACAAAGTAGAATTATCAAACGAAGCCAAGCTTCAGATACAAAAAGAAAAAGATGCTAAAATTGAGCAATTGAAAAGCCAAATTGCCAATGGCACCTATAAAGTAGACAGCGAAAAGTTAGCGGATAAATTACTCTCAGCTTGGAAGACAGGTGCAAAAGTCGATGAATAGCCTCACAGAAGTTTTGCAGATGTTAACCGACCTGCATATCACATTGTTAGAAACTGCAAAGAAAAAGCAGGAAATCTTAATTTCTGCAGAAATCAATCCGCTGCTTGGTATTATGGCGGATGAATCGAAGCTGATCAAAAAAATCAAAGAAGTAGATGAGATGAGAATGGATGTAATGGAGCATGACAAATCGTATCTTCCTCTCTCGAAACTTATTGAACATCAGCCTGACGGAGTGACAAAAGCGGAGTGGGCTTCGAAACTGACATTACTTCAGCGTTTATTTGAAGAAATTGATAAGGTAAACAAACATAATCAGCAATTGATTCAACAGTCATTAACCTACACACAGTTCATGATCGAGCAAATGCTGCCGCAATCAAAGGATTCGGGTCTTTATAGTTCAGAAGCGGAAGCGCAGGATTCAAGAGAATATGCTCGTTTGTTTGATTTAAAAGCATAGGGGAGAAAAAAGATGTACTCAACCTTTCATGGGTTAGAAATCGGGAAAAGAGCGATTTTATCCCAACAAACTGGACTAAGTGTAACAGGGCATAACATCGCCAACGCAAACACGAAGGGATACACGCGGCAAGAAGCTGTACTGCAGGCGGGTCATCCACTAGCCTCACCGAATCCAAATAACGGGACCATTCCCATGCAGATGGGTACCGGTGTGGAGGTATCGGAGTTTCGAAGGATTCGGGAATCTTATTTAGACCGCCAATTTCAGAATGAGCAGAAAGAGGCCGGATATTGGGAAGCAAAGGCAAGTGCGCTTTCTAACATCGAAAATGTCTTTAACGAACTAGGAGATTCTGGTCTAACCAGTTCGCTGAATCGTTTTTGGCAAGGACTGCAGGAGCTTTCCAAGCAGCCGGAAAATCTATCGGCCCGCGTGGTCGTGGTTGCAAACGGAAAGGAATTGGCAGGTCAACTCAATGAAATCTATACAGGCATTGAACAAAACCAAACTTTCCTGGCCGATCAACTTACAGGTAAGACCAATGAAATCAATACCATCGCCAATGAGGTGGCAGGTTTGAATTTAAAGATTGCTCAAAACATTGGCAGCGGCAATCAGCCTAATGATTTGATGGACCGACGAGATGTGCTGCTGGATCAACTGTCAAAGCTAGTCGATATCCAAGTAACGCCTGCTCAAAATGGCAGAGTGGATGTTTCAATTGGCGGTGAAAAGCTGGTAGAGGGGAACAATGCCAACACATTTACATTGGACCTGGAAACTGGCGGGGCCAACATCGCTGGTAAGGTTATTACAATAGCAGGCGGGGAAATCAAGGGATTGCTCGAAACCCATGGGTACACGGTAAACGGAACAAGCTTTGGAACCATCCCTGATTTACGAGTAAAAATTGACCTATTGGCGAAGACCATCGCAGACAGCATAAACGCCATTCATGCAGGAGATGAGGCGAGGAATTTAGATGATATCCAAGCAAGAAGTACAGATCCGAATGCACCTTTAGAAAAACTTCTGTTTTTTGTTGATAAAGATGATCCGACCCAACCGCCAAAAAATGCGGGAAGTATGATGATTAACCCGTTGCTGGTAGAATTTCCATCGAAGGTAGCAGCGGCTTCATCGGATACGATTGGGGATGGCTCGAATGCGAAAGCGATGAGTAATGCTCTTTTTCAAAAAATGAATATTGGCGGAACAGAAGCAACTATCGGTGATTTTTACAAAGGGATTATCGGTCAACTAGGGACTGATGTTCAAACTGCCCAGCAGTCAGCTGAAAATGCCAACGACATGGTTCAGCAGGTAGAAAATCGCCGACAATCGGTATCTGGTGTATCGATTGATGAAGAATTGACGAACATGGTTCGCTATCAGCAGGCTTACAATGCGGCGGCCCGCTATGTGTCAGCAGTGAACGACCTGTTAAATACATTGATTAACGGAATGAAGTAACCATAATGATTCACGGCATGAAAGGGGGAGAACGATGCGCGTTACGCAGCAGATGATTAGCCAACAATTTATCCAAAGTCTCCATCGCAGTAACAAATCAATGGAGACACTTCATGGGCAGATTTCTTCTGGAAAGAAGTACGAAAGGATCTCGGACCAGCCTGGTGAAGTTTTGAAGGGATTATCTTATCGTTCCTCATTGTCGCAAATTGAACAATATCAAAAAAATGTTGAAGATGGTATCAGTTGGAGTTCAGCGATGGACGGCGAGCTTGGGAATGTTACGAATGTCCTGCACCGCGTTCGTGAACTCACACTTCAAGCGAGTAATGACACGAATAATCCGAGTGATAGGAAAAATATCGCTGTGGAAGTACGCTCGCTCATTGATCAAGTGGGAAAAATTGCGAATACAGCATATGGAAGCGGCTATCTTTTTTCAGGGACAGACTTGAATACGCAGCCCTATCAAAATGGTGCTTTGCAGCCGAGCAATCCAATCGTGAAAGAGTGGAATGTTGGTCAAGGACTTAGTGTAAAAGGGAATGTCCATGCAGCATCTGTGTTTGGATTTTCTGTAGACGGTAAAAACTTGTTCGAAACCATTGATGCGGTGGCACAAACATTAGAGAATGGGGAAAATCCAGAGGCGCTTTTGAATTCAATTGATCAACAATTGGATCATGTGATTACTGAGCGAACCGTGGTTGGCATCAATCAAAATATGCTCGAGCTTGCGTCCAATAAATTGGAGCAATCCGAGCTATTACATAAAAAAATGCTGTCAACAGTCATAGATACGGATATCACAAAAGCATTCACGGAGTTGTCTGCTCAAGAAACACTGCTGCAAGCATCACTATCTGCAGGTGGAAAAATCCTTCAGCAGAGCCTAGCCGACTTTTTAAGATAAAAATAACATCATGGTTTCCCCATCTTAGAATTAAGGTGGGGATGTTTCGAATGAGGGGATTGTATGGAGGAAATAGCAGCAGTTGCGTTAATTATCCTAGTTTCATCTATTATATATTTAGCCAATAGTAATAGGAAAAAGAGGCAAAGGACTGTGCAAAAAGAGGTGAAGCCGCCTAACAGACGAGATAATTTTCGATTTCGAATTAACATCAAAAATACGCTTATGGAAGTCATAAAGATTGGGAATTTGGATGTTAATGAATATATCTACTGTGAGGTTGTGGATGTTAGTGCAGGCGGGGTGGGAATTCTAAGTGAATACGACTTTCCACTAAGGGAAAAGGTTTACGTAAAAATTAATTTTTACTTAGATAATGAAGAATTCATGTTAAACGGAAGAATCGTACGCAAAACCGAAAACATCAAAAAACGTGCTGTATTGTACGGTATCCAGTTTGTTGATCTTTCAACGTATGATGAAAATCGCTTGTTGAAAATAATCTTCGCCATGGAAAACCAACGTAGGAAAATTGCTATTAAATAGATTTCGATATTAAGCCAGGCAACCGCCTGGCTTTCTTCTTTTATAAAATCAGACAAGAAGAATTTTATAAAAGATTTTCGTTTCCCCCTCTACAGCTGCAAAAATCCTGTCGATACATAAAAGCAGAGAGGGAAAATATTCCTCAAAAATAGGAGGGTACATAAAATGAGAATTAACACAAACGTAGCAGCACTTAACACACATCGTCAGTTAACAGCTGGTTCAAATGCAGCAGCGAAAAACATGGAAAGATTGTCTTCAGGACTTCGTATTAACCGTGCAAGTGATGATGCAGCAGGTCTAGCAATCTCAGAAAAAATGCGTGGACAAATCCGCGGTTTAGAAGTTGCTCAAAAGAACGCACAGAACGGTGTTTCTTTACTTCAAACAGCTGAAGGTGCATTGAACGAAACACATTCTATTTTACAACGTATGCGTGAATTAGCGGTTCAATCTGCCAACGATACCAACACATCATCGGACCGTGTAAAACTTCAAGCTGAGATCGACACATTAGCTGAAGAAGTAGGCCGTATCGGTTCAACTGCAGAATTTAATGGTAAGAAATTATTAAATGGTTCTTTCGACGGGACATTCCAAATTGGTGCAAACCAAGATCAAAACATGAGCATTCAAATTGGTGACGCACAGTCATTTAGCTTAGGTGTTGCGGGAAGTGTAGGAATCGAACAATCTAGCACGGTTACTGCTGGTCCTACGACAGGAGATACTTTAAAGGCTGGAACATACAGTGTTTCTCAAAATGGTGCAAACTATGAAGTGAAAGACGAGAATGGAAAAGTGGTAGCGGCAAGTACAGATGGTTTAACCTTTACTACCAAAGCGTTTGATGGTACTGCTGGAGATGATACCTTTACATTTAGCCAAGCGGTTAAATCTGGTACGTTAAGCTACGATGGAACAGATGTAAAAGCAACTGCCCAATTCACTAATAACGGCCTTGAAGCTGGTTCTTATAAATTCGATGCAACAGATAATGTTCTTTTAGATACACATGGTGAAGTAGTAGCACGTACAACTGACGGTATTGCATTCAAGGGAGCTGACGGTTCGACAGTATTTTCGGCAACTGTAGCATTAACGGATGGAGACGAACTTAAAGTTGGTGGTGCAGACGTTTCAACACAAGCTGCAGCTAATACCTCCATTACTGCGATTAACACAGCAATTGAAACAGTTGCGGCTGAACGTTCTAAAATGGGTGCGGTTCAAAACCGACTTGAATTCACTAATAACAGCTTAAGCACAACAGCTGAAAACTTAACATCTGCTGAGTCTCGTATTCGTGATGTTGATATGGCGAAAGAAATGATGACATTTACAAAAAATAATATTCTTTCTCAAGCAGCTCAAGCAATGCTTGCTCAAGCGAATCAACAGCCACAAGCAGTACTTCAACTACTTCGTTAATTTCTAAAAAAGAGATTTAAGGAAACTTAAATCTCTTTTTTAAGATTATTTTAAAAAAGGAGGGGAGCTTTTTGAGAAAAATTAAAACACTCCCAATGATTGTTAGTTTCATACTGATCGTTCAACTTTTCTTTCCGATAATCGGTGTGTTAGCAGCAGAGGTACAGGCGCCTGCTAATCTAAAAATCTATGAACGATATCCAGGCAGTGCTGTAATCGAATGGGACGCGGTACCTTACAGCTCTAGTTATAAAGTGTACAGAATAGACGGTGACACGAAAACGCTGGCTGCACAACCTACGACGAACAAGGCATTTATATCATTAAAAGAGGGAACCTACTCGTTCGCTGTATCTTCTATTGTAAGTGGTCAGGAATCACCTCTATCCCAACCAGTTACATATGAGATCATTTATCCCGAAATGCAAGCTCCTAGTAATATTCAATCAAAAGTAGAAAGATTTTATGATGTAACATTGAGCTGGGACACGGCAAGCTATGTTCATTATTATAAAATTTACCGTGTGGTAGATGGAGTAAGAAGCTTAGTCTCCACCACGGAGAAGACCACTCATGCGTTTACTACCTTGCCTGAAGGACATTATGTCTATGAGGTAACCGCATATAATAGTATTTTTGGAGAATCACAGCAAGCCGCTCGTGTGGAAGTGGATGTTGTCTATCCAGATATGGCAGCTCCTGCTAATGTAAATTATACCGTAGCGAATGGAAATGATGTCACGTTAAGCTGGGATCGTTCTAATTACGCAAATAAATATAATCTTTATAAAGTCGAAGATAACAAGAGAACACTCGTCACTTCCACCACCAATTTAAATGTGACACTTACGAATGTTCCAGAAGGAAAGCATTTTTATGAACTAACTTCTTATAGCTATACCTTTAAGGAGTCGGAAAATGCTACTGGGATTGAGGTCAATCTAGTTCATCCAGATGTACAAGCACCTGGAAATTTGAATTTATCTATTACAAATGGTAATGATGGCACACTAAGCTGGACTAAGGTAGATTATGCGACGAACTATAAAGTTTATCAAATCATAGACGGCTCTAGGGTATTACTTAAACAGACAACGTATCCGCAGTTGAGTTTACCCAATATGGAAGAAGGAAACTATATTTATGAAGTAACAGCCTATAGTGACCGTTTTGGAGAATCATTGGGGGCTCGATTGGAACAACAAGTCGTGCATCCAGATATGCAAAAGCCTGAAGGATTTACAGGCACCGTCTTAAATGTAGATACTCTTTATTTAAAATGGAACAAAGTTGACTATGCAACAAGTTATAAGCTTTACCAGGTAATAAATGGCGAGAGGAAATTTGTTTCTAACATCAATAATACTTATACAGCCATTAACAATTTACCAGAAGCAGACTATGCTTATGAAATTACTTCATATAGCGATCGCTTTGGTGAATCAGCCCAGGCTTCTAAAGTAGAAGCGACAATTGTTTATCCTGTATTAGCGGCACCTTATGTGCAGGTATACGTGAATCAGGAAGCTAAGTCTATTGCTCTCTGGTGGGATGCTGTGGATTATGCAACTTCATATGATATTTATCAAGTTGTCGATGGTGTACGTACCTTGATTCAACCTACACCAAATACCCGTATAGTATTTAACAATAAGCCTTATGGTTCCTATACTTACGAAGTAATTGCACATAGTAAGTATGGAGATTCGCCTTTTTCAAACCAGGTTACTGGTAAGGTCGAACCAGTGCTAGAGGCACCAGAAGCACCAAAAGCAACAGCTAATGGTAATGATGTTGTTCTAAGCTGGGAACCCGTTAAGGATGCGGATTCATATAATGTATATGAAGAAGTAGATGGGGAACGAGTTCTTATTGGAAATACGAGTGATCCAGAATTTTCATTACCAGGTTTAGAATCAGGTGAACACACGTATGTTATTGTTCCAGTTTCACCAGCAGGAACAGAGTCCAGCTCATCCAGCACGGTTGTTGTCGAGGTCGGAGAAAAGGATACGACTGCACCTGTAACGGAATCAAATGTAGTTGATAAGTGGAATCGAGAGGCTGTATCAGTGGAGTTAACCGCTACAGATGATGTAAGTGGCGTAGCAAAAACCTACTATTCTTTAAATGGTATTGATTTTGTTGAAGGTACTAGCTTAGTAGTTAGTGAAGCTGGAGTTACTACTGTTTCATTCTACAGCGTAGATAACGCAGGTAATGTAGAAGCAGTGAAAACAGCGGAAGTCAAAATTGATGAAGCTTCTCCAGTAACGACATCAAACGTGACCGATCAATGGTTGAACACTTCATACCTACTAAAACTGAATGCAACCGATGATTTAAGTGGAGTTAAAGAAACATATTACTCTATTAATGGTGAAGAATATGTTAAAGGTACAACCATTTTTGTAAGTGATTCAGGAGTGAATACAGTTTCCTTCTTAAGCGTGGATAACGCTGGCAATGTAGAAGAAGTGAAAACAGTAGAAGTGAAAATTGATAATGAGGCACCAGAGACCGTTTCAAATGTAGTTGATGGTTGGAATCAAGGAGAAGTGTCTGTTGAATTAACAGCAACCGATGATTTAAGTGGAGTTGCAAATACCTTCTATTCTATTAACGGATCAGAATTCGTGGAAGGAACAACATTTACTGTTACGGAAGAAGGCGTCAATGAAGTATCTTTCTACAGTGTGGATAACGCAGGGAATGTAGAAGAGACAAAAACAGTAGAAGTAAAAATCGATACTGAGGCACCCGAAACTGTATCGAATGTTACCGACAAGTGGAATCAAGGGGAAGCAGCGGTAGAATTAACAGCAACGGACGCACTTAGTGGTGTAGCAAAAACCTTCTATTCTGTTAACGGCTCAGAATTCGTAGAAGGAACAACATTTACGATTACAGATGAAGGATTAAATGAAGTATCGTTCTACAGCGTTGACAACGCAGGGAATGTAGAAGAAGCAAAAACAGTAGAAGTGAAAATCGATACTATGGCACCGGAAACTGTATCGAATGTTGCCAACCAGTGGAACAAAGGAGAAGTAGCAGTCGAATTAACAGCAACGGATGCACTAAGCGGTGTAGCGAAAACCTTCTATTCTATTAATGGCACAGAATTTGTAGAGGGAACAATGTTTACCGTTACAGAAGAGGGTATAAATGAGGTTTCGTTCTACAGCGTTGACAACGCAGGCAATGTAGAAGAAGTGAAAACAGTAGAAGTGAAAATCGATACTGAGGCACCAGAAACTGTTTCGAATGTTGCCAACCAGTGGAACAAAGGGGAAGTAGCAGTAGAATTAGCAGCAACGGATGCACTTAGTGGCGTGGTGAAAACCTTCTATTCTATCAATAGCTCAGAATTCGTAGAAGGAACAGCGTTTACCGTTAAAGAAGAAGGCATAAATGAGGTATCATACTACAGCGTAGATAACGCTGGTAATGTAGAAAAAGTTAAAACAGTAGAAGTGAAGATTGATAAAACTGCACCAAAGGTTTCTTTCGACATCGCTGCAGAACAGGAGCTTGGTTCTACTTTTACATTGGATTACCTTGCTGCCGATAACCTTTCAGGGATAGCGGTTGAAGAGGTAACGGTAAACGGTAAGTCCTATCAAAAAGGCGACCAAGTTACGCTTAGTGAACCAGGTGCATATAAGCTTGTTGTTACAGTAACCGATGCAGCAGGATGGACAACGCAAATAGAAAAAGAATTCCTTGTGTATATTCCTGCAACTCTTGAGGTACTACCGAAAGTGATTAAAGGAAACAAAGGAGTCTTTACTGTAAAAGCAATCTTACCGGAAAGCTTTGAATCTCTCTCTTTTGATGTATCTAGCTTTACATTAAACGGTGTAGCAGCTGATCCAAAAAATAATGGATTGCAAAAACAAGCAGAAAAAGGCCATTTCAAATTCGAACGAGAAGACTTTGATTGGAAAAAAGGCGAAGTTACCCTTGTATTACGTGGTTATTTAGAAAATGGCATTTTAATCATTGCCAAGAAAACTGTAGAAGTAAAATAACATGATGGCCCTAGGACTCCTAGGGCCATTTTTGTATAGTAAATTGTTTTGCTTTGCTGAGATAGCGTTTAAAAATATATCAGGAAAAATCCCAAAATATCAGGAAATCCTCATTTTTTTACAAAAACCCCTCTATTCTTCTGAAAAACCTGCCGATACTACATAAGAGAATATATTTATGAGAGGTGATTAGCAGTGAATTATTCCTCTATCACTAGGTTAACAGGGTTTGCTTCAGGAATGGACACAGACTCGATTGTTAAAAAGCTGATGAATGCTGAGAGTATCTCGCTTAATAAACTAAAACAAAACCAACAAAAGCAAACATGGTTAAGTGATTCTTATCGGCAATGGAATGCAGATTTGTTAGCGTTTCGGTCGAATACGATTTTAAATATGAGTCTATCAAAAACGTATAATACGTTCGATGTTTCTTCCAGCCAAGAGAACGCCGTTTCAGCTACTGCTTCAGGCACATCCTTAGCAGGTACGTATTCTGTTGAAGTAAAACAATTGGCCAGTTCAGCTGCCTTTACTGGAGATAAAGTAAGTTTGGATCCAACCAAGACGCTTGGGAATTCTGTCCAAGGTGCTGCCCAATTAACAGCTGATACATCGATAACAATTAATGTCAATAATGATCCGGGAAAAACGGCGACTATCGCTATTAAAACAACAGACACCATCAACGATGTCGTGACAAAAATAAATGGTGCAAAAGACAGTACTGGAAAAAGCTTAGGACTGCAAGCCTTCTATGATCCAACCCTGCAACAGTTTACTTTAAAAACAAAGGAAACTGGAGCTGCTGCCAAAATTGATCTGAGTATGAATACAAGCGCAGAAAGTCAGGCGTTTTTAAACAATACACTGGGCCTAAACACAACTAACTTAGTTGCTGCAGGCCAAAATGCTAATGTCATTTTTAATGGTAATGAAATTACGACGTTACCATCTAATAATGCGACCATCATGGGGATAAATTTTTCCTTCAAAAGTCCAACGGTGGGTGCAAGTACCGTTACTGTCTCGCAAAACACGGACGGGGTTATAAAGAATGTTAAAGATTTTGTTGATCAATATAATAGCATGCTAGATAAGATGAATAAATCCATCACTGATCCTGTCTATAGGGATTACCAGCCTCTCTTAGAAGAGCAAAAAGGTGAGATGTCGGAGAAACAGATTGAAATGTGGGAAGAAAAAGCAAAAAGTGGTCTTCTTCGCAGTGATCGTATTCTCTCTGGGCTGGTTACAAAAATGCGCAGTGTGATGACCTCTATTGTCGATAATGGCAGTTCTTATAACTCACTTTCGTCGATCGGGATTTCATCTAGAAGCTATCAGGACAAAGGTAAACTTTATGTGGATGAAACAAAATTAAGAGAGGCCATTCAAGCAGATCCTGACGCTGTTGAAAAACTATTTTCCCAACTTGGGGATGCAAGTAAAGGAACAAGTGGTGTCATCAATCAACTTTCCGAGACTTTACAGGCCGGGATTAAAGAATTGACCAATAAAGCTGGTTTCACCGGGAATAATCAGTATGATCAAAGTGTTATTGGGAAGTTATTGTCGAATGCGCAGACGGATATTGCCCGCCAAACCGAGAAGTTGCAGCGTAAAGAAGCACAATATTATCGCCAATTTGCGGCAATGGAGCAAGCAATGTCACGTTTTAATTCACAAAGTTCTTGGTTATATCAGCAAACGGGCGGAGGTATGTAGTCTATGAATATTGGATCTTTGTCTAGTAATTGGCTGCTTCACAAAACGATCTTAGATACTTCGCGCCTCGGGGAAAGTAACCTTTCTAATCAATCAGGTCTAACAAATAATCCCTTTGAGGAATTACTTGAACAAGTGTTGCTGCAAACCAAGATGAATCATAAATCAACTAGCAATCTAGATATTTCAACTCTACTAGCTCGTTTGGATTCGCTGGTCCCTCAGACTGGGGCAGGAGTTCCACAAAGTGAATCTCTCTCTTCTAAAACGACGGGCAGCAACAATCTTAATGCCCATCTAAAGGGAGTTTTGCAGAATACAGGTCACTTTTTTCAAGAGGCTGGTAAAAAATATAATATTGATCCTGCTCTCCTGGCAGCTATCTCCATCCATGAAACGGGTAACGGAACGTCTAACGCGGCTCGTTTTAAATTTAATGTGGCAGGGATGATGGGGAAAAACGGTTTAAAAACCTATTCATCCATTGAAGAGAGCATATTTGATATGGCTCGAAACCTTCGTCAAAACTATTTAGATAAAGGGAAATTAACCATCGCTCAAATAGGGGCCAAGTATGCACCAATTGGAGCGGCTAATGACCCCACTCAACTTAATAATCACTGGGTAACAGGTGTTCAGCGCTACTTTGATACCTTAACAACAGGGAGTAATTATGCGTAATAGGTATCTTTTATACAAAGGAAAGTGAGTAGGTGGCAGAACGTGATCCAGCTTTCAGGAATACAAATGAAAAGCATTAATCAAACCGGCAAAATGGCAGCGAGTGAGGGAGAACAGGCTGATGGTTTTGAGGCTTTGTTACAACTTATCGGCCAAGTACAAGAGCAGCAAAAGGAAGAAGATACGGTGCCTTTTGGATTCATTAACCCATTGGTACAACCTGCCTCATTGCAGCAAAATGCATTAACGGATCCTATTCTCCTAGAAGGGATGGAAAAAAGGTCGATAGCAGTGCAGGTCCAAGCTGAGCCAAACGTAGAGATGGCGAAACAAACAGCAGATAATCCTTTGTTCCAATCGGCAATAAATAGCCTGGTGGGTGTTGACGGACAGAAAGGTGAAATACTGCTGGAAACTGCAACCATTTATCAAAAGGCAGTAACAGCTGAATACGTTAAAGAAACAGGGATAGTCACTAATGAGGATTCCACTCAAAAAGAATTACTTGATATGAACCAAACGGGCAGGAATTCTTCAGTGGACGCCTTCACCACGGTTCATTCAACGCAGGCGACCCAACCGATTATTTCCAATGAGAAGGGTGTCCCTTTACAAACTGTACAAGCTAACCAATTTGATCAAGAAATAACGAAGTTTTTACAATCTTCGATACATGTAACAGGATTGGAAGATGGAATCGAGGCTGCGTTTACCCTGGCGCCAAAGCATTTAGGTAAGGTCGATGTCAAGGTTACCATTCAGGAGGGGCAAGTAACGGCTGAATTCCTTACATCGACTCCTTTAGGTAAGGATTTACTAGAATCACATGTTCAGACATTACGGTCTGCTTTAGAAACACAGGGGCTGCATGTCGTGAAAATCGATATCTCGCAACAGAACATAAACTCTAACTTCATGGGGGCTTTCTCACAAAAGGGAGATTCAAATGCAAGACATGGACAGCAAGATTCACGTAAGCGTAACGATCAACAATTGATCCAAACCCAGGATGAATATCGAGATTATGCAATTGAAACTGGATGGGTTTCTAAAATAAATACCACAGCGTAAGGGGGGACACCATTGACTTCAATCAATACGATCAATTCCTACTCAGCACAAAAAAACAGCACCCAGCCAAAGCAGGAAATGGGAAAAGAAGCATTTTTGAAAATATTAGTTACGCAGCTTCAAAACCAAGACCCAACGCAGCCGCAGAAAGACGGTGAATTCGTGGCACAAATGGCACAGTTAAGCGTATTAGAACAGCTCTCCAACCTTAATAACTCGCTTACAGCCTACTTAGAATCTAGCAATAATTTAAGTCAATATTCTTATGTGCTTGGAAATAAAGTCACCTGGACAAACCCAGAAACCAATGTGGAAGAGAGCGGAACGGTTACAGGGATTAATTATAAAAATAATCAAGTTTACTATAAAATTGGCGATCAAGAAATACTATCAAGTTTAATCGATTCAATGGAAATGAATCAATAAGAGGAGGAACAAAAACATGCTTCGTTCATTAAATTCAGGGGTATCCGGACTAAAAGGTTTTCAAACAAAATTGGATGTTATTGGGAACAATATTGCGAACGTTAATACAGTAGGTTTTAAAAAAGGCCGTGTCGTATTTGAAGATATTTTCAGTCAGACGATTAAAGGGGCAACAGGTCCAACGCAAACTGCAGGAGCGAACCCAGCGCCACTCTCAGGCGGGACAAATCCGATTCAGGTGGGCTTAGGAACAAGAGTTGGCAGCATTGATACTCTTCACACACCTGGAAGTCCAACAACTACGAATATAGGCACAGACCTTTACCTTGATGGCGATGCATTTTTTGTAGTCGAAAATGCCTCACAGAAGCAGTTCTTAACAAGAGCTGGGAATTTCACATTAGACAGCAGTAATAATTTGGTCAATCAGAATGGTATGTTTGTAGTCGGCCAAGATGGCGGAAAAATTACCATCCCAGATCAATACATTACGTTTTCCATTGATGCGAATGGCAGCATTATTGGTGTTAACCCGGATGGAACAAGTGAAGATTCCGGTTTGAAAATTGGAACCATAGCAGTTGACAATCCAAAGGGGTTATTGAAAGCCGGTGGTTCGTTGTATTCTTTAACACCAAATGCTGATTCAGCCTCGATTGCAACGCTGCTCACGGAAGGAAGTAATGCACAAGTTATCGCAGGCGCACTCGAAATGTCAAACGTTGATTTATCAGAAGAACTAACCGAAATGATTACCGCCCAGCGTGGATTCCAAGCAAATTCAAAAATTATTACAGTTTCCGATCAAATATTAGAAGAATTGGTAAATTTAAAACGATAATAGATAAAGAGAGAAAATATCATTCGAGATATTTCTCTCTTTTTTTACATATTTTTCAATTTTTATAGTGTATTTTGTTAAATTTTCGTAAACATTCGATTATGTTCGTCATTTTATGGGGGTATTCTACAAAATATAATTGAAAATTAATAGTTGTAATGTTATGCTTTTTTTGTAATAAATTTTAAAAATTGAAAAAGGCAAACCTGAGGAAACTCAGCGACGCAAAGCTATAGGGGCTAAATTGTAATAACAGTAAGCCAGCCAGTTGCCGAAATATAGATTGTCCTAATCTATTAGTTTATTTAGCTATGGACGAGACTATTCTTCGGAGTAGTCTCGTCTTTTTTTGTTGGTCTTTTTTAACAGTGGAAGGGAATGTGTGAAGAATGGACTATCGTGTGTCAAATTCCCCAATTGGAAGTAACCCTGCAAATTTGAAAGTATATGATTTTAAAAAGGCATTGCGGTTATCGATGGATCAGGTACGGGTACTGACGAGAATCCATGAAAACTTTGCTTACCAGCTTGCATCCTTTATTTCATCTGAGTTACGTTCGTTTGTCCAAGTAGAGGTTACGACAGTTGAGCAAATGCTGTATGAAGAGTTTATTAACCAGCTGCCGGACACTACGATATTAAGTGTGTTTGAATCAGGTGAACAAGGAATCCGAATGGCGATGGACTTAAATCCTGAAATGGCTTTTGTGATGATTGACCGACTTTTAGGCGGGAAAGGAACAGCAGAGGAATGGGGACGTTCTACCTTAACTCCGATTGAAACCAATGTTTTAAAGCGTCTATTAGAGGGAGTCGTTCAAATCCTGCAAAAAGCTTGGAGTGATATTATGGTGCTCCCGATCAAGTTTTTGAACATGGAAACCAATCCCCAGTTTTTGCAATTGGGTATCCCAACGGAAACAGTCATCGTCATCACATTCCAACTAACAGTTGGAAAAGTGGAAGAAACGATACATCTTTGTATTCCATACATATTGTTAGAGCCGTTTATTCCTAAGTTATCCTCCCATAATTGGTACGGACATGGAAAATGGGTGAAAAATAAGGAAGAAAGTGAATTTTTACAAGGACAGATTGAGCATTTAATTGTTCCGGTTATTACGGAATTAGGGCGGGCGACGATTACGATGGAAGAAATCCTTGGTTTAAACGTCGATGATGTCATTCAATTAAACCAATTGGTGGATGAGCCTCTGAAAGTAAATGTAAATGAAGAATTGAAGTTCTTAGCACATCCAGGAACGAAGAAGTCGAGAGTTGCCGTTAAAATTGAGCACTTGATAGAAGGGGAAGGCAAAAATGGTTGAAAAGGGGAAACTCACACAAGATGAAATGGAAGCACTTCTCGGCAGCAGCCAACAGAGTGCAGCCAATGAACACTTTCAGTTTACAGAGCTAGAGTCGGATGATTTTGGGCAAAACGCAAATGAAAAAATGAATTTGGACCTTCTGCTAGATATTCCCTTAGAAATCGTTGTGGAGTTGGGAAGAACAAAAAAAAGAATTAGCGAAGTTCTTGAATTAACCAGTGGGTCGATTGTCGAATTGGACAAGATGGCTGGAGAACCAGTTGATGTGTATGTGAATAACAAGTTGATTGCAAAAGGCGAAGTTGTGGTGATTGAAGAGCACTTCGGAGTTAGAATTAAGGAAATTTGCCAATCTCCTTTATGACAGTCATTAGGGTGAGGGGAAAATGATAGAGGAAAAAGAAACACAGTTGAGGCAATATTTTGAGCTCTCGAAGGCGATATTGAGTGCATTACAACTCGGGGAAGAGGAAAAGGCCCCCCTTTTAATCGAGCAGCGGGAAATCTGTATTTCTACTATTAATAGGTTAGATAATCAAGCAGGAATGGTTCTTAGCAATGAACGCATTCAAGTACAGCTTAGAGAACTTACTACGCTAGAGAAAGAAATTCAAATCCAAATGCAAAAGACAATGAAAAAACTATCGAATCGTGTACGTCACGCACAAAATGAACAATATCTTAGAAGTCAATATGATGATCGGATCACTGTTTCAAAGGGAGTATTTTATGACAGTAAGAAGTAAGGGGGATCTCACAAGTGATCAATCCAAATGAAATCTATCAACGAAATCAAATCATGATGGCAAAACCAGAAGAGCTGACACTCATGCTATATAATGGCGGCGTGAAGTTTCTGAATCAGGCAAAGCTGGCGATTGAGAAAAAAGATCCAGCGAAGGCACATTCTTTGATTATGAAAACCCAAGAAATTATCACGGAACTCATGGTGACGTTAAACATGGAGATTGAAACATCCAACTCTCTTTTTTCACTCTATGATTATATGAAACAGAGATTGATTGAGGCAAATATGTCAAAAGACATTGAGATTCTTAAGGAAATAGAGGGAATGTTTCAGGAATTAAAAATAACTTGGACACAGGCGATGAAATCATTATAGTTTAGCAGATTGAAAAAAGTGGGTGAGAAGATGAATCAGATGATTGGAATTATGTCGAGAGCGTTAGATGCGTCCTCTTTGCGTCAAAAGTCCATTTCAAATAATATCGCCAATGTAAATACCCCTTATTTTAAACCTACGAAGGTATCCTTTGAACAATTGCTTCAGCAAGAAGTAAAGAGCCAGTTTATTGGGAACCGCACGAATGCCAAGCATGTCCCGATTGGAGAATCGTCTCCACTCCCTACTCCTAAGCTTGAGCAGGAAAATACCGTTTTCCAAAACAGCGGTAATGGTGTGGATTTGGATTATGAAATGACGAAGCTGAGTGAAAATACCATTTGGTATCAATCGTTAACGTATGGGGTAAATGAGGAATTTAATTTATTAAAAACAGCGATTAGGGCGAGGTGATGAGAGAAATGTCAATATTTCAATCGCTTTCGATTAGCGGATCAGCCTTAACAGCGAATCGGTTAAAGTTAGATGTCGTTTCCTCGAATATTGCGAATGCGAACACGACAAGAGGACAAATGGTGGACGGAGAATGGGTTCCATATCGCAGAAAAATGGTAGAAGTGACGGCAAATCAGAATTCACCATTTGACAATTATCTAGAGAAAGAACTCTCTGGAATCCAAGTTAATAAAATCGTAGAAGATACAAGTCCATTTCAGGCAGTTTATGATCCCGCAAACCCTGACAGCAATGAGCAAGGCTATGTGATGATGCCAAATGTAGACGTTACAAAGGAAATGGTTGATTTAATGGCTGCATCAAGAGCCTACGAAGCCAATGTTACCGCGTTTAATGCAGGAAAATCGCTGCTGGTGAAAGCTCTTGAGATTGGAAGATAAGGTGGGGAAAAATAAATGAACATATCAAGTATTCAAGCGTTTACGGGATCGTTACCAACAGTTAATAAGCCTCAAAGTACGGCAGATTCCTCTTTTGGATCTGTGCTGAATCAGTATATTCAAGACGCCAATGGTGCCGTGAAAGATTTTGAATCCAAATCTTTATCGCTGGCAAAAGGGGAAGCAGTTAATTTACATGATGTTACCATTGCGGCACAAAAGGCTAGTATTGCCGTTTCGTTAACGACACAAGTACGAGACAAAGCAGTGGAAGCCTATCAAGAAATGATGAGAATGCAAATCTAGTAAAATCTTAGATGAAATAGTGGAGTGAGCATGAATCAACAAATACGTGACTTTAAAGAAAAGTACATAGATTTTTGGAATTCAGTCAGTAAAAAAAGAAGGTTTCTATTTATTGGTATTTTTATCGCCATCATTGTGGCTTTGTCTCTCTCTATCTTTTTTCTATCCAGATCTACTTATGTCCCATTATTCACTACGGAGATGAGTCAAAAGGAAATTGGCGATATCAAAGCAGAACTAGATCAAGAAGGCTTTACCGATTATAAACTAGATCGTAATGGGACAACGATTTTGGTGCCAAAGGAAGATGTTGATCAATTATTAGTTTCATTGGCAGCCAAAGGTCTTCCCGAAACAGGTACTATCAGTTTTTTTGATATGACAAAGGATTTGCAATTCGGGGCCACGGACCGCCAGTTAGATGCAATGGAAAAAGAGGCGCTTCAAGGAGAGGTGGCTGATCTTCTGCGGCATGTTGAAGGAGTAAAAAATGCTGCTGTTGTAATCACAACCCCACAGGAAAGCTTGTTTGTCCAACCCGATGAGAAGGAGCAAGCCTCAGCCTCCGCAGTCATTGAACTGGAGCCAGGATATCAATTGAAACCACAGGAAATTGAGGTTTTATATCATTTGGTTTCAAAAAGTGTGCCGAACCTGCCTAAAGAAAACATTGTGATGACGGACCAGAGCGGGCAAGGATTGGGTCTGCCAGAACAATTGACGGGTGCATTAGATAATTATGAGCAGCAACGGAAGATTCAAAAGGATATTGAAGCAGATATTCAAAAAGACTTGCAGCAAATGCTTGGGACGGTTATTGGTCAAAACAAAGTTCTTGTTCAAGCCTTTGTACGTTTAAATTTTGATCAAGTGAAGAAGCGTGAGGATTTAGTACAACCAGCAGCCGAAAATGAAGGCATTGCTGTCAGTGTAGAGGAGATTTCGAAAAACTACAGTGGAAAAGATACGACTTCCGGTGTGGATGGAACGGGAGAAAGTGATATTGCCGGATATGCAGGTACAAATCCATCTCAAGAAAACACTTCAGAAGAAGTAGAAAAACGTGTGAACTATGAAGTCAATCGTATCACAAATGAAATTGTACAAAGTCCATATAAAATTGAAGATTTGACGATCAATGTCGGTGTTGAACCGCCAAATCCGGAGAATCCTGCATCCTTAACACAGGAAACAAAGGATAGTATTCAACAAATTCTTTCAAATGTAGTTCGAACCGCACTAAGCTCAAATGACGCTTTAACCGATCAAGATGTCCAATCACGAATTACCGTATTCTCTCAGGAATTTAACGGAAAAGCAGAAATGCCGAAACTGGAGGAAGAAGCAAGTATCCTTCCAGCATGGGCTTGGTGGAAGTATGCTCTTATTGGTGCAGGTGGATTGGTTTTATTCATTGTTCTAATCGCTTTATTGCGCCGGAGAAAATCAAAAGAGGAAGAGGACGATCCCTTTCCTGTGTTTCAAGAAGCACCGGTTAAGACTGTTGAGTTGAAGGAAGATGAAAAAGTGGCCATTAAAAAACAAGTCGAACAAATGGCAATGCAACAGCCTGAAGAATTTGTGGGACTGATGCGAAATTGGCTTTCAAGGGATTAGGGTTAAGGGAGCGATTAAATGGAACAGTATACAAACACTCAAAAGGCAGCAATATTATTGCTTTCGGTCGGACCCGATGTCTCTGCGGGAATCATGAAACATTTAAAAGAAAGTGAAATAGAAAGTATCACTAAGGAAATTACCGAATTGCGCAGGGTTACCTCTGATGTAAAAGAGAGAGTAATAAGGGAATTCCATCAACTGGCCGTTGACTCCAATATCGTTTCGTATGGGGGAATTGATACAGCAACCGAATTATTAAAACGTACTTTTGGACCGGATAAAGCTGCAGGTTTTCTTAAACGGATGGGCAATCGGACGAATAACAGACCGTTTCAGTTTATCCAGCAGGTCGAGCAATCACAAATCTTTCATTTACTCCAATATGAAAATGCTCAAACCGTTGCGCTGGTTTTATCCTACTTAGATGCAGAAAAGGCAGCAGCAACACTTTCCGTCTTTCCGCCAGAGAGACAAATTGAAATTGCCAAGCGGATTGCTATGATGGATACCGCCTCGCCAGAGATTATCCATCAAGTAGAACAGGTTTTACAAGAAAAATTAACGATGACAAGCTCCCAGAAGCATGAAGTACAAAAAGGGATTGATAGTATTGTCAGTATTCTAAGCAGTGTAGACCGCGGAACGGAAAAAAATATTCTTGAAACATTGGAAAACGAGGACCCTGAATTAGCCAATGAAATTAAACAACGAATGTTTGTGTTTGATGATATTGCGTATCTCGATAATCGCTCGATTCAGCGAGTGTTAATGGATGTTCAAAATCAGGACCTCTATCTGGCGCTAAGAATGACCACCCAAGGAGTAAAAGATGCGATTTACCGGAACATTTCAAAACGTCGTGAAGAGGGACTTGAAGAACTATTGAACGCAAACGAGCAAGTTCGTGTGAAAGATGTAGAGGATGCACAGGGCAGAATTGTAACGGTCATTCGTAAATTAGAGGAAGACGGTGTCATCATCATTTCTCGAAATGGGGAAGAGAATCGTGTCATCTAGACTGTTAAAATCATTTAACGTTGTCGCAAAAAATGAACAAAAAGTTGTTGGTTTGCCCGCGCGAGATCCAATGCCTGGGGATGTAATGCCCAAACCGCCATTTGTGGAGCATCAGAAAGAACAATTGCTGTTGGAATTAGCGCAGCAAAAGGAACGCGCACAAGAAGAATTAAACGAGTGGCGAACAAGGGAAGAAGAAAGTTTTCGTGCACAGTTGGAAGAGGAAAAACGGCGCGGGTATGAAGAAGGTTATCAGCTGGGGATTGAGGACGGCGTTCAGCATGCGAAGGAGCAATATCAAATGCATCTGCAAAAGGCCGCTTACTTGTTAGAGGAAGCCTATCAAGAAAAAGCTTCAATTATTCAAGAAGCAGAACCGTTTGTCATTGAATTAACAATGGAAATTGCCAAAAAGGTTTTACAGCAGGAATTGAAAATGCAGCCTGATAGCTTAATCCATATTATTAAACAAACACTAGCATCTGTTTACGAAACTGAGTCCATTTCAATCGGTGTCACTCCCGAAGATTTCTCATTTGTCCAAAGGCAAAGAGAACAATTGCTAGCCATGAACAACGGCCGGGTCGAGATCAAGGTTTTCCCTGATTATTCCATTGAACAGGGAGGATGCATTATTCGAACTTCCTCCGGTAGTGTCGACGCCAGAATTGATGTACAGCTAAGTGAGATCAAAAAAGTGCTGCTAGCTTATCAACAGGAGGATTCTCGTGAGTAAATGGAATGTTAAACCCTATCTCGATTTGCTAGAAACCATCAATCCTATCAAAATGAACGGCAAGGTAACACAGGTAATTGGGTTAACAATAGAATCTCATGGACCTGATGTGAAGTTGGGGGATATCTGTCATATCTTTTCCCCCCAGCAGCAGAAACCGATCAAAGCAGAAGTGGTTGGATTTCGCAATCATAAGGTGTTATTGATGCCGCTTGGAGAACTTCAATCCATTGCACCTGGCTGCGATGTTGTATCAACGGGAAAACCGTTAACCGTTAAGGTAGGAATGGACCTTCTAGGTAAAGTGCTGGATGGGCTCGGCAATCCGATGGATGGAAGCACTCTGCCAGCCGGTCTCCTGGAGACGGGGACGGACAATCTTCCGCCCAATCCTTTAACCAGACCGAGGATCACAGAGCCGTTGAGTGTAGGTGTTCGAACGATTGACGGGCTGTTAACAGTTGGAAAGGGACAAAGAGTAGGGGTCTTTGCCGGAAGCGGTGTTGGGAAAAGTACCCTTCTAGGTATGATTGCCAGGAACACTGAAGCGGATGTCAATGTCATCGGCTTAATTGGTGAGCGCGGCCGGGAAGTCTTGGATTTCATTGAGCGGGACTTAGGTGAGGAAGGGTTGAAAAAGTCCGTGGTTGTCGCAGCCACTTCTGATCAGCCGGCGCTGATTCGCATTAAGGGAGCGATGATTGCGACTGCCATTGCGGAATTTTTCCGTGACCAAGGGATGAATGTTAATTTAATGCTCGATTCTGTCACGCGTTATGCAATGGCGCAAAGGGAAATCGGTTTGGCAATTGGTGAACCTCCGGCAACGAAAGGGTACACTCCCTCCGTATTTGCTTTGCTGCCGCGTTTATTGGAGAGAGCGGGAACAAATGCAAATGGCAGTATTACTGCCTTTTATACAGTATTGGTAGATGGCGACGATATGAATGAACCGATAGCCGATACGGTACGCGGGATCTTGGACGGTCATATTGTTTTAGACCGGAACCTTGCTCGTAAAGGAGTTTATCCGGCGATAGATGTTTTATCGAGTGTAAGCAGGGTGATGAGTGAAATTGTGACGCGTGAACATTTACAAGCAGCGGAGATCCTAAAGCAGCATAAAAGTGTTTATCAAAATGCAGAGGATTTAATTCAAATTGGGGCTTATAAGAGGGGAACGGACCGGGAAATTGACCGGGCTGTGGATGTAAAAGAATGGATTGATCAATTTGTGAAGCAAGGGACAAATGAATCCCCATCGATAGATACAACCATTAATCAACTGCTAACTAAATTTGGGGAGGATGGACAACTGTGACCTTTCATTTTCCATATATTCATATTTTAAACCTTAAAGAAAAGGAAAAAGAGCAAGCATTACTAGAGTTAGGGCAGATTGGGATGAAAAAGGAAGCAATTATGGGAGAGCTTCGGTCCTTGGAACAAAGAAGAACTCTTATTTTACAACAGACAGAAATAGGTAGTGGGACTGCTTCCATTGCTGAAATTCAACAACGAAATGAGTATCTCACCTATTTAAACCAGCAGATATCTAAGTTAGAAGCGCAGATTGATTTGATTGATAAAGAAATGGCTGATAAAAAAATAGATCTGTTAGATAAGCAAAAGGATGAAAAAACATGGAGTCATTTGCGGGATAAAGCGTTTGAGAAGTATGTTCAAAAACAGAAAAAAATCGAGCAGGATCTGATGGATGAAATGGCTGCGATCCGCCATTTTCATCAACGTCTATCCATGTAGAACCTTCTCTTGAAAGGAGCTGGCATACGTGAAAGAACAAAAGAGCGGATCCTTTGGAGCAGTTCAGTCCGTGCGGTTTTCCCCTCTTCCGGACCAGGTCCCTGCCGCTGCAGGAAAAAAACAAATACAGGTATTAACGGATGTATCTCTTCAAGTCTCTTTTGAACTGGGGAGAACTAAAATGAGTGTCCGCGAAATTCTTCAGCTGCAAAAGGGTTCGGTTATTGGCTTAAATAAATTAGCAGGAGAATATGTGGATGTGCTCGTTAATAAACATTCGGTTGCTGTCGGCGAGGTAGTGGTCATGGATGATAAATTTGCTATCCGGATTACAGATGTAATCTCTGATCAGGAAAAAGAGAAAAAAATTAAGTAATGAGGGACAGTCTAGTGTGTACATGGAAAAAATGGATAAGAATACTTACGATTAGTCTGCTAGTTTCTCTTTTCCCATTATCGGTCGCAGAAGCAAAAGAGGGAACGGTGTATGAACAATTCGAAAAGGAAACACCGGTAAATCAAACGGAAACAAAAGCAAGTCCCGAACCTGTCAAGGCTTCAGTGGTCCCTTATGCGTTAAAATTTATCGGATCTTTCCTATTAATCTTGTTGCTTCTTTTTATCGTACTAAAATATTTATCTAAGAAAACAAAGATTTACGCTGGAGGGGGTCCGTTCCATGCAATAGGCGGGCATTCACTCGGTAACAACCGATCCATACAAATGGTGATGGTGGGGGATACCTTATACCTATTAGGAGTGGGAGAAGATGTGAATCTCATTCGAACCATCCCGCCGGGGGAAGAACAAAGAAGGATGCTTGAATCACTTGCGGACAAACCAATTGATTCGGTAACGAAATGGAGCAATCAACTTAAAAAGACCTCACAGGAAAAGTGGGATGAATTTCTCTTAAAGCAATTAAAAGAAGTAAAATCAGATTCTCATCAGCCAAATAAGGAGGAAAATCGATGAAGAAACCACTACTCCTCACCTTTTTACTCTTATTTGTAGGACAAGATTCTGTTTTTGCTGCAATGGATATAACTTCCATGCCAGGGATTCATTTCGATATGGGAGGCTCAGAGGATGTCGAAGGGACAGCATTATCAATACAGTTAATCCTCCTCCTTACGATTCTTTCGGTTGCACCCAGCATTCTATTATTAATGACGTCATTTACGAGGATTGCGATTGTTCTATCGTTTGTTCGGACTGCACTCGGCACACAGTAAATGCCTCCGACTCAAATCATCATGGGACTTAGTATCATTTTAACCTTTTTTGTTATGGGACCCACTTTTCAAGAAGTGAATCATCAGGCACTTCAGCCCTTTCTAGAAGGAAAGTTGAGTCAAGAAGATGCCTTGGATGAAGCAATTTCGCCTATGAAGGAATTTATGGCAAAGCAAACGCGTGAACGTGATTTACAGCTTTTTTTGGAATACAGAAACACGAAGAACATCAAATCGATTGAAGATATTCCACTAACGGCTTTGGTTCCGGCCTTTGCGATTAGTGAACTGAAAACAGCTTTCCAAATGGGCTTTTTAATCTTTATCCCATTTATTATTATCGACATGATTGTCGCCAGTGTTCTGATGGCAATGGGAATGATGATGGTGCCGCCTTCACTTATTTCACTGCCGTTTAAAATTCTCCTGTTTATTTTAGTAGATGGATGGAACTTGGTCGTACAATCTTTGTTCGTAAGCTTTAAATAAGGAGTAACGTTATGACACCAGACAGCATTATGGGGCTTGCGCAAAGCTCGATCTATTTAACCATCCTCGTTTTGGCCCCCGTTTTAGGTGTAGCCTTGGCGGTAGGATTAATAATTAGTATTTTTCAAGCGATTACGCAGATCCAAGAACAGACACTAGCGTTTGCCCCAAAAATCATTGCTGTTTTTGTCAGTTTGTTGTTTTTTGGTCCTTGGATGCTCACTAAACTTGTCGATTACACGCGGGATATCTTATCAAATTTGACCCGTTTCATAGGGTAATTCCATGAGTATCTTAAATTTAGTTCCGATATTCTTGTTAGTGTTTGTTCGGTTAACAAGTTTCTTTGTCACCGCACCGTTATGGATGGAAAGGCAAATTCCCGCCCCATTTAAATGGGGGAGTGCTTTTTTTATAAGTTTGCTAGTGGTTGGCTTGATTCAGCCTGAACAGATGATTGAGATGGATTCTACTTTTATTCTTCTTATTTTAAAAGAAGTCCTGGTAGGTCTATGCTTAGGTTTTTTTACAAATCTGTTGTTGTATGCGGTTCAGCTTGCTGGTAGTTTTATTGACTTGCAGAGTGGTTTTGCAATGGCGACAATGTTTAATCCGCAAACCGGAATCCAAGAGAATCTTACAGGAAGATTCTTCTATATCATTGCGATTTTATTTTTTTTGTCCATAGACGGTCATCATCTTCTGATGCGCGGGGTGTTGGCCAGTTACCAGTGGATTCCAATTGATTCCTGGCTGCCTGGGGGTGTTTCGGAAAATCTCGTTCACTTATCGCTGTTGATTGTGAAGGACATGTTTTGGATTGCGCTATTAATTGCTGCCCCCGTAGTTACAACCATCTTTTTAGTGGATATTGCATTAGGAATCTTAGCCAAGACGGTACCGCAAATGAATCTATTTGTAGTCGGAATCCCAATTAAAATGGCTGTTCACTTTATCGTTTTATTTGTATTTATTCCAGTCTTTTTAATGGTGATGGAAAAGTTGATTCAGACAATGATTCACTCCTTCGAACAAATGTTAAAGATATTAGGAGCATAAACGATGTACGTAAGATTAGATTTGCAGCTTTTTGCTGAAAAAACTGAAAAAGCCACTCCGCAAAAAAAGAAAGAGGCAAGGAAAAAAGGACAAGTAGCCAAAAGTGCTGATTTATCAAATGCCATTGTCCTGTTATGTTCATTTTCTTTCTTGTCCTTCTATGGGGAGCAGATGGCCGAACGCTTCTTACATATGTATCGGCAAGGTTTCAGTGATTGGTTAGTGCTCGATATATCGGAACAATCGATATCGTTGTTATTCGTTACTCTTTTAAAGGATAGTGTGATCATTGCGGGTCCGATTATCTTGGCAGCTTGGCTAGGCAGCTTTGTCTCTGGATTAGCACAAGTTGGGTTTCTTGTTTCCACCGAAGCCATCAAAATGGATCTAAAAAAAATCAATCCAGTTGAAGGGGCAAAACGTCTTTTTTCACCACGAACCTTGGTAGAGTTGATTAAGTCGATCCTAAAACTAGTGATCATTGTGACGGTAACAGCGATATTTCTTTGGCAGCAAAAAACGGTGCTGTTGAAAATGCCGCAAATGGAGCCGTTAAGAATGGTCTCGTTTCTTGGCTCCCTTACGGTGAAACTGGGGATGACAATTTCTGCCGTCTATCTCGTGATTGCAGTAGCGGATCTCTTTTATCAACGATTTGATCATGCCAAGAATTTGCGGATGTCCAAACAAGATATTAAAGATGAACATAAAAAATCCGAAGGTGACCCATTAATTAAACATAAAATCAAAGAAAAACAACGCCAAATCTCAAGTGCACGGATGATGCAGGAAATTCCGAAAGCACAAGTTGTGGTTACGAACCCAACGCATTTTGCGGTTGCCATCGCCTATGAGGCCGGCAAAACAAAGGTGCCGGTTGTGGTTGCTAAAGGTGCGGATTATTTGGCCCTAAAAATGAGGGAAGTGGCAAAGGAACACCGTGTGGTCATTATGGAAAATAAACCGTTAGCCAGAGCTTTATATGCAAGTGTAGAGATTGGTCAGGAAATTCCGGAAGACCTTTTTAAGGCAGTAGCAGAAGTGCTGGCTTATGTTTATAAAGTGAAAGGTACATTAAGCAAGTAGAGGAGGTTGTGTGGTGACGATAAAAAATCTAGGTGTTTTAATTGCAGTAATCATGGTCATAGCGATGATGGTCATCCCACTGCCAACGGTTTTGCTAGATATATTACTAATTATTAATCTTTCCATCTCCATTATGATTCTATTAATTACGATGAACACGAAAGAGCCGCTGGATTTCTCTATCTTTCCTGCTCTTCTCTTGCTGACAACTCTCTTTCGTCTTGCCTTGAATGTGTCCAGTACAAGAGTTATCCTCTCAACTGCAAAATCCGGAGCGGTCATTGAAACATTTGGTGACTTTGTTATTGGCGGAAATATGGTGGTTGGATTAATTGTCTTTTTAATCTTGGTCATTGTTCAATTCATCGTTATTACAAAAGGATCGGAACGGGTAGCAGAAGTAGCAGCACGCTTTACATTAGATGCCATGCCGGGAAAACAAATGAGTATTGATGCCGATTTAAATACGGGGATGATCAATGATCAGGAAGCGCGTCTAAGAAGAAGCAAAGTTGAGCGGGAAGCGGACTTCTACGGTTCCATGGATGGTGCAAGTAAATTTGTAAAAGGCGATGCGATCGCTGGAATCATTATTCTAATTATTAATATCATCGGTGGATTTATCATTGGAATGACAATGCACGGGATGGATTTTTCCCAAGCAGTCAATACATTTACGCTTTTATCTGTTGGTGATGGTCTAGTGAGTCAGATTCCCGCCCTGTTAATTTCTACGGCAACAGGGATTATGGTAACGAGAGCAGCTTCAGAAGGCAATCTTGGTGATGATTTAATGAAGCAAATGTCTTTGTACCCAAGTCTGTTATATGTAGTTGCGGGATGTATTGCATTACTGGGAGTCGTCACACCCATTGGGATTTTCCTTACATGGGGAATTGCCGGGTTACTCGCATTTGCTGCCTATAGCACACAGAATAAACGCACGAAGCAAGAGGAAGCGATCGAGACTACGCAATCAGAACAAGAGCTAGAAAAAGTGCGCAAGCCAGAAAATGTATTTGCTTTACTGAGAGAAGATCCGATTGAATTCGAATTTGGCATTGGTTTGATCATGCTTGCAGATGTCAATCAAGGCGGGGATTTATTAGACCGGGTTGTTGCGATTCGCCGGCAAATTGCGTTGGATTTGGGATTAGTCGTTCCCGTCATTCGCATTCGTGATAATATTCAGCTTCACCATAATGAGTATGTGATAAAAATAAAAGGAAATGAAGTAGCCAAGGGCGAGATTTTATTAGACCATTTCTTAATGCTAAATCCGAATGATGAGGAACATGGAATCGACGGAATTGAAACAGTAGAGCCCACATTTGGACTGCCTGCGCTATGGATTACAGAAGATAAGAAGGATGAGGCCGAGCTGTTTGGTTATACGGTCATCGACCCTTCTTCAATCGTCAGCACGCATCTTTCTGAAACGATCCGTAAATTTGCTCATGAAATCTTAGGACGAGAAGAAACGACACAATTAATTAACCATGTAAAAGAAAATCAGCCATCTTTAGTAGAAGAATTAATACCAAATGTCCTTTCAGTTGGTGATGTTCAAAAGGTGTTACAAAAGCTGTTAAAAGAGAATGTTTCAATCAGAAGTCTTACTTCTATCTTTGAGGCACTCGCCGATTACTCTGTCTACACGAAAAATCCTGACATCTTAACGGAATATGTAAGGCAGGCATTGGCCCGTCAATTAACGTCTCAATATGTTCGGAACGGCGTAGTTCACGCGATTCAGGTCGGAGCAGGAATTGAAAAGAAACTGGCAGAGTCGATTACGAGGACAGAGCAAGGGGATATTCTTACCATAGACCCTGAATCCTCAAGCCAAATGATCCATTCTTTTTCTCAAAAAATTGAGCAAATGTCCCAACTTGGAATTCGGCCGATTATTTTAACATCCGCAGGGATTCGGATGTATGTACGGCAAATGATGGAACGAACATTGGCTGATATCCCTATTCTTTCCTATAACGAGTTAGAGGCAAACGTTGAGGTTCAAAGTGTTGGAGTGGTTAATCTATGATTATCAAAACCTATGTCGTCAACAAGGTAACGGAAGCTTATCCAATGATTTTCCATGATTTAGGAACAGAAGCTTTTATCTTAAAAACGAAGCCCATTAAAACAGGAGGATTTTTTGGTCTGTTTCGAAAAAAACAGGTCGAAGTGGTAGCGGCTGCTGATCATTATCCCGAAAAGTCAACTCATGCGGAGTCGAATATGAGAGCCGAAAAACCGGTGAACGTTACCCAGAAGGAAGTACTAAAAGAGCTGTCCGAGGTAAAGGGATTAATTAAGACAATCGTTAAAGATGAACAGAAAACTTTACCAACCACGGTAAAAAAGTGGGTACAGCGCCTGCGGGAACAAGAAGTGGATGAAGAAGTAATTGAGTATATTGTAAAAAAAGTGAAAATGAATCAGATTCAAAACCTAACTCCTCAAGAGATTGAGCAAAGCTTCATGACGATTATTGAGCAGCTTTTTGAAGAAGGACAAGAAAAGGATACAGATTCTACTCCTTTTCTAATTACCTTAGTCGGTCCTACGGGTGTGGGTAAAACGACCACGATTGCCAAGTTAGCGGCAGCCCGAGTTTTTCACCAAAGACAGAAAGTTGGTTTATTGACGACGGATACATACCGAATAGCGGCGGTGGAGCAGTTGAAAACGTACGCGGGGATTTTGAACATCCCGTTAGAAGTCGTTTCCAGTCCAGATGATTTATCAAAATCGATGGAGGCATTGAAAGGCTGTCATTTGATTTTTATGGATAGCGCCGGCCGAAATTATCTAGAAGAAGAATATGTTGAAGAAATCAATCAATATTTACGCTGTGATACACCGCAGGAAAATTACCTAGTTCTTAGTATGACAACCCGTTGGCGGGATATGCGGAACATCGTGGAACAGATGAAATCTGTCCCAATTGACAAGCTTATTTTAACAAAATGGGATGAAACAAGCTGCTACGGTGTTGCTCTTAATATGGTCTATCACTATCCATATCCTTTGTCCTATGTGAGCTTAGGACAAGGAGTTCCGCAGGATATTATGAAGACAGACCCCGTTTTTATGGCAAAAAAGATTTTAGGAGTAGATGAGCATGAAACAGGATCAAGCACACCAATTAAGACATTTATCTAACTCACTAGTTAGCCATGAGCGGACTTCCCGTGTTGTCACGATTGCCTCGGGTAAGGGTGGAGTGGGGAAATCAAACTTCACCTTAAGTTTTGCGCTTAGTTTGATGGAGCTGGGAAAGAAAGTCGTTGTAATCGATCTCGACATTGGTATGGCAAACTTAGATATTCTCATGGGGGCAACTCCAAAACAACACTTATGGGATATGATCCGAGAACGGAAAAGCATTTGGAGTGTACTAGAAAAAGGACCGGGCGGGTTGGAATATATTGCAGGGGGTTCTGGATTTCAGCAACTTCTTCAATTAAAGGACGAGGAGAGACAGTATTTTTTTCAGGAGTTAGAAAAACTTCATGGGTATGCCGATATTATTTTGATTGATACCGGTGCAGGATTAACCGTTGAATCACAACAATGTCATTTGTCAGCCGATGAAATTATTCTCCTAACAACGCCTGAACCGACTGCGATAGCAGACGCTTATTCGGTTATAAAAATATTACATAGCCAAAATCCTGCGCTCTCTTTTCAATTGGTGGTAAACCGGGTATCGCGCCAAAAAGAAGGAATAGAGGTGGCTAGTAAAGTCAAACTAGCAGTTCAATCCTTTTTAAAAAAAGAAATAAAGATCTTTGGAGCGATCCCAGATGACGCCGCCGTTACGCAAGCGGTATTGAAACAAGTACCTTTTTATATCGCATTTCCACGATCTCCGGCGTCAGTAACGCTAAGGAACTTAGCTGAAAGATTTGTGACAGGTTCTACGGTATCAGAAGACAACAAAGGAATTAAAGGGTTTATTCGTAATTTTTCAAGATTGCTAAGGTCATAATGTTTGGGAAGGGGAATATATAGTGAATTGGAATGTGGAAGAGGCAATGGATCAATATATTCCATTGGTTCATAGAGTTGTGAGGCATATGAAACGAAGCTTATCGGATGCGGCAGATGAAAATGATCTCATTTCTTATGGAATGACAGGTTTGTGGGATGCGGGTAAAAAGTTTGATCCTTCTCAAGGAATCAAATTTGAAACATATGCTGCTCAGCGGATCCGCGGCGAAATTCTCGATGGAATACGACAAAATGACCATGTATCCCGAACATTGCGAAAAAAAGAGAAAACATACTGGAATGCCCTGGAGACATTAGAGCAGTCCTATATGCGCCGCCCCACTCCGACAGAAGTAAGTGAACATATGGGTATAAGCATGAAAGAATATGAACAAACACAATTACAACTATCTTTTATTCATCAAGACTCATTAGACGAACCGAAAAGCTTAGAGGAAAATGCAGCGGTTCAACAAATTGAGGACAACAAATCGATTAAACAGGACGAATGGCTAGAGGCGAAAGAACGGAAACAAGCGTTAGCTGAGTTGATTGAGACCCTGCCCGAAAGAGAAAAGCTTATTTTGGCATTAATTTACTTCGAAAATTTAAGCTTTACAGACGTCAGTAAAGTTTTTGGGTTACACAAATCCCGCATTTCGCAGCTTCATAATCAGGCCATCAAAAGATTACGTAAATCTCTAGAAACAAAAGGGATCGAATGGTAAATGGCTTTGAAACAGACAAATCGTCCCTGCGGTTCGTCTGTTTTTTCCTAAAAATAGAAGATTCATTTTAAAACCAGGGGGATTGAGGACAAAACAAGGAGCGAGTTTGGAAGATTTGTCCCCAAGCAGGTGGATTGAGGACAAAACAGAGAGAAAGTTTGGAAGATTTGTCCCCAAGCAAGGGGATTGGGGACAAAACCAAGCGTGAGTTGTTAAGATTTGTCCCCAAGCAAGGGGATTGG
>NZ_BCVA01000027.1 GCF_001591505.1 Neobacillus niacini NBRC 15566
ATGATTTTCGGTCATCATGAAACCCTCATGATGACCACTTTTCACTTTTTGGATGATTTTCGGGCCTCATGGGACCTTCATGATAACCACTTTTCACTTTTTCGATGATTTTCGGGCTTCATGAAACCTTCATGATGACCACTTTTCAGATGACTTTCGGTCATCACAGAACCTTTAAACAGTTTGTTTATTTAACCTCTCTAGCTCTACTTCAATTCTGCTAGGATCTATACGTTCAAATAACGGTTCAACGTCGGAAAGAACGATTGGTTTAACTAAAAAAGGTTTCCAGTTTGTCTCTGAAATATTGAGCAGATTCTTAACCTTTTCGCTTGAAAACGGAAGAAACGGTGTTAAGATATGAGCAATGTTAGCAATTAAATAAATGCAATCGGCCAGTGTTTGCTTGCAAGACTCTTCGTTTTCGTGAATCTGCTTCCACGGCTGTTGTTCATCAAAGTATTTATTTGAAAACCGCACCAGCTCAAATACTTTTTCCAACCCTTGTTTGAAGGATGCCTCTTCAATTAGCTGCCCAGTTACCTCATACAGAGCATTCACTTTATCCTGTACGACAGAAGATATCGTCTTTTCTGGTAAAACCCCATCAAACGATTTTGCAATAAACTTCAATGTTCGATTTACTAAGTTTCCATACGCCCCTAATAATTCACTGTTATGACTATAAATAAATTCCTTCCAGGAAAAATCAGCGTCCCGGCTCTCGGGTGCGTTAATCGTTAGAAAATATCGGATAGAATCAGGATCATACCTATCTAAAATATCAGGTACCCATACAGCCCAATTTCTGCTGGTTGATAATTTCTTTTTTTCCAAGGTCAAATACTCATTGGAAACGATATGTGTCGGTAATGGTTCCTTTCCAAGTCCAGCCAGGATTCCCGGCCAAATAAGGGAGTGGAATGGAATATTATCCTTTCCGTGAACGTAATAGGATCTAGCAGAAGCCTCCCAAAACAATGAATCATCTTTGCCAGATTCCTTTGCCCAAAGCTTGCTGGCGGTATAGTATCCAGAAACAGCCTCAATCCAAACATAGATTTTCTTTTCCTCATATCCAGCAACAGGCACACTTACTCCAATAGGCAAATCCCGCGAAACGGCTCGATCCTGCAAACCTTCCTTTAAATATCTCTTTGTAAGCGAAACAGCATTCTCTCGCCAAAGCTTGTTAGTCTCCGCTGTTTGTACATAGTTCTCCAACTGACCTTGGAATGAGCTTAAGGCAAAATAGAAATGCTCTGTGAAGCGTGTAGTAGGCGGATGTCCACATAGTTTGCACCTGCTATTCAACAACTCAAAAGGTTCTAAAATAGTCGAACAATGATCGCATTGGTCCCCTCGAGATGGCTCTTTGCATACAGGGCAGGTTCCTTCTACATAACGTTCCGGCAAGAATTGAGCGCATTCCTCGCAATAAGTTTGCTCAATTTCTTTTTTATAGACATGCCCTTTATCAAGCAGCTCTAAAAAAATCTCCTGAACCAATTTGTGGTGATGTTCGGTATCGGTACGTGTATAGCAATTATATGAAAACCCTAATTTTGAAAAACAATCTTGGAATTCCTGGTGATATCGGTCTGTAATAACTTGCGGCTGTACTCCCTCCTGCCTTGCGCGAATCGTAATAGGCGTTCCATTACAATCGCTGCCTGAAACATAAAGTACCTGTTCTCCCTTTAAACGATAATATCTTGCCAAAATATCCCCTGGCAGTAAACTCGAAATATGCCCTAAATGCAAGGAACCATTCGCATAGGCCCATGCCCCACCAATAAAAATACTCATTCAATAAAACCTCCTATTTTCTTTTGAAAAAACAAAAAAACCCCGACCTTAAACTTTAAAAGTTAAGGACGAGGTTTGATAATCCACGTGATACCACCTTATTTCGCAAATAGCTCACACTATTTGCCTTAGCAAGTACGGAGTACCCAAAATATACTCTTATACTGTGACATGGATAACGAGTGCCAAAACTCGTCGCAGCCTACTAATACCTTTCAGTATGTTCAGTACGAAGCTCAGAGACCATTGTTCAAATGAGTGTTTTTGCTTCTTTTCAGCTGCCGAAGCTCTCTGTGAAAAAACCATGTCATTTTACTTTTTCTCTTCTTTGCCTTTATTTGTTAAATTAACCATATAGTATTCGAATAATTTCTAAAAGTCAATTAAATCATTCTTCCGTACTACCCTGATCATTATTATGATAAATGGAACCACGCGCGTTACCTTCTGTAATCACACGGTCAATATCCAGATAAGGTTTCCCTCGTAATGCATCATTTGAAATAATGGTTGTATTCTCTTCATTATTATTCATTCAAACTACCTCCTAATTGAAATGAAATATTAATTTCTTTCTAGGAGTAGTTTGTGTTATTTCCTATAATTTACTACTTATCCTTTAAAGTGAAAAATAATAAAAATAATTAGTTTCCTTTTTAAAACCGATTTTTTCATAGAGGCTCTGTGCCGTTACATTATCATGACCTGTCTCTAACGCCACACCTTTTGCCCCGGTTTCCTCTGCAAATTCAATCGCCTTTTTTATTAACTTCTCCCCAAATCCCTTCTTGCGGGCAGACGCATTGACATATAAATCATTTAGTACCCATGAACGTTTCATACTAACTGAGGAAAAGGTCGGATATAGCTGAACAAAACCAACCGGATTGCTGTCTTCATAAGCAAGAAAAATGACTGATTCCTCGTTTACTAATCTTTCTTTTAAAAAAGACACTGCACCTTCAAGGTTTGATTCTTGCTTATAAAAGATTCGGTATGAATCAAACAGCTCCGCCAAAGAATGTAACTCATTTATTGTTGCTCTTTCTATCATCGTAGTTCCCCCTTTATTTTTCTATGAATAGTAACGAATTAAACCTGTTAAAAGACAATCTAACGATGTAAATCGAAAGCCCATTGATTCTGCAAGACTCGTATTGATTGACCATGATCCAGGCAAATTATAGGGAGATGGATTACCCTCTGCACTTACTATTGCTTTCTTGCCAAGTAGATTCTCAATAAGTTTGATTAATTCACTCAAACTGATATCTTCCTCAGAACCTGGATTAATTGGACCTTGGTAGTCGGACTTCGCCATACTTAATAAAAAGGCTGCTGCTTCGCCTGAATCAATAAAACTATATCGAAAGTCTGGATGTTCAATAAACATCGTTTTTCCTTCTTTTACATGCTCCACATGGAAGTGTAAACGATTCGTATAATCGTCTTTTCCAATTATAATCGGAAAGCGTACAGCAACAACTGGGAACTCAGCATTCTGAAAAAGAATGGCTTCGGCAGCCCGTTTTGCTTCTTGATAACCAACATACCCTATGTACTCTCTCCTAGTTTTTAAAAACGGGGTAAATTCTAAAGGGTTAAATCCCCCTTCTTTATGATTCGTTCCAAAATCATAAGCTGCCTGACTGGATGTAAAGATATACTTTTTAACTTTTCCCTTTAGTGCTTTCAGTGTATCAAGAGCTTCTTGTGAGGAATAGCAGGTTTGATCAAATACAACATCCCATTTTTTATCCCTAAAAGCCTTTTCTAATGACCCCGCATCTTGGCGGTCAATCCTCAATCGAGTAACTTGATTACCAAAGGTATCAGCTGTCAAACCTCTTGTTGCAATCGTAACCTTGACCCTATCATCGATTAATAATTGGACCAGCCTCTTTCCAACAAATTGCGTTCCCCCAAGTATTAACGCCGATTTCATCCTAATCTCCCCTTTTTGTCTTTCTATCTTTAAGTTTAACTTAATTTACCAATTAAGTGATACTGAAAAAACAGCAATAGGGCTTTACTTACGAAGAAAAGTAAGTAAAGCCCTATATGTAAGACATGTTTAATTAAAATGCACCAACCATGATTAACAATTGGCGAAGACCTTCTAAAGCAAATCTCCCGATAAAGCTATATGCAAAAATAGCAACGATTGGTGAAAAATCAATCATACCTAGCGGCGGGATAAACTTCCTAAAGATAGATAAGTAAGGATTAACCAGTCTCCCAACCAGTGTCCCTATTTTGGATGTTTGGAATTGCGGGAACCAGGAGCCAAAAATATTAATCAAAATTAACCAATAATAAATATCATAGATATAATTTGCTATTACTAAAATATTTGTGCCCAAATTTATTCTTCCTATCTATAAATTTTTTTCGATACCGCTACTTTACTTATACGTATTATACTCAATAAGGTTTCAAATATATCTATATTTTTAACTAAATCGTTATTATTTCTCATGAGTGTGTTTTTAGTAAACTATCAGAAACATTTACATTCATATTGGAAACACTATTTGTTACAAGGACGCTAAAAACGCGTCCTTTTTAATTTGGTGTTTTTTGAATGAAAAAGAACGTTATTGAATTTTTTTGATTGATTTTAATTGTTTTTAATTGTACAATGAAAATAGAAAAAGCCATGAAAGCGTTTTAGGAGGCAGGTATGATGTTAGAGCCAGAACGCCATCAAATTATATTAGAAGCATTGAAAGTAAAAAATTCTGTTAAACTTCAAGAACTTGTTGAATTAACAAATTCATCTGAGTCAACGATTCGAAGAGATCTTATACAGTTAGAACAAGGTAAATTTCTCAAACGAGTTCACGGGGGTGCTGCAAGGCTCCAAGGGAAACTCCAAGAACCAAGTATGACAGAGAAATCTTCCAAAAACCTTCAAGCAAAACGCCAAATCGCTCAATATGCTGGAGGGTTAGTGAACGAAGGTGACTGTATTTATTTGGATGCAGGTTCAACTATATATGAAATGATTCCTTTTCTTCCAGATAATATTGTGGTTGTCACAAACGGTCTATCACATGCAAGTGAACTTCTAGAAAAAAATATAAAGACTTTTTTAATAGGCGGTTTTGCCAAACCAACCACTAAAGCCATGATTGGGCGTGGAGCATTAGATAGTCTTGAACACTATCGATTCGATAAATGCTTTATGGGAGTGAACGGGATTCATTCACAATTCGGTTATACAACTCCCGACCCTGAAGAAGCAATGGTGAAACAACTAGCAATTTCCTTATCGAGTGAAGCCTATGTAGTAGCAGATGAATCCAAGTTCTCGGAAGTTGCCTTTGCAAAAATTACCGACCTTCATCTAGCAACGATTATTACAAATGAATTAGACCCAGATACAAAGGACCAATACCATAGTAAGACTAAAATTAAGGTGGTTACATCATGATTTATACGGTTACGTTAAACCCATCACTTGATTACATCGTAGAAGTAGATCAGGTAACACTTGGTGAGTTAAACCGAACAAAAAATGAAACCAAATTTCCAGGCGGCAAAGGAATCAATGTTTCTCAAGTGTTAAAAAGATTAGATGTTGATAGTCACGCTCTAGGATTTATTGGCGGTTTTACCGGCAGTTATATTGAAGGTTTCTTAAAATCACAAGGAATTCACACCGACTTCGTATTAGTTGATGAAGATACAAGAATAAATGTAAAAATCAAGTCTGATACAGAAACAGAAATTAATGCAAAAGGACCCAACATTACAATAGATAACTTAGAAGCCTTAAAGGCAAAAATTCGCCAACTGACAAGCGAAGATACTCTTGTACTTGCTGGCAGCATTCCATCCACTATGCCAAAGAGTACGTATGAAGAGCTTGTTAAACTATGTAATGAAAATGGTACAAAGTTCGTTGTCGACGCGGAAGGTGAATTACTTAAGAAGGTGCTTCCACTAAACCCCTTCTTAATCAAACCAAATCACCATGAACTAGGTGAGCTATTTAATACCGTTATCAACTCTTGTGAAGAGGTCATTCCGTATGCGAAGGAACTTGTAAAACAAGGAGCTCAAAACGTGATTGTATCCCTAGCTGATAAAGGAGCTGTTCTCATCAATAAGGACATTGCCTTAATTGCCACTAGTCCAAAAGGCGATGTAAAGAGCTCAGTGGGTGCAGGAGATTCCATGGTAGCTGGTTTTATTGCAACCTATGAAAAAACAAAATCGATAGAAGAAGCTTTCCGTTTTAGTATCGCTGCCGGCAGTGCGACGGCATTTTCAATCGGATTATGCACACGTGAAAAAATGGAAGGCTTGCTCCCTCAAGTTAAAATAGAAAAGTCAAACCTAAGAGGAGAATGACGATGAGAATTACAGAGTTATTAACCAAAGAAACCATCAACCTTTCAATAAATAGTACAACAAAGACCGATGCCATTGAAGAATTGGTAAGTGTTTTAGACAATGCAGGTAAGTTAAACGATCGCTCTGAGTATAAAAAAGCTATTATTAAAAGAGAAGAACAAAGCACTACAGGGATTGGCGAAGGTATTGCCATCCCCCATGCAAAGACAAACGCTGTTAAACATGCAGCGATTGCGTTCGGTAGATCAACTGCTGGTGTAAACTATGAATCTCTTGACGGTCAGCCTTCTCACCTCTTCTTTATGATTGCAGCTACTGAAGGAGCAAATAATACTCATTTAGAAGCACTTTCTCGTCTTTCAACGATTCTTTTAAAAGATGAGGTACGTAAACAGCTTTTAGAAGCTAATAGTGCGGATGAAGTTTTAACCATCATTAATTCACATGACCAAGAAGAAAAAGAAGAAGAACAATCCATGGCTGGCAAGAAACAATTTATTGTTGCTGTAACAGCATGTCCTACTGGTATTGCCCATACTTATATGTCTGCCGATTCGTTAAAAGCAAAAGCAGCAGAGATGGGTGTTGATATTAAAGTTGAAACGAACGGTTCTGGCGGTGCAAAAAATGTTCTTACAGCAGAAGAAATCGAAAATGCTGTTGCTGTTATTGTTGCTGCGGACACAAAAGTGGAAATGAATCGTTTCAATGGCAAGCATGTATTAGAAACACCCGTTGCTGATGGGATACGTAAACCAAAGGAATTAATTGAAAGAGCATTAAAGCAGGACGCTCCTATCTATAGTGGCAGCGGAAAATCCAATCAGGAAAGCGAACAAACTGGAAGAGGCATCGGTTCTACTATTTATAAACACTTAATGAACGGTGTTTCCAACATGCTTCCGTTTGTTGTTGGCGGCGGTATCTTAATCGCTATCAGCTTTATGTTCGGTATTAATGCAGCAAATCCAGATGATCCAACCTATCATCCAATCGCTGAAGCACTAATGACCATTGGCGGCGGAAATGCATTTGCCTTAATGGTTCCAATTCTAGCTGGATTTATTGCCATGAGTATTGCAGACCGTCCTGGTTTTGCAGCAGGTATGGTTGGAGGAATGATGGCTACAAGCGGCGGCGCAGGCTTCTTAGGCGGACTTGTTGCAGGTTTCCTAGCTGGATATTTAGTGGTTGGTTTGAAAAAGGTATTGTCTGGTATGCCTGCATCCTTAGAAGGAATTAAAACCATTCTTTTATATCCGTTACTAGGTATCGCTTTAACCGGATTTATCATGTTGTTTGTTGTCAATAAACCTGTAGGTGCATTAAATACAGCCATTTCTGAGTGGTTATCAGGTTTAGGTACAGGGAATGCTGTCTTACTTGGTATTATATTAGGATTAATGATGTCATTTGATATGGGTGGTCCAGTTAACAAAGCTGCCTATGTGTTTGGAACAGGATTGTTAGCAAATGGAGTTTATGCGCCAATGGCTGCCATCATGGCTGCTGGTATGGTTCCTCCATTAGCTATTGCAATTGCAACTACATTGTTTAAAAATAAATTTAACAAACAAGACCGGGAAGCAGGAAAAGTAAACTATATTATGGGCTTATCCTTTATTACAGAAGGTGCGATTCCATTTGCGGCAGCTGATCCACTTCGCGTAATTCCTTCCGTCATGGCAGGTTCTGCCATTGCTGGGGGTCTATCGATGATGTTTAATATTGGTCTTCGTGCCCCACACGGCGGAGTATTTGTAATGCCTCTAGTAGACGGCAACTGGTTAATGTATTTATTAGCAGTTGTGATTGGTGCTATTGTGTCTGCATTATTAATGGGCTTCTTGAAAAAACCAGTAACAAAATAGAACAAAAAAAAGCCTAATTCCCCTACTCTATGGGAAATTAGGCCTTTTCTTACTATACTAGTATTTCGGTATGGAGTTTAAGCAAATGACGAACAGCATGTGCAAAGCCATCTTCATCGTTTGATTTTGTAACGATGTCCGCTTTTTGCTGTACATGAAGCGGAGCATTTGCCATGGCAACAGAAGTGCTTGCTACCTCGAACATAGCAAGATCATTACCGCCGTCTCCAAAAGCGATAATTTCATCAAACTCGAGATTCATCATTTTCTGATAGCGCAATAATGCTTTGCCTTTATGTGCTTCGTTTGAAGTAATTTCAACATTATTAGGAAATGAAGAAGCCATTGAAATATCGAACTTATTTCCGAGGGCCATCTTAACTACTTCCACTTTTTCTAGTTCATCAACGTGTGTCAGAGCAATTAATTTATAAATTTTCAACTGATCTTTTTCAAGAATTTCATCGTAATTGAATTCTTCAAATAGAGTATTGAGTTCTTCTTTACTTTTTTTATGCAGCGGGGGTAAAGTAGATGGAAATCCTCCATAATTGGTATAGACTAATATGCCAACACCTAATCCCTTTAATATTGAGAAAATTTCTTTATATGTTTCTAGCGGTATCGTCGCCTCATATAATAATTCTCTTGTTGGCGAGAATAATACAGATCCATTAACACAAAAGATAGGAATCTGTAAATTTTCTAACGCTTTTATTTTAAAAACATCAGCAAAAGCACGACCTGTGTTTAATATTACCTCATGACCTTCTTCAAGTAATTCATTCATGGTTTGCAGGTTAGCTTCAGATATATTATGTTCAGAATTTAACAAAGTACCGTCTAAATCAATTGAGTAACATTTCATCGTGTACTCTTCCTCTCCCCTATCTTTCTTAAAGACTACTATATCAGATATTCAATAAATAAAAAAAGTTTAATTCTGGAAGCAAAAGCCCAAGGACTTTAAGCATTAGAATGTCCCTAAGCTTTTGCATTTTCTCTTTCCTTTAAAATATCTTGAATGATTTCCATATGAAAAGCAGCCCATGCTTTTTCGCGAAAATGGATAATCACACTGGCAGCAAGGGCAATAATGTAAACGAGACTAAACCCTGCCCACAGCCATTTTCCCTCATGAAATAAGTAGGTAGATAATTGCTTTGAAAACAAGAGCAACAACCACGGAGCTGAAGAAACCAGAATTGGTATTATTCCCGACCCGTTATATTCTTTGATCATTCGGTAATGAATCAATTGCAAGGTATGGCTATCGAGCGACTTGTAAAGAGTTTGGATTTCTTCAATTTCTTGATATTCCATCATATGGTTAATGGCATTGCCATTTTGTAACGTTCTTTTCAAGCGTAGATAAACCTTGTGAGCATCCCCTTTTGTAGAAAACAACACAGCGCATCCCCTCCACTGTATAGATTTCCATGAGGACTATGTTTTTATTAAATATTTTAATCAAGCGCTTGATTCGTTTTTAAAAAGAAATAGTTTTTTCCGACTACTTATTTTATTCTTTGGATTGGAAACAGGCATTAAAAAGTTCATGTTTGTGTACGTACGGTAGTGGTTGAACAGATTACATATAATGCATTTTAGTGGATAGTATAAGAAAGGTGAAATCTGAGAAAAAAAGGGATGATGTAAGCAGTGAAAATAAAAGTTCAAAATTTACTTAATATTTCTATGGTCTTACTATCATGGTTAACCCTGCCCCTATTAGGGACACGTAACATAAAAAGATTTCTACCTGCCTCACTCCTCATCTTCCTGGTAGAAATGCTTCATGCAAGATATGGGAAAAAACATAGATGGTGGGTGTTCTATAACAAAACCAAATCACCTTTTTTTGGGGAATTACCTTTTCAAATTGGTCCGTTTTTAGCAGTCTCTTTGTGGTTTTTGAAGTGGACATACGGAAACTTTATGCAATTTATTTTACTAAATGGAATTTCAACCGCTAACTTTACATTTCTAGTCACCTATTTTTCAAAGAAATTCAGGTATTATAGATTGGTTCAAATTAACAACTTCCAATTTTTCCTTTACTTCTTTTCAAAGGCATTTTTACTGTATTGGTTTCAGTACCTTATTGAATTAAGGCGTGAAAAAAATCTTTTCAATGATGAAGAAAGTACGAATAGGAACGGGAGCAATCGTAGAAAAAGCGAATAGAAATCATAAAAAAATGGCTCAGTATTGAACTAAGCCATTTATTTTTATTGCAAAAATATTCGGTAGAAAACTCGTAAGTTAAATATGTGTCTTTTTGGTAAAAGAGATATTACTCTCCTTCGTTAACAACAATTTTATATCCTTCCTGCTTAGGACCATCTTCGTAAACTTCTCGTGATACGATGTAAAAGGTTTCCTCTTTATCGTCAGTGATTACCATCTCACTTGGACTTTTATCAACCGCTGCCGCGTCAAGGCTAAAATAACCCATACCTAACATTGAAACATCAAATGCCACTTTCATCCCTCTTTTCTAGTTTTATTGCATTTTACCTTTTTTCATGAGAGGGTACAAGCTAAAATATTTGATTATTATGAAACATTTCGGCTTCCCTTTCCGTAAATATATGGAAGTGTTCATGACAGGGGGGATTGTAATGAGCGAAAAAGGTTGTATAAAATGTGGTTCTAGAGATACGGGCCAAAAAGAAGTTGCCATGACTGGGACGGGTTTATCAAAAATATTTGATGTTCAACACAACACATTTATCGTTATCTTCTGTAAAAAGTGCGGGTACTCCGAATTCTATAATAAGAAATCATCCACTTCTTCCAATATTCTAGATTTATTTTTCGGGGGATGATAGAAATTTATTAGGGGGAAGTTTAGATGAGCGAAGTGTTATTGATCATTGTGGGCGGATACATTCTATTATCTTTGATTTTAATCCCTTTTCAATACCGTTATGTAGAGCAAATGGAAAAAATGCGGAAAGCGAACGAGAAGAAGGGTATTAGCCAAGGTGAAATGATGGAAAATATGAAATTCGAAGAACAAGTATTACATGCTAATGTACAGGGAAGTATGATTTTCTTCCTTGCGAATATTTTAGCCACAATTGTCTATAAAATGAAACATCGTCAAAAAATAGATCGATAAATTTCTTCTCAAACCAAAGCGGCACCAAGAAAAGGTGCCGCTTTGGTTATATGTATTTTCTTGTGACTAAAAACCAACATAAAAAGGATGCATATTTTCATCTAAACAATATTCAATTCGTTGCCTAAAGTTATTCCAGGTGACCATTTCTAATGCTTCTTCTAGTTTGTAAAAACCTACTTCTAGACTCTCTGGACTGGTTGTTAATTCCCCGCCAACAGGCTTCCCCAAAAACAATGTGTTACAAATCGACCCATCTATATTTTGAAAGATTCCGCAAAACTTAAGCACCTCAATGTCGATCCCTGATTCTTCTTTTGTTTCCCTGACGACGGCGTCCATTAAGGATTCCCCTTCTTCCACCTGACCCCCAGGCATTTCCCAGCCTCTCCGTGGTCCTTTGATTAATAAAATTTCATTCTTCTCATTTACTACAATTGCAGCCGCTGAAACAATATGTTTTGGTACTGCCATCTTTTCTCACCCTCTCTGGCTCTATAAATACAATCTAATCAATAACGTTGAATTTGTCATTTACTTTTCAACCATACTATTACATGGAGGTGTAAATAATGCCAAAAAACAAACCAATTGAATTTACAGGAAAGGTTCTAAATCAAAGGAATCAACTAACGGGTCCCGATGATGCGGGTAAGGCGGGTTATCCAGAACGCCCGAAGAATGTTACGATTCAGGATCCAAACAGTAAAGGGAAACAGTAAAATTTTTTATAATCAAACGTTTGATTAGGTCTTGTATGCCCTTATATACCAATGTTAAACAATTAATCAAACGTTTGATTAGTATTTTAAACCTCTTGTTTTAAGCTTAAGGTAACGCAGCACTGCTTATACTTTTTCCCGCTTCCACATGGACAATGGTCATTACGCTGAGGCAGTTTCCCTTTAAAATAACGCTCCACATTCTGCTGGAATAAGCGTGCCCTTACTTTATCCCCAAGTTTGCTCATACGTTCATCTGCGTACCCATAAACCTGTTTGTAACTAGCACAGAAATAATCCACCTCTGATGTCATTAGGTCATCGCTCCATTTTCGATTTCGAGGACAGCCTCCGTGACAGAGTTTTTTCCATTCGCAGGATTTACACGGCTCTGGTAATGTCGGCTTCATTTTTAAAAACTTTTCATATAAAGGATGTGATAAAATTTCCTCAATCGAATGTGTGGCTACGTTCCCAATCTTCCAATCCGAATCAATGAAAAAATCACATGGAAATGCATCGCCATTTTGCTCCAGAATAATTGTTTGCGGGCACGAAGCACGGTGAATGCATAAACCAGGATCCCGGTTCACATAAACATTCAACATTTCATCAAAAAATCGGATGGATGTCCGTGGTTCCCCGTTGTTATACCAATAGTCAAACGCCTTACAAAGAAATTCACCATATTCTTCAGGTGTTATTTCATAATTGCCTGGAAAGTCCACCTCTTGAGAGCGAAAGTCCATACACGGAATAAACTGAACAAATGGAAATCCTTCAGACTCATAGAAGTTTAGAAGCTCAGCAGCCTTCGCCACATTCCCTTTATGTACGACAGTTAAAACATTAAAATCCACCTGTTGTTTCCTCAGATGATTGATTCCACGCATTACTCGGTCAAAGCTGCCCTGACCCCTTGATGTAATCCTCCTTGCGTCGTGTATCTCTTTCGGACCGTCAAGGCTGACTCCAATTAGAAAATTATACTTCTTAAAAAAATCAGCCCACTCATCATTAATTAACGTTCCATTGGTCTGAAGTGTATTTGAAATCATCGTATGTTTAGGTGCATGTTTAGCTTGAAGTGTGACCACTTCTTTGAAGAAATCTAATCCAGCAAGAAGTGGCTCCCCTCCCTGCCAGGCAAAAGTAGCAGCTCCATTAGACATTTCCATGTATTCTTTAATAAATTTTTCCAAAATACCAGAATCAATTCGATTAATCTTTGGGCCCGGTTTTCCTCCACAGGTACTATAATAACAATAATCGCAAGCCAAATTGCAATCTTCTGATACAGTCTTCCACATCACACTGATATTCCGCTGCAATGCTGTTAAACAGCTGCTGGTCATTGGCCTGTCCCCCTTAGGTAATATAACGAAAATGAGAAGCCCTGACTCCTATCAGGGCATATTTACACTTATTTAAATTCCTTAGCGTGGAATGGTCCGCCTTCTCTCATTACAGTCCATAATGGATCAACATCAAACTCCATCGTGGACATCATGTCATCATGCCATTCGTTTAGCAGATAGACCGCCTCTTTACAAATATCTCGCATTTCCGCCGCCAGGTTATTCTGTTCATACGGATCTTCTTTCAAGTTAAACAGCATTTCTTTCGGGAACCCATTATGTCCATCGTGATAGGACCTTATATAAAGCCAGTCCTCAAAACGAACACTTCGTTGCACAACGTGAGCACATTGTGAAAGAACTAAATAATCCCGCCCTTTATACTCACCCGTAAGTATACTGTCAGCAAAGCTTTGTCCATCCCATGATTCTGCCTTTGGTGCCCCAAGTAGATTTGCAAGTGTTGGGGCGAGGTCAATATGATAATGCAGCCCCTCGTCTATCCTTCCCTTCAGCCCTTTAGGCCATCGGATAATCATGGGTATATGACAAGTACCTTGATCAGCTGTTCCATGCTCGGAATAGATACCTAACTCACCAAGATTTTCACCATGGTCCGCACTGATTAAAATAGCGGTGTCTTCCATAATTCCAAGCTCTTCCAATTTACGGAGCACCCTTCCTACATGATCATCCATGTAGCGGATTGCACAATCATAATTATCGATAATAAAGCGGAGATCATTATAATTTTCAATAGGTTTCGCATGGCGAGGCCATCTGAAATAATGGGATTTTGCCAATGAATTCATATGGTTAATACTGTGCTGGCAATCCCTATCCTTATGCTTCTGAAAAACTTCTTCAGTGAGCCAATCCGGCAGCGGGGTATCGGCAAATGGATGACCGTATTCTTCTGGAGTTCTATAAGGAGTATGTGGATCCCAAAAGTTTAAATGTAGAAACCAATCTTCTGCCCCTCGATTATCCTCCAGCCATTTGAGTGCAACTGGAAGGACCTTATCAGCAGATTCATGACCATTTGTTCCTACATTAAATACCTCGTTAAACCCTGCATTGAACTTCCAGGCAGAATGTCTTTCTGCAAATGTACTAATAGTAGCTGTTTTATATCCAAGCTGCCGCAATGAACCTGGCAGACTTTCACGATTTAATCGATCGGAAAAGTCCCGGCTGGATCCTTCGTGCCTCATATCAGCTGCCGTTCCACCATGGCCGACTACTCCATTGTGGATCCCAAATTTCCCGGACATTAAGGCTGAACGTGACGGTAAACAAGGAGCATCCGTGCAATAATAATTTGTAAATACGACACCTTCATTCGCAACCAAATCAATATTTGGTGACGTTTCGCGATGGTACCCATAGCAACCCAAATGATCGGGACGCAGCGAGTCTAAATCCAAATAGAGAATTCTCATATGTTAAACAACCTGCCTTTGATGTATTTACTTAAACTTAACCCTTAACAGATCCCGCAATTCCATCTACAAAATAACGCTGCAGCAATAAAAAGATAACGATAATAGGAAGAATAGCAATCGTTCCACCAGCGGCAATTCCAGTCCAGTCGACGATATTTTCACCACGAAGCGCATATAATCCCACTGAAAGCGGTCGTGCGTCTGGTTCGTTCAAAGTTAAAATCAGCGGCAACAAGAATGAGTTCCAAGACCAAATGAATTGCATAATGACAACACTGCCGACAACTGGTTTAGATAATGGCAGCATGACTGTGAAGAAGGTTCTAAAAAAACCAGAGCCATCCATTACTGCAGCTTCCTCTAATTCCTTTGGAATCTTAGCGAAGAAGGTAGCAAATAACAAGATGAAAATAATATGATTTCCGCCAGACTCTGCCAGAATTACTCCCAATCTAGTATTCATTAAACCCATTGCTTTAATTAAGTCATAGATTGGAATAATCGCAAATTCCATTGGAACAAACATACTGGCAATTAGTAGTAGATATACAACCTTTTTACCTTTGAAATCATATCTTCCTAAGGCGTACCCACATGTAGCGGTAGTAAATAAAACAATCACAATCGTCCCTACCGTTATCACTACACTATTGATAAAATACTGCTCAAAGTTCGCTTCATTCCAAGCACGAATGATATTTTCAAATGTAAAGCTTTCAGGAATTAGCGATAAACCATTTGTAAAAAATTCATTTTGTGATTTAAATGAAGCTGATACCATCCATAAGAAAGGGTAGATCCAGATTAAACAAAATACAGACATTATGACATAAAAGATGGATTTTCTAAAAATCACCATTACTGGTTACCCCCTTTCATCCTTTTCGTCACTATGGATTGGATGATAGCAATAATAATTATTGTTACGGCAAAGAAAAGACCAGCCGCTGACGCGTAACCTAACTGCGGAAGACCCATTTCACTTGTAAACGCATATCGGTAAATATAAGTAGACACTACGTCTGTTGCAAAGAATGGACCACCGTTTGTCATGGTTTTAATTAAATCAAATGCTTTTAATGAGTTCACAACATTTAGCAATAAAATAATTGTTCCGATTGGTATTAATAGTGGAACAGTGATATGGAAAAACTTCCGAGTCCCTGAGGCACCGTCTACATCCGCTGCTTCATAAAGGTCCTTTGGAATGGATTGCAAGCCTGCAAGCCAATAAATTAAATTTACACCAAGGTTTTTCCAGACAGATATTAAAATTACAGTAAACATTGACCAAGTAGCATCACCTAACCAGTTGATTGGCTGATCAAGAATACCCAGCTTAAAAAGTGAATCGTTTACGGCACCATCACTCCCCCAGATAAATACCATGATAATCCCCACAATGGAAGTTGTCGTAACAACCGGAAGGAAGATAAAGGTACGGAAAAGATTAGAGGCTTTAAGTCCTGGACGATGGAGTATGACTGCCAGCACTAAGGCAATAATTAAGTGGAAAGGTACGGTACCCAGCATAAATTTGAAACTATTTTTAAACGCATTCCAAAAGTATGGATCTTTTGCCACATTGATAAAGTTTTGCATTCCTACGAATGTTGAGTCAGGCGTTAAGCCTGACCAATCCAACATTGCGTAATACCAGCTGGCCATAATCGGCCAGCCTTGAAACATTGCAAATAATAATAAGGTTGGGGCTAAAAATAGCCAACACCACACTTCGTTTTTCATCGTTCGTTTTTTCCTAGGTTTTCTCTTTTCGGTGGCTCGAGTTGCGGTTGTCGTTATGGAACTAACGGTATTTTTCATTGACTAATCCCCTATTTTCTTACCGCTTTGTAATCTTCAGCTAAATAATCTTTATCAGCGCTCCAGTTTGAGAATTTGAAATCATCCTCGCTTACCTTCGCACCTTCGGCTTTAGCTGCCTCAATCGCCTGGTCTAAAGAGTTATCTATATTCGTAGACAGTAGTTTAAGTTGATCCTTTGGATCCTTTAATGCACCAGAGATTAAACCTTGAAGAATATCTCCCAATCCCGGCTGTGGATCTTTGTATTTCGCAAATACTGCTGATGATTCAGGATTTCTAATTTCAACACTTGGCACTAAACGAGAATTCTCCATAGCAAGTTCATAGTATTGCTTGAACTCAGGAATTTCTGCAGCTGTCTCGTTAACATCCTTTAACATGGTAAATCTGTCACCATTTTTAACGAGTACAGATTGATATTCTTTACTGAAGTATTCTTTTAAATATAAAGCTGCCTCTTCTGGGTGTTTCGTAGTTTTAGACATTCCTAACCAAGGCTGGAAGTTAGGACGTGGCAGATATCCCTCACGTCCGCTATCTGGAACAGGAGGTGCCATTACCCCAAAGTCTAAATCTGGATTTTCTTTTTTCCAAACTCCAATGGACCACTCACCTTGAATTATGAATCCTGCTTGGCCTTGACCAAATAAAGCACGTGCTTCTGGAGCAGCAATACCCATGGTCTTAGGATGGTAACTGCCGTCTTCTTGCATGCCTTTGAATAAGTCCATTACTTCAAGAACTGGTTTAGAATCATAGCTGGCTTTGCCTGTCACTAAAGAGATTGGTGAGTGTGGATTTAGACCGCTGCCTCCCTGGGCTGACCAGTCAAGCACTGGATTTTTCCATCGTACAATGGTTTTACCACCCTCGATAATACCGTATGCTTTCCCATCAGAAGCTTTTGTAATCTTTTTCGCAGCTTCACGGAATTCACTATATGTCTTTGGAGGATTTTCTGGATTTAACCCTGCTTCCTTAAATAACTTTTTATTGTAAAAAATCATTGTATTTGGCAGTGATAAATAAGCTGGAATACTATAAATCTTGCCATCCTGCATGGTTGCTCCATCTACAAAAACACCATCCATAAAGCGGCTTTTAAATTCATCATCTAAATATGGATCCAGGGGCTGGAACATATCTCCTGCTATAGCAGTACTTAGTTTCATGCCATTGGGGATTGGGAACAAGTCAGGTGCATCACCCGATTTAATGGCGGTTGTAATCGTGTTCTGGAACTGATCAACGGTTAAAAGGGTATACTCAATTTTAATATTTGGATATTTTGCTTCGAAATCTTTGATAAATTGATCACGATATGCTTTTTCACTGTCCGCCCAATCCATAACACGTAAGGTAATTTGTTCGTTACTAGAATCCTTAGAATCTTTATTATCCTTTTCTTTTTCCTTGGTCGCAGAGCTGGCGCAAGCAGACAGTAATTGTAAAATTAATACGAAAACAAGCACATTTTTCCAAACTCTTAATTTCTTTTTCACAATATTTCCCCCTTTTTCTCTTACGTTTTAATTTCCTATAAACACCTTGAACCATTACTATTACTCACCCTATATAGCGTTTTCATAACAATTTGTCTTGGTTGGTTTTAATATTACAAAATTTCCTAAGCTTGAACCATGTAGAGATGATTCTTCTTTTTGTATATTTGATACTTTTCTGAAAGCGTTTTTAAATCCCTGCTAAGGTCGATGCGGTTGCAATCGTGTGCCATAGATTTGCACTAATCGCCTTTCTCTCCCCCTCGTGTTGTCGGCCATCAAAAAAGAGTACCTCTTCTTCTAGTTCTTCTATTCTAGTTATTTTTCCATCCAGAAAGGCTTGAATTCTTAGCATTGCAGAGTTAACTCGCTGTACTAGACCGCCTATCCGGAGATCAAAAACATCGAGGCCGTATATTTTATTTTCCTCTAACCATTGAGAATGGTAGACTTTTATAAATTGCTCTATTCTCTCTTTTAGTTTAGGTAAAATAACATTGTTTAAATTTCTTAGAGATTCATAATCCTTCAAATGATAAGCGTTTCGTATGTGTATTCCTACATTACATTTAATTTCCAGTACCATGCTTAAATGGTATTGTGTCTGAAACACGTTTTCCCAATGAGGATTCTCTTTGACGCATTTTTCAAAAAAGGCTGCACAATTTTTAAAATGCTTGGCGTATGTTTCTGTTAATACGTGCTTTTCAAATAAGCCGCACAAAATGTCTTGATATAAAAGATATTTTGGAGGATTAATCGAATGCGTTTCTGGATTTTTATTGTCAGGCACAAGCATTGGCATATCCAAATTCATAAAGTCCTCATATCTTCCCCCTACACATGTAGTAAAACGCTCTTGAAGATAGCCCGTCTCGCTTTTTCCTGAATAACAAAGCTCTGCCCAAAGCTGCAGGGTTGGCAGAATCGAGTAAATGCTGGCTTCGGCTCCATTATCTCCCCAGGCTGTTAAGATTACTTCTTTAATTCCATTCTCGACACAACTTTTATGCGCCATCTCCCCAATATACCTGCTAAATTGATTATTAGGAGAAAAGCCCATCCATTTCCATGCCCCGCCTGCAAATATAATCCGGTCACTCAGCTGCTTGTGCTTTTTAAGCATGCCTTCATATAATTCCGGTTTCACAGAATAATAATCCCAATATACCAACGAGATATCCTTGGGAATCATTTCAATTACTTCCGGTTTGATTGGGCTATTCACATCATAATATTCACCTGCACTTGCAAGGCGGAAAAACATATCACTCCACATCATAGGCTCATAGCCATATTTTCTCGCAATCTCCATTACACGGTTAAAATGCTTTAACATTAGAGCTGGTCTATCATGATATCCATGTTTATCAAGATACTTCCCAAGCCCCATCATATGAGCCTCATCCATGCCAATATTAATCCGCCTGCTGGTCAAATTCTCTGACATCGTTAGGAACATCGCTTCAATCAACTGATAGGTTTTCTCTTCGTCAATTAGCAGAATATCATCGCAATCTACTATATCGGAAAAAGCAGACCATTTGAGTGCTCCACCTAAATGGGCTAATGTTTGGATACAAGGAACCAGTTCAATGCCAAACATCCTGGCATACCTGTCCATATCCTTCATTTCCTGACTCGTGTAACGGCCGCGCATATAGCCGAAATACGGATAATTCTTTATTTCGTAGGTATCCTCGGTATATAGCTGGACAGAGGTATAGCCCATCAGCGCCAAGTGTTGAATTAACCGTTGGAAAGCCTCTGTTTTTAATACCGCATTTCTTGAGCAGTCAATCATTACACCGAGGCTTTCATAGACAGGACTTTCCTGCTTTTCAAAACCCTCGCCATTTCTCATTCCTTCAATCAACAATCCAAATGCGCGAAAAAGCAGGTGCTCTTCACGATATTGGATTGAGGCTTGGATTTTATCATATATAATATGAATATCGGAATCTCTTTTATTGAAAAATACAGGGATTCCATCATCCGAAAGCTGGATTTGTAATAAAGGTATAAGCTCAGTTACTGCAGAAATTTGCTGATTGGATAATCCCAACAATTTTACTTTCATGTTAAACCTCCTAAAATTAGAAAGAGAAGCTTTAGAAATGAATCTTCAGCTTCTCTTTCCAGTCAATATCTATTCCTTATTAATTTTGCTCCTTAATAAATAGAAGATCATCAAGAAGCAAGGCTGCAAATGATTCATGAATGTGTTTTCCTGATTGTGCGTGTATTTCGTTTTCAAGCGAGTTTAATGTGTTTAGGAAGGATGATTGATTCGTATAACCCTCTTGGGCTTTTCTTACCTTTACAAGCAGACTATTAAGAATGCCGTTTTGGTCAATAAACCCTTTTTCAAATCCCATAGTCAGTACATCATCAAGAAGGGAGATATGAACTCCTACATCCAAAATAAATTCTGTTGTCGTTACATTTCCTGCCTTGTCGACTGCTCTGACAGAGATAACATGTTTGCCAGCTGCTAGTGTTAGTGGGTCCAATGTTGTTTTAGCTTCAAGTATCTGTCCATCCATTTTAATGCTGAATTCTTCCACACCACTTAAATTATCGGTAACAGCAAAGTCTATAACAGCAGACTCTGTTTGAAGTACCTGTAGTGTACCTTTAGAAGTGATCTCTGGTCCTGTCAAATCAATTTTTACTTCTGTAGATTTTACTCCTTCTCTGTTTCCATTTTTGTCAGTACTGAAATATCGTAAGGAATGAACACCTTCTTCAGAAATGGCAATGATTGACCCCACATAGAAAGGACCATTATCTAAACTGTAGAAAGTTTGTTCAACACCCTTTCCTTCGTCCGTTGCCGTCAGGATTACAGTTTGTGGTTGATTTTTCCAGCCAGCAGCTGCATTGTCAATTGTAACAGGCGCTGTTAAATCTACATCGACAGGAAGACCATAGACTTCTACTTCTACATAATGATTCCAAACATTTCCGTAACTGCCATTAGACCAAAGACGAACATAACGGCCTTGAACGGGTTCAAAGTTCATTATTTTCCCGGTTGCGGCCTCCGCATATTCTGAATCCGTCCCTATTCCCTGCTTTGCACTATTATCCAGATCATTATTGAAGACTGTCGTAACTCCGCTGGAGAAGTCTGCAGTATTGGAAATTTGTACAATGACATCTTTATAAGTTCTTCCGTCGCCATAAAAGTGCCATAGCTTGATACTGTTTAACTCATAAATATCCCCAAGATCAAGCTTTAAATATTGAAGTCCCTGACCGAGTCCAGCAAACTGACTTGAGTTGTTTGATAGTCCATCCGTAATCCGCGCAGGATTTTGTAAGATACCACCAGACACAGATGTCTTTCCTAATGCTACATTCGTTGGAGTCATGCTCATACCGTAGACTTTCACTTCTACATAATGGTTAAAAGCATTATGATTATTTCCATTTGACCAGAAGCGGACATAACGTCCTTCCACAGGCTGAAATATGATTTCCTTGCCGACCGCCGTCTCGACATACTCTGAATCCGTTCCTACACCAAATCCTGCGCTATTGTCATTGTCATTATTAAATACTGTCGTTACACCGCTCGAAAAGTCAGGTGTATTCGAAACCTGTACAACGACATCTTTGTAGGTGCGTGCTGTTCCAAAATAATGCCATAATTTCATACGATTTAAGGTAAATGTTCCGCCAAGATCAAATTGTATATATTGCAATCCTTTGTCCAAAGCGGTGGTTTGAGTCGGATCATTAGACATTCCATCTGTTGCCAGCAATGAATTTTGAATATAGCTGCCGGATATCGGTGATTTCCCAAAGGCTAGATTATTCAAATCATCATTCACAGGCGGTGCTTCTTTCATTGCTTGTAATTCAAAGGCACCCCGGTCCGGTGCTTCGAAATAAAGGGGATTGCCCCAATAATCCCTGCCGCCATTTTCAAATAGCACTGCACCTGTATTAATAGCTGGTGAATAAGCTTTTAATTGATATCCCGCTAAATCATCCAACCCTGTCGACTTACCAGGATTTATAAATTCAGGATTAGCTGTAATCATCTTAGAATCTGGAATGATAGAGCTAGTTGGAATATTGTTCCCGTAAAATACATTGCTATCATAGGTCCAGGTAGCTTTTTTCTGATAACCTCCTGTGCCAAGATTATAGAAAATATTGTTTTTAAAAATCGCCTCGCCGTCACCAGCCGGAGCATTACCATTGTCATCAATTAGCATCGTATTATTAATCCCCGGTCCAACATAGAAAACATTATTATAAAACTGCATATTTTCGTAGTTGCTGCCGCTGCATACCGTTATCGTTTGGTAATGGTCATTCTGACTGATGTTGTACCGGAAGATACCATCAGATACAGAGCCATTTTGTTCATTCTGACAGATTAGTACGGTGCCGCCCTCATTATCGTGACTATAGTTGTACTGAAAAATAATCCCTTTTGTTCCATTGTCATAATCAAATGACATACCATCTTTTATTGTCTTACCTCCTGATACCTCGTTAAACTGATAAACCGTGTAATCACCATTATAGGTCCACATTCCGGCATTATAATCTACCTTTTTTTCGTTATAGCCATGAACCCGATTGTACTCAACAAGGGCATGTGTCGTAATATGAGGGACAATCCCATCACCACTTACATGTAAAACCTCATTCCCACGAATCACTACGTTTGTAGCTGGTGTCCACGGAATGGTTGGGTCAACAACCGGACCTCCTTGCTGTTCGCGATGGTTCCATGCGGAATTGACCATAATTCCTGTACGAGTGACATTTTCAATCTTATTATTTTCGATTAGGACACCATCGAACTTCGTCACACGATGTGGCTTTGCCTCCTGATTACGTCTTACCAATACATTAATTCCTCCACTGCCATATACCCCTTTTTTATGGAGGCCGTTAATGTCATGAATATAAAGATTATGAAGATGGATACCGCTTAATACGGCAATATTCTCCAAGTCCGTTGTTCCGCCTGCCTTATAATCCTCACCGATAATTTCAACACCACTTCTAACATCTGTTCCCTGTTCCGATGTTGAGTTTGTAATTTCGATATTACCAATACTCCAATGTTCTTGGTTATACAATCCAATTACATAAGGGACTCCCTGACCCTCAATTAAAGGTTTTGCCCCTGTACCGTACATATCCAGGACAATCGGTTTTCCTTGCGTACCAGAACCGAGCGGGTGCAAGGAACCTTTCCATCTTTCCCCGGACTTTAATAAAATTCTATCCCCAGGTGAAAAGGTAGATGCGTTTACTTTTTCTAGAGATTTCCAGGGTGTTTGTTCTGATCGTCCATCATTTGAGTCATTACCGTTTGTAGCGTCTACATAAAAGGTTCTGGTTTCATCGGCATTCCCATTGGTTTCATTCACATTGTTGAAATCGTTTGCAAAGGCATTACCATTTAACAATGTTGAAAAACATAGTAAGAACAGTACAACCTTATATGCGATTTTCTTCAAATCCATCCCTCTTCCCATAGTCTTTAGCTCTGAACCCATGAACCGATTGTAAGTGTGTTGTTCTCCCTACCTTCCTTCTAATTTACTTGTTTATAAAACCAACACTCTTCTATCCTTAGGAATAAAAAAAATCCTAACGACAGGTATTACGAAACGGTAACAAGAAAGGCTTTCGCTAATTGGTTACAATGATAGTAAATTTCTAGGAATCAGACCATGTAGGGATGAAGCCTCTTTTTGTATTTTTGATACTTTTCCGGTAGTGACTTGGCGAGGTCTTATAGGCACTTCGAAAAGTATGATTAAAGTGGGATGCATCGCAAAAACCGCAATTTAGGGATATTTCTTCAATTGTAAGTTCGGTTGCTTCAAGCAGCCTTCTTGATTGCAGTAATCGAAGTTTTTTTACCATTTTCATGGGGGTAAGTCCATAGATTTCCTTAAAGGCACGGCTAAAGTAAACCGGATTCATGTGATAAATTTTCGCTAAATCCTCGCGTGTAATATTTTCTGCTAAATGCTCTTCTATGTATTGAAGAACATTATTAAAACGGTCGGTAATATAATCTTCATTCGGGGAGCGGCGCCCTCCCATCTTTGAGCTCTCGATGATTTCATGTATTAAAGAAAATGCAAGAAAACTAGATTGAACGGTTCTATATTCATTTGTCTCCTGCAGCCAAATCACTCGCAATTCATCAAACATTTTTTCATAAAGAACTGGGTCCCGAACTTTAACAACTTTCCCAAGTGGGTAAAGACTAAAAAAGTCAACTTCCTCCATAACCTTTAAGTCAATGTTAAACAGATAGTGGATGCCATCGGTTTTGGATATCACATTAAATGGCATGTTTGGCCTGTGGACCATGATATCACCAGTTTGAGCAATATACTCTTTTCCATCAAGGGTTGTGATGACCTCACCTTTTTTTATATAGGCAATGGTGCAACAAGATTGAATGTAATCAAAAATTACCCTTTTTTTATATTGGATTTTCTTAACATCAAATAATGTTATTTTAAGTTGATCACTTACACTAAATGACATGGGAAGCCTCCTTTAACCCGCTGTGATTTGAAAAACTCTATATTTGAATAATACATAATTTGATATGTGATTTAAAAAGAGTGTTTAAGTTGCTTACAGCCGAAAGTCTATCTTTTAATTTTACAATCTCTTTTTTCCTTCTGCTGACATTCTCCATTACAGCAATTCAGGTATTACCATTCAACTGCTTTAACAGTAGTTAAAACGATTTTTCATGGAACCTCCCCCCTATTATCTTACTTACTTTAATTACAAAACAATTTAAAAAGTATTATAAACTATTTTAGTTGTTCACAAAATTGTAATATATTGATAATTCAATAAAATGATATCGTTTTCAAAAATTATGAATAGGAGGCATGTAGATGAAAATTAATTTTAAGAGTCTCACCACACAGGTAATTCTGGGAATTCTTCTTGGTATTTCAGTCGGGTTTGTTTTTCCTGAGATTGGCTCACAACTAAAGGTGATTGCAGATATTTTTATTAAACTAGTAAAAATGGTGATTGCTCCAATTATTTTCCTTACCATTGTTATTGGAATTGCAGGTATGGGAGATTTAAAGAAAGTTGGAAAAATCGGCGGGAAGGCATTGCTTTATTTTGAAATTGTATCTACCATCGCACTAGCCATCGGAATTATTGTCGCCAATATAATCAAGGCAGGAAAAGGGATTGACGCAGAGGCAGGCAAAGGCGATATCTCCCAATACACAGAAAAGGCAGCCGAAACTAGTCACGGGTTTATGGAATTTGTCGTATCCATCATTCCTGACAGCTTTATCGGTGCTTTTGCAAATGGGGAATTATTACCGGTACTTCTATTAGCGATCTTGTTCGGGGCTTCTTTAGCACATTTGGGCAAAGACGGAAAACCTGTTTTAGAGTTTTTTGAAAAAACAGCTGAGGTATTCTTTGGAATTGTTAATATCATTATGAAAGTTTCTCCATTTGCTGCATTTGGTGCTATGGCCTACACGATTGGAGAATTTGGAGTTGAATCACTATTCTACCTTGGCAAATTAATGGGCTCCGTTTATATAACAATGGCCTTATTTATTGTTTTTGTTCTAGGCGGTATTGCTAAATTATTTGGTTTCAGTATCTTCAAATTCATAGCCTTTATTAAAGAAGAAATCCTTTTGGTTGTCGGAACTTCATCCTCTGAAGCCGCTCTGCCAAAAATGATGGAAAAGCTTGAAAAATACGGATGTTCAAAGTCTGTAGTAGGATTGGTGCTTCCAACTGGTTATTCCTTTAACCTTGATGGAACTTCTATATATCTCTCAATGGCCGCATTATTCATCGCTCAGGCATACGGGGTCGACCTTAGTATTTGGCAGCAAATCACACTTCTTACCATCCTAATGTTGACTTCAAAAGGAGCGGCAGGTGTCACAGGGTCTGGTTTCGTAACACTTGCAGCCACTCTAGCTGTATTCCCTTCTATACCTGTAGAAGGAATGGCGCTTATCCTTGGAGTTGACCGTTTCATGTCAGAAGCACGCGCCATCACAAACCTAATCGGAAACGGAGTAGCCACCGTCGTCATCTCCAAAACAGAAGGCGAATTCAAACCACTCCAAGAGATCTCCAACAAAAAACAAATCACAGCCTAAACCTACAAAATGTGAGCCGCCCGGCTCACATTTTTTTATTCCCCTCACTGTCCGCCTGAGGTGGACAGTGTCCACGAGTGGTGCCTGTCACCAAATTAACCAAATTAACCAAATTACTATCACCAAATTACATTTGTTGCCATTTACCCATCTTCTTTCTTTTGGTACCTTTATATATGGTGCAATATACATAGAAGGGCACGCTTTCTTAAGTTTTATATGGGAGAAGGATTTTTATGACTGTTGAATGGAAATTGGTATGGAGGATTTTTTGGACGTTTTTTAAGATCAGTCCTGTTACGTTTGGCGGGGGATTTGCGATGATTCCCTTAATCATAAAAGAGATTGTAGAAAAGAGAAAATGGTTAACAACAGAAGAGATTACGGATGTCATTGCCTTATCTCAAACAGTTCCAGGTGCGGTGGCCGTGAATTCAGCAACCTTTATCGGGCATAAAATTGGCGGGATTAGAGGAGCTTTTGCCGCTATGATTGGCGTTTCGCTTCCAACTTTTTTAATTGTACTTTCTTTAGGTATCTCGTATTTTTACATAGATGACAATCCAAAGCTAGAAGCAGCCTTTGTATCCATCCGCGTTACGATTGTAGCGATCATTGTGTATGCCGCTATTAAAATAGCAAAAACAGCTATATTTGATAAGACCACATTTTTTATAATGGCCGCTGGTGTACCAGCATTGTTTTTTATCCATCCCATTGTTGCCATCCTTCTTGGGGCTATTACGGGATACATCATTGTTTCCATTAAGACGAAATTAGGCTATATGATTGAAATGAAGAAGAGTAAAGAAGAAGACCCAGCCAATGACCCTGAATATTACATGGGTGCGGGTATTTAGAAAAAGGTGGTGAACGGAATGGTGTTGTTACAGCTTTTTCAAACCTTTTTTATAATGGGATTTGTCTCATTCGGCGGTGGTTATGCGATGATCCCTATTATTGAATCAGCGATAACAAAGTATGGATGGATGTCTTCTGAACAGTTGACGAATATTATTGCAATTGCCGGAATGTCTCCAGGACCTATTGCTGCCAATAGTGCCATTCTCATCGGATATACAGCGGCAGGCATAAGCGGTGCGTTTGTATCTACTTTCGCCATTTTATTTCCTTCGTTAATCTTGGTAATTTGTGTTGCCGGTTTTTTTGTAAGGTTGCACCATAACCCAGTGGTTGAGAAAATGTTTTATGGCTTAAAACCTTTAGTAACGAGTTTAATTATCTTTGCAGCCATTAAATTTGCATTAGCCAATAACCTGGTTTCCATCAATCTATCCTTCCGTTCGATTAGCTTAGTCATCATCTTTGGACTATCCCTATTTGCTTTATTAAAACTCCGTTGGAATCCAGTTTATGTTTTACTACTTTCAGGTTTGGTTGGTGTAACCCTCTATTCTTGATAATTAAAAAAGTGCGACTGCCACTTTAGATTGTCGAGAAAGGGAATTTTTATTTTTTCTGAGTCTGAAAAAGCCAATTTTTATTAAGTATTGTACATGCTACTGATTGAGTACAAATTAGAGGCTCTGGTAGAAAGATTCGTCCTCATTCCAGAGGCTTGAGGACAAATCGGAAGCTCTGGCAGAAGATTCGTCCTCAATCTAGGGTCTTGAGGACAAATCGAAAGCTCTGACAGAAAGATTTGTCCTCAATCCAGGGCCTTGAGGACAAATCGGAAGCTCTGACAGAAAGATTCGTCCTCAATCCGGGGGATTGAGGACAAATCGGAAGCTCTGGCAACAGGATTTGTCCTCAATCCGGGGCCTTGAGTACAATCGTACGCCCCATCTATATAAGAAAACCGCCGCACATTGTTAAATAAAAGTGGCCGTCGAGGACATTCTCGACAGCCTGAAAGTGGCGATTGCCACTTTTTTATAGATACATAGATACTTGATTTAATTTGTCCTTTTTAAATGTGTAAAAATAAACCGGTCTGCCAATTCCGTAGGTTAACGACTCTTCAAGAATTCCTATCTGGGTTAGATATTTCAAATATTTTCGTACAGACACTCTGGAAATATATGTACTTTCTGCAATGTCGTCCGTTGAAAAAATGGTTCCTTCCTTTGATATAATCACATTAATAATATTCTGCAGCGTGCTTTGAGTTAATCCTTTAGGCAAAGTCTGTGTTAAATCCTCTGAAGGCCTCTGTTCACCATGAAGAATTCTTTCATCTAAATCTTCCTGCTTAAGTACTTGTTTTTCTTCAAATAAGGCAGATTTATTTTTATATTTCTCCATTGCCTGACTAAACCGCTCAAACTCAAATGGTTTGATTAAATAATCTGCTACTCCAAGCCTTAAGGCTTTCTGAATTTTTTCTGTATCTGCTGCCGCTGTGATGAGAATGACATCGACCGCTATCTTACTCTCCCTGATAGATTGAAGCAGTTCGAGCCCATTCATACCGGGCATATAGACATCAAGTAAAAGGAGGTCAACCTGTTCTTTTTCTAGAAACTCTTGGGCGTCCTTCACGTTATGAACAATGCCAGCTAAACTAAATCCACTTATCTCTTTAAGATAGCGTTTGTTAAATTCGGCTACCATTGGATCATCTTCGACTATCAGAACCTTAATCATGACTTTCCCCCTTAACCTCATATGGAATGGTTATATGAATCTCTGTTCCAAGCAACGATTTAGAATCAATGGTCATTTCTCCGCCTAAGTTTTCAATGCTTTTTGTCACGAGATAAAGGCCATAACCACGATTTTCTCCTTTTGTGGAATACCCTTTTTCAAGTACGTTCCTTTGAATCTCATTAGGAATTCCGGGTCCTGAATCCATTACCTCCATTGTTAAAAACTTTCCCGAATACTGTAGGTTAACATCTAGTGTTTTATCGATAGAATCTGCCATAGCCTCTATCGCATTATCTATTAAATTACCAAGAATGGTGATTAGCTCATGGGTCATTTTAGGGCTCGCCGGCTCAGGGATGACCGAATGAACTTCAATGTTAAACGCCACTCGTTCTTCCCTCGCATAACTTAATTTCCCCATAAGAAAACCAGCTAGTGCAGGGTCTTTAATAGATTGTGCCATGTTTCCAAGCTCTTGGTTGTGGTGACCGACTATCGCTCGAATATAATCAGATAATTCATCGTAACATTTCATTTGTACCATCCCTAGAATTACATGCAGACGATTCATAAATTCATGGGACTGGGCACGGAGTGCTTCCGCATAGGTTTTTACACCCGTTAATTGCTCGGCCAATTGATTAACATCGGTCTTATCCCTGAAGGTTGATATGGCCCCAACCACCTCGCCCTTTACAATAAGTGGAACTCGATTCACTAGGATGGAAACTCCGTTAATGATTTGTTCCTCATCCAGTTCAGGTTTTCCCTTTTCCAAAACTTGATCTAGTCTGGTTGACTGCAGAAACTCATGGACCTTCATTCCAACCGGGTCCTTCGAAAGCCCCGCCTTTTTAAAAATTTGTCTTGCTGATCGATTAACCAGTGTAATGGTTTGTTCATTATCAACCGCAATGATCCCCTCATGCACAGATTGAAGCATGGTACTACGTTCCACAAAAATTTTGGCGATCGCAAAAGGCTCAAGACCAAATAGGATTCTTTTAATATACTTCGCTAGTAAAACAGCACCAATGATACCTACAAGTAAACCTAATATGGTAACCGTAAGAATACTCCGATGGCTTTTTCCTAGAGCGGCTTTTACACTTTCCAATGCAATCCCGACTGCAGCCACACCAATCTGCTCACCAATCACATTGTAGATGGGTGTAAAGGCTCTTAAGGATTTACCTAAGGTCCCATTGGAGCTTGACACATACTCTCTCCCTTTGAGTGCTTCCTTTTCATCACCGCCTACAAAATGTTTCCCGATTTGATCTGGATTCGGATGCGACTTGCGTATCCCATTCATATCCATAACCACTATAAACATCATATCAGTAGCAGCTTGAATATCTTTCGTATAATCCTGAATCTCATTTGTCTTGCGTCCGTCCTCCAACGCTTCGATGACAATATGCGAGGTTGCAATTGACCTTGAAACCATCCTCGCCTTCTCTTCCTGATGTTTTTGTATATTTTCACTAACCGTATTACTAATCAATAAATCTGTAATCATTAATGATACAAGTACTACTAAACAAACGAAGAAAATGATGACTGTGCTTAATTTAAACTTAAAACGCTGAGTATGCACATCATAACCCCCACTTTTAACTCTATCTATTATTTTAGCAATATTTGCATTAGTAGGGAAAAGTTAAATTATTTTGCTAGCAATGACGGTACCCCTTAAGCCTTTTTTAAAATAAAAAAGCCGCATTTACTTTCTGCGACTTAAAAATACTGTTTACAATCTATGCTTTATAATAAGGAGGAATACGAAGCCACTCATGGCGATCTAAATACTGTTTTACAGTTAAACCAGCTGCTGTTTTCCTCAACATAATTTTTGAAAAAATTAAACCAACATCGGCCCGAATTGATTCAGTAAGACCTCTTGAAGCATAATTAACCCCCATAGTAAGATTATAGGACATTAAATTAGCTAATTCTTCATCATTTAATTTAGCACCCTCGGGGATAGTCTTAAAATCACCAACTGGTTTTTCAGGTGTTGTTTGAGGAAAGGGGACCCCTTCTTTCCTAAGAAACTCTTTAAGCTCATCTCTAATCGGAATATGAACGGTTTCCTTTATATCTTTTAACAGTTGTTTTAATTCCGGATCTTGAGCAGTATTGATGCCGATTTCTTCATTACGCATGGTCGTTTCAGTACCTAATAGAAAAAACCATAGATTTGAAACCTCCATCACATTTAAAGGTCTCTTTTCGCCATCCATAAATGGTTGAAAAATATCTTGGATTAGTTCAAATACTTTCATAGTAGAAAATCCCACCAAACTGTATTTTTTATGATGGTAGCTTTTCCATTTATTAGTTAAATTATGCTAAGCGAAAAACAGAACACACGGTCAACCCTTACTATTTTTAATATTTCTCTTCATCAGTTGTGCAATATGTATATCATTTTGATCTGTACTTTTTTCTAATTCCTTAATAATTAGTTCTTGCCTTGCTGTTGGATGATTTTGACTTAATTTGGCTTTCCCTTCAATCTTTTTAATATTGATCTTAAAACCGACAATCCCCTGACTCATGCCCATAATAAAATTTTCATCAACATTCTCTAATTGATAGGAGCTATCTGGTTTTTCATATTTATTTACCATGTCTATCAATGATTCAAATACTTCCTTCTCTTCTTCGACAATCTCCAACTCCCCATAAACGTGTATAGCAAGATAATTCCAAGTTGGTACTGCTTCGTTGGTCTCATACCATGATGGTGAAATATAGCAGTGCGGACCTTGAAAGATTACAAGAACATTCTGTCCCACACAATCCTTCCACTGCTGGTTCTGCCTGGCAAAATGGCCATATAAAAAACCTTCTTCTTTATTCAACTGAAGTGGCAGATGAGTCGCGTAAGGTTCTCCATTATGCTGCGAAAACAAGGTAGCAAAGCTATTTTTTTCAATAATATCATAGATGACTTCATCATTATTAATCGTAAAATGTTTTGGTATATACATATCTTTCATCTCCATTTAAAAGGTATTTAAACTATTTCTATTTCGGATAATAAAAACCTTCTTTTATAAAGTTGACGATTCAGGTGAGAACTAGAAAAGGACTGGGTATGATACCGCCAGTCCTTTAATTGCTTATAAAATCAGCTATCACTATTCATTTCTAATTGGGCTTTCAATTCATCCTGTATACGCCGTTGTTCTGCTATTGTAACAATTCCATAATAGATATTATCAATCAATTTTCCGTCTGATTGAATGGTCAGCTGCTCAATATTTTTTCCAGCACCTTTATAATTCTTTTGAATGTTAACCATTTCCTTAAAGGTAAGATTCGTTTTGACATTGCTGCCAATTGCTTGAAAGAGATCTGGCGCTTTCGATAAGCTAGAAATGCTTGCACCCTCTTTGATTACGGCTTGAATCACCTGGCGTTGACGTTCCTGACGGCCAAAATCTCCATTCGGATCATCGTATCGCATTCGGATAAAAGCTAATGCCTCCTCACCATTCAGATGAATCTGACCAACAGGAAAATTAATTTTCTCTACGCTAAAAGCAAGATCATTTTCGACTTCAATTCCGCCAACGGTATCTACAATATCTTTAAAACCTTCCATATTAATTTTCACATAATAATCAATGGGAATATCAAGGAAGTGCTCCACCGTATCTACCGCCATTGGAACACCGCCAAATGCAAAGGCGTGGTTGATTTTATCTTCTTTCCCCTTACCGACAATCTCTGTCATTGTATCTCTTGGGATACTCAGCATTTTTACAGAATTATTGTTTGGGTTCACTGATAACACAATCATCGTGTCAGAACGTCCACTATCTCCTTCACGCTCATCAACACCAAGCATTAAAACAGAAAACGGTTCTTTCTTTTTTAATGCTTCAGGCTGCTTCTCTTTACTTTGCTTGTCTTCGAGCGGTTCATGCATAGTTGCTACTGCTTTATTAAAAGAATTATAGATTGTAAATCCGTAAAGGCCACCAGCAATCAGTATAATAAATAATAACAACCCTATTATATTTCGCCATTTGAGCCTTCTTCTTTTTTTCCTTTTCATTTCATGGTCTCCTAATCAAAATCAGCATTTTAATGATAGGTTACCAGAGGGTTGTTTCAAAGGAATTACAGGGACATGTCGATTTATTGTTATTTACTTTACGTATTTCGACATTAAATTATGAAAATAAAGTAAATGTCTTTAAATACTGAGATTTCCCCATAATTATTCAAATATTTAGATCCATTATTGGAGTAAGCAAATTTTATGGCTCTGATTGTAGATAAATAGAAAATAGTGCAGATCCTAATCGACAAAATATTTTCTAGGAAATAAGCTAATTTTCCTATGATAGAGAGGCAGAACGAAATTTTAATTAAACGTTTATTTAGTATACTTTCGCATATTTTGTCTAATAACTTCTGAAAAGTCAAACCAGCCTGTTTATTTTCTATTTTTCGCCTTCATCAACTTCGTAATTATGTGGAGCACAATTCACACAGTAAAATTCACCATTAACCCACTCACCCGAAGTATCCTCAGCATACTGCATACATTTCGAGCACAAATAAAAGCGCATAATAAAACCCCTATTCTTTTAATACCCTGTTCCTTGAATAAAGGTACCTCCGCATATTGTACTGTGATCGCTGTTCCTTTAAGGAAAATACTGCCGGGTATTAATTTATTAATATTTTTAGAAAGTTGCTTCACTACTATCATAATCCTAATTCCTTTGAGCACCTATTGGGACAATATTTAGTTACTTTTAGACTGTTACTCTTTTCCAGACCTTGATGTAGAGGGTGATTTATGCGATTAGTTTCAGGCCTAAAGGATGAAAAATCAGATGAAAAGTTGGGAAAACTTTCACAATTCACATAAAACTATCTGTCTCACAAATAAAGGAAGCCAGTTGCGTTCAACGAACTTCTTTCTCTAAATTAAGTTATTGAAAGTTTACTGTTTACGCAAAAATGGCCTGAGGGAAAGTACCCCCAAGCCATTCAAATTATAAAAATTTCTGATTAGTCGACTTATCTGCCAATAAACTCCTGCGTCCAATAATTACCTTGTGAGACGTAGCCAACACCAATATAGTTGAAGTTCGGGCTAAGAATGTTCTTGCGGTGACCCTCACTATTCATCCATCCTTTGACTACTTCCTCTGGAGTTCGCTGTCCCATAGCAATATTCTCACCGGCGTAACGATACGAAATTCCATACTGTTTCATCATGTCAAAAGGAGAACCGTATGTTGGGCTTGTATGGCTAAAGTAGCCATTTGCAGACATATCTCTAGATTTTTCACGTGCCATTTTGCTAAGTGTTACATCAACTTTAAGCGCAGCTAAACCATTTTTGGCACGCTCTTGATTGGTTAGGTCCACCACCTTTTGTTCATAAGCACTTAAAGCACTTGTGGTTTGTGTTGTTGTGGCGGGTTGTGTTTCTGTCACAGGCTGTTGCTGCTCTGGTTGTGGAGCTGTTGTCTGAACAGGCTGCTTTATTGGTGCTGGTTGTTGTGGTTGTGTCTGGACTTGCTGCTTTTCGGGCATTGTGATACCAAAACTAGCAAGATATTTTTCTATTATGCTATTAATCTCATTTATATTTGTTCCTTGGTACACATAGACCTTTTCCTGCACTACAGGTGTATTCGTAGCAGCTTCTGCTTTATTTAATGTTGGATTGGCCATCACAACTGCAGCAGCAGCCGCCATCGTTAAAAGGACCTTTTTATTCATATCAAAACCTCCTAAGATTATTTTCCATTTTTCACAGGTTCATCGTATCATACAATTTTTGTAATATTTCAGGAAGGATTTTACAAGCATAAACTCTAATAATATCTTATTGATACCCTTTTATGCTTTTTATACTAGCAGTACAAGCTTTTAAAGATACTTATTAACCACCTTTAAAATTTCCACTTTTAGGAGTTATCACCAATAATTGATATAAAAAAGAAGATTGACAATGTTTTAATAGCTGAGGATTTTTAACAAATATTGCAATAAGTTATCATTACTAACGAATTTATTAAAAGGTGATCAGACGACATCTGTTAAAATAGAGCAGAAAATGACAGGTTTTTGAATTCTGCAGTTGTTACTATTTACATAAGGAGTGAGACATATGGGTTGGGTAGAATCATTACAGAACGCAATAGATTATATGGAGAATCATTTACTTGATGATATTACAATCGAAAGGATAGCAAAGCAAGCGAATGTGTCAGAGTTCCACTTTCAGCGTATTTTTTCAGTATTAACAGACATCACAGTCGGTGAATATCTTCGTCGCAGGCGTCTAACACTGGCAGCACAAGAGCTTTCTTCGACTGAAAGCAAAATTATTGATGTCGCCCTAAAATATGGCTACGACACTCCTGAATCTTTTTCAAAAGCTTTCCGCAAGCAGCATGGTATCACACCCAGTCAAGCACGTAATTTTACAGGAAAGCTGAAATCTTATAACCGCCTGACCATTCAGGTGAATTTGAAAGGAGCAGAACCAATGAATTACAAAATTGTAGAAAAAGAGCGTTTTAAGGTTGTCGGTGTAAAGCGGGAGTTTTCCTGTGAGAATGGAGAGAACTTAGCGGGGATTCCTAAAATGTGGGATGATGTCCATGTTGATGGTACTAACGACTTATTGTTTGATTTGAATAATGGTCAGATTGAAGGTGTCCTTGGGGTATGTGTCGATAAACGAAATTCTGGCTCTCCATTAATGGATTATTGGATTGGTACTGACCATACAGGTGAGACGCCTGAGGGTCTTATGGAACTTGAGATACCCGCTTCTAAGTGGGGAGTATTTGAAGTCCACGGCCCTATGCCGGATGCTATGCAAAATACTTGGAAACAAATCATCTCGGAATGGTTTCCATCCAGTCATTATCAGCATGCAGGGACACCAGATTTGGAGGTTTATTCCAATGGAAATCCTTCAAGCCCTGATTATTATTCAGAAATTTGGATTCCGTTGAAATAAAAGCACTCAATTTCACCGTAATAAGGGCATCCCTTCTTAAAGGGAACATTCGCATAAGAACGTAATGGAGCAGCAAAAGCAGTCCAACACTAAACGTAAAGCCGCCATTCGTGGCAGCTTTACAATCTATTAATCCACTACCTCTGAATGGAATCTTCAAACGTTTATACTAAACAAAATATAACAGGTATGATCAATCGCCTGCACCAGGCAAATTTAGTTGCTTTATTTGCTGATCCTGTAGATAAAAGACGTACACGTGTAAGGGTGACCAAAGAAGGACATCAAATTTATCAGCAATTAAGTTCCTCACGAAATGAATTTAAAAGCACATTATAATATTTACATTGACCAAGAAATATTGATATTAAGTCATTTACTAAGTTGGCTCGTGGAGCACTTAAAAGAAGGCTAATTTTTCATTTTAGTGTAAGCTCGTATATAATCGCTTTTTACAAAAAAAATGAGTGACAAATTTATATACAATCTGACACTCATTTAAGTTATATTTATAATTTTTCATAAAGGAATCCGCTTTTATTAGCTCTTCCATACCAAATCTTTCCGGCGGTAAACACTTAACACTGCCCCAATTAATATCGCATTAAGCAATGTTGGCATTAAACCGTAACTAATGAACGGCAATGACATGGAAGTCATAGGAAATAATCCCAGTGTCATACCAATATTACTAACTAGCTGGATACCGTAAAGGGCAACCCCGCCGATAAGAAGCAGTTGTCCATAAGAATCTTTAATTTTTGGTTGGATTACAATCATTCTAGCCGCAAACAGCAGGAGAATCATGACAAGCAATACGCCAAAAATCCAGCCATAGTAGTAGGTAAAGCTGACAAATACAAAATTCGTATGTGCCTCTGGTATGAACTCTCTTGCACCAGACTGTCCAAACCAACCAGCTTTTGACATGATCTCCTTTATTTGAAGTATGATGAACCCTTCCGTGTCGGCATACTTCTCTGGATTAACAAACGCCAGCAGTCTTACAATCTGGTAAGGCTTAATAAATGGCCAAACCAATAAGGCCGTCAACAAAATGGTTCCAAGTGTACCAGCAGAGATCATCCACTTAACCCTTTTACTGAATTTGCTCCACCAAAGCATCACGAATACCATCATAGAATATAGGTAGATGGTGGAAAAACTCGGTAAGGCCAGAAAGAGCAGGATGGGGCTAAGAAACAATAATAGAAATTGCCAAACTCTTACTTTTCCATTATTGAAAAATGAAGCCCAAGCTAGATAGAAGAACGGCAATGCCATTAGACTTTCAATGGTAACCGGTCCAAGTTTTAATAGCTTCAGGCCATTTATCATAGTGTTCGAGAAAAATGCCAAGATGAATAGAAGCAACATTCCGATTGTGTAAAAAAGCCAGCCGTGCTTCTTCCACTTTCGGTAATCACCCAGCATGACGCCTATTGTTGCAGCGAATCCTATAAAGGCAATGAGAAACTTAGAAATGATAAAGTAGTAACCGTCTTTCATATAACCGAGAGAGAACATCGGCAGAAAGCTTAATCCCATCGCAGCAGCTAAAAGAAGTAGCAGCCACCAATCCACCTTTGGACGATGCAGCTTGTTCATCTGGATTCCTAATTTAGTTGGACTTCCCATCTGTTCTACAGCTTTTTCTTCTGCTTCACTTTCTGATAATCCTTTTTCCACCCAGTTCCTTTTTGCTTCCTTTAAATGATAATTTAATTCGTTTGCAACATAATTTTTGGCTTCCTTTGACCGGATTTGTTCGGTAACCTGATTTAAGAAAATCTGTTTAATATTATTTGTCACAGAACACTCACCCCTCTAATAGTTCCTTTAAGATCAATCGGTGTTTTGTTCGTTTTTTTTCTGTTTTGTTCAATAATTTCCTGCCTTTATCCTTTAACCAATAATATTTAGCACCTGCGTCATCCCAATTGGTTTCGATGCAGCCAGACTGCTCTAAACGATGTAACAGGGTATACAAAAAACCTTCGTTCTTTTCGAATTTCTGAATTCCCCGTCCCCGAAGCAGCCCTGTTAATTCATGTCCTGTTTTTTCATGAACAAGAAGCTGCATGACTGCCAGCAGAATTTCCTCATCACTTTCTTGCTGTTGGTTAATTTTTTTGTGCACTGCGTGTTGATGATGGTCAGAAAAATGTAAGTCTGCAAATGTTTTCTTATCCATTACTCTCTTAAGGTTTTTTAAACGATCCTCCACCGTTATTCCTCCAATCGTTCTTTTAGAAGCTCTTTAGCCCGTCGTAATCTTGTTTTAACCGTATTAACACCTGTTTCGGTTACTGCAGCAATTTCCTTGATTGGCAGTTCTTCATAATAGAAGAGGTAGATTACCTCCCGATATTTAATCGGAAGTTTCATTATGGCAGAGATTAATTCATCATCCTCTTCCCTTTGAATCACAGTCTGCTCTACTAGTTCCTTTTTCGTACCGTTAATCGGCAATTCCTCGCCTGCTATGACCACGTTCTTTTGGTACCAACTTCTATGGAAATCTTTACAATGATTAATGGCAATCCGCCACAACCATGTTCTCAATTTTGCTTTCCCGCTATATGTATGGAGATTTTTATAGCATTTAACAAAGATATCCTGAGTCAGATCCTCTGCAATTGCTTTATTATTTACATAGGAATACGCCAGCTGAAGAATCTCTTGTCCATACTGATTCATGATCTCATCAATGATGAGTTCTTTATCTTCTATGGCTGTTCCATCGATTATCATTTCTTCCACTACTTTCACCCCTTCCTATACTTAGACGACGTAACCGTTTAGGAAGTTTTTGAAATTTTTTCAAAAAAAAAGAAGCCTAGAATAAGTTAACCTTATCCTAAAGCTTCTATAGTATCCATTATTATGATGGATGGTATTTTTTACGATTTTTTTTGGGCTTTCCTTACGTAACAAAACCATGTCATAAGGTAACACATTTAAAATAAATTGGAGTTATCACCAATTAATTTGGATTCTAACCAATCCATAAAACGAAAATAAGTAACTTAAATCACTAGCTCGCCTGCAGGATATTGTTTTCTGTATGTTTCTTTTTTCCATGAAGTATATAGTACAAAAAGATGCTCGCAAATACCACCGCTGCTAAGGTTAAATACAAGCCGCGAAAACTAGTGATAGGAATGATAAATCCTAATAAAAAAGGGCCAACGCCTACTCCTAAATCCAAAAACACAAAAAAGGTTGAGGTAGCAAGCCCCACTCGGTGCCGTGGTGATTCCTTTATGGCAATAGCTTGACAGCAAGAATTCATGGTTCCATACCCAAGACCAATTAGCGCTCCTGCTAAAAGGAGAATGAATCCATGGTTGGCTTGACTAAGAGTGACTAATCCGATCACAAATAATAGGAATGCAGGATATATCACAATGTTATCCCCTTTTTTATCTAAAAGCCGTCCGGTAAATGGTCTTGAAATCAGGATGAAGACAGCATAGATGAGAAAGAAGAAACTTGCGACCTCCATTAAATTTATTTCTTTAGCGTAGGAAGTCATAAACGAGAGTATGCCTGAGTATGCAAAACCCATAATTGCAATTATGATTGCGATAGGAACAGCCTTTATTTCGAAAAAATCTTTCAACTTAAAGCCTTTCATCGCCTCAATCTGTTCTTTTGTGATATGTCCTTCAGGAATATGCACAAATAATAGGATAATCGTACTTATGAGGGAGAAAAGTGTACAAACTGCAAATATGATCGTAAAACTTCCTTGTTGGCTGATAAAAAGACCTAGGAAGGGGCCAACTGCCATTGCAAGGGTTATACTTAATGAAAAATAGCTTATTCCTTCTCCTCGACGTTCACTTGGAATAATATCTGTAATAACTGTTGATATGACTGTGGTAAACAACCCAAATGCTGCTCCATGAATAAAACGAATTAATAATAATACGTTCATGTTTCCTACAAAAAAATAGAACAACATCATAATCAAAAATAAAAATAATCCGCCATAAAGCATCTTTTTACGCCCAATGACTTCAATATATTTTCCAGCAAAAATACGTGAAACTAGTGCACCTACTACAAAGATACTAGACGCAAAACCCGCCATGCTTTGTGAAGCGTTAAATTCTTCAATTGCATAAACGGTTAAAGTTGTAATTAATAAATAAAAGGTCAAACTCCCAAAAAATGTGGATAGCGACATGATAATAAAATCTTTTGTCCATAATTTCGATGTATTCATCTCTATGCCCCCTATTTCGTCCCTCATATGGTATCACTTATCAAATTTCCCCTATGACCCAGTTGGTTCTTGAACCGGTTACTCCCTTGCTTGGGCACTGGCTGCCGACTCCAGCCACTATCGTTTCTATAAGAGGTTGATGGACGTGCTGCGGGGCGTCAAAGTTCCATTGATTTGTTCTTTCCCCTAACTTAACTTTTCATATGTAGGGATTCAGGATTCATTTCCATAAACTCCAGCCAATTTCCATCTGGGTCTAGTACCCAGAATTGGTGGTTCAAAGCCCTGCCTTGCGAAATTTCATCTTCTAAAGCAACTCCCCTTTTTTTCAATTGATCCGCTGTTTCATAAATATCATCGACCTCGAAACAAATATGGTCTGCTCTGTTCTTTACTCCCTCGGTACCTCCGTAAAATAATTCAATGAAACACCCATCAGCCACTTTTACATAGACAATCCACGGTTCACCATTTGGATGATTTAATTCAAACGCTTTCATAAAACCAAGCTTATTACAATAAAAATCCAATGAGCGTTCCATATCTACTACATGAAATCCTTTGTGATTAATCCCTTTAATCATCGTTTATCCCACCATTTGTTTTATTTTTTTTTACTTAATGAGCCTCTGACTTTTCTTATTAAGACTAATAAATTGGACTTCATTATTTCACTTCTTTATAATGGTTTATTTCTGTGCTTTCTCTCAATTTCCTCAGTTCTGGAACAAATTTCATGATATGTTCACTTTTATTGTGAAGGTTGATAACCTCTTCATTTTCCCATTCTTCAATCGTTGTAAGGATGGATGGATCATTGATATCTTCATGAAGAGTATACATAATACAACCTTTTTCTTTTCTGGTTTCGGTCACAACTTTACGAGCAAGAATTAAATATTCTTCAACATTTACCCCTGATTTAAGTTTTGCCTTACAAACTACTCGAATCATTTTTTAGCTCCTTGTTTTCGTATGGATTGTTGTTATTGCACCATAGTCTATGCCCATATTACTTAAAATGTCGGCACATCTTTATCTGTTATTATCTAATTTCTGGTATATTCATATTTTTTAATATCAAAAGAACCATTAACCGCATTATGATACATGTGTATCACAATAAGATTAACTCAAGTTTACAGATGTTTAATTACCCTGTCAATCTATTGGTTTTCATCAATATTATTAACCCATTATTATCCCCTAACATATTACCCTATCTGTACTTCATATCTTATAAATGGAACAAAACCATTTATAAAGGAGGCATTAGTATGATGGTGAAGTTGATTTCGGTCAAATGGTATGCCTCCACTTTACCCAAATCAATGTTCACCCATGGATTCGGGCAAGTAAACCGCAAATCAACAATCAAGGTTAACAAAGCCTTCTGTTAGTAAATTATAAAGTTGAAAAAGTTTAAACTTTACAATTAGCAAAAAAACCTCGGCAACTGGGCTGATTGTCCACAACCCCAGTTGCCGAGATTTTTTAGTTAATTTTATAGCATACAATGGTAGTAATTATACCCCTATACAAATCTCCTGCTTACTTCTTCCCTTTTTTCAAATAATCATGAATGATTTCTTTCTGGATAGCAGGATGGCATGTCAATGTAGATTCATTCATCAGCATGTTAACGGAATTCCCATCCAAATTTGTAGAAACCGCCCCCACTTCATTGGCGATAATCATTCCTCCAGCTATATCCCATGGGGCAAGTTTCTTGGTCAAATAACCATCGACAATGCCTTCTGCAACGTAAGCAAGTGCTAAAGCGGCACAGCAATAGGATCTTACCCCGCGAATTTTTTCCACTAACAGTTGCATGACAATTTCATCGATTACATCATTATCACATAACAAATAATGATTAAAATCGAGAATCGATTCTTCAAGCGTAAGATTTGGAGCTAATTCAGGTAATCCTTCATCATTTTTATAGGCGCCCTTCCCCCTCATAGCTGTGTAAAGATTACCACCCATACAATCATAGACCAAACCAATCTCACCAATTCCGTTATAAAAAATCCCAATCGAAATGGCGAAATTTCTTTTTTGCTTTACAAAGTTCATCGTGCCATCAATAGGATCCACAATCCAGATGACACCGTCTAATGTTTTTAAATCCTCACCATAGCCTTCTTCACTAAATAAATAATGATCTGGAAACGTACGCTTTATATTTTTTGCTAGAAAATATTCTATTTCTCTATCAACTGCTGTAACGAGATCCTTCGGATTTGATTTTGTCTCAACAATCAATGGACCATTTATTTTCTGGCGGATTAATTCTCCTGCCTCTAATATCCATTCTTTAGCTTGACGATAGATAACTTCACGTCTTTCTTCTTTCATGTTATACCTCGCAAATATTACTCTTTTTAACTAACCTTCTCTTCTTGCTCAGTCTCTTCCCACCCTTTACAAACATCCACCCATTCTTTTGCGTATGAATAGCGATAAATCTCTTCATTTGATAATTCAATCGCTGAATTGGTGCTGCCACATGCTGGGAAAAGGGTATCGAACCTTTTCATGGAAACATCAAGGTAAACATCTAGTTCATTTTTTAATCCAAAAGGGCAAACCCCGCCGATTGCATGACCGGTCTGCTCGAGCACTTCTTCCGGAGTCAGCATTCTGGCCTTGAACCCAAAGGTATGACGAAATTTCTTATTATCAATTTTCGCATCTCCGGCAGCGACAATCAAAAGGGCTTTTTCCCCTTCACCTCTAAAAGATAATGTTTTTGCAATGCGGGCCGGAATAACTCCTATTGTTTCCGCTGCTAAATCCACTGTTGCACTTGATGTGTCAAATTCCATCACATCTTGTTCTCTATCCCATTGCCTGAAATGGGCTTTTACACTTTCGATTGACATCCTGTCCATCCTTTCGTAATGGTTATTATGGAAAATAATAACACACTTTAGTGAGGAAAAGCGAAAAGTTGCTCACCCCCCATCATACCTATAGTTCCTAAGAGACCACTCAATGAAGACTATCCTATATCTCTACTTCGTATATACCAGATTTAAGTAAAAGAGTTTTAAATCAACGGATGGAAGAGCTTAAGGACTGTGGAATTGTGTTAAGAAAGGTTCTTGCCGATCGTCCTGTACGGACTGAATATTCGTTAACAAAAAAAGGTTCAGGACTTCGACAGTCTCTTCAAGCTTTTGAGGAATGGGCGGAGAAATGGCTGTTAAATAAAGACCTTTCTAATTTACTAGTAAAATTACCACATTAAAAGGCAGCGGATTGCTGCCTTTTTTGCTTTAATTCCTTAATCGTTTGTATTAACGAAATTATTTCAAATATTGGTCCCTTGAACCCTAGCTTTCGCCGTTTAAGGGAATGATTCTCGAAGTATTGCTCCCTCTAACCTTTATATTCTTCATTCAAGGGAACGATTCTCTCAATATTGTTCCCTTGCCCCCTCATTTTTGCTGTCCAAGGGAACAATTCCATTTTTCAATGCACACACTTTGACATACTTTTTCTATTACTTGTTAAAAATCCACCATGTTTACAGGCTGACCTGTACGTGCAGATTGATAAATGGCAGAAATAATTTTTAATGGTTTTAATCCTTCTTCCCCATTCACAAGTGGTTCCCTATCTTCTTTAACAGCGTTGATCATATCAATAAACTGTAAACGGTGGGAACTACCATCAAGTGCCGCTGGGTTGCCAGATGCAGCATTAAGGTCTCCCCTATTAGGACTTTTCATTTCAGCTAAGTTGATAGCTTCTGTTTCATTCTTAGAATTTCGTAGATAATGCTTGATTAACTGATCATTCTCAATCACAGCTGTACCATTTGTTCCGATAATCTCCAAGCGGGCTGACAGACCTGGATAGGCAGCTGTTGTCCCTACAATGGTTCCTAACCCGCCATGTTTAAATTTCACCGTAGCAACAGCCACATCCTCCACTTCAATTCCTTCATGAGCTAATATGGCTGTATGTGCATATACACTTTCCACTTCTCCCATAAAGTACTGGAATAAGTCTATCGTATGAATGGCCTGATTGATTAATACACCGCCGCCATCCATTTTCAATGTTCCCCTCCACTTACTAGTATCATAGTAACTTTGAGGCCGGTACCAGTTCACAGAGGATTGCCCGAGGACCATTTTTCCAAATCTCCCTGAATCGATATCTGCTTTTACCTTAACTGATGATGGATCAAATCGATGTTGTGAAATAACACTTAATTTAACATGGTGCTCACGGCATACATCAATCATTTGCTGTGCTTTCTCAAGGGAAATATCCATTGGTTTTTCAACGATTACATGCTTTCCTGCCCGAGCAGCCTCTATCGCCATATCAGCATGAGTTCCGCTGGGTGTAATAATCGATACAATATCAATCTCTTTCCTCTTTAGCATTTCTTGATAATTTGTATACCAATCTGTACCGGTCTTTTCTGCAAGTGCTTTTGCCTTTTGTTCACTTCGGGAATATACAGCAACGACTTTTGCACCTTCAATTGCTGATATTTGCTCATAATGAGTAGTACTAATAAGTCCAGTTCCGACAATAGCAAATCCGAATTCTCTTTTCATCCCTGCCGGTCTCCTCTCTTACACTAAAAAATCTTTTATATTCAAAAAACAAATATCTTAATACTAGCAACAGAATAACCGCATTGTGGTACAGAGGTATCGTAATGTGGTTATTTTAAGTATAATTAATTCCAACACTAACGTCAATTATGCTTTCCTAATAATCTGCATCATTAAAAATTTTCGTGTATGTCTAATTTGGGTTCTAATTAGTTTTTCCTCACACAATATTTGAAATTATGGAGATTCTAGTTTTAAATTAATAGAAGCGGCATAACAGAAAGGGAGTATTTTTCTTGAACAATATTCAAGACCAAAATAAAACATCGGGTATCCAGGTTATTACCCGTGCAGCTAAAATACTGCGAACGTTAAGAGAGCACCCAAAAGGATTAAGTCTTACACAGATATCAAAAGAAGTAGATTTAGCTAGATCAACCGTCCAAAGAATTGTTGCTGCATTAGAGCAAGAAAACCTAGTTACTGCGGCTTCTGCTAACAGCGGGTTTCGCCTTGGCCCTGAGATTGCGAGGCTTGCTAGCGCTGTAAATAGTGATTTGAGAGAAGAATTGAGACCATTTTTGATCCAGTTATCTAATAGGATTAATGAAACGGTCGACCTCTCTATTTTAGATAACGGTAAGGTGCTGTTTGTTGATCAAATCATCGCGGCACATCCACTGCAGGCAACCTCACAGCCTGGCGCGTCATTTCCTTTGCATTGCACAGCAAATGGAAAAGCCATTCTCGCTTCATTGCCTATAAATGAAGTTGAAAACCTATTGCCGGAACAACTTAAACGGTACACGGATAAAACCATTACAAAACGTGATGAGTTATTAAAGGAGTTAGAAACGGTCCGAAATGAGGGAGTTGCTTTTTCAAGAGAAGAGCATATTGAAGGTATTTGTGCAGTGGGAGCCGTTGTAGTAGACCGATTGGGAAATCGGAGTGCAGTCTCGATCCCGCTCCCATCTACACGTTTTTATGGGAATGAGGAAAAGCTTGTTACTTCCCTCATCAAAACATGTCAAAATATTAATCAACACTTCAATTAAAAGACAAAAAGAAAGGCGCTGGAAGATCCAAGCGCCTTTTACTTTGTTTACTTCATTATTAAACAGCTACTGCTGATAATTTCTTTGCAGCTTCTTTTACTTTTTCTAGGCCTTCAGCAATAATCGTTTCAGCTTGAGCTGGCATTGCATTATGACCTTCAATAATTACTTCTTCAACAATTTCCATACCGAATACGCCGCCTACTACGTTCTTGATATAAGTAGCCGCCATTTCCATTGGTGCTGCTTCCGGTGTTGAATATACACCGCCGCGTGCACTTAAGATTACCGCCTTTTTATCTGTCATCAATTGTACAAGTTGGCCATTTTCGTCGTATTTAAAAGTGAAACCAGCTTGGTATACATAATCAATGAAGGTTTGTAACGGTGCTGGGATTGTTAAGTTCCATAATGGGAATGCAAATACAACTAAGTCAGCTGCTGTAAGAGCGTCCATTGCTTTTTGTTTTGCAGCAAGAAGACGTTTTTCTAAGTCCGTCATTTCTTCGCCTGATTCAAGTTTGCCGAAAGCGTTGAATAAGTCTTGACCAAAGTACGGCATATCCTCAGCAAATACATCGAAAGTTGTGACATTCACACCTTCTAAGTTCTCCATAAAAGTTTCATACATTTTGCTTGAAACAGCTTCTGAAGCTGGACGATTATTTGCTTTAACTACTAAAACATTCATTTATATAATTCTCCTTTTTATCTTGGGATTTATTATTTTTAAATTATATATCTCGAATTAATAATATATTAATCTAGTATTTTTGTCAATTAAACTAGCATAGTATATTTTTCCTGTTTTAGATATATTGTCTAATAAAAAAGTCGGATAAATTATAATTCTATCTGACTAATGATGGTTATTTTAAATTGACTTTTTCAAAACTTAATTATTTTCAAATAATATCCTTTCCTCTCAAAAAAGCATTTCGGATAACATTTTCACCTTCTCGCTATTTATTTAAAAAGGCTTCGTGTTGATCTTTCGTCATATTATGCAAGGATGGCGGTTGAAACTTTCCTTTTAATTCCTCAAACGTTCTCTCTAGTATTTCTGTAAAAGTTGGATTTGCTTGAAGAATCACTCCGTCTTGACCAACTAAAAAAAACACATCATTGGTATCCTGCCACATTAGTTCAAATGCTTTTTCCCCAATTTTCGGATTATCTAAGATTAAACTAATCATTTTATTCTCTCCCTTTACTTCTATTCACCTTTGATTTATCTCTCTATAAATTTATGCACTCTTTACTTTATCCAATTTTTTTAAAAACCCAACTAAACCTCTTATAGTAAACAAAGTAAAATTTACACTTGCAAAAGTATGAAATGGTGACCATTTCTTCCATTTGAATAACCTTGTATTCTTTTCAAAGAACCATTGACCAATACTCATGGGAACACTAAATAGTAAGCTTTTCAAAAGAATTTTACCGATCTTATCGTTATAAGACAGCTTAACCCAAATAACACTTAAAAGTGGAAAGAATAATAATGTATAAATGATGTTAGTCCTAAAAATCTTTGGAAAAGGACGGACTGGATATTCTAGTCTTTTAGTACCAATAACATAAGCGTCTATTAGGTAAGCAAGAACTCCCTTTGAGAAAAAAATAACAAGATTTTCTCTCATTTTTGGCCCTTTAAATAAGAATGGGAGGAAAACAACGCACAAAGATGTGAGTAAATTCAACAGTTTCTTTTCCATACAATAACTCCTTCGATAGAAAAATTTCGCAACAGTGACATCCTACCTATTATTTCTTTAGGTATTATTTACTATTCCTTCGAGTTTAAAATTATTTTCTACGTAATTAAAAAAACTAATCGGAAGGATCCGATTAGCTTTTTTAGTTAATAAAGATTTTATTGGTTCGCCTTTTTTACCCATTCTGCAACGGTAACCGTACGCTTTGCTTGGTGCTTTACAGCTGCTTCAACATCATCAATCATTTTTCCATCCTGACCAACAGTCACACTTGTTCCATATGGGTTACCGCCAGCTCCAAATGTAACAGGATCTGTATAACCAGGAGCAGCAATAATTGCACCCCAATGCATCATAGATGTATATAATGAAAGAAGGGTAGCTTCTTGACCGCCATGTGGATTTTGTGCAGAAGTCATTGCGCTGACTACTTTGTTTACGGTTTTACCAGTTGCCCAAAGTCCTCCCTGGATATCAAGAAATTGCTTCATTTGTGAAGGCATGTTTCCAAATCGAGTCGGAACACTGAAAATGATGGCATCTGCCCATTCAATATCGTCCCCTGTTGCAATTGGAACATTTTTTGTTGCTTCTACTGTGTTTTTCCATACTTCATTTCTCTCAATAATAGAATCGGGAGCTAATTCCTGTACTTTTAATACTTTAACCTCAGCACCAGCTTCTTTTGCACCTTCTTCAGCCCACTTTGCTAATTGATAATTGGTGCCACCCATACTGTAAAAAATTACTGCCAATTTTACATTTGTCATACTTTTTTCCTCCTTTTCAGGTGTATTCCCAAATAATCTAGACAAGAAACCCATTCGTAACACCTCCTATTATCTCTTTGTTTTAAAATTATCATTCACTACTAAGCAGCTCTTTTTATCTCTTTTGACTCCCTTTGAAAAATCAATTGACTAACTGATAATAGCTTGCTTCCATTAATGACAAGATATACCGCAATAGCTAAGAATGCTAAGTCTAATTCGTAACCGGCCATTTGACCGTTTCCTAATAAACCAATTGCTAGTTTTACTTTTATTGTTGCTCCAATCATTAATAAGGCAAACAAAGCCGCAACTAATCTTGTTGCTAATCCAACGATTAATAGGATCCCACCAATAATTTCGAGTAAAGCAACTCCATATGCCATAACTCCTGGTAAGCCAAGGCTTTCAAACCAGCCTGCTATGTTCTCTATTCCACCTTGAAACTTTACAACTCCATGAATAAAAAATATTGCTCCTAATGTAACGCGTAATATAAGTGCTCCAATTTCATTTTTAAACATTTTCGTTTTTCCCCCGTTTAGTTATATTATTTAGTAATAAAATGTTTTTGATACCAAGACGCTGCTGCTTCTACTTCTTGTTTAGTTAATTGATGGCCTTTATTTTCCCAATGGAGTTCAACTTGCGCATTTGCCTTTTCTAATAAGGATTGAAGTTCAGATGATTCCATAGGAGAGCAAATTGGATCATTTGTCCCCGCAGCAATAAATACTGATTTCCCTGTTAAATCAGGAAGGTCAATTCCTTTACGCGGCACCATTGGATGATGAAGAATCGCTCCCTTTAATGCATGTTGATAGTGAAATAATAAACTCCCCGCAATATTTGCCCCATTTGAGTAGCCGATTGCAAGTATATTATTGCGGTCAAAATCATAGTTTTCCGCTGCTTCATCTAGAAACTCGTTCAATTCTTTTGTTCTAAAAATCAGATCTTCCTCATCAAAGACACCTTCAGCTAATCTGCGGAAAAACCGAGGCATTCCATTTTCTAATACATTTCCACGAACGCTTAATACATTTGCCTCATCATCAATCATTCCCGCAAGAGGCAGCAGGTCTAATTCATTGCCTCCAGTACCATGAAGCAGTAACAATGTTGGTTTGGTTGGATTTTGTCCCTTATTAAAAATATGTTTCATTATTTATCTCCCCCTTATATTCAATTTAATTCTCTCACTTTAATTGGCAGCAACCCACGTTCAATTTGGTCTCTATGTGGTTCATACTGTGCAGGAAGCATTAATTTCTCTCCCATCGTTTCTTGTGATTCATCATGAGCAAAGCCTGGAGGATCTGTTGCAATTTCAAATAATATTTCTCCGTGTTCTCTAAAATAAATCGCATTAAAATAGTTTCGATCTCGTACTGAAGTGACGCCATACCCATTCGCAGCAACATACTTTTGCCATTCCAATTGATCTTGATCATCACTTGCCCGCCAAGCGATATGATGTACGGTTCCCACACCCATTTGCCCGCGTCCAATCGGAGTTAATTTTAAATCAATGACATTTCCGATATCAGCTGAAGAACGGTAACGTGCAAAATCTCCTTCTTTACCTACGAGTTCAAGTCCCATAACATTTTCTAACAAATCTGCCGTTTTATTAGGCTGGCTGGATAATAGAGTGGCTCCCCCAAACCCTTTGATGGCAACTTCCGGTGTTACCCCGCTAAAGTTCCAATGATTAAGTTCGCCTTCTGCTCTTTCAACCATTTCAAGGTGAAGTCCGTGCGGATCATCAAATTCCAAATATTGCTCCCCGAATCGCTCCATTTTTGTAAAAGGCACTTTGAACTTTTCTAATCTATTTTCCCAAAATGCAAGGGCACCTTTAGGAACAACGTATGAGGTAACTCCTACTTGACCATCACCGATCATACCTTGTCGGGCTCCAGCCCAAGGAAAGAATGTGATGATTGTTCCAGGTTTTCCTCCTTCATCTCCAAAATAAAGGTGATACGTGCCAGGATCATCGAAGTTTACCGTTTGTTTTACTAAGCGTAGCCCTAAAATACCTGCATAAAAATCAATATTCTCCTGTGGATGACCAACAATAGCAGTGATATGATGAATTCCCATTGTTTTCTTACTCATTTTGAAACACCCCTTTTTGTATTATGATGTCTATTAACTAGTTAATATATAATATTTGTAAATCAATATTCTCTAATTCGAGATATTTTAGAATAAAAAAGCATCCAATGCATATTGTCCAGGTCCAATTAATGCTACTCCAATGACCACGGCAATGATTGTCAAATTATATTCATATCCATTTTGTGTGGACCAATAACCATTTGGAGCATGAACCTTAACGATTGCCATAACCATTGTACCCGCAATCATGATGCCTGCAAGAGGAGTAAGAATTCCTAAAGTAAACAACAATCCGCCAATTACTTCTGCTAACCCTGCCATGAGAGCCATCATCACACCTGGTTTTAAACCAAGGGATTCCATCCAGCCTCCTGTACCCTTTAAGCCGTAGCCTCCAAACCAGCCAAACAATTTCTGGGCGCCATGAGCCATGAACGACAAACCAATCACTAGTCTAATAATTAATAACCCTATACTCATCATTTTAGTTCCTCCTATTTATTTATCTCGAATCTGAGATATTAATATAAAAAAATTTATTTCGCTTTCTTAATAATTTTGTTTAACAAATTGACCATTTCCTCATGCTCATGATCAGTCAAATCTCCAAAAAAGGAATCTACCATCTCTTGATATTTCGGCATTATGTTTTCCATCATTTCCTTTCCTTCAGCCGTTAAGGTAATATGGATAACCCGCCTGTCTTCTCTACAATCATTTCTTTTTATTATTCCTTTTTGTTCAAGTTTATCAATCACATACGTCATCGAGCCGCTTGAAATTAAGATTCTATTTCCAATCTGCTGAATCGTTTGTTTTCCTTGGTAGAAAAGTACCTCTAAAACAGAAAACTCAGTAATACTAAGTTTATTTTGGGACATTTCATCTCTTATTCGTTCCTGAATTGCTTTTGAGGTTTGCATTAACAGCAAAAATGGCTGATTTGTACATTTCCTTTCCATGATTTAGACCTCCTATTTAAATACACTGAATTAATATATCTCGAATTAGAGATAATGTCAATAGATGTTTACTATCTATATATCCACTATTGAACTTCTTCAAAAAAGCTATACTCTTCATCAAGTTGGAGTAGACGCATTTTACGCGGCAAAAAACTCCGTATCTCTTCTTCGTTAAAACCTACTTGTAATCTTTTTTCATCAAGAATTAAAGGTTTTCTTAATAGCCCAGGATGCTCTTCAATAAGTGTATACAATTCTCGAAGTGAAATAGTATCGATATTTACATTTAACTTTTTGAAAGTTTTTGACTTTGTTGAAATAATTTCATCGGTGCCATCTTCTGTGTAACGAAGGATATCCTTAATCTCATCTACTGATAGCTTTTCAGAAAGAATGTTTCTTTCTTTATAAGGAATTTGATTTTGATCAAACCATGCCTTTGCTCTTCGGCATGAAGTACAACTAGGTGATAAGTATAAAGTTACCATTATTCACACTCCCCTGATGTTTATTAATCCGTTTGACTTCTATCAATTAGCTATCCTTTTATCTTAAATCAACGTATCTCAAATTACGATATCTCGAATTAAATATATTTTTATTATATATCATCTTCTACAATTGTCAACAGAAAATCATAAAGTAATAATACGTTGCCGTATGGCACAAGGTATTTTCATTTTGTGCGGCTCCTATGTTTCAATAATCTATATATGTGAAAAAGCATACTCAATGAGTATGCTCAACCTTTATAAACACTCTCACATACCCCAGGTTTTGGTTCATAAGTTCAGAGAATAGATTATCAGTCCTAGCTAGATCCCTAGAATGAAGTTGATGAACCATCATTGGCTACTGTTTGGTGAAGATGGATTTTCAGTTTGACCTTGATCACTGATATCGGAATCTTGGGTCACCGTAATAATCAGCGATTTAGCAGGTGAAAAATCTCCCATTGAAAAATTAGTACCATATAATTTCATGTTTGAAGTATGGCTGTTTTGCAATGTTCTTCCTATATTAATGTTTGCATTTTGTGTTATCCCATTTACGTGCAGGTTGTAAATATTAATTTTGTTAGACATAAGATCCTCCAATTAAAAGAAGATTTTAGTATATAATATGTTAAACAAGTATCATAAGAAATGGACAAACATGGAATTTAGTTCATAGTTTTTTCTAATCTTATTGAAAAAAAACAATGCAATAAATCATACCAGTCCAATTTTTATATTTTGACTATAAAAAAACAAATATCAAACACAATTTTTACATTGGTTTGATATTCGAATCACAATCATTCGCTTTTGTTGAAACTGTATGGTTTTTTGTAGGAACTGTACACTTTTTTGTTGAAGCTGTACGCTTTGTTGTTGAACCTGTATGGTTTTTAAAAGCAGTACCTTTCCTAATGAATAGTGGTTACCTTTTCTCAACTCTACCATCCGCATGGCGTGCGAATCTTCCAGACTCACGCTTATTCACAGGATCTGGACGATCCCACGGCCAGCCTCCGAATTGGGTATTTTGGTAATCCTTGAACGCTTCACGAATTTCCTGCTCGGTATTCATGACAAACGGTCCATAGGCTGCCACAGGTTCTTGTATCGGCTCACCCTCTAGGAGCAGCAAATAACTCTCAGATGATCCATTGGTAATCGTAATCTCCTGATCACCAGCAAGCTTTACACGATGGTACGTCTCAATTGCTGTTTCGTCAATATTTAGTTTTTCTCCCTGATAATAGTATAAATTTCTCGTCATGGTCGCTGAGACAGAAGGCAGGGTGTAGACTGCTTCCGACTCCATATGAATAACGTAAATGCCCACATGATGATTTTTATCGTTTGCCCAAGAAGCTGCGTTTGGTTCTAAACTAGACTGGCCCATCGCATTCCCTGAAACTAGTCTTACACTTGTTTTTTGTCCATTCGCAGCTGCCGATTGTACTTCCGGTATATCTTCAGCCCATAACATTTTATACTCAGGATCAGCAAATTTATCTTTTGCAGGCAGATTCAGCCAAATCTGAAAGAACTCAAGTGGATTGCCTTTGTCCTGGTTTACGAGAGGAAACATTTCGGTATGTTGGGCGCCCTTTCCTGCTGTCATCCATTGAACATCCCCATTCCCAAATCGTCCTACCGACCCATATGAATCAAAATGATCAATTAGACCTTCAAGAACGACAGTAACCGTCTCAAAACCTCTGTGGGGATGTACAGGGAATCCCGGAACCGTTTTACCATGATACATTCTAAAGCCATCACGCAATGTAAAATCTTCTCCAAGATTTCTACCTTCCAAAGAGACGTTCGGACCCTGCTCATCATTTCCTGGTGGATACGCATCTTTATGATGAACCGTCATAAGAAACGGATCTTCGGTCTCCCATGGAAATCCTAATTTTTGTATTTTTATGATTTTGCTCTTCACTTCTACCTCTCCTTTAAAAGCCTCCATGTTATGGTTGAAAAAGTTTACTATTTTTCCTTTGGCTCTGTTATTACTGAATGTTGATTTCACTATGTTTAGAAATACGTAAAATTCAGCCTAAATTGGGAAATACCCATATTCCCTTAAATATAAGGGAATTTTTTCCGCTTATTTTATCAAAATCTTTAGATTTTGTCTTATTTAGAGCTTTTAATCGGAATATCTCCATTTATATAGACTTCATAAGCTTCCTTTATATACATTAGCGGAAATTCTCCGCCTATCAATTCACATACCTATACCTACACGGTAAAATCAACCAATGGATAATAACATAGCCATTCCATCTATTCTTTAACGAATTCCTTCATACTTCTCACTGTATCAATTGGACGAACTAATTTTTCGATTTCTTCACGTTTTGGCTCTAAGAATGGAGGTAACGATAATTTTTCCCCAAGTGTTTCATAAGGTTCATCCCCCATAAAGCCAGGACCATCGGTAGCGAACTCAAATAAAATTTGCGGTGCAACTCTTGCGTACAAGGACTCAAAAAAGTGACGATTTACATAACCGGATGTTTGGAATCCAAAACTACTCATCCGTTCAATCCATTCCTCTAAAACAGCCCGATCCTCTACACGTAGAGCCGCATGGTGAACTGTACCATATCCTTGTCGGGCTTCAGGAAGAACCGCATTATATTCTACAATGACTGAGGCACCATTTCCGCCTTCCCCCACTTCAAATAAATGGAAGGATCCGTCTTGTGAAGTCTCCTTAAATAATAGAACTTTTTCCATCATTTCTTTAAAGTAATCAAAGTTCGCAATTCGAACAAAAACAGGACCTAAACCAGTAATGGCATATTCCAGTGGAATGGGACCTTTTTGCCATGGTGTACCAGCTTTCACGCCTTTATTGAATTCATCTGAAATCAATTGATATTGTTGATCATCAAAATCAACAAAAGAGAGTGTTTTCTTGCCAAATTGTTCTTTGATTCCAGTATGTTTGACTTCTAGGCGATCAAAACGTTTTACCCAATAGTCTAACGCCGCATCACTAGGTACACGGAACGATGTCTTTGAAATTTCATTTGTACCGTGAACGCCTTTCGGAATGCCGGGGAAATCAAAGAACGTCATGTCTGTGCCTGCGCTGCCTTTATCATCAGCAAAGAATAAATGATAGGTTTGAATATCATCTTGATTGACTGTTTTTTTAACTAATCGCATACCTAAAACATATGTGAAAAATTCATAGTTCTTTTCTGCACTGCTTGTAATGGCTGTTACATGATGTATTCCTTTTAAATGGTTCATGATCTATTCCTCCAAGTGTTTAATTTAAATTTAATGGACGTAATTTTTCTTCGATCTCTTTTCGTTTTGGTTCCAAAAATGATGGAAGTGATAGTTTTTCTCCCATTGTTTCCATTGGTTCATCTGTCGCAAATCCTGGGGTATCTGTTGATAACTCAAATAAGATTCCATTTGGTTCCCTAAAATATAATGCCTTGAAGTAATACCGCTCCACTTTCCCTGAATTCGGTAACCTGTATTCTTCCAAACGCGCTGCCCATTGATTATATTCTTCCTCATTCGGAACACGGAAGGCAACATGGTGAACACCACCACGTCCTAAGCGGGCTCTTGGCAAATCGGGTCTTGTTTCAATATGAACCTCAGCACCGCTGCCGCCTTCGCCAGTAGCATAAACCAATATATCAGGATGATCCCCGTCAAGTGACGGATAGGATCCGACAGAGCGAAAACCCATAACTTCTGTTAAAACACCAATCGTTGGTTCTGCTATTGCCACTGTGAGGGTTACAGGTCCTAAACCAATAATGGCATGTTCCAATGGAATGTCATCTCTTTTCCAAGGAACCCCTGCTCTCACACCTTTTTCACCGTTATCCGCTACTAGTATGCTGCTTGTCCCCTCAAAATCCCTGAAAGCCAATGTATCACGATTTGCTCTTTTTTGAATCTCATCATGTTCAACACCATATTGTTTAAAACGTTCTTTCCAAAATAACAATGACTCTGAATTTCTAACCCTAAGTGATACAGTAGAAATATCTGAAGTTCCCCTGTATGTCTGCCCAAGATGAGGTATGTCAAAGAACGTGACTTCCGTTCCTGGTGTTCCTTCACCGTCAGCATAGAAAAGATGATAGGATTCTGTATTATCTTGATTAACGGTTTTCTTAACCAATCTCATTCCTAAAATTTTAGTATAAAATTCATAATTTTTTTCCGCTTTTCCAGTTAATATGGATACATGATGTAGTCCTAAAAGTTCCATCTTATCATCACTCCTGTCATAATATTAATTTAATCCATTTGGTGCACGCACTTTTACGTATAGGATAGCTCCAACAATTATTATTTCTCCAAGTCGTGGTAATAGCCCAAAGCTAGTAAACAAATGTCTATCATCTTAAATCTTATTTATTTTATCTCGGATTCGAGATATTATTTTAAAAAAATAAACTTATCTTTTATTCCTTATTAGATGATTGTATTAATATAAGAAAGGGTAAATTATCGCATTTCCATTCCAAAAATCGAATAAAACTATCTCGAATTAAATTATCTCGAATACAAGATAATAATAATCCATTTAAATTATTTTGTCAATAACCTTTTATTTTATTTCTACGACACAATCCATTTTCAAAAATGATGTTACATGCCGGCCGAGCAAAATTAAAAGCAGTCCAATTCAATTCGTATGCATCCAATAATGACCTTATAAAAAAGACGAATCCAATTCAAATCATTGGAATCGTCTTTTTTGCATGAAAAAATTAATACTTATAGGATTGTCCGCCATCAATTGGAATAACTGCAGCGTTGATAAAACTTGATTGATTGGATAATAAGAAAGCTACTAAGTAACCAACTTCTTCTGGTCTTCCGAAACGCTTCATTGGATTTGGTTCCACGAAAGCTTTTCCAACCTCTTCCCAATTGACTGGGTCAATTTGTTTTAACGAGCCTTCAACCATAGGTGTCATAATGGCCCCAGGTGCAATGGCATTTACATTAATACCAAATTGACCATATTCAATTGCTGAGTTTCTGGTTAAACCAACTACACCATGTTTACTAGCTGCATATCCTGATTGATTTCCTACACCACGGATACCACCAACAGAAGCTGTATTAACAATAGAACCTGAACCTTGTTCTTTCATTACTTTTAAAACATGCTTCATTCCATAAAATACACCGTTTAGATTTACGTTTAATACTTTAGCGAACTCTTCGCTTCCAAATTCTTCGGTTAAATTTTGTTTTCCTTCAATTCCTGCATTATTGAAAAATCCGTCAATTCGGCCGTACTTTTCAACTGTTTGCGTAACATAATTCTGTACAGCTTCTTCATCTGCTACATTCGCAGAAATTAAAAGGACTTCTGCTTCAGGGGCAGCTTCTAAAACCAATTTTTTCGTTTCTTCTAGAGAATTAGTGTTTAAATCCACTAGTGTAAGTTTTGCTCCTTCTTTTGCAACTTGTAAAGTTGCAGCTCTACCTAAACCAGATCCTGCACCTGTAACTATAACTACTTTTTCTTCAAACCTTTTCATTTTTATCCAACCTCCTACTATTGTTTACCCTTAATGAAACCCGTTAAACGAAGTATCCCCAGGTGCTTTAAATAAGACAAAGGTCAATGATTCGATTATTCTTCCCCCAAGTGCATATACTGATTCTCCCTTGTTCTAGCTTCGGACTATCGTTGATAGCTTTTTATCTTTAATGGTAATAACTATATCTGCCATATCTACAAATAATCCGTTATCTACTACACCTGGTATGAGATTGAGGCTTTTCTCTAACTCTCTTGATTGTGTAATTTCTTGAAAGCTGCTATCTATAATATAGTTACCATTATCTGTTCGATAAGGAGTCCCATCCTTCATCCGCAGCTTTGGACTGCCTCCAAGTTTTCTAATATGTTTAGCTGTCATTTCGTATCCAAATGGAACTACTTCAATCGGCAAAGGAAAAGTTCCTAACGTATCGACATTTTTACTAGAGTCAGCAACGACAATAAACGTTTTAGCTGCTGCAGCAATGATTTTCTCTCTTAAAAGAGCACCGCCGCCCCCTTTAATGAGATTTAGCTCAGAATCTAGCTCATCTGCACCATCAATTGCGACATCAATTTGCTCTATCTCATTGAACGATACCAGTGGAATGCCAAGTTCTATCGCTAATTGTTTCGTTTGTTCAGAAGTAGGAACTCCTTTAATGGAAAGTCCCTGCTGAACTAACTGACCAAGCTCCATGATGGTATAAAATACAGTAGAACCCGTACCGAGTCCAACCACCATACCGTCTTTCACATATTCAACAGCTTTTTCTCCAACTTCTTTCTTCTCATTCACGGCTTTGTCTCCCTTCAACTAAGGTTGGAATCTCTCCTTTATTAATTTGTCCATTGTTTTGCAACTTGTTCCCGTGCCATCTGCAAGATATCCCGTTAAGTTTCGGGCACTCCAGCTGTTGTTGAAAGTCAGATATCAAAAAAAGGCATCCTCATCCAACTGATTAGGCTGCCCTTTTATACTACTTTATAGATAGTTGTTTTTGTAATTCTTCTGTTTCTGCATTATCTCCTGGTTGAAGGACCGTATCCTTACTATCTTGAAGTTCTTCATCAAGCCACCATTTAAAACCATTTTCCAATAATAAGAATTCTGAAGCATCAGGACCATATGAACCTGATTGATAAGGATGGAGCGGTATTGAATTTTTCTCAAATGCATGAAGAATCGGCTGTACCCATTCCCATGACAATTCAACTTCTTTCCAATGAGCAAAGAAGGTAGAATCCCCGTTAAACGCATCATAGATTAGTCTTTCATATGCTTCCGGTACGTCCAATCCTAATTGTTCATTTGCGAAATTAATTTTGATTGGAGTAACCTTTCCGTTATCCAATGGGTTTTTGCTGTTTAATTGTAAAGAGATATTTTCATTCGGATTGATTTCAATAATCAATAAGTTAGGATCAAGTTGGCTATTTTTATATGACTGGTTTTCCTTATTTTTAAATTCAATCACAATCCGCGTTGACTTTTCCTTCATTCTTTTTCCAGTACGAATGTAAAAGGGAACCCCAGTCCATGATGGATGATCGACCCACAACCGGGCAGCAACAAATGTATCTGTAGTGGAAGAAGGATTTACTCCAGGCTCTTCTATATAACTTGGAACCTTTTGATCATGTACCTCTCCTGAAATGTATTGGCCGCGGACAATATCGGTTGGAACAGCTTCTTCTTTTAAAGGACGAAGAGACTCTATGACCCTCCGCTTCTCCTGTCTAATTCCGGCTGCATTAATTTTTTCAGGCTTATCCATAGCTGTCATCATTAAAATTTGCAGCATGTGGTTTTGGAACATATCACGAATGGCTCCAGCTTGGTCGTAATAACCTGCTCTCTTCTCAACCCCAACGGTTTCACTGGCAGTAATTTGGACATTTGCAATATGGTCTTTATTCCAAACAGAACGTAGAATCGGGTTGGCGAAGGCCAAGGCTTCCAGGTTCTGAATCATTGGTTTGCCTAGGTAATGGTCGATTCGATAAATTTCCTCTTCTAGAAAGGCACGGCTAAGTTTTTGATTAAGTTCACGTGCAGATTTTAGATCATGACCAAAAGGCTTTTCGATGATTAATCGTTTCCAGCCAGCTGTCTCACCAAGACCGCTATTATTTATGTTTAGGGCGATGGTATCAAAAAATTCCGGTGCCACTGAAAGATAAAACATACGATTTTCTTTTAAATCTAGTTCTTCTTCCCGCTGCTTGACTAATTGAAGCAGCTGTAGATAATCATCTTTACTGGTGACATCCAATCTGCTGTAACGGAAATATTCTAAAAATTCTCCCATATTTGCTGCCTCGTGTTCAAGGCGGCGTGAAAAGTCTAAAATCGAGTCCTTCACTTTATCTTGAAAATCAGAATGAGAAATCTCCCCTCTTCCGAGCCCAATAATAGATACCGATTGTGGTAATTTTTGATCAACATACAAGTTGTAAAGCGCTGGATAAATCTTTCTTTTCGCTAAATCCCCTGTTGCTCCAAACAAGACAAATGTCATTGAATCCATTTTTCTTCCCCCATGTTCGAATTCCGTCTTCTCCCAGTTTCTAGCTTATGCGTTCGTTTTAAGCTCTTTATCTTTAATGGTAATAACAAAATGACTCCGGGTACAATACCGGAGTCATTAACTGGTTTCCCTATTTTTTCACACATTTTCTCTATCAAATATGTTGGTTTTAAGCGTTCCAGTCAGCAGCAAATTTTTCAATGCCTTGGTCAGTTAACGGATGTTTTGATAATTGCTCAATAACCTTAAATGGAATTGTTGCAATATGAGCTCCTGCTAACGCCACACGTGTAACATGGTCAGGATGACGAACAGATGCTGCAATGATTTGTGAATCCAAGTTTTGAACCTGGAACATCTTTGCGATTTTCGCAACTAGTTCTACACCATCTTCGTTAATATCGTCTAAACGGCCTAAGAATGGTGAAACATATGTAGCACCTGCACGAGCTGCCAATAATGCTTGGTTTACACTAAAAATGAGTGTAACGTTTGTTTTAACACCTTTTTTGGTTAGGTAACGGCAAGCCTCTAATCCATCCAATGTCATTGGTAACTTAATGGTGATATTTTTATCGCCACCGTTAATTTTAATAAGCTCGTCTGCTTCCGCAATCATTTGTTCAGCTGTTACAGCATGAGGTGTTACCTCGGCAGAAACAGACTCCACTTCTGGAACGGCATTTAGAATTTCTTCAATACGATCCTCAAATTTAACGCCTTCTTTTGCTACTAAAGAAGGGTTGGTTGTTACTCCTGATAATACACCAATTTTATAGGCTTTTTTGATTTCCTCAAGATTTGCAGTATCGATAAAAAATTTCATTATCTCTTTCCTCCAGTTATATTTATATTTATCCTTATTTTACATTTTTTCGACAGCATGTCCACTAAAATTGTCTCGCAGTGCGGCTACAATTTTACCAGCAAGATGTCATCTTCTAGAAGAACGATAGCGTATTATGATGGACAATGCAATGACTGATGTTGCTTTTTATAGGAGCTTAATCTTATCTACACACCATTTTCACACATTAAAGCAATGCAGAATCCCATTAGTTTCTTCATAATTCTAATAGTTCAAACAAAGCAATCTCAGTCAAATTGATTTTCACTGTTATTTTTGAAAACGGAACCATTTTCCATTTCGTGCTTCACCCTTCAACAAAAATAGTTCAACATTCATAATTTGTCCATAATCTAAAAAATTCACTCCAACCTAATCCGGATAACAAGAACTCCTTTTCTATTTTTTATCCTATCTAAAGTGGTATATTTAATAAAAGAGGTGGAGATGACTAAATCGCAATTATATCCTTCATCAAAATTGCAGTTACAGGAGAGATTACGATGAAAATTTATGTTGACGCGGACGCTTGTCCGGTAAAAGATATTATTATCACGGAAGGTACGAATGCTGATATTCCTGTCATTCTTGTTACTAGCTTTTCACATTTTTCAACTGCGGAACAACCAACAGGAGTGGAAACCATTTATGTTGATTCCGGAGCAGATGCGGCAGATTATCGGATCATGAAGTTAGCACAAAAAGGGGATATAATCGTTACACAGGATTATGGTCTTGCTTCGCTGGGTTTAGCAAAAGGGTGTACGGTGCTGCATCATACTGGTTATAGCTATACAAATGAAAATATTGATCAATTGTTACAAACACGATATTTGAGTGCAATGGCTCGAAAAAGCGGCAAGCGTACAAAAGGGCCAAAACCATTTACAGCAGAGGATCGGGAGAAATTTAGGAGACATTTTAAAACAGCTATTTCTTCTTAAAAAATAATGTTTTCCTATATCAAAGCTCCTTTCCCCCGGACAATCCCCTTCTTTATCTCCCCCACTTCCTATTCTGCAACCTCGTCTCGATATTGAGAGGGAGTCCTGCCTGTTTCCTTTTTAAAGACTCTTGCAAAGTAGGAAGGATCTTCATAGCCAATGGTCCAGGCAATTTCCTCAACAGTTAGGTTCTCCGTTTTCAACAAGTGTTTAGCTTGATTTATTCGTAACATCTGCTGAAAAGCAGATAAGGTCATCTTTGTTTCTTCTTTAAATTTTCGGGAGAGGTGACTAGGATGGATGGACAATTTTGCCGCCAATTCTTCTTTATTGATTGGTTTATTATAAAAGCTGTGGATATACTCAATCACCCGCCGGGTCATAGTTGTGTATTTACTTAAAGCATTTGAAATCACTAAATCGCAATATTCCCCAATCATACGATCTTCCAATTGATGCAGTGTTTCTACTTGATTCGCATTTTCAATTTCATAAGCAAATTTTTCTGAAATCCGATGAAGCATGATGGCGGGTACATGACTATTACGTGCTGACGTTCGGAGAAGCGTATTTAGTATAATGGCCACATTTTTGAGTCTCCGTAACGGCTGATTTGGAAAACGTTCAGAAAAAGAAAACAGCATGTTTTTAGAATTAATCAGTGCTAAAGCAGTCTTTTTATCCCCACATTCAACAGCATGCATAAAGTCCTTTTCCGTCTTATACCTCAATTTGACTATTTCTGCTTCTTCATCAATGTTATGTTGGTCCTCCTGATGGCGAGCAGAACAGATGCTTTTATCAGAAAACATAACAAATGGGGCCAGTTCCTGCTCCATCATGTTGGTAAACTGCTGAAGGACGCTTCCAAAACTGCTTGCCTGTTCAGCTGTTAGTACATAAATTTTATCTGCTATCAGCCTTAGATCTTCAGTTTGTGTACCTGATAAACGATATTCCGTTGATAAGCGGTATAGATTCGGTGTCTTATCAAAATAAGGACCGATAATAATCGTAAAGCACTCTCCATTATCGCAGAAGGAATATCCAAAATAATGTAAGTCCCATTCATTAATATAGGAATACAGCTGTCCTCGCTGCTCCATATTGTCATACAAAAATAGAACATCTCCATCCCTTGAACCAGGCATGAATGCAGGAATGGAAATTACTTCATGGTGGTAAAAAAGCTCGCGATTTTGAGCCAATACATATGTATTTAAATTGGTTAAATGTTGTATTTTCATAGCCGTTGAGACAATTTTTGATCGTTCCAGGGTGATCTCCCTCCAAATAAGTGGCTGCAAATAAAATCGATACCAGTCCAGATTATATCAAAAAAATCCTACTACTAAATTCTTTACGTTCATTATACTAATATTACATTCAGACCTTCAATTCATGATGTTGAAAATGAAAGCGTTAAAAGACTTTATGATTTTTGATATAGAAATATGGGAAACCTAACTAAGAGATAGGGATATGGGAGTGAGGAAATCAACTATGAGTAGTCAAAAACAAGTTCATCCTGATCAAATACCTTCACCTAATCAATCAAAAGAAACGAAATTAGCCAAAGTGTTAAGCGTCATCTCTGGAAGTTTCGCCCCGATTATCGGTGTTCTTGCTGGTGCTGGACTCCTAAAAGCAATGTTATCAGTTCTAGCCACCATTGGCTGGCTGTCAAAAGACAGTGGAGCCTATATTATCTTATCCGCTGCCGGAGATGCTGTTTTTCACTTTCTTCCTTTGTTTCTCGGAATATCGATAGCGCTTAAACTAGGTGCGAACGGATATGTGGGCGGGGTTATTGGTGCCTCTATACTGACTCCTGAAATTATGCACCTTGTTGAAAACGATGTGAAGACAATTGACTTTTTTGGCCTTCCGGTCTTATTAGCAGATTATTCTTCTACTGTTTTTCCAATCTTTATTGCTATGTTTGTTTATGCAGGTCTAGATCGGTTTTTAAAGAAAGTCATTTATAAAGATATCCAAATGTTTATCAATCCGATGATATCTTTAATCATTCTCGTTCCATTAACCATGTTGGTGTTCGGTCCTATTGGGACGCTGCTGGGAGAAGGATTAGGTTCCATCATTAGTTTCTTAAGCGACAAAAGCGGACTTTTAGCAGGGGCAATTTTAGGTGCTTCTTGGACTTTCCTAACCATTATGGGATTGCATTGGACCGTTATCCCATTAGCCATAGCAAATCTCGCAACGGGTCCAGACCCTATAATTGCCATGGCTGCGGCAGCTCCATTTGCTCAAATCGGAATAGGTATTGCTGTTTTTCTGAAAACACGCGATAAAGATTTGAAGGCGCTGGCAGCAAGTGGAATTGTTCCTGGCGCATTGGCTGGAACAACCGAAGCGATCAATTATGGAATCATTCTTCGTTATCGAAAAACGATGGTATATGTAATCATTGCAGCGGCAATAGGCGGGGCTATCAATGGCAGCATCGGTGTTGTGATGAATGATTTTGTCCTTCCAAGTGTACTTTCCATACCTGCGTTTACACCGATTTGGGAATATTTAATTGGGATTGGCGCTGCATTTGTCATAGGATTCCTTTTGACGTATCTGTTTGGATATGAAGGCAAAAATTCAAAAGTAGATGATGGATTTACTGAGAATATTTTTGGTGTAAAGCCAGAAACCATTAAAAGTCCATTACGCGGGAAAGTCATACCATTAAGCGCGATCCGCGATCCATTATTTGCAACCGAAACCGTAGGGAAAGGCATTGCCATTGAACCGGAAGTTGGCAATATTTATTCACCTGTTGATGGTGTGATTAGCACGCAATTTCCGACAGGACATGCTGTTGGAATACAGTCTGAAAATGGCGCAGAGGTGTTAATTTATATTGGCCTTGATACGATAAAGCTGAAAGGAAGATACTTTACACCGCATGTAAAACAAGGTGATCATGTGAAGCAAGGTGACCTGCTCATCGAATTTGACATGGATCAAATAAAAGCACATGGCTATGAAACATCCACATTGGTGGTGATTACCAATACTGATCAATATATGGATATTAATGCCACTGCTAGCGGAACAGTAGAACAAAATGATCAGTTGTTGAAATTATCGGTTTAAGCTAGATTTAAAGGATTGGCCAACATTTGGCCAATCCTTTTATTCTTTTCATTAACGGTCAGTTAAAGCATATTAATTTTAAACAAACGTTTGATTAGTTTTTGGAACCAGTGATGCCAAGGCTCCAGCCTCTCTAATCAAACGTTTGATTAGTTTACCACCCGATTTAATCAAACGTTTGATTAGTAAGTCTGTGATAATAAGTATGATTTTTATTTCAGTAGATTGACTGAATCTTTATTCTTACGTTTTTTAACTTCTGCCATTTTGGCATAAAAGTTTTCTTCCAGATCAATTCCAAAATAATTATAAAACTTCAGCATATACGCCAGACAGTCTGATAATTCCTTACCGATGTCTTCTTTAATCTGTTTCTTGGCTAACTCAAATGCCTGTTCTTCTTCCATGCCATTTTCTACATAAGAAGCCGTAAGATTAAATGCCTTCCTTAGCTCCTCCGCAACTTCTGCAACCTCAGTGGTTAGAAGCATGTAATTATTTAAAAGAGAATCTCTGCTCTTTGTATAGCTCTCCTCAGTAATATCCCATCCCATATCTTTTTGATACTGTTTCGCAAATGTTTGTATCTCTTTCATTGTTGCTCCTTCCAAACTGCTCCTCGGAATTAATATGTTTAAAGTTGTTTAAATTAATAATTCCTTAGATCTCAAATCTTTCATTAACATCTCAAATACATCTTCTATTTTTAATTTACGAGGATTCTTTAGTTTAGCTGACTCAACCCATTCTTTAGCTAATTCAATTATCATTGGATAATCCTCTGACATTAATTCATGGACTGGTATCGCTTTTTCATAATTATTACAAAGGTCAAAATAAACATTAAGAAGAATGGATAACTGCTCTAAATATTTTACTGGTCCTTCTATAACGATTGGTTTCTTACTAAGATAAGGTGTAGTACCTCTTAAATTTGTACTGCCGCCATATTTATCCTTTGCGGCATACCTAAGATTACGGATACCACTCATATAAAAAGCACAAAAACAAAGAGGACACGGCTCCAAGGTTGAATAAAGAACATACGAGTTTACCTCTTTATGTATTCGATTGTCCAACTTTAATAAAGCATTAACCTCGGCATGCGCTATTTCATTATTTGATATTACCGTATCAGATAGTTGTCCAAATGTAGCACTTTTGCCTGTTGAAACCAAATGACCCTTATCATCAATGACAATGGCACCGACAGGTCGAGACCCTTCCTTAAAAGACTCCCAAGCTGTTCGGAAACATTCTTTCCACTCATTTGTAATTTCACTCCAATGTATTGGAATCACCCCATAAAAAATAAACTTTCTTCTTTTGATTACTTAATTCTTACTAATTCGACTTTCTTTTACATAATCCTTTATTTTGCAGCAGGAATTAATGTTCATCATCAATAGAGCATTCTGCTTAGTTAGAGGTGAAAAAGTTTTCACTGTTACGGGTAGAATAATGAAAACCATTAAAAACGGTTCCAACCCCATTGTAAACCAGTGATGACGGATATATGATACCGGTGTAAGGTTTAAGTCAACAAGCTTCAGACCAACAACATGAAGGAGGTCAACAGTAATGAACAAAGCTTTTGAAAAAGCTCAGCAATTTGGTAAATCATTTATGCTTCCGATAGCGGTTTTACCGGCAGCAGGTTTGTTATTAGGAATAGGTGGAGCGCTGTCCAATCCGAATACGGTTTCAGCTTATCCATTTTTAGATATCAGCTGGTTACAGGCCATTTTTACGATCATGAGTGCAGCAGGTGTGATTGTATTTGCCAACTTGCCCATCATTTTTGCAGTCGGTGTGGCAATCGGTTTAGCCCGTTCAGATAAAGCAACAGCCGGATTAGCTGCAATGATCGGTTACTTTGTAATGAATAGTACCATCAATGCCTTTCTTTCTTTAACCGGAGAATTAGCGAAAGATAATTTAGCAGGAGCCGGGCAAGGGATGGCCGTCGGGATTCAAACATTAGAAACCGGTGTATTTGGCGGGATTGTCGTTGGGATTGTGGCAGCAGCCTTGCATAATAAATACAATAAAATCCAGCTGCCTCAAGTCTTAGGATTCTTTGGTGGATCTCGATTCATTCCAATTGTGGTTTCGTTTGCTTCGATTTTCGTAGGAGCCATTCTTTTTGTGATTTGGCCTTACTTCCAAGCTTTAATCAATCAGCTTGGGTCGATTGTCACAAGTACTGGGGAAATCGGAACTCTTTTTTATGGATTTATTTTACGTATGCTTGGACCGCTTGGCTTGCATCATATTTTCTATCTTCCTTTTTGGCAAACGGCTCTTGGCGGTACACTGGAGATTGGTGGTAAGTTAATCAGTGGTACGCAAAATATCTTCTTTGCTCAATTAGGCGACCCTTCGACCGAACAATATTACGAAGGGGTATCAAGATTCATGTCCGGTCGTTTTATTACAATGATGTTTGGTTTACCAGGTGCCGCATTAGCTATCTATCATTGCTCTAAAAAGAAAAATAGAAAAGTTGTTGCAGGAATTCTGTTATCAGCGGCATTAACTTCTTTCTTAACAGGAATAACAGAACCACTTGAATTTAGTTTCTTGTTCGTTGCACCGCTTCTTTATCTAGTTCATGCCATTTTCGATGGTTTTGCTTTTATGATGGCAGACATATTCAATATTACGGTTGGACAAACCTTCTCAGGTGGATTTATTGATTTTATTTTATTTGGAGTTTTACAAGGCGCTGATAAAACAAACTGGCCATACGTTTTATTGGTTGGTATACCTTGGTTCTTCTTATACTACTTTACATTCAAATTCTTAATCAGAAAAAAGAATTTCAAAGTCATTGGCCGCGAAGACGAGGATCAGGTTACCGAACAAGTTTCAGCTACAGAACGTGCCAAAACAATTGTTGAGGGATTAGGCGGAGCGAACAATATTGATATTGTCGATTGTTGTGCTACACGACTGCGTGTCACTATAAAAGATGAATCCTTAGTGAAGGAAGATGTCATTAAACAGACCGGATCAAAAGGAATTGTGCAAAAAGGAACAGGTGTACAAATTATTTATGGACCTCAAGTCACCATCGTGAAAAACGAAGTAGAAGAGTATTTAGGTCAATAATAATTAATAAGGACGTGTTTTTGAAATGCAACAAGTTTTGGAACAGATCAAAAAAGGATTAATCGTTTCTTGTCAGGCTTTAGAAGAGGAACCATTGCACAGTTCGTTCATTATGGGACGTATGGCAGTAGCTGCAAAGGAAGGTGGCGCAGTTGGCATTCGGGCAAACTCCGTCCCTGACATTGTGGAAATAAAAAAACAAGTAGACCTTCCTCTGATTGGAATCATAAAACAAGTATACAATAACCATCCTGTCTTTATAACGCCAACGATGAAAGAGATTGACGCCTTAGCAACGACTGGTGCCGAAATCATTGCGACAGATGCCACGAATCGAATCCGGCCAGATGGCAGTGATTTAGAATCCTTTTATCGAGAAATACGATCAAAGTACCCTCATATTTTGCTGATGGCTGACGTCTCTTCGGTTGAAGAAGCCATTTTTGCTGATGAGTTAGGGTTTGATATAGTAGCACCGACATTATACGGATATACAGAAGAGACAAACGGTTTGAAAATTGATGACAATGACTATGCCGTTATTAAACAGATCGTAAATGAAGTAAAAAACGCAAAGGTTATAGCAGAAGGTAATGTTTCAACACCGGAAATTGCCCGCTTCGTCCTAGACATTAATGTTCATGCGGTCGTTGTCGGCAGTGCAATTACAAGACCACAGATCATTACGAAAAAATTTGTGGATGCTCTGCAAAATTAAGTTGTAATAAAGAATAATCCAGGCGGTTGCCTGGGTTATTTTTTATCTTTTGGCTCTGTTATTATTCAATGTTGATTTTCGTGTAGCTATAAATTTGAGAATTAATAGGCGGAGAATTTCCTGCTAATGTTTAAGAATAAGTGTTAAAAGCAGATATTAGCGGAGTTATTCCGATTAACCGCTCTAACTAAGGCTAAATCCTTAGGTTTGGCTTATTTAGTCGGAAAAACTACCTTTATTTATAAGGAAAAGTCAATGTTTCTCAATTTAGGCGGGAATTCTCCGTTTATGATTCAAACATAGCGAAACTCAACATGCAGTTATAGATTACAGTAGACTAGTTAAGAACTTTTCATAGTTTCTAATCATTTAACTAAGAATAAAATTATCCTCGTGTATTATGAACGGATGATTATCAAAAAGGAGAAAGCATATGGAATATCTCGGTGAGAATCTTCTTCATGGTATAGCCTGCTCTATGGAAAAATTCACAAGCTCTGAGGCAGAGCTTGCAGAATATATTGTCAAAAATCCTGATGAAATTAGTCAATTATCGATAAGTCAAATTGCGAAAAAGATTCATATTTCACCGGCTACAATCACCCGTTTTTGTCAAAAGATCTCTTTTTCAGGATTTAATGAATTTAAACATGAATTAAAGCGATATATCGATTTAAGAAATAAACCTGCGGCGGCCAGTGATATCAAAGAGATTGATTATTTTTCTAAACTCTATCAAAACCATTTGGAAATCATTGAAACGACCTTTCGAAAGATGACTTATTTTGATATCCAGCAAGCGGTTTCTCTTTTAAATAGTGCTCAGAAAGTTCATGTTTACGGTATTGGTAACTCAGGGATTGCAGCCCAAGAGTTTAAATGGAAGTTCTTTCGAATTGGAATCCAAGTTGAGTCTATAACTGATCCACATCAAGCGGCAATGGACGCTGCATTAAGTACAGACAACAGTTTAGTAATTGGAATTTCCGTTTCGGGGAGAACAAAAGAAGTTATTGATGCGGTTAAAATCGCTAAGAAACAAGGCGCATCGATTCTTGCGATTACAAGCGATAAACGATCTGAACTTTCCAAGTTAGCAGATTTTACCCTTCTTGTCATGAGTAAAAATAATATGCATATGGGGCAGAACATCTCTCCAACCCTCCCGCTGTTTTTGCTTTTTGACTTAATTTACACAGATCTTGTTGCAAAAGACTATATGAACCGGATTCAGACCCGGGATAAGACATTGAGGGCTTTGGAGGATATTTAAATAATCATGCTACGTTCCGCTGGGATAGGTTATAAAGCACAATTCTTGATTTGGAAATGTGCTTTTTCTTTGCTCTTGCTGCTTTTTCCTGTAGCGGATCCTATCAGACCCTATGTTCATTCGAATGAAGTTTACTTCTTATTCGAATTAAATCCGTTCTAGGTGACAAACCAAACATGCGGGAATATTCTCTACTGAATTCAGATTGACTCTCATATCGATTATAAATAAACCAAACCCCATTTCTTATACAACGGAAGGATGGGGTTTCTTACTCTCTTTTGTGTATCATTAGATATTTTTTATATTAAAGGGAAATCTAATCCTTAGTGATGTACCAAAGGAGGGAATTTAGTGGATCATAACGTTGAACTTACATCAGCAGAAATAGCAAATCTATGGACTCAATATATGAATGATTCGTTATCCATTTGCATTCTTACTCATTCAATCGAAAAGGCAAAAGACCAGGATATTAAAGAAGTACAGGAATTTGCCCTTAGTCTTGCAGAATACCATATCAAAAAAATCACGGAATTTTTCAATCAACAGAAGTTTCCTATTCCAAAGGGATTTTCAATAGAAGAAGATGTGAATCTTAATGCCCCTCCCTTATTTACGGATGCGTTTATGATAGACTACTTGCATATTATGACCTTACTTGGATTAACAGGGTACGCTGGTGCGATAGCAACCTCATGTAGAGAAGACCAAATAGATTATTTTATCAAATGCAACATCGAAACAATGGAATTACATAAAAGAATCATTAATGTAATGCTAAACAAAGGTCTATATAGTAGGCCATCTCGAATTAATACACCAAGTCAAGTTGAATTTGTTGATAATCAACGTTATTTAACAGGTTGGTTTGGAAAGAAAAGACCTTTAAACGCTGTAGAAATTAGCGGTATGAGTTTTAACATGAAAAAGGATGTTGCTAAAACTGTATTAGAATTGGGTTTTGGACAAGTATGTCAAACAAAAGAAATTCAAAAGTATTTCGAAAGAGGAAAAAATATATGCAAAAACCATTTTAATACTTTTAGCAATATGTTAACCAAGGAAGAATTGTCTTCCCCAAAATCATGGTCCTCTGAGGTAACGAATTCCACCGTTTCTCCATATTCAGAAAAATTAATGTTATTTCATATTGTCACCTTAGTTTCATCTGCGATTGGCTATTATGGTGCTGGTTTATCAGTGACTCAAAGAAGAGACTTAGCTTTAGAGTACACAAAGTTTATGACCGAAGTTGCGTTGTATGCAGAAGATGGGGCACAACTATTAATAAAGTACGGCTGGCTGGAACAACCACCATTAGCGTCTGACCGAGAGAAATTAGCAAAGGGATAGGACGGTGGCGAATACCGCAGCAAACGAGTAGAAATCAATTTGGGGCCCTGAAGAATCTTCAGGGCCCTTAAAATTACTTACAGGTGGGGGATGGATTTTTTCCTGTTACTACTATGCATGCATGTTTTGGACATTTAAATAAATAGTTATTTTGAAGCCAAATTCTTTCTCTCTGCTGCGTATGGAGGTTTTTCCATCCAGCCATTTTCAATCAGGAGTTTAGCTGCCTGTTCACAAAATAAAGAGATTTTTGCAAACGACCTAGAATAAACTAGCCCAACATCATGTCTTCCATTTACAGCAACTGAATTTCCATATGCCCTTAACTTCATGGAAAACATATCTGCCTTATGAAATAACATGATTTTATCAGAAAAAGGAGAAACCGTTGAGTTTGTTACTAAATGGTCTAAAAGAGGTGGAGAAGGTAAATTTTCATCGTGTAGTTTTTGCATGTAACGTTCTACATTGGTTTTTGTTAGATCTCTCCCTTTTTCAAACAATTTCCGAACCTGTTCGTTTTTTGCGACTTGGGCAAAAGCCATAATCAATGCTTTACTGGTTACATTGTTCTCAATATTATCGTAAAAATGGGTAATTTCCAAGGCATGTAACGGTCGTACATGCCCGAAGAAACCATTTAAAAAATCTTTATGGATAAATTCAACTTGATCTGGAACCGGAATAAGAGGTGGTTTTATGATAAGCCCCTTATGCATTAAAATTGCTTTGATTTGGTCCATTAAATCCATAGTGGACTCCAAACAATATCTAAAAAAATCTCTTACATCTTTTCTGTAAACAAGTGGGTACCCTACGTTATAAATACTCATTCCAGCTTTTGCAACATATTTTAAGTAATGGACATAGAACTGATCTTCGAATAAACGAGGTACTCCTGGGTTTACATCTTCCTCTTCACTAAATCCTTTAGGAATAGGGAAATTTTCTTTATTAAAGATTTCTTCCGTTGTCTTCATAAAATCTATGCTTAAATGATATGCATTTTCTACTAAAGTTTTAATATCCTCATCCTCGACGTGTTGTAGATAATAAGATAAAATGCATTTTGCCATACTGTTTCCCATATAGGTTGCCCAAAGTTTTGCTATTTCTGCCGACGTTAATTTTTCCGTAGTTTCTGTATTTTGTGAACTTAGATTAATCGGTTTAAGTACTATCATATTAACCCCTTGTATTGGTTTTTTCGATAGTATTTAACTTAATGGGAAATGCTATACAGACCCCCACCATTTAATTGTTCCAGTACCAAATATAGACAGAATTCTGAAGGGGCCATTTTTAATCAAAATTTTCACTTGCAGTATAGAAGCACTTCTTAAAATAGAGTGGAGTTTACTCTTTTTCGGAAATAAACCATCCCTCAGGTTTTTTCTCTATATGAAAAACGTCTTCATCGAATTTTTTTCTTAGTTCTTTATATTCCTCATTTTCAATTTTAACCTGTGCTACTCTAATTTGTTTCAATGTTATTTCTGGTTTCTTCATTTCAAAAACCAGATCGTTTAGAATAAAAAAAGTCTTACGACGTTTCATACTCTCCACTTCCTTCCTTTTACATCTCTTCTAATGGATGGCTTTTCATTTTGAGAAGTTGAGATTGAGTTTTGAGTTTAATCAATCAATCCTATAAAGCTTTTTCCAAAGATATATTCCTTTTGATTATCAGAAATTTGAAGTGATTCAATCCAAGCTTTTTTTGAAGAATAATCAAAATCATCATTAAATTTTTTCATTCCATATGGGCCGTCGCAGCCAAACAAAACTTTTCGATATCCTAAAGATTCCACTGCCTTCATTACAATTGATGCATTCAGATAATCGCTTGATGTATCGACAAATACATTGGGTTTATCCTTAATATAATCCCATAGTTTTTTCCAAAAAGGGAGTCCAGCATGAGCATAAATTAATTTAAGATTAGGGTACTTTTCAGGTAAATATTTATATGAGTCTCGTTCTGATGATAAATGAATAATCATAGGTATGCCCTTTGATTCACACATAGCGGCAACGGTATCAAGTGCATTAATACTATATTCATGCATGAACGGATGAGCTTTCACCCCAATAAAACCCGGTTTAGTAAGATATGACTCTACTTCTTCCAATGATTGAGAAATCATCGGGTTTATTGCTGCCCATCCTAGAAACCGGTCTGGAAATCTATTAATGGCAGCGGCAACAACATCATTCCTCGGCATGGTAAAAATCTTATATGAGTGGCCATAAAGTTTGAAAAAGCCATCCTTCACTAGCCCATCGTAAATTTCGAGTCCAATTTGAGGTGCATGAAGTATTAGAAAACGGAAAAACCTTTGTAAATTTTGTTGATAAGTGCTTTCCACTTCAAACATTGTTTCGTTCATGGGAGCAATGAGCGCTGTTTTCGATACATCATTCTCATCCATACCCTCTATCATTTTTTCTAGAGTCAACATTGTTTCATCCACATGAAAATGGCAATCAACAATCATACGTCCATCCCCTTGAAAATACAATTCTTTTTCTGTTATCAAACGACTTAGCTGTATCTAGCATTGCTTATTACCTTGTTACATACATATTCTGTTCAGGTCTGGAATATCCTTCATTTGAGCACAGGACTAAACTCTCTTTATTACCAATTTTTATAGGAAGTAAAAAGTGACGTAAAACAATAAAGAACCCTAAAAAAGTTAGAGTTCTTAATGGGGCGATTTTGTTTAGGATAAGTTTGTACATCCTCTAGGATCCCTTTCTAGTAAAAATCACACTTAGGCTAATTACAATTGAATTGTATTATCAACTGATTGGATAGTGCTAATTTCCTTTGATAATGCGTCCCTCATTTTTTCTCCACATTTCTCACTACAAATAGGAAAAATACCATCGATTCCTTGTTTATCTGCTTCAGAGCCTTTACCAGGGACTAACATTGGTACACTTGTGTTCCTTGACTCAAGATGTATATGTACAATTCTTCCTGATGAATCCGTAATCTTCTATCCTTCAACAAACTTTACGTTTTGCCCATAAATTGGTTTTCCGCTCTTAAACTTTTTCATACACCATGAACATTTCAGCATATTATCACCCTTATTTATCTTTGTAATAATAGGAATTTTATCATTGAAAACTAAATTGTTTAAACACTTTATGCTTTTACAAACAGGGCTGTTTGAAAAATGATATTATTATGATTATAACTATAATATAAGGAGACTATCATGAAAAAACTTGTAAAAGTAGTAGCTGCTGTTATTGAAAATGAAAATAACGAAATATTATGCGCGTTAAGATCTCCAGAAATGTCGATCCCCAATATGTGGGAGTTTCCTGGTGGGAAAGTGGAAGCAAATGAGGATATTTATTCGGCACTAGTGAGAGAAATAGATGAAGAATTAGAATGTAAGATTGAAACAACAAAAGAAATCTTTAACGACAACACCCATGAATATGAAACATTTATAATAAATTTGATTTCGATTAAATGTAAAGTTGTTGAAGGTACGCCAACTCCGAGTGAACATTCCAAGTTAATCTGGTTAAAAAGAGAGAATCTAGATTCACTCAAGTGGGCACCAGCTGATATTCCCGCTGTTGAGCAGTTAATTCAAGAAAAGTAGTCTTCTCAGATGAGAAGACTACACTTTTTCTGTAAACTCTGTATATAGGTTTGCCGGTACCTCATTTTCTAATTCCATTCTTACCGTAATTGGTTTGTCACCTTCGAAATAAATAGAATTCCCTTTTCCAATATAGATATAGGGTTCCGTCTTCCCATCAATCTCTCTATACTTACGAATAAACAAGTGAAGATTGATACCACGTTGTTTATTGAAGATAATATTTTTCCCTCTTTCGGACTGCTGTGTGGTATTATTCACTGATTGCCATTGAAACTCATGAGGACTAATAAATTTATCTTTGTAATTAATACTTTCTTTTACATCCTCTTCTTTGTGTAAATCAATAAACAGAAAATACTCATTCCCATTTGCTAGCAATCCTGACCCTCTAAAGGAACTGTGAATTTTACGATAGTTAGACAATAAAGCTGCATCCACCATTTGATATTGCTCATAAAGTTTAAATTGTGGAACCCCGTAATATTCAGCTTTAAATTCCTTTTCATATCGGAAGGTTCCATAGGTAATAATATCTTCGATAAACTTCCTGTAATCTTCATTTTCCAATAGCTTTTTAAAAAGTGTAGATTTAGTAAGTTTGCCATCGCTATAATGAACTAATTTCGGCTTATTCTTTATTTGGACACTATCATAGTAGTTTTGATTCAAGCACTCAAAGGCATGTAGAACGCTATCATCATCAACTTCAGTTATCATCTTTTTGATTTGTCTCTTTGCAATTTCAAGATCTATTTCATCATGCTCTAATAAATATCGAATGATAACAAACTCATAAATTCGCTTAACTGGAAGCTTGCTTGACAATTCTTTTAAAGTCCCCTCAAATGCCTCATTTTGTAAAAGTTCCTTTAAATAATCATCCTTCTCCACTTTGGCCACAAATTGTATATATGTTTTTTCCCGATCAATGAATTTAACAGGATCCGGTGCTCCATCATATTTCAGATAATCCAATAGCATCAATGGTATACGACCCTGATTAAGTTTCTTAAATTCAAAGTACTCTTCCTTGAGGTACTTCATTGAATTGAAGTTTTCTCTATCAATCTGAGTCAATATTCTCTCCTGAGTTATTTTATCCATTTGAATATGGGTACACCCAGGTATATTAGCGAATCCTGTTGCAACTGCTACCTTCAAGCTTTCTTTATCATAATAACGGCTTCCGTTTAATGCCAATGCAATTAGGAAAGTTTTGTTATGGTTCCCAATGAAATCGAGTACTGTTAAGAAAGTCTTTTCTCCATGTTTCCGTAGCCCTCTTCCCAGCTGCTGAATAAAAACAATGGGAGAATTAGTTGGCCTTAACATTAGTACAGTATTTACAGATGGAATATCCACACCTTCATTAAAGATATCCACTGTAAAAATGAATTCTAATTCGTCATGGTCACTTTCTAATTGATAAATAAATCGTTCTCTTGTTTCGGGTGAGTCTCCACCATGTAAACAAACACTCTGATAACCTCTTTTATTGAATTCACTAGCCATGTACTGTGCATGCTCAATACTGGCGCAAAAACCTAGTCCCTTTCTTTTTTCACCGTCATGACCATAGAAGTCCATTTTCTCAATAATAAAATCGACTCTTTCATTAACTTTTAACCTTTTTGTGATTTCAGCGATATCGTCGATGTTCACATCACTCAAATCTATACCTTCAATATCCGTTATTCCAAAGTAGTGAAAAGGAATAACTAGCTCGTCCTCAAGCGCCTCATGCAAGCGGACCTCTATTGCTACATTATTATCAAAAAGGTCAAAAACATTATATCCATCACTGCGCTCTGGTGTTGCAGTCATTCCTAATGTAAATTCAGGTTTAAAATAATCTAATACTGTTTGATAGGTTGGGCTAGTCGCATGATGGGCTTCATCAATGATTAGATATTCAAATTCATCCCTTTTAAATTCATGGTAACATTTAGACATGGTTTGAATGGTAGCAAATACATAATCAACATCTTTCTGTTTATAGTTACCAGTGAGCAGACCAAAGGATAGCCCTTCATTTGGTAATAGAAGTTCAAAGGTTTCCTTGGCTTTTTTCAAGATTTCTTCTCTATGGACAATAAAAAGTAGTTTCTTTGGCTTAAAGCTCTTGACATCAAATGCTGACATATAGGTTTTACCTGTACCTGTCGCTGCAATTACAAGCGCCTTTTTCTCTCCAAAGCTTCTCAGTCTCTCTAAATTTTCCGTAGCTCGTCTTTGCATTCGATTTGGGACAATGTAGTTTTTATTTTCATATATCAAGTTCCTTGATTGTTTTGTATCCTTAAAGCTCTTAAGAAACTCTTCATATCTACTAATAAAATCTTCGTCCGCAACTTCACTCATATTCCAAAGATATTCATATTCCTTTAAAACATCCTGAATAAACCGGCCATTATCTTTAGTAATAATTTCAACATTCCATTCGATATTACTCTTCAAAGCACTCTGAGTGATATTAGAAGAACCAATAATGACTTTATAACTATCTTTGTATTCGAATATGTATGCCTTCGTGTGAAAACCAATCTCTTTATCTGTAACAAAAACCTTTAAATCCACATTATTGAATTCTCTAATCTTTTCCAATGCCTTTGCATCCGTAAAATTTAGATAAGTTGAAGTAATGATTTTCCCTTTAACACCCTTTTCTTCGGCTTCCTTTAAAGGGTCAAGTAAAAGTTGAAGACCACTAAAGTTAATAAAAGCTACACTAAAATAAAACCGCTCACACTCATTCATGGATCTCACTAATTCTCTTAATAAATTCCCTTTATCGGAATTCACTATTAACTTCTTTTCGACCGTATCCATTGAAATTCCCCTGACTATATTGTTAATACCATAATGTTATTATTTGGATATAAAAAAATTGTACAATATATGGGAATAAATAAAAAGATCTTCTATTCAATGAAGAATAAAAGATCCTATCGTCTTGAGCCTATGAAATGATGTCATATTGATATGAGGTTTTTATTATCCCATTAGAAGCCTACACCTACTAATAGGTTCTACCTCACTTATTTACAATAGGGTGACCGTATCATAATCTCCAATGAATTAGATTTTTATTAAACCAAAGAACATACCTATGGGTTGAACTTGGCTTGCAAACAGTGTGTCGACTTTAACTTAAAAAGGTGATATCTATGATGTTTCGTAGTACCATTACCTTTACCTAAAGATCATTAATTTGCCAATCAATCTCCATACTCCCAATCTCCCTCAAAGACCCATTAGCTTTTGAAAACGGCCGGCTGCCGAAGAAACCATTATGTGCAGAAAGCGGACTCGGGTGAGGAGATTTAATAATGAAGTGCTGCGGTGAGGTAATCAATTGTTGTTTCTGCTGTGCGAAATTACCCCACAGGATGAATACGACAGGTTCTTCTCTTTGATTCAATATCTCTATAACTCTATTTGTGAACATCTCCCAACCAAGACCTTTATGTGAGTTTGCATTTCCGGCCTGTACAGTCAGCACTGCATTTAGCATTAATACTCCCTGTTTTGCCCACTCCACTAGATACCCATGATTCGGAATCGAGCAACCCACATCTTCTTGCAGTTCCTTATAAATATTGCGTAGAGATGGCGGGATTTTTATTCCCGGTTTTACGGAAAAACTTAAACCATGGGCTTGTCCAAGTCCATGATAGGGATCCTGACCGATAATCACTACTTTCGTATCTTTATAGGAAGTGTAGTGGAGCGCATTAAAAATATCATGTTGATCTGGATAAATGACCTTTGTTTGATATTCTGTCTGTAGTTTTTTCCTTAATTGTTGATAATACGGTTTCTCAAATTCCTCCTCCAATAAAGGCGCCCAATCATTTTTTAAAATTGCCATTCTTATTCACTCACTTTTCTAGATTGTTAAATTAGTTTAATTATAAGTATAAAAAGGTTAGTTAGAAACACTATGCCGCATAAAAAATGCGAACAGTGGCAGGCACTGTTCGCTTACTTTCTGCAATATCACTATTTATGGTACGGTTCTCTGTGAAGTAGCTAAATGAGGTTTTATTCCTTAGACTTATGATTAAGGTTACTTCTTTCCTTTATTGGCATCCATATTTCGCTATATACATTTTCATAAGTACCATCATGCTTTGTAAAAGAAATGCCAGGAAGATCAGCTATTTCATAACCTGAAGATGGCAGCCATTCCGAATAAATTTTTGCCGTCGTTTCTTGAAGGGTAGCAGGGAATGGGCCTTGATTAGGGAAGATTGCCCATAAACTATCTTTGATCGAAAGTTGTTCTAAATCATCGAATGGATTTTCTTTTGTCGTTGCAAAACCAATCATATGCGTTAAGTAACCTTTTTCCTCCAAATATCCATCATCAAAATTATATGATACATTCAAGACTTGATGAGGATATAAATCAGCTAATTGATGCATTTCATTTCTTTGTTGTTCAGTAATGGACTGGGCTAGTTCTAAAATTGCATGATTGACACCTTCGAATTGTATCGGCACCCTTTTTGCTACACCTATGATATTAAATCTCTCTTTCTTTTCAATTTTGAATTCCATGGAAGTTCCTCCCCTAATATCTATAAAGAATGAAAATTTGGGAAATGATTTTTGGATTTTATTTTTCGTTACTTCTGAAGGTAAGAAGCCGCACCATTCACGAAAGGCTCTTGAAAATCCTTCGATTGATTGATAGCCATATTTATAGGCAACATCCGTCACTTTTGCACCGTTTATTAATTCAACATTCGCTTTGGATAATCTTCTGTTTTTGATATACTCATTCAATGTCATTCCAGCCATATACGAAAACATTCTTTTAAAATGATAATCGGATAGCCCAACTATTTTTGATATTTCTTTTCCAGAGATTTCCTCCGTTAAATGTCTTTCGATGTAATCCATTAAATGGTTAAACTCTTGTAACATCTCATTTCCCTCCTTTACAGTTAAATCATATTATTATTATTGATTTTTCACTTGATATTTTTTATACGGACTTTATCGGATTAGATACAAAAAAAGCTTAGAAATATTCTAAGCTACTTTCGCTTCATTTAAGATATTGACACGACTTTGCTTTTAGAGCTCTACTTAGTCCGAAGGTTGACACGACTTCGGACACGACCTTGCCTTTTTGGCTCTTCCTTGTCTGAAGGTGGCACGA
>NZ_BCVA01000028.1 GCF_001591505.1 Neobacillus niacini NBRC 15566
GGGTCAGTTCAAAATCTGTCGTTTTTTTTCGTTACCGGATTAATTGTTTTTTAATGAATTCGCATATTCTTGTACCATTTCAGTGGTAACATTTTTTCTAAGTGTAATGATCCGCAGGTTAATTCTGTTCATTTTATTGGTGACTTCATTAATTTTATCTGTTGTAAAAGGTTTCCCTTGTTTACATAACTCAACGGCTTCTTCAATAAACCTTTCACGTATTTCGTCCAAAGCTTTAAACTCTTGGTAACTTTGATTTTGATTTTTCGCATGTTTAATTAAGTCTTTATGTACGCTCATGATTCCACTCCTCGATAGTAACTTTTATTATCATAACACATTTTAAAAGGAAACAGGCATCGCACGTAAGCAGGATTTTTGTTTTTATATACGTAAGTGCTATTATTTTTTATATAGGAAAAAAGGAGATGCTTCTATTGGTAAAAGAGATTGTCTTAGATGAAACCTTGATTAAAGTTTACAAGTATGAAGAAGAAAAAGTAGATGATTTATATAAGATTTCTGTCGAATTTAACGTAACGAGTGAGGAATATCATGATATCACGACACTTTTGTATAAAGGTACTTTTAATGTAAAAGTTCCTGAGAGGGATTTATCATTTAGAGCAAGTATTCAGCAATACTCTACATCATTTACAAATTTATATATTAAAGGACAAGTCGGTGAGTTTAAGTTAAGTTTGCTGGAAGTAAAAGAATAGGAGAGAGGAATCGTATGAGGTTAAGCATTTTGGATCAAGCACCTATATCTTCTAATCAGAGTGCTGCTGAGGCACTTAAAGAATCAATGAAGTTAGCTCAAGCTGGAGAAGCATTAGGGTATACCAGGTTTTGGATTGCCGAACATCATGACTTACCTGGCCTTGCATGTTCAGCGCCAGAAGTAATGTTAGGGTATATTGGGGCCAATACTAATAAGATAAGAATAGGCTCAGGGGCAGTATTATTACCTCATTATAAACCATATAAAGTAGGGGAAGTATACAATATGTTAGCTACGTTATTTCCTGGCAGAGTCGATGTGGGGATTGGACGAGCTCCGGGTGGTTCAGCAGAAGCAACCAATGCATTATCTGATAACTTTTTACTGCAGGTGTGGAACATGCCGAACACGATACAAGATTTACTGTATTTTCTAGAGAATAATATACCCCCTGAACACCAGCATGCGAAAGTGACGGCCTCGCCAGTACCAAACATCCCACCAATACCTTGGCTGCTTGGCACGAGTAAAAAAAGTGCAATACTTGCAGCAGAAAGCGGTCTTGCGTACGCTTTTGGACAGTTTATGAGTGATCAGGACGGTGGTGCCATCATTGAACAATACAAAAATGACTTTAAGCCTAGGAAAAACAATGATGTCTCACAAGTAATTGTAACAGTGTCAGTGATATGTGCAGAAACCACAAAAAAAGCAGAAGATGTGGCTTTAAGTTCACTGGTATGGGGACTGCAAAGAAAAAGAGGAGAGGGGCATAGAGGAGTCCCTTCCATCCAAGAAGCAAAGAACTATCTTGAAAATGAAGATAAAAATATACTTGGAGAAATGAAAAATAGTATGATTATTGGTAATCCTCAACAGGTAAAAAAGAGAATAGAAGAACTTCAAAAGAAATATAATGCAGATGAAATTATGATCGTAACGATCACACATTCACCGGAAGATAAAATTCAATCCTATAAATTGATTGCAGAAGAATTTCTAAGTAGGCAATGACTAAGGAAATAGGGGAGTAATAGGTATAGGGCTTGGTGGGACTCGAACCCACAAACTACTCGGGCAGTTTACGTTTGAAACTGTCGGTTGCTCTACAATTGAGCTACAAGCCCTGTTTTTATTTTGGTTTTAAGACCAAATATTATTCATTCATTTTCTTGGTTTCATTTTAGCGATTTCCTCAGTCACAACAAATGCAAGATCATCATTTCCAAATAACGACAAGACACCAAGAAGTGTTTCGTCGCCAATTTCTCCAGCTTCATCTTTCGATACCGCTAATTCCATTGCTTCTTTTAAAGCGATGTTCTTGGCCTGGTGCGGATAGGCGCGTAAATACAATTCCTCTGGATTTAAATCATGATTGATACACCATTGAGCAAAAACGAGGATCATCATTTTTTCTTCGCCTTGATAGTTCTGAATAATTTTTTCTTCTAACTGTTTTTGATCCATTAAGAAAACTCCTTTAAAAACAACATAACTTCATTATATCGGATTTGCATGAATCACAATAGTAATTCCAAAATGTAAAAGGTGAAGAGTAAATAGAGAGACAAAAAGACAGGAATTGATATTTTACATAATTACGTAAAATATAAATTTGACGTAATTAACCCAGTTAGGTAATATATAGAAGTGAGGTGATTTTATGGTAAATCCATTAAAACAAAATAATTTTAATAAATTACAATCTCTTCTTTCCGAACTTCCTTGGTATGTTGATGAATATATCAATCATAAATTAAGAAAGCTTTCGACGGCTTCCTTATTTAATTACTGTCATGATTATAAGATCTTTTTCAATTGGATGATCCGTGAGCAATTATTTATCGGAAATGTTAAGGATATTCCTTTAAGCCGTTTAGAGCAAATGACCGTGATTGAGATTGAAAGTTTTTTAAATTTCCTTCATTACGAACTAAATAATAAAGAATTAACCGTCAATCGGAAATTATCAGCGTTAAAGTCCCTGTTTAATTACCTGCAGAACATTGCTGAAACCCCTGATCTACAGCCTTATATTAATCGAAATGTATTGGCTAAGATTGAATTTAATGAAGTCAAAGACAGCATGGAAACAAAAGCTGCCAAAATGGAAGGCAAAATTCTTCTTGGTGATGAATACGAAAAGTTTCGTTTATTTATTGCTCATGATTATGGTGAATTAAACAAAGATAACAAAAAACTTTATAACTTTCATCAATTGAATAAAGAGCGTGATACGGCCATTGTTTCCTTGATTTTGGGGTCTGGGCTTCGTCTTTCTGAGTTAGTTGGAATTGAATTAGACGATATTGATTTTAAAAAGTACTGTGTAAGAGTAATTCGAAAAGGAAATAAAGAGCAATTCGTGTTCTTTAGTCAGACTGCGATGGCTGATTTGCAAGCATATTTAGCTGTGAGAACCACTAAGTACCAGGTTGAAAAGAATAATAAGGCTTTATTTATCGCAGCGTCAATCGGACCAAAAGGAAAAACACGAAGACTTACGGGACGGTCCGTAGAAAAATTAGTTGAAAAATACGCGACTGCATTTGGTAAACCATCATTATCTGTACATAAGCTGCGTCATTCCTTTGCAACAAGATACCATGCCGAGATTAATGATGTACCAAAATTGCGGCGACAATTAGGTCATTCATCGATTCAAACGACCATGATCTATACACATATAAAGAATGATGACTTAAAAATTGCTGTAGATAAAATGGATATACCAAAAGAGCAATTAGAATGAAAGTCAGCAGTAAATGCTACTGACTTTTTTATTTATTCTAGTTTACATAATATTGTTATGGAAACAAAATTATAAAATATCTCAAATCACAAGTATACTTAAGATAATGAGACGAAGAGAAAAATTTCGTTTTTTTGATTAATGATGATTGTTCGTTTCCGTTTTCACGCAAAAAAACACAGATATTTCTGTGCTTTTTTGCGTTTTCTTTTCCTGGTCTACTTACTCTTTTTGCTAGTGTGAACGCTTGTGTTATTTAAATTCCATTTATGGTCCCCATATTTCCAGGTGGATTCCACAAGTGCGATTGTGTCGGCATTTGCTATACCTGTAATTCTTTGCACCCCTTTTAACACCATCTCACCTGTGTTTAACTTAACGGGATTTAGAGACTGAAATGAATTTACTGTTAGTTCTGTCGGCTCATTTAACCGTCCTTTATAATAAAGTCCTAGTTTTTTGTAATATTTTTTGCGATCTTTTAAATCGAACATATAGGTTTTCCCTGTTTGAGGAATGGTTATTTTCGCTTTATAGCCATTTTCAAAGGTACTCGCAATCTCTAATGGTTCAGGCACAGCCAATTCTTTTTTGATAAAATCTTTAAATGTATATAAATAATTAAGGGTTATACCTCCGCTCCCCCCTGTTAATACATTTGAAAAAATATCCTTTACTCCATCCTGATTGAGATCTACCAGCTTTAAAGACGCTTTTGAGCCGCTTTCAAGTGGAATTTTGTATTGTTTTTCATCGGTAGTTGATATATCAATAAAGATCTCTTTTAAATAGCCTTCTTCCTCTTCATAAGGAACCCCTTTCAACTGAATGTTTTCATTGATTCCATCTCCAGTAACATCCGATTCAAGTTTTGAAATCGTGACGGTTTTCGCTTTTTCATCGAAGGCGTGAACACCGGTAATCGCAGTGACAGACATGAGAAAAAATGCAGCAGCAACTAGTAGTAATTCCTTTTTCATTGTATTCCCCTCCAAAATCTGATACACGTAGTATGCCCAATTTTGGAAAAAACATGAAAAAGACTCCCAATATTTAGGGAGTCTTTCATTATAATTTTATTCATCTTCTTTCGATGAACCTTCTACCTTCCAAATGGTCGAAACTTTTCCATTATCGTTTTCATCAAGGATAAAAGATCCATTCGAATAACGGTCATTTAACCGAATTTCTGATGTTAAAACTGTTTCGATGTGACCCTTTTCGGTTTGAATGTAGATCGTATCTTCTTCATTCGCAACCACAAAGCCTACAATTCGATGAGGATTCGCTTTTAACTCTCGTAAAATGACAACCCCGCGTTTCGCACGTGTTGTTTTTTCGAATTCCTTTAGCTTCATTCTCTTAATGGAACCACGTTGTGTGGTAATCACAATGGTTTCTTTACTTTCTGGAGTAATCACCTTACCGCCAACAACAACGTCCCCATCCTTCAAATTAATCCCTTTTACACCGGCTGCTCGAATACCAACAATACTGATTTCCTCTTCATGGAACCATAATGCATAGCCGAAATTTGAAATTAAGAAGAATTCTTTCGTTCCATCGGTAAGATGTACATCAATTAATTGATCATCATCCTTAAGATTAACACCCACTAATGGCTTCGAATAGCGCTGTGCTTTATACTGCTTAAGTTCTGTTTTCTTTACCATTCCATTTTTGGTGACAAACACTAGGTAGGCGTCAATCTCAAAATCTTTCACCGGAATCACTTGGATGATATCTTCATCGCGGTCAATTGGAATGATATTAGCAACGTGCTGCCCTAAATCCTTCCAGCGAATATCAGGCAGTTCATGAACAGGACAGTATAAGTAATTTCCTTTATTCGTAAACAGGAGCACTACGTCCTTTGTGTTCACATCAAGCTGAGCAAGTAAACGGTCTGAGTCCTTCATGGCCAAATCTTGTCCATTAGAAGCTGCAAAAGAACGCTGGCTAGTCCGTTTGACATACCCTTCTTTTGTAATCGTTACAATAACATCCTCACTAGGAACGGTTACTTCAAGATTAATTTTCAATTCTTCAATTTCTGCTTCTATCTTGGATCTGCGAGGGTCAGCAAATCGTTTTTTGACGTCTTTTAATTCTTTTTTTATGACAGAAACTAGTTTCTTATCACTTAATAAAATGGAAGTCCATTCCTCGATTTTATTCGCTAATTCTTCTGCTTCATTCTGCAAGGCGGTTATATCGGTATTAGTTAAACGGTAGAGCTGCAAAGAAACAATCGCTTCTGCTTGGGCTTCAGTAAACGCAAATTTTGCAATTAAATTATCTTTTGCATCACGTTTATCTTTGGAAGCACGGATCGTCGCAATCACTTCATCAAGAATCGATAATGCTTTCATCAACCCTTCAACGATATGCTGACGTTCTTTTGCCTTGTCTAACTCAAATTTAGTTCTTCTCAGAACAACTTCTTTTTGGTGCTCAATATACGCATCAAGTAATTCACGTAACCCTAATAATTTAGGACGTTTTTTAGCAATCGCCACCATATTAAAATTATATGCTACTTGCAAATCACTATTTTTATATAGATAGTTTAAGACACCATTTGCGTCCGCTTCCTTCTTCAATTCAATGACAATACGTAACCCAGTTCGATCTGTTTCATCACGAACTTCTGATATTCCTTCAACTTTGCGATCGAAGCGGAATTCGTCTATTTTCTTAACAAGATTCGCTTTATTCACTTCATAAGGAATTTCGGTTACAACAATCTGCTGCTTGCCGCCCCGTAAATCTTCAATATCAGCTTTACTGCGAACAATGATTTTCCCTTTACCAGTTTCATAGGCCTTTTTAATACCGTCAATTCCTTGAATAATACCTCCGGTTGGGAAATCAGGACCCTTAATAACTGTCATTAATTCATCGATCGAAACATCAGGATTGTCCATCCGCATGATGACGCCATCAATGACTTCACCAAGATTGTGTGGCGGAATATCGGTTGCGTACCCTGCTGATATTCCTGTTGAGCCGTTTACCAGCAAGTTTGGGAACATCGCTGGTAAAACAGTTGGTTCCTTTGAAGTATCATCAAAGTTAGGAATAAAATCGACTGTTTGTTTTTCAATATCGCGAAGTAATTCTCCAGAAATTGCTGATAAACGTGCCTCGGTATAACGCATCGCAGCTGGAGGATCTCCGTCCATACTTCCGTTGTTTCCATGCATTTCAACAAGCACATTTCGAACCTTCCAGTCCTGGCTCATCCGGACCATCGCGTCATACACAGATGAATCACCATGCGGGTGATAGTTACCGATTACGTTACCGACAGTTTTTGCTGATTTTCGGAAGCCTTTTTCATGTGTATTACCCTCTACATGCATGGCATAAAGAATTCTTCGTTGAACAGGTTTTAAACCATCTCTCGCATCTGGCAAGGCCCGTTCTTGAATGATGTATTTACTATATCTGCCAAAACGATCGCCGAGAACATCCTCTAGAGGTAAGTCACGGAATTTCTCATTTGTGCTCATTCTTCAGATTCCTCCTCAACGACCATAATATTTTCATTTTCAAGGATCGTATCATCTTCTTCTAAACCAAACGCCACATTGCTTTCAATCCATTTACGACGAGGGTCAACTTTATCCCCCATAAGAGTGGTAATACGGCGCTCTGCTCTTGCGGCGTCATCTATTTTAACACGTATTAATGTCCGTGTTTCTGGATTCATCGTTGTATCCCAAAGTTGGTCTGCATTCATCTCGCCTAGACCTTTATAGCGTTGAATCATATAGCCTCTGCCAACTTTTTTTATGGCGCCCTGAAGTTCATCCTCGTTCCAGGCATATTCGATAATTTCTTTTTTACCGCTGCCTTTACTAACCTTATACAAGGGAGGCAGAGCAATAAATACTTTACCTGCTTCGATAAGTGGTTTCATATACCGATAGAAAAAGGTTAACAGTAACACTTGAATATGTGCACCGTCTGTATCAGCATCCGTCATAATAATGACTTTATCGTAGTTTACATCCTCTATATTAAAATCAGTACCTACACCTGCGCCAACTGTATGAATAATCGTATTAATTTCTTCATTTTTAAAAATATCCGCCAGTTTCGCTTTTTCTGTATTAATGACTTTACCACGCAACGGCAGTACAGCTTGAAAGCGGCGGTCACGACCCTGCTTCGCTGAGCCGCCTGCGGAGTCACCCTCAACCAAGTAAATTTCATTTCTTTGCGGATTTCTTGATTGAGCAGGTGTCAGCTTCCCTGATAAAAGGGCATCAGAACGCTTTCGTTTCTTGCCGCTTCTAGCATCTTCCCGTGCTTTACGTGCTGCTTCACGCGCTTGGTATGCTTTAATTGACTTTTTAATCAACAACGAGCTAATGTCTGGGTTTTCTTCAAGGAAGTAAGTCAGGTGTTCAGAAACGACTGCGTCTACTGCCGATCTAGCTTCACTCGTACCTAATTTTCCTTTGGTCTGCCCTTCGAATTGTAATAATTGCTCGGGAACCCGGATAGAAACAATCGCAGATAATCCTTCACGAATATCTGCACCCTCAAGATTTTTTTCCTTTTCCTTCAATAGTGAAACCTTGCGGGCATATTCATTGAAAACACGCGTCATCGCTGTTTTCGAACCCACTTCATGCGTTCCGCCATCTTTCGTCCTGACATTGTTTACAAACGAAAGCATGTTCTCTGAATAGCCATCATTAAATTGAAAAGCAAATTCAACTTCAATCCCATTATGGCTTCCTTCAAAAAAGACGACCGGATGAAGGACATCTTTTTCCTCGTTTAAGTAAGAAACAAAGGCCGAAATCCCATTTTCATAATGGAAAACTTCATGAAAATCATTACGAGCATCAATGATTTCAATCTTTAACCCTTTTAAAAGAAATGCTGATTCTCTTAACCTTTCACACAATGTTTCGAAATTATAGGTTGTGGTAGAAAAAATAGTGGAGTCTGGTTTAAAGTGAATCGTCGTACCTGTTTGATTGGTTTTACCGATTTTCTCCAAGGTCGTTACCGGTTTACCACCGTTTTCAAAACGTTGTTCATAAACAAAGCCATCTCTTTTTATCGTTACCGTTAACCATTCAGATAAGGCATTTACGACAGAGGCACCAACACCATGCAGGCCGCCGCTTGTTTTATAACCGCCTTGACCAAATTTACCTCCAGCATGAAGAACAGTTAAAATAACTTCAGGAGTCGGTTTCCCCATTTTATGCATGCCAGTCGGCATTCCGCGTCCCTTATCCATGACACTTATTGAATTGTCTTTGTGAATTTTTACAATGATTTGGTCCCCAAATCCTCCTAGAGCCTCATCGACAGAGTTGTCGACAATCTCATATACAAGATGGTGTAATCCGCGTGTATCAGTGCTCCCGATGTACATTCCTGGTCGCTTCCTGACGGCCTCCAGTCCCTCTAGTACCTGTATGGCATCATCATTATATTCAAAAGCTTTCTGATTACTTGCCACTAAAATACCCCTTTCATTCCCTGCAAAAGAAAAAACATCTTTTAATTGCTATCTTTATGAGTAAGTTAATTCATTCGTGTAAAAAAATTATTTCTATTATTTAGAACGAATGTTTGCCGCTCTTAATTGTAACACATGTTTGCGGCGTCTATGCTTTATTTTAGCGATTTATTTTGATTTGGCAAATGTCTAAATTGAAACAACATCATTTTGTAACAGAATTTTTAGTAAAAAAATGAAAAAAAACTGCCAAATGTTAGCAGTTTTCTTTGGTATAACGATTATTTTGTTAACGCATGTGCCACTTTTATACAAAGATCCATGATAACGGTATATCCTTTTTCTTTCAAAAATTCATATGCTTCTTCATTTACTAAGCCTTGCTGTGCCCAAAAAACATCCGCATCGACTTCGTCAAAATCTTTCGCAACATCGAACAACTGTTCTGAACGGCGGAAAACATTAACGATATCAATATGTCCCTCGATATCCTTTAGTGAAGCAACCGCTTTCACTCCGAGCACTTCATCAACCGCAGGATTCACAGGTATGATTTCATAACCTGCTTTCTGCATAACTTCCGAAACCATATAAGAGGTTCTGTCAGGTTTGTCACTTAAGCCTACAACAGCGATACGCTTAGATTTTTTTAGTATAGCTCCGATTTCTTCCAAGGATGGATTTTCAACTGCCATGAACAAACACTTCCTTTATTTCTCGTATTTAACTATCACTTTCACTATAACATAAATCAATTATTTGCCCAAAAAAATAGCTCCCGTGTAACGGGAGCATGTGTGTTAAACACAGATAGTTGATGGAATGGTTTCGGAAGCAGCTTTCGGAACCGTAAGGCGAAACTGTACACCGTTCTCTGTATTTTTAACTGCAACACTTCCATCCATATTTTCTATCAATATTTTCGTCATAAATAATCCAATCTCCTTACCATAGTTCCTAGTAGTAGTGAGATCGAACATACTGGTAAGAAAGGCTGGCTCTAGGGGACCTGCGTTATCAGTAATATCCACAACTAAAAAGCAGTCTTCTGTCCCTATGTTTATATCTATTTTTCTATTCTTAACTTTGTTTGTTACAAATGCATTGCGTGTATTGGTTAGAATCATTAAAACAACCTGACTGTATTCATTAGGAAATCCATAAGCCATATGCTGTTCGCGGTATTCAAACTCAACATGTATGTCGTGATTCTTAAGGCTGTAAGAGAAGATTGATAGTGCCTTTTCTATTGAATCTGAAATAGAAAAGGTACATTTCTGTTTAGTCGGTTGATAGATTTTCCGTAAATCATTGATTGTACGTGACATAAAATTGATTTCATTCATGCCTTCTTTGGTAAAAGTATTAATATATTGATCATTTATTTCACTAAATTGAAGGGCCTCACGGACGTCCTGAATTAAGAGTGAAAGGCTATTAAGCGGCTCCTGCCATTGATAGCCTATGGTAGAAAAAATCTCGTCCATCGAAGAACGACTAGATTGTTGAATGAGGAAATGATCTCTCTGACTATTCTTTGCTGCTTCCTCCACGATTTTGTTTTCTAAGTTTCTTATTACAACCTCATATTTCTCTACCATCTCCCGGTAGTTTTCTTCACTTTCTTTTTGCTTTTTTTCAAGCACTTTACGCAAAAAGATATTGCTTATTACAACAAATAGTATTAATACTACTAAAATGATTGAAATATATATACCAAGCACTTTTTATCACCTATTCAACTGTTTTAAACGGTCACACAGTTTCTTCCCTTAATTTTTGATTGATATCGTGCTTGATCTACCTCAGAAATCAGTTCCCTTTTTGATTTTCCAACAGAGAATTCTGCCACTCCAAAACTGCAGGTTACGGAACCTATTTCAGGAAAGGCAAAGTGATTAATTAATGAGCGGATAGATTCAGCAAGGACCATCGCTCCTTGACTGTTCGTTTCCGGTGTTAATAAAATAAATTCGTTGCCGCCCCATCTGGCAAATACATCTGATTCTCGGATTCTTTGCTGAACAATTGTTGAAATCGTAACGAGCACTTCATCCCCTTTTTGATGGCCGAAATAATCATTTACATTTTTAAAATAATCGATGTCCATCAGAATAATGGAAAAAGGATGGTTATACCGTTCTGACCGTCTTATTTCACTTGAAAGCAGGTCCTCGAATTTTGTCCGGTTCAAACTCCGTGTTAATGGGTCCATCGAGGATAGAATTTCATTCTTTTTATACTCTTCTTCTAGAGCACTGATTTCTGTACAGACAAACAAAATTTGTTCATCCTTGGTGTTATGAGTGGCTTTCATTAAATAAATCCCTTGTTTGTCTGTTTGACTTTTCCACATTACCTTTGCATAATTTTTTTCAGTCTGAAAAAATTCATCTATCCAATTTTCCTTGTCCTTAGGATAAAAATAATTTGGGTCTTCAACAAACAAATTAGCAACTAGATTAGATTTATGTAAGCTATTCGTGTCTTCTATGCCTGTAAAGCTAGAAAATGCATGATTGAAATCTACAATATGACCGTGTTCTACAATGAATAGTACATGATCCTGTGTTTCTAAGAGAGCTCTTATTAATAGGTTTTGTTTGCATGATTCCTTTTCGTGCTGAATTTGCTGGACTGATTTTTGAATCGCGAGTAAAAATCTGTCTAAATCGATTGGTTTTAAGATAAACTGATTGACGCTATGGTCTATACAATGGATAAAGGTTTCGTTATCATCCTGTGCCGTGGTTACAATAATTTGAGCTTTTTTATTGTGTTTACGGATATTTTGAATCATCTCTAAACCGCTCATAGAATTCATTTTTATATCTGCAATAATCAAGTCAGGAAGGTGCTGCTTATACAGTAGAAAGCCTTCTTCACCGTCTATGGCAACATGGACATCTGAAAAACGGCGATTTAAGATTCGTAATAATTTTTCGCGTGAAAACACCTCATCTTCTACATATAAGACCTTTACATCTTGGTATTGATGACTTTGATTTTGTGGTTTGGTAATCGCCATGATATTTCACCTCTTTCGTGATGGTTAAAATTGTATATGACAAAACCGACCACTCGGCCGGCTCACCTATTGTTTTAAATATTATAGTTAAATTATATTTCCTGTGAACAATCACATCAATCGATAACCAAATGGTTTGAAAATTCTCCATATATTTGTAATAAAATCGACTCTAATTGTTCTTAACTTAGACAGAATATTATTTAAAAGATGCAAAAAAAAATAGACCATCTTTGTGGTCTATTTCTGTGTTACTGCCTTATTAGGGTCGATAAGCAACGCAGTCCACGCTGTCTCATCTCCAAAGACTCTTGACCAGGAAGCCATTCCCGCAAGTTGATAATTGGCTGCAAGGTTTGCTCGTTTCCTTAACGATAATCCATCCTCAACCCATACTTTATAGGTAGTATTCTCTTCCGCGGCATAATATTCTGCATAATTTTGACCGCTTGCCTCGTCATAGACAGGCTGAATTCCTTTTTCTGCAAGCCATTCTTTTACCTTTGCCATTGACATTGATTGTGAGGAAACCTCAATTGTACCATCCTCTTTCATTTGTTCCTTCCACAATCTAGTATATAATGGGACACCAAGTATTAACTTTTCTTTTGGTACTTGCTTTAACAAGTTTTGCAGATTTGTCTCTACCCATGGAAGGCTAGATACACTCCCAGCCACAGGAGAAGATCCCGGATGTTCATCATATGCCATAATAATTAGGTAATCCAGAATACCTGCAAGCTTATCTCTTTCGTAGAAGGATGACCAATTATTATTTTCACCTGCATAGAACGTAATGTCCATTGAAACAAGTAATCCGGCTTCATGCAAATAGGGTGTTGCTTCTCGCATAAGTTGAGTGACAAGGAGACCATCTGCGGGATAGACATTTTCAATATCAAAATTAATCCCTTGTAATTGGTACATTTGACTGTAATGGAGCAGCTGGACAATGATTTTTTGACGAGTCTCAAAGTCTTTTAATGCTTCATGCGTAAGGACTGGGTCAAAAGAATTTGAGAATAATCCCCATACTTGATACCCTTTGGATTGTGCCCATTTGCTATATTCTAAGGAAGCTAAATTACTTATTGTCCCGTCATTTCCAGTCAAGGAAAACCAAGTTGGTGACACAACATTTACTCCCATCATATCTTGTATTTGGGTATGATCTGGATTCTTCGTGTATACGGCTTCCCAGGTAAGATGAATTGGACCGTTAATTTTTGGAATAGCTGCCGTTTGGTTTTTTTGTGGGATTGTAATGGTAACCTCTTTGTTTTTATCTACAAATTTCTTGTTGATGTATCCGCTTATTCCATTTTTTTTTCTTACTAGGTAAAATTCATCTTCTTCTGCCTCAATCATTACAGTCTCTTCTTTTGATAGTTCGGAGGTATAGGGTGCTTTTAGAGAGGGCTCCGTTCGCAACCGTAGCTTTTCAGGGTGAACATCTTCAGCCGTGATTTCCGCTTGCACATAGTGGTCACCGGTTTTTTGAATCCAAATAGCTCCCGTTTCCTTTAAAACGTTATACTGAATTGGATAAAAGGCGAGCAGCGGATCAAGTGCCACAAATAGTTGGCCATCTTTTGAGATAATCGGTGAAACTTGAAGCTCCACCGGCTTTTGATTAACAAAGAAGGTTAAGGAATCAGAAGGCATTTGGATAACTTTTTCTGAAGTGGTAATGATGATAGAGTTCGATTTTTCATCAAAAATAATGCTGTGATCTATGTTCTCCTTCATAAATGAAAGTGGAAGAAAGATAGAATTCCCTTCAATAAATGCATTTCCCCGCTGACTTCCTTCAAAAAGGATCGGATTTTTTTCTTTAAAGTAAGTTGCTCTTTCCTTAGAGGCAAATGGATAAAATAAAAAAAGAATAGAAGTTGCAATCAGAAGAATTGCAATCATCAATCCCCCTAGAATCCACTTTGGTGATAAAGATTTCTTTTTCTCGTATTCAATTTGTGCCATGTTTTTCCCCCTCACCTCTATCGTACGGGAAGAAAGAAAAAATGAGAAGGTATTTTTATGAATTAGTTTAAAGCAGTGGTAGTGTTTTTTCACTATTACATGGTAAAATAACAAGACATGCACTATTTATAGAAGGAGATTTGGTTGATGGTTCAAATTATATTAGTTCTAATACTCGCCTACCTGCTGGGATCCATTCCGTCAGGTTTAATCATTGGGAAAGTTTTTTATAAAACAGATATCCGTGAACATGGTAGTGGGAATTTAGGGGGAACGAATACGTTTCGAACATTAGGAGTAAAAGCTGGTATCGCTGTAACACTGGCTGATATCCTAAAAGGGACGTTAGCGGCCTATCTCCCTGTTTTGTTTGGAATAGATATCAATCCTTTGCTTGCAGGAGTTTTTGCTGTTATCGGTCATACCTATCCAATCTTTGCTGGTTTTAGAGGCGGGAAAGCAGTAGCAACATCCGGCGGTGTTTTATTGTTTTGTGCCCCGCTTATGTTTTTAACGATTTTCGTGGTCTTTTTTGTAAGTCTCTACATAACCAAATACGTATCGTTATCATCTATGCTTGCTGGTATTTGTGCAGTGATATATGCAGCGATTGATGGGGACATTCCTCTTCTTATTGCAGTCACTCTTTTGACATTATTTGTGATTTATCGACATCGCGCTAATATTAAACGAATCATGAACAAAACAGAACCTAAAATAAAATGGCTTTAAGGAATCGAAATTGGCTCCTTAAAGCCATTTTTCATTAAGGCTCTCTTTGAAAAACTTTCATTAAACATTCATAATCTCAATCATTTTCTTTCCTCTTTTTGAAGTAAAATAAAGGTAAAGGTATCCTTGGAGGGATGAATCATGACTAACGATAATCAAACCTATTTGTTTTCAACCGACGTTACAGACGATGAAAACCACGAATTTGTCGTTGAATTTTATCAGTGTTTAATGGATGACCTGCCGGAGAAATTTCCTTACAAAGTAACCAAGACTTTCGACGAACTAATTGATTTTTTCGAAGAGATGGACTAGTAAACCTTCATACAAACGGAGTCCCGCGATGGGAGACTCCGTTTTTTATATTTTTACAAGTTTAAATGCAAACTTTCCTTTCTCATTCTTACTATAATCAAGCTTTGTTTGGTGAAAGTGAAGATAATCCTGTTCATGAATAAGGATCTTTAGCCCTCCAAATTCGAATAGCTGATCCCCAGTAATTTTCCGCTCTTCCAGAGACAGATTGAGTTTTGGACCGCCTCAGCCAACCCCCATACTCAACCGGACTAAAAGCTCCTCATTCGGTGTCTGCCTTTCTCTCTCGATAACATTTTCTAATATATGGCATGCACTCTCCGTTATCTTAAACAAAACCAACCACCTCCTTGAATTTTTTCGAAATATAAAGGAAAAAGTCGAAAAATAGCATATAAATATATTATAGTATTGGTAGAATGGTTTAAAATATTTTGCCTCAAAACAGAACATGAAGGAGAAATTATGAAAAAGAAAGCCATTGTTACGTCTGTATTTATCATTACTACTTGTATTTTGCTGGCGTCAGCAGTTCTGATTCAACAACAGAAGAATAAATCTGCTGCAGCGAAGGTACATCCGTCAAAAGAGCATTCTTCGAGATATCAACCCGTAATTGCCAGGACATTGACGGAAAAATTAACCATTGGTGCCATTGGAGACATATTAATTCATGATACGGTTTATCAGGACGCTTTTAATGGAACACAGTATAATTTCAATCCTATCTTTGAAAATGTAAAAAGTACATTGGAATCGCCAGATATTCTTACGGCTAACCAAGAAAGTATGTTAGGCGGCTCTGACATTGGTGTTTCAAGTTATCCCATGTTTAATAGTCCGCATGAAGTCGCCGATGCGCTCGTTAATACAGGGGTTGATATTGTCTCTATGGCAAATAATCATACGTTAGACAAAGGAGAACGTGGAATTCTGTCCGCAACAGATTATTTAAATAGTATTGGTCTGCCTCATGTCGGGAGTTTTTTAAATGAAGAAGACCGTCAAAAATTAAGAATCATTAATAAAAAGGGCATAAAATTAGCATTTCTATCTTATACTTACGGAACTAATGGAATACCTGTACCAGATGGCAAGGATTTCTTAGTAAACCTGATTAATCGTGATCTCATGAGCGATGAAATTCATAGGGCGAAAAAAGAAGCGGATGTTGTGATCATGAGTATTCATTGGGGAAATGAATACCAGCGAATCCCCACAAGTGAACAAAAGGACTTGGCTAACTTCCTTGCAAATGAAGGTGTAGATATCATTTTTGGGTCTCACCCTCACGTCCTCCAGCCGATGGAATGGATTAAAACGGAAGATGGCAGGAACTCATTCGTTATTTATTCCTTGGGTAACTTCATTTCCGGTCAGGTACGGGACTATAAAGATATTGGCGGGATGGCAACAGTTGAAATTACGAAACATGTTTCGGAAAAGGGAAATAAAATTGAATTATCAAACCCAGTTTTTTATCCAACCTATGTATCCAGCCAAAGGAATAGAAATTATCAAGTAGTGCCACTCGAAAATGCTGGCTCCTTTGGACTTCCAAATGCTTCGGCTAAATATCAGGAAATTCAAGATCATATGACTCAATGGCTCCGTTAAATCGGGGCTTTTTTATGAGTATTTTGGAAGGATGTTTCAGAATGAAACAAAAGAATTATCAGGGTCTATTTTTATCTATGTTGTTTATCGTCCTAAGCTATTTCTTTACTAGGGATTATTATAGTCCCTTCTTTTGGATCCTCCTTTGTTTATTACTAGTTCTATTGTTCCTCAGGGAAGAGAATCGGTTATTCGCTTGGCTGATGATCTCCTTCTTTGGGGGCCATTTGATTGTGATTTATCTAGATAAGTTTATCGAGGGTATGATTGTTGCTCCTTTCTTTCGGGTAATGATAAATCAAATTTTGTTCATCGTTCCAATCCTATCAATGTGTTATGTCATCATTCAGTTTAACAAAAGGATTAGCTGCTTTTTAAAAAAACCTGAACCTTTTAGTATAAGTAAATCTCTTTATATCGTTTTCCTGCTTTTAACCATTGGATTAATTTTTTTATTTATTTTAACTGAGGATATGAACGTTTTTCTTTATCTTATTTCATTCTCACTTATTCATGCTGTCGTACAGGAAGTGACATGGCGGGGTATTCTGCTAACCCAAATGATCAACATTACGAGTAAAAAAACTGCAGTTCTTCTAACAAGTATAGCCTTTAGTGTGAATACCACGATATTTGGATTTGCTCCCATTATTTTTCTGCTGTATTTAACTTTAGGCTTGGCCTATGGTTTTTTAACAACCAAATACAATAGCATTTTACCAGCAATTGTGGTTCATACAGTGGTGTTACTATTTTCTTTCTTAAATGGCTGGATTCAACTGCCAATATAATAGGGTGAAGCAACATCATCGATAATTGCAGGAGCTTTATTATATAATAACAACATAGGTATTTTGAAAGGAGAAACAGATGAACATCCAAATCAGCAGTGCAGCAGCAGCGTGGTACAAGCAAGAACTTAATCTAAAAAACGGTGAATTTGTCCGTTTCTATGTACGATATGGCGGGTTTAGCCCGGTACAAAAAGGATTTTCGCTTGGGATATCGAGTGATGAACCGAATGATATTGGTGCAAAGACAACACAAGATGGAATAACGTTTTATGTTGAAGAAAAAGATTTATGGTATTTCGATGATCACGATTTAATTGTGAATTTACATGAAAAATATGAAGAGCCTATCTTAGATTATAAAAAAGCTTAATCAACCTAAATCAAGCACACATGTCATCATGTGTGCTTTTCTCATACCATTCTCTCAAGCTGTTCGACAACTTGCTCACATATTTCATGTGTCCTTAACGAATCTCTTGCAGTAATCGATGGGAATTGGTTAGTGCGAATGGCGTTAATAAATTCTGTTACGATCTGTTCAAATCCTCTTTTATATAGGGTAGAGTCCCAGTTGTTAAAAGAGACGGCTATTTCTTTCTGATCACGATAGATGGTTAATCGATCTAAATCATTAACGACCCTTTTCTCATTTGGTCCCATTACCTCTAGCTTTTCTTCAACCGCTCCGTTGTCGCGATTCATAATTGCCAGACCTGTCATATCCTTAGAGATCAATTGAACCACAACATGATAAAGCATTTCATTCCTAACTCTTCCATGAACGACAACATCCTCAATTTCATCTTTAAACAGGTTACGGACAGTATCAATAACATGAATAAAATCATCATAAACAAAGGAACGAATCGTACCAGGAAGTGCATGGCGATTCTTTTGCAAAATAATCATATTTGGATCATTCACTTCTGCCATCGTCTGATAAAACGGGGCAAATCGCCTATTAAAACCAGTCATCAAAATTAGTCCTTGTTTCTCAGCTAATTCAACAAGCTCCTTGGTGGTTTCGAAGTGATAGGTAATCGGCTTGTCTACATATACATGAATACCATTCTGCAAGAGTTCTCTAACAATGTTTTCATGTGATTCAGTAGACGAGTGGACAAAGGCTCCTTTTATCCCGCTGTTAATGATTGATGTAAGGCTAGAATGAGTATTGGGAAAGCGGTAGTGATTACTAATTTCCCTTAAGACCTCTGTATTTCTAGTGAATACGTGAATTTCAACATTAGCAAGCTTACTAACCACAGGCAAATATGCTTTTTTTGCAATATCCCCAATTCCGATGATACCCAATTTCACCATGGTCTCATCTCCCTCTTTTAATCTCAAATCACCAAATATGATGTTGTAATCCTTCTTTATTTAATATTTCGATTTGCCTTTCTCCAATTAAATCAAAATGTGAATAGCCGTCCCGGCGGCGGTGAATCCATTCTTTTTTTAACCCATATTGTCTTCCCCATTCAGCCAATCTTACAAGATCATGACAGCCTACCTTGGTGACGGTTTTACAGCCTGGGAAACGATCATCCAGCCAATAATGCGTTAAGAATGCGATTTCCCCATTATCAATTTTTTGTTTCCAATCCATTACTTCCTGTTTTTTGATTCCAAATGCCATAAACTCACCCCAACGTTCATTCCCTTACTTTTTCTTTATTTCTTCATATTTCATGAACCATTCAGGAAACGCCTTTTTAAAAGCGATCGGTCTAAAGTTGTCTTTTTTGACCACAATATGAGTCGATGTTCCTTCTGCACAGACTTCCTCGTCACCATTCATAATGGCATAGCCATAGACGGTTTTAAGCCCATCATTTTTTTCAATCCACGTTTTTACGAAACCCCTATCGCCGTAGCGCAGCGGTTTTTTATAGGTTGCCTGAATGTCATATACAGGTGCAAAATATCCCGCGTTTTCCATATCTACATAACTGTATCCAAGATCCTCAATCAACCCGCTTCTCCCGAGCTCAAAGTATTTTAAATAGTTTGCATGATAGATAACACCCATCATGTCTGTATCTGCATATAAAAGTTGAATCTCTCTTGTAGAAATAAATAGATTGTCCATTTTTCTATTCCCCTTCCCTGCTTAAAGAAAATTTAGTTAGCGCCTTTTCTACATCATCACTCTCTATATGAATGGCTTTTTCTAATAAATTCTCTGTATGTTCTTCTCCCATAAGCCTCATTGCTTGGGCTTGAATCATTTCATCTGCTAAATTGGTTGCAAATCTTCCGTTTCCCTTAAAGGTATGATTTTCAATCCTTTGTTTTAAAAGAGCCCTTGCTTCTTCATTTATTTGGTATTGAAAGCTTTCTATATATGTCTCGATAATCGCTAGCAGCTCTTCCGCTGAATAATCCGGGAACAGAAAGAATTTCTTAAAACGGGAACGCAGCCCAGGGTTGCTTTCTAATAGCTGGTCCATTTCTTTTGGATAACCTGCAAGCACCACAACAAGATTTTCATTATGCTTGGTCATTTCATCCACAAGGGTATCCACTACTTCTTTACCAAAATCCCCTGCTGTTTGGCTTAAGAGTGAATAAGCTTCATCAATAAATAACACGCCTCCAAGGGCTTCTCGTATCTTTTTCTTTGTTTTTCCCGCGGTTTGTCCAACATATCCTGCAACGAAATCAGCCCTGCTGGCCACAATTAAATGACCTCTTTTTAACATCCCGCATTCTTTTAGAAGTTCTGCATAAATTTTAGCCACAGTTGTTTTACCAGTACCAGGGTTACCTGTGAACACGGAATGAAGCTGAATCGGTACCGTTGGCAGCTTTTTTTCTTTTCTAAACTGCTGCATTTTAACAAAGGAAACGAGCTTCTCCAATTCACCCTTCAGTTCAGTCAATCCTATTAACCGTTCTAGTTTTTCAAAAGGTGATTCCCGGCGTTCATCCTTCTCGACTCCAAAGTCTTTTTTATCCAATAGCGTGTAGGTGAGAATATCCTGATTTGAAATAGGATTGTCCGACCCTTTTTTAAAAATTGCATCTAACACAATATTCCGTACGGATCTTGCGTTTCCAAAGGTATCATCTACCCTTTCCTGTTCAAGGCGATGATTGATTTCTATCTTAGCTTCTTCTGTAAGGATATAGTCGTTTTCCGACGCGATTTTTTCCGCGATTAATAATAATTCCTCATTGGAATAATTAGGTAAATGAATGAGATTGGATTGGGGAAAGCGGCTCCTTAATCCTGGGTTGGCATCTAAAAAGACTCGCATTTCCTCTGGATATCCTGCTAGAATAACAGCAAATTTACCACCGTATTCCTTTCCCGTCATAAGTGAAACAAGCGTATCAACCGCTGTTTGCCCATAATCATTTCCAGTTTGTCCTTCTCGTTTTAAACTATAGGCTTCATCAATGAACAGGACGCCGCCAATCGCCTTTTCAACAACTGCCCTTACGTTCTCCTCTGTTTGACCAACAAACGCACCTACGAGCTGTGAACGGTCTGTCTCAATTACTTCTGGACGCGGCAGGACCTCGAGTTCGTAATAAATTTTGGCTAATAAACGAGCGATAGTTGTTTTCCCTGTTCCTGGATTTCCGGTTAGCACCATATTAAGGCTTAGTTCATCCTTTATTTGAAATCCAAGTTCTTTACGGTCTTTTTGGTATTTTAAAAATTGATAAAAATTATTAACTCTTTTCTTTACAACATCCATTCCGATCATTTCATTTAACTCATCTAAGGCCTTTTCTGCATGTTGTTTCTCGTTTTCTTCAATCAAAAAGACCTTCTGCCAGTCTTTCTTAATGTCTTCGAGGCCTGATAAATGTAATTTTAAGTCATCATAGTAGGTTGCTGTATGAAAAACACCCTTTATCGATTCCTCATACTCTTCTGCAGCCTTTAAGAGAAGACCGCTAACCTCAATCGCGGCCGTAAGCAGTTCAGAAAGATGCTTATATTGCTTAGAAAGCGGCTTGTTTCCAAGTGTCTCTGCAAGATTCATCTTTTCCGTGAGATCTTCAACTTGATCATCTGCCTCAGATAAGAAACTTTGACAAATTTGTATGTATTGTTCCGCTACTTTTTTCTTAGCTGTTCGGTTATCTGTCTCCCTCATGGCAGGAAACGTTAAAACATCAAGAATATCTTTTTTCTTTTTCCAATCATATTGAATGAAATAAGACCTTGCCTTTTCATTCTCAGGGTATAGTTCTAAAGCTTTGTGAAGCCATGCAGAAGCTAAAGAATCTTGATTCTTACGTTCTAGACGCGAAAGTGCAGCTACAGTTAACATCCTTGATAAAAGGACAGGGTTAGATTCATTCTGAATGGCGGTTAGAAGTTCATTTTCATTTGAAATAAACCCTTTGTCATTCAGTTCACTCTCCCACTGCAGTAATTTTTCATTATGGTTTAACGAATTTGGAATTTGTCTAATCAATAGGATCACTTCTTCTTAAAAATTTCCTTTTTATCTTACCACAATCGATCCACTTACACGAAACTCAAGGCTTTAATAAAATTAGTCTGTGGATTTGTGCTAATAGTGAAAAATTAAAAAGGACCTGTACGAATTGAACAGGTCCTGGTTTTAGTGCCTTAGACTTCATCCTTAATTTCTGCACGGAAGGATTCAATGCTTTCGCGGCGTCTCTCGTTCTTCGCTTCGATCTCCCGGCGCTGTGTTTCGCTATTGGTAAAACGAAGTGATTCTTCAGCCGCTTCCATGTTTTCAATCGTATCATGAATCATTGATTGCAGCTTTTCTACATTATCACTTCGATCATCTGGTTTTGGTTTGTTGTTATAAGTCATCGATAGGTTCCTCCTTCGTGGTGTCGTGGTACAGATATAGTTTGGTTTCGAACTGAAAAAAATATCACAGAAAAAATTTGCTATAAAAAAGACCCGCTGGCTAATGCCTGACGAGTCTTTATCATCTAATTATTCACCTTTAGTTTGGATCACTTGGGCGTGTTTACCAGATGTATCTTGGTATTTTTTCCCTTTGTTGCCTCCGTATCGTTGGGACTTATTCCCAAGTTCATCGGTACTGTAGCCTTGTTGACTATGTTTCGGATTACTCATGTAATATCCCTCCTCCTTAACATTTTGTCCGTTTTAAAGGAGGAACATGATTGGTAATCTATGTGAGTTTACTCGGCTTTACCAAGTCGCTTTTCTTCTAATCGCATTTCAATTTTCTCCATTGCAGCTCTATCTTTTAAAAGTTGACTTTTATTTTCGGATACAAGTTCTGCAAAAGAACGTTTTCTAGGTTTTCTCATGTCTATCACCTTCCTTATGACCTATTCTAACAGTTATTATGCCCGGAAACGGTTGCAATTATTACAACTTTTTGAAAATTATAAAGAAAAGTATGCAATAAAGCTTTAAAGGACTAAATCATGAAAAAAGACAGTGGATTCCTCTATCCACTGTCTACTTCAGATCCTTGGTATATTGTTTCATCGCGTCAAGATTCATCGCACCAATATATTTATTTCCGATATTCCCTTTGGTGTCAATAAAATACGTTGTGGGAATCGATAGGACTTGATACATCTCATTTACTTTATCTTCCGCATCTAACGGAATCGGAAACGTAATCCCATTTTCATCAACAAATGCTTTTACATCTAAATGTGGGTCAATGTTTACAGCTAAAATAACAACATCATCCCCAGCTTCTTTGTGAAATTCCTCCATGGCTGGCATTTCTGCCTTACAGGGTGGACACCAAGTCGCCCAGAAATTGAGCATTACCTTTTTTCCTTTTAAATCAGACAGTTTAACGGTATCTCCGGCCAATGTTTTTAGTTCAAAATCCGGAGCTTTTGCACCTACTTTTAGACCACCCATACTTGCGGCCTCTTGACTTACATTTTCGGGTTCAGCCTTTTTATCCATAGCCTGCACGATCGCAACTCCAAGTAAGGCTATTAATACAACAGCGGCTATTATTTTTTTTACCATACCCCGAACCCCCTTGATTCAATAATATGCTATATTAATTTTACACTATAAAGTAAGTTGAAATACAGGTTGTATATGCCAAATATGTGACAAGTTAAAATTAGTTTATTAAACGTAATCTAGAAAAGCAAATAATGTTATTTATTTAAAGCGTTTAGGACACTAGTTGTGACGCGGTCTACAATCAAATCGATATCCCTTTCAGACAAAGTTTGTTCATTCACAGCGGTCACTTTCATTGCCTGAGTGCCTTCAGGTACATCAACACCTAATGGTGAAATACCTTCTAATCCCATCATCGCTTTAATATCGATGAGTTTCGCTACATTTTCTTTAGAAAGTTCGCGATCGCCTTTTAGTTGTCGTGATATCCAATTTATTTTTGAAGTGAATTCTAAGGATTCCATTAAGTAATAAGCGTGTTCTAAATTCTTCCCCCATGTTAAGGCGCCATGATTCTCTAGTAACACACCCTGATGATCATAGACATGTTTTTTGACTGCTTTTGGGACCTCATCTGTTGAAGGTGTTCCGTATTGGGCTAATGGAATGGTTCCTAAGGAGACAACAGTTTCAGGCATAATTGCCTGATCCAAAGGTATCCCAGCTATAGCAAAAGCCGTTGCATATGGAGGGTGAACATGTAAAACGGCATGAGCATCTGGACGTTCATGATATACAAGGAGATGCATTTTCATTTCCGAAGTGGGTTTATAATCTCCTTCCATTACATTTCCTTCCCCATCTACTTTTATAATCATTTCTGGAGTCAAGAACCCTTTGCTTACATTGGTTGTAGTAATTAAAAATTCATTTTCAGCGATGCGGACAGAGATATTTCCATCATTAGCAGCAACGAAGCCTTTTTCGTACACACGTTTTCTGATCTCACATAGTAGTTTTTTATATTTAATCTCGATAATCATTCCTGAACCCTGCTTTCCTTTTTGAAAACCAATGTTTTCATTAGTATACCCTTATTGTTTTTGATATTAGGAATTTATACATCATTTAAATGAACACAATCTTATGAAAATTTGTTAAGATGTAACCACAGAGAAGAGTTGTGGATATGAAGATACTCGTTTTAGGGGGAAGTCTCTTTTTAGGAAGGACATTTGTTGAGGAAGCACAGAGGCAAAACCATGAGGTGACCATTTTTAATCGCGGAAATCAAAATGAAGGTTTGAAAGATATTGAGATAATTACTGGTGATCGTCTTACTGACTTAAACAAGCTTAAAAACGGCTATTGGGATGCTGTTTTAGACACGAGTGGCTTCATCCCTTCTTCAGTTTTAAAGTCTACAAAAGTGCTAAAAGATCGGGTAAAGCATTACACATTTATATCAAGCATCTCTGTTTACAAAGATTGGGTACAGGAAGGTTTTAATGAAACTTATCCTGTTTACGACATGTCATTAGAGGAAGCAAATGGGCTTTCAAAAGATGGTAATTTATATAAGTACTATGGACAATTCAAAGCGTTATGTGAAGTCGTTGCTGAGGAAAATATGCCTGGGCGTGTTACAAATATTCGTGCTGGTCAATTAATTGGACCTAATGATTATACGGACCGCATCCCTTATTGGATACATAGAATTGCAAAGGGTGGCAAGGTCTTAGCACCAGGCAATCCAAACAGACCTGTACAAATGATTGATAATAGTGACCTTTCAAAATGGATATTAATGTTAATGAAGAATGAGACAGCAGGAACTTTTAATGCAACCGGACCTGATTATATTCTTACAATGAAAGATTTATTTGAAACATGTATCAAGGTGACCGGATCTGACGCGGAGATTGTTTGGGTGTCTGAGAAGTTTCTCCTTGATAACCAGGTTGCACCGTGGACGGAAATGCCTCTTTGGGTGCCTGAAGAATTTCCACTCGAACCAGAGCTTAAGGAACCATGGAAAGGTGCCTTTACGGTGAATATTGATAAAGCAATTGGTAGTGGACTTACTTTTAGACCTTTAGAAGAGAGTTTAGCGGACATTTATGAATGGGAAAAGCAGCGTAATTTGGCTGATGACGAATGGAAATCCGGAATGCGTGCTGATCGTGAAAAAGAATTGCTTGAAATGTGGTCTAGAAAATAAGAAAAATCGATTATCGCTGATACATAAGAACTAACGCAGATATATTTCATTTAACGCTGATATATCTCAATTATGGCTGATATATTGGAACTAACGCTGATATATATCGAGTTACGCTATAATAAGAAATGGTCCCTGCTAGAGGGACCATTGTAATGACAGTTTACGCTTCTTTTTTGATTTTTTACATTAATTTTCTTTTTTCCCTTAACAGTGCATTAAATTCACTGTCTAATTCATTGTATTTAGGATTTTTTTGGTCAATTAGGGATAATTCACCCAAAATCGTAGCAATTCTGTTTTCGATTATCATTAAAGTTTCTTTAATATTAGTAGGTTCAGCACTATTTTTATTAAAGTACTCTTCCGGTTTCATTTCCAAACGCTTTATCCGCTGATTTTCAAATACAAGCAGTTTATCACAAAGCTTATTTAAAAAATAGTAATCGTGCGAAACAGTAATAATCGCACCTTCGAATTCATTTAGTGTTTTTTCAAGCTGTTCCCTGCTTGGCAAATCCAGGTGATTGGTTGGTTCATCCAATATAAGAACATCATACTCCTTCATTAGCATGTCGACTAGTTTTACTCGTGTTCTCTCACCAAGGCTTAGTGTGCCAATGGGCTTCGTAATAAACTGTTCTTTTAATCCGAGATTTGCAAATAATGTTCTTGCCTTAAGGATATTTTCACGGTCTGTAAACCCTAATGCTTCTAAAGCCGTTTTATCAGGGGGTATATTATCAACATCTTGGCTTAGGTATGCTACCTTTAATGATTCACTTTTCCAAAGCTCTCCGCTAATAACAGATGTTTCCCCAAGGATCATTTTAATTAAAGTGGTTTTACCACAGCCATTTTCTCCTAACAAACCAATACGCTCTCCGTGATTAATATAAAAATGTGAATCGCGGAAAAGGGCTCTCTCATCGAAGCTTTTTGTTAAACTCTTTGCCTCAATGATTCTTTTTCCTCTATTTCCTTTCGTATCAAACTGAAATCTGACTTTTGTCTCCTCTAAAGGTTTGTCGATTTTGTTCTTTTCAAGCTCGCTCTGCAATCGTTTCATTTTAGATTTTACTTGAGCATCACGTTTTTTTGCCTTAACTCGGTGATATTCCTTATTACCAAAATCTCTTCCTTGTTTTGTTGAAGTTCTATGAGCTTTCTCTGACCAAGAGGTTAATTGCTCCATTTGCATTTCGATTTCTTCTTTTTTACGTTGTTGTACCTCATAATGATGCATTTGAGTTTCTAGCCTGTGCTGTTTTTCCTTCTGATAATCACTGTAGTTTCCATTGTAGAAATGAAGTTTGGAATTTTCAATTTCAAATATCCGTGTAACGGTCTTATCTAAAAAATGCCGATCGTGAGAAATAATTAACACAGGCCCTTTAAATTTTTCCAACTCTCCAATCAACCAGTCAATTCCTTTAAAATCTAGGTGATTGGTCGGCTCATCGAGAATTAAGAAACCTGGCTTGGAAGCCCACACGTTGGATAATGCTAGTTTTAACTTTTCTCCACCACTTAAATGATTTAGACGATTCTCTCCCCATTGATATACCTTTTTCAGACCCAACTCACTAGAGTGCTGCAATAAGTCTCCGTCAATTGAAGATATTTCATTACCTTCATAGTCTATAGATTGTGTAAGGTAACCAATCTGTAAATCAGGTGACTTTTCAATAACCCCATTATCAGCAGTAAGTTTACCTGTTAAGATATTCGCTAAAGTGGTTTTACCTGTACCGTTATATCCTACGAGCCCAATTCTTTCACCATTTTTTATTTCAAATGAAATATTGTCTAAGATTTTCCTTAGATTAAAGTTCATTTCTAGTCCAGTTGCTTTTATAATAGATAAATTGTTTTTGTTCATAAAAAAACTCCCTTCCATTGAACCTGAAGAGAGTGTTTGAGTCATGTCGTTTATGCATCATAAAAAGCATACGTTAATAAACCTAAAAAGGCCTTTATTAACTATGTTTTGATTGAAATATAAACGTTCAGGACTAAAAAAGGATAGACTAATCCTATTCTTCAGGTTCACCATTTTTCGTTATTCGAATAAATGTGCTGAAAAAATAAGATTATAACTTCATTCCTCTTTACCATTCCTTTACGTTTGTTATCACTATTTTATTTTATCTAAACCTAAATTGTCAATGATTTCCGTGAAATTTACATCTGAATATGGTTTTCCACTCTCGATATTATTTTTTAAATTGGTAAGTGTATACTTCTGCCAATCATGCAAATTCTCCATATCCCATTTCTCTAGGAATAAAGTATGTAAAAAGATCTCTCTAATTTTTAAAAAGATCGGAATCTGTTGAATAAGTTCTTTGCTGAGGGTGTTTTCCTGCTGATAACCGGTTAAGAAATGCTCCCAGAAGTCCTTGCTGAACTGATTGTTTTCTGGAGTAAAGGAGGAAGTTTGCCAATAAGCATGATAAAAGGTAGTGGCAAGATCATAAGCAAACCAATGATAAGCGCAATCATCAAAATCAAAAAGTGTTAACCTTCCCTTATTCACAAAAACATTACCCTGGTGAAAATCATTATGTATGAGCCCAAATACGTCAGGAGTTTTTGGAAACTGTACTAACTGATTTAATAGTTGTTTGTACTTATCTGCTATGGTTTCTGAAGGTATTTTTGGGAAAAGATTTAATAAATCAGGTTGATGTACTGTCCAAATGGGCCGGTCTACTTTTATCCTTTTTCCCGCACTATGCATCTTTCCCATTACATTTCCCCAATGGTAAAATAGCTCTAGGTTCCAGACGTCACGATTGGTAACATCAATGGATGTCCCCTTCGCTTTCTCGAATGCCACTACAAAATGGTGATCGCCTAATGATTCGATCAAATTCTCATGAACAGATTTTACAGGTAATGATACAGGTACACCATACTTCCATAATCCGTTTATAAATGCTAATTCATTCATAATATTTTTTTGCTGTCGTACAGAGGAAGGTGAAACTCTAAATATGAGATTACCATAGGAATAGACAGTATTATGAAAGCCGTCATTGATTGGAACAAGTTCCCCTTCCGTATAGCCATATAAAGGTAAAATATTGTCAGTAAACATTTTGCTCTCTCTTTCTTAATGGGCAGCTATTTTAATTTTTTATAAATTTTGTCTGCATAACTCCCAAAACGAGAATTCGTGGCAGTCCCTCTTTTTTCAAGCAGCCTATCCATTTCCAGCCTTTTTTTCAACAGTTTTGCTTGAAGGCGTTCTCTCTGTTCATTATCCGTTGCTGCTTCCAGCAATTCTTCAATTCTAAAAATTTCTTTTTTTACATCTTCAGGAGAATATCCTGCGTTTTTTAACACGCGATATGCCATTTTCCATTCATCAGACATCCCTGGAAAATGATCCTTTATTTCCAGTGGCTGTCCTATGCCAGGAAGATCTTCGAACTCATTCTTCTTTATGGCTTCCTTAATTTTATCTTCAGCGATTTTTGAAAAGTCCATTTACACCGCACCCTTCGAAAAGTAACTAGTATATTTTTCACTGAAATATATGTTATTACCCCTAAAAAACCACCATGCAAATGCTGCATGGTGGTCTGAAAATTAAGCTTCTTGTAATTTTTCGCGAAGTACCATTGGAAGGATACCGCCATGACGGTAGTAATCAATTTCAACTTCAGAATCGAAGCGAACAAGTACTTCAAATTCCTTCTTGTTTCCAGCTTCGTCAGTAGCTGTAACTTTTAGAAGATCACGTGGTCTAACGTTTTCATCTACTTGTACATCGATTGTTTCTTTACCAGTTAAACCAAGTGTTTCAGCGCTTTCGCCATCTTTAAATTGAAGTGGAAGCACGCCCATTAACACAAGGTTTGAACGGTGAATACGTTCAAAGCTTTCTGCAATAACTGTCTTAATACCTAATAGGTTTGTACCTTTAGCAGCCCAGTCACGTGAAGAACCCATTCCGTAGTCTTTTCCAGCAAGAACAACAAGTCCAGTGCCGTTTTCTTTGTACTTCATGCAAGCATCATAGATTGATGTAACTTCACCAGTTGGCCAGTAAGTTGTGAAGCCGCCTTCCGTACCTGGTGCGATTTGGTTACGGATACGAATGTTTGCAAATGTTCCACGCATCATAACTTCGTGGTTACCACGGCGAGAACCGTAAGAGTTAAAGTCACGAGGTTGAACACCTTTTTCTAATAAATACTTACCAGCTGGAGTATTCTTACCAATAGCACCTGCAGGAGAAATATGGTCAGTTGTTACTGAATCCCCAAACTTACCTACCACACGAAGTCCAGTTAATGGTTCAACTGTACCTGGTTCAGGTGATAAGCCTTCAAAGAATGGAGGATTTGCAATATAAGTGGAATCCTCATCCCATGTATATAAAGGCTCATTGCTCGTTTGGATTTCGTTCCAACGTTCGTTGTCTCCGAATACATTCGCATATTCTCTACGGAATAATTCAGGAGTTACAGTACGTTTTACTACATCATTTACTTCAGCAGTTGATGGCCAAATATCCTTGAAGAATACATCGTTTCCATCTTTATCTTTACCGACTGCTTCAGAAGCAAAGTCAATGTTAACAGTACCAGCTAGAGCATAAGCAACTACTAGTGGTGGTGAAGCAAGGTAGTTACCTTTTACAAGCGGATGAATACGTCCTTCGAAGTTACGGTTACCGGAAAGAACAGATGTAACTAGAAGATCGTTTTCAGCGATTGTCTTTTCAATTTCTTCTTTTAATGGACCGGAGTTACCGATACAAGTTGTACAACCGTAACCAACAAGGTTAAAACCGATTTGCTCTAGGTATGGAAGTAATCCAGAATCACGAAGATATCCAGTTACAACCTTAGATCCTGGTGCTAAAGAAGTTTTAACAAACTTAGGAACTTCCATTCCAAGTTCAACTGCTTTCTTCGCAACTAGACCTGCCCCAACTAGAACGTAAGGGTTAGAAGTATTAGTACAGCTAGTGATAGAAGCAATGGCAACTGCACCAGTTTTAATCGTTGTTTCGTCACCATTTTGGAAATTAACAACTGCTGACTTTTCAAGCTCATCTGCTTGTAAGCCGAAGCCTTGGTTTCCTTGTGGTGCAGAAACTGCCTTAACGAATTCTTCTTTCATTTTTGAAAGTGGAATTAAATCTTGTGGACGCTTAGGACCAGAAAGATTTGCTTCGATAACGGAAAGGTCAATTTCAACAACATTTGTATAAACTGGCTCTAATGCTGGATCAAAGAATAATCCGTTTGCTTTACAATATTGTTCTACAACATTGATGTGTTCTTCTTCACGGCCAGTTAAACGCATATATGCAAGTGATTCATCATCAATTGGGAAGAATCCACATGTAGCACCATATTCAGGAGCCATGTTCGCAATTGTTGCACGGTCTGCTAATGGAAGTACGGATACTCCAGGACCGAAGAATTCAACAAATTTGCCAACAACCCCTTGGCTGCGAAGAACTTGAGTTACTTTTAATGCTAAATCAGTTGCAGTTGCGCCGTTTGGAAGTTCGCCAGTTAACTTAACACCAACTACTTCCGGAACTGGGAAGTAAGAAGGCTGTCCGAGCATTCCTGCTTCTGCCTCAATACCACCAACACCCCATCCTAAAACACCAATACCATTGATCATAGTAGTGTGAGAGTCAGTACCAACCAATGTATCTGGATATGCTTCTAATTCACCGTCAGCTGTCTGTGCTACGTGTACCACATCTGCTAAGTACTCAAGGTTAACTTGGTGTACGATACCAGTTGCTGGTGGAACAGCACGATAGTTATTAAATGATTTTTGAGCCCAGCTTAGGAACTGGTAACGCTCTGCATTACGTTCAAATTCATAATCCATGTTAACTCGTAAAGAGTCAGCTGAACCGTAAGCATCTACCTGTACAGAGTGGTCGATAACAAGGTCAACAGTTTTTTCTGGATTGATTTTATCTGGGTCGCCGCCTAGGTCTGCCATTGCTTTTCTTAGAGAAGCAAGGTCAACAACTGCAGGTACTCCAGTAAAGTCTTGTAGGATTACGCGAGATGGCTTGAATGGAACGTCCACTTCTTTAAGCTCATCTGTTCCCCATTTTGCTAAGTTTTCAACGTGCTCCTTTGCGATGACACGGCCATCGTACTGACGAAGCACGGATTCAAGTAATACTTTTACGGAATATGGCAATTTTGAAACGCTGCCAATACCAGCCTCTTCAAGTGCACTTAAGCGGTAATAGTGATAACGTTTACCGTTTACTTCAAAGGAAGTGCGTGCGTTAAATACATCATTTTTCACCATCGTGAATCCCCCTCATTCGTCATCATTAACTAAATTAACGAAAAGTCGAAAAGTTTGAATATTCCTATCCATCCCCACTTTTCTCACAATTCTAATCTTAATACAACCTTTTACATAAGTAAATAACAAGAAAGTTATTGCGATTGATAAGTTTTTCTTATGGTTTTTATGTATATTGTTCAAAATATTTAGAAAAATCTTATAATGCCGTATAACTGAATAGTCTCAAAGATTAGAATTGTGTCTAATTTATTATCTCAAAAAACTTATTTCTTGTCATTTATTTTTACTTAGAAGGAAATATTATCTCTATTGGAGAGAATTCTCCAGAATACCCATAGGAGGTGAATGGCATGCAACGAAAAAAGTCAAACCATGTAATTCCAGGCGCAAACGCTGCTAAAGGACAAGGAATGGGTGCTGGATATAATGAGGAAATGTCAAACGAACCATTAACAATAAAAGAAAAAATGAACAACAAAAAACGTAAAAAGAATCAATAGTGGACATATAAAAAGCAGGAGTTGATCCCCTGCTTTTTAAAATGGTTCTATTCGGTAAGATTTACTTCTTCCACGATACCTTGTAAGTCTTGTTGAAAACGCTCAAGCTGGGCTCTTTGATGTTCTGAAGCCACTTCTAATGCATTTTCTATCTGCTGATAAGCTTCATTTACTTCTTCTTTTAAATGCTTTAATTGATGACCATAACTGGCACTGTCACTAATAATGGTCTTAAATAGTCCTTGCGCTTCTTCATAGCCCTGCTGTGCGGCCTGAAAAGCCTGCTGCTTATCCTTATTATATGGAAATCGATCAATCTCCGGCATTGACTGGTTCACTCCCCTCACGTTTCTATAACGTTAAATTGCACAGCACTTCAACAAATTATTCAGCATAAAAAGTCACAAGCATTGCATCCTAACAATATAGGAGGAGGGATGAAAATGGTGAACAAAAACGACGGCAAAGATATGCGCAGAAATCAACCGAAGATCTCTGGTCAGCCTGAGCCTCTAAGTGGATCGAAGAAAGTAAAGAACCGTAACCACACACGCCAAAAAAGCAAATCACATCATGATATGTAGGAAAGCGGTCCAAGTCTGAAGGCTGGGCCATTCACATGGATAAAAAAATAGGTATGATGGGACCTTTGAAATAGTGCTAACCCCCTCTAGACCAATGAGGGGGTTGCTTTTATAATTGAAGTAAGGCTTGAAGTATTAGCTGTTCTTCTTCCTCCGTAACGGTTCTCAAATCAATGATAAATTCATCTTTTTGAATCCGTCCAACAATTGCTGGTTTAAATTCTGTTCGTAACTTTCTTCCAACCTGTTCTGCTGTTAGAGTTTGATGTTTTAAAGAAATGACCATGGTTGGCAGCTGGACATCCGGCATCGTTCCCCCGCCTACTTGACTTGTGCCAGGAAAAATTTTCGCCTGAAAATCATCTGTGCCTTGTAACAAGTTTGTAACAAACCTCTTCGCTCTTACGTCTAATATATCAATAGAAACCAACAAATCACGGATTGTGGGAATATTCTGTACACCCCTTTCACCGCGTGCATAATCAATTAGCGTCCCTTCTAGCGCTGCCAAGGTCATTTTATCCACGCGAACGACGCGTGCTAATTGGTGTTTTTTTAGACAGTCAATGATTTTCTTTTTACCAGCAATAATCCCTGCTTGCGGTCCGCCGAGGAGTTTATCCCCACTAAAAGTAACAAGATCTGCACCCATTTCAATGACCTCTCTTACAACGGGTTCCTCTCCTATACCATGTTTTCTGAAGTTAAAAAGGGCACCACTGCCAAGGTCTTCATAAAAAATAACATCTTCTGCACTCTGAGTGAGCTTAATTAGTTCATCTGACTCGACTGATTTGGTAAAACCAATCACCTTGAAATTACTGGTATGTACTTTCATGATAATAGCCGTTTCAGAATTAAGGGCTTTTTCATAATCATATAAATGAGTTTTATTTGTAGTCCCGACTTCGACTAATTTTGCTCCGCTTTCTTCCATTATAGAGGAAATACGGAATGAACCGCCAATCTCAACCAACTGTCCTCGTGACACAATAACTTCCTTATTTTCCGCAAGCGCTCTTAAAACGAGGTAAACCGCGGCCGCATTATTATTGACGACCATTGCAGCTTCAGCACCGGTAATTTCTTTAAGAAGATCTTCTACATGGCTATGCCTGGAACCTCGCTCCCCTTCAATAAGTTTGTATTCAAGGTTTGAGTAATTTTGCGCTGTGTCCACCACATGACGGATGGCATTGTCACTTAACCTTGCTCTTCCTAGATTGGTATGAAGGATGGTTCCTGTAGCATTGATTACTTTTTCAATGGTATATGAAAATTGATTTTTTATATTTCTGCCTAAAAGTTGAAAAACATCATGTATAAACTCATTTGTGCCCGGAATGGCTCCATTCCAGTCACCATTTACTATTAGTGATCTAATTTGATCAAGCGCTTCCTTTAGCTGCTTGGTTAATGGCGCAACATCTAGATGATTTTCCCTAAGGAGGGATTCAAACTGCTCGTGGTTTTGCAGTTCATGTACTGCCGGAATTGAACGTAACCATTCTTTCACGAAAAAAACTCCTTTACTCTACCTACTTTAGTCCCGCTTTTTCATTTCACCCTTTCATTCTGAATGAATAAAATAAACCATGCAAGGGGGATTGCTATGAAACCTAAAAAAAATATACAGCCCATCGATTTTGACCTTGTGGAAAAGTGGTTAGAAAACTACTGTCTTGATCCTTTAACTACACAAGATGATCTAATTCATTTTCGAATTGATTTATATGAGACAGACCAAGAATGGATTGTTGAGGCACTACTTAACGAGTATAACAGCTCGGAAATTAAAGTTTTTATAAAAGATAATAAGCTCGTTATAACTGCTGTTAAATCTACCACTCCCGCTGCTCAACAGATGAAAGAACGCACAATCGAGTTCCCCTTTGAAGTTATTCATCAAAAGGTAAGTGCCAATTATATTAATGGTATATTAGAGGTTCTCATTTCAAAAAATGAAAAAGGTCCGGGGAAGAACTGCTATATTACACTGCCTTAAGTTATCTTATGGCATTATTTTTTTGAGTTTTACAGTTAACATAATATATTTATATACACAATAAACCCTCATACCAATTCTGATATGAGGGTTAGTTTTATTTTTGTGAGATTTGATTTATGATATCATCCGTGTCAGGGAATACCCCAGTGTCTAATTTGGAATAGATTTTCTCCCCGTTGACAGTTACCTCAAATGCTCCGCCTGAAACAGGAATTAATTCCATTTTTCCAATGGTACGATTAAAGTGCGTGAATAGTTCTTCCGCGAGACCCGCGGCTTTTGGTGCATAGTTTCACTGCATGCAGAATTCAACAATAACGTGATACTTGTTCATCTTAACTCCTCCATTACCTGTAAATCTAATTTCAAACATCACTATAGTAAAAACATTTTAACGCAGTGCTATTTGTCGTGCAAATCTTTTGCTTTAACATAGTGTGTGCATTTTTTTTGGAAACAGTTATACTAAATGAATGGAGGTGGAAAAATGAGTGAGCAAGAGAAAATACGCCTAACCTCTTTATCAACAAAAGCGGGCTGAGGCTGTAAAATTGGTCCTGAGGACCTGGCGCAAGTTTTGCGTCATTTACCAAAGCAAGAACCTGTTCCAGAATTATTAGTGGGACATGAAACTTCTGATGATGCAGGTGTGTATCAGTTAACGGACTCGATTGCTCTTATTCAGACAGTCGATTACTTTACACCAATTGTGGACGACCCATATATGTTTGGCCAGATTACTGCTGCAAACGCACTAAGTGATGTATATGCAATGGGTGGCGAACCGAAAACAGTCTTAAATATTGTCGGTTACCCTATTAAAAAACTTGGTGCTGAAATGCTTTCTGATATATTGCGCGGTGCAGCGGATAAAGTAAAGGAAGCGGGTGCCTTAACGGTCGGAGGTCATTCGATTGATGACCAAGAGCCAAAATTTGGTCTATCTGTAACGGGAATTGTTCATCCTGAAAAGGTGTGGAAGAACGTTGGAGCTAAGCCTGGCGATGTGTTAGTTTTAACAAAACCAATTGGTGTGGGAATCATCACTACCGGGATTAAGCGGAGCGTGGTAACACCAGAGCAAGAACAAATTGTTACAGATACCATGGCAGAGTTAAATAAAACAGCTGCAAACATTTTAACGAACTATCATCCTCATGCTGTAACGGACGTAACTGGATTTGGGTTGTTGGGACACAGCAGTGAGATGGCACGCGGCAGTGACGTGAGTTTTGAAATCTTCTATTCAAAGGTTCCGATTCTGGATGGTGCGCTGGAGTTAGCTAGGGATGGAGTGGTTCCAGGAGGATCAAAATCGAATCATAAATGGATCCTTGGAGATGTCGAGTATGAGGACCTGTCCCCCGAGGAACAGTTAGTCCTATGTGACGCGATTACTTCTGGCGGCCTTCTAGTTTCCATTAGTGAAGAAGAAGCTATTCAATATGTGGACAACCTGCACGCAGCCGGTAAACACCATGCTGCGATTGTTGGAAGGGTTACGGAAAAGAAAGAGAAATTAATTTATGCACAAAGATAACAGCGTGGCTTGGGCTACGCTGTTTTTTTGTGTACCCTCATCAAAACGAGTACAGTTTTTATTTGAAAGTGTACAGATTTTACGAAAAACCGTACAGTTTATACAAAGAACCATACAGTTCAAACAAAAAAGTATACAGTTTATACAAAGAACCATACAGTTCAAACAAAAAAGTATACAGTTTATACAAAATACCGTACAGCTTCTACAATTCAGCCGAAAACAAAATAGATGACCCAATCATTCAGGTCATCTATCTAAATCGTGATTAAATTCCACTCGCTTTTGTTTTGTTCATGGTCAGTTTATAGGTTAATTTATTTATCATATCTTCCGTCATTTTCGCTAAGTCATATTCATATTTGAAGCCCCACTCTTCTTCTGCGGCAATCGCATCAATGGAATTTGGCCAGCTGTCGGCAATTCTTTGGCGGACAGGATCTACTTGATAAGTGAGTTTAAATCCTGGGATATGTTTCTTAATCTCATTTGCGATTTCTTCTGGATCAAAGCTCATTGCCGTAACATTGAAAGAGTTACGGTGTTTAAGTCTGCAAGGGTCTGCCTCCATCAAGTCGATAATGGCATTAAGGGCGTCAGGCATATACATCATATCCATATACGTACCTTTATCAATGTAAGATGTATAGCTTCCATTTTTAATGGCTTCATAGTAGATTTCTACAGCGTAGTCCGTCGTTCCACCACCTGGCAGTGCTACATATGAAATTAAGCCTGGGAATCGAAGTCCCCTCGTGTCGACTCCAAATTTATGATAATAGTAATCGCCTAAAAGCTCGCCAGCTACCTTGTTAACGCCATACATAGTCGTGGGGCGCATGATGGTATCCTGTGGTGTGCTGTCTTTTGGTGTAGACGGTCCAAATGCACCGATCGAACTTGGAGTGAAAAATTGTGCATTTAACTCTCTCGCTGTTTCTAATGCATTCATCAAACCGCCCATATTTAAATTCCAAGCTAAGACGGGTTTCGCCTCTGCTGTGGCCGATAATAATGCTGCCAAGTGCATGATGGTATCAACCTTATATTTTTTCGCGATTTCGCCCATCTTGTTTAAATCGGTAACATCTAAGACTTCAAACGGGCCGCTCTGAGCAGCTTCACTGTCATTCTTTCTTATATCCGTAGCAATTACATTATCAGACCCATACGTTTCTCTTAATTTCATGGTAAGCTCAGAACCGATCTGTCCAAGTGCACCCGTAATTAAAATTCGTTTCATTCTTCTCCATCCTCCTCACTAATTGTGTATTGAAGGGTTTCTAATTAAATAATGCTCATTCCCTTACCGACTTTCTCATAAATAGAAATGGCTTGATCAAGCATTTCTTTGGTATGTGCAGCAGTCGGCATGTTGCGAACGCGCCCTGTTCCTTTAGGAACGGTTGGGAATACAATGGCTTTTGCATAGACTCCCTCTTCATTTAAACGTTTACTAAATTGCTGTGTAAGAGTCTCGTCGCCAATAATACATGGAGTAATCGGTGTTTCACTGTTTCCAATATTAAAGCCTAGTTGCTTTAATCCTTTTTTGAGGTAATCTCCATTTTCCCAAAGCTTTTTGTTAAGTTCAGTGCTTTCCGTTAAAATCTCAATGGATCTCTTGCTGGCCGCTACGTCCGCCGGTGTGAGTGATGTAGAGAACAAGAACGGACGACTTCTTACCTTTAGCCAATCAATTAAATTCTTCTTTCCTGCTACATATCCACCTACTACACCAATCGCTTTTGATAAGGTCCCAATTTGAAAATCAATTTTATCAGACAAGCCGAAATGCTTAACTGTACCAGCACCATCACCGAGAACACCAGATCCATGTGCATCATCTACATATGTAATTAGGTCGAATTCTTCAGCAATTTTTACGATTTCTGGTAATAATGCAATGTCCCCATCCATTGAGAATACACCATCCGTAATAACCATAATTTTATTGTATTGACCAGAATCTTTCGCTTCCTTTGCCTTTTTTCGCAGATCTTCCATATCGGAATGATTTACACGAATAATCTTTGCTTTCGATAACCGGCAGCCGTCAATAATAGAAGCGTGGTTTAATTCGTCAGATAAAATGGCGTCATTTTTATCCATTACCGCCGAAATCGCTGCCATATTACAATTGAAACCGGATTGATACGCGATTGCGGCTTCTGTATGTTTAAATTCTGCTAATTTTTCTTCTAGTTCAACATGAAGCTTTAATGTTCCGTTTATCGTGCGAACTGCTCCAGCACCTACCCCAAAAGTTTCGATTGCCTCTGCAGCTGCTTGCTTTAAGCGTTCATCAGTGGCTAACCCTAAATAGTTATTGGAAGAAAGATTAACCAACTGCTTTCCATTTATTGTAATCATCGGACCATTTGGACTTTCTAATGGATCGATAACATTGTATAGACCTTTACCTTTTAAATCTTCTAGATTTTCGTTCAAAAATTGCTCCAAGATAGTACTGGACACATTTATTCCCCCTTATTGTCACTATTAGAAAAACATTTGTCCGCCTCAGACGGACACTTGAATATTAGAAGAATGCCTACATGAAAGGATTTCTTTAATATACTTTATCACATTTTTTTGGATTTGTTCATACCTAGTGGACATTTGTTATAAAAAATTTTGCATTTTTTAGTTTATCCATTAAGAAAGCAGGATATTTTTTAAAAGAAGCAAAAAAGGTATAATGGATACCATACTTTGTTGAGGAAACAGAAAGGATGTAACACGTGGAGTCAATTTCATCACTACTATACACCATTATGGTTGGCGGTCTATTTGTCTTTATTTTTATTTACCTTTATGATTGGCTTTTTGGGGAAAAACAAGATAAACAAATACGTAAGATTCACAAATACTATCGAAATGAAACCGTCCAAAAGGTCGAAATGCTGGAGCACCAGCCTAAAAAATTCACTCTGTATCAAGTAAAAACGACTAAGGAAACGAGACGAGTCAAAATTAAGCCTGGCTATAAAGTCGTTAAAATGGTGCCAAAGAAAAAAGAACCTTCCCGATAATGGGAAGGTTTCCGTTTTTAAGTACTTTTATTGTGGGGTTTTGTATAAATAAGGTAATAAAGAATTCGCCAATAACAATGACGAGTTAGTCCATATAGTTAAGTTGTCTTGTCCTTAATCGAGTAACTAGCAAAAGAAAATTATCGGAGATTTTCCGGTTAGATGCAAAATAAAGCTCTTTTCGGGGTAAATAAGGGGGGATTTTCCGCTTAATCAAAGGAAAATCCCCTCCTTATTGAATATTTCGAGTGACTAGACGGAATTCCTCCATCTATTTAAGCCTTTTTTAATACTTTTGATTAATTAAGCGGAATTCTTCCACCTATTTTTCCCCTCAGTTACTTAACAGAATCCCGCAACCCTATAAATGCGGACCCGGAACCGTACCCTGCTAGATAGTAGGATAAGTTCTGTTATTTAACTGTTAACCTGCTCACTTTTGCAGCGGTTTGGTTTACTTTTTTGAGGGCTTCTTGATATTCTCCTTCTAATCGTTCAATGATTTCTGAAGCGGTTTCAATTTTATCAATGGCACCTACACCATGCCCTGCACTCCAGATATCACGCCACGCTTTGGCTTCTGGTTTACCGTGCATATTATCAAAATCAACTTTTTCTTTTTTAACCAACTGAGCGGGATCAAGTCCTGCTTTTTGGATACTCGGTATAAGCATATTTGCCCTGACACCAGAAAATGCATCGGTTAGGATGATATCCTCCTGACTTGAATTCACCAGCATTTCACGATACTCATCATTTGCCATACTTTCTGTCGCAACAATAAAACGTGTACCCATATAAGCTAAGTCAGCACCAGCCGCCTGTGCAGCTAATATCCCCTTCCCCGTTGAAATCGCACCAGCAAGGACAATAATCCCATCCCAAAAAGTACGGACCATATCGACAAAGGCAAAGCTATTAATTTGACCTGCGTGGCCGCCAGCACCGCTTGCTACTAAAATGAGTCCGTCAACACCGGTTTCTGCAGCCTTACGGGCAAACTTTAAGTCGCTGACATCTGAGAATACTAATCCACCATACTCGTGAACAATGTCTACTACGTGTTTTGGACTGCCTAACGAAGTTATGACCAATTGCGGCTTATGTTTTTTGATTAACTCCAATTCGTCTAGCAGACGGCTATAGGTGCTATGTACAACCATATTCATTGCCCAGGGAGCAATTTTTCGGTCAGGCTCCGCTGCTCTTACTTTTTCTAGTTCTTCATTTAATTGACCCATCCATTGATCAAGCAGCTCAATCGGTCTTGCATTTGGAGCTGGGAATGACCCAATAACACCATTTAAGCAGCAATTTTTCACTAGTTCCGGACCGGACACTAAAAACATAGGTGCAGAAATAACAGGCAGCCTTAGTTGGTTCCACCAATTTTCAGGAATTGTTTTTTGCATGGTCAACTCTCCTTTGGTTTAGAATTTTCTGAATAAATTTCCTATTCTTATAGTAACGGAAAATGAATACTTATTCAATCGCAGAGTGAGTCCTTTTAGAATAAAGAATAAAGCGCTTTCCTTAGACGAACAATGCACCTTTAAAAAATACTATCGTTCGTCTTTTGATAAAAAAACAATTGCTATCCATTTTCACCATGTTATAATGAGGATAAATTTATAAGGTTTCACTCATATAATCGCAGGGATATGGCCTGCAAGTTTCTACCGGATTGCCGTTAACAATCCGACTATGAGTGGGTAATGTTTATGACGTTATTTTGCGTCCATACATTTGGTTAATAAGCCCAAATGTCATTGCCTCACTCAAATTTGATGTGAGCAATGGCGTTTGGGCTTTTTATTTTTTCATAGGGGGATAAACATGAAATTACTAGAAGAAAAAATTCAAAAAGATGGCAGAGTTCTTAATGACAATGTATTAAAGGTGGATTCGTTTTTAAATCACCAAATTGATCCTCAATTAATGAATGAGCTTGGAAAAGAATTTGCACAGCGATTTGCAGCTGAAGGAATTACGAAGATTGTTACGATTGAGTCTTCTGGGATTGCTCCTGCTGTGATGGCTGGTTTATATATGAATGTTCCAGTTGTTTTCGCGAGAAAGAGAAAATCAGTTACGTTAACAGATGATCTTCTGACAGCAAGTGTCTATTCTTTTACAAAAAAAGAAACAAATGAACTTGCAATTGCAGGCAAATTTTTAAATGATAACGATAAAGTTCTTATTATTGATGACTTTTTAGCTAACGGTCAGGCCGCTCTCGCATTAGTGGAAATGGTGGAGCAGGCTGATGCCTCCGTAGCTGGAATTGGTATCGTGATTGAAAAATCATTCCAGCCTGGGGCTCAGAAATTGAAGGATAAAGGATTACGAGTTGAGTCATTAGCTAGAGTAGCCTCTCTTTCAAATGGAGAAGTAACATTTATTACGGAAAAAATGGAGGAATTAGTCTAATGAAACAAAATCCATTCAAGATTGCCTCGTTAGGTATTCAACATGTATTAGCTATGTATGCGGGAGCGGTCATCGTCCCTCTTATCGTCGGCGGTGCCTTAAACCTTACTGGAGAGCAATTAACCTATTTAGTTTCAATTGATATCTTAATGTGCGGAATCGCGACAATCTTACAAGTTTGGCAAAACCGCTTCTTCGGAATTGGTTTGCCGATCGTTCTTGGTTGTACCTTTACTGCTGTGGGTCCGATGATTGCCATTGGCGGTGAGTACGGTGTTTCAGCTATCTATGGTTCCATTCTAGTCTCGGGTTTAATTGTTGTTGTCATTGCCAAGTTCTTTAGTAAGTTAATTAAATTCTTTCCTCCTGTCGTTACAGGATCTGTGGTTACGATTATTGGTATTACGCTCATTCCAGTTGCAATGAACAATATTGCAGGCGGACAAGGCAGCCCTGATTTTGGCTCCCTCTCAAATATCAGCCTTGCATTTGGTACACTGCTATTCATCATTCTTCTTTATCGTTTCACAAAAGGATTTATTCGTTCTGTTGCGATTCTCCTAGGTCTTGCTGCGGGGACAATTGTCGCTGCAATAATGGGTAAGGTAAACTTTACAGCCGTTGGGGAGGCTTCATGGTTCCATATGGTAAAGCCATTTTACTTTGGTACCCCTACTTTTGAATGGACGCCAATCATTACAATGACACTTGTTGCGATTGTTAGTTTGGTTGAATCAACGGGGGTTTATTTTGCACTGAGTGATATCACTGGAAGAAAGCTGAAGGAAAGCGATTTAGCAAAAGGTTATCGCGCAGAAGGACTTGCAATTATGTTAGGTGCATTATTTAATGCATTCCCTTATACTACTTACTCACAAAACGTGGGGTTATTGCAGTTAACAGGTGTTAAGACTAAAAATGTAATCTATACCATGGGTACAATGTTAGTAATCTTGGGGTTCGTTCCTAAAATCGGTGCATTAACAACGGTTATACCAACCTCTGTTCTAGGCGGTGCTATGGTGGCCATGTTTGGAATGGTTATTGCATATGGTATTAAAATGTTAAGTAAAGTAGAATTTGCTTCACAGGAAAACCTCTTGATCATTGCTTGTTCAGTGGGAATGGGCCTTGGTGTTACCGCGGTGCCGGACCTTTTTGGGCAGCTTCCTGAAAGTGTAAAAATCTTAACGAACAATGGAATTGTTGCTGGAAGCTTAACGGCTATTTTCTTAAACATTGTATTTAATGTGGCTAGAACTTCGAAGCAAAGTCAAACATCAAATTCAAGCAGTCAAGGTGCTGCTTAATAGTATTTAAAAAAAGCTGCCAGATTCAATGGCAGCTTTTTTACTCAATAAGCCCTGTTCTTTTTACACTAAAGTCCACGTTTACATTTACTTTAGCCTCTTTAAACATACTGTACCATTTTTCATCGGTAAGTTTTGAGTGCTTCACTGAACTTCTATATATTTCTCCGAGACCAAAAATATCAGTTTCCTTTGTTTGGCAATAGGCAATGAGTTTCTCAATCTCTTTTGTCATGCTCTTCGTAATGGCCTTCTCGATTAGTTTAATCGATTCCGGATTTCCTAGGTCAATTTTACTCGTAACTTCAAGCAGTCTGCCAGAAAGTTTAATATTGATATCAAATTCCGGTTTTTCTTTGTTTATTAGCTTAATATCACTACTGCTGTCGAGGGAATCGATAGAGGCAACCGTCTTATTAAGCCGGCGGTTCCGTGGCTTAAATTTCGAACTTTTAATCTCGATATCCTTGATTCCGCCTTTATATTTATCAATGATCAGGGTTAGATAAAAGCTTTGGTGTGTGCTTATTTTTCCAACAAGTTTACTGCCTTTAAATAAAGCTACCCCAGAAAAACCTATTCCCTCCTTCCCTTCTTTTCTTAAAATCGGCATAATTGGTTCTATGCCAACCGCGTAATGGTTATGTAAAACTTCTTGCAAAGTAGCTGACGGTATTACTTTTCCTTTTGTGTTTTGATCGATAAGGTCAAAAAGATGAATTCCGATATCGGGAATATGTATAGCTTTCACTTGTAATATTTCACGAGCTGGCCCATCTGCCATCGCTAAGTATGTCAAATCACTTACGGATGGGTCATTGGTCAGGGTTTCTGCTATCCCTGTGTTACCTTGTTTAAGAAATTCTTCACCATATACAATGACACGAAGCTGCCCAGAGGCCAGTCTTTTAGAGGACTTTTTATTTGCATTATTTCGAATTCCCCTAATAGAAAATGCCTCTGTTTCTAAAATAACAACATCTTGGGCTGCTCTAGGGTCAATTTTTAACTCAACGATTGTTCCTAAGATAGAGCCATTTTTTGCAAGATCAAGTCCATAAGTAGTAATAAGACCGACTTCTTCAAGAATCCTAGGTTCTGCACAGCCACACAGCAACAAAATGGAAAAAGTCCAAAGCCAAAAACACGCTTTTTTTCTCATTTTTATTTCTCCTTAAGGGATGTTATCTTCTTCTTGATTAAAGCTAGGAAAAATAGAATAAATGGATAACAAAACGTAACATAAAATCCAATACTAGCAAAAAGGTCGTTAAAATGATTGATTTTAGATCGTGTATTGAAAAACAAACTGGCTAAAATAACGACAAATGAAAATAACCAGATGATTCCTTTTGTTTTTTTTTCAAAAGTACGCCTTACACCGCGTAGAGCAGCCCACAAATATAACATTAGATTTGGAAGTATGATAAGCAGCCAAAAAGAAACGGCTACATACTCCGTTCTTTCGATAAAAGGGAGTTTGACGATTTTAAATAAGGAAAGAGTTGGCCAAATCGTATTTTCTATTTGACCAGGACTAAAATAAGTAATGGTTATAAGCATAACGATCAAGTATAAGAGGTTCGTACCGGCAATTCCAAGTTGTGCAAACTTTGTTACTTTCTCTCTTTCTTTTAAGAAAGGGTAAACCACATAGAGAATTTCAAAACCAATTATCGTGAGAGTCATTTTATGGGCACCCTTTAAAATAGATGTTATATTTGATTCCATCACCGGTAAAAGATGATGAATATCAGTAAACCGTATAGGAAAGCCAATCAAACCCAACATCCAGATTGAAAGAATAAAGCTGAAAAAACATGCACCCGCGATTACCCTTAATCCGCCATTCACCCCATAAATAACTAATAAAACGATAGAGATTGAAAATAACCATGTGGGTACGACGGGGAAAACCCATGTTTGCATAACCTCAATATAGTTAATTAAAACAATCACAAACAACCATAAACAATAAAGAATATATATACTATTAACGATCTTTCCGATCCATTTTCCATACACTTCAATGTGGATCCCATATATATCTGTCGGTGCATAAAGGTGTAACGTCTTAATCATGATCATTACAACAATGTGTGTAAAAAGACCAGCTACAATAACGGAAATCCATGCGTCGTGCTTTGCTTCAAAAAAAATGATCCGTTGGAACCCCTGTATTCCTATCCCAACTTGTATCGAATGAATAATAAAAAATACAATAAAGGTACTTAAAAGAGATTGAGGGTTAGGTTGAAATTGAGCTTTCATTTAGTCACCCGCTGCCTAAGGTCAAGTATGTTTTTTTGCCCTTATAGGATCATATTTATATTCGTCTTCGGCCATTGTTAAATCCGGTCTTTTGTTTGTGAAGGATAAAGGCAGTCGTATTATGCTGTCCTTCCAGTCTGCAAAACGCGGCGGATAAAATGGTGCTAGATAAGGACTTCCCAGGCTCGATTGTCTTAACAGGTGAAGGAGTAAAAAGCAAAAACCGTACATCATGCCGTAAAATCCCAAGCAACCAGCCAATATGATTAGGGGAAATCGAATGATACGAATGACATTTCCCATTGTATAACTTGGAGTTACGAACGAACCAAGTGCTCCTAAGGAAATGATGATAATGAGAATGTTACTTGTAAAACCTGCATCTACAGCAGCTGTTCCGATTACGATACCGCCAACGATGCCCATTGTTTGACCAACTTTTGTCGGAAGTCGGGCACCCGCTTCTCGTAATAATTCCATAATAAATTCTAGTAATAGGGCCTCTACAATCGGAGGAAAAGGTACCTTTGCCCGTGACTCACTAAGTGTAAACAATAAAGTTTGTGGGATGACCTCATAGTGATAGGTTAAGGAAGCAACATATAGAGCCGTAAAGAAAACGGAAAGGAATAACGCAATGAATCTTAATAATCGCCAGAATGTAGCAATCTGCCAATTTACGTTACTATCCTCCATACTTTGAAAAAATTCCATAAAAGATTGTGGACAAACAATCGCCAAAGAACTACCATCAACAAAAACGGCAAGCTTTCCTTTTAAAAGCCAATCTGAGACCCGATCGGGTCTTTCCGTTAACGCCATTTGTGGGAATATGGTTAAGGAGTTCTCTGCTAAAAGCTGTTCTAACATTGAACTGTCAAGAATTCCATCGATTTTTATCTCTTGAATCCTTTTTCTAAGACTGCCAACCATTTGCTCAGATGCAATACCGTTAATGTAGACAATGGAAACCAATTTATTTGTTCGTGCCCCAGCTTGTAAATTTTCAATACACAAAGATGAATTCTTAATATAATTCCTAACCAGCGTGATATTGGTCATTATGCTCTCAGTAAACGCCATTTGTGGTCCAATGACCAGCGATTCATTTTGAGAATAAGAAACTGAACGTCCAACTTCAGAAGGGATTTTGGCTAATAGAACGGTTGAATTCCCCTCTAAATAAATGATTACACATCCGTCTAGAGCAGCTTTGACAGCCTTTTCCATCGAAGATGATTGATCAATCTCACCAATTGATAAATGCTCCATAATTTTTTGCATAGAATCGAAGGGCAGATCCTTTAGTGGATCAATAATATCTCTATGAAGCATGTTTTTGTCTATTAATGTCCCTATGGAGAATAAGGTCATTCCTGAAATTCCAATTTCATTCTCTAAAATATCTGCGCTATCTTGCAGTCTTTTTTTAAACTCCGCGGACATTTTATCTCTTGTTTCTGGAATTAGATCCATGTTCTTATGTTCTAATGTACTTTTAGACGAGAATAGCTTCTTAAAGAACAATTTCAGCACCCTCCTTCCACTAAAGACATTTGCTTAAGTATTATTTACCAACTAATCCTCTTTATACCACCTCTCTTTAATGCATAAAAAAAACGCGGTGCTTTTTAGCAACGCTTAGGAAATTTCATGATTTGCTCAGATTCTGCATCCAAGCCAGAATCAGGACTGGTGTTGTCTTCGCCAGAGCCACCGATGGTTTTGGTAATAGAAATGGGTGAAATATAAACAGCGCCGCCAAAGTTAACAATGCCGCCAGAAATTGTCCCAATTGAAACATTGTTATGGTTTGTGACCAAAGTAACCCCTCCTTGGTGTTACTACTATGTTATGTACGGGTTGGTTTAGCGTTCTTAATAAATGAAAAAGATAAAGCCATTATAAACAGGCTTTATCTTTAAAAATTTCTGTAGCTTCTTAAAAAAACGATTTAAACAATTCTTGATGATTGTTACATTCCTTGCAGATATATTCGATTTCCAAGGGGTCTTCTCTCACCATATGTACCGTTTCTCTGCCGCAGTTTTCACAAAATTTAACTTCCTGGAGTTCTTCCATGAAATAAGCACCTCGTTTTCTTAATTCATAAGAAATAGTATGCCCAAGACTTCCATGCATTTATCATGTATTTCTATGGTTTGCCTGCTCCAGGTATAATAGTTGTTCCTTCATATCTAATCCGCCGCGAAAGCCAGTAAGCTTTCCGTTCTTCCCAATCACGCGATGACACGGTACTGTTAAGAGGACGGGATTTGCCCCAATGGCAGCGCCAACGGCACGGACAGCTGTTGGTCGGTCAAGGGCATTGGCAATATCTGAGTATGTCCATGTTTCACCGTAAGGAATTTTACTGAGTGCATTCCACACATCTGTTTGAAATTTGGTTCCTTTTAATTCTCTAGGAATGGTAAAAGTATTACGTACACCTTGAAAAAACTCTTTAAATTCAGCTGAATATGGAGCCATGATGTTATCATCCTGTACCAATTGACTATCAGGATAATGTTTTTTTACCCAAACTTCCATTTCCTCAAAGGGCTTATCCTGCGAACCAACGAAACAGAGTCCATTAGAAGTTGCGGCCATAAACAGTTTCCAATTATCATAAACTAACTGTGTCCAATATAGTATTTGTTTCATCAACATCACGCCACCTTATTATCTACTCTTCTTTCAGTATACCTATTTTAAGAATTACTTTTAAGTGTTTTCAGAATGAAAAAATAAGATTTTAGTTTTCCTTAGTCCAATAAACTTAAATTATTAGTATTAAAGAGGTGGTATATCATGATTAGCCAATCTTGGGTGAATCACGGGAATGAACTGAAACTCTTCCTACCGAAAGAATTCAACTTTCAAGAAAATATAAAATATCTTGCGAGGAATCATAACGAATGCCTTTTTCACATCGATAATAATTGTATTTACAAAGCCATTCCGATAGGGGAAGAAACACCAATCATTGAAGTTAGGTCAGAAGATAAAAACCATTTGATGATCCGCTTTTTAGGAGATAGTAAACCAACTTGCGAAAAAATGAGTGATGCAGTTGCCCGCTATGTTGGAGAGTGGTTTGATTTAGAAAGGGAATTGAGTCCTTTTTATTCCATGGCAGAGAAGGATCCCTTGCTAAGTAAGACTGTTAAATCCTTTTATGGTCTGCGAATTATCGGTATTCCTGATTTATTCGAAGCGCTTTGCTGGGGTATTTTAGGGCAGCAAATAAACCTGTCTTTTGCCTACACCTTAAAAAGACGTTTTGTTGAAAAATTTGGTCGTTGTGTTATGCATAACGGTGTAACGTATTGGGTCTTCCCTTCCCCGAAAGATATTGCAGGGTTACCTGTGGAGGAATTGGAAAGCTTGCGCATGACCAAGAAAAAATCTCAATATCTCATCGGAGTAGCACAACAAATGGCAGATGGAAAATTATCCAAAGAAATGTTGCTCGATATTGGAGATCATAAACGAGCTGAGAAAATGTTAGTCCAAATACGTGGTATCGGTCCGTGGACAGCTAATTATGTCTTAATGCGGTGCCTAAGATATCCTTCTGCTTTTCCTATGGATGATGTCGGTTTGCAAAATGCGCTAAAATTATTGTTAGGGAAAGACAAAAAACCAAATAAAGAGGAAATAATGAAGCTGGCTGTATATTGGACGAACTGGGAATCATACGCAACCTTCTATTTATGGAGATTGCTTTATTGATACGAATAGATTTCCATTAGATGAAAAAACTAGGTGAAACGATTGACGTAAGGAGCATTCATCTAATGAAGACGATTAAGCCAATTAAGCTTACCTCTAAACTTACGGATCAACCAGTTGAAAAATTAACTTCAGCTGAAATGGGTAAACTTTGGGCTGTTTATATGGGTAATACCATGTCCAAATGTGTCATTAGTTATTATCTCCAGCATGTGGATGACAAAGACATAAAAGAAATATTGAAAAATGCATTAAATATCGGAACCGAATTTCTAAAAGACATTAAAACGATATTTGATAAAGAGCATTTCCCGATTCCAATTGGTTTCACAGAGGATGACGTTAATTTAGGAGCTCCGAGGTTATTTGCGGATGAATTTTATCTTCATTATTTGAAATATGCAGCGAAAGCTGGGCTAAGTCTCTACTCGACTGCCATTCCATTAATGCTCAGAAAAGATGTTAGAGAATTTATCTTAAAGTGTAACCAATTAACCACTGATTTGTTAGTAACCCTTAATGATACACTAAAAGAAAAGGGTTTTTTAACGAGACCTCCTGTAATTCCTATTCCAGAAAAGGTTGAATTTGTTCAAAAGACAAGTTATTTTAATGGTTTTTTAGGCAATGTAAGACCCTTTCATGGTTTGGAAATTGCCCATTTATACGATAATATGGAGAATAACTCTACAAGTAAAGTACTATTAATGGGCTTTGGACAAGTGGCTAAAAATAAAAAAGTGAAAGATTTTATGCATCGCGGAAAAGAAATTACCATGAAGCACCTTGAAGCCTGCAGGCAGCAGTTACATAAAGAAGATTTGCCTTCCCACCCGCTGCTGGATGACTTAGTAGAACAATCAACATTTGCCCCATTTTCAGATAAATTGATGATGTTTCATAAAATTGATATGTTCAGCATGAAAATCAGATCCTACGCGAATGCTGCGTCCCTTAACGGTCGTCACGATATTGGAGCGATGTATAGCAAATTTTTATTGGATATCGGGCTTTATGTACAGGATGGTGCCAAGATATTTATTGATGAAGGTTGGATGGAACAACCGCCGCAAGCCGTGGACCGTGATTCCGTTTCTTCTACATAACAAAAAGGAATGAGCAGCTCTGGCAGCTCATTCCTTTTTGTATTTCGGGGATTAGTAACCAAAGTTTGGAATGTTGAAGAATGGTCACAAAAATTAAACACTTAATAATCTTCAAACTCTGGAATAATGTGCGGGAGATTTCTTTATTATCAAGGGTTTGACTTAATTCCTCCAGAATTTCCCTATTGATATTTTAGATAGTGATTGATTTGTTAAATAGATAAAATGAATTTAATAGCATTAAACTATTCTTTATAATCAAAATGCAAGTATATTACCACGGTGTTAAACGACAATTCTATGAGGTGAATGATTTTATGAAAAAATGGTTAACGGGGATTATTTTATTTATGCTTGTTTTTTCATTAGCAGCCTGTGGGCAAACTGAAGATAAAACTACTGAAGAAAAAGAAGCAAATAAGGAAACAAAAACAGAGGAAGTATTTAAAATTGGTGCCATTCCCGATCAAAATGCTGCTTTCCTGCAAACAGGAATGGATGCAGTTGCGAAGCAGTTAAGTGAAGAAACAGGAATGAAAGTTGAATTTGTTCCTTCTGTTGATTATGCAGCTTTAGTTACAGGATTCCAACGTGGTGAAATCCATTTAGCATGGTTTGGCGGTTTAACGAGTGTTCAGGCAAGAAATCTTGTTCCGGGAGCTGAATCCATTGTACAGCGGCCACGTGACGCAGAGTTTAAATCTGTCTTTATTACGCAAGAAGGCTCAGGTATTACTACATTGGCTGATTTAAAAGGAAAATCATTCACATTTGGCAGTGAAAGCTCTACATCAGGACATTTAATGCCACGTTATTTCTTAACGGAAGAAGGTATTGACCCTAACACTGACTTTAATGGAAAGCCTAACTTCTCAGGCTCTCATGATACTACCTACAAGTTAATTGAATCTGGTTCTTTCCAAGCTGGCGCTTTAAACATCTCTGTTTGGGAAGCAGCTGTAAAAGAAGGCAAAGTTGATACGAACAAAGTAAAAGTGTTCTATACGACTCCAGACTATTATGATTACAACTGGACAATCAATAGCAATGTTGAAGAAGTATTTGGAAAAGACGCTAAACAAAAAGTAAAAGACTCCCTTCTATCTATGCCAGGTGATTCAAAAGAGATTACTGACTTCTTCCAAACCGACAAGTTTATTGAAACAAAAAATGATAACTATGAAAAGATTGAAAAGGTTGCAAAAGAATTAGAGATTATAAAGTAGCAGGTGTTGTTCCATGTCTTCAAAAACGATGATTGAAGCAAAAAACATAACAAAACATTTTGAGCGGAAGATAGCCTTATCTTCCCTTTCTTTTTCTATTAAACAAGGTGAAATGGTGGCATTAATTGGTCCTAGCGGTGCTGGAAAAACAACATTATTAAATTCCATTGCCGGTCTTGTTCCTCTACAAAGCGGTGAGCTCCTTATAGACAATCTGCCTCTTCGTGATTACAAACGAGGAAAGAAATTCGCAAAAAAAATCGGGGTAATCCGCCAACAGTTCGATTTAATTGGTCCATTAGCCGTTATTCATAATGTTCTTGCAGGCAAATTATCGGAATGGGGATTATTGAAATCATTAGTTTCATTACTCGTCCCTCAAGAAAAGGAATCAGCCCTCTCAGCACTAGAAAGGGTCGGGCTTAGAGATAAATCTTACGAAATAACCGCTACATTATCAGGCGGTGAACAACAGCGTGTGGCAATGGCAAGATTAATGATACAGAATCCAGAGATTATTCTTGCGGATGAACCAGTAGCGTCACTTGACCCTGCTCGTGCTGACGATGTACTTTCCATGCTGACTAAAATTGTTTCAGAGGAAAATCAAACATTAGTTGCCAGCTTACATTCAGTGGAATATGCACGAAAGTACTTTACAAGAATCATTTCTCTCAAAAACGGAGGAATATTTTTTGACCTGCCAACAGAAAAAGTAACGGACGAGATGTTAAGTGACCTTTATCTGCTTAAGGAGCAGGAGTAAAATGATGAAACGGATCCCCTCCCTCCAATTGCATAAAAGATTTATCCTTACTGTTCTGTTGCTGGCTGTTTTCGTTTGGAGTCTTACCTCCATTCATTGGAACTCTGAGCTTTTCCATGCAGGCGGGATTCCTACGATGCTGCAGATAGTTGAAGGGCTAATCCAGCCCAATGTAGAACCAAGAATTTTATTAGTCGGATTGGAATCTGCTTGGATTACACTGGCATATGCTGTTGCGGGTATGTCGCTTGCCATTATCTATGCTTTTATAGTGGGTGTCCTTGCTTCTGGAACGTTAACTTCCAGCAATTTTTCGCGCTTTATTTCGAAGGTGTTTTTTAGAGGTATTCTAGGTTTTACTCGTTCGATTCACGAATTAATTTGGGCGTGGCTTTTTGTAGCAGCAGTCGGATTATCTCCTTATGCTGCAATCCTAGCACTTGCCATTCCTTATGGCGGGATTCTAGGTCGAATTTTTGCAGATATGCTAAATGATGTTCCCAAGGAGCCAATCATTGCTTTAAAAGCAGCTGGTTCCTCACGGCTTCAAACGCTATTTTATGGCTACCTTCCTTTGGTTTGGGCAGATTTTATCAGTTATACGATGTACAGGTTTGAATGTGCAATCCGCTCTTCTGCTATTATGAGCTTTGTTGGTTTAGGAGGACTTGGATTTCAAATTCAATTGGCACTAGCCGACTTAAAATATGATGCAGTTTGGACATTTGTCTTCTACTTAATTGCTCTTGTAATATTGGTAGATGCTTGGAGCCATTGGGTTCGTATGGGATTAACTAATCATAAGAGAATAAAAGGTTTTGGGTCTGGCTGGATGTCTGTTCTATTTGCCACCTTGTTAGTAGTCGGTTCTTGGATATACATTACCATAGGTGAAAACGCTAGATTATTTGAGCTATTATCTGAAAAAAATATGGAATATGCAAAGAAGTTTTTCGGCGGTCTCCTTGGAATCAATCAGGAGAATCCTGCCTTTTTAGACGCTGAAAGCTGGGCACTCGCTTTGAGGCTTACGATGGAAACACTTGAAATGAGCATTATGGCCATTGGTTTTTCCACGATCGTCGCGTTCATTACGGTTATTCCTGCCGCAAGAAATATTGCGAATGGAAATCTCACATTAAAAAAGAGATGGTATAACTGGCCGATGTTTGGTCTGATTCGTCTTCTTTACATCTTTTCCAGGTCTGTTCCAGAATTAGTCTGGGCGATGATGATTATCTTTATTTTTAAACCTGGTATTCTGCCAGGTGCATTAGCCCTGGCTCTTCATAACTTTGGTATATTGGGGAAACTTTGGGCAGAGGTTATCGAAGACATGGACCCTAGGCCCATTCGGAATTTAGCGACCGCTGGTGCTTCCAAAATAGAAATCTTCTTTTACGGAGTCCTGCCTATCGTTCTTCCTCGATTTCTCACCTATATTCTATACAGATGGGAAGTTATCATGAGAACGACTATCGTAGTAGGGTTTGTAGGTGCAGGTGGTCTTGGAATGGACTTTAAGCTTGCGATGAGTTATTTTGACTATACACAAATTACGTTACTATTATTGTGTTATATGATCCTAGTCCTTATTGCAGATTTTGCCTCAGAAACAACTCGGAAAGCAGTAAAATAAAGAGCACATGCCCCTTCGGCTTGTGCTCTTTTATATCTTTATCTACCTACTATCGGTGTGCTAGCAGTTGATAGACTTTTGCTAATATATTGATAGTAGGTATTTTGGCGCCATCCTATCATCTTAGAAATTTATTTTAAATAATAATTTGAAATGCTTGTATTAGATTCATGTTTTCTATTATCCTAAGCTTAGTGCCAAAATTTGTAGTAATTTTTACATACTGTTCAGATCATTTAGGAGTTGGAGTTATTTGGAAACAAAAAGAGCTTTACCAATTTTATTTTTAGTCATGTTCCTAGTCATGATAGGCTTCGGAATCATTATTCCTGTTCTGCCATTTTATGCTGAAGAAATGGGTGCTTCCCCTACGCAATTAGGCTTATTAATGGCTGTTTATTCCCTAATGCAGCTTATCTTTGCGCCATTTTGGGGGAAATTATCCGACCGTATCGGTCGTAAGCCGATTATGATGATTGGAATCGCCGGATTATCATTATCCTTCTTCATCCAAGCGATGGCTACTGAGCTTTGGATGTTATTTGCCGCACGAATTATTGGCGGAGTACTTTCTTCGGCTAATATGCCGACTGCGATGGCCTATGTTGCCGATATTACCACACCTGAAAACCGTGGAAAAGGAATGGGGATTGTAGGAGCGGCAGTAGGACTAGGCTTTGTATTTGGTCCTGCGATTGGCGGAGTGTTCTCAAAATCTAGTATGAGTACGCCATTTTACCTTGCAGGTGTCTCTTCGCTGATAACCTTAGTCATCATTTTCTTTTTCTTGAAAGAATCCTTACAAAAAGATAATGAAGAGTTGAACAAAAATCATAAGCAATCGAGATGGAAGGCATTTTCTGGTCCTGCTGCCGTATTGTTTTTATTACAACTTTTAATTTCTCTCTCATTATCTGGCTTAGAAGCAACATTTGCTTATTTTGCTGCAAAAAAGGCTGGGCTTGGGGCTACTCAGTTAGGATATATTTTCATGATTATGGGATTTGCGGGTGCTATGGTCCAGGGCGGCATGGTTGGTAAATTAACAAAAAAATATGGTGAAGGTACTGTTATTCAAGGAGGAATCATTGTATCTGCCATTGGTTTCGGAATGATTCTGTTTGTAGACAGTTTTACCACTGCAGCTATATTTTTATCAATCTTTGGGATTGGAAACGGCGTTATTCGTCCTAGTGTCTCTTCCCTGCTGACAAAAACTACTGATGCTGGTCATGGAAGTGCAACGGGACTGCTTTCTTCCTTTGACTCGTTAGGCAGGATTGTTGGACCGCCGCTTGGGGGATGGTTGTTCTCCCTTTCAATTGGATTACCTTATATATCTGGAGCCATCATTTCAGTGATAGCCCTGATACTATATCAATTTTATCGGACAAAAGCTGTAGTCTTTAAAACAAACTAGCATATGTGATAAGGACATGCATAAGATAGGTTACGAGGATGTATTTGAAAAAGGAGTCGAGATGAATGAAACTAGTCTCTCATTTCAAGACGTTTTTATTTCTATGTGTCATTATTGCACTTGTAGCCTATCTTGATTCGCCATATTCATTTATTCATCGCAACTATTCCTACTTGACGGTCAGTGAACCTGCAGTGGCACAACCAGTGGACATAAAGCCGCCAACTGATATGCCAGTGTTGGAATATAAGCTCGATGATGTACAAAAAATGAACGGTTATTTCGTGGAAATCTATCAGGAATATGAAGTCTATTACGACGAAGCTGGCAAAGTGGTTAAAAGAGAACCTACATCGAAGACAGAGAGTGTTCGATATTGGGAAGATGATTTGAAAATTGAACCTTAGAAGCTGTCGAGAAATTATCGGCAGCTTTTTTTGTACGTATTTTTTATTATTTCCTTTATCTTAATTTTATTAACGTTCAATCGAAAACCAGTATATTCAACCGCTATCTATGAAAACCTAGTATTAAATGGAGGTGAAGGATATGATAAAACTGCTCTACGGTATAGTCTGTATTGCCTTCCTAGGCTTTTTGACCGCTTGCGGAGGCGGAAACGATGAAACGGAACAAGATAATACAACTACTGAGGAACAGGCTGGCGATGAACAGCAGCAAACAGCAGATGCCGGTGACGGAGACGCCCTTTTTCAGCAAAACTGTTCGTCATGTCATGGCGGTGATTTAAAGAGTGGAGGAGCGCCTGACCTTGACAAAATCGGCTCAAAATACTCGAAGGATGAGATTGAAGGGATTATTTTGAATGGAAAAGGCGGTATGCCTGGAGGGATTCTTACAGGCGAAGACGCAGATGCCGTAGCTTCATGGCTGGCAGAGAAAAAATAAACAGGAAAACCAGAATGGAAAACCCAGTCTGGTTTTTTATTTTGAAAAAAGGTTGTACAACTAAACCAATTATTTGATTGATGAAATAGTTTTCACTACAATTAAAGTGTTAATGCACAATTTAAGTGAATAAAAGGAGTACTATATGAAACCAAAATTACTAGTTCTTTTCTTCATAGCGGTTTTAGTATTATCTGCATGTGGACCAAAGACACTCAGCGAGCCGATTACCTTACATAACCAAAATCAGAAAGAAGTCACTTTTCCATTAGACAAACCGACAGTTTTCTTTTTTATTACTACATACACCTGAGGACTATGCTATCAGCAACTAGTTCAGTTGCATGAAAATCTTGGTAAACTAGATGGTATGGATGTAGAAATGTACATCATTAGCAAAGATTTACCCGAAGAACAGCTTCAATTATACAAAGAATTAGAAAGTAAATATGGAAAAAGTCTCTCCTTCATTTCTGATCCCGGGTTAGAATTAATAGACCACATGGGAATGAAAAATGGTGATGTTGCATATAGAGGTTACGGAATGCTAGATCAAGACGGGAAAGTTGTTTTTAAAACAGTTAATGATCACTGGGGAGAGCAAATTGATAAAACAGTAGAAGAAATTAAAGATGAATATAATAATCTAAACTAAGTTTGAACGATCAAAATCACCCCTTTACCTACGACAAGCCACAAGCAACTAGATTGTGGCTTGTCGTTTTTTTAATTAGATGGAACCAAAATTTGAAGGATACGTCTATATATACGAGGGGTGATGGAATGAGAAAATGGGGTCTTTTCATCTTACTATTGGTTGTTTTAACCGGTTGTCGTTCAACACCATTTGACGGTCATACTGTTATTGATTGGGTTGATTTTATTAAGTGGGAAGGAATCGAGTACAACGGGATATACACCGGTGTTTTAGCGGATGAAAAATACATTGGGGATAAACTAGGTACTGTTAAATATAAAGTCGCTGACAATGTAACAAATCCTAATTATAAAATTAGAAATGGTGATGCTGCCTTTCACGAAAAAGGAACCGAGTTTTTCACCATTAAGGGTAATCCCAATTTACTAGCGGTAAAGGATGATCGCCAAATCAACGGATATAGTGTTTATTATTCACGAGAGGCGGCAGACCAACAATGGCATTTTAAGAATGTGTCACTTGATAAGGTTAATAAAATAGAAATTTATCAACCTAATGCCACTAATGGTGATAAATTACTAAGTAAATATACCAATCAAGAAGAGCTTAATCACATTCTTGAGCTGTTAAAAAATAGTGAAGAATCACCAAATTTCCAGCCAAATATGGAAAAAGGTGACCCAGACTATTTTCAAATTGTTTTGTATACTGACCAACCAATCGCTTACAAATTTGACGTTCAATTTGACGGTTCCACCTATTATTGGTACCCATCGGATACGGCCATATTATCAAATGATATCCAAATATTCTTAAGGCAAAATAACAGCTAATCGATTGGATTAGCTTGTTATTTTTATAAATTTCGATACCAATCTGCCGCAGCCTCTACTTCTTCCCTGGTCAATTGATGACCTCGATTTTCCCAATGCAGGACAACGTCCGCTTTGGCATTTTCCAATAAAGTTTGCAATTCAGATGATTCCGATGGTGAACAAATGGGATCGTTTGTACCTGCTGCGATAAATACATTGGTACCTGTTAAATCTGGTAGGTCTATTCCTCTTCTCGGCACCATTGGGTGATGAAGAATCGCACCTTTTAATGCATGTTGATAATGAAATAGTAAGCTTGCTGCTATATTCGCTCCGTTTGAGTATCCGATTGCAATGATATTACGGTCGAACTCATATTTGTCCGCTGCTTCATTTAGGAATTCGTTTAATTCCTTTGTACGGATTAGGAGGTCCTCTTCATCAAATACACCTTCTGCTAATCTTCGAAAAAATCGCGGCATTCCATTTTCTAATACATTACCACGTACACTTAATACTGAAGCTTGTTCATCAATCATTCCAGCAAGTGGCAGAAGGTCTAATTCATTTCCACCAGTACCATGGAGCATTAGAAATGTTGGTTTTGCTCTATCTTTTCCCTTATTAAATATATGGATCATATTTCTGTACCTCCAAGATCATTTTGGACGTTCGATTGAAAATATCTCACCAATCTTTGCATAATTCGTACCAGCCAATCGGCTTACTGCTCCCAATCCCATAGGATCAATTCTGCCCTTTTGGTAGATATCCTCCTCTATATGAAATTGAACGACTTTCCCGATAATCAAATCAACGCCTGGAGCATCTTGATCTCCAAGTTCTACCGAATGTTCTAACGTACACTCCATACGGATTTTTGCTTCTTTTACACCAGGCACGGTAATTTTTACGCTTTCAACCGGGGTGAGATTGGTTAATTCTATTTCACTTTCATTAGGCGGTAAACTTGCAGCCGTCTTATTGATTTCTTCAACATTGTTTTCATCCACAATATGAACGACAAACTCTTTTAACTCGATTATGTTTCTCGCAGTATCCTTTTGTCTGCCTGCAGCTCGCTGTATCGCTAAAGAAATCATAGGAGGATTGGAAGAAACAATATTAAAATAACTAAATGGTGCACCATTTAATATTCCCGCACCAGACATACTAGTAACAAATGCGATAGGTCTAGGTACAATACTACCAATTAAAAATTTATAATTTTCCCGTTCTGTCACTTTTGAAGGATCAATGGAAAGCAAAAGAAATCACTCCTTTATGTTTAGTTCTCTTACTTAAATCGTACCATACCCTGATCAATCTTTCCTCTATACGGATGATCTAATTACGTTGTAAAATAACTCGAATTGATTTATCTTGAATATGAGATAATAGTATTATAACTTTTTATGAATGTCAATGATGTTACCTCCAATAAAAAAAACGAAATCACTGGGATTTCGCTTCTGGAATTATTTATACACTAGTGGTTGAATATTTTCATTATCTCCTATTAGAGTAATGTCACTAAATGGTGTTGAATCTCCGACTTTGACATTTGAGCCGATGAGACTTCCGCTTCCCACCACGGAGCGATAAATCTCAGCATTTTCTTCAATTATGGTATTTGGCAATATAACCGAATCTTTTATGATAGCCCCTTTACCAACTGTTACTCCGTAAAATAATACAGAATTTTCAACCTCTCCATAAACCTTGCACCCTTCACTTATAATGGATTGGTGTAAGGTTGCTTTTCCATCTAAATACATAGGAGGCTGGCTCATGCCATTCGTATAAATAATCCATTCTTTATCTTTTAATATCGGGTTGGTGTTCACAGATAGAAGATCCATATGTGCCTCCCAAAAGCTTTGAACGGTGCCAACATCCTTCCAATAACCATTGAATTGATAGGCATGTAAATGGCAGTTCGCACGAAGCATGGATGGGATAACATCCTTGCCAAAATCCTTTGAAGAAAATGGATTGTTTTCTTCTTTTTCTAGAAATTTCTTTAGAATTGGCCAGTTAAATATATAGATTCCCATAGAAGCAAGATTAGACTTTGGATAAACAGGCTTTTCCTCAAACTCAATAATTTGATTGGTCTCTGAATCTATATTCATAATTCCAAATCTGATTGCTTCACTCCATGGGACTTGAATAACAGATATCGTTGCATCCGCTCCCGAACGTTTATGCTCATTGACCATATGACTGTAATCCATTTTATAAATATGATCTCCCGATAGGATGAGTACATATTCTGGATTTTGACTTTCGATAAACTTGAGGTTCTCATAAACAGCATGTGCAGTACCTTCATAGTTATTATCTTTATTACCAGCTTGATTAGGCTGAAGGATGGCTACTCCGCCAACTTTTCGATTAAAGCCCCATTTTTCTCCATTCTCTATATAATTTTGAAGAGTCTCTTGTTTATATTGAGTGAGAATTCCGACGGTATCAATGCTAGAGTTTTTGCAATTACTTAATGTAAAATCTATGATTCGGTATTTACCCCCAAACGGGACAGCCGGCTTTGCAACGTTTCTAGTTAATTCTTTTAGTCTTGACCCTTTCCCTCCTGCTAACAACATGGCAATGCATTGTTTTTTTGTCATTTGTACCACCCCTTTCATGACAAGTTCCATATGTAATACTTATTTGCCCTCATTGTAGCACCTGTACGTAATAGAAAATATCAATAAATTGCGACGAGTAAAATGCATATTCGACTAAAATCCTTGATACCTTCAAAAATTATCAAAATATTGGAAGGAGTGAGTACGTAATACAAACTGATTATGTCGAATCGCATCGATGTAATATTTGAAAAATATGGAGACTTTGTGAAATCACTTTTGTTATTAAAAAAACACGCTGATGTTAGTATCAGCGTGTTAGTATATTGATTAATGACCGACAGCCTTTTCAAGGCCGCCTGGTTTATTATGAACTGCAAGTTTTTCTATCAATTTATTACTTTCTTTATTCAGACCTATTAAATGAACTTTTATATCATTCTGGTGATATTTTATGACTACCTTATCAATAGCGCCAACAGCTGAATCATCCCATAAATGTGCTTGTGTTAAATCAATACTTACTTCCTTTACGTCCTCATTGTAGTTAAAGCTGTCTACAAAATCTGTAGCCGAAGCAAAAAATAATTGACCTGATACAGTATACACTTTTCTTTGTGAACCTGTTGAAGCTGAAGTTGTTACTCTTACTTTTGAAATTTTGGAAGCAAAGAAAATCGCACTTAATAAAATTCCTACCAAAACACCTTTTGATAAATCATGTGTCATTAGAACGGTTCCAACGGTTGCGATCATCACGATTGTATCAGAAATCGGTGTCTTGTGGATGTTCTTTATAGATGACCAATCAAATGTTCCGATCGAAACCATGAACATGACTCCAACTAATGCGGCCATTGGAATTTGGACCAAAAAATCATTTAACAGGATGATTAACACCATGAGAAACACACCTGCAACGAATGCAGATAATCTTCCACGTCCGCCAGATTTCACATTAATAACAGATTGTCCAATCATAGCACAACCAGCCATGCCGCCGAAGAATCCTGAAATGATGTTGGCAATTCCCTGGCCTCTTGCTTCCTTATTCTTGTCACTTGTTGTATCCGTCATATCGTCAACAATAGAAGCTGTTAATAGCGATTCAACTAGACCAACAATCGCAATCGAAAGGGAATAAGGGAAAATGATTTTTAAGGTTTCAAATGTAAAAGGAATATCAGGAATTAAGAAGAATGGTAGAGTTTGAGATAATTCCCCCATGTCTCCAATCGTCCGAACACCACTTCCTGTCATAACCGCAATAATCGTAATCGTTATAATAGCGACTAATGGAGACGGAACAACCTTTGTAAAACGAGGGAAAATATAAATTATCGCTAGTGCTCCTGCTACCATTGCATACATTGCCCAAGATTCTCCAACAAAGTGTGTTAATTGGGCAGAAAAAATTAAAATGGCAAGTGCATTTACGAAGCCGATCATAACGGAACGCGGGACAAATTTCATTAAACGTCCTAATTTGAGTACACCCATTATTATTTGAATGACACCCGTAAGGATGGTTGCAGCCAGTAAATACTGTAAACCATAGTCTGCCACTAACGTCACCATTACTAAGGCAGTAGCACCTGTTGCGGCTGATATCATTCCTGGTCTGCCCCCTACAAATGCGATGACAACAGCAATGCAGAATGAAGCATACAAACCGATCATCGGGTCAACTCCAGCAATGAGTGAAAAAGCAATCGCCTCAGGAATTAATGCCATCGCGACAACAATTCCCGATAACACATCTCCTTTAATATTGCCAAACCATTCATATTTAATTGTGCTAAGATTCATAGAGCACCTCTTTCTATTTTTTTATCTAGTAATGACTTTCAACTCTCATGAAAGTCGGGTCCGTTGTGAACAAAAATCAGTATATAGGATTGTGACAAATTTGTGAAATAGAATGTAAACGTGAACACGTATCATTTTTGCTGTTTTCCTCAATAATCCTCTTGTTTTCACCTTAATCGGCGAAAAAGAAAAAAACAGGAGGGTCCTCTTTAACCCTCCTGCTTACCTGATTATTCAAGTTCTTTGTTTAATATTTCAATTAATTCCGTCCAATCAACTATACGGGGATATTGTAAATGTCGATTATAGGATTGATCTCTTACAAATACTTTTAAGGAATCATGAGTTAATGTATCTAAAACTTCAGCCTTATCATCAAAGAAATAGTCTAGCTTTAATTCTTTGATAATTTGAACCTTTTCATGATCCAGCATTCCATAAAAAAAACGGTCATCCCGGACGGGGAAGCCTTGTTCTATCATCCACTTTTTCGTCTGCTCTCCATGTTCCTTAGGTCTTGCTGTTATGTAATAGATTTCATGCCCTCTTCTCTCTAGTTCTTGTAACGTTTCAACTGCATTTGGAAATGGAGGACAGTCTGTATAATAAATCTCTTCTAGAGAGGATTTCCACATTTGACTTCCCTCCTCATCACTTAACCCAAAGGGCTCATGAATCTCCACTCTATTTAACTGATGAAATATTTCAGATGGTACATTTTTGTTTAATCTTTTATTGTATATATTAAATGCATGTTCTCTTAAATTGATTAATGTATCATCAATATCGAAACCAAATTTCATTTATTTAGGCTCCTCGTGTGAGTAAATCGGATATCCAGTGAATTTATAATCAGGTCCAATCGGCTGTAAAGATAAGTCAGCTAACTGTACAGCATCTTTCATATTATCCATCCCTGACCCTGCTAAAAAGGAGGGAGCACTGCTGCCGCCAATAATTTTGGGAGCTACATATAAAACTACTTTATCAATTAATTTATTTTCGAGGAACGCCCAGTTAACGGTGCCTCCTCCTTCGATTAATACGGAGGAAACAAGTTTCTCTCCCAATATCTGAAGGACTTCAGATGGATTAACATGTTTTGATCCGCTTGTTGGGAATATGGTTATTCCTAAACCTTCTAATACCTTGCGTTTTTCTTGATCATACTCTTCGCTTGTAAATATCCATGTCTCAGCTAGCTTATCCGTCACTACCTTAGATTCTAAAGGAATTCTTAAAGTGGAATCCAAAACGATCCGGATAGGATTACGTCCATTTAGTATACGTGTGGTAAGCTCTGGATCATCCTTTATAACCGTATTAACGCCAACAAGAATCCCCATATTCTCGTTTCGAAGGTGATGAACATCTTTTCGAGCTTCATCAGAAGTAATCCATTTACTATCAAAGGAATGAGTGGCAATTTTCCCGTCTAGGGTAATGCCAGCTTTCAATGTCACAAAAGGTGTTCTCTCAACAATGAACTTATTAAATACTTCATTCATTCTTTGTGACTCTTCCTGACGTACACCAATAATGACTTCAATACCAGCATCCTCTAGAATCTTTACACCATTTCCTGAAACAACAGGATTTGGATCAAGGGTTGCGATGACGACCTTTTTAATCCCTGCTTCAACAATCGCTACAGCACATGGTCCAGTTCTTCCATGATGGGAACATGGTTCAAGAGTCACATAAATGGTTCCGCCTCTTGCTTTTTCACCAGCCATTCGAATGGCATGGATCTCAGCATGCGGTTCACCAGCCTTCAAATGAGTACCTATTCCAACTATTCGATTATCATTGACAATTACAGAACCAACCAACGGATTCGGGTCAGTTTGGCCTTTCATTGCCTGGGCATTTTGTAAGGCTAAATCCATATAAAATTCGTGATTAGTCATTTGGACAAGTCCCTTCATCTTCTTCTAGATGTCCAGATTTATTAATCTTGGTCTGCAAATACTTCTCATTATACTCGGAAATGTCTCCCCAAAGCGGCTGTCTGCCCGAAACTTGTAATCCAGCTTCTTTTAAAGCATTCAATTTTTTAGGATTGTTTGTCATTAAAGTAACTGGTTTTTGACGAATCGCCTTTAAAACTTGAATGGCGTCGCTGTAGTTTCTCGAGTCGTCTACAAACCCTAGACCTTCATTTGCCTCAACCGTATCATAACCGTTTTCTTGAAGTACATATGCCATTGCCTTACTAAATAAACCAATTCCTCTTCCTTCATGGTTAGCTAAATAAAATAACGCACCGGTTCCATGTTCTTGAATCATTTTCATTGATTTTTTAAGCTGATAGCCACAGTCACATCGTTTGCTTCCAAAGATATCACCGGTATGACATATGGAATGCATACGAATAATCGCATCCTCTGCATACTCAAAGTCTCCATAAACTAAAACACTTGACTGTTGTAATTCAGCTAAGTTTGAAGAGGATAATTTATCAATAATTCTTTCGAAGTCCTCTGTAACTTCCTCACAATTTAACCAGCAGTACCATTTGAACTGAACTGTATCTCCATATAAATTAACGGGAAGCTTTATCGGTCCGACCAAATAAATTGCACCTTTTTCCGTTTTTATTAATTGGATTTTGTCTTCTAATACTGAAAGTACTTTAGAATCGAGACCTTGTTTCATCTAAATATCCCCTTTTTTTCTTTATTTTTGTCGTATTCATAGTATTTCATGCTACCCTAATTTCTAGTAGTGATTTCATTTTTCCTATCACCTTAAGAAGGAGCAATCTTATGAGACTGCTCCCTAGCACCTTTTATTTTATTATCAATCCTAATAATCGTGCAAATCCTAAGGCTTGATCGGCTGTAACTTCACAGCCCGCGAGGTCTTTTATGGATACATTCATTCGATCAAAGCTGCAGGTTGTTAAATCAATCCCTTTTAAAGGGGTTTGTTCGAAATTAGCTTCATTTAAATCACATTGTTTAAATGCTACATGATTAAATTTGGATTCATAGTAGTCCGCATTTCGTAATGAACAATTTTTGAATGCTACCTGCTTGAGTTTGGAATATCCAAACGAAGTCATATTTGCATTACAATTTTCAAATAAAACGTTCCCAAGTGAAGCGTCTGAAAGATTAAGGCCTAAAATCTTAGATTCTTTAAATTCGACCCTATGAATGCTGCCTTCTCTAAAGTCCGTATTAGATAAATCACAGTGTTCAAAGATACAATCTGTTAATTCAATATTTCTAAAGGAAACATCCAAAAAGGTGACATTTTTAAATATGACTTGCTCGAAGCGTATTCTATGTACCTCTTCACTCATAATGGAACAGTCACTAATCATGCACATTTCATAAAAAGGATCTTCCATCGGCTGAAACGGTCTAGCTTTTAAACCATCTGGTATTTTTGGCTGTTGAATTTTTATTGTTTTTGACATTACTCCACCTGCCTTACGAATCATCTAAAAGAAAAGACCTTTGTGAAAACAAAGGTCCTCTTTGAAATCCTATTCACCTAAATCCACATTGTGGTAAACTTGCTGAACATCTTCAAGTTCTTCCAAAGCGTCGATCATTTTTTCGAACTTTGCTTGTGCGTCCTCAGGAAGTGTTACTTCATTTTGAGCAAGCATCGTTAACTCAGCAACAGTGAAATCCTTAATACCGGCATTTTTTAATGCTTCTTGCACAGCGTTGAATTGATCTGGCTCAGCATAAACGATAACAGATTCATCTTCTTCTATAATGTCACGAACATCGACATCCGCTTCCATTAAGATTTCTAGAACTTCATCCGCTGTTTTACCTTCAAGACCAATAACCGCAGTTGCGTCAAACATATAGGCGACAGACCCGCTGACACCCATGTTACCGCCATTTTTACCAAAGGCAGCACGTACGTCAGACGCTGTACGGTTTACATTATTTGTTAAGGCATCAACAATAACCATTGATCCGTTTGGTCCAAAGCCTTCGTAACGAAGCTCAGAGTAGCTTTCTTCTGATCCGCCTTTTGCTTTGTCTATTGCACGGTCAATGATGTGTCTAGGTACATTGTAGGTCTTTGCACGTTCTAAAACGAATTTTAATGCCTGATTGGATTCAGGGTTCGGTTCGCCTCTTCTGGCTGCTACATAAATTTCAACTCCAAATTTGGCATAAATACGACTCGTATTTGCGTCCTTTGAAGCCTTCTTTTCTTTAATGTTGTTCCATTTACGGCCCATATTGTCCACTCACTTTCAACTTTGGCTCTACATAAAAATAGTAATAGAAATAGATTACATGTTCAACTATTTTCTAAAATATTATACCGTAATTGAAAGATTTGTTAAGTATTTATCATCATTACTTACAAATTCAATCGCAAAAACAGTCAGGAAATGAGTTCCTGACTTTTTTAGGATAATTTTAGTTTTGCGATAAATTTAATCTCATTTTGAAATTTTTCTAAAATTTCTTTAAAGGATGAATTGATTAATAGCGGGAAAAGGTTTTCAAGTGCTTCTTCATAATCTTGCCCTAACGCTTCTCGTAAAAGAACATATTCATGAAATAGCAGTGCCTTCTCAAAATCAATTCCAAGTTCATATAAGCCTCGAAACAAAGTCTCTTTAGGAATTTGTTTAATTTTTCTATAGATTTTTTCATTCTTTTCAATAAATTTTTCTTCTAAATAACGCGTTACATAATCTCTATATACCATCTGACCAATATCATTTGTTTCTTTTGCTGTATAATTAAAGCCGATCACACGGCCTTCCTTGTTTTCACGTATAATAAAGGTTTTATTCCCCTTTAAATGTTGAATAAAATTCTTTACACTTTTATCAAAAATTTTGTTGAATTGAATGATTTGATGGAGTTTGACCGCAAAGTCTGTGTTTTCTTCACCCACTACAAATAATCTGTCCACAATAGGTAAAAGTTTTAATACTCCTTCAGACAGCTGACTGGAGGCATCATAGATAATTATATCAAATTCTTTCTTCATTTTTTTTACCATTCGCTTTTGTTCCGAAAGAGACAATTTAGAAAAATCGTGAATCACCTCTTTAGAGAGACCCTCTTTTTCCAATGTTCCATATGAAATAAAAGCTGCTGATAAATCTGTATTCATTTTAAGCCAATGATAAATAGATAAAGATAATTCCGTTACACCTGATTTAGCTTTTGGCGAATAAAAGCCGACCAAGTACATGTTACTCACCTGCCCTTTATTACTATAGTATTGAAAGAACGGTTTAAAGGTTAAAGACTAACTCCTGGATTGTCCCGTTTTTTTAAAAAAGGCTCTGACTACAAAAAAAGATGACATCACATGTATGTCATCCTTACTCCCTTGTGTTTTTTATGAGTGAATAAAATTCAGCCCGAAGATCTGGTCGATTTTCATAGATACCAAGCAGACTTGATGTTGTGGTAACGGTGTTCGTCTTCTTAATTCCTCTGCTGCACATGCACATATGTTTCGCTTCTACTACAACAATGGTCCCTTCTGGCTCTAATACTTCTTCAATGGCTTGAGCTATCTCGGTCGTTAGCCGCTCCTGGACCTGAAATCTTTTTGCATAGCCTTCTACCAATCTCCCCATTTTTGAAAGGCCGGTTATTTTCTCTTTTGGGATATAGCCAATATGCGCTGCACCAAAAAATGGAGAAAAGTGATGTTCACATAAAGAGTAAAACTCAATATCCTTGATTAAAATGAGGCCTTTATGATGAATATCAAACGTCTTTTCTAAATGTATTTTCGGATCTTCTTGATAACCCTCTGTGTACTCAAGAAATGCTTTAAGGACTCTAAAAGGAGTATCAAGTAGACCATCGCGCTCCGGATCATCACCGCAAAGTTTAATTAACTGTTTTACTGCTTCTGAAAACTGAGTAAAATTGGTAAAGTCTCCGTTTGCGGAGGCGGGTTGTTGGTTAAAAATATGTGGAAAATTTTTAGTTAAAATCTGTAACTGCTCACTTTTCATTCATTATCACATCACTCTTTAAATTTTTTAGGACTACTCATTCTCCATAATAATTCGAGGAGTATTTTCGCTGATCGGTTCATCCAACTGAACCTGAAAAACACAACACCCATCCCCATTTTGAAGTCGTTTCTCTCGCTTTACAGAACATCCTAATAAATGCGTTAAAACAGAAACGCTTACACTACAAAGTATAGGGCGCTGTAATGCTACATTATGGAAAGGGCAGTTACGTTCAATTAAGGAATAAACATGATTTTTATTTTCTATTTCCATATATGAATCATCTTTTTTATAGAAATCCTTTAAAGCATTTAGACGTTCTTCTATATTTAATCCGTCTAATTTTCGTTCCCACTGGTGAATTCTTTGTTCAATCATTGCGGAAAGTAAATCTTTTAGTGCTGCTTCACCAAGCGTATTTGATAAGGTATCTAAAACTTCAATGGTTAAATGGTCGTAATTCTTTTCGAACAAATGTTCACCGGCAGTTGTTAACCGGTATTGCAGTACAGGACGGCCAATCCCATTGTTTTCTGAATTACGATTTACCCATCCTTCTTTTTCCAATTGAAGAAGGTGCTGCCGTACTCCTTCCCCACTTATATCTAGGTAGGAAGCCAGCTCGCTCATTGATGAAGATCCGTTATTTTTAATATACTGTATGATTCTACGGCGCGGTTCTGACATTTGGTCAACGCGGAAACTCATCATCTTCACCCCTAGGTTCTCTTTCTAAAATATATTCAGGTATGGTTTAAATTGTTCAAGTTTTTCAATGAAAAACTTGTTAAATTAAATCAACAAAAAAACCCCTTCGCTTTGAAAGGGCTGTGCTGGAATAATTTTAATAATAAGGGTAGCCGCTATAATGTGTGAATATCATTTTTAACCCTTTATTAATTGGTCACGATCTTCTGCTTGAGGTGGTTCTTTCAACCAACCATGATTAATCATGATATTAGCACCATCTTCGGCATATAGTGAAATTTCGGGGATTAAAGTTGCATATCTTAACCCTATATCTCTTCTTGGACTGGCAGCCATAGCCATGCCGTAGTTTCCAATGCCTGCTGCAATCATTCCAGTTATATGAAACATGATTAATTTATCAGAGAAAACAGGTGTTTTTGAATCTGAAACCGCCGTATCCCAACTCATTGGTGCGGGAAGGTCTTCTTTTTTCAAAAAGTCACTAAATATATCTACATGCTTTTGAGCAATTTGCTTTCCTCTATATAAGAATTGTTTTATTTCTTCATTTTCAGTGGTTTGGGCAAATCCCGTTATCAGTGCTTTTCCAATCGCGTTCGTTTGGACATTTAGAAATAAATGAGTAATTTCTACACCCGTAATAGCCCTTTTAGGACCGAAGAACCCTGCTAAGAACTGCTGTTTCTTCACAAAGTCGACTTTATCAGGTACAGAAATATAAGGTGGTTTTATATACGTTCCCTGTTTTAACATAATCTCTCTTGATAAATCCTGCAGGTAAGCAGAAGCTTCTAATACCTTTTTATGAAAAGATACAACGTCAGGCCGTGTTGCTAAGCCAAGTGCTGCACTATTTGCTGCCATAGCAAGAATAGACATATTTTTAAAATACATTTGTACAAAAGTGTCAGAAAACAGTTTCGGTGCATGAGCATGTACATCATCATCATTAAATCCAACTGGTATAGGGAAATTCTCTTTTCTAAAAAGCTCTTGCATGGTAGAGATATTAGTTTTTGCTGTTTGTAGGACAAATTCAATAATCGGACGGGTTTCTTCATCTTCTACTTTTTCTAAAAAGTGAGTGCTAACACATGCAGCTAGTGAATCGTTTAAATATTGGGTCCATTATGTCGACATTTCAGATGCTGTTAAACGAAGCTGTGCTTTATCCTCCAATGTCATTACCTCGCTCTTCATTATAGTGAAGCTGTGGCAGTCACTTTCTTCGGGAGTTCCATCTGGGTTCCTTAATAAACTTTGACTAAGCTTTTCGTTTAATTAGGACCTAATCTTATTTTCCCCCAAATATAGGAAAGGTAATATATGAATTGGTGTTATTATGAAAGAAATATTGATTTCATGCGAATGTACTTTGATCTTTCGCTGGATATTTGCTGAATCCCTAGTTTCATCAAATAATCTAAGTATACATCCAAAAATAAAAGCCAAAAGATCGTAAAAACAGACCTATTGGCTCTATTTGTATATTTACTTTTTAAACATGGCACTCAAATGAGACCATTTGAATTTCTCACCGTACACCATTACACCTTTCACATAAATCTTAGAAGCCCCTATGGCAAGTAATAGAATAGACGTGACTAAAATGGCGCCGCTAATAATTAATTCCAATGTAGTAAGCTCTCCCATTACAAATTTAGAATACGCTACAATTGGTGAAAAGAATGGGAAATACGTTGAAAAGTTTACGAGTCCTCCTGTAGGATCCATCATGGTTTTGATACCTACCATTAGCGCTCCAACAACAAGTACCATGACTGGACCCATTACGCTGCCTAAATCTTCCGTTCTAGAAATCAATGAACCTAGTGCAGCGAAACATAATGCGTAGACAAGATAACCACAAGCAAAGAAAAAGACAAAGGCGACAATTAATCCAGCATTAATTTGAGATAAATCAAAATCAAATCCTACAATATTAAATTGATTTTTATTAATCCATCCAATAAGGTAAGCGACATACCCTGAAAGAAAAAAGACTGAGACTTGAATTAAGCCAGCGGTTAAGCTTGAAAGCACCTTAGCAAAAAGCATGTAAATCGGTTTAATTTTCGTAATCATAACTTCCATTACTCGCGTCGATTTCTCACCGGTAATACTCATTGCCACACCTTGGCCAAACATTAGGATAAAAGTGTACATTAGGAATATGAAAACATAAACAATCCCAAGGCTTCCATTGTTCTCTGCGAGCATCGTTTCTTCTACAGGAATGGTTTGAAATAATTGACTGATAACCTCCTGAGACAAAGCTTGTTCAGTAGAAACTTTTGCCAAATATTGCTGTTGCAACTGATTAGTGAATGCAAACATTACAGTTGGGTCAGGTGACCGATGATAATAATAATTTACGACAGGAATAGAATTCTTCTCTTTAATTACAATTAAGTGATCAAGGTCTTGATCTTTAATTTTCTGTTGTTCCTTCTCTTCATTTTTTATTTGCTCTGTGTGAAGTACTAAGCCCTCTATGTTTTCCTTAAGAATTTTGTCATCAAGGCTATAATATGTACTGGTGTTAATCACTGTAACTAGAACTTCTTTTTCATTTGAGGAAAAATGGTTATAAGCAAAATAGCCAAGGATTAACAGTGAAATGACAATTGAAGTGATACGAAATCCTTTTGTTCGTATTTGTTCTCGAATGTGAAATAGATAGGCTGTCCATAAAGCATTCATGTTACGACCCCACCTTTTCAACGAAAATTTGATGAAGGGTTGGCTGCAAATAGGTGACTTCACTTACAGCAATATCGTCATTTTTTAATTGCATTAAAACCATAAGAGGGTCTTGTTCTTTGTTTAAAGGAATAATAATTCGTTTTTCTTCCTGTTCAAATGAGTATTGCTGCTGCTGACAAAACGATTTTAATTTATCCACATTTCCGTACAGAGACAAATACATTAACCCATATGAATCTTTAATGACTTCTAGCTCTCCTGTTAACAACGCTTTCCCATCTTTCATAATGATCACTTCTTTACAGAATTTCTCCACCTGTTCCATTTGATGGCTGGACATTATAATAACTTTTCCTTTTTGTTTTTCTTCCAGAATAACCTCCGTTAAAAGATTCGTGTTAACGGGGTCCAGCCCGCTAAACGGCTCATCTAGGATAATGAGGTCAGGATTATGTAACAAAGTTGCAACCAATTGAACTTTTTGTTGATTTCCTTTCGAAAGGTCACCTGCCATCTTGTTTCTATACATTTCGATATCAAATCGTTCTAGCCAATAGTCGATACTTCTTTTTATAGTTGACTTGTTCATTCCTTCTAATCTAGCAAAATAGGAAAGTTGATCAACTACCTTTGCTTTCGGATATAAGCCTCTCTCTTCCGGTAAATAACCGAACGAAGCGCCTTTCAACCCATTTTGATTTTTCCACATAACGGTCCCTACATCCTGTGTAACCAAACCAAGCATCATTTTAATCGTTGTGGTCTTCCCCGCACCATTTCTGCCGAGCAGTCCGAAAACTTCACCGGAAGAAACAGAAAATGTTAAATGATCCACGACCGTTTTGTCTCCATATTTTTTTGTTAAATTTATCACTTCTAGCAAAAAATCTTCCCCTTTACTTCAAAAATAAAAATAACACTCTGTAAATTATTGTAAACCACAGAATGTTATTTCTAAAGGGATATTTACCAATTTACACCAAAAACTTACAAGCACCCTCTTTAAACAAATACCAGAAGCAGCCATAGGTAAAGACCGATTAAAGTAAATACGAGTGTTGGCGGAATGACAATTATTGTAACTTTAATATAATCCAGCCACGAAATTTTTATATTATTCTTCTTTAGTATATCCATCCAAATCAATGTTGCCAGGGTACCAATGGGCAGGATTAAGGAACCAATATCACTTCCTATAATATTTGCTAAATAGACTGTCTGGGTTAATAATGGTTCTAATCCCATCTCAGTTAATGCTAGTGTCGATACCATTAAGGCAGGGTGGTTATTAAAGATATTTGATAGGAAAGCTGTGATGATTCCCATGGTGACGCTAGCGTGAAGTAGGCTTCCATTTACAATAGAACTCAGATGTTCTACCAATAGGACTGTTAACCCGATATTGTGTAATCCGTAAATGATGACATACATGCAAAAAGCGAAAATCAAGATATGCCAAGGGATTTTAAATAAAACATCTTTTGGATTTTTCTTTAAATGAATCCATCTCCAGATTAGTAAAATGATTGAACCTACTACAGCTACCAATGAAACAGAAATGTTTAAAAACGAGGCGACAAAAAGGCTGATTCTAACGATAAATACAAAGATAAGCATTTGGATCATTAACTTCTTTTGTTTTTCAAACATATCCTCATTTTTCCTTTGTAAGGGGTGAAAACGATTGTTATTTAACAATGGCAATGTGTAGGAATGGAGCCGGATTTCTTTAGGGATGTCCTTCTTGAAAACGAGGAGTAGTAAATAAGCTAAAAATAGTAGTCCAATCGTTGCAGGAACAAACATCATGGCTGTTTGAAGGTAAAGGTCCATACCGATAATTTTTAGCGCAATTAAATTAACAATATTACTTACTCCAATTGGAGCACTCGAAGCAGTCGCGATTAAGGCACCACTTAAGAGGTATGGTATCTTTTGGCGGTTCTTTAAACCGATATTCTTAAAAATAAGAATGAGAATAGGTGTAGTAATTAATATACTGCCGTCATTGTTGAAAAACATGGTCATCAAAAAGCAAAGTAATAATGTATACCAGAATAAACGAATTCCGGACCCTTTTGATACTTTTAACATCAATGCTGCCGTCCATCTAAAGAAGCCGAAACTTTCCAGTACGATAGCCATAACGATGGTTGCAATTATGGTTACAGCAGCCCCTGTTACTTTCGAACTTATGTCCATTAGGTCAATCATCGAAACGCTACCGCTTAATAAAACAATAACTGCCCCAATCGTTGCTGGGATCGCTTCATTCATATTTTTCGGACGGATAAATATCATCACCATGGTTAGAACAAAAGCGAATATGGTGATAATTACCGTCGATGGATGATACATATATGTTATTTCTCTCCTTTCGATTTATCTACAAATTTTATTCTTAGAAAGCTCCTTTTCACGTCTTTTCTTGTCCTTTGCTTTATCATACGTAGACCCTTAGAGGCTTGAACTAAACGAATATCTTGAATTTATGTAAATCAGCAGGTAACTAGAAATTTTATTGAAATGTTGGTTGGATAATGGCCTATCTTTTTAATGCTAAACGAATACCTAGTGGTACCTTTATAGGCAGCTGTCTAAGGAATTTATGTAAATACGAAAAAAACCGGTACTCCACAAGTACCGGTTGGTAAGATATTATTTTTTTCCTTTTGAGTCTTTGCCTTTTCCTCTGGAACCATGGGACCCCTTGGACCCATGAGAGCCTTTGGATCCTTTACTGCCTTTAGAACCATGAGACCCCTTGGATCCTCTACTTCCTTTGGAACCACGAGAGCCTTTGGATCCTTTACTGCCTTTAGAACCATGAGACCCCTTGGATCCTCTACTTCCTTTGGACCCATGAGAGCCTTTG
>NZ_BCVA01000029.1 GCF_001591505.1 Neobacillus niacini NBRC 15566
CTTTTTTGTATTGTTCGGCTGTGTTAAGAAGAAGAGTAGGAAATCTTGCCCGCACTGGTCTACTTTTATAGAAACTGGTAACGAATAGAGAGCAATCGTTACCGTGCAGCACAACTATTTACAAAAATGGTAACGAATAGCCCTTATTCATGTCCATAATCCTACTTTTTATAAAAAACGGTAACGAAAAAATTAAACCTACCACTTACTCCAAAAAGACTCTAATTACCTCAAACTAATTTCATCGCAACAACCTAAACCAATACCAATTACCTAAAAACAAATTAATCAAACCGTACAGGTTTCACATCTGCGAAATATGGAGAAAATCATTAGTAGCAGTTTGTTTGCAACTACATAAAATTTTCAGTATAATTAATGTCAAATATAGTCAAAGTCAGAAGAAGGAGGTGGGAAGATGAGAAACATCTCCGATATTATTGAAAAGTATCTAAAACAAGTATTAGAAATGAGTGAACAGGAACATGTAGAAATTAAACGCAGCGAGATAGCGGATAAATTTCAATGTGTACCATCACAAATCAATTATGTTATTAATACGCGCTTTACCATTGAACGAGGGTATATCGTAGAAAGTAAACGTGGGGGAGGCGGATATATCCGAATCATGAAGGTTCAATCCCATGATTTAGTCGACTTAATTGATCATTTGCTGTCACTCATTGATAAGCGAATCGCACAAACGACTGCGGAAGATGTAATTTACAGACTAGTCCATGAGGAGATAATTACAAAACGAGAGGCAAAAATAATGTTAAGTGTTATTGACCGTTCAGTCCTTTATATTGATCTTCCATTCCGAGACGAATTACGTGCACGAATGTTGAAAGCGATGTTAACATCATTGAAATATAAATAATCTATATCAGCTAGAGAGGTGAAATAAAATGATTTGCCAGGAATGTAATCAACGGCCTGCTGCACTGCATTTTACAAAAATCATCAACGGGGAAAAAACCGAGGTAAACCTTTGTGAAAAATGTGCCCAGGAAAAGGGCGAGATGTTTATGTTTACTGGGGGATCAGGCTTTACTTTTAATAACCTATTAGCGGGTCTATTAAATATTGATCCTACTGTTCAAAAACAAAATCAAAATACGTTTCATCAAGAAGAAGTACTTCAGTGTAATAGATGTTCAATGACATTTCCACAATTCATTAAAGTGGGTCGTTTCGGATGTGCCCATTGCTATGAAACATTTAAGGAACAGCTTCCACCGGTCTTAAGGAGACTTCACAGTGGAAATGGGACACACAGCGGTAAAATTCCAAAGAGAATTGGTGGAGGAATACACCTTAAAAAGCAAGTTGAAAGTCTTAAAAATGAACTAAAAGAGCTGATTAAACAAGAGGAATTTGAAGAAGCAGCTAAGATTCGAGATGAAATTCGCTCACTCGAAAAAGAATTACCTGGCAGTAGTAAGGGAGGGGAATAACGTGTCGCTTGAACGTTTTATTAATCAAGCAGTCAGCTCGTGGATGAGCGAGGAGGGACCTGATTCAGATATTGTCCTTAGTTCCCGAATCCGTTTAGCCCGAAACTTTGAGAACTTTAAATTTCCAACACTATTTTCCCATGAAGAAGCACAATCGATTATTTTGAAAATGGAAGAAATCCTGAGTGAGTCTAACTTTACAAAGTTTGGGAAAATGGAATTACTAAAAATTGATGACATCCAGCCTCTTCAAAAAAGGGTTTTAGTAGAAAAGCACCTGATTAGTCCTAATTTAGCAGAAGACTCACCATATGGCGCTGTTCTATTAACCGAAAATGAAGAAGTTAGTATTATGATAAATGAAGAGGATCACATTCGCATTCAATGTTTGTTTCCTGGGCTGCAACTAACCGAGGCATTGGAGGCAGCAAATGAAGTAGATGATTGGCTGGAAAGTCACATTCACTTTGGATTTGACGAGAAGCATGGCTATCTTACCAGCTGCCCTACAAACGTGGGAACAGGCCTTCGCGCTTCAGTCATGATGCACTTACCAGGATTGATGTTAACACAGCAAATCAATCGAATTATTCCTGCAATAAATCAACTGGGATTAGTAGTAAGGGGGATTTATGGCGAAGGGAGTGAGGCGCTTGGAAATATATTTCAAATTTCCAACCAAATTACTCTAGGAAAATCTGAGGAAGATATTTGCCGCGACCTTAAGGGTGTTGTAAGTCAGTTAATTTCACAAGAAAGGTCCGCTCGTGAAGCATTACGGAAAACTTCAAACATACAATTAGAAGATAGAGTGTTTCGTTCTTATGGTGTGTTATCCAATTGTAGAATTATTGAAACAAAAGAGGCTGCAAAATGCCTTTCTGATGTCCGCCTAGGAATTGATATGGGATACATTAATCATCTTCCTAAGAATATATTAAATGAATTAATGATTCTAACCCAGCCTGGTTTCCTGCAGCAGTATGCAGGCGGGCATTTAAGGGCAAATGATAGAGATATCCGACGAGCAGCATTAATTCGAGAACGATTAAAAATGGAGCAAGATAAAAGGTGAGGAGGAATGGAATATGATGTTCGGCCGTTTTACTGAGAGAGCTCAAAAGGTTTTAGCTTTAGCGCAAGAGGAAGCAATTAGACTGGGTCACAACAATATTGGAACTGAGCATATTTTATTAGGTTTAGTCCGTGAGGGAGAAGGCATTGCCGCTAAGGCGCTTTATGGGCTTGGATTAGGTTCAGAAAAAATTCAAAAAGAAGTGGAATCGTTAATCGGGAAAGGCCAGGAAGCATCCCAAACGATCCACTACACACCACGGGCGAAAAAGGTAATTGAATTATCGATGGATGAAGCTAGAAAACTAGGACATTCTTATGTTGGAACAGAGCATATCTTACTCGGTTTAATCAGAGAAGGTGAGGGAGTTGCTGCAAGAGTTCTTAATAATCTTGGAGTTAGCCTAAATAAAGCACGTCAACAGGTATTACAATTACTAGGCAGTAATGAATCAGGCGGTCATCAGGGAGGAGCATCAGTAAGTGCCAATACCCCGACCCTTGACAGCCTTGCTAGAGATTTAACAGCCATTGCGAGAGAAGGAAGTTTGGATCCTGTAATCGGAAGAAGCAAGGAGATCCAGCGGGTAATTGAAGTATTGAGCCGCCGTACAAAAAATAACCCCGTGTTAATCGGTGAACCAGGAGTAGGTAAAACCGCTATCGCTGAGGGACTTGCACAGCAAATTGTAAATAATGAAGTACCTGAAATTCTTCGTGACAAGCGGGTTATGACCCTGGATATGGGTACCGTAGTAGCTGGTACCAAGTATCGCGGTGAATTTGAGGACCGTTTGAAAAAAGTAATGGATGAAATACGCCAAGCAGGCAACATTATTCTCTTTATTGATGAATTACACACATTAATTGGAGCTGGTGGAGCAGAAGGAGCGATTGATGCTTCTAACATCCTAAAACCATCTCTGGCACGTGGAGAACTCCAATGTATAGGTGCAACGACACTGGATGAATACCGAAAATATATTGAAAAGGATGCAGCATTAGAACGCCGCTTCCAGCCAATTCGTGTTGATGAACCAACGGCTGAAGAGTCCATTCGTATACTAGAGGGTCTTCGTGATCGTTATGAAGCCCATCACCGTGTATCGATTACAGATGAGGCAATTGAAGCTGCAGTAAAGCTATCTGACCGCTACATTTCTGATCGATTCCTGCCAGATAAAGCAATTGACTTAATTGATGAAGCAGGATCTAAGGTTCGATTACGTTCTTACACAACACCGCCAAATTTGAAAGAATTAGAAGTAAAGCTTGATGAAGTGCGTAAGGAGAAAGATTCTGCTGTTCAAAGCCAAGAGTTTGAAAAAGCAGCATCCTTACGAGATACAGAACAACGTCTGCGTGAGCAGCTTGAAGAAACGAAGAAAACATGGAAAGAAAAGCAAGGTAAAGAAAACAGTGAGGTCACTGTTGAGGATATTGCAAGTGTTGTTTCAAGCTGGACGGGAATACCTGTCTCCAAGCTAGCTGAAACAGAAACGGCTAAATTACTTAATTTAGAGGAACTCCTGCATTCCCGTGTGATTGGTCAGGAGGAAGCTGTTAAGGCCGTTTCTAAAGCAGTTCGTCGGGCTAGGGCAGGCTTAAAGGATCCAAAACGCCCTATCGGTTCTTTTGTTTTCCTTGGCCCTACTGGTGTAGGTAAAACCGAGTTGGCACGAGCACTTGCTGAGGCAATGTTTGGTGATGAAGATGCCATGATTCGGATTGATATGTCAGAATACATGGAGAAGCATTCTACTTCTCGCTTGGTGGGCTCACCTCCGGGATATGTGGGTTATGAAGAAGGCGGTCAATTAACGGAAAAGGTTCGTAGAAAGCCATACTCAGTTATCTTGCTTGATGAAATTGAAAAGGCACACCCAGACGTGTTCAATATCTTACTGCAAGTTCTTGAAGATGGCCGCTTAACGGATTCTAAAGGAAGAACGGTTGACTTCCGTAATACGGTTCTGATTATGACTTCCAACGTTGGTGCAGAAGCACTAAAACGCAACAAATATGTGGGCTTTAATATTCAAGATGGAGACCAGGATTATAAGGACATGAAGGGTAAAGTAATGGAAGAATTGAAAAAGGCCTTCCGTCCAGAATTCATAAACCGTATTGATGAAATCATTGTCTTCCATGCTTTAGAGAAAAAGCATCTTGGAGAAATTGTTACCCTTTTATCTGACCAGCTTGTAAAACGATTAAAAGAGCAGCATATTTCTTTAGAGTTAACCGATGCAGCAAAAGACAAAATATCTATCGAGGGTTATGATCCTGAATACGGTGCCCGCCCATTACGCAGAGCTATTCAAAAACATATTGAAGACCGCCTCTCTGAAGAACTGTTAAAAGGTACAGTATTAACAGGGCAGCATGTTATAATTGATGTTGATAATGGTGAATTCTTAGTTAGAACGGCAGAAAAAACGACTCTAACTAAATAACCAGATTCGATACTATTTGGAGCAACTAAAAGGGGTACACGTTATAAGTCTCGACCGTGTACCTCTTTTTCTATTTAGAGTCAGGAGTAGATAGATATGGTCAAACGAAAAACGAAGTTCATGTGTCAGGAGTGTGGGTATGAATCTCCTAAATGGTTAGGAAAATGCCCAGGCTGCGGAGAATGGAACAAAATGGTGGAGGAAGTTGAGGTAACTGGCGGAAATAGAAGGGGCGCCTTCGCTCATTCTCAAGGGGTCTCAACATTGGCAGCTAAACCAACGCCTATTACTGCCATTGAATCCTTGTCAGAACCGAGAATTCTTACCGATTTAAATGAACTTAATCGAGTCTTAGGCGGTGGAGTGGTTAAAGGATCACTAGTTCTAATCGGTGGTGACCCTGGCATCGGTAAATCAACTCTCCTTTTACAGGTATCCTCTCAACTTGCGAATAAAGGCAATCAGGTCTTATACATATCAGGCGAGGAATCGCTGAGGCAAACAAAGCTTCGAGCTGAAAGACTGGGAATTAAATCTGAAAATCTTCTCGTGTATGCTGAGACCAATCTAGATGAAATTAGTCGAACGATTGAAAATACAAATCCAAGTTTTGTGATTATTGATTCCATTCAAACGGTTTTCCATCCGGAAGTAACGTCGGCACCAGGGAGCGTCTCACAAGTTCGTGAATGTACATCAGAATTAATGAGGATTGGGAAAACAAAGGGCATTGCTATCTTTATTGTTGGTCATGTAACAAAAGAAGGGTCCATAGCTGGACCAAGGCTGCTCGAGCATATGGTAGATACTGTTCTCTACTTTGAAGGGGAAAGGCACCATACATATCGTATTTTACGTGCTGTAAAAAACCGTTTTGGATCAACCAATGAAATGGGTATTTTTGAAATGAAGGAATTTGGACTGGATGAGGTTGCAAATCCATCGGAAATATTCCTTGAAGAGAGGTCGCAAGGCGCAGCAGGCTCCACTGTCGTTGCTTCAATGGAAGGGACACGTCCTGTACTTGTCGAAATTCAGGCTTTAATATCTCCGACAAGCTTTGGAAACCCAAGAAGAATGGCAACAGGGATTGACCATAATCGTGTTCCATTATTAATGGCAGTTTTAGAGAAGCGGATGGGAATGCTTCTTCAGAATCAAGATGCCTATCTAAAGGTCGCAGGAGGCGTGAAGCTAGATGAACCAGCCATCGATTTAGCGATCGTTGTAAGTATCGCCTCAAGCTTTCGTGATAAACCTACGAGGGCAACGGACTGTATTATAGGAGAGGTTGGGTTAACAGGAGAGGTGCGAAGAGTCTCGAGAATTGAACAGCGTGTTCAGGAAGCTGCAAAGTTAGGGTTCGAACGGGTTATTCTGCCTGCCAATAATTTGAGCGGCTGGCAGGGTCCGAAAGGTGTGGAACTAATCGGGGTTTCGACTGTAGCAGAAGCTTTAAAAGCAGTGTTAGGGGTGTAGAACATGGAGAATAAAAAGCTGGGTGAACAAACTGTTAGTGAAGTTTTACAGTTTATTGCCCCAGGTACACCTATTCGTGAAGGTATTGATAATGTATTAAGAGCAAATACTGGAGGACTTATTGTTGTTGGTTACAATGATAAAGTTAAAGGTATCGTAGATGGCGGTTTTCAAATTAATTGTCCTTTTTCACCAAGTTATCTTTATGAGCTAGCCAAAATGGATGGTGCAATTATCTTAAATGAATTAGGGAATACTATTCTTATTGCCAATGCCCAGCTTGTTCCTGATTCCGAAATACCTGCTTCGGAGACCGGTATGCGCCACCGCACCGCTGAACGAGTAGCCAGGCAAACAAAGGCACTTGTTATTGCTATATCTCAAAGAAGAAATGTCATAACCTTATATCAAGGAAACTTCCGTTACGCCCTTAAAGATATTTCTGTCATATTGACCAAGGCAAATCAGGCGATTCAAATGCTGGAAAAGTATAAAGCAGTCCTTGAGCGGAGCATTGCCGGTCTAAGTATTTTAGAGTTCGAAGAATCGGTTACATATAACGATTTCTTACTCGTTCTCCATCGGTTTGAGATGGTACTAAGAATTAAAAATGAACTCATTACTTACTTGAATGAATTGGGAACAGAAGGCAGGCTCATTCGCTTGCAAATGAATGAAATATTGACAGATTTGGAAGAAGAGACAGCCCTGATTATTAAGGACTATGCCCTTGATAGAGAAATCAAGTCGAGAGATGTTCTTAAACGAATGCAAGTGTTAACTAGTAATGGGACATTAGATGATATGGCAATACTAAAACTAATGGGGTATCAAGGATATACTCCTCTTGATGAAAGCAAGCCTCCTCGTGGATATCGGATTCTAAATAAAATTCCCCGTCTTCCCGTTGTAATAATTGAAAACATTATATCTAGCTTCGGTGAGTTTTCAAATATTATATCAGCCTCGGTTGAAGAATTAGATGATGTAGAAGGAATTGGTGAAATCCGTGCAAAAAAAATCAAGGAAGGCTTACGATTAATTAAAGAGAGATTATATACAGAGCGGCATTTGTAGCTTACCTTACGAGTAAAGTGTACAATTTACGTTTGTTTGACAGGGCATTTTTCCAGTGCTACCCTATGAATTGAAAAATATTTTTTACTATAGAAAAGTAACTTTCATGATTTAAAATTCACACTTTGACCAAAATAATCATTAAACGAAGGTTTCATTTTTGGGAATATGTTTATAATGAGTAGAGGAGGTGAAGGAATGTTAAAACGTATTGTTCAAGCATGCTTTCTTATAACTGGTGGTACGCTTGGAATATTGTTGATCCCACAATTGTTAAAAGTAATTAATTTTGATGACATTCCAATAATCAGTAACTCGTATGCCGCGGCTATTATAGGTGCAATTATTTTTTATCTTATAACTTTTTGGGCAGTAGATTATGTACTAGAGTTTATTAAATGGGCTGAAGACTCACTGGTGAAAATCCCGGTAACAGACGTGATTTTTGGCAGTTTAGGATTAATTTTTGGCTTATTGGTAGCCTTTTTAATCGGTTTTGCTCTAAATGCAGTTCAAGTACCTATTCTTAATGCTGTCGCTCCTATTTTGCTGACATTATTATTTGGATACCTTGGCTTTCAGGTTGGATTTAAGAAAAGGGATGAGCTGTTAAATCTCTTTGGCAGCCGTGGAAAGAAGAAATCAGGGGAAGACGACACTGAAAAGTCAGAGGGACAATCATTGAAAATCTTAGATACGAGTGTCATTATTGACGGCCGTGTTGCGGATATTTGTCAAACCGGATTCCTAGAAGGAACAATAGTAATTCCTCGCTTTGTACTTGAGGAATTACAGCATATTGCTGATTCATCAGACGTGTTAAAGCGAAACCGTGGAAGACGGGGCTTGGATATTCTAAATCGCATTCAAAAGGAACTAGCGATAAAAGTTGAGATTTATGAAGGTGATTTTGATGAAATTCAAGAAGTGGACAGCAAGCTTGTAAAACTAGCGAAGATTACAAATGGAATGCTTGTTACGAACGATTTTAATCTTAATAAGGTATGTGAATTACAGAACGTTTCTGTATTAAATATTAATGATTTAGCCAATGCCGTAAAACCAGTAGTGCTGCCTGGGGAAGAGTTATCAGTACAGGTAATCAAAGATGGTAAAGAATATCACCAAGGTGTAGCATATCTTGATGACGGCACAATGATTGTGGTGGAAGAGGGACGAGAATATATCGGAAAAAGAATCGATGTTCTTGTAACGAGTGTGCTTCAAACCTCTGCAGGTAGAATGATTTTTGCAAAGCCAAAATTATTGGAAAAGGCATTATAATTTACGGATCAATAGACAGAAAGAATAGAATGGAGATTTATTATGGCTTATCAAGTCATTATTCCGGCCGCTGGTCAGGGGAAGAGGATGGGGGCAGGGAAAAACAAGCTTTTATTAGAACTAAATAATATACCTGTATTAATTCATACTTTAAAGGTCTTTGATGAAGATGAGTTATGTGACGGAATAATTTTAGCTGTTAACCCGCTCGATACCGAGGAGTTTAAAAATCTGTTAAATAAGTATAAGGTGAAGAAGGTGCTGGATTTAGTTCCCGGTGGAAAAGAACGTCAGGATAGCATTTATAATGCATTGAAAACTGTGAAGAATGATGGAATTATTCTTGTTCATGATGCCGCTCGGCCTTTTATTCTTAAGGAGCATATTCACCGATTACTAGATACAGCACAAGAAACAGGTGCAGCAATTATTGGAGTACCAGCAAAGGATACCATGAAAACAGTAGGGAATCATGTGGTCAGGGCAACTGTTGAAAGATCCAGCTTGTGGGCTGTTCAAACCCCACAAGCTTTTCGTTTTTCTGTTCTTTTTAAAGCCTATGAACAGGCAGAGAAGGATCACTTTATTGGTACGGATGATTCTAGTTTGGTAGAACGAATTTCTCATCCAGTCACAATGGTGGAAGGAGATTATGATAATATCAAGCTTACCACCATCGAGGATTTATTTTTTGCAAAAGCAATACTAGAGAAAAGACAAGGGAGTTTTTAAAATGTTTCGTATTGGACAAGGTTTTGATGTGCACCAATTAACCGAGGGTCGGCCGTTGATTATAGGCGGAATTACCATTCCCTATGAAAAAGGATTGCTTGGTCATTCTGATGCAGATGTATTATTACATACCATCTCGGATGCTTGTCTTGGGGCGATTGGTGAAGGGGACATTGGCAAGCATTTTCCGGATACAGATCCAAACTTTAAGGATGCAGATTCGGCTAAGCTTATGGAGCAAGTATGGCAGCTCGTAAAAGATAGAGGCTATGAACTTGTTAATGCAGACTGTACAATTATTGCACAAAAACCCAAAATGGCACCTTATATACAGCCAATGAAAGAGAGAATAGCTGAATTATTAAACGCTTCTCCCGAACAAATTAATGTAAAGGCAACAACAACAGAGAAGTTAGGCTTTACAGGCCGCGGTGAAGGAATTGCTTCACAAGCAGTCGTTTTGTTAAAAAAGGTTAACATATAGTCTTTATTGCTGAAATCTACAATGGTAAAATAAATCAGATATAAGAAATCAATGTTATATGGAGGCATAATAATGTCAAATGAAGTTCGTGTAAGGTATGCTCCAAGTCCGACTGGACATTTACATATTGGAAATGCCCGTACTGCATTATTTAATTATTTGTTTGCACGCAGTCAAGGCGGCAAATTTATTATCCGTATTGAGGATACAGATAAAAAGCGGAATATTGCCGGCGGGGAAGAAAGCCAATTAAAATATCTTAAATGGTTAGGGATGGATTGGGACGAAAGTGTCGATGTCGGCGGCGAATATGGACCTTACCGGCAGTCTGAAAGAAATGATATTTATCAAACCTATTATAATCAATTATTAGAAAATGGCCATGCCTATAAATGCTACTGTACAGAGGCAGAAATTGAAGCAGAGCGGGAAGAGCAGATGGAGAGAGGAGAAACTCCTCATTATTCAGGAAAGTGCCGCCATTTAACAGCTGAGGAACGCGCAAAATTAGAAAGTGAAGGACGCGAGCCAAGCATTAGAATAATGGTACCGGAAGGAAAAACTTACACCTTTGATGACATGGTAAAAGGAACTGTATCCTTTGAATCTGAAGGAATGGGCGATTGGGTTATCATTAAAAAGGACGGAACACCAACTTATAATTTTGCAGTAACCGTTGATGATTATCTAATGAAAATTTCGCATGTACTACGAGGTGACGACCATATATCTAACACTCCTAAGCAGCTTATGGTTTATGAAGCATTAGGCTGGGAACCGCCGATTTTTGGTCACATGACACTAATTGTGAATGAGAGTAGAAAGAAATTAAGTAAACGAGATGAATCCATTATTCAGTTTATCGAACAATATGAAGAATTAGGCTATTTGCCGGAGGCTTTGTTTAACTTTATTACGTTACTAGGTTGGTCCCCAGCGGGTGAAGAGGAACTATACTCTAAAGAGCAATTTATTGAAATCTTCGATGCAAATCGCCTATCGAAGTCACCGGCTTTATTTGATACGAATAAGCTAACATGGATGAACAACCAATATATGAAGAAGATAGATGTTGATCGAGTTCTAGAAGTATCTATGCCGCATTTAGTGAAAGCTGGACGTTTAGGTGAGAACTTGACTAGAGAGGAACAACAATGGGTAAAAGGTTTAGTTGCACTTTTACAGGAAAAAATGAGCTACGGTGCAGAGATTGTTGAACTTTCCGATATGTTCTTTAAAGATGAAGCTGAATACGAAGAAGACGCCAAGGAAGTATTATCAGGCGAGACAGTTCCAGAAGTACTTAAGGCATTTTCTGTGGAGCTTGACAAGATGGATAACTTTAAAGCAGACGAAATTAAGGCTGCGATGAAGGCCGTTCAAAAATCCACCGGCCAAAAGGGTAAAAATCTGTTTATGCCAATCCGTGCCGCTGTTTCCGGTCAAACTCATGGTCCAGATTTACCTCAAACGATTGAACTTTTAGGAAAAGGAAAAGTTTTAAATAGAATTCAAAAAATTATTGGTTAACATTAGCGACAAAATGTAATATAGTAAAAGAAATAATCTTTCTATATGAAAAAGTGTAGATGAGGAAAAGTAAGGTATGATGCTTTAAAGAGAAGACCATCACCGGCTGAAAGTGGTCTAAGCCTCTCATGTTTGAAAATGCACCTCTGAGTCCCATTTTGAAAAGATGAAAATCTGTGTAAATATGGGCGGAACCTTTCCGTTAACAGGTAGAGTGAGACCAATGTAAGCTGTACATCTATAAGCTTACCGGTCTAATCAGAGTGGAACCACGCCAAACGCGTCTCTGTCGTTAAGACAGAGACGCGTTTTTTTATTTATTTGAAGAGCATGGGGATTATTTTAGACAGAAGCTTCATTACATTTAAGGGGGAAATGAGAAAATGTTCAAAAGGATGAAGGAGGATATTGAGGTTATTTTTGAACAAGATCCTGCAGCAAGAAGTTATTTAGAAGTAATCTTAACGTATTCAGGCTTACATGCAATTTGGGCACACCGAATTGCACATGCATTTTTCAAAAGAAGGTTTTATTTCCTTGCACGGGTCATTTCTCAAATTAGTCGCTTTTTCACAGGTATTGAAATTCATCCAGGTGCAAAAATAGGCAGGAGATTATTTATTGATCACGGTATGGGAGTTGTGATTGGAGAGACCTGTGAAATTGGTGATAATGTAACTGTATTTCAAGGCGTAACACTTGGGGGAACTGGGAAAGAGAAAGGGAAACGTCATCCAACCATTAAGGATAATGCTTTAATTGCAACAGGTGCAAAGGTGCTGGGATCTATCACCATTGGTGAAAATTCTAAAATTGGTGCAGGATCGGTTGTATTAAAAGAAGTACCGCCGAATTCCACAGTTGTTGGGGTCCCAGGAAGGGTAGTGATTCAAGATGGCAAACGAATTGGCAAGGATTTAGACCATTGTAACCTTCCCGACCCTATTGCGGACCGAATCAAAGATTTGCAAGTCGAACTAACTGAATTGCAGCAAGAATTAATTGAATTAAAGAAAGAAAGGAATAAAGTGAATGACCATACAACTGTATAATACTCTAACCCGTAAGAAAGAAACCTTTATCCCGCTCGAAGAAGGAAAGGTAAAAATGTATGTTTGTGGTCCGACTGTCTATAATTATATTCATATCGGCAATGCTCGTCCGGCGATTGTTTTTGATACCGTCCGCCGTTATTTTGAATACCGGGGCTATGACATCCAATATGTATCCAACTTTACAGACGTAGACGATAAATTAATACGTGCTGCGAATCAGCTTGGAGAGGATGTTCCATCCATCGCAGACCGTTTCATTCAAGCTTATTTTGAAGATGTAACGGCATTAGGCTGCAAAAAGGCGGATATTCATCCACGCGTAATGGAAAATATGGATATTATCATTGAATTTATTGACCAGCTTATTAAAAAAGGTTTCGCTTATGAATCAGAAGGGGATGTATATTTCCGGACAAGAAAATTTGATGATTATGGCAAGCTTTCCCATCAATCAATTGATGACTTGCAGGTTGGAGCCCGAATTGAAGTTGGTGAAAAGAAACAAGATGATATGGACTTTGCCTTATGGAAAGCGGCAAAAGAAGGGGAAATCTTTTGGGAAAGTCCTTGGGGTATTGGACGCCCAGGCTGGCATATTGAGTGCTCGGCAATGGCAAAAAAATACCTAGGGGAAACAATCGATATTCATGCAGGCGGACAAGATTTAACGTTCCCTCATCATGAAAATGAAATAGCCCAATCAGAGGCACTTTCCGGAAAAACTTTTGCCCGGTATTGGATGCATAATGGATATATTAATATCGATAATGAAAAAATGTCTAAATCACTCGGAAATTTTGTTCTAGTACATGACATTATCAAAAAGCATAATCCGCAAGTTTTAAGATTTTTTATGCTTTCTGTTCATTACCGAAACCCAATTAATTACAGTGAAGAGTTGTTAGATAGCACAAAGGCAGCCTTTGAACGCTTAACAACTTCTTACCAAAATTTACAACATCGCAAGGAATCCAGTACAAATTTAACAAACAATAATCAAGAATGGCTCGAGAAGATAGATGTAATAGAGAATGAGTTTATAAAAGCGATGGACGATGATTTCAACACAGCAAAAGCAATTTCCGTTTTATTTGATCTATCAAAGCTGGCTAATTACTACTTATTAGAAAAAAACACAGCGGTAGAAGTAATTGATAAATTCACCGCACAATTTAATGAGTTATTTAATGTTTTAGGTTTGACGCTTGAAACAACAGAATTGCTAGATGAAGAAATTGACGCGTTAATTGAAAAAAGAATTCAGGCACGAAAAGACCGTAATTTTCAGCTTTCTGATCAAATAAGAGATCAATTAAAGGAAATGAATATTATTTTAGAAGATACGCCGCAAGGTACGAGATGGAAAAGAGGCTAATCCATGCTTGATTATCAAGAAAAAGTAAATGCCAATCAATTGAATAGTCTTGCCTTAGCTTATATGGGTGACGCTGTATATGAGACATATGTCAGACGTCACCTCCTGCAAAGCGGCAAGGTTAAGCCAAATCATCTACACCGAGAGGGAACGACATACGTTTCCGCAAAGGCTCAATGCCAGGTACTATTTCGGATGATGGATGAAAGTCTCCTGTCAGAGGAGGAGCTGGCGGTGGTCAAGCGCGGGAGAAATGCTAAATCGGGCACTGTACCTAAAAACACAGATGTCCAAACCTACCATTATAGCACCGCATTTGAAGCATTAATTGGTTTTTTATATTTAACAGAGAAAACGGAACGATTAGAAGAACTTATCGTAAAGTCCTTTGAGTTTGTTGAAGAAAGAAAGGAGGAACTAGCGAATGAACGAAAATAAGGATTACATCATTGGAAAAAATCCTGTAATGGAGGCTCTGAGATCAGAAAGGGATATCAATAAGATCTTGATTGCAGAGTCCTCACAGCGTGGTCAAATGCAGCAATTAATTCAACTAGCAAAAGAGGCTAATGTAATTGTTCAATTTGTCCCAAAGAAAAAAATCGATCAGATATCCGATGAAAACCATCAAGGAGTTCTTGCCTATGTAGCTGCTTATCAATATGCAGAAATGGACGATTTATTTGCAGCTGCAGAAAAGAAAAATGAAGCCCCCTTCTTCTTGTTACTAGATGAAATTGAGGACCCTCATAATTTAGGTTCTATCATGAGAACCGCTGACGCAGTGGGAGCCCATGGAATTATTATTCCAAAAAGAAGAGCGGTTGGATTAACAGCAACCGTTGCAAAGGCCTCAACAGGTGCAATTGAACATATCCCGGTTGTACGTGTTACCAATATGGCGCGCACGATAGATGAATTAAAGGAGCGCGGTATTTGGATAGCTGGTACGGACGCGAGTGGAAAGCAAGATTATCGCCAATTTGATGGAACAATGCCAATCGGTCTTGTGATTGGAAGTGAAGGAAAAGGGATGGGGCGTCTGGTTAGAGATAAATGTGACTTCCTTATCAACCTGCCGATGGCTGGAAAGGTAACATCATTAAATGCGTCTGTAGCTGCCGCGTTATTAATGTATGAGGTATACCGCAGGCGGCATCCTCTAGAGGGATAGTTATGGATATTTTGCTTGTCGATGGATATAACATAATCGGGGCTTGGCCGGAGTTAAGGGCGTTAAGGGATCATGATTTGCCTGCGGCTAGGGACCGTTTGGTAGAAAGGATGGCAGAATACCAAGCTTTCTCTGGCTATCGCGTAATTGTTGTCTTTGATGCCTACTATGTCCAGGGGACTGAGAAGAAATATAAGAATCATAAGGTAGAGGTTATTTTTACAAAAGAAAACGAAACAGCGGATGAGCGAATTGAAAAGCTGGCGATTTCTTTAAACAACCGAAGGACTCAAATACATGTGGCTACTTCCGATTATACAGAGCAATGGGCAATTTTTGGACAAGGCGCTCTAAGAAAATCTGCACGGGAATTGCTTATCGAGATGTCCTCGGTTGAAAAAGGAATCGAAAAAAAGGTAAAAAAAATTCAAGAAAAAAGACCAGTCTCAAAAATACCGATTAGCAGCGAAGTGGCAGAAATTTTTGAAAAGTGGCGCAGAGGACAAAAGTAAGCGTTGACGTTCAAAAGTTACGGGCAGTATAATAATACTATCTATGCTTGTTCGGTGGAGGGGGATCTTAAATTGGGTACAGACTTCGGGGAAAAAAGCAACGAGCTATTTTTTTCAATGGAAGACGAGGAAATTGTTGATCTAGTGCACCAAGGGAATAGTGAGGCACTTGATTATTTGATCCACAAATATCGTAATTTTGTACGTGCAAAGGCAAGATCCTACTTCCTAATCGGTGCAGATAAGGAAGATATAGTACAAGAGGGAATGATTGGGCTATATAAGGCAATTCGCGATTTTCGCGAGGACAAGCTCACATCATTTAAAGCGTTTGCAGAGCTGTGTATCACTAGACAAATTATTACCGCTATTAAAACTGCAACAAGGCAAAAGCATATACCGCTAAATTCCTATGTATCATTGGACAAGCCTATTTACGATGAAGAATCGGACCGGACCCTTATGGACGTTCTTTCTGGTGCAAAGGTTCTTGATCCAGAAGAATTGATTATTAACCAAGAAGAATTTGATCATATCGAAGTAAAAATGACTGAATTATTAAGCGACCTAGAACGAAAGGTTTTGGCACTGTATCTAGATGGACAATCGTACCAAGAAATATCAGAAGAGCTTAACCGTCATGTAAAATCCATCGATAATGCCCTTCAGCGAGTGAAAAGGAAATTAGAGCGCTATTTAGAAATAAGGGAATTTAGTCTTTAATCTTGGAATCGATGACAATTGTATGAATCCACTAACACATGTTGTTGACAATAATTAGGGGTCATGTTACATTTTTAAAGATATATTAGATGGATGTTGAAGGTGTTTAATGATGAGTAAAAAGATTATTCTGGCATGTGTTGAATGTGGTTCGCGTAATTATTCGACCCATGCAAATCAGTTGCAATCAGAACGATTGGAATTAAAAAAGTATTGCAAAACATGCGCCTCCCATACAATCCACAAAGAAACAAAATAATATTAATCTATACTAGCAATGTTATTCCGACAGTTGGAGGGTTATAGATATGCAACGCTTAAAGAAATTCTTCAGTGACATTTTCCGTGAAATGAGAAAAGTTAGTTGGCCAAAACGCAAAGAACTAACACGCTATACCATTACAGTTTTCTCAACAGTTGCTTTCTTCGCAGCGTTTTTTGCTGTCCTAGATTTAGGTATTTCAAAATTGATTCGTTTTATTATTGAATAATAAAACGCATTTCATGGTATAATGGTAAATAATACAGGAAATTTTATCTAAAGCCCGTTTAACGGGTTTTTTCATTTGTCTTAAAAACAAAAAAATGTCTATTCTTAATAATAGTGTACGGGGAGGGATGGACGTTTAGTCCTCTTGAATGGAAAAGAATTGGTATGTATTACATACTTACTCAGGTTATGAGAATAAAGTAAAAGCAAACTTAGAAAAACGTGTTGAATCAATGGGTATGACGGATAAAATATTCCGTGTAGTTGTACCAGAAGAAGAAGAAACAGAGATTAAAAATGGTAAAAAGAAAGTAGTTAAAAAGAAAGTATTCCCTGGCTATGTGCTTGTTGAAATCGTCATGACAGACGACTCATGGTATGTAGTGCGTAATACACCAGGTGTAACTGGATTTGTTGGTTCATCAGGAGCAGGATCGAAACCAACACCGCTTCTGCCTGATGAAGTTGTCGGAATTCTAAAACGCATGGGTGTGGATGAGAAACGAATCGATGTTAACTATGAAATTGGTGAAACTGTTCGAGTTAAAGAGGGTCCATTTACGAACTTCACAGGAACAGTTGAAGAAATGGATAAAGACAAATCGAAGCTTAAAGTTCTTGTTAACATGTTTGGTCGTGACACCCCGGTAGAACTAGAATTTACGCAGATTGAGAAGCTTTAATTTTAAGAAATATTAATAGTAATTTCAAAAAAACTTGAAATCATTTTTAAAAAGTGGTAATATTTCATAGGTCAGTATGTCTCTTAATGAGACAAAGACTTTTGCTAAGATCTTTATCTTTATATAAAGACAGATACCTGAGTGGGAGGGTGTAAACCCTATTACCACATCACGGACTTTAAGGAGGTGTGTCTCGTGGCTAAAAAAGTAATTAAAGTTGTTAAATTACAAATCCCTGCTGGGAAAGCGAATCCTGCACCACCAGTTGGACCTGCACTAGGTCAAGCCGGTGTTAACATCATGGGATTCTGTAAAGAATTTAACGCTCGTACAGCAGATCAAGCTGGATTAATCATTCCTGTTGAAATTACGGTATTTGAAGACCGTTCATTTACATTTATTACGAAAACTCCTCCTGCTGCAGTTCTTTTGAAAGTAGCAGCTGGAATTCAGTCTGGTTCTGGCCAGCCTAACCGTAATAAGGTAGCAACAGTTAAGCGTAATACAGTACGCGAGATTGCGGAACAGAAAATGCCTGACCTAAACGCAGCAAGCGTTGAAGCAGCAATGCGCATGGTTGAAGGTACTGCACGCAGCATGGGTATCACGATCGAAGACTAATCCATGTAAACTGTTTTTTGTAATGAAGGGGGTTGCGTTACTTACGCAACCTTTATTCGTGGGAGGTAATTCCTGCAAAAGGTTATTCCGTTAAAACCACAATCTAGGAGGAAATAAAAATGGCTAAAAAAGGTAAGAAGTATTTAGAAGCTGCTAAGCTTGTTGATAACACAAAAGCTTACCCAGTTACTGAAGCAATTGAACTTGCAAAGAAAACAAACTTCGCTAAATTTGATGCGACATTAGAAGTTGCATTCCGTTTAGGCGTAGACCCTAAGAAAGCTGACCAACAAATTCGTGGTGCAGTAGTGCTTCCGAATGGAACTGGTAAGACTCAACGCGTATTAGTATTCGCTAAGGGTGAAAAAGTGAAAGAAGCAGAAGCTGCTGGTGCAGATTATGTTGGCGATGCAGAATACATCAACAAAATCCAACAAGGTTGGTTTGATTTTGACGTAATCGTAGCAACTCCTGACATGATGGGTGAAGTTGGTAAACTTGGACGTACATTAGGACCAAAAGGTTTAATGCCAAACCCTAAAACTGGAACTGTTACATTTGATGTAACTCGTGCAATCAATGAAATCAAAGCAGGTAAAGTTGAGTACCGTGTTGACAAAGCTGGAAATATCCACGTGCCAATCGGAAAATCATCTTTCGAAAACGAAAAACTTGTTGAGAACTTCAATACAGTATTCGAAACAATGTTAAAAGTTAAGCCTGCAGCTGCAAAGGGAACATATATGAAGAATGTAACTGTTACTTCAACAATGGGACCTGGTGTGAAGGTTGATCCTTCAACTGCTTCAGCTAAGTAATTTATTACCAATTGACAAATATAGATACATTTTATATAATCTATTTTGTTGTTTAAATAAAACATTTGTACTGAAGACAGCAGGTGCTCTTTAGAGCTTAATTTCCTGCCGAGGTAATGCGATAGAATTGGCTGAAATCTTCGGCTATTGTATGCACCTCCATGTCTGACTCTTGATATGGAGGTTTTACTTTGCCTGGTATAAATGTAGAGAATCTACAGGAGGTGTAAAGATGAGCAGCGCAATCCAACAAAAAGTTCAAATCGTTGATGAAATTACAGCTAAGTTAAAAGCTAGTGTTTCAACAATCGTAGTTGACTACCGCGGGCTAACTGTTGCTGAAGTTACTGAACTTCGTAAGCAACTTCGTGAAGCTGGTGTCGACTTCAAAGTTTACAAAAACTCTATGACTCGTCGTGCGGCTGATGCAGCTGAACTTTCAGAGTTAAACGCAGCATTGACTGGTCCGAACGCTATTGCGTTCAGTACAGAAGATGTAGTAGCACCTGCAAAAATTCTTAATGACTTTGCTAAAAAGCATGATGCACTTGAAATTAAAGCTGGTGTAATCGAAGGCAACGTAGCAACAGTTGAAGAGGTTAAAGCACTTGCAGAACTACCTTCACGCGAAGGCTTGCTTTCTATGCTACTCAGCGTACTACAAGCTCCAATCCGCAACCTTGCTCTTGCTACAAAAGCAGTTGCAGAACAAAAAGAAGAACAAGGCGCGTAAGTTAAAACTTATCGCTTAACAAATAACGGAATGAAAACTAAGGAGGAAAATTAAAATGACTAAAGAACAAATCATTGAAGCAGTTAAATCTATGACTGTTTTAGAACTTAACGATCTAGTAAAAGCAATCGAAGAAGAATTCGGCGTAACTGCTGCTGCTCCTGTAGCAATGGTTGGCGGAGCTGGTGCTGCTGCTGTTGAAGAGCAAACTGAATTTGATGTAATCCTTGCTAGCGCTGGAGATCAAAAAATCAAGGTTATCAAAGTTGTACGTGAAATCACAGGTCTTGGTCTTAAAGAAGCAAAAGATCTTGTTGACAACACTCCAAAGCCTGTTAAAGAAGGCGTATCTAAAGAAGAAGCTGAAGAACTTAAAGCTAAGCTTGCTGAAGTTGGAGCTAACGTTGAAGTTAAGTAATAACCTTATAGAAAAGCTCGCTGTATAAGCGGGCTTTTTTTCGATATCGTAAAAGCGGAAGTGCTCTGGCGCTGCAGCTAGATATTAAATTTTTTCCTCGGGTAACCTCATTAATCAACACTCCTCAGGAGGTGAGCTTATTGTCTGAACATTACTATTCTCGCACCCAAAAAGTCGAAAGTGATCCGAAGTTTTGGGACTTTACCTTAAGGAATCAGTTATTTCGCTTTAAAACGGATAATGGAGTATTTTCAAAGAAGGAAGTAGATTTTGGTTCTCGTTTATTAATAGAAGCATTTGAATTACCAAGTGTAGAAGGACCTGTTCTAGATGTAGGCTGCGGTTATGGTCCCATTGGTCTTTCGATTGCAAAAAATTTTCCGGATCGCACAGTACATATGATTGATGTGAACGAACGGGCAATTGAACTGGCTAAGGCTAATGCTGGGCAAAATTCGGTACACAATGTTGATATTTACGAAAGTGATACTTTAATCAATGTAAAGGGATACGAATTTGCAGCTATCTTAACAAATCCTCCAATCAGGGCGGGAAAAAAGACGGTACATGATATCTTCGAACAAAGTCATGAACATTTAGTCACCCGCGGCGAGCTTTGGGTTGTTATTCAAAAGAAGCAAGGAGCACCTTCGGCGATTGAAAAATTAAATCAATTATTTACCACAGTAGAGACTGTTGACAAGTCTAAAGGTTATTTTATCATTAAAGCGGTAAAATAGTTGACTTCAAAATGTCACGTATGGTAGCATTATAAAATGCCATCATAATAATTTCCGATTTATTCCTGTAAATACTTATTTTTATGGTATAAAAATGAATTAAGACGGAAATGATGACAAAATAATAGTCAAAATGTGAAAATGTGGTTTTTAAGAAATAAAAACCCTTTTTCTTTTTTGTCTGATGGGGGATTTCTTATCCTTACATAAGACCAAAATATATGCATTATAAAAACGCTTGATTTGAGGGGTGAATCAGTTGACAGGTCAACTAGTTCAGTATGGACGACACCGCCAACGAAGAAGTTACGCACGAATCAGTGAAGTTTTAGAATTACCAAATCTTATTGAAATCCAAACCTCTTCATATCAATGGTTTCTTGATGAGGGATTGCGTGAAATGTTCCAGGATATTTCACCGATTGAAGACTTTACTGGTAACCTATCACTTGAATTTATTGATTACAGCCTTGGCGAACCTAAGTATTCTGTTGCGGAATCGAAAGAGCGGGACGTTACATATTCTGCACCATTGCGTGTGAAAGTACGTCTTGTAAACAAAGAAACAGGCGAAGTAAAAGATCAGGATGTTTTTATGGGTGATTTCCCACTTATGACTGAAACGGGTACGTTTGTCATCAATGGGGCAGAACGTGTTATCGTTTCCCAGTTAGTACGTTCTCCGAGCGTATACTTTAGTGGAAAACTTGATAAAAATGGGAAAAAAGGATTTACGGCTACTGTAATTCCGAACCGCGGCGCTTGGCTGGAATATGAAACTGACGCCAAAGATGTCGTATATGTGAGGATAGATCGTACTCGGAAACTGCCCGTTACGGTTCTTTTGCGTGCACTTGGCTTCGGCTCTGATCAAGAAATTATTGAATTGATTGGAGATAATGAGTACATTCGAAATACTCTTGAAAAGGACAACACTGAGGGAGTAGAAAAAGCGCTTTTAGAAATTTATGAGCGCCTGCGTCCAGGTGAACCTCCAACTGTAGATAACGCAAAGAGCTTATTGGTATCAAGATTCTTTGATCCAAAGAGATATGATTTAGCCAATGTAGGCCGTTATAAAATTAACAAAAAGCTTCATATTAAAAATCGTTTATTTAACCAGCGCTTGGCTGAATCCCTTGTTGATCCTGAGACAGGTGAAATTATTGCAGAAAAAGGTACAGTTCTAGACCGTAGAAACCTTGATCGGATTATTCCTGCTCTCGAAAAGGATATTAACTTCAAGGGCTTTAATCCTGTTGGCGGTGTAGTAGAGGAAGAAATTATTCTTCAAGGCATTAAAATCTATGCACCAAATGACGATGGTGAAAAAGTAATCAATGTGTTGGGCAATGCTTACGTTGCTGAACCTATTAAAAATATAACACCAGCTGATATCATTGCGTCAATCAGTTATTTCTTTAACTTATTGCATGGTGTAGGCGATACTGACGATATTGACCATTTAGGAAACAGACGTCTTCGTTCTGTTGGAGAATTGCTGCAAAATCAATTCCGTATTGGTTTGTCTCGTATGGAACGTGTTGTTCGTGAAAGAATGTCTATTCAAGATACTGCTACCATCACGCCACAGCAGTTAATTAACATTCGTCCAGTTATTGCGTCAATAAAAGAGTTCTTCGGAAGCTCACAGTTATCGCAGTTCATGGATCAAACGAACCCGCTTGCAGAATTAACACATAAGCGTCGTTTATCTGCATTAGGACCTGGTGGTTTAACACGTGAACGCGCAGGATTTGAAGTGCGTGACGTTCACTATTCCCACTATGGCCGTATGTGTCCGATTGAAACGCCAGAGGGACCAAACATTGGTTTGATCAACTCACTATCATCATTTGCAAAGGTTAATCGTTTTGGTTTCATTGAAACTCCATATCGTCGAATTGATCCTGATACTGGAAAAGTTACAGGCCGAATCGATTACTTAACGGCAGATGAAGAGGATAACTATGTTGTAGCACAGGCGAACTCTCGTCTTAGCGATGACGGTACTTTCATTGATGAGGACGTTGTTGCCCGTTTCCGTGGAGAAAACACAGTTGTAAAACGTGACCGTATTGATTATATGGATGTATCTCCTAAACAGGTAGTTTCAGCAGCGACAGCTTGTATTCCGTTCTTAGAAAATGATGACTCGAACCGTGCCTTGATGGGAGCGAACATGCAGCGTCAAGCCGTGCCGTTATTACAGCCGGAAGCACCAAGAGTTGGAACAGGTATGGAATATGTTTCTGGGAAAGACTCCGGAGCAGCCGTTATCTGTAAGCATGAAGGAATCGTTGAGCATGTGGAGGCCCGTGAGGTTTGGGTGCGCCGTATTAATACAGTCGATGGTCAAGAAGTTAAAGGTGACCTTGATAAATATAAAATGTTGAAATTCATCCGTTCTAATCAGGGAACTTGTTATAATCAACGACCAATTGTTGCTGTGGGTGACCACGTCACAAAAGGTGAGATTTTAGCGGACGGTCCTTCTATGGAACTTGGAGAATTAGCTCTAGGCCGTAACGTTTTAGTTGCATTCGTAAACTGGGATGGCTACAACTATGAAGATGCGATCATTATGAGCGAACGTCTTGTAAAAGATGATGTTTATACTTCTATTCATATTGAAGAATATGAGTCAGAATCTCGTGATACAAAGCTTGGACCAGAAGAAATTACACGTGACATTCCGAATGTAGGGGAAGATGCCCTTCGTAATTTAGATGAGCGTGGAATTATCCGTACTGGTGCGGAAGTAAAAGATGGTGACTTACTGGTTGGTAAAGTAACTCCTAAAGGTGTTACAGAACTTACTGCAGAAGAACGGCTTTTACATGCAATCTTCGGAGAAAAAGCACGTGAAGTGCGCGATACTTCTCTAAGAGTTCCACATGGCGGCGGCGGTATTGTCCTTGATGTTAAAGTCTTTAATCGCGAAGACGGCGATGAACTGCCACCAGGTGTAAATCAACTTGTACGTGTTTATATTGTTCAGAAGCGTAAGATTCACGAAGGAGATAAAATGGCAGGACGTCATGGTAATAAAGGGGTTATCTCTCGTATATTACCAGAGGAAGATATGCCATATTTACCAGATGGTACTCCAGTTGATATTATGTTGAATCCGTTAGGGGTTCCTTCTCGTATGAATATCGGTCAGGTGCTTGAGCTTCATTTAGGTATGGCTGCTAGAGCCCTTGGAATTCATGTTGCTTCACCAGTATTCGACGGTGCCCGTGAAGAAGATGTTTGGGGAACGATTGAAGAGGCTGGAATGGCGAATGATGCTAAAACGGTTCTATATGATGGACGTACAGGTGAGCCTTTTGATAATCGTGTGTCTGTCGGTGTCATGTATATGATTAAACTTGCGCACATGGTTGATGATAAGCTTCATGCTCGTTCAACTGGACCATACTCACTTGTTACGCAGCAGCCACTTGGCGGTAAAGCGCAATTTGGTGGTCAGCGCTTCGGTGAGATGGAGGTTTGGGCACTTGAAGCATACGGTGCCGCGTATACTCTACAAGAAATTCTGACAGTAAAATCAGATGACGTTGTGGGTCGTGTGAAAACATATGAAGCCATTGTAAAAGGTGAAAATGTGCCGGAACCAGGTGTTCCTGAATCATTCAAAGTATTAATTAAAGAACTTCAGAGTCTTGGTATGGATGTAAAAATCCTATCTGGAGATGAAAAAGAAATTGAAATGCGTGATATGGAAGATGAAGATGACTTACAACAAGTCGATACACTAAACATTGTTCCAGAAACAGCAGCATTTGAATCTGAAAAGGTTGGTTCCAAGGAATAAGACTTAGCTGAAGCACCTAAGTGTGCTTCAGCTAATGATTGTCTAGATAGAAAGGGAGGTAGGCCCCTTGCTGGATGTTAATAATTTTGAGTATATGAAGATTGGTCTGGCATCACCGGATAAAATCCGTTCTTGGTCTTTTGGAGAAGTAAAGAAGCCAGAAACGATTAACTATCGTACATTGAAACCTGAAAAGGATGGTTTATTCTGTGAGAGAATTTTTGGTCCTACAAAGGACTGGGAATGTCACTGCGGTAAATATAAGCGTGTCCGTTACAAAGGTGTTGTATGTGATCGATGTGGTGTTGAAGTAACACGTGCTAAAGTTCGTCGTGAACGTATGGGGCATATTGAGCTAGCTGCTCCTGTTTCTCATATTTGGTATTTTAAAGGCATCCCTAGCCGTATGGGACTAGTATTAGATATGTCTCCTAGGGCATTAGAAGAAATTATTTACTTTGCTTCTTATGTTGTAACAGAATCAGGCGATACTGCTCTTGATAAGAAACAACTTTTATCAGAAAAGGAATATCGTGCATACCGTGAAAAGTACGGCAATAAATTCCAAGCAGCCATGGGTGCGGAAGCGATTAAAAAACTTCTTTCTGATATCGACTTAAATAAAGAGGTTGACGCATTAAAAGAAGAGTTAAAATCAGCTCAAGGCCAGCGTCGTACTCGTGCGATCAAACGCCTTGAAGTGTTGGAAGCATTCCGTAACTCTGGAAATGAGCCATCATGGATGATTCTTGATGTTCTTCCTGTTATTCCTCCGGAGCTTCGTCCAATGGTACAGTTGGATGGAGGAAGATTCGCGACATCCGATTTAAACGATTTATACCGTCGAGTAATTAACCGTAATAATCGTCTAAAACGTTTGTTGGATCTTGGTGCTCCAAGTATTATCGTTCAAAACGAAAAGCGTATGCTTCAAGAAGCAGTAGACGCATTAATTGATAATGGCCGCCGTGGTCGTCCGGTAACGGGTCCAGGTAACCGTCCATTAAAGTCACTTTCCCATATGTTAAAAGGGAAACAAGGGCGTTTCCGTCAAAACTTACTTGGTAAACGTGTTGACTATTCTGGTCGTTCCGTTATCGTTGTTGGTCCTAACTTAAAGATGTACCAATGTGGTCTTCCGAAAGAAATGGCTCTTGAATTATTTAAGCCATTTGTTATGAAGGAACTTGTAGAAAAAGGGTTAGCCCATAATATTAAATCTGCAAAACGTAAGATTGAAAGAGTATCTCCTGAAGTATGGGATGTACTTGAAGATGTTATTCGTGAGCACCCAGTTTTATTAAACCGTGCCCCAACACTTCATAGACTTGGAATTCAGGCATTTGAACCTACACTTGTTGAAGGAAGAGCGATTCGCCTTCACCCTCTTGTATGTACAGCGTACAATGCGGACTTTGACGGTGACCAAATGGCTGTTCACGTTCCACTTTCATCTGAAGCACAAGCAGAAGCTAGACTATTAATGCTTGCAGCTCAAAATATCTTGAACCCTAAAGATGGTAAGCCAGTTGTAACACCTTCTCAGGATATGGTACTAGGTAACTATTACTTAACTCTTGAAAGAGAAGACGCTGTCGGAGAGGGTATGATCTTTAAAGATACGAACGAGGCATTAGTTGCTTATCAAAATGGCTATGTTCATCTGCACACTCGTGTTGCAGTCCATGCTGGTTCACTAGGAAATGAAACCTTAACAGAAGAACAAAACAATAAGCTGCTTATTACGACTGTGGGTAAACTTATTTTTAATGAAATTCTTCCAAAGTCATTCCCTTATATCAATGAACCAACGAGACAAAACTTAGAGGTGGAAACACCTGCCAAGTACTTTGTTGAAAAAGGTGAAGATGTTCCAGCTAGAATTAAAGAAATGCCTATAGTAGACCCGTTCAAAAAGAAAATCCTTGGAAATATCATTGCAGAAGTATTTAAACGATTCAAAATCACTGAAACGTCTAAAATGCTAGACCGTATGAAGGACTTAGGATTTAAATATTCTACAAAAGCAGGTATTACTGTCGGTGTCGCTGATATCGTAGTATTACCGGAAAAGCAAGAAATTCTTCATGAGGCACAAAGCAAGGTTGATAACGTTATGAAGCAGTTCCGTCGTGGATTAATTACGGAAGACGAACGTTATGATCGTGTTATTGCTATATGGAGTGCGGCTAAGGATAACATTCAAGGAAAACTGATGAAATCGTTAAATAAAACGAATCCAATTTTCATGATGAGTGATTCCGGTGCCCGTGGTAACGCATCTAACTTTACACAGCTTGCTGGTATGCGTGGTTTGATGGCCAACCCGGCTGGACGTATCATCGAATTACCAATTAAATCAAGTTTCCGTGAAGGTCTGACAGTATTAGAGTACTTCATCTCTACACACGGTGCGCGTAAAGGTCTTGCCGATACAGCATTAAAAACTGCTGACTCTGGTTACTTAACACGTCGTCTAGTTGACGTTGCACAAGATGTCATTGTCCGTGAAGATGATTGTGGTACTGATCGTGGTTTGTTAATTCGTTCCTTAAAAGATGGTACAGAGGTAATCGAAGGATTAGATGAACGTTTAATTGGCCGTTATGCTCGTAACCCAATTAGACATCCTGAAACAAAAGAAGTATTAGTACCAGAAAATGGGCTAATCACGGAGGATCTAGCTGAAACAATCGTTGGTGCTGGAATCGAAGAGGTGAAGATTCGCTCTGCGTTTACATGTAATACCCGTCATGGTGTATGTAAGAAGTGTTATGGACGTAACTTGGCAACAGGTCAAGAAGTTGAAGTTGGGGAAGCAGTTGGTATTATTGCAGCCCAATCAATTGGTGAACCTGGTACACAGTTAACCATGCGTACATTCCATACAGGTGGTGTAGCAGGAGACGATATTACCCAAGGTTTACCGCGTATTCAAGAAATTTTTGAAGCTCGTAATCCTAAAGGTCAAGCGGTTATTTCTGAAATTGACGGTGTGGTTGTTGGTATTAATGAAGGACGTGATCGTCAGCATGAGATTATTGTTCAAGGTGATATTGAATCACGTACGTATAATGCTCCATATACAGCACGTCTAAAAGTTGCAGTTAATGATCAAATTGCTCGTGGTCAGGAATTAACAGAAGGTTCAATTGACCCTAAAGAGTTAATTAAAGTAAAAGATGTTACTGCTGTTCAAGAATACTTACTCCGCGAAGTTCAAAAGGTATACCGTATGCAGGGTGTTGAAATTGGCGATAAGCACGTAGAAGTAATGGTTCGTCAGATGATGCGTAAGGTTCGCGTAAGTGATGCGGGTGAAACAGATGTACTTCCTGGTACACTATTAGATATTCACCAATTCACAGATGCAAACGAAAAAGCATTGTTAGCAGGTAAGTTACCAGCTACTGGACGTCCTGTATTACTGGGAATTACGAAAGCGTCACTTGAAACTGACTCATTCCTGTCCGCTGCATCATTCCAAGAAACTACAAGAGTTCTTACAGATGCTGCAATTAAAGGTAAACGTGATGAATTACTCGGCTTAAAAGAAAATGTTATCATCGGTAAGCTAGTTCCTGCAGGAACAGGTATGCAGCGTTATCGCAAAGCAGAACCTGTTTTAAGGGATACAACCTCCGAAGAAACAGTTGCAATTGATTAAAAGTTAAAATGTGCGGTGCCCGCTTAAAATGCGAGTACCGCATTTTAAAGATAGTCTATTCATAAAAAGTTGAAAGTTTTGTTGACATCTATTTTTTAAGATGGTATTATATCAAAGGTGCTCCTATTCACCTGATACTTTGGAGGATATGATAAATGTCTTATGAAAAAGTATTACAGGCAACTAAGATTGTTATAGGAACTAAACAAACAGTTAAAGTACTAAAGGATGGAACCGCAAGTGAGTTGATCATTGCAAGTGACGCTGAAACAAAAGTTACAGCAGCAGTAGTGAAACTAGCTCAAGAATTGAACATCCCAATCATCTATGTTGACTCGATGAAAAAACTCGGGAAAGCATGTGGAATAGAAGTTGGTGCTTCAACTGTCGTAATTATCCGTTAAAAACTGTTTTTGTAGATAGAAGATCTGCAAGGACTTTGTTTTTTGCACAAAAATGAACCACCTGGATGTGTGGGTCTACAAATAATGAAGGGAGGAAAAGTAACATGCCTACTATTAACCAATTAGTGCGCAAGCCTCGTCAATCTAAAGAGGAAAAGTCAAAATCACCTGCGCTTAACAAAGGTTACAACAGCTTCAAAAAATCACAAACAAATGTAACTTCACCACAAAAACGCGGAGTATGTACTCGTGTTGGTACAATGACTCCAAAGAAACCGAACTCAGCGTTACGTAAATATGCACGTGTACGTTTGACAAACGGTATTGAGGTGACTGCATACATTCCTGGTATTGGCCACAACCTTCAAGAGCACAGTGTTGTTCTTATTCGTGGAGGACGTGTAAAAGACTTACCGGGGGTACGTTATCACATCGTACGTGGTGCTCTTGATACGGCTGGAGTTAACAACCGTATGCAAGGTCGTTCTAAATATGGTACTAAGAGACCAAAAGCAGCTAAGAAATAAAACAGTTTAAATAGAAAGCTTGTTTGAAAGGAGGAAATTAAATGCCACGTAAAGGTCCTGTAGCAAAAAGAGACGTGTTACCAGATCCACTTTACAATTCTAAATTAGTTACTCGTCTAATCAATAAAATGATGGTTGACGGTAAAAGAGGTAAATCACAAGAAATTCTTTACTCTGCATTTGAAACAATCCGTGAACGCTCTGGCAAAGAGCCAATGGAAATTTTCGAAGCAGCAATGAAGAATATCATGCCAGTACTTGAGGTAAGAGCACGCCGAGTAGGTGGAGCAAACTACCAAGTACCAGTTGAGGTACGTCCTGATCGTCGTACAACTCTTGGTCTTCGCTGGTTAGTAAACTATGCGCGTCTTCGCGGTGAAAAGACAATGGAAGAGCGTTTAGCAAACGAAATCATGGATGCAGCTAACAACACTGGTGCATCTGTTAAGAAGCGTGAAGATACTCACAAAATGGCAGAAGCAAACAAAGCGTTTGCTCACTATCGTTGGTAGGATTACCTTTAATATAAAAACTTCTATACTAGGAAGGAGAAAGACCCATGGCAAGAGAGTTCTCCTTAGTAAATACTCGTAATATCGGCATCATGGCACACATCGATGCCGGTAAAACGACGACCACTGAGCGTGTCCTTTATTACACTGGTAAAATTCATAAAATCGGTGAAACACATGAAGGTGCTTCTCAGATGGACTGGATGGAGCAAGAGCAAGAACGCGGAATCACAATCACATCCGCAGCAACAACTGCATCGTGGAAAGGCCATCGCGTAAACATCATTGATACTCCAGGACACGTAGACTTCACAGTTGAAGTTGAACGTTCCCTTCGTGTTCTTGATGGTGCGGTAGCTGTACTTGATGCGCAATCTGGTGTTGAACCTCAAACTGAAACTGTTTGGCGTCAAGCAACAACTTACGGCGTACCACGTGTAGTATTTGTAAACAAAATGGACAAAATCGGTGCAGACTTCTTGTATTCTGTAAAAACATTACACGAACGTTTGCAAGCGAATGCCCACCCAATTCAGTTACCAATCGGTGCGGAAGATCAGTTCTCTGCAATCATCGACCTTGTAGAAATGAAAGCTGTTTTCTACAGTAATGACTTAGGAACTGATATCGAAGTAGGAGAAATTCCTGAAGACTACCGTGAATTAGCTGAAGAATGGCGTGAAAAGTTAGTTGAAGCTGTAGCAGAATTAGATGAAGAGTTAATGGAAAAATACCTTGGCGGTGAAGAAATCACCATCGAAGAACTTAAAGCTGGTATTCGTAAAGGTACTGTTAATGTAGAATTCTATCCTGTTATTTGTGGATCTGCTTTCAAAAACAAAGGTGTTCAATTAATGTTAGACGCAGTTATTGATTACCTTCCATCTCCATTAGATGTTCCTGCGATTAAAGGGCATGCAGTGGATGATGAAGAGGAATTAGTAGAACGTCATTCAAGTGACGAAGAGCCTTTCTCAGCTCTAGCGTTCAAAGTTATGACAGACCCTTATGTTGGTAAATTAACATTCTTCCGTGTTTACTCTGGTACTTTAGAGTCTGGATCATATGTCCAAAACTCTACAAAAGGAAAGCGTGAGCGTATCGGACGTATCCTGCAAATGCATGCAAACAGCCGCCAAGAAATCTCTAAGGTTTTCGCAGGTGACATTGCTGCAGCTGTAGGTTTGAAGGATACAACTACTGGGGATACACTTTGTGATGACAAAAACCCTGTTATCCTAGAGTCTATGCAATTCCCTGAGCCAGTAATCCAACTTTCTGTTGAACCTAAATCAAAAGCTGACCAAGATAAAATGACGACTGCACTTCAAAAACTTCAAGAAGAAGATCCAACATTCCGTGCGCATACTGACCAGGAAACTGGACAAGTAATCATTGCAGGTATGGGAGAACTTCACCTTGATATCATTGTTGACCGTATGCGTCGTGAATTTAAGGTTGAAGCTAACGTAGGTGCTCCACAGGTAGCTTACCGTGAGACTTTCCGTGCTTCTGCACAGGTTGAAGGTAAGTTTGCTCGTCAATCTGGTGGTCGTGGACAATATGGACACGTTTGGATCGAATTCTCACCTAATGAAGAAGGTAAAGGATTCGAGTTCGAAAATGGTATCGTTGGTGGTGTTGTTCCACGTGAATACATCGCTCCGGTTCAAGCTGGACTAGAAGACGCCCTGCAACGTGGTGTTCTAGCTGGATATCCACTAGTTGATATTAAAGCAAGATTGTTTGATGGATCTTACCATGATGTTGACTCCTCTGAAATGGCGTTTAAAATCGCTGCTTCAATGGCACTTAAAAACGCTGCTTCAAAGTGTAAGCCTGTAATCCTAGAACCTATGATGAGGGTTGAAGTTGTAATCCCTGAAGAGTATCTAGGTGACATTATGGGTCAAATCACTGCACGTCGTGGACGTGTTGAGGGTATGGAAGCTCGTGGTAATGCACAAGTAGTTCGTGCTCAAGTTCCACTTTCAGAAATGTTTGGTTATGCAACTGCACTTCGTTCAAGTACACAAGGTCGTGGAGTATTCTCTATGCACTTTGATCACTATGAAGAAGTACCAAAATCAGTTTCTGAAGAAATTATCAAAAAAAATAAAGGCGAATAATTGATTTTCGCCTTTTAATAAAGTATAACTACTTATGTAACAATGGAAGCTGTGAAATTGGAATAACCTATTTACAGTTTCCATCTAATATACTTAACTTTTTTAAATTAAAGGAGGATTTTCCTAATGGGTAAAGCTAAATTCGACCGCTCTAAGCCACACGTTAACATTGGTACAATTGGTCACGTTGACCATGGTAAAACAACTTTAACAGCTGCAATCACTTCTGTTCTTGCTAAATCTGGTAAAGCAGAAGCTCGTGCATATGATCAAATCGATGGTGCTCCAGAAGAAAAAGAGCGTGGAATCACAATCTCTACTGCGCACGTTGAGTATGAAACTGACAACCGTCACTATGCACACGTAGACTGCCCAGGACACGCTGACTATGTTAAAAACATGATCACTGGTGCTGCTCAAATGGACGGCGGTATCCTAGTTGTATCTGCAACTGATGGTCCAATGCCACAAACTCGTGAGCACATCCTTCTTTCTCGTCAGGTAGGCGTACCTTACCTTGTTGTATTCATGAACAAGTGTGATATGGTTGATGACGAAGAACTTCTTGAATTAGTAGAAATGGAAATTCGTGACCTATTATCTGAATACGATTTCCCTGGCGATGACACTCCAGTTATCAAAGGTTCTGCTCTTAAAGCTCTAGAAGGCGACGCAGCATGGGAAGAAAAAATCTTTGAACTAATGAACGCAGTTGATGAGTGGATTCCACAACCAACTCGTGACACAGATAAGCCTTTCATGATGCCAGTTGAGGATGTATTCTCAATCACTGGTCGTGGAACTGTTGCTACAGGACGTGTTGAGCGTGGTGTAGTTAAAGTTGGTGACGTAGTTGAAATCGTAGGTTTCACTGAAGAGCCAAAATCTACTACTGTAACTGGTGTAGAAATGTTCCGTAAGCTTCTTGACTTTGCTGAAGCTGGAGATAACATCGGTGCTCTTCTTCGTGGTGTAGCACGTGAAGAAATCGAGCGTGGACAAGTTTTGGCTAAGCCAAAATCAATCACTCCACACACAAAGTTTAAAGCACAAGTTTACGTTTTATCAAAAGAAGAAGGTGGACGTCACACTCCATTCTTCACTAACTACCGTCCACAATTCTATTTCCGTACTTCTGATATTACTGGTATTTGTAATCTTCCAGAAGGCGTAGAAATGGTTATGCCTGGTGACCACATTGAAATGACTGTTGAGCTTATCGCTCCAGTTGCAATCGAAGAAGGAACTAAGTTCTCAATTCGTGAAGGTGGCCGTACAGTAGGTTCTGGTTCAATCACAACTATCACTGAATAATTTAATTATCAGTTATAAGGGAAGCAGCTGGGTGACGATCCAGCTGCTTTTTATATTTAGCTATTTAAAGGTTGTTGGCAATTTATAAGAAATCAAATTAGACGGAGTAAATCCGCTTAATTTGTAATTATTATAAAAAATAGCTTAAATAAACGGAGAGATTCCGCCTATTGACCTGAAAAGTGTGTATTTGGATAATATTTCTTTGGATAACCGGAAAACCTCCCTTTATTTGCCCAGAATTCAGCTCCATTCTGAATTTAACCGGAAAGTCTCCGCTTCGTAATATAAGGTGAGCTAGATATTTCTGGTTAACCATTTTTTATTTAACTTTCGATAGGTTCTGGAGATCAAATAAACAGCCTATAGATTAATCGAGTTTCTTCTATTAATATAGAGAGAACTTTCAAAAAATAAAGCGATATTAAAGGTTATTTCTGGAGAATGATATTATCTATTGAAATTACATAAACAGGTCGCTATAATAATAAAAGTGTGCTAAACGTAACAAAAAAGATTTTATAAAAAAATGTTGCGTTTGCCTAATCTATTATGTATAATAGACAATGTTGGTCTTTGACTGCGATGATGTGAAAGGTTGCTGACACACCCGGCCGCTTTGCCATGGCGAGTGTGTGGGAAATTTTCACTGAGAATGTCTATTTTTAAAATAGGCGAATAAAGGAGGGAAAATAATGGCAAAACAAAAGATTCGTATCCGTTTAAAAGCTTATGATCACAGAATTCTTGATCAGTCTGCAGAAAAAATCGTTGAAACAGCAAAGCGTTCAGGTGCAGCCGTTTCTGGTCCGATTCCACTACCGACTGAGAAATCAATCTACACGATCCTTCGTGCGGTGCATAAGTACAAAGATTCTCGTGAGCAGTTCGAAATGAGAACTCATAAGCGTCTAATCGACATCGTTAACCCAACTCCACAAACAGTTGATGCGTTAATGCGTTTAGACTTACCATCTGGTGTTGATATTGAAATTAAACTTTAGTAAAAATAAATAACCAAATATTATAGGAGGTGTGACTTAAATGACCAAAGGAATCTTAGGAAGAAAGATTGGTATGACTCAAGTATTTGCAGAAAACGGCAACTTAATTCCAGTAACTGTAGTTGAAGCTGCTCAGAACGTAGTTCTTCAAAAGAAATCAGTTGATAGCGACGGTTATGAAGCTATTCAAGTTGGTTTTGAAGACAAACGCGAAAAGCTTTCCAACAAACCAGAAAAAGGACATGTTGCTAAAGCAAACACTACTCCTAAGCGCTTCGTTCGCGAATTCCGCGGATTAGACGTAACAGGATATGAAGTTGGTCAAGAAGTCAAAGTTGATATTTTCGCTGCTGGCGATGTTGTAGATGTAACAGGAATCTCAAAGGGTAAAGGTTTCCAAGGCGTTATCAAACGTCACGGACAATCACGCGGCCCAATGGCTCACGGTTCACGTTATCACCGTCGTCCTGGTTCAATGGGACCTGTAGCTCCAAACCGTGTATTTAAAGGTAAATTATTACCTGGACGTATGGGTGGAGAACAAGTTACTGTACAAAACCTTGAAATCGTAAAGGTAGATGTTGAGCGTAACTTGTTATTAATCAAGGGTAACGTTCCTGGACCTAAAAAAGCATTATTAAAGATTAAAAGTGCGGTAAAAGCGTAATATCTTCATAAGAAAGGAGGAACAAAAGAATGCCTAAAGTTTCATTATTTAACCAAAACGGATCTCAAGTTGGTGAAATCGAACTTAATGAATCAGTATTTGGTATCGAACCTAACCAACACGTATTGTTTGAAGCGATTGTTATGCAAAGAGCTTCTTTACGTCAAGGAACTCATAAAGTAAAAGTTCGTTCTGAAGTACGCGGCGGTGGACGTAAACCATGGCGTCAAAAAGGAACTGGTCGTGCTCGTCAAGGGTCAATCCGTTCTCCACAATGGCGCGGAGGTGGTACTGTATTTGGTCCAACACCACGCAGCTATAGCTACAAATTACCTAAGAAGGTACGTCGCTTAGCGATTAAATCAGCATTATCTTCTAAAGTATTAGAAGAAAACATTTTAGTATTAGAAAGCCTAGCTTTCGACGCACCAAAAACAAAAGAATTCAAAACAGTATTAGGTGGCCTTTCTGTTGAGAAGAAAGCTCTTATCGTAACTGCTGACCTAGATGAGAACGTAGCATTGTCTGCTCGTAACATCCCTGGTGTAACAGTTGTAACTGCTGACGGAATCAATGTTCTTGATGTTGTAAATCATGATCAATTAATCATGACGAAAGCTGCAGTTGAAAAAGTAGAGGAGGTGCTTGCATAATGGATGCACGCGATATCATTAAGCGCCCCGTTATCACTGAACGTTCTACTGACCTAATGGCTGAAAAGAAATATACGTTTGAAGTTGATGTGAGAGCTAACAAAACTCAAGTTAAAGATGCGATCGTTGAGATCTTTGGCGTTGAAGTAGAAAAAGTTAACATCATGAACTATAAAGGTAAATTCAAGCGCATGGGTAAATTCGGTGGTTACACAAACAAACGTCGTAAAGCAATTGTAAAATTAACTGCTGATAGCAAAGAAATTGAATTCTTTGAAGCTTAATAAAAACTAACAAGAAGAGGAGGGAATAAAATGGCGATTAAAAAGTACAAACCTACCTCTAATGGTCGTCGCGGTATGACAGTATCTGATTTCGCAGAAATCACTACTAGCACACCAGAAAAATCTCTATTAGCACCTTTAAAGAGAAAAGGCGGCCGTAATAACCAAGGTAAGTTAACTGTTCGTCATCAAGGTGGCGGCCATAAGCGTTCATACCGTATCATTGACTTTAAACGTAACAAAGATGGCATTCCTGGACGCGTTGCCACTATCGAGTACGATCCAAACCGTTCCGCAAATATTGCACTAATCAATTATGTAGATGGTGAAAAGCGTTATATCCTAGCTCCAAAAAACCTAGTAGTAGGTATGGAAGTAATGTCTGGCCCAGAGGCTGATATTAAAGTAGGTAATGCATTACCATTAGCAAACATTCCTGTTGGTACAGTAGTACACAACATCGAATTAAAACCTGGTAAGGGTGGACAATTAGTTCGTTCTGCTGGTACTTCAGCACAGGTTCTTGGTAAAGAAGGTAAATACGTACTTGTACGTTTAAATTCTGGTGAGGTTCGTATGATTCTTGCTGAGTGCCGTGCAACAATCGGTCAAGTAGGAAATGAGCAGCACGAACTTATCAACATTGGTAAAGCAGGACGTTCACGCTGGTTAGGCAAACGCCCAACAGTACGTGGATCTGTTATGAACCCTAACGATCACCCACACGGTGGTGGTGAAGGACGTTCACCAATCGGACGTAAATCACCAATGTCTCCATGGGGTAAACCAACTCTTGGATTCAAAACTCGTAAGAAGAAAAATAAATCCGACAAGTTTATTGTACGTCGTCGTAAAAAATAACGGGGTTGAACTACGGTTCAAAGAACGAGCCGTAGAACAATCACGAAGGGAGGTTCATCCATGGGTCGCAGCCTTAAAAAAGGACCATTTGTTGATGATCATTTAATGGTTAAGATCGAAAAGTTAAATGAAACTGAAGGTAAGCAAGTTGTTAAAACTTGGTCACGTCGTTCTACGATCTTCCCACAATTTATCGGCCACACTATCGCAGTTTATGATGGTCGCAAACATGTGCCTGTATATGTTACTGAAGACATGGTAGGACACAAGCTTGGAGAATTTGCTCCAACTCGTGCTTACAAAGGCCATGGTAATGATGATAAGAAAACCAGACGTTAAGAGAGGAGGGCATCCAAATGCAAGCTAAAGCTGTTGCAAGAACAGTTCGTATTGCTCCTCGTAAAGCACGTTTAGTCGTAGATTTAATTCGAGGAAAGCAAGTTGGTGAAGCGGTGTCGATTTTAAATCACACTCCAAAGTTTGCTTCTCCAATCGTGGAAAAAGTATTGAAATCTGCTATGGCAAATGCCGAGCATAATTATGAAATGGACGTTAATAGCTTGGTTGTAACTCAAGCTTTTGTAGATGAAGGACCAACGTTGAAACGTTTCCGTCCTCGCGCAATGGGCCGTGCAAGTCAGATTAACAAACGCACTAGCCACATCACAATCGTTCTATCAGAAAAGAAGGAGGGATAACCTGTGGGTCAAAAAGTAAATCCAGTCGGTTTGCGTATCGGAATCATTAAAGATTGGGAATCTAAATGGTACGCTGGTAAAGACTTCGCTGATCTTTTACACGAAGACCTTAAAATTCGTGAGTATATCACGAAGCGTTTGAAAGATGCTTCTGTTTCTAAAGTAGAAATCGAACGTGCGGCTAACCGTGTGAATGTAACAGTTCATACTGCTAAGCCTGGTATGGTTATCGGTAAAGGCGGTACTGAAGTTGAAGCACTTCGTAAAGCTTTAAATCAATTAACTGGCAAACGTGTTCACATCAACATTCTTGAAATTAAAAGAGCTGACCTTGATGCGAAATTAGTTGCTGAAAATATTGCTCGTCAATTAGAAAATCGTGTATCTTTCCGTCGTGCACAAAAGCAAGTTATTCAACGTGCTATGCGTGCAGGAGCTAAAGGTATCAAAACAATGGTATCAGGTCGTCTAGGCGGCGCAGATATTGCTCGTTCAGAACAATATAGCGAAGGAACTGTTCCACTTCATACTCTTCGTGCTGATATCGACTATGCTCATGCTGAAGCTGATACTACTTATGGTAAGCTTGGCGTAAAAGTATGGATCTATAAGGGAGAAGTCCTTCCTACTAAGAAGAAATCTGCGGAAGGAGGCAAATAATATGTTATTGCCAAAACGCGTTAAATATCGCCGTCAACACCGTGGGAAAATGCGTGGTAACGCTAAAGGTGGCACTGAAGTAACATTCGGTGAATTCGGCCTACAAGCTACTGAAGCTTCTTGGATCACTAACCGCCAAATCGAAGCTGCTCGTATTGCAATGACTCGTTACATGAAACGTGGCGGTAAAGTTTGGATTAAAATTTTCCCTCACAAGCCATATACTGCTAAACCTCTAGAAGTTCGGATGGGTTCCGGTAAAGGGGCACCTGAAGGCTGGGTAGCTGTTGTTAAACCTGGAAAAGTAATGTTTGAAATTGCTGGTGTTTCTGAAGAAGTAGCACGTGAAGCACTACGTCTTGCTATGCACAAACTTCCAGTTAAATGTAAGTTTGTAAAACGTGAAGAAATTGGTGGTGAATCAAATGAGAGCTAATGAAATTAAAGACCTTACCACTGCCGAAATTGAACAAAAAGTTAAATCTTTAAAAGAAGAGCTTTTCAACCTTCGCTTCCAATTAGCGACTGGTCAACTTGAAAATACAGCTCGCATTCGTGAAGTACGCAAAGCGATTGCTCGTATGAAAACTGTGATTCGTGAGAGAGAAATCAGCGTTAACAAGTAATAAATGAGAGGAGGTTCACAAAATGAGTGAACGTAATCAGCGCAAAGTTTACACTGGACGCGTGGTTTCTGACAAAATGGATAAAACCATTACTGTTTTAGTCGAAACTTACAAAAAGCATCCTCTTTACGGTAAACGCGTTAAATACTCTAAAAAGTTTAAAGCTCATGATGAGCAAAATGAAGCAAAAATCGGCGATATCGTACGTATCATGGAAACTCGTCCGCTTTCAGCTACTAAACGTTTCCGTTTAGTTGAAGTTACAGAAAAAGCAGTTATTATTTAATTGTTCGGATAAATGCTCTATTCCGAAGGGAGGTTACACACATGATTCAACAAGAATCACGTTTAAAAGTTGCTGATAACTCTGGTGCTCGTGAGGTACTTACCATTAAAGTTCTTGGTGGTTCAGGCCGTAAAACAGCGGGTATTGGTGATGTTATCGTTTGTACAGTGAAACAAGCAACACCTGGTGGCGTTGTTAAAAAAGGTGACGTTGTTAAGGCTGTTATCGTTCGTACGAAAAGCGGTGCTCGTCGACCTGATGGATCATACATTCGTTTCGATGAAAACGCATGTGTAATTATCAAGGATGATAAGAGCCCACGTGGAACTCGTATCTTCGGACCAGTTGCTCGTGAACTTCGCGATAACAACTTTATGAAAATCGTATCCTTGGCTCCAGAAGTACTATAATATAAATATTGCCTTTAAGGAGGTGCTTACGAATGCATGTTAAAAAGGGTGACAAAGTAAGAGTTATCTCCGGTAAGGATAAAGGCAAAACAGGAGTAATCCTAGCAGCCTATCCTAAAGATAGCCGTGTACTAGTAGAAGGTGTAAACATCGTGAAAAAACACACTAAACCTTCTCAAGTGAATCCACAAGGCGGAATTATGAGCTTTGAGGCACCAATTCATGTATCAAACGTTATGCCTATCGACCCTAAGTCTGGTAACCCAACTCGTGTTGGTTTCACAACGGTTGATGGCAAAAAAGTACGCGTAGCAAAATCCGGTGAAGTATTAGATAAATAGTCTAAAATTTAGAAGGGAGGTACAATAAGTGAACCGCCTAAAAGAAAAGTTTGTAAAAGAAGTTACTCCTGCTCTTATGAGCAAGTTCAACTATAAATCAGTAATGCAAGTTCCTCAACTTGATAAAATTGTTATTAACATGGGTGTTGGTGACGCAGTAGCAAATGCTAAAGCTTTAGATAATGCTGTTGAAGAACTAGCAACAATTACAGGACAAAAGCCTGTAGTAACTCGTGCTAAGAAATCAATCGCTGGCTTCCGTCTTCGTGAAGGTATGCCGATCGGTGCTAAAGTTACACTTCGCGGTGAGCGCATGTATCAATTCTTGGATAAATTAGTTTCTGTTTCTTTACCTCGTGTTCGTGACTTCCGTGGTGTTTCTAAGAAATCATTCGATGGTCGTGGTAACTACACTTTGGGTGTTAAAGAACAATTAATCTTCCCAGAAATTGATTACGATAAGGTAAGCAAGGTTCGTGGTATGGATATCGTTATCGTAACCACTGCTAACACTGATGAAGAAGCACGTGAACTGTTAACTCAATTTGGAATGCCGTTCCAAAAGTAATCGTTAAATAATGGAGGCGAAAACGTGGCTAAAAAGTCAATGATTGCGAAACAAAAGCGCACGCCTAAATATGCAGTACAAGAGTATACACGCTGCGAACGTTGTGGCCGTCCACACTCTGTATACCGTAAATTTAAGCTTTGTCGTATTTGTTTCCGCGAATTAGCGTACAAAGGACAAATTCCTGGTGTTAAAAAAGCCAGCTGGTAAAACCCAAGTCTGGGAAGGAGGTAAAAATAATGGTCATGACAGATCCAATTGCTGATATGCTTACTCGCATTCGTAATGCGAACATGGTGCGTCACGAAAAGTTAGAAGTACCTGCTTCTAATATTAAAAAAGAAATCGCTGAAATCTTAAAGCGCGAAGGTTTCGTTCGTGACGTCGAATTTATTGAAGACAATAAACAAGGTATCATCCGTATTTTCTTAAAGTACGGTTCAAATAACGAACGTGTTATCACAGGTCTTAAGCGCATAAGCAAGCCTGGACTTAGAGTTTACGCAAAATCTACTGAGGTGCCACGTGTCCTTAACGGTCTTGGTATCGCACTAGTATCAACTTCAAATGGTGTTATTACTGATAAAGAAGCTCGTGCAAAACAAGTGGGCGGAGAAGTATTAGCTTACGTTTGGTAATATAGTTTCTGAATGAATGGAGGTGCACTGAATGTCTCGCGTAGGAAAAAAACCTATTGAAATCCCTGCAGGAGTAACTGTTACTTTAAACAATAGTACTGTTACTGTAAAAGGACCAAAAGGCGAACTTACTCGCTCTTTTAATCCAGATATCGAAATTAAAATCGAAGAAAACCTTGTTACGATCACTCGTCCAACTGATGTGAAAGAACATCGCGCATTGCACGGAACAACTCGTGCGTTAATCGCGAACATGGTTGAAGGTGTTTCCAAGGGCTTCGAAAGAAAATTAGAATTAATCGGGGTTGGATACCGTGCTCAAAAGCAAGGTAACAAGCTTGTATTAAACGTTGGATATTCTCACCCAGTTGAGATTGAACCTGAAAGCGGTCTTGAAGTCGAAGTACCTGCTAATACAAAGATTACGATTAAAGGTACTGACAAAGAACGTGTTGGCGCCTTAGCAGCCAATATCCGTCAAGTTCGTCCTCCAGAGCCTTATAAAGGCAAAGGAATTCGTTACGAAGGCGAATTTGTTCGTCGTAAAGAAGGTAAAACTGGTAAGTAATGCCGCATAGGTAAACGAAAGGAGTGACGTAAATGATTACGAAGCTTGACAAAAATGCTAGTCGCAAGAAGAGACATGCTCGTGTTCGTGCGAAACTTAGCGGTACTGCAGCTCGTCCACGTCTAAATGTGTTTCGTTCAAACAAGCATTTATATGCTCAATTAATCGATGACATGAGTGGAGTTACTTTAGCAAGTGCTTCTACTATTGAAAAAGATCTTAACCTTGAATCTACAAGCAATGTTGAAGCAGCTAAGTTGGTCGGAGAATTAGTCGCTAAACGTGCGGTAGAAAAAGGTATCACTGCTGTTGTATTTGACCGTGGAGGATACCTTTATCATGGACGCATCCAAGCACTAGCTGATGCAGCCCGTGAAAACGGCTTACAATTTTAATAGACAAAGGAGGGACACATAAATGATACGTCGTATTGATCCAAACAAACTCGAACTAGAAGAACGCGTTGTAACGGTTAACCGTGTAGCGAAAGTTGTTAAGGGTGGTCGTCGTTTTCGCTTTACTGCTCTAGTAGTAGTTGGAGATAAAAACGGTCATGTTGGTTTCGGTACTGGTAAAGCTCAAGAAGTACCAGATGCGATTCGTAAAGCAATCGAAGATGCTAAGAAGAACTTAATCGAAGTACCAATGGTTGGAACTACTGTTCCTCACCAAGTTATTGGACGTTTTGGTGCTGGTGAAATTCTATTGAAGCCTGCATCTGAAGGTACAGGAGTTATCGCCGGCGGTCCAGTCCGTGCTGTTCTTGAATTAGGCGGGGTAGGAGATATCCTTTCTAAATCACTAGGAACTAACACTCCAATTAATATGGTACGTGCAACGATTGATGGTCTAAAACAATTAAAACGTGCTGAAGACGTAGCTAAGCTACGTGGTAAATCAGTAGAAGAACTGCTAGGATAAGGAGGGAAATCAAATGGCAAACAAACTATTAATTACCCTCAACCGCAGCGTAATTGGTCGTCCTGAAGACCAACGCGCGACAGTTACTGCTCTAGGTTTACGTAAATTAAATCAAACAGTTGAGCACCAGGATAATGCTGCCATCCGCGGTATGATTACAAAAGTTGCTCACCTTGTAACAGTTAAAGAACAATAATTGATTGTTTTTCTTTCATAAGGAGGTGCCAATATGAAACTTCATGAACTAAAACCTGCTGAGGGTTCTCGTAAAGAACGTAAACGTTTAGGACGCGGTATCGGTTCTGGTCAAGGTAAGACTGCTGGTAAAGGTCATAAAGGTCAAAATGCTCGTTCCGGCGGCGGTGTCCGTCTTGGATTCGAGGGTGGTCAAACACCTTTATTCCGTCGTTTACCAAAACGTGGTTTTACTAACATCAGCCGTAAAGAATTTGCGATTGTTAACCTTGATGTTCTTAATCAGTTTGAAGAGGGTACAGAAGTTACTCCAGAACTTCTAATTGAAACTGGTTTAGTTAAGAACGAAAAGGCAGGAATCAAGATTCTTGCAAAAGGGAACGTAGAGAAAAAACTTACTGTTAAAGCTCATAAATTCTCCTCTACCGCCAAAGAAGCAATTGAAGCTGTAGGTGGAACTACTGAGGTGATCTAATGTTCCAGACAATCTCCAATTTTATGCGCGTGGCTGAAATTAGAAGAAAAATTATTTTTACTCTTTTAATGTTAATCGTATTTCGACTAGGCAGTTTTATTCCTGTTCCGAATGTAAATGCTGAAATTCTGGCAGCACAAGATAAACTAAGTGTTTTTGGGATCTTGAATACCTTTGGTGGTGGAGCGTTGCAAAACTTCTCCATCCTTGCTATGGGTATTATGCCTTATATCACTGCTTCCATTATTATTCAGCTTTTACAAATGGATGTAGTTCCGAAATTTACGGAATGGTCAAAGCAAGGGGATGCTGGTCGTCGGAAGTTAGCTCAGTTTACACGGTATTTCACAATTGTGCTTGGCTTTATTCAAGCTTTAGGTATGTCTTACGGCTTTAATAATATGGCAAGTGGACAATTGATTAAAAACCCTGGAATTGGTACTTATTTATTAATAGCAGTTGTTTTAACGGCTGGTACTGCATTTCTGATGTGGTTAGGAGAGCAAATTACTGAAAAGGGTGTTGGAAATGGTATTTCCATTATCATCTTTGCTGGTATCGTTGCAAGTATTCCTAATACAGTCAATCAGATTTATGTACAGCAGTTTGAAAATGCTGGTGAGCAATTATTCCTCCGTATTATTACGGTTCTTTTAATTCTCTTAGCGGTAATTGCGATTGTTGTAGGTACTATTTTCATTCAACAGGCAACAAGAAAAATTCCTATCCAGTATGCGAAACAAAGAGCGATTAATGGACGTAATGCAGGGGCACAACAATCCACTCATATGCCGTTAAAAGTGAATGCTGCTGGTGTAATCCCTGTAATCTTTGCAGTTTCCTTTATTGTAACTCCTAGAACCGTTGCTTCATTCTTTCCAACGAATGATGTAACCCTTTGGATTACAAGAGTATTTGATTATTCCCACCCAATTGGAATGACTTTATATGCTGCACTGATTATCGCTTTTACGTATTTCTATGCCTTTATTCAGGTTAATCCTGAACAAGCAGCAGAAAATTTACAAAAACAAAGCGGTTATATACCAGGTATTAGACCTGGCAGGAGTACACAGGAATATTTAACACGGGTACTATATCGTTTAACATTTGTGGGTGCTATTTTCTTAACGGTAATTGCGATTCTTCCGATCATTTTTATCAATGTGGCGAATTTACCGCAATCAGCCCAAATTGGGGGAACAAGCTTGCTAATCGTAGTCGGTGTTGCACTTGACACGATGAAACAGCTTGAAGCGCAGCTAGTTAAACGTCATTATAAAGGTTTTATTAAATAAATGGTTTCGGGGACTTACGTTCCCTAAACCAATAAATAGCACGAGGGGGAACACGTGTGAATTTAGTATTAATGGGGCTTCCGGGTGCTGGTAAAGGTACTCAAGCCGAACAAATCGTCGAACAATACGGCATCCCTCATATCTCTACTGGAGATATGTTCCGTGCAGCGATGAAAGAAGGAACAGAATTAGGGTTAGAAGCTAAGTCTTTCATGGACAAAGGCGAACTTGTTCCTGATGAAGTAACAATCGGCATTGTTCGTGAACGGTTAAGTAAAGATGACTGTAAAAAAGGCTTTTTACTTGATGGTTTTCCTAGAACGGTACCTCAAGCAGAAGCTTTGGAAAGTCTATTATCTGAATTAGATAAAAAGATTGACTATGTCATTAATATAAATGTAGATAAAAGTATTTTAATGGATCGTTTGACAGGTCGTCGTATTTGTAAAGAATGCGGCTCAACATATCATTTAGTATTTAATCCTCCTGCAAAAGAGGGAACTTGCGACAAATGTGGCGGTGAGCTCTATCAACGAGCAGATGATAATGCTGAAACGGTTCAAAATCGTTTAGACGTTAATATCAAACAACAAGAACCATTACTTACTTTCTATGAAACAAAAGGTTACCTCCGTACTATTGATGGTCAGCAGGACATTAATAAAGTATTTGCTGATATCCAGCAATTGGTCAGGGACTTACGTTAATGGCCATTAGTTTTATCGTAGATCGACTCTCGAACATCTCTTCAATAAGCTTCAGATGTATGTGGATGTAAATGGCTTTTCTATTGTGCTGAGTATGTAGGACCGAGAGTTGGGCAAGACTTACATGTGGAATTCAATATTCCATCTAATGTAGAATTTACTTGCGGACAGAAGACGAACATTATGTTAATATTAAAAGGTTGCTATTGTTTTGTACCTAAGAAAAGTCTTTGCTAAGCGTTTTTCGAATGAAATAATTGAATAGAGAAGGGAGACGAATTAATGGCCAAAGATGATGTAATTGAAATTGAAGGTAAAGTACTTGAAACTTTGCCGAATGCAATGTTTAAGGTAGAATTAGAAAATGGTCATACCGTGCTAGCTCATGTTTCTGGTAAAATCCGAATGCACTTCATTCGCATCCTTCCGGGTGACAAAGTTACTGTTGAGCTTTCTCCATATGACTTAACACGCGGAAGAATTACTTACCGCTTTAAATAGTTGCTTGCACTCCGTATTACTAAGGAGGTTAGGATAATGAAAGTAAGACCATCTGTTAAGCCGATCTGCGAAAAGTGCAAAGTTATCCGTAGACGCGGTAAAGTCATGGTTATCTGTGAAAACCCTAAACATAAACAAAAACAAGGTTAATCTTGAAGGAGGTGCGCTAACTAATGGCACGTATTGCTGGTGTAGATATTCCACGTGAAAAGCGTGTAGTTATCTCTTTAACTTACATTTATGGTATTGGTAAAAATACTGCACAAAAGGTATTAGCAGAAGCTGGTGTTTCTGAAGATACTCGAGTGCGTGATTTAACAGAAGACGAATTAAACAAAATCCGTGATATCATCGACAAATTAAAAGTTGAAGGTGACCTTCGCCGTGAAATTTCTCTTAACATTAAGCGTTTAATGGAGATTGGCTGCTACCGCGGATTACGTCATCGTCGTGGTTTACCGGTTCGTGGACAAAACACGAAAAACAACGCTCGTACACGCAAAGGTCCTCGTAAGACTGTTGCGAACAAGAAGAAGTAATCGGCAAAGGAGGTTATTTAAATGGCACGTAAAACTAATACACGTAAACGTCGTGTTAAAAAGAATATTGAATCAGGTATTGCACATATCCGTTCAACATTTAACAATACAATCGTAACAATTACAGATGTACATGGTAATGCAATTTCTTGGTCTAGTGCTGGTGCGCTTGGATTTAGAGGTTCTCGTAAATCTACTCCATTCGCTGCTCAAATGGCTGCTGAAACTGCAGCTAAGACATCTATTGAACACGGTATGAAGACTCTTGAAGTTACAGTTAAAGGACCTGGTGCAGGTCGTGAGGCTGCTATTCGTGCATTACAAGCTGCAGGTCTTGAAGTAACAGCTATTAAAGACGTTACTCCAGTTCCTCATAACGGATGCCGTCCACCAAAACGCCGTCGTGTTTAATTTTTCTGTATAGAATTTGTATCCTGCGTCTATAATGGATATGATACTAATTTTTAGTAATTTATACTGAAAAATTATTCCAGTTGTTGTGCACAAAACGGGAACGTATACATGGGGGAATTTCGATTAGTAAAAATACTGGTCGAGGTTTCGACGTTTTGAAGGAGGGTTATTTGATGATCGAAATAGAAAAACCAAAAATCGAAACGGTTGAGATCAACGATGATGCCAAGTACGGGAAGTTCGTCGTAGAGCCACTTGAGCGTGGATATGGTACCACTTTGGGTAACTCCTTACGTCGTATCCTATTATCTTCACTCCCAGGTGCCGCTGTTACATCGATTCAGGTCGATGGGGTACTTCATGAGTTCTCAACAATTGAAGGCGTCGTAGAGGATGTAACATCCATCATATTAAACATTAAAAAATTAGCTTTAAAAATCTACTCTGATGAAGAGAAAACTCTTGAAATTGATGTTCAAGGTGAAGGTCCTGTTAAGGCAGCAAACATTACTCATGATAGTGATGTAGAAATCTTAAATCCAGATCTTCATATCGCAACATTGGCTTCAAGCGGACATCTACGCATGCGTTTAACAGCTAAGCGAGGCCGTGGTTATACACCAGCTGAGCAAAATAAGCGTGAAGATCAGCCGATTGGTGTGATTCCAATTGATTCTATTTTCACTCCAGTTTCTCGTGTGTCTTATCAGATAGAAAATACTCGTGTGGGTCAAATGACAAACTATGATAAGCTAACGCTTGATGTTTGGACAGATGGAAGCACAGGGCCAAAAGAAGCAATTGCTCTTGGGTCAAAGATTTTAACTGAGCATTTAAATATCTTTGTTGGATTAACTGATGAAGCACAAAATGCTGAGATTATGATCGAAAAAGAAGAGGATCAAAAAGAAAAAGTCCTTGAAATGACGATCGAAGAACTTGATTTATCCGTTCGTTCATATAACTGCTTAAAGCGTGCAGGAATCAACACTGTTCAGGAATTAGCTAATAAAACTGAAGAAGATATGATGAAAGTACGTAACTTAGGCCGCAAATCACTCGAAGAAGTGAAGGCGAAACTAGAAGAGCTTGGATTAGGCTTACGTAAGGATGACTGATTAGGTCATTTCTCAGTTTAAAACTAATCCGTTTAATGACTTCAACAAAGGAGGGAACCCTTCATGGCATACAGAAAGTTAGGACGCACAAGCGCACAGCGTAAAGCTATGCTTCGTGATTTAACTACAGACTTAATCATCAATGAGCGCATTGAAACTACAGAAACACGTGCAAAAGAAATTCGCGGTACTGTTGAGAAAATGATCACTTTAGGTAAACGTGGTGATTTACATGCTCGCCGTCAAGCTGCTTCTTACGTTCGTAATGAAGTTGCTGATGTTGAAAAAGGTACTGATGCATTACAAAAACTTTTCACTGATATCGCTCCTCGTTATCAAGAGCGCCAAGGTGGATACACTCGTATTATGAAACTTGGACCACGCCGCGGCGATGGTGCACCAATGGTAATTATCGAGTTAGTTTAATACCTTTAACAGACAACAAGGGCGCTGGACAGTTTAGTTACAAACTTGTTCTTGAGCCCTTTTTCTGTAAGATAAACTTTATATCAAACACGAACCAAGCCAAAAAGAGTGTTATGATGAGCGTGACCCTTCTTTAGAAGGGCACTTGAAGGAGAATGTATTTCTCCTTGGAAAGATGAATGTAAGCCTTTTAATTATCTTTTTCACGTCTCGTCTAGCTCATGCACCTCCTCCTATTTCTTTAGAGAAAACCCGTTTAGCGGCAGAATTTACTCGTTCTTCTGCCCAGGGGGAGGTGCAGGCTTTTTTTGTATTCTTCGAGCTATGCATAGATAGGTAGGAATAGGTGAGATGAGAGGAGAAGGTTTTGATGAGGGAATCAGTTGTTTCCTTAAAGAATGTGTCTTTTCAATATGAAGACCAAAATAGGTACGCTCTTCAAAATGTTAACTTTGATATCTATAAGGGTGAATGGTTAGCTATTGTAGGTCATAATGGTTCTGGTAAATCGACGACGGCAAAACTTTTAAATGGATTACAATTTCCGCAGCAGGGTGAAATTATGGTTTGTGGAATTAAATTGGATGAAGAATCTATTTGGGAGATAAGAAAGAAGTTAGGAATGGTCTTTCAAAATCCAGATAATCAGTTTGTAGGTACTACTGTACAGGATGATGTGGCTTTTGGTTTAGAAAACCATGGAATCCCAAGGGATGATATGATCTTTAGGGTTGAAGATTCTTTAAAAAAAGTCAAAATGGATCATTTTCTTAATCAAGAGCCGCACCATCTATCTGGCGGGCAAAAGCAGCGTGTTGCGATAGCTGGTGTTCTTGCATTGAGACCGTCAATCATTATCCTGGATGAAGCGACTTCCATGCTCGATCCGAAAGGCCGTGGGGAAGTTTTAGAAACTGTAAGGGCCTTAAAGGAAGAGAAGGGCCTCACGGTCATTTCCATTACACATGATTTAGAAGAAGCTGCTAAAGCTGATCGGATTATTGTGATGAATCAAGGTGAGGTATATCGCGAGGGCAGTCCTGAGGAAATATTTTCAATGGATGATGAATTGGTTCATCTTGGGCTGGATATTCCTTTCTCTATTAAAATGAGTAATGCATTTCGTGCAAAAGGAATCAACCTATCAAAGCACTATTTATCGGAAGAAGAGTTGGTGAATGAGCTATGGACATATCACTCCAAAATATAGAGTACCGTTATCAAGCAAACACTCCTTTTGAACGTTTAGCTATTAAAGATGTGTCTATTGACATCCCTACGGGAACATATGTAGCGTTAATTGGCCATACTGGTTCAGGAAAGTCTACTGTTTTACAGCATTTAAATGCCTTGCTGCTGCCGACTGAAGGAACTGTAGTGATTGGGAACCATGAGGTCAAAGCGAAGCAGAAGAATAAGAATTTAAAACAGATTAGACAAAAGGTAGGGATTGTTTTTCAATTTCCAGAGCATCAATTATTTGAGGAAACGGTTGAAAAGGATATTATTTTCGGCCCTATGAATTTTGGTGTCTCAGAGAGAGAAGCAAAAGAGAGGGCACGGCGCGCTTTAAAACAAGTTGGACTTACCGAAGAGATATTAGAGAAGTCTCCATTTGATTTGTCTGGAGGGCAAATGCGACGTGTAGCAATCGCTGGTGTTTTGGCGATGGAACCCGATTGTCTCGTTTTAGATGAACCGACAGCAGGTCTTGATCCTCGTGGTCGTAAAGAGATCATGGATATGTTTTATTCACTTCATAAAGAGAGAAACCTGTCAACTATACTGGTAACACATAGTATGGAAGATGCAGCTAAGTATGCAGACCAAATTGTCATTATGCAGCAAGGACGCGTTGTAAAACAAGGAACACCTTTAGAAATCTTTTCGTCCGTTTCAGAGCTGGTCGATATGGGACTAGATGTACCAGAAGTTGTCCGTTTTCAACGAAGTCTGGAAGTTAAGCTTGGGATTAAGTTAGGAGCAACTTATCTATCCATTGAGGAGCTATCATCCGCTGTTGCAGAATTGTTAAGAGGTGCACCGGTATGATGGAAAAAATGATTATTGGGAGATACGTTCCCGCGGAGAGTCTTGTTCATCGATTGGACCCGCGATCAAAGCTTATTATCATTTTCTTATTCGTATGTGTTATTTTTCTAGCAAACAACTTTCTAACCTATGTTTTAATTGGAATTTATACGTTTTTAATGCTAGGACTATCTCGAATACCTGTTCGATTTTTATATGCAGGACTAAAGCCAGTTCTCTGGTTAGTGTTATTTACTTTACTCTTACAAGTTTTCTTCACAAAAGAAGGAAGTTTACTGTATGAGCTTGGCCCCATTAAGATTTATGAAGAAGGGGTCAGACAAGGTATTTTTATTTCTATGAGATTCTTTTTCTTAATTTTAATGACCAGTCTGCTTACATTAACGACAACACCCATAGAAATAACAGATGGATTGGAAACACTATTAAACCCATTGAAAAAAGTTCGCTTTCCTGTACATGAAATGGCCCTGATGATGTCCATTTCACTACGGTTTATTCCAACCCTTATGCAAGAAACCGACAAGATCATGAAGGCACAAATCGCCCGTGGAGTAGATTTTTCCAGCGGTCCAGTGAAAGAAAGAATTAAAGCAGTCATTCCATTACTGATTCCTCTTTTTGTCAGCTCGTTTAAGCGTGCTGAGGAGCTTGCCATTGCCATGGAAGCACGAGGGTACCGTGGCGGTGAAGGAAGGACAAAATACCGTCTATTGAGCTGGAAATTCGCGGATACACTGCAGCTTATAATTCTTGCTGTTTTAACGATATTATTAATCTTATTACGATCATAATGGAGTATATAATGAATCGCTATAAATGCATTATTTCCTACGATGGTTCTGGATTTTCAGGATATCAGGTTCAACCAAATAAACGAACCGTTCAAAGTCAAATAGAAAACGTCTTGGCTAAAATTCATAAAAGCAGCCATGTGAGAATTGCTGCTTCCGGAAGAACGGACGCTGGAGTTCATGCTAAAGGCCAGGTGATTCATTTTGATTCGCCTTTGTCCCTTCCTGCGGAAAAATGGGAATTAGCCATAAACTCAATGCTGCCGGAGGATATATCTGTTCTTTCTGTGGAAAAAGTAGATCCATCCTTTCATGCCCGATTTGATGCTAGTGGAAAAGAATACCGTTATTTTCTATATCAATCGGCAAAAAGGGATCCATTTCAAAGAAATTATGCTTTTCATTACCCTTATGATTTAAATTTAGCCGCCATGAGAGACGCGTGCACCTATTTGCTTGGTACACATGACTTTTCTAGTTTTTGTTCCGCAAGGACGGAAGTGGAAGATAAGGTTAGAACGATTGAGACGATTGAAATTTTAGAAGAAGATGAAAGTCTCTGTTTTCGTTTTGTAGGAAATGGCTTTTTATATAATATGGTTCGAATTTTAGTAGGAACATTAATTGAGGTTGGTTCTGGAAAGCGGCAGCCAGAGGAGATAGCGGAGATACTTGAAAGAAGGGATCGCCGTTATGCTGGAAAAACCGCTCCGGGACAAGGTTTGTATCTTTGGAAGGTACATTATTAAATGAATTTTTAATAACAACACAACCTGGTGTAACATTTTCTTGACTTTTTGCTATAAAGAATTTATTATATTATATGGTTGTGTTTTTAATCCCACGATAAAGCCCCGGAAAGTCTTCATCGTGATTGAAAATATATGAACTTAAAAAATGACGCACAATGGCGTTGCCGTTTATTCCCGGAACAGAATGAACGATAACGGCTTATGATGGTGCGAAAAAATAATCTTTTTGGATTTAAATTAGGAGGGAAATTCATGCGTACAACGTTTATGGCTAACGCCAACAATATCGAGCGTAAATGGTACGTGATTGATGCTGAAGGCAAAACTCTTGGTCGTCTTGCTTCTGAAGTAGCAGCAATCTTACGCGGTAAAAATAAACCAACTTTTACACCACATGTTGACACTGGTGACCATGTTATCATTATCAACGCTTCTAAAGTTGAATTAACTGGTAAAAAATTAACTGACAAAATCTACTATCGTCACACTATGCACCCAGGTGGTTTAAAAACTAGAACTGCTCTTGAAATGCGTACAAACTATGCTGAGAAAATGATCGAGCTTGCTGTTAAAGGTATGCTTCCAAAGAATTCTCTTGGCCGTCAAACATTCAAAAAATTACACGTATATGCTGGCGCAGAACATCCGCACCAAGCACAACAACCTGAAGTTTACGAACTTCGCGGTTAATAAAGAGGGAGGGAATTAACTTGGCACAAGTTCAATATATTGGTACTGGTCGTCGTAAGAGCTCTGTCGCACGTGTGCGCTTAGTTCCAGGTACAGGTAAAATTACAATTAACGGACGTGACATCGAAGAATATATCCCATTTGCAGCTTTACGTATGGTTGTAAACCAACCATTAGTTGCTACTGAAACAACAGGTAGCTACGATGTTCTTGTAAACGTAAGCGGCGGTGGATATACAGGTCAAGCGGGCGCAATCCGTCATGGTATTGCTCGCGCATTACTTACAGTTGACCCTGAATATCGTCCAACATTAAAGCGTGCAGGTCTACTAACTCGTGACCCACGTATGAAAGAACGTAAGAAATACGGACTTAAAGGCGCACGTCGTGCACCTCAGTTCTCAAAACGTTAATTTTCAAACACTCAAAGGCTCTCAACCAAATTTGGTTGGGAGTCTTTTTTTTGTCCACTTTTTCATTTTATGGGGAAGGATGAAGGACAAATCTCAGGAAGGCATTGGAGGATATGTCCTTAATAGGGCGGATGAAAGACAAATCTCAAAGGGCTAGCAGAGGATATGTCCTTAATAGGGCGGATGAAGGACAAACCTCAAGGAACCAGCGGAAGATTTGTCCTTTATAGGATGGATGAAGGACAAATCTCAAAGGGGTAGCAGAGGATATGTCCTTAATAGGGTGGATGAAGGACAAATCTCAAGGAACCAGCGGAAGATATGTCCTTAATAGGATGGATGAAGGACAAATCTCAAGGAGCCAGCAGAAGATATGTCCTTCATAGGGTGGATGAAAGACAAATCTCAAAGGGGTAGCAGAGGATTTGTCCTTAATAGGGGGGATGAAAGATAAGTCTCAAAGGGGTAGCAGAGGATATGTCCTTAATAGGGTGGATGAAGGACAAATCTCAGGAAGGCATTGGAGGATATGTCCCCAACAAGAAGGTTGAAGGACAAACCTCAAGTAAGAGCCGGAAGTTTTGTCCTTAAGAATAGAAATCACAGACAAATCTCAAGAAGAGATCTATCCGCTCATTCAATAGTTTTAGACAACTTGCTTTAGCAGGTTGAAACAGGTATCTTTTTAAAGGATTGTATCTATTCTAATCTTCTTTGAAATGAAATTTTAAAATTTTACTCGTTATTTTAAAAAATAATGCTAACGACGTAATCCTTTTGGCCTGTAAAAGCGGCTGTTATGTGACTTAAGTGGTATAGACGACTGTATATGATTACCTATATGCTTTTACTATAAGTTGTAAACGTTACCAGTATTTTGGTGAACACGGGGAAATCCCGCCTACAATTCAGTCAAGGAGGGCATATGAAAAGAAAAACTCTTATAATAACTGCTGCTTGTACTATGCTGCTGGGGACATCAACTGTATTTGCCAACACTGAACTGCCTTATGGACCCACGATTGAAAAGGAAGAGAAACTCACAATCCCATCTAAGAACCCGCACCCAGCCTTTACATGGAACTCAACTATCATCCCTGTTTCGAGCGTACTTCATCCAAGCTCTGCACGAGGGGCAGGAATGATGAAGGCTCCACTCCAGCAAATTGATCAAATTATGAACCAAGCTATTTCACAAAAATTAATGCCGGGTGCAGTCACATTTGTAGCAAGAGCTGGAAAAATTGTTAAGACTGACGCTTACGGCTATTCAGCAAAGTACACCGATGGTAAGTTCACTGAAATGAAAAATCCAATTCCAATGGAAACTGACACAATCTTTGATTTGGCGTCCATTAGCAAGATTTTTACCGCTACTGCTGTCATGATTCTTTTTGAAAAGGGATACTTCAATCTTGATGATCCAGTTGCAAAACATATTCCTGACTTTGCAGCAAACGGAAAAGAAAACGTAACAATTCGCCAGCTGTTAACTCATACTTCTGGGTTCACTGCTTGGATTCCTTTATATTCACAAGGGAATTCTAGAGATGATAGGTTGAAAGCCGTCTTAAACCAACCATTGAAAAATACACCCGGTACGAAATACGAATATAGTGATCTAAACATGATTACATTAGGGATGTTAGTAGAGCACTGGTCTAATCAGCGCCAGGATGAATTCATCTACGAATATATAACAGAGCCTTTAGGAATGAAGGATACCATGTATAACCCGCCGGCTTCCTTAAAACACCGCATTGCTGCGACAGAATACCAGGCAATTCCTAATCGCGGTCTTGTATGGGGAGAAGTTCATGATGAGAATGCTTGGTCATTGGATGGGGTTGCCGGCCATGCCGGCGTGTTCTCTACAGCAAATGATCTTGCTAAACTTGCCCATATTTTTATAAATGGAGGCGAGTATGGAAGTAATAGAATCTTAAAACCAGAAACCGTACAGTTGCTGCTGGAAAATCAGAATGCAGCGTTCCCTGGTAATGACCATGGACTAGGTTGGGAACTCGGTCAGGGCTGGTATATGGATGCTTTATCAGAAGGTACATACTCATTTGGACATACAGGGTATACCGGGACATCGATTGTAGTAAGCCCTAATAATAAAACAGTAGCGATTTTACTAACCAACCGAGTCCATCCATCAAGAAACATGGGATCAATGAATCAAACCCGTCGTCTATTTGCTAGGAATGTTGCCGACTCCATTCCTGTATCTATTCCTGATAAAGGTGAAGCTTGGTTTGCCGGGTACGGTGACAAGCTTAATCGAGTTATGGAAACTGATCTTAGTTTATCTGAGGATAGCAAACTCACCTTTTCGACATGGCATAGGATTGAGAATGTTTGGGATAGTGGGTCTGTAGAGATTTTTAGAGATGGCAGTTGGCAGCAACTTGCTCTCTTAACAGGCACAAGTAATGGCTGGGAAAAGAAAGAATTGCCAATCCCTAGTGATGCAACAAAATTACGATTTGTCTATCGAACGGATGGATCTACAAATTCACGTGGATGGTATATTCAGAATCCAAAACTAGATTCAGGAAACACTCTTGCCTTTTCTAAAAACGAATGGGAACTAAGAGATTATTAAATAAAGAACCAATTGAGGAGGAGAAACATGCGAAAATTAGTAAAGACAGTATTCACCTCGTTTCTAGCAATCGCACTTTTGTTAACAGGAATTCCAATTTCAGGTGCAGTAGCTGCTTCGGACATTAAAGATTTAGTGATAGACCTAAATGTGCCACAAGTTACACGGGAAGTGACGGATAACAAACTTGCTTTAAACGCGCTTCATATTTATGATGATGGCCGATTTCTGTTGGCCTCTGAAAATTTAAAATGGAAGTCGTCCAATAAGAATGTTGCCTCTGTCTCTAAAAATGGAGAGGTAACATTATCTGGTCACAATGGTAAAACCTTTATATCTGTCAGCGATGGCAGCTATAACGATAGAATATCGATTCAATTCAAAGGAAACCAAGAAAAGGTCATTATAGAAAAAGAAGAAGGCGCACGCTACGATCTTATCGGTAATGCCATCAAGCAGATGAGCATGGAAGAAAAGGTCGGACAAATGCTAATGCCTGATTTTAGAACCTGGAAGGGGAAAAATGTAACGGAAATGAATCCGGAAATTGCCAAGCTCGTAAAGGATTATCATCTTGGCGGTGTGATTTTATTCCGTGAGAATACGGTGTCAGCTGATCAAACAACAAAGTTAGTCAGTGCCTATCAAGAAGCTGCTGAAAAGTACGGACTGTTGATTTCGATTGATCAGGAAGGTGGAATCGTTACACGTCTGCAAACTGGTACCGACATGCCTGGGAATATGGCGTTAGGTGCGGCTAGATCTGAAGAGCTTGCCGAAAAAGTTGGACGGACAATTGGTAAGGAGCTTCATGCACTGGGTATTAACATGAATTTTGGACCGGTGTTGGATGTAAACAACAATCCAGATAATCCAGTTATAGGCGTTCGATCTTTTGGTGAGGATCCTGAGCTAGTTGCTAACCTAGGAAATGCGTATATTAAAGGACTACATGAAACAGGGACTGCGGCGACTGCTAAGCATTTTCCTGGCCATGGAGATACTGCGGTTGATTCCCATGTAGGACTTCCATCAGTACCACATGATATTGATCGTTTGAAGAAGGTAGAATTATATCCTTTCCAGCAGGCAATGGATGCGGGAATTGATGCGATTATGTCTGCACACGTGACATTTCCGAAAATAGACGATACAAAAGCTATTTCTAAAAAGGACGGAACAGAAGTCTCTGTTCCAGGTACGCTTTCCCACAAGATATTAACAGGTCTAATGCGCGAAGAAATGGGTTTTAAAGGGGTTATTGTAACGGATGCCATGAATATGGGTGCAATAGCAGATCATTTTGGTCCTGTTGACGCAGCAATTCGTGCGGTTAAAGCAGGTACAGACATTCTCTTAATGCCGGTTGGAATAGAAGCTGTAGCTAATGGCATTTATGAGGCTGTTGCTTCAGGCGATATTTCAGAAGATAGATTAGAGCAATCAGTTGAGAGAATCTTAACACTGAAGTTAAATAGAGGAATCGTTAAGGCTGAAATGGAAAGGAGCCTCGACGATAAGGTAGCGAATGCACTTAGAGTAGTAGGGTCAGCTGAACATAAAGCAGTTGAAAAAGAAACAGCAGAAAAGTCCATTACTCTTGTAAAAAATGATTCCGTTCTTCCGCTTTCCGTTTCTCCTGAAGATAAGATTGTCGTAGTTGGAGGTTCTGGATTCTCGATTAATTTGCTTGCAAATGAGGTTAAAAAGCACCATGCTGGCGCCGTTTATATCAATGCTTCTGATAAACTTACTGAAGCGCAGTTAGCACAAGTACAAGGTGCGAAATATATCATTGCAGGTACCTACACTTCTAGTGTTAGTGGCAGAGCACAAAACGCTAGTCAAATGGTGATGACAAGACAACTCATAGAGACTGGAGTACCTGTTATCGCTGTTGGGGCAAGAAATCCATATGACATTATGTCCTACACAAATGTAGACGCCTACCTGGTTCAATATGGTTTCAGACCAGCAAGCTTTGAAGCAGCAGCAAACACCATTTTTGGAAAGAACAATCCAACTGGAAAACTTCCAGTTACACTTTATAACCATGATGGTAGTGTATTATACAGTTTTGACCACGGGTTAGGATACTAGGCAGGGAATAAATAAAGAGGAGGGATAGTTTTGAAAAAGTGGCTTACAGGTTTATTGGTTCTCGTTTTATTACTATCTACGGTTTCTGCAGCAATGGCCAAGAACGATAAAGAGAAAAAGAATAAAAAGTTCCGTTTGGGTGTTGAGGTTTTGTTGCAGGATGAAATAGATTTGATTAAGGATAAACGCGTAGGGTTGATTACTAATCCAACCGGAGTAGATCAAAACGTTACGAGTATCGTAGATTTACTCTTCAATAACCCCGATGTGAACTTGACTGCTCTTTATGGTCCAGAGCATGGTGTACGAGGAAGTGCACAAGCTGGTGCGTACGTTGAACAATATACGGATGAAAAAACAGGACTTCCTGTTTACAGCTTATATGGAAAGACCAAGAAGCCGACACCTGAAATGTTAAGCAATGTTGATGTATTGCTATTTGATATTCAAGATGTCGGAGCACGTTTCTACACATACATTTATACAATGGCGTTAGCTATGGAAGCGGCAAAAGAGAACAATATTCCGATTATCGTTCTTGATCGTCCAAATCCAATCAGCGGTACAAAAGTCGAAGGGCCTGTACTTGAGGATAAGTATTCTTCGTTTATCGGTGAATATCCGATTCCTGTCCGTCACGGGATGACCGTGGGGGAATTGGCGAAGCTATTCAATAGTGAATTTGGGATTGGAGCCGATTTAACAGTAGTGGAAATGGATGGTTGGAAGCGGAACATGTATTTTGATGAAACGCCATCAGAATGGGTCCTTCCGTCACCAAACATGCCGACATTAGAAACGGCTGTTGTCTACCCAGGAGCTGCTCTAATTGAAGGAACCAATGTGTCGGAGGGACGAGGAACAACCAAGCCATTTGAATTGATTGGGGCACCGTTTATTAATAGTGACAACTTAGCGGCCAAGTTAAACTCTTACAAATTACCAGGCGTTACATTCCGTGCAGCATCATTTATTCCGACATTTTCAAAACATGCAAATGTATTAAGTCACGGAATTCAAATTCATGTTACAGACAGAAACTCTTATAAGCCGTTTGAAACAGGATTGTATATCGTAAAAACAATCCATGATATGTATCCAAATGATTTCCAATTTAGAGCACCAAGTGCAGCCGGAATCTCCTTCTTTGATAACCTTGTCGGTAATGGCTCCATCCGTGCTGATATTGAAGCTGGCAAAAGTATTGAGGAAATGAAAGCAGCATGGCAGAATGGTTTAGATGAATTTAATGAGATTCGTGAGAAATATCTATTATATTAATATGGATTAAGAGGCCACCAATTTTTGGTGCCTCTTTTTATTGCTATTTACCCTTCAAGAAATAAAGCACATAACAGGAATACAATTAGTTTCCCCATATCCTAAATAAGTGATTGTGGTGCTCCTATGTTCACACTCATATTTCATAGACTCTCAATCATTTTAATTGAGAGTCTTTTTTAATTATTCCCTGTATTTTTTGAAAAATCCAAAAGATGCATTGACAATGATAATCGTTATCAGTAAACTAAAGGTAATTGAAAATGGTTATCATTAAACGACAAAATATTATCTATTGAAAAGGGGAAACAAAAAATGTATATAACAAAATGGTTTAAACCTGTGATGGCTAGTGCAATTCTTGCCGTAGGTCTGGCTGGCTGTGGCTCAAACCAAAACAGTTCGGATTCAGATAAGGAAACAACGAAAAAGACTACAACAAAAAACGAGGTTGTTAATGTTTATACTGCCAGACATTATGAGGCAGATGATGAAGTATATAAAATGTTTACGGAAGAAACAGGGATTAAAGTAAATGTTGTAAAAGCGGAGGCAGAGGAATTAATTGAACGTTTAAAGCGTGAAGGGGAAAGCACACAAGCGGATTTATTTTTAACGGTGGATGGAGGAGTTCTGGCTAATGCAAAAAAGAATGACATCCTTCAGCCTGTAACCTCAGAAGTAATAGACAAAAATGTACCGGAAAATTTAAGAGATAAAGAGGACTTCTGGGTAGGAATGGCAACAAGAGCACGAGTTATTGTTTATGCGAAAGACCGAGTAAAACCAGAAGAATTATCTACATATGAAAACTTAACAGATGATCAATGGAAAGGTAAGGTTCTTGCACGTTCATCAACAAGCCTATACAATCAATCGTTACTCGCTTCTTTTATTGAACTAAATGGTGAAGAAAAAGCAGAGCAATGGGCTGAGGGAATTGTGAAAAACTTTGCCCGCCAGCCTGATGGCGGTGATCGTGACCAGGCAAAGGCAATTGCAGCTGGGACTGGTGATGTAGCCATTATGAACACTTACTACGTTGGTTTACTAGCAAATTCCGAAGATCCGGAAGAAGTGAAGGTTGCCGAAAGTATCGGAGTGTTTTATCCAAACCAAGAAACGAATGGTACTCACGTTAATATCAGTGGAATTGGATTAACAAAACATAGCAAAAATAAAGAAAATGCGGTTAAATTAATTGAATATATGACAGATGTGGAAGCACAAGAATATTTATCAGCAAACAACTATGAGTTCCCAGTTAACCCAAAAGCAAAACAGCCTGAATTACTTCAATCATGGGGAGAATTCAAAATGCAGGAATTAAATTTTGAAACCTTGGGTGAACATAATGCAAAAGCAATCGAAATCTTTAATAAGACAGGTTGGAAATAAAGATGAAACTTGAAAGTGTTAAGCGCTATGCAAAAAAAGAGCTTAACGGATGGTGGATTATCAGCTTAATAGGGGCAGCAGTTATTCTGTTGCCCATCCTTTACGTTTTCTTAGAAATATTTCAAGAGCCAAATGAAAATTGGTACCAAATTCGCGAGTATTTATTGGGGAATTATGTAATAAACACCATAATCCTGGTTTTCTTTACCGGGATTCTTACTATTTTTTTAGGAGTTACACTTGCTTGGCTGACTTCAGCGTATGATTTTCCGTTCCGTAAGTTTTTTCGCTGGGGATTAATCCTCCCACTTGCGATTCCGCCTTATATTGCAGCGTATACCTACCGAACCATGCTGAGTTATACAGGCATCGTTCAAAGTACATTACGAAATCAATGGGACGTTCAAATTAATCCTGAACTATTATCATTTTCCTCCTTACGTGGGGCAATTTTCGTTTTTACGATATTTTTGTTTCCATATGTCTATATTATTGCTAGAGCATTTTTGGAAAGCCAAAGTTCATCATATATTGAAAATGCAAGACTACTTGGAAGAAAGCCAACGGCAGTATTTTTTAAAATCGTGCTTCCGCTTGCTAGACCAGCCATTATAGGTGGAGCAGGATTAGTCATTTTTGAGGTGCTGAGTGACTACGGAGTTACCAGCTATTTTGGAATTCACACGATTACTACCGCAATTTTTCAAACATGGTTCGGTATGTATGATGTGGATACAGCTATGCGGCTCGCTGCTTGGCTTATGTTTATCATCATTGGAGTATTCATTTTAGAGAGATTGCTTAGACAAAGAAAGAGATACCATCTAAGTAATAAGTCCAAACCGCTTGTTCCTATTAAATTAAAAGGTGTACCAGCTGCAGCAGCTTTTATGTTTTGTACTATTGTATTATCTTTAGGATTTATCATCCCTTTATTTCAACTAATTGCCTGGGCTGGGTTGACGTTTGATAAGGTTTGGGACATATCCTTTTTTACTTTATTGACTCAGACAGTTTCTATAGCAGCAATTTCTACAGCCATCATCATTATTGTTGCTACTATCATTGCGAATGTATGCCGATCAAAATGGGCATTTCCATATATATTGTCAAAAGTGATTACTTCTGGTTATTCAATACCTGGTGCTATTATTGCTATTGGTGTATTAGCTGTCTTCATACAACTTGATGAAACACTGGCACCGCTTTACTCCTATATGGGGCTCGGGGATGCACCGTTACTTTTAAGCATGTCAATTGTAATGCTGATTGTTGGTTACGTTATTCGTTTTATGGCTACAGGGTATAATGCGGTTGAAGTGGGTTTTGAAAAGATAGGTACGAAATATACCGAGGCCTCTAGATTACTAGGCCATGGAATAACGAAAACGTTTTTTAGAGTGGAATTACCATTAATTAAAGGCGCACTATTCAGCGGCTTTATTTTAACATTTGTTGAAATTTGTAAGGAATTGCCCTTAGTATTGTTATTAAGGCCATTTAACTTCGAGACATTGGCGACCAAAACTTTTCAATATGCAAAAGATGAGATGATTCATGAGGCAGCAATTCCTTCCCTGATGATTATCGCGATCAGCACCATGTCTGTAGTTGTTTTTCATTTGATAGATAAGAGGGTGAAAAAATGAAAATTTTAGAGATCAAGGGGCTGACTTTTTCATTTACGAAATCAAAGGAACCTGTCATTAACGATTTTTCTTTTTCTATGAATAAGGGCGAGATTGTGGGTATCTTAGGGCAAAGTGGGAGTGGAAAAAGTACACTGCTTCGGCTGATTGCAGGACTGGAGATACCAAATAAAGGTGCTATTCATATAGCAGAAGCTCCAGTAGTGACTGAAAAGCTATTTGTTCAGCCGGAAGATCGGAGCGTAGGTATGGTCTTTCAAGATTATGTCCTGTTTCCGCATATGACAGTAAAGGATAATCTCCTTTTTGGGCTCGTGCGTACGAGCAGAAATGAGCGTAAATCACGTCTGAAAGAAATGCTCGAGCTCGTTCAAATGGAAGAGTTTGAGCTACGATATCCTCATGAATTGAGCGGTGGACAGCAGCAACGAATTGCTTTGGCTCGTGCACTTGCCCCACAGCCTAAAGTGCTGTTAATGGATGAACCTTTTAGTAATTTAGATTCCGATTTAAAAGACTCAATCAGGTTAGAACTTCGCTCAATCCTGAAAAAAACCGGTATCACATGTATTTTGGTTACACATGACCGCAATGATGTAGAGGCAATCTGTGATCGTAGTATTTCAATGAGCCGTATAGGTGATGGAAATGTATCCTCTATTGAAAAGCGTATTAGAATAAAGTAGATATTGAAATAAACTTCACAAGGAAAACCCTTCAATTATGCAACATAAAAAGACACTCATCCAATATGGTTGAGGTCTTTTTATGTTTAGAAAAATATTTTCATTTGACATCCTCCTGACTTATTTGGGCGTTAAAGTAATTGTACAAGGTTCAGCAAGTACATGAGCCTGCTAAAATCAGGAGGTAATTTAAATGAAAAAATCTGTATGGGGGTTAACGGTTGCAGGTGTCTTATTGCTAGGAGGTTATGCAACTACCACGCTTGCAAACGATGACACAACGAGCAGCACGGGTACAAAGGTTGAAAATATGATAAAGGGCTTTAAAGGCATGATGGGTTTTGGGCATATGGGTATGGATTCAGAAGAACTATTGGCCCAAGCAAAGAGCTTGGGAATTGAAACCAGCGGCAAAGACGCAGAAACGTTAATGGAGGAAATCCAAGCAGCACGTATAAAGCAGGAAGCGAAGGATTTAGGTATCAAGACAACTGATAAGGATATTAATACTCTTGCAAAAGAAGTACAATTAGCCAAATTGCAAGAGAAAGCTAAGGCATTAGATATTAAGTCAGATGGAAAGGATGCACGATCACTGCTTCAGGAAATCCGCTTAGCTGAGCTTCAAAAAGAAGCAAAAGCACTAGGAGTAACAACTGATGGTAAAGATGCAGAAACATTAATGAAGGATATTAGACAAGCTGATCTGAATAAGAAGGCAAAAGAGTTAGGAATTACAACTGAAGGGAAAGATTTAACCACATTAACACAGGAAGTATATACCGCAACCATTAATAAGGAGGCAAAAGAACTAGGTATAAGTGTAGAAGGAAAGGAAATGAACGAAATTGCCCAAGAAGTTTACAAGGCAAAAGTATTAGCGGACGCAAAGGAATATAATATTACGATCGACGCAAAAACGATTCAACAGATTGCTGATGAAGTGCGAGATCAAAAAATAGCAAAATTAGCAAAAGATTTGGGAATCGCTGCTACGGATAAATCAACACAAGAAATAATAAGTGAAATAGAAAAAAAGGATGCTGCGAAGTTAAAAGAACTACTCGGTAATGACTCATTCGGAATGTTTGGCAAGAGAATGGGCGGTCCAGGTCATAGAGGCGGTGGACATGGCGGCGATATGCATAAAGGCGGCGAAGGGCAACAAGGAGTAGGTGGCACCGCTCTTAGTAGCAATATGGGAGTTTAAACTATATTAGTCAAAATCCTCGGTATATTCCACCCGAGGATTTTCTAGTATAGTTAAAGAGATTGGAGGTTGTTTAAGTAATGAAAACCATTTTGGTTGTTGAAGATGAACAGACAATCTCGAGAGTGTTGGCTGTTTACTTACAGCATGCAGGCTATCATGTCGTACAAGCCTACGATGGAGATGAAGCATTGCGTTTATTTCATGAAAATTGTCCAAATCTTGTATTACTTGACGTTATGCTGCCAGGTAGAGACGGCTGGAGTATTCTGGAAGATATTCGAAAAATTAGTGCCTGTCCAGTGATTATGCTAACCGCTCTAGGGGATATTGATTATCGTCTTAAGGGATTAAATCAAGGAGCAGATGATTATATCACAAAACCATTTGTTGGTGAGGAAGTCATAGCACGTGTGAATGCTGTGCTGCGGCGTTCAGCAAATGTTCTTGATACAGAAAACAGTAAGCAGTTTGGCAGTTTAAAAATAAACCTTGATTCTCATGTTGTAACTATCAATGGAGAAGTGGTTATTTTAACACCTAAAGACCTCAGTTTGCTTATCTTTTTAGCAGAAAGGCCAAATAGAACCTTTACAAGAGACGACCTTATCGAAAGTGTCTGGGGAATGGATTATGAAGGCAGTGATCGTGCTGTTGATTTAGCAATAAAACGGATACGGCAAGCATTGTGTGAATGGCCAGTCTCGCAAGGCGAAATACGTACCCATCGGGGATTGGGGTATCAATTCTGTGTTTATGAAAAATAAGAAACGAACAACATTACTTACGTATTGGACAACAAGATACCTTGTTACGCTAATTATTGGATTAGTCCTGTTAGGTGCCGGATCTTTATGGTGGATTCAAAAAGCCACCTTGGAGAATCGCTTGAAGTTAATGGAATATTTAGCGGTTGAAACTGCAAACCGAGTAACTCAATCAAATGGAATGATGGAGGTTGATCCATTTTTCAATCGTATGCTGGAGGAACGAGCTAGAGTCCTTCAATTGGAAAAAGAGCCAGAGCTATTCATCACAAATTTAAAGGGAGAAGAGATTTTTTCAAGACCGCGGCATATGAACCCTGGACGAATGGGGCCGCGGAATCAGAACAAAATTGAAATTCCCGGTGAGGTTTTTGAGAATAAAGAAACCATACAAAGGCTCGATGTAGAAGATATCGGTGTCATGTATGCTGTCAAATCTCCGATTATGAAAAATCACGACCAAATTGGCTGGGTTGTGTTAATGCAAAGCGGAGAGGAATTGTCAGAGGTTAATCAGGAATATCGTCTATTATTTATTTTATTAGGAGGCTTAGGATTATTAGGTTGGCTTGTGATATACCTGCTCTCGAAGAAAATACTAAGGCCGATCCAAGATGTTGCACATGCGGCGGCGCAAATCAAAGAGGGGAATTATGAGCTTAACTTAAATTTAGAATCGAACGAACAGGAAATTTATGAACTCGTCAGTTCCTTTGCGGAGATGACGAAGCGCCTGAGCCAGCTTGAAGAACTTCGTGCTGAATTATTAGCGGGTGTTACACATGATCTAAAAACACCTGTAACCTCCATTAGCGGACTGATCCAAGCAGTGCGTGATGGAGTTGTCACGGGTGAGGAAAGGGAAGAGTTTCTGGATATTACACTCAAGGAAGTCACTCGGCTCCAAACCATGATTGCAGATTTATTAGATTTTAATTCCTTAGCTGCAGGGGCCTTTTCCATCAGACTAGAAAATCACAACTTGAATGAGCTTATAGAGAACATTGTCCGTGCATGGGCGGTCACACAGCCTCAACCGATTGATTATCAAGTCAATGTGCCTAATGAAACCTTGTACCGGTACATCGATCCATTGCGGTTACAGCAAATCATGATTAACCTGTTAAACAACGCCTATCAATCAATTGATGGCCAGGGTTCAATAATAGTAAGGCTGACAGATTGCGGTATTGACATATTAGATACGGGATCTGGAATTCCAGAAGAAGAACAGCCTTATGTATTTGAAAGATTTTTCCGTGGTGAAAAGAAAAAATTAAAGGTAAGAGGTCTTGGTTTAGGTTTGCCTTTCAGTAAAATGCTTGCAAAAGCCCTTGATGGAGATTTAATTTTATCAGAAAGCAGCAACAGGGGAAGCACGTTTTCAATTATTTGGACTAAAGACGACAAGATTCAATAAAAATTGGCAATTGAAAACGCTGATGAATTTGAATTTCTTATGCCTATAGGATGAAGAATAGTCCTAAGAGGTGAAAAGAGTGACTGTCATTACTACCTTTAAAGAAAAGCGTCGCGATAAACAAATCAAATACGAGCGGTCCGTTTTAAAGGACTTGTCTGTTAAAATGTTAAAAGAACGGGTGCAGCAATATTTTGGCTCATCCAGAATTGCGTCAACTTTTATCATGAATACAGGCATTGAAGAAGCCTGTTATGATGTAGCATTAGAAGCTTACTTATTAGGAGCTAAATTTAGCAAATTTGGTTATTACGGTGAAAATATAGATGATGTTCGAAAACGTTGTTATAGAGAAGAGAAGCATTTAATTGATACGCTCTACAATTTTCTCCTATATTGGGGAAATGGTGAAGAAGGGACCATGAGTGAAACCCTTTATTATTCCTGTGAGGGGTATATTGATACCTGGTGGAAAGAAGGGTATGAAAAAGCTCAGCGACGCCGAAAGCTGCGATTGCATTAATCAAATGGCATATTCAAGCACCAGGATTAGCGATAATCCTGGGTTTAACATTTCTTCCTGTTCTAAACAGTCCCCTTGTCCCATATAGTAAAGTGAATAGGGACGAGCGGGAAGGAATGATTTGGGTGTCAAAGAAAAAATTTAAGGTCATTGGTTTCTCAGTTGGTTTACTTCTGTTATTTTTGATCTTACAATATGATTTTGTTAAAGAGGATACGTGGGGCGATTCTTGGAATCTCCCGTTATCCGGCAAAATCATTTTACTCGATCCTGGCCATGGCGGTCCAGATGGTGGAGCAGGAAATTCCAAAGTGTTAGAAAAAGATATTGCCTTGGATATTTCATTAAAGGTCAGAGACTATTTACAAGAACAGGGAGCCTTAGTGGTCATGACCCGTGAAACAGATAAAGATCTAGCTGATGAAGGAACAAAAGGATACAGTAGGAGAAAAGTAGAAGATTTAAAAAAACGTTTAAAAATGATAAACAATTCCGATAATGATTTTTTTGTCAGCATTCACTTGAACGCTATTCCTTCTTCAAGATGGAGTGGAGCGCAAACATTTTATGCTCCTCATTTCAAAGAAAATGCCAAAGCAGCAAAATTCATTCAGGATGAACTGATTGTTAATTTAGAAAATACAACGAGAAAAGCGAAGCCTATTAATTCCGTCTATATTTTAAAAAATGCTAAAAAGCCTGGGGTGTTAGTGGAGGTAGGCTTCCTTTCAAATCCAAATGAAAGAGAGCAATTAAAGAAGGAGGCCTACCAGGAGAAAATAGCAGCTTCCATCTATCAAGGTGTCCTTCGATATTTCACCAATGAAAAGGAATTAAAGATCGAGGATGAATAAAGGTGTCTAAACACCTTCTTTTTTTTGAAATCATAGTGGATGTGATTCATTTAACTGCTTCTAGAAAAGAATATGGTATACTGAAAACTGGAAACGAATTCATAAGGTGAGGTGTTTGTTTACATGTTAACAGAAATAAAAGTCCGTGAAGTACTAGGCAGCTTAAAAGAACCATTTTTACATAAAACGTTAGATGAATTAAATGCAATAGAAGAAGTAAAAATCAAAGAAGAGAAAAGCCATGTCAGCGTAAAATTACAGATTGCGAAAACTGGAACCGCTGAACAATTACAGCTTCAAACACAAGTGGTTAATTTGCTGAAAGAGGCTGGTGCCCAAACGGTTGGAATCCGTTTTAGTGAACTGCCTGAAGCGGTATTAGCGGAACACCGCGCTAATGCAAGTGAATCAGAAGACAAGGGATTACTTTCTTCTAATAAAACAACTTTTATCGCCATTGCTAGTGGTAAGGGCGGGGTCGGTAAATCCACCGTCTCGGTTAACCTTGCCGTGGCACTCGAGCGACTAGGTAAAAAAGTTGGATTAATTGACGCAGATATTTATGGTTTTAGTGTTCCGGATATGATGGGAATTACCAAAAGACCAGTTGTCAGAGGAGAAAAAATTCTTCCTGTTGAACGTTTTGGGGTAAAAGTCATTTCCATGGGCTTTTTTGTAGAAGATAATTCTCCGATCATCTGGCGCGGGCCGATGTTAGGGAAAATGCTAAATAGCTTCTTTAATGAAGTCGAATGGGGAGAAATTGAATACTTACTATTAGACCTGCCTCCTGGAACAGGAGATGTCGCATTAGATGTTCATACGATGCTTCCTGCTTGTAAAGAAGTGATTGTAACCACTCCACACCCAACTGCGGCATTTGTTGCGGCACGTGCTGGGGCGATGGCATTGCGTACCGATCATGAGATTTTAGGGATTATCGAAAATATGGCTTACTTTGAAAGTAAACTGACAGGTGAAAAAGAATATGTATTCGGTAAAGGCGGCGGAGATAAATTAGCCGAGGATTTAAACTCAGAAGTGCTTGGCCGTTTACCGCTCAATCAGCCTGATTGGAATGACGAGGATTTTGCGCCATCAATCTATCAAGAAGATCATAAATTAGGAAAAATTTATCTAGAGATTGCGGAAAAAATGACAAGTCGTTTAAATAAATAAAAGAATGCCTCTTCCAACCGCGGAAGAGGCATTTTTTTGAAATCCCAAGCTCTTTATTTTTTCTCTTCTTCTTTCTGTGTTTCCTCAGCGGCTTTTAAGAGTAATTCCTGCATTTTTACTTTAAAAAGAGGGCTTTCAAGTGTTTCAGAGATAACGGTTTGAAGATGTTCTCGATATTCTTTGCTTTTTAGCGCATCTGCCATTTCTTTCTGAATTTCTGGTTCTTTAAAAACCTCTATCATCATGGCTCTATACTCAGGATCTTTCATTAAATCCTTTAAAAGTTTTTCATTCTCGGATCTCATGTTTTTTGCTACGCCCTCTGCGAATTTGGCGTCACTAAAGGTTTTCTTCCAAAATTCTGTCGCAGCATCAGAGGTTAGGGTTTGCTGAATGGTATCAGACACCACTTTCTGGTCCATTACTAGCGTTTCTTTCATTTTTTCATCAGACATAACCTCTTGTAGTGCTTTCTTGCCGTCATCTGTTTTAAGTATATCAACAACCATTTTCTTTGTTGCTTCATAATCTATTTGATCTCCACCGCTAGCTTCAGGAGAAGCACAACTAGACAGAAGCATAGTGATCAGCAAGGGGAGCATCAGCTTTTTTGCTTTCATTTAAAAAAGCTCCTTTCACATAATAGTCCTTAATTTTTAGGATGAAGAAAAGCACCTTAGATTATGCGTAAAGAAATTGAAAAGATGGATTTTTTATATTCGGATTGGTACAATCAGTATGGTATTTATTTTTTGTTATTGGAGGATAATTGTGTGACGAGTCGTATTTGGGTCAGGCTGTTTATGACTACGCTTTTAATTGGCGGAATTACATCAGCAATTGTAGGTTTTATTATCAATTGGAATGAATATGTGCACTATTTTATCGATTTTCGCGTGATCAATATATTATCTGCCCTTTTTTGGTTTATTTTATGGGGCATTCTTTATAGTGTGGTTAGTCAAATGGGCTTTTTCGCCTACTTAACGGTTCACCGTTTTGGTTTAGGTATTTTTAAATCCGTTTCACTTTGGAATGGAGTTCAAGTTATATTAATTCTATTTGTGTTATTTGACGTTGTATATTTGCGCTATGAGACCTTTGCAAAAACAGGGGAAAGCCTCCTATCATATATCGTGCTGGCAGCCTTGCTGCTAATTCCTTCGTTAGTTACTGCTTGGTTTAAGGCGAAACAAACCAATCGTGAAGCATTTATTCCAGCACTCTTTTTCATGATTGTTGTAACTGTTATAGAATGGTTCCCTGTGTTACGAGTAAATGAACCTAGCTGGGTTTATTTAATGTTGTTTTCCTTATTAGCTTGTAATGCGTATCAACTATTAATTCTTCATAAACTAAATATGCAGTCCCAGCAGCATAGACAAAGTAAGCAATCTTCTTCTAGTAATAAAAAAACAAAATCTCCGAAAAAATTAAGCAAAAAAACCGTCCATTAAAATTTAGAGGTTCAAACAATATAAAACACATAAAAAAGCGCACTTGAATTCACATTATAATTCATAGTGCGTTTTTTCTTGATCGTGTGAATGTTTGTGATTTAGTACGTGTTGCAAAATGATGGTCCCCTCAACGCATCTAAATGAGGTTTGCTTGGTTAGGAAGGCTTATTCTTAATTGAGTAACCAGTGATTTTAAGCGGAGATTTTTCGGTTAGACTGCAGAACAGAGCCCGTTCGGTGTATATAAGCGGAGATTTTTCGATAAAGCAAGGCAAAATTTCACATTTCCATATATTCGTGTCGATAGTCGGAATCCTTCCGTCTATTTAGGCATTTTCAGTGATATTTCCCAATTTAGTAGAAATTCCTCCGCTTATTTATCAAACTTGATTTAGCAGCTATTGAACTTGTGCAACTTTGGGGTGGTTTCTTTAAAAAAAGCTTAGAGATATTTGCATCTCTAAGCCTTTTGACTGTGGAATGTACTTTGAAGCTGATGTGATTTGCTATTTGATTTGTCTATGATTTACCGTTTTGCACCATACAAGTATACGCTTTGTAAAATTAGTGAGCGGTTTTCGTTTATATTATTTAATTTCCCTTGACTCAACAACGCCATTAGCAATTAGCTGTGATACTGTTACTAGTTTAAGTCCCTTTCCCTGCAAGTCTTGAATGATTCCTGGTAAAGCATTTGCCGTCTGTTTAGCTGAATCTGAGGCATGGAGAAGAATGATATCTCCTTTAGCAGCCTTCTTTACATTCTCTTGTATTTGCTTTACCCCAGGGTTGGTCCAATCCTTAGAATCTACACTCCAATGAACCATCGTGTACCCATATCGTTCCGCTATTTTTAAGGAACGTTGATCAAAATGACCAGTAGGAGCCCGTAGAAGCTTGATGTCCTTAATATTTAACTTTCTGAAGGCTTCCTTTGCTTTTGAAATATCCTTTCCGATTTTCACATCTTCTAATTCTGTATAATCTTCATAGGCATACCCAAGAATCCCAATTTCGTAACCTTCCTTGACAATCCTGCTAACTATATCCGGATGCCGCTCAGCCCATGAACCAGCTAAAAAGAAGGTTGCTGCTTTGACGTTTTCCTTTTTTAGTGCATCCAAAATGGGTTCTGCTTTTTCATCACCCCAACCAATATTAAAGGTTAGAGCTATATCCTTTTCCCCGCGATAGACAGCTTTAGGACCGTCCTTTGTTGAAAAAACTGGAGATAACGAGAGATTTCCCATAAATAAAAACAATGCGGTAAAAAAAGCAGCGACTACAATCAAAATGGTTTGTTTTACAGATCTACTATTTAATACAAAAAAGAAATTCATATATACCACCTCGTCCATTGCTATCCTTGTCTCATACCTATGCGTATTTTTAAATTAATATGATTAAGAAAAAAATAATTATAAATTTTACTAATTTGGAAAAGACTACTATAACTACATAATTCGTAAAGGATGATTCAATGTTTGGGCTTCTCATAAATGAAAAAGAAGTAAAAGAAATGGAATACCTGATTAAGCGAGAGATGGATGAAATCTTATTTGATTTAAAAGATAATCGTATTGACCATATAGTAAAGCGCGCAATGGAAGAGCGGTATAAGATTTTATTTACCCTATTTAAAAGAGTAGCCTCACCAAATGAATGTCTGAAGTACATGAGAAGAGATAATAAAAGCAGGAAGAAAGGATAAATATCTCTTAAAAAAAAGAAAGAATTAATTTAAAATAGTGTGTTGACTTTTGAATCATATGTTGGTATATTAATAAACGTCGCTGCTGACGTAAATAAATAACTCGAAAAAAGTTATTGACTTTACATGTTGGCTATGATAAATTAATAAAGTCGCTTTTAGGTGACACAGTGAATTTGTCC
>NZ_BCVA01000030.1 GCF_001591505.1 Neobacillus niacini NBRC 15566
GGCAGGGGTCCGCTAGCCGGACCAGTTGTGGCAGCCGCCGTTATTTTGCCTGAGGATTTTTATTTGCCAGGTATTGATGATTCAAAAAAAATTTCCGAAAAAAAGCGCAATGAATATGATGAAATCATTAGACGTGAAGCGTTAGCAGTTAGTGTGGCAAAGATTGACGCTGCTGAAATTGATCGTGTCAATATTTATGAGGCAACAAAAAAAGCTATGCTTGCTGCAATTGCTTCTTTAAGCCCCCAACCAGAGGTTTTGCTTATAGACGCAATGAAACTTGAAACACCTTTTATGGTGGATTCTATCATTAAAGGGGACGCAAAAAGTGTGTCTATAGCAGCTGCTTCGATAGTAGCAAAAGTTGCTAGAGATCGATTAATGGTGGAATTATCAACGCAATTTCCTGAATATGGTTTTCAACAAAACATGGGGTATGGTACAAAGGAACATATACACGCTATTCAAAGTCATGGCATTACCCCTTATCATCGAAAGAGCTTTGCACCTGTAAAAGAATGGGTGATGGATAAATAACAAGACAAGCTTTTTATGCTTGTTTTGTTATTGTTAGAAAACATTAAGTTGTCATTATTTGGTTTTTTTATTTATGAAAGCGCTTTAATTGCTGGATTTAACAATTCATAATATTATGAGGAATATAATTTTTTTGTGCATAACTGTGGACAAGGTTTCAGTCATTATATAAAATGAAAACGGAGTCAATTTTTTGAAGAGTTTGATAGGAGGATGGGAAATGAATATCCATGAGTATCAGGGGAAAGAAATCCTCAGAAAATACGGGGTAAGTGTTCCTAATGGAAAAGTGGCTTTCACTGTTGAAGAAGCTGTTGAAGCTGCAAAGGAATTAGGCACACAAGTATGTGTGGTTAAGGCGCAAATTCATGCTGGCGGCAGGGGGAAAGCCGGCGGTGTTAAAGTTGCTAAAAACCTTGATGAAGTTCGTACATATGCGAGTGAAATCCTAGGGAAAACGTTGGTTACACACCAAACAGGCCCAGAAGGTAAAGAAGTAAAGCGTCTTTTAATTGAAGAAGGCTGCGACATCAAAAAAGAATATTACGTTGGTCTTGTATTAGATCGTGCTACTTCAAAAGTTGTACTCATGGCTTCTGAAGAAGGCGGAACAGAAATTGAAGAAGTAGCTGAAAAAACTCCGGAGAAAATCTTCAAAGAAGAAATTGATCCGGTTCTAGGCTTAATGCCTTATCAGGCGCGCCGAATTGCATTCAATATCAACATTCCAAAAGAGCTTGTGAATCAAGCAGTTAAATTTATGATGGGCTTATATAATGCTTATATCGAAAAGGATTGCTCGATTGCTGAAATCAACCCATTGGTTGTTACAGGCGATGGTAAAGTAATGGCGCTTGACGCAAAGTTAAACTTTGATTCAAATGCTTTATATCGTCAAAAAGACGTGCTCGCTTACCGTGACCTTGAGGAAGAAGATCCAAAGGAAATCGAAGCTTCTAAATATGATTTAAGCTATATTTCTTTAGATGGAAATATCGGCTGTATGGTAAATGGTGCCGGACTTGCTATGGCAACAATGGATATCGTTAAGCATTATGGCGGAGACCCAGCGAACTTCCTTGATGTTGGGGGCGGCGCTACAGCTGAGAAGGTTACAGAAGCATTCAAAATTATCCTTTCTGATCCAAACGTAAAAGGTATTTTTGTTAATATCTTTGGCGGAATCATGAAATGTGATGTCATTGCTGAGGGTGTAGTCGAGGCTGCTAAGCAGGTTCAACTAAGCGTACCTCTTGTTGTTAGACTTGAGGGAACAAACGTTGATTTAGGTAAGAAAATTCTTGCTGAGTCTGGTTTAGCCATCACTCCTGCAGAATCAATGGCTGACGGTGCACAAAAAATCGTTTCACTTGTGAAATAGGATCGAAAGAAAGGGGAATTAACGTGAGCGTTTTTATTAATAAAGATACGAAGGTTATTGTTCAAGGGATTACAGGTTCAACTGCCCTTTTTCATACAAAACAAATGTTAGAATACGGAACACAAATTGTAGCTGGAACCACTCCAGGTAAAGGCGGCATGGAAGTTGAAGGTGTACCGGTATTTAATACAGTGAGTGAAGCTGTTGCAGCTACAGGCGCTACTGCTTCTGTTATCTACGTTCCAGCGCCATTTGCTGCGGATGCTATCATCGAAGCTGTTGATGCTGAATTAGATTTAGCGATCTGTATTACGGAGCATATCCCAGTTTTGGATATGGTAAAAGTAAAGCGTTATATGGAAGGCAAGAAGACCCGTTTAGTTGGTCCAAACTGCCCAGGTGTTATTACAGCTGACGAATGTAAGATTGGTATCATGCCAGGCTACATTCATACAAAAGGTCATGTTGGGGTTGTTTCTCGTTCTGGAACATTAACCTATGAAGCTGTTCACCAGTTAACACAAGCAGGAATCGGTCAGACTACTGCTGTTGGAATTGGCGGAGACCCTGTAAATGGTACAAACTTCATCGATGTATTAAAAGCATTTAATGAAGATCCAGAGACATATGCTGTTATCATGATTGGTGAAATCGGCGGAACGGCTGAAGAAGAAGCAGCTGAATGGGTTAAAGCAAATATGACTAAACCTGTTGTTGGATTTATCGGTGGTCGCACTGCTCCTCCAGGAAAGCGTATGGGCCATGCTGGTGCGATTATTTCAGGTGGTAAAGGAACTGCTGATGAAAAGATCCGTGTTATGAATGAATGCGGAATTAAAGTGGCAGATACACCATCTGTTATGGGTGAAACGTTAATTGAAGTTCTAAAAGAACAAGGTATATACGATAAGTGTAAAACACACTAAGAATAGTAGAAATAGTCCCTTTTTACAGAGGGACTATTTCTTATTTATTTTTTTAATAATGGAGGCTTATTAATGGATGATTTTAGAGAAAGACTTGTTGCTCTGCTCCACCATTCAGGAATGACCTGGAATACAGTTTTGCAATTCATAAAAAAAGACCCTTCTCTTCAAACAGCTATACATGATGAACAACGATTCTTCCAATATAATCTATTCCCACCCTCAACAAACACTATCATAAAAAGTTCCCCTTCCATAACATCGAATCAACTTCAGTACATTTCCCAACAAATCGAGGAATACGAAAAAAATAACATTAAGGTAATTACAATCTTTGATGAAAATTATCCTAGTCTGTTAAAAGAAATATATCAGCCGCCATGGGTATTATTTATAAAAGGAGATCTAACATTACTAGAAAAACAGCCAAAGCTGGCAGTGGTTGGCTCCAGAGAAGCAACTCAATATGGCAAGAATGCCATATCTGTTTTGTTTCCTCCATTAATCGAAAAGGGTGTAGCGATTGTAAGTGGTTTAGCCAGAGGTATAGATACACTTGCACATGAATGTGCAATGAAAAATGGAGGCAAAACCATTGCAGTTATAGCAGGAGGATTGTATCATATCTATCCAAAGGAGAATGCTGAATTAGCAAAGGAAATGATGAAATCACAGCTGGTAATTTCCGAGTATCCACCGGATACGAAACCATTGCGATGGCATTTCCCAGCACGCAATAGAATCATCAGCGGATTATCAAATGGTACATTTATAATAGAAGCAAAAAGAAAAAGCGGATCCCTCATTACCGCTAACTATGCTGTACATGAAGGGAGAGAGGTATTTTCACTACCTGGGAGCATATTTAGTCAACATTCACTAGGTACAAATGACCTCATCAAGCAGGGAGCAAAGCTAGTCATGAGCAGTGAGGATATACTAGAAGAACTTCACTTATAACCATAATTGTCAAAAACAATATCGATGAATCAGTAGTTTTTTAAAGGTTTTTTCTATATTCTTGGAGAATAATGCTTAAAAAGCTTGAAATTATTTCTAATATGTTATACATTTTCCAACAGATATTCGAAAAAAAGAATGTGTAAATAGGAATATTTTGGCGTATTATTATCATTAACTAGTTGTAAACGGTTTCGATATCATTGACATCAACAGTTATTTGTTTAAAAATAAGAGGTATTCATGAAGATATACTATCCACTTTTCTTAGGAATGATTATATAAATTGATAAATTTAGGGATAAGGCATTTTTGTAAAGTATTTTCACAGATCCGAATTGAGAAATTTGGAATTTAGGAAAACTTCTCAAATTGTAAGCAGGCTGATTATTTTTCAGAGTGCTTTCACATTTCTTATATCCCCTTGAGGAGGATTATTTGCATGGCAGAGTTTCTGGTAATTGTAGAATCACCAGCAAAAGCGAAAACGATCGAACGTTATTTAGGTAATAAATATAAAGTTAAGGCATCCATGGGACATATACGTGATTTGCCGCGAAGCCAAATGGGAGTCTCTAAAGAAACGAACTTTGAACCCAAATACATTACGATTCGCGGAAAAGGGCCAGTATTAAAAGAATTAAAGACAGCAGCAAAAAAAGCCAAGAAAGTCTTTCTCGCGGCCGACCCGGATCGCGAAGGGGAAGCAATTGCTTGGCATTTGGCACATAGCTTGGATGTTGATATAAAATCCGATTGCCGGGTGGTCTTTAATGAGATAACAAAGGACGCAATTAAAGAGTCCTTTAAGCACCCCCGCCCAATCAACATGGATTTGGTTGATGCGCAGCAAGCCAGAAGGGTTCTGGATCGTCTTGTTGGTTATAACATTAGTCCGCTACTTTGGAAAAAAGTAAAAAAAGGATTAAGTGCTGGACGAGTTCAATCCATTGCGGTCCGATTAATTATTGATCGGGAAAAAGAAATTAAGGCTTTTGTGCCTGAAGAATATTGGACAATCGAGAGTGAATTGCTTAAGGGGAAGGATCATTTTAGTGCCTCTTTCCATGCACTGGCGAATAAAGAAAAAGTAGAACTTAAATCGGAACAAGATGTTGAGGCTATTTTGAAGCAAATGAAGGGTGATAAGTTTAAAGTCGTTGCTGTTACCAAAAAGGAACGAAAAAGAAACCCATCACCAGCTTTTATTACCTCTTCCTTGCAGCAGGAAGCTGCAAGGAAACTTAATTTCCGTGCTAAAAAAACCATGATGTTAGCTCAGCAATTATATGAAGGAATTGAGCTAGGGGCAGAAGGAACAGTTGGTCTTATTACTTATATGAGAACGGACTCAACCAGGATTTCAGAGGTAGCACAGAAAGAAGCAGCAGAATATATTCAAAAAGAATTCGGTGAGAACTTTTTAAAAGAAGATGAGCGAAAAGAAAAAAAACAAAACGCCAATACTCAAGATGCTCACGAAGCGATTCGTCCAACAAGTACTTTCCGTGATCCAAATAGTGTGAAACAATACTTATCAAGAGACCAATTGCGGCTTTATAAGCTAATTTGGGAAAGATTCTTGGCAAGTCAAATGGCACAGGCTGTTATGGATACAATGAGTGTAGATCTTCAAAATGGGAATGTACTTTTCCGGGCAAATGGTTCAAAGATAAAGTTTCCTGGTTTTATGAAAATCTATGTAGAGGGAACAGACGATCAAGTGGAAGAAAAGAATAAAATGCTGCCGGATCTTAAAGAGGGCGACGAGGTCTTCAAAAAGGATATAGAACCGAAACAGCATTTTACTCAGCCGCCGCCGCGCTATACTGAAGCTAGGTTAGTTAGAACACTTGAGGAATTAGGGATTGGCAGACCATCTACCTATGCGCCAACATTGGATACGATACAAAAACGAGGGTATGTGGCATTAGATAATAAACGTTTTGTTCCCACTGAGCTAGGGGAAATCTGTAATGAATTAATGCTCGAATTCTTCCCTGATATTCTTAATGTTGACTTTACTGCCAAAATGGAACAGGATTTAGATAATGTGGAAGAAGGTAAAGTCCGCTGGGTTGAAATCATTGATGAATTTTATCAAGATTTTGAAAAGCATTTGGCCAAAGCCGAAGAGGAAATGCAATCTGTTGAGATAAAAGATGAGCCTGCTGGTGAGGATTGTGAACTATGCTCTAACCCAATGGTTTTCAAAATGGGCAGATACGGTAAATTCATGGCATGTAGTAATTTTCCGGATTGCAGAAATACAAAAGCAATTGTAAAGGAAATAGGCGTTACATGTCCTAAATGTAAAGAAGGCAGTATAATTGAACGTAAGAGCAAGAAAAAGAGAATCTTTTACGGGTGTAACAGATTTCCAGAATGTGACTTTATCTCATGGGATAAACCATTACCACGAAATTGTCCAAAGTGCGAAGGTCCACTGGTTGAAAAGAAATTGAAAAAAGGCGTTCAAGTGCAATGTATTGAATGTGATTACAAAGAAGAACCACAAAGTTAAGGGTGAGCACAAGCTCTCCCTTTTCACTTTTTTTTAATGACCCCATCACTTTTTATTGAAACATAAAACTTTTTTGTTTTTGATTCGTATAGTACAATGCAAGATGGGCTAAAAAGAGGGAAAAGTAAACATAGTAAAAAGTAAAGCTAGATTCATGGTGCTTAAGCTTTGAAAAATCAGGAGGTAAATACATGAACGATGTAACAATAAATGTAATTGGTGCTGGTTTAGCTGGAAGTGAAGCTGCTTGGCAAATTGCCAAACGTGGTGTAAAGGTTCGTCTTTATGAAATGAGACCAGTTAAACAGACACCTGCCCATCATACTGATAAATTTGCAGAACTAGTATGCAGCAATTCCTTACGAGCAAATACCTTAACAAATGCAGTCGGTGTATTGAAGGAAGAAATGAGATTACTTGACTCTGTTATCATTGCTGCCGCTGATGCATGCTCGGTCCCTGCAGGAGGTGCTTTAGCAGTAGATCGTCATGAGTTTGCAGCTAAAGTGACAGAAATGGTTAAAAACCATGAAAATGTTACGGTCATAAATGAAGAAGTAACAGAAATTCCTGAGGGAATAACGATTATTGCAACAGGACCATTAACAAGTCCTGAGTTATCGAATAAATTAAAATCTTTAACTGGTGAGGATTATCTATATTTTTATGATGCCGCAGCACCTATCCTTGAAAAAGATAGCATTAATATGGATAAGGTTTATTTAAAATCAAGATATGATAAAGGCGAAGCTGCCTATTTAAATTGTCCAATGACGGAAGAAGAGTTTAACACGTTTTATGAAGCACTAGTTGCAGCGGAAACAGTTCCATTAAAGGAATTTGAAAAGGAAATCTTTTTTGAAGGCTGTATGCCAATTGAAGTTATGGCCCAAAGAGGAAAGAAAACCATGTTATTTGGTCCGTTAAAGCCAGTTGGTTTAGAAGATCCGAAAACAGGGAAAAGACCTTTTGCGGTGGTACAATTACGTCAAGACGACGCAGCAGGAACTCTTTATAATATCGTAGGATTCCAGACACATTTAAAATGGGGTCCGCAAAAAGAGGTAATTCAGTTAATACCTGGACTTGAAAATGTAGAAATTGTCCGTTACGGGGTTATGCACCGTAATACTTTTATCAATTCACCAAAGGTACTTAAAGCTTCTTATCAATTTAGGGAGCGTGAAAATTTATTTTTTGCTGGCCAAATGACGGGTGTAGAAGGATATGTTGAATCTGCTGCAAGTGGACTAGCTGCCGGAATAAATGCTGCTAGATTAGCTATGGGAGAAGATCCTGTTGAGTTTCCTGTTGAAACAGCAATTGGAAGTATGGCACGCTATATTACCACTGCAAACGCAAAGAATTTTCAGCCAATGAATGCTAATTTTGGACTGTTTCCAGATTTACCTGAAAAAATTAAGGGAAAACAGGAACGTAATATGCAACATGCAAACAGAGCGTTGGAAACAATTCAGAACTTTGTGAAAGTTTTGTAAAATTTATTGCAAGGGATTAAGAAGTATGTTACGCTTTAGTAGCCTTTGTGAGGTTGACATATTAATAAATGTGACTGTTTTATTAACTTTCGTTAACTACCATTTACAATGGAAACAAACTTAATCACAATAAACAATTGGACAACCCCAATATGCTCAGTGTAAAATTCTTTTGTTCATGGGTGAACAAGTGAGGACTAGTGGAAGCAATTGAACGTATATACCCATTTATAAAAGGGAATAAATGAATAAAGTTTTCATACTATTTCTAGTGTAATGCACTTGTCTACTTAAGACAATCTCTTGTTACATAGGTTTGCTAATGAATTTGCAAGAGGAGGAAAAATGATGAACGAATTTCATGCCACGACGATATTTGCAATCCATCATAATGGTCAATGTTCAATGTCTGGTGATGGTCAAGTCACATTTGGTAATGCAGTAGTGATGAAGCACACAGCAAAAAAGGTTAGAAAAATATTTAATGGAAGAGTATTAGCTGGGTTTGCCGGATCTGTAGCCGACGCTTTCACTCTTTTTGAAATGTTTGAAGGCAAATTAGAAGAATACAATGGTAACCTCCAACGAGCTGCAGTGGAGCTAGCGAAACAATGGAGAAGTGATAAGGTTCTTAGAAAGTTAGAAGCGATGTTAATCGTCATGAATAAAGAGGATTTACTTCTCGTATCAGGTACAGGAGAAGTTATTGAACCTGACGATGGAATTCTAGCAATTGGATCAGGTGGGAATTATGCACTTGCAGCTGGACGATCTCTAAAGAAATATGCAGGTGACCATCTTACTGCAAAAGAAATTGCAAAGGCTTCTTTAGAAATAGCTGCTGAAATTTGTGTATATACAAACCACAACATTATCGTGGAAGAGCTCTAACGGGAGGGAACCTACAATGGCTAAAACAGATAACCTAACACCGCGTCAAATTGTTGAGAGACTGGATCAATATATAATAGGTCAGAAGGACGCAAAAAAAGCAGTTGCAGTTGCGTTGAGAAATCGATATAGACGAGGTTTGTTAAACGAAAAACTACGCGAAGAAATTATTCCTAAAAACATTTTAATGATTGGTCCAACAGGTGTTGGTAAAACCGAAATTGCCAGGAGAATTGCTAAGCTAGTTGGTGCCCCATTCGTTAAAGTAGAGGCTACGAAATTTACAGAAGTCGGTTATGTGGGCCGTGATGTTGAATCGATGGTTCGGGACCTCGTTGAAACATCTGTCAGATTGGTTAAAGAAGATAGAATGTTAGCAGTGAAGGAACGTGCTGAGGAAAATGCAAATGCCAGGCTGGTTGATTTACTAGTTCCATCGGCAAAGAAAGCACAAAATTATAAAAATCCGCTTGAAATGTTATTTGGCGGCGGCAATACAACTCCTGAGCAGGATACCCATCAAGAAGATTACTCAATAACTGAAAAACGTAAAATTGTCAGGGAAAAGCTAGCACTTGGTCAACTAGAAGAAGAAATCGTTACTGTAGAAGTTGAAGAGCAAACACCGTCCATGTTTGATATGCTTCAAGGTTCAGGGATGGAACAAATGGGTATGAATATGCAGGACGCACTAAGCAGCTTTATGCCGAAAAAACGGAAGAAAAGAAAGTTAACTGTCCGTGAGGCAAGAAAAGTTTTAACCAATGAAGAAGCTGCAAGATTGATTGATATGGATGAGGTTACTACGGAAGCCGTTTATCGTGCTGAACAAACAGGTATCATCTTTATCGATGAAATTGATAAAATTGCAAGCAGAAACTCAGGCGGATCTTCTGCTGATGTGTCTCGTGAAGGCGTACAGCGTGATATTTTACCAATCGTTGAAGGTTCAACCATTGTAACGAAATATGGATCCATTAGAACGGATTATATTTTATTTATTGCTGCTGGTGCTTTTCATATGTCAAAGCCATCAGATTTGATCCCGGAATTACAAGGGCGGTTACCGATTAGGGTTGAACTAACTAAGTTAACCGTTGACGATTTCTTCAGAATTTTAATTGAACCGGATAATGCATTAATTAAACAATATCAGGCATTATTAGAAACAGAAGGTATACAAATTGAATTTTCTGACGATGCTATTCGTAGAATAGCTGAAGTTGCTTTTGAAGTGAATCAAAATACAGATAATATTGGGGCTAGAAGACTTCACACCATTTTAGAAAAACTACTCGAAGATTTGTCGTTTGAGGCACCTGATATTTTAATGGAGAAGATTACGATTACTCCACAATATGTTGATGATAAGCTTGGAGCAATATCAAAAAACAAAGATTTAAGCCAATTTATCTTGTAATTATATAACAATTAAACTTAATAATGGTTCTGAGTTAATTAGGAGGAAGAAACAGATGGATTTACTTACTAAAACGAGAAAAATTAATGTGTTATTACAAAAAGCAGCAGGAAAACCAGTAAACTTTAAAGAAATGTCTGAAACCCTAAGCGAAGTGATTGAAGCGAATATTTTCGTTGTCAGCCGCAGAGGTAAGCTTTTAGGCTTTGCAATAAATCAACAAATTGAAAATGAACGTATGAAGAAAATGTTGGAAGATAGACAATTCCCAGAGGAATATACTAATGGTCTTTTTAGCATTCAAGAAACATCTTCAAACCTTGACGTTGATAGTGCATATACTGCATTTCCTGTTGAAAACAGAGATTTATTCCGTGAAGGATTAACTACCATTGTGCCAATTATTGGCGGCGGGGAACGTCTAGGGACATTAATCCTTGCAAGATTGCAAGAAAAATTCCATGATGATGATCTTATTCTTGCTGAGTACGGTGCAACGGTAGTTGGTATGGAAATTTTACGTGAAAAGTCAGAAGAAATTGAAGAAGAAGCAAGAAGCAAGGCGGTTGTTCAAATGGCTATCAGTTCATTATCATATAGTGAGCTTGAAGCTATCGAACATATTTTTGAAGAATTAAATGGCCATGAAGGCTTACTTGTAGCTTCAAAAATTGCAGATCGTGTTGGTATTACACGTTCTGTTATTGTTAATGCTTTAAGAAAGCTAGAAAGTGCTGGAGTAATCGAATCTCGTTCCCTTGGTATGAAAGGAACATATATCAAAGTTCTAAACGATAAATTCCTAGTAGAGCTTGATAAATTAAGATCTAATTAATGATAGCAGTAGTCCCCAGTATAACTGGGGATTTTTTTTGAAAGTAAAACTTGATTGTTATTCGCACATATGCTATATTATTTAACGGTGTTATTACACACGCTTGTTGATTTAACAGCCGGTGCTGTAAATTTTACAGTTGCTGTTTAAAAATGAGACAAGCGGAGGAAAACGAAACCATAGGAGGAAAATAACATGTCAGTAATTTCAATGAAGCAATTGCTTGAAGCTGGTGTACACTTTGGACACCAAACTCGCCGTTGGAACCCTAAGATGAAGAAATATATCTTCACAGAGCGTAACGGTATCTACATCATCGACCTACAAAAAACAGTTAAGAAAGTTGAAGAAGCTTATAACTGGGTGAAAGATCTTGCTGCAAACGGCGGAACAATCCTTTTTGTTGGTACGAAGAAACAAGCTCAAGATTCTGTTAAAGAAGAAGCAGCTCGTTCAGGTATGTACTTTGTTAACCAACGTTGGTTGGGTGGTACTTTAACTAACTTTGAAACAATCCAAAAGCGTATTGGTCGCTTAAAAGATATCGAAAGAATGTCAGAAGACGGTACTTTCGAAGTATTACCTAAAAAAGAAGTTGTTCAACTTAAGAAAGAACAAGAACGCCTTGAAAAATTCTTAGGCGGAATCAAAGATATGAAGCAACTTCCTGATGCACTATTCATCATCGACCCTCGTAAAGAGCGTATCGCAGTAGCAGAAGCTAAAAAGTTAAACATTCCTATCGTAGGTATTGTTGATACTAACTGTGATCCAGATGAAATCGATGTTGTAATTCCAGCTAACGATGATGCAATCCGTGCCGTTAAACTATTAACTGGTAAAATGGCGGATGCGATTCTAGAAGCTAAACAAGGTGAAGAAGTAGCACAAGAAGCGTAAGATAGTGACTTATTCAAAAAGGTGATAAGAGGGAGACCCTTTATCACCTTTTTTTAAGAAATGTTTATCTTATGCAGGAATGGCTAAGATATTATAGTACATAGTTTAAGGAGGAATTACTAATGGCAGTTACTGCTCAAATGGTAAAAGAATTACGTGAAAAAACTGGCGCTGGAATGATGGATTGTAAAAAGGCGTTAACAGAAACAAATGGTGATATGGAAAAAGCAATTGACTTCTTACGCGAAAAAGGAATTGCGTCAGCTGCGAAAAAAGGTGACCGTATTGCAGCAGAAGGTTTAACATATGTTGTTGCTGAAGGAAACAATGCAGTTATTTTAGAAGTAAACTCTGAGACAGATTTCGTTGCAAAGAACGAAGCATTCCAAAACCTTGTAAAAGAATTAGCTGCGCACTTGCTTGCTAACAAACCGGCAACTGTTGAGGAAGCTTCTGCACAAACTATTAATGGCGTAACGGTTGCAGACTACATCAATGCAGCTATTGCTAAAATTGGTGAAAAGTTATCTCTTCGTCGCTTTACTGTAGTATCTAAAACTGACAATGATGCTTTTGGTGCATACCTTCACATGGGTGGCCGTATTAGTGTTTTAACAGTTCTTGAAGGTACAACTGATGCAGATGCAGCGAAAGATGTTTCTATGCACATTGCTGCCCTAAGACCATTATATGTTTCACGTGACCAAGTTTCTCAAGAAGAAGTTGAGCGTGAGCGTCAAGTGTTAACTACACAAGCTCTTAACGAAGGCAAACCTGAAAAAATCGTTGAAAAAATGGTTGAAGGCCGCCTTGGCAAATATTTCGAAGATGTTTGCTTACTTGATCAAACTTTCGTTAAAAACCCTGATCAAAAAATCCGTCAGTTCGTAGAGTCAAAAGGCGCTACTGTACGTGAATTTATTCGCTACGAAGTAGGCGAAGGTATTGAAAAGCGTGAAGACAACTTCGCTGAAGAAGTTATGAATCAAGTTAATAAAAAGTAATTGGTTCTAATCAAGGTACGCAAAATATGTTTTGAATAGGGAACACGTTGTGTTCCCTATTTTTAAAGTTTTTTTTAATAATAATAATAATATACATAATAAGGAGGTTCATATGAGCGGTCCTAAGTACAAACGTGTCGTTCTAAAACTAAGCGGGGAAGCACTTGCTGGAGAATCTAGCTTCGGTATTAAACCATCCGTTATTAAATCAATCGCTGGACAAGTAAAGGAAATTGCAGAACTTGGTGTTGAGGTGGCAGTTGTTGTTGGCGGTGGTAATATTTGGCGTGGTAAAATAGGCAGTGAGATGGGAATGGACAGAGCAACTGCGGATTACATGGGTATGCTTGCCACAGTCATGAACTCATTAGCACTTCAAGATAGCTTAGAACATTTGGGGATTGAATCACGCGTTCAAACCTCCATTGAAATGCGTCAAGTTGCAGAACCATATATTAGACGTCGTGCAATGAGACATTTAGAAAAGAAGCGAGTAGTTATTTTTGCTGCGGGTACAGGTAATCCATATTTTTCAACCGATACAACTGCTGCACTTCGTGCTGCTGAAATCGATGCCGAAGTGATATTAATGGCAAAGAATAATGTGGACGGTGTATATTCTGCTGATCCTCGTCTTGACCCGAATGCAACAAAATACGATGACCTCACTTTCTTGGATGTTATTAAAGAAGGATTAGCTGTTATGGATTCAACTGCTTCTTCATTATGTATGGATAATGATATTCCACTTATTGTTTTCTCTATTATGGAACAGGGCAATATTAAACGTGCTGTTATGGGTGAAAAAATTGGAACGATTGTTAGGGGGAAAATTTAATGCCAAAACAAGTGATTTCAACTGTAAAAGATAGAATGTCAAAAGCTATCCAAGCTTACACTCGTGAGCTTGCGAGTATTCGTGCAGGGAGAGCGAGTGCTTCTTTACTCGATAGAATTACAATTGACTATTATGGAGCACCAACACCAGTAAATCAAATGGCAGGAATTTCAACTCCAGAAGCTAGACTTCTTGTTATTCAGCCTTATGATAAATCGATTCTAGGTGATATTGAAAAAGCCATTCTTAAATCCGATTTAGGTTTGAATCCTTCAAATGATGGTCAGGTGATTCGCCTTGCTATTCCTCAATTGACAGAAGAGCGCCGTAAAGAGCTTGTTAAATTGGTTAAGAAAGAATCTGAAGAGGCTAAAGTAGCCATCCGTAATATTCGCCGTGACGGTAACGATGACTTGAAAAAGTTGGAGAAAAACGGAGAAATTACCGAAGATGCCCTTCGCGGTTATTCTGATGATATTCAAAAGCTAACAGATGAGCATATCAGCAAGATTGACCAAATAACAAAAGACAAAGAAAAAGAAATCTTGGAAGTTTAATTATTTTGAAGAACCCTCTTTTCAGGGGGTTTTTTCACTATTTTCTCCTTAAAATAATTTTTAAAGTGGAAAGTAAAACATCATTCTTATTTCTTGTACTAATACATAAATTAATTAGAAGAAGATATATTTTTACTTTTTTGGTATGATAAAAGCATGCAAAAATCAGCATTCTTCATATATATCAACACAGGCTCTGTGGGCATGATCTATTATCGGAGGAAATGATTATCTTAATTTGGAGGAGCAATGTTATGTTTAATAAAATTAGGCTTTGGAAGAATCAAAATAATAACTCTTCCACACTCCGAGAACATATAGAAGAGGTTAAAAAATTGCCGGTACCGGAACATGTAGCGATTATTATGGATGGCAATGGGCGTTGGGCAAAGAAAAGAGCGTTGCCGCGAATTGCAGGTCATCATGAAGGTATGAAGGTCGTGCGGAAAATAACGAAGTTAGCAAACGCACTTGGAATAAAAACGCTGACGTTATATGCTTTTTCAACGGAAAATTGGAAACGGCCAAAAAATGAAGTAGATTACTTAATGAAGCTTCCAGAAGAATTTTTAGGGACCTTCCTGCCTGAGCTAATTGATGAAAATGTTAAAGTAGAAATGATGGGCTATAAAGACCAACTGCCGGTACATACATTACATGCAATTGAAAAAGCCATGGAAGACACAAAGGACAATGATGGTCTTGTATTAAACTTTGCCCTTAACTATGGAAGCAGGTCTGAAATTATTGATGCGACCAAAAAAGTCTTAAATGATTATAAAAGTGGAATACTGAAAGAGAGCGAATTAAATGAAGAAGTATTCTCTTCATATCTAATGACATCCGACCATAAAGATCCGGATCTATTGATCCGAACTAGCGGGGAAATACGTCTAAGCAATTTTATGCTTTGGCAATTAGCCTATACCGAGTTTTGGTTTACGGATGTATTATGGCCAGATTTTAGAGAAAAACATCTAATTGAAGCAATTGAAGCATATCAAAATCGTCAACGTCGATTTGGCGGTATTTAAGTACTTTCTCAAGTCCTATAAAGGTGTTGAAATCTTAGATGAAGCAAAGAATCATTACAGGAGTCGTAGCAGCTGCTTTATTTCTACCTATTGTTTTTTACGGTGGACTACCTTTTGTATTATTAACGTACTTCCTAGCAACAGTGGGATTGTTTGAATTATTAAAAATGAAAAAACTTAGTATTTTTTCAGTTCATGGACTGTTAACAGTTTTATTTCTCTGGGTTATTTTATATCCAGAGCAGTACAGTGACATAGTAGATTCCTTTTACTATACAAAAACGGAACTTGGAATTGCCTTTATACTATTGTTATTGGCCTATACTGTCATAACGAAAAATCGATTTACCTTTGAAGATGTCGGTTTTTCGATATTATCGGCCATTTATGTTGGCATCGGTTTTTATTTCTTTATTGAAACGCGTGATGCCGGTCTAGTGTATATTTTTTACTCTTTGTTTATGATTTGGGCCACTGATTCAGGTGCCTACTTTGTTGGAAAAGCTACAGGCAGAACAAAACTATGGCCAGAAATTAGTCCCAACAAAACGGTGGAAGGTTCGCTTGGCGGTGTAGTTTGTGCATTAATTGTCGCTGTCCTCTTTTCTTTATTGACAGACATAAATGCAAACTTACTATCTTTACTTGTAATAACCGCTGTACTTTCAATCTTTGGACAAATAGGGGACTTAGTCCAATCTGCGTTTAAGCGTCACTTTGGCGTAAAGGATTCGGGAAATATTCTTCCGGGACATGGTGGAATTCTTGACCGTTTTGATAGTCTTTTATTCGTTCTGCCATTATTACATTTTTTTCACTTATGGTAGAATTTGGGAGTTGAATGATCGTTGAAGAGGATTAGTATTTTGGGTGCTACGGGCTCAATTGGAACCCAAACTTTAGATATTTTGCGTGAACATCCAACAGAATTTAAATTAGTGGCAATCTCTTTAGGGAAGAATCTAGAATTAGCAAGAAAAATGATTGCTGAATTTCAACCAGAGCTTGTTTCTGTACAAGAGTACCATGATTGTAATACATTAAAACTAGAATTCCCCAAAACTAAATTTACCTTTGGCGATGAGGGGCTTGTAGAAGTTGCTGTCTACCCTTCGGCTGATATCCTCGTAAATGCGGTTCTTGGTAGTGTTGGCTTAAATCCAACCTTACAAGCAATTGAAAGTGGCAAGACCATCGCAATTGCGAATAAAGAGACATTGGTAACAGCTGGGCACCTTGTCATGGAAGCTGCCGAAAGGAATGGAGTAGCATTACTTCCAGTGGATAGTGAACATTCGGCTATTTTTCAATGCCTGCAGGGTGAACAAGATAAGACCATAGAAAGATTGATTTTGACTGCCTCCGGTGGAAGTTTCCGTGATCGGACCCGAAACGACCTTGAAGGTGTTACAGTAAAAGAAGCCTTAAATCACCCTAATTGGTCAATGGGAGCAAAAATAACCATAGATTCAGCTACAATGATGAACAAAGGGCTTGAAGTGATTGAAGCACATTGGCTATACAATATGCCGTATGAAAAAATTGATGTCCTTCTTCATAAAGAAAGTATTATTCATTCAATGGTAGAATTTCATGACAGCAGTATTATCGCACAGCTGGGAACACCTGATATGCGAGTACCGATCCAATATGCGCTTTCATACCCTAACCGCTTACCGTTAGCTTCATCTCAACGATTAAATTTAGCGCAAATAGGTAAATTGCACTTTCAAGAAATGGACGATGACCGTTTTCGCTGTATGAAATTTGCTTATGAGGCAGGGAAAAAAGGCGGGACACTTCCAACTGTCTTAAATGCTGCAAATGAAGTGGCAGTAGCTGCATTTTTAAATGAAAAGATTACATTCTTACAAATTGAGGATATGATCGAAAAGGCATTAACCAAGCATGATATAATTATAAATCCTGACTTATCCATTATTCATGAGGTGGACAAAGAAACAAGACAATATGTATCTTCACTTCTATAAAGGCTGTTATCGTAAAAATAGTTGTAAAAATCATAAATCCGATTTTTACTTTGAAATAACTATTTTTCGCTTTTGAATTTATTTTGCAGGCTCTTTTCTTAATAAATTTTGTTCTAAAACGAACATAGTTTAAGAAAAGAGCCTCTATAAAAAAGGTGGTTTTTTAGTTTGAGTACAGTTATTGCCTTTATTGTTATCTTTGGAGCGCTAGTCTTTTTCCATGAATTAGGCCATTTAATTTTTGCAAAACGGGCAGGTATTTTATGCCGCGAATTTGCGATTGGATTTGGACCTAAGGTTTTCTCTCATAAAAAAGGGGAAACAACGTATACCATTAGGTTGCTGCCAATAGGTGGTTTTGTCCGAATGGCAGGTGAAGACCCAGAAGTTGTCGAAATAAAACCAGGTTATAGAATCGGGCTTTTATTCGACAAAGATAATACCGTTAATAAAATCATATTAAACAATAAAGAAAAGTATCCTGATTGCCGGATTGTTGAAGTGGAATATGCAGATATTGAACACAAGTTATTTATTAAGGGCTATCCGGATGATGACGAAGAAAGCTTGCAGACTTTCACTGTAAGCCCGACTGCAGTTACGATTGAAAATGGAATCGAAACACAATTAGCTCCATATAACCGTCAATTTGCGTCCAAAACCCTGCCACAAAGAACCATGGCCATTTTTGCTGGCCCGATGATGAATTTTGTCCTCGCTTTCTTTTTGTTTATTATCATTGCGTTCTTACAAGGTGTTCCAACAAACGAACCTAAATTAGGGGAAATTACAACGGATGGTGCTGCAAATGCTGCTGGTCTCCTGCAAGGTGACGTTGTCAACAGTATAAACGGTGCTGAAATTTCAAGCTGGTCCGATGTTGTTGAAATTATCAGGGAAAATCCGAATGAGGAACTTGATTTTTCGATTACACGTGATGGGCAAGAACAAGAAATAACAGTTACTCCAAAAGAGCAAACGGTCGAGGGTGAAAAGATTGGTCTAATTGGTGTTTATAGTCCAATTGAGAAATCACCTTTAAAAGCGATTACCTCTGGTTTTACTGAGACATACTTTTGGACAAAACAAATTTTTGTGATGCTCGGTCAGTTAGTCACTGGTCAATTCTCCATCGATATGCTCTCAGGTCCGGTTGGAATATACGCTTCAACTGATACAGTTGTCCAGTCTGGTATTTACTATGTCATGAAGTGGGCAGCTATTCTAAGCATAAACCTAGGGATTATGAACCTCTTGCCTATTCCTGCACTTGATGGAGGAAGGCTAATGTTTTTTGCAGTAGAAGCTGTAAGAGGAAAGCCGATTGATCGTCACAAGGAAGGCATGGTCCACTTTATTGGATTTGCATTGCTAATGCTCCTTATGCTGGTTGTTACCTGGAATGATATTCAGAGGTTTTTCTTATAAGATAACTATTTTAAAGGGGTTCCTCAGTGAACCCCTTTTTTATTGCCCGAAAAAGAAATAGGGAGACTTTTCGGTAGGAAAGAGAAGCCCCAGGTGCCCGAAAAAGTAAAAAAGAGATTGTTCGGTAGGATAGAGGAGCCCCATGCCCAAAAAGACAATAAAGAAATCTTTCGGTCAAATAGAATTTGCCTGAATGCCCATCTTGAATAGAAAGCGGAATGGCTGTAAATTTTATTTACTTTTTTGGTTTTATTTTTCTGTCGAAATACGCCGAATGATTATGTATCATATGATATAATTACTTTTTGATAATAGTTACATTAAAAGATTTATATAGATGGGAGAGGGAATGATGAGCGAACATGCCTCTGGCAAAAAAGAGCGATTCTTACTCTTGCTCCAGCAACTAGAATTAATAGAGGACGCTGTTGTAGCACAATTTCAAAATGCACAAATTGAGAGATTTATTGTAGAAAAGAAGGCAAGAAAATGGCATTTTCAATTTTTACTAGAAAAAATTCTTCCTTATAGTTTGTATCTTCGTTTTACTACTCAACTTGAAAGAAAATTCTCAAATATAGCTAATATTACCTATGATTTAAAAGTTGAAGATCAAAGCTTTCATCCAGAATTACTTCTAGAGTATTGGAATCATAGTATTCAACAAATCGATGGTATCTCTCCGCCAATGCTAAAATTATTGAATGAACAAGTGCCGACTGTTAGTGGTAATAAGGTAACCATTTCAGTACGCAATGAGACGGAAGGTATGGCCTTAAAGAAGAAATATGGCACGATGATTACCGACCTCTACCAATCGTTCGGATTTCCGAGTTTAACAGTTGAAACGGACATTAATAATGTAGAGAAAAATGACGAATACCAACAATTTTTATTAGCAAAACAAAAAGAAGATCAAGAACGCGGACTCATGGCCTTAGCTGATTTACAAAAGAAAGAAGCGGAGAAGGATGCAGGAGGGGCAGTTTCTGAAGGTCCACTCTCAATTGGTCTTACAATTAAGGATGATTCAGACCTGCGAAACATGATTGATATAGTGGATGAAGAAAGAAGAGTCACAGTAGAAGGGTTTATTTTTGACGCAGAGACAAGAGAGTTAAGAAGTGGCCGTACGCTCTTAACCTTTAAGGTTACGGATTACACAAGTTCTCTCATGGTTAAAATGTTTTCACGGGATAAAGAAGACGCAGCCCTTTACCAGCTCGTCAAAAAAGGTATGTGGGTAAGGGTACGAGGCAGCATTCAAAATGATACCTTTGTACGTGATTTAGTCATGATTGGAAATGATATAAACGAAATCAAACCAGAGGGTCGTAAAGATACAGCTCCAGAGGATCAAAAACGTGTAGAGCTCCATCTTCATACTCCTATGAGTTCAATGGATGCAGTTACTCCTGTAGGGACGCTGATAGCTCAGGCAAAAAAGTGGGGACATAAAGCGATTGCTGTTACTGACCATGCTGTTGCCCAATCCTTCCCTGAAGCTTATGGTGCAGGAAAGAAAAATGATATTAAAATTCTTTATGGTGTAGAAGTAAATCTTGTGGATGATGGTGTGCCGATTGCCTATAATGATGTCCATCGGTTATTAGCAGAAGATACATTTATTGTTTTTGACGTTGAAACCACGGGTCTATCAGCAGTGTACGATACGATCATTGAATTAGCTGCCGTTAAAATTCAAAACGGGGAAATAATTGATCGCTTTGAATCATTCGCGAATCCGCATCATCGTTTATCGGCAACCACGATAAACCTTACAGGAATTACTGATGATATGGTGCAAAATGCTCCTGAAGTCGGAGAAGTAATACAAAGATTTCATGAGTGGGTAGGAGACGGAATCCTTGTTGCTCATAATGCTTCTTTCGATATGGGTTTCCTTAATGTTGGGTATAAAAATATAGGACTAGAAAAGGCAAAAAATCCTGTTATTGATACCCTAGAGCTAGGTAGATTCCTGTATCCAGAACTGAAAAATCATCGTTTAAATACATTAGCCAAAAAGTTTGATATCGAATTAACACAGCACCATAGAGCTATATACGACGCAGAAGCTACCGGGTATTTACTCTTAAAAATGCTTAAGGACTCATTAGAAAAAGGGATTGAATACCACGATCAATTTAACGATAACATGGGGAAAGGAAATGCCTATCAACGTGCACGTCCGTATCATTGTACGTTACTTGCGCAAACGGAAGTTGGTTTAAAGAACTTATTTAAACTCGTATCCATTTCACATATTGAATACTTTTATAGAGTACCAAGACTGCCACGGTCGGTCCTACAAAAATACAGAGAAGGGATTATTGTTGGTTCCGGCTGTAATAAAGGGGAAGTTTTTGAAGGAATGATGCAAAAATCCCCTGATGAAGTGGAAGCGGCGGCGCAATTCTATGATTACCTTGAAGTTATGCCGAAGGAAGTAAATGCTCCATTGATTGAAATGGAACTAGTTCGTGATGAAAAGGCACTTGAAGATATCATTGGGAATATAGTAAAACTTGGCGATAAATTAGGTATTCCGGTCGTTGCAACGGGTAATGTACATTATTTAAATGAGAATGATAAGATCTACCGAAAAATATTAGTTAATTCACAAGGTGGAGCAAACCCGTTAAATCGTCACAAATTACCTGATGTCCATTTTAGAACAACCAATGAAATGCTTGCAGCGTTTTCTTTCCTTGGAGGAGAAAAGGCGAAGGAAATTGTTATTACCAATACAAACAAGATAGCAGATATGATTGATGTCATTAAGCCGATTAAAGATGACTTATACACGCCAAGGATTGAAGGCGCAGATGAAGAAATGCGCGAAATGAGTTATTCGATGGCAAAGAAGATTTACGGAGAACCGCTTCCAGAAATCGTAGAAGCACGCCTTGAAAAAGAATTGAAAAGCATCATCGGCCATGGTTTCGCTGTTATTTACTTGATTTCCCATAAACTAGTGAAAAAATCCCTGGATGATGGATATCTTGTTGGATCACGTGGATCTGTAGGTTCTTCTTTTGTTGCAACAATGACGGAAATTACCGAAGTGAATCCATTGCCCCCTCATTACGTCTGTCCAACCTGTAAGCATTCGGAATTCTTCAATGACGGTTCTGTTGGATCAGGATTTGATTTACCAGATAAAGACTGTCCGCAATGTGGAGGTAAATACCGAAAAGACGGACATGACATTCCCTTTGAAACCTTCCTTGGTTTTAAAGGGGACAAGGTTCCCGATATCGACTTGAACTTCTCCGGTGAGTATCAGCCGCGTGCTCATAACTACACGAAGGTTCTTTTTGGAGAAGACAATGTATTTCGAGCTGGTACGATTGGAACAGTAGCAGATAAAACAGCTTTCGGATATGTGAAAGCATATCAGCAGGACAATAATTTACAATTACGCGGAGCGGAAATAGAAAGACTTGCTTCCGGTTGTACAGGTGTAAAACGAACAACTGGTCAGCATCCAGGTGGTATTATCGTTATTCCTGATTATATGGATGTCTATGACTTTTCACCAATACAGTTCCCTGCAGATGATAGAAACTCTGAATGGAAGACAACACATTTTGATTTCCATTCCATTCACGATAATGTCTTAAAGCTTGATATACTTGGTCACGACGATCCAACCGTAATCAGAATGCTGCAAGACCTCAGTGGAATGGACCCAAAAACGATTCCAACAGATGATCCAGAAGTAATGAAAATTTTTAGTGGAACTGAATCATTAGGTGTTACGGAACAGCAAATTATGTGTAAAACAGGTACCCTTGGGATTCCTGAATTCGGTACACGATTTGTCCGCCAAATGTTAGAAGATACAAAACCTACAACTTTTTCTGAACTTGTCCAAATTTCCGGTCTGTCACATGGAACGGATGTATGGCTCGGTAACGCACAAGAATTAATCCATAACAACATCTGTAATCTGAGTGAAGTTATTGGCTGTCGTGATGATATCATGGTCTACCTTATTTATCAGGGACTAGAACCATCATTTGCTTTTAAAATAATGGAGTCAGTTCGTAAAGGGAAAGGACTCTCAGAAGAAATGGAAGCAGAAATGCGTCGTAACGAAGTACCGGAATGGTATATTGATTCTTGTAAAAAGATAAAATATATGTTCCCTAAGGCCCACGCAGCGGCCTATGTATTGATGGCTGTTAGAATTGCCTATTTCAAGGTTCATTTGCCGCTTTTATATTACGCTGCCTATTTTACGGTTCGTGCAGAAGATTTTGATTTAGAGGTAATGACAAGAGGTTCTGAATCGATTCGTGCAAAGATAGAGGAAATAAATGCAAAAGGCCTTGAAGCGTCAAATAAGGAAAAAAACCTATTAACTGTTCTCGAGTTGGCCCTTGAAATGGTGGAACGGGGTTTTTCTTTCCAAAACTATGATTTATATAAATCCGATGCATCTGAGTTTATTATTGAAGAAAATTCATTAATCCCTCCATTTAATTCAATACCAGGGCTTGGAACAAATGCCGCTTATAACATTGTAAAGGCAAGAAAAGATGGAGAATTTCTATCTAAAGAGGACTTACAGCAACGTGGTAAAGTGTCAAAAACTATACTAGAATATTTAGATAAGCAAGGCTGTCTAGGATCTTTACCAGATCAAAATCAGCTATCCTTATTCTAAATAGTAAAAACCTTGATCTAATGCCTTTCGGTTTGCATATAAAATTTGGTTATGGTATAGTTTTATTGGAAATACTAAGAAATACTCTCGTGTTAAAGAGTGGGGAAACCCGCTCTTTCGTTTTTGTATTGGACAATTTTACAGAGTTATTGATAAAACTTTCCGTGAAATACGTATAATATGGGTGAAAATGTCGGTAAAGGAGGTTAAACATGAGCAAAGTAACGGAAGTAGTAGAAGAGCTAACTCAGCCAATCTTGAAAGAATTAGAATTAGAATTGGTGGAAATTGAGTTTGTTAAAGAAGGGAAAAATTGGTTTCTTCGCGTATATATTGATAAGGAAAACGGTGTTGATATTGAGGACTGTGGCATTGTCAGTGAACGGCTTAGTGAAAAACTCGATGAGCTTGACCCGATAACCCAAAATTATTTTCTTGAGGTTTCGTCCCCTGGTGCAGAAAGACCCCTGAAAAAGGCGAAGGACTTCGAAAAGGCAATTGGTAAAAATGTGTTCATTAAAACATACGAACCTATTGACGGTGAAAAAGGATTTGAAGGAAAGTTACTTGATTATGATGGGCAGACAGTAAAGGTTGAAATCAAAATCAAAACCCGTAAAAAAGTCATCGAGATTCCTTTTGAAAAAGTGGCTAGTGCAAGGCTAGCAGTTATTTTTTCATAATAAAAGATAATATATATGAAAGATAGGGGGATATGATCAAATGAGCAGCGAATTATTAGATGCTCTTACAATACTAGAAAGAGAAAAGGGCATTTCTAGAGATGTTTTAATCGATGCGATTGAAGCCGCACTGATCTCGGCATATCGACGCAATTTTAATCAAGCCCAAAATGTTCGAATTGATTTAAATCTGGGAACAGGCTCCATGCGTGTTTTTGCCAGAAAAGAAGTAGTGGATGAAGTTTTTGACCCTCGTCTTGAAATATCATTAACAGATGCCAGAAACATTAACCCTAATTATGCTGTTGAAGATGTAGTTGAAATGGAAGTAACTCCTAAGGACTTTGGAAGAATTGCAGCCCAAACAGCCAAGCAAGTTGTTACCCAAAGAGTGAGGGAAGCTGAAAGAGGCATCATTTATTCTGAATTTATTGACCGTGAAGAAGATATTATGACCGGAATTGTTCAAAGACTTGATTCAAAGTTTATTTATGTGAGTCTTGGAAAAATTGAAGCTTTGCTCCCTGTTAATGAACAAATGCCAAATGAGCGGTATAAGCCACATGACCGTATAAAGGTGTTTATTACGAAGGTTGAGAAGACTACGAAAGGTCCACAAATTTTCGTATCACGTACTCATCCTGGATTACTTAAAAGATTGTTCGAGATAGAAGTTCCAGAAATATATGATGGGACAGTTGAGATCAAATCAGTAGCTCGTGAAGCAGGAGACCGTTCGAAAATTTCTGTTCATTCGGATAACAATGAAGTTGATCCAGTCGGATCTTGCGTAGGTCCAAAAGGTACAAGGGTTCAAGCTGTTGTGAATGAATTGAAGGGTGAAAAAATCGATATTGTTAAATGGTCCGATAATCCTGTCGTCTTTGTTGCGAATTCTTTAAGCCCTTCTAAAGTATTAGATGTCATGGTGAATGAATCTGAAAAAGCTACCACAGTCGTTGTACCAGATTATCAACTTTCACTGGCAATTGGGAAGCGCGGACAAAATGCCCGTTTGGCTGCAAAGTTGACCGGTTGGAAAATAGATATCAAATCAGAAACCGAAGCACGTGAATTAGGAATCTATCCACGTGAGGAAATGATTCGACTTTTTGATGATCAAGTTGATGTAGACTTTAATGATGAAGATGAAAAGGAATAAGAAGTGAGGTGAATGATCGTGAACAATCGTAAAAAAGTTCCTATGCGGAAGTGTGTCGCAACCGGCGAAATGAAGCCGAAAAAAGAACTCGTTCGCATCGTTCGCTCAAAAGAAGGGGAAGTATCTATCGACTTAACTGGAAAAAAGTCGGGCAGAGGTGCATACCTTTCAAAGGACAAGGAAGCGGTCCTACTAGCCAAGAAGAAAAACATCCTTTCTAATCATTTAGAAGTTTCGATAAGTGAAACCTTATACGAGGAACTTTTGGAATTGATAGAAAAGGATAACAGGCAATCCATATGAATACACATCCATGGATGTCGTTACTTGGCTTAGCAAATCGAGCACGGAAAATCATATCGGGTGAGGAGCTTTCTGTTAAGGAGATACGAGGCGGAAAAGCAAAGCTCGTACTTTTATCGGCAGATGCATCTGCAAATACGACAAAGAAAATTACAGATAAATGTAAGTCATACCAAGTTCCATATAAACTAGTGGAAGATCGCCACCTTCTGGGCCAAGCGATTGGCAAAGAAGCCCGCGTTGTTGTAGCTGTACTGGATGATGGATTTGCAAAAAAATTGATGACGTTGCTCGATTAATTTTAGCGGGGGTGAAAATATGAGTAAAATACGTGTTTATGAGTATGCAAAAAAACACAATATTTCAAGTAAAGATGTAATTACCAAGTTGAAAGAAATGAATATAGAGGTTTCAAATCATATGGCAACGATTGAGGATGCGGCAGTTGTTAAGCTAGACGCAACCTATAATAAAAATGATAGCAAACCACAACAAAAGCAAGCGAGACCGCAACAGCAAAATCGCCAGAATCAGAAACCACATCAGCAGGGAGTTAAACCACAAGTGCAAAGTAAAACAAGCCCAAAAGCCTTTGAGGATGACGACTCTAAGACGACAACTCCTAGCAAGGTGAAAGTAGTATCTCCACCAAAAGCGGTTGACAGTAAAAAACATAGTCAACAATTCCAATCTAAGGAAAATAAAGTTTTTAGTGCAGGAAAAGGAAATAAAAAACCTTTTAATAATAATAATCAAAATCGCAATAATAATAACAACCGGAAAAAGAACCATACACCGGTTCCGCAAGCACAGCCTCAGGTTAAGAAAGTCAAGGAGCTTCCAGCTAAAATTACTTTTAGTGAATCTCTAACTGTAGGCGAACTTGCAAAAAAAATCTACCGCGAACCTTCTGAAATCATTAAGAAGCTCTTTTTACTTGGCGTAATGGCAACAATTAACCAGGTCTTAGATAAAGACGCGATTGAATTAATTGCAAGTGAATATGGTGTTGAGGTCGAGGAAGAAGTTAAGATCGATACGACAGATCTTGAAGTTTATTTCACTGAAGACGCACCAGAAGACCTAGTGGAAAGACCATCCGTTGTAACCATTATGGGTCACGTTGACCATGGTAAAACAACTTTGCTTGATTCCATTCGTAACACAAAGGTAACGGAAGGTGAAGCAGGTGGAATTACCCAGCATATTGGTGCTTACCAAGTTGTTGAAAATGGGAAAAAGATAACATTCCTTGATACACCGGGACACGCTGCTTTTACAACAATGCGTGCACGTGGTGCGAAAATTACAGATATCACAATCCTTGTAGTAGCTGCTGATGACGGTGTTATGCCGCAAACAGTTGAGGCGATTAACCATGCCAAAGCTGCAGAAGTTCCAATTATCGTTGCTGTTAATAAAATGGATAAAGAGGCTGCCAACGCTGACCGTGTTATGCAGGAACTTACTGAGCATGGATTAGTTTCTGAAGCATGGGGCGGAGATACAATCTTTGTTCCACTTTCCGCAAAAACAGGAGAAGGAATCGATAATCTGTTGGAAATGATTCTTCTTGTTAGTGAAGTGGAAGAATGGAAAGCAAACCCTAACCGTAAAGCAGTTGGAACCGTAATTGAAGCACAATTAGATAAAGGCCGCGGATCCGTTGCTACTTTGCTCGTTCAAAACGGTACACTGAAGATCGGTGATCCGATTGTTGTAGGAAACACATATGGTCGTGTTCGTGCAATGGTAAATGACCTAGGACGCCGGGTGAAAGAAGCTGGACCTTCTACACCTGTTGAAATCACAGGTTTAAGTGATGTTCCACAAGCTGGTGACCGTTTTGTCGTATTTGACGATGAGAAAACAGCTCGTCAAGTTGGAGAAGCACGTGCGCAACAAGCACTGGCAGCTCAACGTGGTGAAAAATCAATTGTCAGCCTAGATAATTTATTTGAACAACTAAAGCAAGGCGAGATGAAGGATTTAAATATCATCCTTAAAGCTGATGTTCAAGGTTCGGCTGAAGCCGTTGCTGCTTCCCTGCAAAAAATTGATGTTGAAGGTGTAAATATCAGAATTATTCATAGTGGTGCAGGTGCCATCAATGAGTCGGATATTACACTAGCCTCAGCTTCAAACGCGATTGTAATTGGATTTAACGTACGTCCTGATGTGAATGCAAAGCGTGCAGCTGAACAGGAAAAGGTAGATGTTCGTCTACACAGCATTATCTATAAAGTAATCGAAGAAATTGAAGCTGCTATGAAAGGTATGCTTGATCCTGAATTTAAAGAAAAAGTAATTGGTCAAGCGGAAATTCGTCAAACCTTTAAAGTTTCAAAGGTTGGAACCATTGCTGGTTCTTATGTGACTGACGGTAAAATTACTCGTGATAGCGGAATTCGTTTAATTCGTAATGGTGTTGTCATCTTTGAAGGAAATATCGATGCATTAAAACGTTTTAAAGATGATGCCAAAGAGGTTTCACAAGGTTATGAATGTGGTATTACCATTAAGAACTTCAATGATGTTAAAGAAGGAGATATTATTGAAGCATACGTAATGGAAGAAATAGAGCGTAAATGATTGTAGGTATCGCTGTTTGTGAATGTATTATTTACGATGCGCATTCTTTAAAAGAAAAACGTGCGGTTTTGCAGCGAATTCTTACCAGGTTAAAACAAAAATTTAATGTATCGGTTTCAGAAGTTGACTATCAGGATGTTTGGCAAAGGACGAAAATAGCCATTGCTGCTGTAACATCCAATCGGGTAATGACTGAACTGGAACTGCAAAATGCACTTAAATTTATTGATTCTTTTCCTGAAATAGAAAGAACAATCACCGATGTAGAATGGCTTTAAGTTAAGAGGTGAAGTGATGAGCCACAGAGCAAATCGTGTTGGAGAACAAATGAAGAAAGAACTAAGTGACATCATCGGTCGAAAAATTAAAGATCCTCGGATCGGCTTTGTGACAGTTACAGACGTTCAAGTATCAGGAGATCTACAACAAGCAAAAGTATATATTTCTGTTTTGGGCGATGAAGAGCAAAAGGAAAACACTCTTAAAGGTCTTGCAAAGGCGAAAGGTTTTATCCGAACTGAAATCGGACATCGTATTCGTTTACGCAAAACACCTGAGATCCTTTTTGAATGGGATGAATCAATGGATTATGGAAATCGAATCAATTCTCTCATTCACCAATTGCACCATGAAGAAAGAAGCATGGAAAAAAATGAAGAAGAATAAATGGATAGACAATTGTCTATCCTTTTTTTTCGATACAAAATAGAAATGGAGTGACCAAAGGTGGAGGGAATATTACCTTTATATAAACCCGCTGGACTGACGTCGCATGATTGTGTATTCAGACTGAGGAAAATATTAAAAACGAAAAAAGTCGGTCATACTGGAACACTGGATCCAGATGTAACCGGAGTTCTTCCTATTTGTATAGGCAGGGCAACAAAAGTTGCAGAATATATAACTGACGCAGGAAAAAGTTATGAAGGCGAAGTATCGATTGGTTATTCCACAACAACCGAGGATGCTTCTGGCGAAAAAGTGGAGGAAAAGAAAATTGAAGGTACCATTAGCAGAAAAGAAATTCTTCAGGTCCTTGATTCTTTAACAGGTGAAATAGAACAGACTCCTCCGATGTATTCAGCTGTAAAAGTAGGAGGCACTCGTCTTTATGAATATGCCCGGAAAGGGATTGAAGTAGAACGCCCGACTAGAAAGGTGAACATTTATTCAATAGAGCTGCTTGATGATCGAGAAGAGTTTTCAGGAGAAACGATCTCATTTCGATTTAGAGTAAGCTGCAGTAAAGGTACCTATATCAGGACATTAGCGGTTATGATTGGCGAAAGTCTTGGTTATCCTGCACATATGTCAAATTTAGTCAGAGTGCAATCAGCTGCATTTAACATTGATGATTGTCTGACATTTGAGCAAATTGAAAAGTTAATGGAGATGGGGACAATTTCTTCATCTTTACGGCCATTAGAAATGGCACTTTCTCATTTGCCGAAATACATAATAAATGATAAAGTAGCAGAGAAAGTGAAAAATGGCGCACTTTTGCCAATACCAGAACACTTAAAAAACAGTAACGGACCTATTATCGCTGAAACAGAAGAAGGAAGAGCTCTAGCCATCTATTCGGTACACCCGAACAAGCCAGGGCTTCTTAAACCTGTTAAAGTTTTGCGTAATGAACAAGGTTAAAAAGGTTACGGTCAAGAAAAGGTGAGTTTCATTGGAAGTAATAAAGCTAGAGTTTCCATTAAATATAAATAAAACTGAAATACCTCCACTATCAATGGCACTTGGATATTTTGACGGTGTTCATCTTGGTCATCAAAAGGTGATCCTTGAAGCAAAAAAACAAGCCGATCAAAGAGGACTAAGTTCCGCAGTTATGACCTTTGACCCTCATCCATCGGTGGTTTTAGGCAAGAATGAAAAGCATGTTCAGTATATAACACCGTTAAGCGATAAAATTACTTTAATTGAGGAATTAGGCATCGATTACCTTTTTATCGTCCATTTCACTGGTGATTTTGCAAACCTTCTTCCGCAAGAATTTATCGATCAGTATGTTATAGATTTAAATGTAAAACATGTCGTAGCCGGATTTGATTTCTCTTATGGCCGTATGGGGAAAGGAACCATGGAAATTTTACCTTTCCATTCGAGAGAAAAATTCACCTTCACCATTGTTGAAAAATACACCAGTGGCGATGAAAAAGTAAGTTCTACTCGCATCCGTCAATATATAAAAAATGGAAGAACTGTCGAGCTTCCGGAATTACTCGGAAGATTCTATTCAACAGCCGGCATCGTTGTCCACGGAGATAAAAGAGGCAGGACAATCGGATTTCCAACCGCAAATGTGGATACGAAGGATGCATATATATTACCCCCAACCGGTGTCTATGCCGTAAAAATTGAAATAGATGAAAACTGGTACGAAGGTGTATGCAACGTTGGCTACAAACCAACGTTTAATAATGACGCGCTGAGGATCTCTGTAGAAGTCCATATCTTCAACTTTGAAGAAACCATTTACGACTCAGAAGTAATCATTGAATGGCATCAATACCTAAGAAAAGAACAAAAATTCTCAGGAATCCAAGAACTAGTTACACAAATTGAAAAGGATAAACAGAATGCGATAAAATACTTTAATAAATAGCTTTTTTAGCGATTAACTTGCATTTTGTCGTAAAACGTTGTATTCTTATTAACGTATTAAAAATAACCTTTGCTTGGCAAGTCGAGTCACCGACGCTTGCTCAGTAACAGGGGATAGTAAAATTAGGAGGTGAATAGGATGGCAATCACACAAGAACGTAAAAACGAACTAATCGCTGAGTATAAAACTCATGATAACGACACTGGATCTGCAGAGGTTCAAATCGCTGTCCTTACTGAATCAATCAACAATTTGAATGAGCACTTACGTACTCATAAGAAGGACCACCACTCACGTCGCGGTCTGTTGAAAATGGTTGGTAAGCGTCGTAATCTTTTAACGTACCTACGTAATAAAGATGTTCAACGTTACCGTGAATTAATCAATAAGCTAGGACTTCGTCGATAATCAAAAGAAGCGGGATTTTTCCCGCTTTTTTGTTAGGTTTAAAAAAGATAATCCCTAGTGCAAGATAAATATATATATACATATTTTAAGTCGCAAAAATTTGAGCATACTATAAGTATATTTGTATTGATAATATAAGCTTAAACGCTTTTTTTATATTAGATGATTAGAGCGATATTATTTCGCATTATTCTCTAAAGTGATTTAGATAGAGAGGGGTAACAATATGGAACAAACGAAACATGAATATTCCATGGAATGGGCTGGTCGTAAATTAACCGTTGAAATTGGACAACTAGCCAAACAAGCAAATGGAGCCGTAATGGTCCGTTATGGAGATACGGCAGTTCTAAGTACTGCTACTGCTTCAAAAGAACCCAAAAACTTAGACTTTTTTCCTTTAACATGTAACTATGAAGAGCGATTATATGCGGTGGGGAAAATACCTGGAGGATTTATTAAACGTGAAGGCCGTCCGAGTGAAAAGGCAATTTTAGCTAGTCGTTTAATTGATCGCCCTATTCGTCCACTTTTTGCAGATGGCTTCCGTAACGACGTACAAGTAATCAGCATTGTTATGAGTGTGGATCAAGATTGCTCGTCTGAAATGGCAGCAATGTTTGGGTCATCATTAGCTCTATGTACATCTGACATTCCATTTGAGGGACCAATTGCTGGTGTTATCGTTGGAAGAGTGGGTGGAGAGTTTGTCATCAATCCAACAGTAGAACAAGCTGAAAAAAGCGACATTCATTTAACTGTTGCAGGGACAAAAGACGCAATTAACATGGTTGAAGCTGGTGCTGATGAAGTTTCAGAGGAAGTAATGCTCGAAGCTATCATGTATGGACATGAAGAGATTAAACGCTTAATTGAATTCCAAGAGAAGATTATGGCTGAGGCTGGTAAGGAAAAAAGGGAAATAGTTCTTTACGAAATTGATAAAGACCTTGAAGCTGAAGTGAGAGAAATGTGCGAAGCAGATATGGTCACGGCTATTCAGGTTCAAGAAAAGCATGCCCGCGAGGATGCCATTAAAGAAGTAAAGAATCGTGTAATTGCTAAGTTCGAGGAGAATGAGGCAACAGACGATGACATGAAACAGGTAAAACAAATCTTAGATAAAATTGTCAAAGGTGAAGTTCGTCGTTTAATTACCGTTGAAAAGATTCGTCCAGATGGTCGGAAAATCGATGAAATACGTCCATTATCTTCACAGATAGGTATTTTACCAAGGACACATGGATCAGGGTTGTTTACTCGTGGACAAACTCAAGCATTAAGTATCTGTACATTAGGAGCTATGGGTGATGTGCAAATACTAGATGGTTTAGGCATTGAGGAAGAAAAGCGTTTTATGCATCATTACAATTTCCCTCAATTTAGTGTTGGAGAAACTGGACCAATCCGTGGACCTGGCCGTCGTGAAATCGGACATGGTGCTCTTGGTGAGCGAGCATTGGAACCAATTGTACCTTCTGAGAAGGACTTTCCATATACGATTCGCCTTGTTTCTGAAGTCCTTGAATCTAACGGATCTACCTCTCAGGCGAGTATCTGTGCAAGTACCCTTGCGATGATGGATGCTGGTGTACCAATTAAGGCCCCGGTTGCTGGGATTGCGATGGGTCTTGTTAAATCTGGTGAACATTATACTGTTTTGTCTGATATTCAAGGTATGGAAGACCACTTAGGCGATATGGATTTCAAAGTTGCTGGAACGGCTAAGGGTGTAACTGCACTTCAAATGGATATTAAAATTAAAGGGCTTTCTCGTGAAATTCTTGAAGAAGCACTTCAGCAGGCTAAAAAGGGTAGAATGCATATTCTTGATTCTATGCTGGCGACTATTTCTGAACCAAGAAGTGAACTTTCAAAATTCGCGCCAAAAATCTTAACTATGAAAATTAACCCAGATAAAATTCGTGATGTTATTGGACCAAGTGGTAAGCAAATCAATAAAATCATTGAAGAAACTGGTGTTAAGATTGATATAGAACAAGATGGTACTGTATTTATTGCTTCAACCGACCAGGCAATGAACCAAAAGGCAAAGAAAATAATTGAAGACATTGTACGTGAGGTTGAAGTTGGCCAAATGTACCTTGGTAAGGTGAAACGAGTTGAAAAATTCGGAGCATTTGTTGAAATCTTTGCAGGGAAAGATGGATTGGTCCATATTTCTGAATTGGCCGAGGAACGAGTTGGCAAGGTTGAAGACGTCGTTGCAATCGGTGATGAAATTTTAGTGAAAGTTACTGAAATCGATAAACAAGGACGTGTAAACTTATCACGTAAGGCGATATTAAAGGAACAACGTGAAAAGGCTGAGAAAGCAGCGGAAAAACAATAAAGCTGCTTCACTAGGAATGTATAGAAAGGTCAGGGGGAACCCTGACTTTTTCCATATTAGTTCTATTTAGCTACGGCTCCTCCGCTTTTAGTTCTATCTAGCTCCGGCGCCTAGGGGCTCGGGTCATAAGCCAATCCGGCAAGAAGGTTAAAAAGCAACCTTCATGCCGGCTCGTCTTATGCCTGTCGCCCCTGTTCAAGGCTCCTCCGCTTTTAGTTCTACCTTGTCCCCTTTATTCATATATTCTGTATGAAGGGGGAAGGTAAATGAAGAAGTTAAGATTGATTGTTTGCTTATTACTTGTAGCGTGGTTTTCTGTTAACAATCCACTTGTAGATACATATATAGCTTCACTTAAAGGGAACTTCGTAACCGCAGTAAAGCAAGAAAATCCGCTATATCAAAGTATAATAAAAAAGGCTTCTACATATGAAATACCGCCTTCCAATGCTAAGATTGATCGAGTGTGGAAAGCTATCCCAGGGTATAATGGGTTAACTGTCGATATTGAAGCGTCATATAAAAATATGAAGAAGAGCGGTATTTTTGATGAAAAAAAATTAGTATATAAACAAACTCAACCATCCGTCCATCTTAAGGATTTGTCACCATCTCCGATTTATCGGGGACACCCTGATAAACCAATGGTCAGCTTCATTATAAATGTAGCTTGGGGAAATGAATATTTACCTGAAATGCTTGCGGTACTTAAACAACACCAAGTTAGGGCAAGTTTTTTCCTCGAGGGAAGATGGGTAAAAAATAATCCTGACTTGGCCAAAATGATTGTAAGTGCAGGTCACGAAGTTGGGAACCATTCCTATACACACCCTGACATGAAAAGAATTACCGCTGCCGAGACAAGAGAGCAATTGGTGAAAACAAATGAAGTAATTGAAGCAGCTACAGGAAATAAAAGTAGTTGGTTTGCTCCTCCCAGCGGCAGTTACAGGGACGAAACCGTTAAAATAGCTTCTGAATTAAATATGAAGACCGTTATGTGGACAGTTGATACAATCGATTGGCAAAAGCCTACACCTGACCAACTAATCAATCGTGTTATTTCTAAAATTGATAATGGTTTTATGGTGCTTATGCATCCGACGGCATCGACTGCCAAATCATTAGATCGTTTAATTTCACTTATCGAGGATAAGGGATTAAAAATAGGTACTGTAAGCGATTTAATGAGTGAAGAAAGAATTATGAAATAAAAAAACCAGGAATCCAGATAATAATGAAAGATACCAATGTTTCCGCTTTTCTATCGATAGGAGGATTTTGATGATAAACAAATATTCTTGCAAAAATGGAGTAAGAATTGTATTAGAAAATATTCCAACAGTAAGATCCGTAGCAATAGGAGTATGGATTGGCACTGGCTCAAGAAATGAAAATCCCCAAACAAATGGAATCTCACACTTTTTAGAACATATGTTTTTCAAAGGAACCACAACAAGATCCGCGAAAGAAATTGCTGAATCCTTTGATAGTATTGGAGGGCAAGTAAATGCCTTCACCTCAAAGGAGTACACTTGTTACTACGCAAAAGTTCTCGATACACATGCCCAATTTGCTTTAGATGTTTTAGCTGATATGTTCTTCAATTCAACATTTGTTGAAGAAGAATTAAATAAAGAAAGAAATGTCGTTTTAGAAGAAATTAAGATGTATGATGATACTCCAGATGATATTGTCCACGATTTACTCAGCAGGGCTATTTATGGCGACCATCCTCTAGGATATCCAATCTTAGGCACAGAGGAAACACTAAATACCTTCACTGGAGATACTCTTAAAGAATATATTCACAATCATTACACACCTGAAAACGTGGTAATTTCAATTGCTGGAAATGTATCTGAGTCTTTTATCAAGGAAGTTGAAAAGTACTTTGGTTCGTATGAAGGCGGGAAAAGTGCCATCACTGAGAATATTCCTACGTTCCATTCCAATCGATTATCACGCAAAAAAGAAACCGAGCAAGCACACTTATGTATCGGTTTCGAAGGGTTAAAGATTGGTCATGAAGATGTCTACAGCTTAATTATTTTAAATAACATTTTAGGCGGCAGTATGAGCAGCAGATTGTTCCAAGAAGTTCGTGAACAACGAGGGCTAGCATACTCTGTATTTTCCTATCATTCCGCTTACCAGGATAATGGGGTGGTAACCGTATATGGAGGAACAGGTGCGAAGCAGCTGGATGTGTTATTTGAAACCATTCAAGAAACTCTCGATAAATTAAAACAAGATGGAATTACAGAAAAAGAGTTAATTAATAGTAAAGAGCAATTAAAAGGAAGTTTAATGTTAAGTTTAGAAAGTACAAATAGCAGGATGAGCCGAAATGGGAAAAACGAGTTATTATTGAAGCGCCATCGTTCACTTGATGAAATTATTGAGCAAATTGACCAAGTAACAAAACAAAGTGTAGATGGAATGGCGACATCGGTCTTTACAAACAAGTATTCCGTTTCCTTGATCAGTCCGGACGGCGAATTACCGAATGGTTTAAGATAAAAGAAAAAACAGTTCATACCAGAACTGTTTTTTTCTTTAGTCTAAATTTGGACTTCCATCGATAAACATATAGTAAAGAGTGCTTAGAGAGGAGTTCATTCACATGAGGTTAAGTGAATTAAGCGGAAAAGAAATAGTGGATGTCAAAAAAGCAGAGCGATTGGGGGTTCTTGGTCAAACAGATCTTGAAATCAATGAAAATACTGGCCAGATTCAAGCATTGCTGATTCCATCCTCATTAAAATGGTTTGGATTTAGAAAACAAGGCGGAGAAATTAGAGTTCCATGGCAGCATATAAAAAAGATAGGCTCCGATATGATTATTATTGATGTACAAGAAGAGAAACAAGAAAAATAGGAATAATGTCTTAAAAGCCCAAGCAATGTAAAATTTTGCTTGGGCTTTTTTATATATCTGTTGATGGAAAACTCACAGATTTATTCATACTTACATAAGATGTTGAAGTGATAAGAGTAAAAAAACTTCCTGATTGGATTTTTTGAAAAGAAGGTGAATGATTTCATGCTGACAGGGATGCAGATAGCAGTGATCGGTGGAGATGCAAGGCAGCTGGAAATTATCCGGAAGTTAACCGAGTTAGATGCCAGATTATCATTAATTGGTTTCGAGCAGCTTGACCACGCGTTCACAGGCGCTGTTAAGGAAAAGTTGGATGAAGTCGATTTTTCAAATATGGATGCGGTGATCTTACCGGTACCCGGTACAAATTTAGAAGGATATGTGGAAACGATTTTTTCCAATGAAAAGGTCATTTTGACGGCCGAAATGCTTAAGAAAACACCTGATCATTGTACCGTTTACTCCGGAATTAGTAATAATTATTTAAATGGTATTACGAAGGAAGCAAATCGTCAACTTGTGCAGCTTTTTGAAAGGGACGATGTGGCCATTTACAATTCTATTCCGACAGTAGAAGGAACAATTATGATGGCAATTCAGCATACAGATTTCACAATTCATGGCTCTAATATTGCCGTATTAGGGCTGGGAAGATGTGGAATGAGTGTGGCAAGAACCTTCCATGCACTAGGAGCGAAGGTAAAGGTTGGTGCAAGGAAGAGTGAACATCTTGCTAGGATTACAGAGATGGGTTTAACTCCTTTTCATCTAAACGACTTAGGAAAAGAGGTTAAAGATACTGACATTTTAATCAATACAATACCGTTACAGATTGTAAGTGCTTCTGTTATTTCAAAATTGCCTGCTCATACTCTGATTATTGATTTAGCCTCAAAGCCTGGTGGAACAGACTTTAGATATGCAGAAAAAAGAGGTATAAAAGCACTTCTTGCACCAGGATTACCTGGAATTGTCGCGCCAAAAACAGCTGGTCAAATACTAGCTAATGTTCTGGCCCAATTGCTTCAAGATGATTTAAGCAAGCGAAAGGGGAAAATAAAATGAGTTTAAAAGGAAAAAAAATAGGCTTTGGATTAACGGGGTCCCACTGTACGTATGACGCTGTATTCCCAGAAATTGAAAAATTAGTTCAAGCTGGAGCGGAGGTTTTACCGGTCGTCACCGCTACAGTAAAAAATACCGAAACTCGGTTCGGAAAAGGTGAGGACTGGATTCAGAGGATTGAGGATTTAACAGGAAACAGAGCGATAGATTCAATCGTTGCAGCAGAGCCATTAGGTCCAAAAATCCCCTTAGATTGTATGGTTATAGCACCAATGACAGGTGTATCAATGAGCAAGTTTGCAAACGCAATGAATGATAGCCCAGTTTTAATGGCTGCAAAAGCGACATTGAGAAATTTAAAACCGGTGGTCCTAGGAATCTCAACCAATGATGCTTTGGGATTAAATGGAGTAAACTTAATGAGATTGATGGCAACAAAAAATATATTTTTTATCCCGTACGGGCAAGACGATCCAATCAAGAAGCCAAACTCCATGGTTGCGAGAATGCCTATGCTAATGGAAACAGTGGAAGCAGCTATTGAAGGCCGGCAAATTCAACCTGTGTTAGTGGAAAGATATAAGGATACAGACTAATTCATACTCCTTTCATCAAATATGGTTATTTCTTTCGAGGAATATGTTAATATATTTATAATTAATTCAATCATCAGTGGGATACTTTTATCTCACTGATGAGAATTTATATTAACCTTTTCTGATTCATTTTCGTGAAGCAGAATGGACCATAAATAGTAGATGAAAGATTGAAAGGGGTACTAGAAAATGAATCAAACAAATGGTTACCATGTTGCAGTAGTAGGTGCAACAGGAGCGGTGGGTCAGCAAATGATCCAAACGTTAGTGAAACAAAAATTCCCAATTAGACAACTAACTCTATTATCTTCCGCACGGTCTGCAGGTAAGAAAGTGACGGTTGATGGAGTTGAGCATACGGTACAGGAAGCGAAACCAGAAAGCTTTGCTGGTGTGGATATTGCTTTATTTTCAGCTGGAGGAAATATATCAAAAGAGCTTGCTCCTGAAGCAGTAAAACACGGAGCTATTGTAGTAGACAATACAAGTGCTTTCAGAATGGATGAAGATAAACCGTTAGTTGTACCTGAGGTAAATGAACATGATTTGCACCAGCATAATGGGATTATTGCTAACCCAAATTGTTCTACTATCCAAATGGTAGTAGCGCTAGAACCAATTAGGCAAAAATTTGGACTTAAAAAGGTTATTGTTTCAACCTATCAAGCAGTTTCAGGTGCAGGAGCAGTTGCGGTTGAAGAATTACAGAATCAGACAAAAGCTCTTCTGAATGGTGAAACAGTAGAACCCAAAATTTTACCGGTAAAAGGTGACAAGAACCATTATCAAATCGCGTTTAATGCTATACCACAAATTGATAAGTTCCAAGATAACGGATATACATTTGAAGAAATGAAAATGATTAACGAGACAAAGAAAATAATGCATATGCCAGAGCTGCATGTTGCTGCGACATGTGTTCGTTTACCTGTAGCAGTCGGGCACTCTGAATCTGTTTATTTTGAAATTGAAGCAGACGGCGTAAGTGCAAATGAAATAAAAGAGTTATTAAAGACAGCTCCAGGCGTGGTGTTACAAGATGACCCAGAGAATCAATTATATCCAATGCCTGCGAATTGTGTAGGAAGTAATGATGTATTTGTAGGTCGAATTCGTAATGACCTTAACGAAGGTCGTGGTTTCCATATGTGGGTTGTTTCTGACAATTTACTCAAAGGTGCTGCCTGGAATTCAGTTCAAATCGCTGAGAGCTTAATAAAGCTGGGTTTAATCAAAGAAAAAAAATAAAGTCTTGATTATAAAGGCAGGTTTAAAGGTTATATGAAAATCATAGTGCAAAAATTTGGCGGGACATCTGTCAAGGATGAAGAAAGCCGACAACATGCAAATAGACACATCAATAATGCATTAGAGGATGGATATAAGGTAGTTGTTGTAGTATCTGCAATGGGAAGAAAGGGTGATCCTTATGCAACGGATACACTCCTCTCTTTAATTGGAGGTAATGAAAATAAAATCAGTAAACGTGAGCAGGATCTTCTTGTATCATGTGGTGAAATTATTTCAAGCGTTGTTTTTGCCAATATGCTAAAAGAAAATGGCATCAATGCGATTGCTCTGACTGGGGCACAAGCAGGATTCCGAACGAATAGTGATCATTCACAGGCAAAGATTGTAGAAATGAAATGTGACAGATTGCTGAGAGATTTAGAACATCATGATGTTGTTGTGGTAGCTGGTTTTCAAGGTGCTGCAAAGAACGGTGACACGACCACTATTGGACGAGGTGGCAGTGACACTTCGGCAGCAGCGTTAGGGGCTGCTCTTAATGCTGAATGGATTGATATATTTACTGATGTAGAAGGGATTATGACAGCTGACCCAAGAATTGCTGATAATGCAAGGCGTCTTTCAGTTGTTACCTATACCGAGCTCTGTAACATGGCCTATCAGGGTGCGAAGGTTATTCATCCAAGAGCAGTTGAAATAGCTATGCAGGCAAAAGTGCCAATTCGAATTCGCTCTACTTATTCCGATGATTTAGGAACATTAGTAACATCGATCTCAAAAGAGTCTCGAGGCAGTGATATTAAAGAGAGAACCGTTACTGGAATAGCGCATGTTTCAAATGTAACTCAAATTAAGGTATTTGCTAAAAAAGACCAATACTACTTACAAGCCGAAGTTTTTAAAGCAATGGCAAATGAAAAAATTAGTGTAGACTTCATAAATATTTCACCCAATGCAGTTGTCTATACAGTTACGGATGAAATGACGGATAGAGCAATTAGGGTCTTAAAGGAAATAGAACATGAACCTGTTGTAGAACGTCATTGTGCAAAGGTTTCTGTTGTTGGAGCCGGTATTGCCGGTGTTCCGGGTATTACTTCTAAAATAGTTACAGCTCTTTCTGAGAATGGAATTCGCATTTTACAATCTGCTGATAGCCACACTACGATTTGGGTTCTTGTGAAGCAAGACGACTTGGCTAAATCAGTTAATGCATTACATGACGCCTTTCATCTAGAAGAAGAAACCCTGGATATAAAGCTTACGGATATCTAGTATATTTAGACGACGAATGTCGTCTAGATTTCCTAAAATGCCATTGTCGCAACGGGATTTTCGTAATTGAAAGGAGTAGTAAAATGGTTCATTTTGGTCGAGTTTCGACAGCCATGGTCACACCTTTTGATAAAAAAGGTCATATTGATTTTTCCAAGACCACTCAATTAATAAATTATCTAATAGATAATGGAACGGATTCTCTTGTGGTTGCAGGAACAACGGGTGAATCTCCAACCTTGTCAAAGGAAGAGAAGCTGGCACTATTTAATCATGTTGTAAAGGTAGTTGCAAAAAGAATACCTGTAATCGCTGGTACAGGAAGTAATAACACCTATGCTTCAGTGGAACTTACAAAAAGGGCAGAACAGCTTGGCGTGGATGGTATCATGCTAGTAGCACCCTATTATAATAAACCGAATCAAGAAGGCTTGTATCAGCACTTTAAAACGATTGCTGAAGCCACTAGTTTACCGGTAATGGTATACAACATCCCATCACGGGCATCCGTAAATATTCATCCGGAAACGATTATAAAGCTGTCAAAAATAGCGAATATTGTAGCTGTTAAGGAAGCAAGCGGCGATTTAAACGCCATGACACACATTATTGCAAATACCGATCGTGACTTCAATCTGTATAGTGGTGATGATGCGATGGCCATTCCGGTAATATCCATTGGCGGGGCAGGGGTAGTTTCCGTTGCTTCCCATGTGATAGGGAATGAAATGCAAGAGATGGTGAAAGCTTTTTTTGATGGGGATAATGGAAAAGCGGCAAAACTCCACCAAAAGCTGTTACCAATTATGCAGGGGCTATTTGCTGCTCCTAGTCCAGCACCTGTTAAAACGGCGCTTCAAATAAAAGGGCTTGATGTGGGTTCAGTAAGGCTGCCACTTGTACCATTAACTGAGCAAGAACGGGCTGTATTAAGTAAATTATTATTATAAACATACAAAAGCCAATCGAATTTTATTCGATTGGCTTTTGTTTTTTTTACACATGAAAATGCTCAGATGGTAAAATCGACTAAATTTGGTTGTAAAGGTTTTCAACTATCAAGTATAATAATCATAACTGATTTCGATCGGGCAATTTTGAAATGTCGAAGACCTCTAGTGAAAAAGTGCTTGAGCTAGACAATCAACATAGGAGGAAACGGAAATTGATAAATAGAAAAAATAGTTCCATTAAGGTTATTTCGCTTGGTGGTATTGGAGAAATCGGGAAAAATATGTATCTTGTTGAAGTGGACAAGGATATCTATATCATTGATGCTGGGCTAATGTTCCCCGAGGATGAAATGCTTGGCATTGATATCGTTATTCCAGACATCACGTATTTAACAGAAAACAAAGAAAGGGTTAAGGCTGTCTTCTTAACACACGGTCATGAAGATCATATTGGTGCTCTTTCTTATCTTCTCCGCCAAATTGACGTACCTGTTTATGGAACGAAACTTACCTTAGCTCTTGCAAACGCAAAGCTAAAAGAACAGGAATATAGCGGGAAGACTAATTTTATTGAAATAACATCGGAATCGATTATTAATATGGATTCCGTGGAAGTAAGCTTCTTCCGAACCAATCACAGTATTCCCGACTCAGTTGGTGTTTGTGTCCAAACATCAGAGGGCAGTATCGTTTATACGGGTGATTTTAAATTTGACCAGGCAGCAACTAAACTCTACAAGCCTGATATAGGAAAAATGGCAGCGATTGGAGAAAAAGGTGTACTGTGTTTACTCTCTGACAGTACGAATGCAGAGAAACCAGGATACACCACGTCGGAAGCAATCGTTGAACGAGAATTATCTACAGCGTTCTATAATACTAAAGGCAGAATAATTGCCGCTTGCTTTGCGTCTGACATCAATAGAATTCAGCATATCTTTGATGCAGCAAGGGATAATGGGCGTAAAGTAGCCGTTGTGGGAAAGAGCCTTGAAAGAATTTATCATATCGCGCTAGATTTAGGTTATTTAGAAGTAGGAGAAGATCTCATTATTCCTGTGAATGAAATAAACAAATTCGAGGATAGAGAGATTGTAGTATTGATGACAGGCAGTCAAGGTGAGCCGATTGAAGCACTTCAAAAAATGGCAAAGCAATCTGCGAAACATGTAAATATTCAGCCGGGTGATACAGTATTAATTGCCGCTTCCCCGCTAAGAGGCAGTGAGCTGTTAATATCCAGAACAGTGGACATGCTCTTTAGAGCAGGAGCGAATGTAATCTCAGGTAAAAGAACGATTCATGTATCTAGTCACGGCAGTCAAGAAGAACTAAAATTTATGATTAATCTAATGAAACCAAAGTTTTTTATCCCGGTGCATGGAGAATATCGAATGTTAAAGGCCCATAGGAAACTTGCATTAGATTGTGGAATATTGGATGAAAATATCATTATTCCCGACCGCGGTGATGTCATTGAATGGAAGGATGGTAAGTTAAACATAGGCAGTAAGGTATCATCTGGAAATGTCTTAATTGACGGTATTGGTGTTGGGGATGTTGGAAATATCGTATTACGGGATCGGCGCCTGCTATCCCAAGATGGTATATTAATAGTAGTCGTTACATTAACACGCCAAGATAAGAAAATAGCTGCTGGACCTGAAATTATTTCACGTGGTTTTGTCTACGTTCGCGAATCTGAAAAGTTAATGGATGAATCAACAAAATTAGTTCGAGACATCGTCCAAAAAAATATTTCAAAGGAATCTTTTGAATGGTCAAGCCTAAAGCAGGACATAAGAGATGGATTAAACCGATATCTATTCGAAAAGACAAAAAGACGTCCGATGATACTTCCTATTATTATGGAAGTATAAATAGTGGTGAGGCATTGGGTTAAACCAATGCCTTTCTTAATGGGCAAAAGGATGATTGAAGCAGCAATCAACAGACAAGTTTAAATGATTATTCCTATCTGAGAATGAAATTGTATCATAGGTCAATACTAACGTTATCATGCGTGAAGGGAGACTTATGATGGATAAGGATTTACAAAAAAACGAATCCGGAAATCAAGAAGGGCAAGAACCTCAAAAAGAGGATAAGCCTTCTTCTTTAATGGAAAAAATTCAACAACTAGGGCAAACGAATGTACCACAGCTGTCCTCCGATTCTAGAATTCATTGTTTAACGATTATCGGACAAATTGAGGGTCATTTAGCACTGCCTCCACAAAATAAAACTACTAAGTATGAACATTTGATTCCTCAATTAGTAGCGATTGAACAAAATCCAAAAATAGAAGGTGTACTAATCATATTGAATACAGTAGGAGGAGATGTGGAGGCAGGACTGGCCATCTCTGAAATGATGGCTACTCTCTCAAAACCAACTGTTTCAATTGTCTTAGGCGGAGGCCATTCCATTGGAGTGCCAATAGCAGTGTCATGTGATCACAGTTTTATTGCTGAAACGGCAACGATGACGATCCATCCTATTCGATTAACAGGTCTCGTAATTGGAGTTCCCGCAACCTTTGAATATTTAGATAAGATGCAGGATAGAGTAGTTAATTTTGTAACAAAGCATTCGAATATTACCGAAGAGAAATTTAAAGACCTAATGTTTGCCAAAGGGAATCTAACTCGTGACATCGGTACAAATGTAGTGGGTCCAGATGCAGTGGAATATGGTTTAATTGATGAAGTTGGCGGACTAGGCCAAGCGATGAAGAAGCTTAACGAATTAATAGATCAAAGGAAATCGTCTGCCGAGGGGCTGATTCAATGATTTTATACACCACAATGCCGCAGGAATTTATATATCCTCCTGAAACAGATACATTTACTAAACAACAAACTGTAACCTTTCAAGGTGTATCACTAATCGTAGAACAAACGGACTCACAAAATGTACAGGTAGTTCGCATTTTAAGCAGTGATCCGCAGCACTATCTTGACGAGCGTATATGTCCTGGTGCTAAAATTTCTTGTGCGAGCGTTGAAGGATTGTCGGCAATCAATTAGGATATTATGGTATAATCAGGTTTAGAAGCTTAAGCAGCCATTCGGGCTGCTTTCTTCTTTTACGGGTAATTTACTCCTAATTGGAAGGATAGTTATGTTTGATTACGCGTTAGGATGATTATGATAGTATTACATTTATATAGACAGGTGATTAGATGGCTAAGAAAAAGAGAAGATCAAAAAAGAGAGATAATCAATTAAAACAAACCGTTCAATTTGAACTTTCCGCGCTTGCATTATTGGCTTTAGCTATTATATCGATAGCAAAATTGGGCGCTGTGGGGGAGGCAACAGTTTTATTTTTCCGATTTTGGATGGGTGAATGGTATATGCTCAGTCTGATTGGACTCGTGTTCCTCAGTGTATATCTTATGTGGAAACGAACTATACCGTTTATCTTTCATATTAAATTAGTGGGCATTTATTTAATTGTTTCCTCCATACTTCTTTTAAGCCATGTTACGCTTTTTCATTTGCTGACAAAGGATGGAAATTTTAAAAACCCAAGTGTCATTAGTAATACATGGGAAATCTTCATGATGGAAATCAAAGGAGAAACGAGCACAATCGACCTTGGTGGTGGAATGATTGGTGCAGTTCTTTTTGCTATGTTTCATTATTTGTTTGCTGAAACGGGTACCAAGATTATTGCATTTATCTTTATTCTAATTGGATTTATTCTACTTACAGGTAAATCATTTGGTGAATTTGTTGCAAAAATAGGGAATACTCTGATTGAATTTTCCAAGGGGCAATGGAGTGCCTTTCAATTAGATATGGAGGAATGGAAGCAGAAAAAACAAGAGCGACGTGAAGAAAAACGGATACAACAGCAGCGTGAAAGGGAAAACCGAGCGGCTTCTGCTCAACCTGAAATTAATCCTCCGCTGCAAAATACACAAGAGGAATTGGTTACACCCGAGCCTCTTATCTCAAGTTTTGCAGACCGTGCTTACTCTGATGAGGATCCACAAAAACCTAAACGAAGAAAAGAGGAAAATAAAGGGAATCACCAGGTGATAGACGAAGAAGATTCGACTCCGCCTATTACCTTTACGGAAGTGGAGAATGTAGCCTATGAATTACCACCTTTGAGAATCCTTAAGCTTCCGAAGAAGACAGATCAAAGCGGTGAATACGAATTAATCCATGCGAATGCAGCTAAACTGGAACGAACTTTTCAGAGCTTTGGGGTAAAAGCACGTGTTACCCAAGTGCATCTCGGACCTGCTGTAACGAAATATGAGGTTCACCCAGATGTAGGGGTTAAGGTTAGTAAAATTGTTAGTTTGAGTGATGACTTGGCATTAGCACTTGCTGCTAAAGATATCCGAATTGAAGCTCCTATTCCTGGAAAATCTGCAATTGGGATCGAAGTGCCAAATTCTGAGGTGGCAATGGTTTCCCTAAGGGAGGTATTAGAAGCAACCCAAAATAATAAACCGGAGGCAAAGCTTCTGATTGGTTTAGGCAGAGATATTACGGGGGAAGCAGTACTTGCTGAATTAAATAAAATGCCTCATCTGCTTGTAGCCGGTTCAACCGGAAGTGGGAAGAGTGTTTGTATTAATGGTATCATTACGAGCATATTGATGAGAGCCAAGCCCCATGAAGTCAAGTTAATGATGATTGATCCGAAAATGGTTGAGTTAAATGTTTATAATGGTGTACCTCATTTATTAGCGCCAGTCGTTACAGAGCCCAAAAAAGCCTCCCAAGCGTTGAAAAAGGTCGTAAGTGAGATGGAGAGACGATATGACCTGTTCTCACATACAGGAACGCGTAATATTGAAGGGTATAATGACCATGTAAAAAGGCATAACATGGAGGAAAATGATAAACAGCCTCTATTGCCATATATTGTTGTTATTGTGGACGAGCTAGCTGACTTAATGATGGTAGCCTCATCAGATGTAGAGGATTCTATTACCAGACTTGCACAAATGGCTCGTGCTGCGGGTATTCACTTAATCATCGCAACTCAGCGTCCATCTGTGGATGTCATAACAGGAGTAATTAAAGCTAATATTCCTTCAAGAATTGCTTTTGCTGTCTCAAGTGCTACAGATTCGAGAACGATTTTGGATATGGGCGGTGCTGAGAAACTGTTAGGTAGAGGGGATATGTTATTTCTGCCTGTTGGAGCTTCAAAACCTGTTCGTGTACAAGGAGCATTTTTATCGGACAATGAAGTTGAAGATACCGTTAATTTCGTAATTGGCCAGCAAAAAGCACAATATCAAGAAGAGATGATACCAGATGATACACCTGAGGCAGTTGGCGAAGTGGATGATGATTTATATGCCGACGCAGTTGATTTAGTCATAGAAATGCAAACTGCTTCAGTGTCAATGTTGCAACGACGCTTTCGAATAGGATACACAAGGGCTGCACGTTTAATTGACGAAATGGAAGCCCGTGGAATTGTTGGAGCATATGAAGGCAGTAAGCCTAGAACGGTTTTACAATCGAAACCAAATGAAGAAGTGAATTAAAAAAAGAGCCATTTGGCTCTTTTTTTTTACATAATAACCCTATTGATTGTAGACAACTATAAATTATAACAGATTCTGAGGAAAAAAGTCCTGTTAAATTTGACATCTTTCGACAATTTCGCTTTTTTCGACAAAAATTATAAATTCTATTTCCATAAGCTAAAAAAAATGGTATATTATTTTCGATTAGTAGGAATGATTATACATCAGATGTCTGATGTCTTAGGAAAGAGTTGGAGGAACCCGCATGTCTATTAAGCTAGATAACCGACATTTATACTTACAAGTTATCGATCGGTTGAAACAAGATATCGAACTAGGAGTTTATAAGGAAAAAGAAAAATTACCTTCTGAATTCGATCTTGCCAAACAACTGGGTGTAAGTAGAGCTACACTTCGTGAAGCACTGCGGATACTTGAAGAGGAGAATGTTATCATTCGCCGCCATGGTGTCGGTACGTTTGTTAACGCGAAACCTTTGTTTACCTCAGGGATTGAACAACTGAATAGTGTAACGGACATGATCCTTCAAGCTGGGATGAAACCAGGCACCATTTTCTTAAGTTCATCAACTATTGGAGCCACTGAAGAGGATATTCGTCGTTTCTCATGTTCTCCTAATGAGGGAATTGTCGTCATGGAGCGGGTTAGAACCGCGAATGGGGAACCTGTCGTTTACTGTATCGACAAAGTACCTGAAAAAATCTTGCCAGAGACGTTTTCTCATGGTGAAGAATCCATATTTTCCATTTTGGAAGAAGAGGCCAACCGAAAGATTACATACGCGGTTGCCCAAATTGAACCAATCGGCTATCATGAGAAAATTTCACCTATTTTAGAATGTGAACCAGAAACGGCATTGCTTGTATTAAAGCAAATGCATTTCGACGAAATGGATGAACCAGTCCTTTTCTCGGTAAACTACTTTAAAGCAGATAAATTTAGTTTTCAAGTTTTGCGAAAAAGATTTTAATTTTTTGCGGGTTATGAAAACGCAATCAAGCTGCTTTCTGAAAGTTCCTACTAAATCAAACAAAAATATAGGGGGTCAATTGCTTTGACGAAACGTAAATTTGGCTTAGCTATGTCAATGATTTTAGCTGCAGGCACAATGTTAGCAGCATGTGGCGGCGGTGATGACAAGGGTACTGGTGAAGATAAAGGCAAAGAAGCTGTAAAAATCGGGATGGTTACTGACGCAGGTACGATTGATGACAAATCCTTTAACCAAAATACTTGGGAAGGTATTAAACTAGCTGAGAAAGAACTTGGAATCCAATCAAAATACCTTAAGCCTGCTGGAACAACTGAAGCAGAATATTTAAAAGAAATGGGTAATTTATACGATGCGGGTTATAAGTTTATCGTAACGCCTGGATTTAAATTTGAAACTGCCGTTTTCCATGCACAAGATAAATATAAAGACGCAAAGTTTGTAATTCTTGATGGTAACCCACATTCTGGTGATTTTAAACCAGTTGTTAAAGACAATACAGTTGCTGTTTTCTTTGCTGAGCAAGAGTCAGGCTTCCTAGCTGGTGTTGCTGCTGCATTAGAATTAAAAGAAGGCGAAACTGGATTTATCGGCGGTATGGAAATTCCTGCTGTTCAAAAGTTTAACTGGGGCTACCAGCAAGGTGTTAAATATGCAAATGAAAACTTAGGAACTAACCTAACACTTAAAGCTGAAAACGTAGTATATCAAGGTTCATTTGATAACGTAGCTGCTGGTGGACAAATTGCTGCACAAATGTATGACCGTGGTGTAGATGTAATTTTCACAGCTGCAGGCGGTGTTGGTGTAGGTGCAATCAACGAAGCGAAAACACGTGGAAAAGCTGGCGAAAAAGTATGGATCGTCGGTGTTGACTCTGACCAATACGAAGATGGTAAGTATGATGGAGACAAATCCATTATCCTGACTTCAGCTATGAAGAAATTAGATAATGTTACACTTGATATCATTAAGCGTGAGTTAAATGGTGATTTCCCTGGCGGCGAAACATTAGTATTCGATGCTAAAAATGATGGTATTGGCTTACCAGAAAAAAATCCAAACTTAAGCGATGATACTACTACTAAAGTAAAAGAAGTATTTGAAAAAATTAAGTCTGGCGAAATCAAAGTTGCTTCTGAACAAGGAAGCTTATTCAAGTAAAAAAATCATAAAGAGACGGTTCCTTTCCGTCTCTTTTATGTCCTTTATGCATGAGTGATTGTCAAGGATGCATATTACAAGAGTAATCATATATAACTGTTTAAATATCCTTCAGTTTTTGATTTTGTAATAGGGGCTCCCTATTTTCAAAGAAAACAGAGTCTAAATAAAAGGTGAGTGCTACTATGAGTTATGTGGTTGAAATGCTGAATATTAGGAAGGAATTCCCTGGTATTGTAGCAAATGATAACATTACCCTAACATTAAAAAAAGGTGAAATCCATGCATTATTAGGGGAAAACGGTGCCGGTAAATCAACACTAATGGGTGTATTATTTGGTATGTATCAACCTGAAAAAGGAATCATTAAAATTCGGGAAAAAGAAGTGAAAATTACTAATCCTAATGTAGCCAATCAACTTGGTATTGGAATGGTCCATCAGCATTTCAAATTAGTAGAAAATTTTACTGTAACTGAGAATATTATTTTAGGCAGTGAACCATTAAAAGGTATGGTTTTAGATATTGATAAGGCAGCTAAAAGAATTGCGGAATTATCAAAACACTACGGATTAAACGTGGATCCACATTCAAAAATTGAGGATATCTCAGTAGGAATGCAGCAAAGAGTAGAAATCATGAAAATGCTCTACCGTGAAGCAGAAGTGCTTATTTTTGATGAACCAACAGCGGTATTAACTCCACATGAAATTGAAGAGTTAATGAAAATTATGCGTAATCTTATTAATGAAGGTAAATCAATTATCATTATTACACATAAGTTAAAAGAAATTAAAGCGGTTGCAGACCGTTGTACGGTTATTCGTCGTGGAAAAGGAATCGGAACGGTTAACGTAAAAGAAACAAGTACGGCACAAATGGCAGAAATGATGGTTGGACGCCAAGTTAACTTTAAAGTGGATAAGAAAGCTAGTACACCTGGTGAGGTTGTACTTCAAATAGATTCTCTTTCTGTAAAAAATAATAGAAAAGTATTAGGCCTTAAAAACTTCTCGGTTGAAGTAAGAAGAGGAGAAATTGTCGGTATCGCAGGGGTTGAAGGAAATGGACAATCAGAAATCGTTGAAGCGATTACCGGACTAAGAAAAGTTGAATCAGGCAAAATTTTATTAAAAGGTAAAGAAATAACAAATATTCCAATTCGCCAAAGAATTGAAAGCGGAATTGGCCATATCCCTGAAGATAGACATAGACGGGGACTTGTTCTTGATTACACACTAGAAAATAACATGGTTTTAGAAGTTTATAATAAACCCCCTTTTGCAAAGGCAGGATTACTTAATGGCGCGGCAATTAAGAAATATGCTAAAGGTATTTTAGAAAACTTTGACGTTCGTTCCGGTGAAGGCGGAGCGTCTATTGCAAGGACTCTATCCGGAGGAAATCAGCAGAAAGCAATTATCGGTCGTGAAATGGAATTAGATCCTGATTTACTCATTGCCGTACAGCCTACACGTGGATTGGATGTAGGATCAATTGAATATATTCACAAAAGACTAATTGAGCATCGAGATAAAGGAAAGGCTGTTCTTCTAGTATCCTTAGAGCTGGATGAGGTATTACAGCTATCAGACCGTATTGCCATCGTAAATAATGGAGAGTTAATTGGTACCGTTAATGCTTCTGAGACAAACGAGAATGAGGTAGGTCTGATGATGGCAGGAGTGAGTAAGGAGGGAAGCGTATGAGAAACACCATTGTATCGCTAATATCAATTATATTAGGACTAATAGCAGGTGGTCTGCTAATGCTCTTCATAGGGGCTAGCCCTATTGAAGGATACACGTATTTATTTCAAGGTGCTTTAAAAAATATATCACGTATCGGTGATACTCTTGCAACTGCAACACCACTGATTTTTACTGGACTAGCTGTAGCTTTTGCTTTCCGTACAGGTCTATTTAATATCGGTGCTGCCGGTCAGATGTTAATTGGTGGACTTGCCGCTACTGCAGTCGGTTTAACTTTTGATTTAGCAAGACCGATCTTAATTCTTGTAATGTTACTAGCAGGTATTGTTGGCGGAGGTTTGTGGGCATTTATTCCGGGATATTTTAAAGCAAGATTCAATGTACATGAGGTAGTATCAACCATCATGATGAACTGGATTGCATATTGGACCGTTTACTATGTTGTTCCAGGTTATTTTAAGGGTGAATTCTTAGAAACTGAATCACGCAAACTTGCTGAAGGTTCTACTTTGAGAACGCCTTGGCTGACAGAAATGTTTCAGGGTTCTTATATCAACTTAGGCTTGTTTTTCGCAGTTATTGCTGTAATCATCATTGCCTTTATCATTAATAAAACTACTTTAGGATTTGAATTAAAGGCTGTAGGTTTCAATCGACACGCAGCGGAATATGCAGGTATGAAAGTTAATCGCAATATTATCTTATCTATGTTAATTTCAGGCGCGCTCGCTGGTCTTGGCGGAGTAGCATTATACACTGGTAATGCCTCAAGCATGCAAATCGGTATTTTACCATCACAGGGCTATGATGGCATTGCGGTAGCCTTACTTGGAGCTAACTCTCCAGTTGGCGTATTCTTTGCAGCACTCCTTTTCGGTATTCTTTATTCAGGGACAGGCTTTATGAATGCGATGATTGAGATTCCACCAGAACTTGCCAATACCATCATTGCGATTATTATTTACTTTGCTGCTACTAGCGTTATGATTCACCGTCTATTAAATAAATTCCGTAAGACTCGTTCAAATGCAAATGATGTAGATGGACCTGTTGGCAAGAAGGGAGAAGCATAATATGTGGACCATAATTGAACAAATATTCCCTTACGCAATTGTATTTACCATTCCTCTTCTTATCACTGCATTAGGTGGTCTTTTTAGTGAAAGAAGCGGTATCGTAAATATCGGATTAGAAGGTTTAATGATTTCTGGAGCATTTGCGAGTGCACTAACGGTTAACTTTTTGCAAGATAGTATGTCTGGATCCGCGGTATTATGGATTGGGTTATTAGTTGCAGTCATAGTAGGGATGTTGTTCTCCTTATTACACGCGTTTGCCAGCATTAACTTAAGTGCAGACCAAGTAATCAGTGGTACAGCTATTAACATGATTGCCATGGCTTTAACAGTTTTCCTAGCTAGAAATATTACTGGTAGTGGTAATATTCGTATCACCAACGGTTTTACACCATTTGATGTACCAATTTTATCTCAAATACCAATTATTGGTGATTTGTTGTTTACAAAAACGTATGCAACAACTTGGTTTATTTTAGTCGTGCTTCTAGTTAGTGCGTTTATTCTAAACAAAACCAAATTCGGTTTACGTTTAAAATCTTGTGGTGAGTTTCCACAGGCGGCTCAAGCAGCAGGGATTAATGTTGTAAGAATCCGTTATATCGGTGTAATGATTTCTGGTGCATTATCAGGCTTAGGTGGAGCAATCATTATTTTAACATACGCAGGCGAATTTACTGGTTCCGTATCAGGTCTAGGCTTCTTAGCACTAGCTTCCTTAATTTTTGGTCAGTGGAGACCGCTCGGAATCTTAGGAGCAACCTTATTCTTCGGATTTGCCAGTACAATCGCTAACGTATCTCAAGTTATTCCTGAATTGGCAGTTATTCCGCCAATCATTCTTAAAATTTTCCCATACGTGGTTACATTAATTGCTTTAGTGATCTTCTCTAAATCTTCACAAGCACCTAAAGCAGCCGGAGAACCATTCGATCCAGGAAAACGATAATTGTAAGGTAAACAGGGCTGACATTTGTCAGCCCTGTTTAGTTTTGTAGACTATTCAGTGGTTTTAACTTGTAAAAACCAAGCCTGGCAAATTATAGTAAGAATAAGCGTTTAAAACAATGGAAAAGATGTAAAATAACCGGCTAAATGTTTACATATATAATAAGAAGGATTTTGAAATCCCAAGGAGGTTTTGAGATGGATTCAACTGCTGAAAAAATCACCAATATGCAGGGCTACAAACTCCATGTCATTGAAACAGATAAATACAAAACGAATACATTTGTATGGAAAATGAAAGCACCGTTAACAAAGGAAGATGTAACGAAAAGAGCACTGCTTCCTCAGGTTTTACAAAGCAGCTCCGCAAAGTATCCGACAACAACTGCATTACGGTCTTATTTAGATGAATTATATGGTGCCACCTTATTCATTGATTTAGCGAAAAAAGGTGAATATCATATTATCAGTTTCACACTTGAGATTGCAAATGAGAATTTCTTAAGTGATCGTACCCCTCTATTGAAAAAAGGGTTCGAGCTTCTTTCAGAGGTTTTGACAAAACCAAATGTTACAGGCAATGCATTTGATCAAGAGACAGTGAACAAAGAAAAGAGAACATTAAAACAGCGAATACAATCGGTTTATGATGATAAAATGCGTTATTCCAATGTACGATTGCTGCAAGAAATGTGTAAGGGTGAACCCTATGCTCTACAAGTAAATGGTGAAGCTGAGGATGTTGACTCCATTACTCCAGAAAATTTATATGAATACTTTAAAAAGGCATTTTCTGAAGATGAAATGGACCTTTATGTCATTGGTGATGTAAATGAAGACGAAGTAAAAAGTATTGCAGAAAGCCTACTGAAATTTGATGACCGTACACCACAAAAAGCAGTTTCCACTGAGACACCGAAAAAGGAAAAGGAAAATGAAGTAAAAGAACAACAGGATGTGAAACAAGGAAAGTTAAATATCGGTTACCGTACCAATATTGTCTATGGAGACTCCGATTATTTTGCCCTTCAATTGTTCAATGGCATTTTTGGAGGATTTTCACATTCGAAGTTGTTTATCAATGTCCGTGAAAAGGCAAGCTTAGCCTATTATGTCTCCAGCCGGCTAGAGAGCCATAAGGGACTGATGATGGTCATGTCAGGGATTGATTTAAAGAACTATGACCAGGCAGTGGGAATTATTCGCGATCAGTTGGAAGCGATGAAAAAAGGTGACTTTTCTGATCAAGAATTAATCCAAACTAAAGCAGTGATTCGAAATCAAATTCTTGAAACCATAGATACATCCCGAGGATTAACAGAGATTCTTTATCATAATGTTGTCGCTAGTAAGGATATAAAACTTGAACAATGGATTAATGATATGGAAAAGACAACAAAGGAAGAAATTGTAGCGGTTGCGAATAAAATTGAACTTGATACCATCTACTTCTTAACTGGATCGGAGGCGGTAAAATAATGGAAAAGATTAATTTTGACCAGCTCCAAGAAGAACTTTATCATGAAAAGTTACCCAATGGATTAAATGTCTATATTCTGCCAAAAAAAGGTTTTAACAAAACGTTTGCTACCTTTACAACAAAGTATGGATCGATTGATAATCATTTTGTACCATTAGGAAAAGAGGAATATGTAAAGGTTCCTGATGGTATTGCGCATTTTCTTGAGCATAAGCTTTTTGAAAAGGAAGACGGTGACGTTTTTCAACAGTTTAGTAAACAAGGGGCTTCAGCCAATGCCTTTACTTCTTTTACTCGTACAGCATATTTGTTCTCAAGTACTTCAGATGTAGAAAAAAACTTAGAAACTTTAGTTGATTTCGTACAGGATCCGTACTTTTCGGAAAAAACGGTTGAAAAGGAAAAAGGGATTATTGGTCAAGAAATAACTATGTATGATGATAATCCTGATTGGCGTCTGTATTTTGGGCTGATTCAAAATTTGTATCAAAACCATCCAGTAAAAATTGATATCGCCGGTACGATTGAATCGATTTCCCATATTACAAAAGACTTGCTGTATGAGTGCTACAATACCTTCTATCATCCGAGCAATATGCTATTGTTTATTGTAGGGCCAGTTGACCCAAATAAATTCATGGATCAAGTGCGGGAAAACCAAGCGAAAAAGCAATACAAAGAAATGCCAGAGATTCAACGAAAATTTGAAGATGAGCCAGTTCAAACAGCCCAGCCAAAACAAGTGCTTGAAATGAATGTGCAAACCTCTAAATGCCTAATTGGGATGAAAGCACTTCATGTAGATCAAACGGGACCAGAGTTATTAAAGAATGAATTAACCATGAATGTCCTCTTGGATTTATTGTTTGGAAAAAGCTCAGAAAATTATAATCAACTTTATAATGAAGGTCTGATTGATGAAACCTTCTCTTATGATTATACACAAGAACAAGGCTTCGGTTTTGCGATGGTTGGCGGAGATACAGAAAACCCTGATAAACTTGCGGATCAGCTAAAAAATATGCTTTTTCAAGCTAAGAATGGTACAACATTTACTGAAGAGCAATTAGAAAGGGCTAAAAAGAAAAAAATCGGTGCATTTTTACGTGCAGTAAACTCACCAGAGTATATTGCAAACCAATTCACAAGATATGCCTTCAATGACATGAATTTATTCGATGTCGTTCCGACATTAGAGAAAATAACGATGGATGATATTAAAACAATGGCCTCAGAAGTTATTTCAGAAGAACGTTTCTCAGTCTGCCAAGTGATACCTAAGAAATAACAAGAAGCGCCGCTGCCGGCGCTTCTCTTTTCGATTAAAATTAAGTCAGCTAAAAATAGAAAGAGTGAAGCACGTGGACAAGCATGCACTAATTACAGGAGCAAGCGGCGGGATAGGACAAGCGGTGGCATTAAAATTAGCTTCTCTTGGCTATAATCTGTATCTGCACTTTAATCAAAATGAAACATCAATAAGGGATTTACTCCATCAACTCGAACCATTTGGCGGTGAATATACTGCCATTCAAGCCAACTTAGAAGAGCCGAATGGCTATAAAAAGATATGTTCACAAATCTTCTCCCTCGACGCCATTGTTCATTGCAGCGGCAATACTCATTATGGTCTCCTTGTGGATGTAAAACAGGAAGACATGGAGTCTTTAATGAGAGTTCATGTAATGAATCCTTTAATGATTACGAAAGAACTGCTGCCGAAACTAATTCAAAAAAGGTCAGGAAATGTCATTCTTATTTCCTCCATCTGGGGTCAAACTGGTGCTGCATGCGAGGTCGTTTATTCGACTGCGAAGGGAGCACAAATTTCGTTTGTAAAAGCATTAAGTAAAGAAGTAGCCTTAAATGGGGTGCGGGTGAATGCCATTGCTCCTGGAGCAGTTGAAACACCAATGATGAGCCAGTTCTCTCTAGAGGATAAACAACATCTTCAATACGAAATTCCTATGGGCAGGTTAGGTGTTCCAGAGGAAATTGCCAATGGTGTTAAATTTTTACTATCTGATGAATCTTCCTATATTACAGGACAAGTTCTATCGATAAATGGCGGTTGGTATACATAAATTATACATATTTTTTTTGATGAATAAATTCCTCCCTATCATTGCAAAATAACAATGTACAACTATAAAGGAGGGTTTAATATGTCTGTTTTAGATAACTGGAAGCAATGGGAGGATTTTCTTGCTGACCGCCTTCACCAGGCACAAAATGAAGGGATGAGCGAGGGTGCAATAAGTGCGCTTGCATTACAAATTGGTGATTACCTAGCTGAGCAGGTAGAACCGAAAAACGAGCAAGAAAGAATTCTTGCTGACCTATGGTCTGTTGCCGATAAAGAAGAGCAGCAAGCCATTGCAAACATTATGGTAAAATTAGTTCAAAATAACGGAAGTCGTTAAGAGAGAGGGCAACCTCTCTTTTTTTGCTTTTTATGAGTATTACATACTTAATTAAAGATTGAACTTGTTTTTGCTTTCATCTTGTATCAAAATCATATATTATATTGGATAGATGAGGAAATGAAAAATTTGTCGTATACGCCTAAGGAGGTTTTTATGGAAAAGAAAGAGTGGTATTTAGAATATGAGATTCAAAAAAACCGTCCTGGTTTATTGGGCGACATTTCATCATTGCTCGGAATGCTATCAATTAATATTGTAACCATTAACGGTGTAGATGAAGGGCGACGCGGTTTATTAATCTTAGCAAAAGATGATAACCAAATTAAACGGTTAGAGTCAATTTTAAATACAATGGACACAATAAAAGTAATAAAGATTAGAGAACCAAAACTGCGTGACCGCCTGGCTGTCCGCCATGGCCGATACATACAACGTGATGCGGATGATAAAAAAACATTCCGGTTTGTTCGGAGTGAACTTGGTGTATTGGTTGATTTTATGGCAGAGTTATTTAAGCAGGAAGGACACAAACTGATAGGTATCCGCGGAATGCCAAGGGTAGGTAAAACAGAGTCAGTAGTGGCTGCGAGCGTATGTGCTAACAAGCGATGGCTGTTCGTATCCTCCACTCTTCTAAAACAAACAATACGGAACCAGCTGATTCAAGATGAATACAACGAGAATAATTTATTTATTCTTGATGGAATTGTTTCAACCAAACGTGCTAGTGAACGACATTGGCAGCTCGTACGTGAAATTATGCGTTTACCTGCAGTCAAAGTGGTCGAACACCCGGATATCTTTGTTCAAAATTCTGAGTATACGCTGGATGATTTTGATTACATCATTGAGCTCCGAAACGATGCGGATGAGGAAATTACATATGATATTGTCGACCAAAATAACTTATTCTCTGGCTCTGATTTTGGAGATTTTGGATTTTAATTAATTGGAAGGTGTTAATAGGTGACTGAATTAGGTAATCGACTAAAAGAAGCGCGATTAGCCAAAGGATTAAGCTTAGAGGATTTACAGGCAATCACAAAAATTCAAAAACGGTATTTGATAGGGATTGAAGAAGGCAATTATTCTAGTATGCCAGGGAATTTTTATGTTCGTGCTTTTGTAAAACAATATGCTGAGGCACTTCAGCTTAATCCAGAAGAAATATTTGAAACGTATAAAAACGAAATACCAGCAACTCACAATGATGATTTACCTGAGAAACTGTCGCGGGTGAAATCGCGAAAGTCGGTATCAGAAGGATCTTCGAAAATTTTTGATATTATCCCAAAGGTTTTAATTGGGGTCTTTATTATTGGCGCCGCTGGATTACTGTATTATTTCTTTGTTAATAACGTCGGTGACAAAGCTAATGACCAGATTAATGAGAAAAATGAACCTGTAAAATTTGTACGCTCTGAAAATCTGGACAAAGCGGATGAGACAGAAAAAGAAGATACGAAACAAAATAAAGAAGAAAAAAAGAATGATCAACAAAAGAATGATGAGCAAAAGACTGTTGAGGAAAAACCCGTTGTAGAAACTCCTAAGCAAGAATTAGCTGCAGTTCAAAACAGTGGGAAAAACTCTTCCTATGATTTGAAAAATGCAGATAAGTTTGTTTTAAAACTGGTGACAACAGGGAATACATGGGTAAGTGTTAAAACAGGCAGTGGTATTTCCAAGTTCAATGGGATGTTATCGAACACTGGTACACAAAGTACAGAAGTTGATTTAGCCGGTGAATCCAAAGCAGTCATTGTTGTTGGTAATACCGTCGCTACTGAGATTTACGTCAATGACCAAAAGCTGGAGTATGCAATCGCACCTGCTGATCAGGTTGTTCAGAACATTACGATTCAATATGTTCCGAAGAACGAATAGTCATCAAGTGATGACTATTTTTCGTTCTAATATTATTTGGAGGCAAAACAATGAATGTACCAAATCAAATAACGATATCAAGGATTCTTTTAATTCCTATTTTCCTGATAATCATGCTATTCCCCTTTGATTGGGGAAACATGCATTTGCTGGGAGCTGACCTTCCGGTAACCCATTTTGTGGGAGCCTTAATCTTTATTTTTGCTTCAGCGACAGATTGGGTGGATGGCTATTATGCCCGAAAATACAATCTTGTTACAAATATGGGGAAATTCCTCGATCCGCTGGCAGATAAATTACTTGTCTCTGCAGCACTAGTTGTTCTTGTTGATCTTGGATATGCAGCCTCGTGGATTGTTATTTTAATCATAAGCCGTGAATTTGCTGTGACGGGCCTTCGTCTCTTGCTAGTAGAGGGTGGAGAAGTGGTCGCTGCTAATAATCTCGGAAAAATCAAAACCTGGGCACAAATTATCGCAATATCAGCACTTTTATTACATAACATTATTTTTGAAATGATTGGATTTCCATTTGGTGATGTAGCATTATGGGTTGCCTTAATTTTTACTATTTGGTCTGGATGGGATTATTTTTCAAAGAACATGCATGTTTTTAAAAATTCTAAATAGAACTTGGGGTAATGGATGATGAATGCAGAAATTATTGCAGTTGGTTCTGAATTACTGCTGGGTCAAATCGTTAATAGTAATGCACGCTTTATTTCGCAACAACTCGCAGTACTCGGTATCAATGTCTTTTTTCATACGGTAGTTGGTGATAATCCTGACCGATTAAGGTCTGTAATTGAAATTGCAGAAAACCGTTCAAATTTAATTATTTTTACCGGCGGTCTAGGACCAACAAAGGATGATTTAACGAAGGAAACGATTGCTCGGCATTTAGGGAAAAATCTAGTTATGGATCAAGAAGCATTAGAATCTATTGAACTTTATTTTAAAAAGGGAAATAGAGTAATGACTGAAAATAATAAAAAGCAGGCCCTTGTTTTAGAAGATTCTACTATCCTGCCAAATCATCATGGGATGGCACCAGGTATGATGGTAGAGACTGGTAATCGAGTATATATGCTTCTGCCAGGACCTCCGAAAGAAATGGAGCCTATGTTTTTACACTTTGGTGCTGCAGCCTTGTCCAAACAAGTAAAAACGGATGAGAAAATCGTTTCTAGAGTTTTAAGGTTCTTTGGTATTGGAGAGGCAGCGTTAGAAACGGAAATCATTGATTTAATAGAACAACAAACAAATCCAACGATTGCCCCGCTTGCTGCAGACGGAGAATGCACGTTAAGGCTTACGGCGAAGCACCATGACTTGCAAACAGCAGAGGCTATGCTTAATGAAGTAGAGGGTAACATCAGAGCTCGAGTTGGCCAGTTTTTATATGGCTATAACAATACTTCCATAGTATCTGAACTTATGAACATTTTAAAAGAAAGAAAATTAACGATCTCAGCAGCAGAGAGCTTGACCGGCGGATTGTTTCAGCAGGAATTAACAAGTGTACCCGGTGTTAGTTCGGTCCTAAAGGGCGGAGTGGTTTGCTACACGAATGAGGTTAAGAAGAATGTATTAAAAGTCAAACCAGAAACGATTGAAAAACATGGAGTTGTCAGTAAAGAGTGTGCAAAAGAGCTGGCTGAAAATGTTGCAGCATTAGTAGGTGCTGATATAGGGATTTGTTTCACGGGTGTCGCTGGTCCTGCTGAGCTTGAGGGTAAACCTGTAGGAACAGTTTACATTGGGATCTCGATTAGAGGAAAACAAACAGTGGTTGAAAAGCTGGAACTAGGCGGTTCAAGAGAAGCAAACCGAAGCCGTTCTGTGAAATATGGCTGCTATTATTTAATAAAACTTTTGCAAGAATCACAGAAAGCTAATTAACGCTCTCTGTGATTTTTTTATCATAGAATAGGTTATTTACTTTCGTGTAATCCATAGGCGGAGAATTTCCGGTTAATGTATATAGAGGAAGTTAAGAAGCAGATATAAGAGGAGATATTCCGGTTAACTGCTCTAAATATGACAAAATCCATAGACTTGGATCATATAACCGGAAAAACTCCCCTTATTTTTAAGGAAATATACTATTTTCCCCATTTAGCCGGAAATCTTCCGTTTATTTTCAAACATGGAAAATCAATATCATACTTTAACAAATCTATCTTAAAGGAAGTAGTCTGAAAATAGGAGAAAAAGTAAAAAGTAATAAAAAAGTGAATCAAAAAGATATAAATCACTGGGGGATTTTCCTATTTTTACATGACTTTTTGTTTCAAAAAAATCGAATAAGTGTTCGACTTTTTGCTGTACAAATACCCAAAAAGAGGTTATATTATTAATAGGTTTTAAATTTATAGAATTTGGCTATTAACTTTTTTGGTTTATATATAAGGGAGGAACTAGTAGTGAGTGATCGTAAAGCGGCTTTAGAGATGGCGCTAAAACAGATAGAAAAGCAATTTGGTAAAGGTTCCATCATGAAAATGGGCGAGAAGACGGACACAAGAATTTTAACAAGTCCAAGTGGCTCATTAGCAGTAGATGCAGCACTTGGTGTTGGCGGATATCCTCGAGGAAGAATTATTGAAATTTACGGACCTGAAAGCTCTGGTAAAACAACTGTTGCCTTACATGCAATTGCAGAAGTACAAGCTGCAGGCGGACAAGCAGCATTTATCGACGCTGAGCATGCCCTAGATCCAGCATATGCACAAAAACTAGGAGTAAACATCGATGAGTTATTGTTATCCCAGCCTGATACAGGGGAACAAGCACTAGAAATCGCAGAAGCACTTGTACGAAGCGGTGCAATTGATATTCTAGTAGTCGATTCCGTTGCAGCACTAGTTCCAAAAGCAGAAATTGAAGGAGAAATGGGAGATTCACACATGGGTCTTCAAGCCCGCTTAATGTCTCAAGCGCTCCGTAAACTTTCTGGTGTCATTAACAAATCGAAGACAATTGCAATCTTTATCAACCAAGTTCGTGAAAAGATTGGCGTCATGTTTGGAAACCCTGAGACGACCCCTGGTGGTCGTGCGTTGAAATTCTACTCTACAATCCGTGTTGAAGTACGTCGTGGAGAAGCTATTAAACAAGGCACTGACGTGGTTGGAAACAAAACCAAGATTAAGGTTGTTAAAAATAAAGTTGCGCCTCCATTCCGTACTGCTGAAGTGGATATTATGTATGGGGAAGGAATTTCTAAAGAGGGCGAGATCATTGATATTGGCTCTGACTTAGATATCGTTCAAAAGAGCGGTTCATGGTATTCATATAATGAGGAAAGAATTGGTCAAGGCCGTGAAAATGCAAAGACTTTCTTAAGAGAAAATCCAAGTATTCGTCTTGAAATTCAGCAAAAGATTCGTGAACACTTCGGATTAGACGGGGAAAAAATAGTCACTGAAGCCGATGACGATGAGCAATTCGAATTAATAGACTAACAAAAAGAGCAAAGCCTGATTGGGTTTTGCTCTTTTCAATAAATTGAATAATTATTAATAAATATGGATATTTATTCATGTTATATCAAATTATATATTGTTAAGATATGAACAAAGTCTAAATATTTCAAAAAGCTGACAGGAGTTACCCTTGACAATGAATATACACACATTTACAATTAACATGTATATTTTACATTTTTGTTAATATTACAATGAAAAGCTTGGTGCTTGCTGTATGTTGAACTTAACCAACATACATGCCGACACTTGAAAAGTGTAACAAAAGTTCATAGCAAGAGGAGGTGTAACGATGGAACCTATTACTATCATCTCCATTTTGCTTGGCATTATCGTCGGTGCCGTTGTTGGCTATTTTGTTCGTAAATCCATTGCTGAGGCAAAAATCGCGGGTGCAAAGGATGCTGCAGAGCAGATCCTTGAAGATGCAAAGCGTGATGCTGATTCTTTGAAAAAAGAAGCTTTGCTAGAGGCAAAGGATGAAATTCACAAGCTTCGTACAGAAGCCGAACGTGAGGTTCGTGAACGAAGAAATGAACTGCAAAAACAAGAAAACCGTTTACTGCAAAGAGAAGAGAATTTAGATCGAAAGGATGAATCGTTAAATAAACGAGAAATTCTGTTAGAAAAGAAGGATGATTCTCTAAACCAAAGACAACAGCATATTGAACAGATGGAAAGCAAAGTGGACGAGTTGGTACGAACACAACAAACTGAACTTGAACGTATTTCGAGTTTGACTCGTGAGGAAGCGAAGCACATCATTATCGATAAAATGGAGCAGGAGTTAACCTATGACACTGCGATAATGATTAAGGAAAGTGAAAACCGTGCGAAAGAGGAAGCAGATAAGAAAGCAAAAGAAATTCTTTCTCTTGCAATCCAGCGTTGCGCTGCTGACCATGTTGCGGAAACGACTGTATCTGTAGTCAACCTTCCAAATGATGAGATGAAAGGTCGTATTATTGGCCGTGAAGGAAGAAATATCCGTACACTAGAGACACTTACAGGAATTGACTTGATTATCGATGATACTCCAGAAGCTGTTATTCTATCAGGATTCGACCCGATTCGTCGAGAAACTGCGCGATTAGCGCTTGAAAAGTTAGTCCAAGATGGACGAATCCATCCTGCGCGAATTGAGGAAATGGTCGAAAAATCTCGTCGTGAAGTGGATGAGTACATCCGTGAAGTCGGTGAACAAACGACATTTGAGGTCGGAGTTCATGGATTACATCCGGATCTAATTAAAATCCTAGGACGCTTAAAGTTCCGTACAAGTTACGGTCAAAATGTCTTGAAGCACTCCATGGAGGTTGCACAGCTTTCGGGCTTACTTGCAGCTGAGCTTGGTGAAGATGAGACACTTGCACGTCGTGCAGGTCTATTACACGATATCGGAAAAGCGATTGACCATGAAGTGGAAGGAAGCCATGTTGAAATTGGGGTTGAACTTGCTACAAAATACAAGGAACACCCAGTTGTTATCAATAGTATTGCTTCGCACCATGGTGACACGGAACCAACATCAACCATTGCTGTTCTTGTGGCTGCTGCTGACGCTTTGTCAGCTGCGAGACCTGGGGCACGCAGTGAGACTCTTGAAAACTATATCCGCCGTTTAGAAAAGCTGGAGGAAATTTCTGAGTCTTATGAAGGTGTTGAGAAATCCTTTGCTATCCAAGCTGGCCGAGAGGTACGGATCATTGTAAGACCAGATGCGGTTGATGATCTAGCAGCACATCGTTTAGCTCGTGATATTCGAAAACGTATCGAAGAAGAACTCGATTATCCAGGACATATTAAAGTGACAGTCATCCGTGAAACACGGGCTGTAGAATACGCAAAATAAAGCGGTGCTCTAAGCACTGCTTTATTTTTTTGCGGTCTGTGTTAAATTGATTTGCGCTCCAGAAACCAGTGAAAGTAACTAAGTGGAGAAATTCCGGTTAAAAGTAGAATGGAGTCTCTTTTGGAGTAAATAAGGGGAGGTTTTCCGGTTATCCAAAGAAAAAACTTCTATACTCTCGCATTTCCGGGCAATAGGCGGAATTTCTCCGTCTAAATAAGCTATTTTTATTCGTAATTTCAAATTAAGCGGAATTCTTCCGTCTATTTAATCTTCTTAAAATTAATAAAATCAACAATAACCTGAAACACGCCTTTTTGAAAGGTAACGAGCGGTTAATTAAAATAAAAGTGTGATACAATTTATAATAAATAAATGCAACACGAAAGGATTACATATGAACTTATTATTTATTGGAGATGTTGTAGGATCACCAGGTCGAGATATGGTAAAAGAGTATGTGCCAAAAATAAAAGAAAAATATCGACCAAATTTTACTATTATTAATGGTGAAAATGCAGCAGGCGGCAGAGGTATAACAGAAAAAATCTATCGAGAATTTTTAGGTTCCGGTGCGCAGGCTGTAACCCTTGGAAATCACGCATGGGATAACAAGGAAATATTTGAATTTATTGAATCAGCAAAGAATATGGTCCGTCCTGCAAACTTTCCAGAAGGGACTCCCGGAAAAGGATTAGCGTTTTTTAAGGTGAATGACATAGAAGTAGCGGTCATCAATTTGCAGGGGCGAACCTTTATGCCACCGTTAGATTGTCCTTTTAAAAAGGCAGATGAATTAGTCGAAATCGCTCAAGAGCGTACACCTTTTATCTTTGTGGATTTTCATGCAGAAGCGACAAGTGAAAAACAGGCAATGGGCTGGTATTTGGATGGGAGGGTTTCTGCTGTCGTAGGTACACATACACATGTACAAACAGCAGATAGCCGCATCCTGCCAAACGGAACAGGGTATTTAACAGATGTAGGCATGACAGGGCCATATGATGGTATTCTTGGTATGGAAAGGGAAGCGGTCATCACTAAATTCCTAACAAGCCTTCCAGTGAGATTTGAGGTCCCTAAAACGGGTAGAACTCAGCTAAGTGGTGTCTACTTGGAACTTGACAGAAAAACAGGCAAATGCAAAAAAATGGAAAGAATTCTAATAAATGAAGATCATCCTTGGTATTCTTAACCTTCCACTATGGAAGGTTTTTCTCTTTTTATCAGTAAATATGCACTTTTTTTGTCCAAGCCGGAATATGTCTTTTGCAGAATGAATATAGTAGCAGTGGAATCTTATATACCTGATTTGCTCATGAAACTGCTCATGCCAGGATCGGGATTATACAAGGGGGAGCTAGGAATGGAAATATTAAAAGTTTCAGCAAAATCTAATCCTAATTCTGTAGCTGGTGCACTTGCTGGAGTTCTGCGTGAAAGAGGTGCAGCAGAAATACAGGCGATTGGTGCAGGTGCATTGAATCAAGCTGTTAAGGCAGTAGCGATTGCAAGAGGATTTGTAGCACCTAGCGGAGTTGATTTGATTTGCATCCCTGCGTTCACTGATATTCAGATTGATGGTGAAGAACGCACAGCTATAAAGCTTATTGTTGAACCAAGATGAAAGAGATAGAATCAATGAAGTCAAACAAGAGAATAAAACAAACTTTAACCTGCTTAAATTTTTAAGCAGGTATTTTTATATACAAATGATAAAATAATGTTATTCTAATATAAATGAAAACGTTTTCTTGAATAAAGTATTAAAGTAACATATTTTATTAGATTTATTAATAAATCGCATAACAACAACGTTTTATAATCATTTTACAGCTAGATATGAAGATTTACTATATGTCAATTTTTAAAATATAAAAAAATATTCATATTTTAGACAATATTTAGTCTGAAAGGGTTGCAATTTTTGGTTTAGAGGTCTAGAATTGTAAGCGTTTAGTACGTATTCTGAATTCATATTATTTAGTTTTTAGTGCTTTAAAAGACTAAATTCTAGTGAATTACTCGGAAAAGTGCTACACTATTAGTGATTTTAAAATATATTTTTTACATATCCAAAGGGGTGTAAGTCATGATCAATCAACTTTCGTGGAAAGTTGGCGGACAACAAGGGGAAGGTATTGAAAGTACAGGGGAAATATTTGCTATTGCATTAAATCGCCTAGGTTATTACTTGTATGGTTATCGTCACTTTTCATCTCGTATTAAAGGCGGACATACAAACAATAAAATCAGAGTAAGCACGACAGAAGTTCGTTCAATCTCTGATGATCTTGATGTTCTTGTCGCGTTTGACCAAGAAACTATCGATTTAAACTACAAAGAGTTACACGCGAAAGGTGTAATCCTTGCGGATGGTAAATTCACGCCGAAGAAACCGGAAGATACACAAGCTGCATTGTATGCGGTTCCATTTACAGAAATTGCTACTGAATTAGGAACATCTCTAATGAAAAACATGGTAGCGATTGGTGCTACATCAGCCGTCTTGAATCTTGATATTCATGTTTTTGAAGAAGTAGTTCAAGAGATTTTTGGTAAAAAAGGTGCGCAAGTAGTTGCGAAAAATATGGATGCCATTCAAGCTGGATATGATTATATGAAAAAACAGCTTGTGGATGGCGTTGAAATAATGGAACTTGAAAAAGCTGACGGCAAGAAGCGCATGTTCATGATTGGAAATGACGCAATTGCATTAGGAGCTGTCGCAGCTGGCTGCCGTTTTATGGCTGCTTACCCAATTACACCAGCTTCTGAAATAATGGAATATTTAATTAAAAAGCTTCCTGCACTTGGTGGTTCGGTTATTCAAACAGAGGATGAAATTGCTGCTTGTACAATGGCAATTGGTGCCAACTATGCTGGTGTTCGTACAATTACTGCTTCTGCTGGTCCTGGACTTTCATTAAAGATGGAAGCAATCGGATTATCTGGTATTACAGAAACTCCGCTTGTTATTGTTGATACCCAGCGTGGAGGTCCATCTACAGGACTACCAACAAAACAAGAGCAGTCAGATTTAATGGCAATGATCTATGGAACACATGGAGAAATCCCAAAAATCGTAATGGCTCCAAGTACCGTAGAAGAAGCATTCTATGATACTGCTGAAGCATTTAACCTTGCTGAAGAATATCAATGTCCTGTTATTATCCTTTCAGATCTTCAACTATCTCTAGGTAAGCAGACCGTTGAACCATTACGTATGGATAAAGTTGAAATCAGACGTGGTAAGCTGGTAACAGATGAAATTCCTGAAAATGAAAACAAAGGATATTTTAAACGTTATGAAGTGACGGCTGATGGAGTTTCACCGCGTGTGATCCCTGGTATGAAAAATGGTATCCACCATGTAACAGGTGTTGAACATGATGAAACTGGTAAACCTTCTGAATCCGCAGCAAACAGAATTGCCCAAATGGACAAGCGATTCCGTAAAATAGAAAATATTCGTTTCAACACACCTGTTTATAAAAATGTTAAACACGAAGATGCCGACGTTTTATTTGTTGGATTCAATTCTACTCGTGGTGTAATCGAAGAAGCAATGGTTCGTTTAGAAAACGAAGGCTTAAAAGTAAACCATGCTCAAATTCGTTTGATTCACCCGTTCCCAACGGACGAAGTATTACCACTTGTTCGTTCAGCTAAAAAAGTAGTAGTTGTTGAGAACAATGCTACTGGACAATTGGCTAACATTATGAAAATGAATGTCGGTCATGCCGAAAAGATTATTAAACATTTAAAATATGACGGTAATCCGTTCTTACCACACGAAGTATATACAAAATGTAAGGAGTTGTTCTAAACATGGCCACTTTTAAAGACTTTAGAAATAATGTAAAACCGAACTGGTGCCCTGGCTGTGGCGACTTCTCTGTACAAGCGGCAATGCAACGTGCAGCAGCGAATGTAGGTCTTGAGCCTGAAAACTTAGCTGTTATTTCTGGTATTGGATGTTCTGGCCGTATCTCTGGATACATTAATTCATATGGTTTCCATGGAATTCATGGCCGCTCATTACCAATCGCGCAAGGTGTGAAAATGGCAAATCGTGATCTAACAGTTATCGCTTCTGGTGGTGACGGAGACGGTTTTGCAATTGGTATGGGTCATACAATCCATGCAATTCGTAGAAATATTGATATTACTTACGTTGTAATGGATAACCAAATCTATGGCTTAACAAAGGGACAAACGTCTCCACGTTCCGCTGCTGGATTTAAAACAAAATCAACTCCGATGGGTTCTGTTGAACAAGCTATTTCTCCAATGGAGATGGCCCTAACTGCTGGCGCAACGTTTGTTGCACAAAGTTTTTCAACGGATCTAAAGGATTTAACTGCTTTAATTGAAGCAGGTATTAAGCATAAAGGGTTCTCTTTAATAAACGTATACAGCCCATGTGTAACGTACAATAAAGTTAACACATATGACTGGTTTAAAGAAAATCTAACGAAATTAAGTGATATTGAAGGTTATGATCCTTCAAACCGTGAAGAAGCTATGCAGACATTGATGAAGCATAATGGCTTAGTTACCGGTTTAATTTATCAAAACACTGAACGTCAATCTTATCAGGAATTAATCAATGGTTACTCTGAAACTCCTTTATCTCAGGCTGATTTAGACCTTGACCAAGAATATTTTGATAAATTAGTTGGCGAATTCATGTAATAGCAATTGTGAGAATCCCGTAGTGTGCTGCTGCGGGATTTTCTATTGTTTTCAAGGCTATTAACCTTTATACTATAATAATGTGCAGAAGTATATTAGAGGTGCTCTAACACTATGTACAGGTAAAAAATTACTTTATTAATATTAATAGACACATGAAGGAAAACGACTGAAAGGAGATTTTACTACTAATGAATGAAAAACAACGTTTAGAATCTAAACAAATTGAAGCTGCTAATTCTTCGGACAAAAAATCCGCCAAGGATTACAGTAAGTACTTTGAACAGGTCATTACGGCACCATCTTTAAAAGACGCTAAAACACGTGGTAAAGAAGAAGTGAAATACCACAACGATTTCTCCATTCCTGAAGAGTTTCGCGGTATGGGTGAAGGCAGAAAGTTCTATATCCGTACGTACGGCTGCCAGATGAACGAACACGATACGGAAGTAATGGCAGGAATCTTTTTAGCTTTAGGCTATGAACCGACTGATAATACAGAAGAGGCGAATGTCATTCTATTAAATACGTGTGCCATTCGTGAAAACGCTGAAAATAAAGTGTTTGGTGAACTAGGACATTTAAAGCATTTGAAGACCGAAAAGCCAGACCTACTAATAGGTGTATGTGGATGTATGTCACAGGAAGAATCTGTGGTCAATAAAATCTTAAAAACCTATAACCAAGTAGACATGATCTTTGGTACACATAACATTCATCGTCTGCCAAATATTTTACATGAAGCGTACATGTCTAAAGAAATGGTTGTGGAAGTTTGGTCAAAAGAAGGTGACGTAATTGAAAACCTTCCAAAAGTAAGACGCGGAAATATTAAGGCATGGGTCAACATTATGTACGGCTGTGACAAATTCTGTACCTATTGTATTGTTCCTTATACGCGCGGGAAGGAACGAAGCCGTCGTCCCGAAGAGATTATCCAGGAAGTACGTCATTTAGCGGCACAAGGCTATCAGGAAGTTACACTTTTGGGCCAAAACGTAAATGCGTATGGTAAAGACTTAGAAGATATGAACTATGGTTTAGGTGACCTTATGAACGAATTACGGAAGATTGATATCCCTCGTATTCGTTTCACGACAAGTCATCCACGTGACTTTGATGATCACTTGATTGAAGTCCTTTCAAAAGGCGGTAATCTAATGGACCATATTCATCTGCCTGTTCAATCTGGATCAACGGATGTATTAAAAATTATGGCTCGTAAATATACGAGAGAACAGTACTTAGAGTTAGTACGCAAAATTAAATCGGCTATTCCAAATGTTGCATTAACAACTGACATCATCGTGGGTTATCCAAATGAAACGGATGAACAATTTGAAGAAACGTTATCTTTATATCGTGAAGTAGGCTATGAACTAGCTTATACATTCATTTATTCTCCACGGGAGGGTACACCTGCAGCAAAAATGCAGGATAATGTTCCAATGGAGGTAAAGAAGGAACGTTTACAGCGTTTAAATGCGTTGGTCAACGAGCTATCTGCTGAAGCAATGAAAAAATATAAAGGCCAAATAGTTGAGGTTCTTGTTGAAGGGGAGAGCAAGAACAATCCTGACGTCCTAGCTGGATACACTTCAAGAAACAAGCTTGTGAATTTTGCAGCTCCAAAATCAGCAATTGGTAAAATTGTTAAAGTGAAAATTACGGACGCAAAAACATGGTCATTAAACGGAGAAATAGTGGAAGAATTAGAACCAGTTGAGGTGAAGTAAAGTGGCGGTATATACAAAAGATGATATCATCGCTCGTGCACAAGAATTAGCACGCATGATAGCAGAAACTGAGGAAGTTGATTTCTTTAAACGTGCAGAAGCACAGATTCATGTTAACCCAAAGGTTAGTACGTTAATTTCTGATATTAAGGGTTTACAAAAGCAAGCCGTTAATTTACAGCATTACGGTAAGCCAGAAGCATTGAAAAAAGTAGAAGACAAAATTGCTTCAATTGAACAGGAACTAGATGAAATTCCAGTTGTTCAAGAGTTTAAGCAGTCACAAATTGAAGTAAATGAACTGCTTCAGTTGATTGCTACAACCATCTCTAATAAGGTAACAGACGTCATTATCGAGTCAACTGGCGGAGATGTCTTAAAAGGTGAAACCGGTGCAAGTATTAGCACTGGTGGATCTTGCGGAAATCACGACCACGACCACGAACATTAAATAAACCAAACCAGGCTTTTATAAAAGCCTGGTTTTTTTGTGCATTTAACAAACTTAGATGGCTGTGTTGAAGGATACTGTAGA
>NZ_BCVA01000031.1 GCF_001591505.1 Neobacillus niacini NBRC 15566
TTTGTCCTCAATACCCCACATTGAGGACATTTCCTTCTTCTCACTCAGCCGATTTGTCCTCAAGACCCACTTTGCCTGCAGTCTTAACCTATGTATTGCTGACACCGTAAAAAAGCTACGATATCGAGTAGTGCTACGATATCGAGGAGTGACCCCCACCATTTTGAATGAACTCTAAGAACTGCGAAACGCCAATCTTATTAAAGCGTTGCTGTTTTTTAACAAGCCATAGGTTCCTAGATATGACGACACCTTCAATCCCTACTTCTCGTAACAATCCAAGCTGCAGTTCTCTAGCAACCGTTAATCTTGGCAGAATACTGATTCCTAGTCCTGCTTCGACGGCACTTTTGATTGCCTGCGTACTGCCTAATTCCATATAGCTTTCCATTTTTTCTACTATCCCATGTTCTCTTAAGGAGTTCTCCACAATCAGTCGTGTTCCAGATCCAGATTCCCGCCAAATCATCCGTTCATGAATCAGCTCTTCAATCTGGATTTGTTCTTCCCATACATGTTCCGGTGAACAAACCACAATGAGTTCATCGTCAGCGAATTTCTCAACGATAAATTCCTTATTCTCAACCAGTCCTTCTACCAGGGCCATATCGATGACATCATTCGATAAGTCTTCCAATACTCCTGGCGTGTTTTTTATAGTTAACGTCACTTTAATATCGGGTGTTTGTTTTTTATAACGCCCTAATAAGCTCGGTAATAAATACTCACCGATTGTAAAGGATGCACCGACATGGAGGTTTGTATGATACTCACCCATTGCCTGTTTGATGCTTTCCTTGGAACGATGAAAATCATGAACAATGGATTTGGCAAATGGATATAACATTTTTCCAGCACCTGTTACCTTCAGCTTTCCATCGGTTCGATCAAATAACAATGCACCATAAAAATTTTCCAGCTGGTGAATTTGTCTTGTTACAGCAGGCTGAGAGACATAGCTTAATCTTGCAGCCTGACTAATACTTCCTTCATCTACGACTAAACAAAACATTTGCAGACTCTCTATATTCAAAAAACTCAACCTCCACAAAACAACTATCTTCTCTAGTATTATATTCCACAGGCTATACGTTTTGGTTATAGCCCATAAATTTATTGCAATTTACCCTTCAAGCCAGGTCTGATAACCTAAGTATATAGATTCTTATTCCCGCACAGGAGGGATAAACATGAAAGAAAGTTGGAAAACACTGATTGAAATCTTTTGGACCTTTTTTAAAATAAGCCCTGTTACGTTTGGAGGGGGCTTTGCCATGGTCCCTCTCATCGAAAGAGAAATAGTAGAAAAACGAAAATGGCTGGACAGTGAGGAAGTAGCAGATGTGTTTGCTTTGTCGCAAACGATTCCCGGATCGGTGGCCATTAACTGTGCCACTTTTGTTGGCTATAGAGTTGGCGGAGTAAAAGGAGCACTAGCCGCAATGATCGGGGTTTCACTGCCCACTTTTTTAATCGTTCTCGCTTTAGGAGCGTCCTACCTTTTCATTCATGATCATCCAAAGCTAGAAGCGGCATTTGTATCGATAAGAATCAGCATTGTAGCCATTATTATCTATGCAGCCATTAAAATCGCCAAAACAGCGATTGTTGACAAAACCACCTTCTTTATTACGCTTACAGGGGTTCCGGTATTGTTTTTTGTTCATCCAACCGCCGCCATTCTGCTCGGAGCCTTAACCGGTGTTGTAGTGGTTTTTTCAAAGAAAAGAATGGGCTACAAACATAAGAAGAAAAAGGATCCTGCCACGAACCCTGATTATTTTATGGGGGCTGGAATCTAAGAACAAGGAGGACTAAGCATGGTGTTATGGGAACTATTCCACACATTTTTTTACATGGGGTTTTTCTCCTTTGGAGGAGGATACGCCATGATGCCCTTTATCGAAGCAGCGGTTACAAAATACGGCTGGATGTCCTCCGAACAGTTAACCAATATGATTGCGATTGCTGGTATGTCCCCGGGTCCAATCGCTGCCAATAGTGCGATTCTAATAGGTTATTCAACAGCAGGAATCAGCGGTGCCATAATAGCTGCTGCAGCCATCTTACTTCCCTCATTGATTTTAGTCCTCATTGCAGCTGCCTTTTTTGTAAAAATGCACCACAATCCCTTGGTAGAAGCAATGTTTTATGGGTTAAAGCCGCTTGTTACTAGTTTAATTATCTTCGCCGCAATAAGTTTTGCCCAATCTAATCACCTTGTTGCCATCAATGGATCTTTTCGTTCCATAAGCTTATGGATCATCTTTGTCCTATCCTTATTCGCCTTATTAAAACTTCGTTGGAATCCTATCTATGTAATTGTTCTTTCTGGGCTGATAGGAATAACGCTCTATTCATAAGACAAACAACGAAAGGCCGGTTCTTAATGAACCGGCCTTATTACTAGCTTAAGAAGATACAAGATTACTATTTTGAACCTTATCAAACCAGGAGCTCGCTGATTCTTTCAAAACAACATTAAGTTCTTCAATATTCTTTTTGCCCACGACTTGTAACCATTCACGACCTGCTTGTTCTCCGCCGGAAGCAAAAGGAGCCACACCTTCTTTCCAAGTTGCACGGCCGCATAATACGCCATTAAAGCTGGAACCTGATTTCTTAGCAAATTTCAAGGTCTCTTGGAATAATTCAGCACTTACTCCCGCACTTAAAAAGATAAATGGCAGGTCTGTTGCTTCACTTTGCTCTTTAAAATACGCTGCAGCTTCTTCTTGACTATAGACGGTTTCACCTTCCGTGTAACCTTCAACAAAGTTCATGTTGACAGGAACTTCTACTTTCAAGACATCCACATGGTACTGCGGTTTGGAAAATTCCCTCATCGCCTCAATCACCTTATGCGGCTTCACTTTGGCATACTCTTTACTTTTTACATCCTCATTCTCGGCGTCATACGATACGATTTCTAAGAAAAACGGAATATCTTCAGCCACACACTCCGCTCCGACTCGTTCCATATAAACATGTTTATAATCATTGATTTTCTCATTTTCATCCACATCATAGTACAATAAAAATTTAATGGCGTCGGCCCCTGCCTCTTTTAATCGTTTCACAGACCATTCTGGTAATAAATCAGGCAAACGGCCCACGGCTGTAGCGTCATATCCTGTCTTTTCATAGGCAACTAATAATCCAGCGTCCTTGCTGCGGACTTTTGCCGCCGGAAGTCCATATTCTGGATCTAATAGAATCGCAGTAGAGTAGGGTGTTAATTCTTCCGAAACCAATTCTTTAAAGGTGATAATGCCTTCATCTCCGACATTATTCGTACTTCCCGCTGCAATCATTTTTTTTAATGACCCGCGCTGGTCAATTGCTAAAGCTCCTATCACACCATTTTCATCGGATAAACGTTTTAAAGCTGCTAGTTTGTTTTGTGTTACTTCTATCATTGGTATTCCTCCTATCAATCTATTCTTTCAACCATTACCAAATCATAATATTGGTCAAACTTGTTCATGTTTATTGAACCGGTTCCTGCTTCCATCGTATTAAGCATTCCTGTCGTCATAGCGGTTTTAAGAACTTCCTCGACAGGCAGATTCCGATTCAGTGCCACCGCTAACCCTGCAACGGTAGCGTCTCCAGAGCCGACTGGATTCACCACATCTATTTTTGGGATGGCAATCCGGTAGTCATCACCAGCATGCCTTACAAATGCACCATCCTTACCCATCGAAACGACAATCCAGTCAATTCCTTTAAATAACCCCTGATCCAAAGCATGTTTCAAACTGCTGATCCTGCCATCTACCTCAAAGCCAAGAAGTTGAGACAATTCCTCCGTATTGGGCTTGATCGCCAATGGTTTTTCTTTATGTAACAAGGCTTTTCTTAATGATTCACCAGAGGTGTCTAGTAGAACGGGAACTCCCTTTTTCTGACTCAACGTTAGCATTTGTTGATAAAAGTCAGCCTCCAGCCCCTTTGGTAAACTGCCTGAAATCGTCACAAATGAAACCTTAGACAACAGGTCATTAAACTTCCCTAGAAAATCTGCCCCTTCTTCTTTCGTTAAGGTTGGCCCAGATTCTAAGATTTCCGTTTGCATGCCTTCATGAAGAATGGCGATACAATTTCTCGATTCTTTTTCAATTTTTAAAAAGTCACTGGGAATATCGCTTTTATTTAATTCTTGAACGATGTAGTCGCCGATTGTTCCGCCGAGTACCCCCGTTGCCAGGACATCTTCTTCCATTTGTGTGATCACGCGGGCAACATTTAAGCCCTTGCCTCCCGCCGTTTTCCGCACATTTTCCACACGATTCACACCATCTAGCTTGAATGCTTGGAGGTGATAGGAAATATCAACAGATGGATTCATGGTGACCGCTAAAATCATCGCACTCCCTCTTTCTGTACTTGATAACGGCATACTCCATCAAGGTACGTTGCAAGTAATTCGAGATTAGGATTCAACACAATAAAGTCGGCACTATAGCCAGCGGCAATCTTCCCGCATTCCCCATCCATCCCAATGCTTTTAGCGGGAGCTGTACTCGCCATATAGATGGCTTCCTCGGGTGTCGCAATTCCCCATTCGACGACATTTTTAACGGCATCCTTTAATTGCAAAATACTGCCTGCTAAGCTGCCTCCTGGTATTCGGGCAGCTCCGTCCTTCACCTCTACAGGGAATTCCCCTAGCTGATAGTTTCCTTCCGGCATGCCTCCAGCCATCATACAATCAGTTACCAGTAGAGTTTGGTCTCTTCCGCGGGCATTCATTAAGATGTTGGCCGCAGCAGGATGAACATGGTGTCCATCACAAATGATTTCGGCAAAAACATCTTTTAGGTTCATTGCTGCACCAGCCATCCCCGGCTCACGATGGTGCAGGGGACTCATTCCATTGAAGGTATGAACAAAAATGGTTGCGCCTTTTTCAACTGCATGTTTTGTTTGTTCATACGTTGCATCGCTATGCGCTAACGCCACTGCAATCTCTTCTCGAACAGCATATTCAATAAATTCTGCTGCACCCTTTCTTTCGGGGGCAATCGCAATTTTTCTAACCAATTGTTTGGATTGTTTCTGCCATGTTTTTAATTTTTCAATTGAAGGGTCACAAAAATATTTCGTGTTTTGCGCCCCTTTATGTTTTTCGGTAAAAAACGGCCCTTCTAAAAATATCCCCTTAATTTTTGCTCCACGAACTTTTGTGTAGTGGGTACCAATCATTTCAACCACAGTATTCAAGTTTTCTGCTGAGGAGGTTAAGGTTGTCGGTAAAAAGGACGTTACTCCGCAGGAAAGGAGCCCCTCAGAAATCTGATTCAACCCTTCAAAATCACCGTCCATAATATCGTGATTTAAAAATCCGTGAATATGTGTGTCCACTAAACCAGGAGCAATCCAATGACCTGTGTAATCAATGATTTCTGCTGCCTTATCTGGCAAAACCTCCGAAAAATCACCGAATCTTCCGTCTTTTATTTTTAAAAAACCAGGACCTGTAACCATTCCCTCAAGAAAAAACTTATCTGCGTAGATAAAACGTTCCATGCCTATTTCCCCTATCATGTTACTGATATTCGTAAATCGTTACGCCTTTAACCACCCTGTTTACCGTTCCTGTCGGGGAAGGGGTATCCGGTGTATTCCCTACCTTTATCGAAGCAAGCAATGAAACGGTTTGCCCAATCATGACAAAAGGTAATGCCAAGTAGGCATCTGGTATCGACCCGGCCTCGCTGCCGAATGAGAATGTGTGCCCATCATAATTGATGTCTCCATCCACACCGATGGCACAAATGTAACTGGCCATGTTATCCTGCTGCATTTCTTTTAAAATATCTAAATCATATTTACGTGTATAAGGGTGGTTGGAAACAAATACAAACACTAATGATTTGTCATTCACAAATGATTTAGGGCCATGGCGGAATCCCAATGGTGAATCATAGGCCGTAACAATTTTTCCCGCGGTTAACTCTAGTATTTTCAATTGCGATTCTCTTGCTAATCCCTCTAAACTGCCAGAGCCTAAGTAAATGATTCTGTCAAAATCACAATCGATTATTTCTTGAATAGCTTCTTCTCTTCGTATAACACTTTCACCCATTTGACGAATGGTTTTCACAATTGACCCTTTCTCTTCCATCGACAAAGGATCAAAAACAAGTAAGGCCGTTAACGCCATGCAAGTATAACTTCCGGTCATGGCAAATCCCTGATCATTCGATCTTTCAGGCATCAAGAGCAATAAATTATTCTCATCACCTTTAGCCAGTTGTGCTAATTTACCATCCTTTGCACAGGTAATGGTCAATTGATACAAGTCGGTTACGATTTGCTCAGCTAATTGTACGGCAGCGACACTTTCCGGGCTGTTGCCGCTTCTAGCAAACGAAACCAGTAATGTTGGAAACTCTGCTTTTAAATACTGGTAAGGATTTGACACTAAATCGGTCGTCGGAATACTGAGAATTCCCCACTGGTTTTCATCAATTTTGCCTTTTAGATAAGGTGTGACCGTTTCACCGACATAAGCAGATGTTCCAGCGCCTGTAAAAATGACTCGCACTCTAGCATGCTTCATCGATAATTTCAGGAAAAACTCTTCTATCTCTCTGCTTTTTTCTGTATACAAGGCATAGGCTTCATCCCATAACTCTGGCTGTTGTTTTATCTCTGCCGTTGTGACCGATGCACCTAATGGCACTAATTTTTCACTGCTTAATGTAAACATAATGACTCACTCCTTATTAGATTCTTTCGAATACGCGCAATCCTGCACCAATAACCCCATTATTTTGCGCCAGTGTACTGATGCTCATTTGGTCTAATAGGTGCTGCTGTTCAGAAATTTGATAGGTTTTTAGCTTTCTCTTGATTAACTCAAGCAGAAAAGGATTATTTACAATAACACTGCCGCCAAATACCATTTTGTGCGGGTCTATTAAACTAGAAATGGAATAGAGCCCTTGTGCTAAATGATTGGCTGCCTCATCGATGATGGACTGAAATTCCTTTGACCCGTTTACAAATCCAGTAAAGACATCCTTAGTCGGAACCCCTGCTATATTTTGAATCCCTGGACCGGCGGCGATTTTTTCCAGCCGTTCATTGCCCTCTTTCGAAAGAACCGGAATCAACCCCAGTTCACCGGCGAATCCAGCTCCTCTCAAAAAGGAACCATTATGGATGATAGAACAAGAGATTCCTGTACTGAGCGTCACATAGACAAAGGTTTCATTACTTTTTCCTTGTGCCGCTTTCCACTCCGCAAATGCTGCCATATAGACATCATTGTCCACGGTGGTTGGTATGGAGCCAAATTGCTCCTGCAGGCGAGCAGCAATCGGAAACTGCTGCCAAGGTAAATTGTTTTGAAAAATAGCGATACCGTTCTCGCGATCAACCTTTCCTGGTACCCCGACGCCGATACCTTCAATTTCTGAAAATGAAGTTCCACGAAGAACTTGTTCTACCGCTGATACGACTTGTTTAAACATACTTTCTCGGTCGGAAGGATCGCTTTTCACTTCCTGACGGTAAAGCAATTCTCCCGCTTCCGAAATAATTCCCGCTGCAATCTTTGTCCCGCCGATATCAAGCCCGATGGCCTTTTTCATCTCTCTCACCTCAACAATCCAATTTGTCTATTTTATTAGCAGCGCTTCACAGCACTTCTTAAACTTTTTCCCGCTGCCACAAAGGCAATAATCGTTCCTTTCGGGCTTCCTACGACCTGATTGAAGATGATTGCTCAGCCATTGCCGTTTTATATTTTCTGCAAGCCTTTCCATTCTTTCATGTGCATAATCATAAATTTGGAGATAACTATTGCAAAAATAATCCGGGTGGATGGCTTCATCCATTTGCCGATTTCTCGGGCAACCTCCGTGGCATAACTTCAAATACTTACAGCTTTTACATTTATCCGGTAAATTTGGTTTCAAACTTAAAAACTCAGAATATATCGGACTAGTTAACAAATCCGAAAGGTCATCTTCCCCAACATTCCCCAGCTTATAGTCATCATTAATATAAAAATCACAAGGATAGGCATCTCCGTTTTGTTCAAGGATAAGCGTTTTCGGGCATGATTGGCGGTGTACACACAATTCAGCTTCCTGGTGTAAATAAACACTCAGCATATTATCAAAAAACCGAACAGAGGTCGTCGGATTACCATCGTTATACCAAAGGTCAAAGGCCTCACATAAAAACTGGCCATATTGCTCTTGGGAAATCAAATATCGCCCTGGCTTATTTGGTTCTTGGGCGCGGAAATCCATGCAAGGAATAAACTGAACATGTGAAAAATCTTCACTCTGATAAAACTCCATCAGTTCTTTTGCCCGCCCAACATTGTTTTCTTGGACGACAGTGAGAATATTAAACTCTACCTGATATTTTCGTAAGAAATCGATCCCGCGCATCACTCGGTCATAGCTGCCCATTCCATGACCAGTGACCCTTCTGGCATCATTGATATCCTTCGGTCCATCGAGGCTGACACCAATTAAAAAATTGTACTGTTTAAAGAACTTTGCCCAATCCTCGGTAATAAGGGTTGCATTGGTTTGCAGCACGTTACTAATGATGGTATTTTTAGGTGCGTACTTAGCTTGTAAGAAAACAACCTGTTGGAAAAACTCCAGCCCGGCAAGAAGAGGCTCCCCCCCTTGCCAAGCAAAGGAAGCAACGCCATTGGATAGGGACATGTATTCTTTTATAAACTTTTCAAGAACGACCGGATCAATTTTGTCTATTTTTCCTGGCTGCCCGCCGCAGCCACTATAGTAGCAATAATCGCATGCGAGATTACAAGCCTCTGAAACAGTTTTCCACATGACACCGATTTGGCCATGATTCTTGGAAGTTAAACATGCTTGCGCCATTTTTGGTCCTCTCCTTACAGAAAATGAAGATTACTATTCTCATCATATCCGCCCACCCTTGCGGGGGATGGGTTGTTGGTACAAGTTATCTTTTTAAAAAACTCATAGACACCAGACTATGAGTTTTTTAGAATATCATTTATTCAGAATTGAAATGGCCGCAAACATGACCTTCAAACCGAAACTTTCAATCTTATTAAGGTTAATTTTACATCACAAAACTTGTTGGGTCAACCCAACGAAAAAGAACTTTTTTGATCTTTTTGACTTTTGAATGCTTGTCTATTTATTTTCCGCCTGTGACGGCAATTCCTTCAATAAATTGTTTTTGCAAGATGATAAATAAAATCAACATTGGCAGGATAGCTAAGAAGGAACCTGCCATCAGGATCGGATAATTAGTTAAATATTGACCTTGCAGCGATGACAACCCCACAGAAAGAGTCATCGATTCAGGAGAACTATTCACAATCATCGGCCACATTAATTCATTCCAACTCCAAAGAGTAGTGAAAATACCCAATGCAACCAATCCAGGTTTGGCGAGAGGAAGCATAATCTTCCAGTAGATTTGGAAGTGGTTACAGCCATCGAGTCTAGCTGCTTCCTCCAGTTCTTTTGGAAGTCCCATAAAAAATTGACGTAGCAGGAACGTACCGAAAGCGCTAAACAATCCAGGGACTATCACCGCTTGCAAAGTATTCAACCACCCTAATTTCACCATAATCATATATTGCGGTAATAAAAACACTTGTCCAGGAACCATTAGCACAGATAAGGCGAGCATAAACAAAATATTCCTGCCTGGAAATTCAATCCGGGCAAAAGCATAGGCAGCCAACGAACAGAGAAACAACTGCCCTGCGGTTCGTAAAATGGTCACAATAAAGGTATTATACATAAATTCGAAAAAGGGCAGCAGCCCAAAGACCTCTTTGTAATTCCCCCATTGGAAATCCTCCGGAATAATCACAGGCGGGACATGAATAGACTCAGCATAGGTTTTTAATGAGGTTAAGATCATCCATAAAAAAGGTAAGACCATTGCCACCGATCCTACTATAAGGACAAAATGGATAAGGAATGTTTTATTATTCAAAAGCTGTTTCGATCTTTCCAATGATTATCCCTCCTTTAGTCATAATGAACCCACTTTTTCTGTAAGACCATCTGAATCGCTGTGATGATCAGGATAACAGCTAATAAGAGAACAGCGATAGCTGCAGCGTATCCCTTATCATTTAATACAAACGCATGCTGATAGAATAAATACACAATCGATTGTGTATTTTCCAATGCTGTACTGCTTTTTCCAATCATCATGAAAATTAAATCAAATACTTGAAATGCCCCAATGAGCGACATAATGCTTACAAAGAAAATAACAGGAGAAAGCAGTGGCAGTGTGATTTTAAAGAACACCCTGATGGGACCGGCCCCATCCATTTCCGCTGCTTCGTAATAGGTCTTCGGAATTCCTTGAAGCCCAGAGAGGAAAATGACCATGTTATAACCGATTCCACTCCAGATGGCTACCACAATAATCGAATATAAGGCAATTTTCGGATCACTCACCCACTGTGGTCCCTTAATTCCGATTAATGATAAAAGATAGTTTAGCAGGCCGTAATCGGAATTATAAAGCCATTTCCAAACCATCGCGATCGCAGCCGGCATGGTAATGACCGGCAAGAAATACAATGTCCGATAAACCGATTTCCCCTTAATATTCTGGTTCAGGAGAACAGCTATTAAAATAGAAAGGAAAATTCCAATTGGGACAGTAAAAATAATATATATTGCTGTATTCTTGAACGATTTTAATAGATTCGTATCCTCAAGCATCCGCTTATAATTATCTAACCCCGTCCACTCATACTGTCCAAATGCTCCCCATTCGGTAAAACTAAAGTAAAAGGTCTGAATGATGGGCCACAGGTAAAAAATAACCAGGCCTAACATGAGAGGAGTAATCATAAGATAAGCCCAAAAGTAATCCGATCGTTTCCTTGTCTTTGCTAAATTAGAAACCTTAAATTTTTGATTTGCTTTTACTTCAACCTCTAAAGGAAGTTCCTTCACTATATTCCCTCCTTTTTAGAAAAAAGAAGAGAAGAATTTAATTCTCCTCTTCAATTTTTCTATTTCTTTGATAAAGCCTCATTTGCCTTTTTCGTTAACTCTTTTACAGCATCTTCGACACTTTCTTCCTCACTCCATGCCTTCTTAAGCACATCTGTTTCATACTGCCAGATTTCCCCTGTGCTTTTCACACTCGGCAGTGGAACAGAGTATTCAACACCATCAATATAGGCTTGAAGGTTTAAAGTTGGAACGGCTTGAATCCAAGCTTCCTGTGTACCATTATAAGCAGGAATAACGGTACCTGTTTTTGCAAACACTTCTGCTGCTTCTTTGGAGCCCAGGAACTGGACAAACTTCCATGCAGCATCCTTGTGCTTTGTATTCGCTGCAATAACATTGGATAACCCATGAATAGCTACCGCGCGCTGTTTGCCTTTTGGCACAACAGCAACGTCCAAATCAGGATTTTGCTTATACTCTGGAACCATCCAAGGTCCATCAAACATCATCGCGATTTTCCCTGAAGCGAAGAGTTCAGAAGCAGCTGTTTCCGTCATTTGCGCTTGGGTTGGAGATAAGCCTTCTTTAATAAAACTGATATTGTATTTAAGTGCCTCAATTGCCTCAGGTTTATCAAAACCTACAGATTTGCCATCTTCAGAAATAATATAACCGCCATTTTGCCAAATGAAATCATAATAACCGCCTTGGTTGCCCATTAAAGCTGCATAACCCCAAATACCCTTATCCTTATTTGTCAGTTTTTCAGCAGCTTCCTTTAACTTGTCCCAATCCCAAGTTTCATCTGGATATGGCACACCTGCTTCATCGAAGATTTTTTTGTTATACCATAAGCCTGTTGTATCAAAATCTTTTGGAATACCATATACTTTTCCATCGACTGTATAAAGATCAATTAATGATTCCGGATAATTATCTAAGCTAAAGTTATCTTGCTTTGCAAGCTCACTAAGCGGAAGAATAACCTTCCCTTCAGCATATTGCTCAACATGTGCACCATTCATCCACATAACATCTGGCAAGGCACCCCCAGTGGCTGCTGTTTCAAGCTTTTGGAAATACTGACCATACGGAGTTAGCTCTGTTTTCACTTTAATGTTTGGATTTTCTTCGTTAAATAACTTAACGATTTCTTCTATGGCAGGAACTTGCTTCTTATCCCAAAAACCATATGTGATTTCCACTTTTTCATCTTTTGTATTACCTGAAGTTGTATCACTATCACTGCATCCAGCTAACCCAATTAATCCGAAAATGACAGTTAAAAGCAATAGTAGCCACTTTTTCATCCTATTTCCCTTCTTTCATATAATGTTTTTAGTAGATTACTAGCGAAATACTTCTAGTACTAGAATTCCCCTTTGATAACCCTTACATTTTTTCATTTTTACTCTAGCTAAATTAAATTAGAAAGACATACGAAATCTGGTTTGGATAACGATAACCACCTCCCTAGGTAACAATCTTAAACAGCTGTTTTTATTGAGACATTCTGAAAAACAGGAGGTGAACAAATTAAGATTTTATACTTTCTACTAAACTAGTATAGTAATCGTCAATATTAATCGATTGACCATGATTAATCCTAGATTCTTCCGCAGCAAATGCCATTAGGTGACTTCTTACTGACGCAGACGCATTAGAAACACTGTCTTCGTTATTTCCATATTGAATTTCCCGCAGGAATGTTCTCATAATTCCATTGTCTCCTCCACCATGTCCTCCAATAGGATTGTCAAACTTTATGACCGTTTCCTGTTTCGAGAGGAAATCAAATATCGAAATGCTATTTTCCTCCATATTTCCACGTATCTCACCTTTTGTTCCCATAATTTGAACAATTCGTGTTTGTTCCCTCGTGAAACCACACATACTAAAGGTCGCTGTAGCCCCACCCTCGAATTCCATATTCACTACTTGATGATCCACTACATCATTATCGGAGTGGTATACGCAAATTCCATAAGGTGTTTCATTTAAGGCTTTTATGATCCCTTCATTCGTATCGTCTTCCGTAAATTTCTTCGCCCATCCTTTGCCTTCACCAAGATAATACCTTCCAGCATGAAAAGGACATTCAAGTTCGGCAGGACAGCCCTCTAAACATCTCTTCGGTGCCCCAAGAGGTGCATTTTCTTCCTTAAAATGCATAAGAGAGCCATAGGAACTAATCCGCTTACAATCCTTCCCCATCACAAAAGAAATAATATCCATATCATGACAAGATTTTTGAAGGATCATCGGGCTCGACTTATCCTTATTATTCCAATTGCCGCGTACAAAGCTGTGAGACATATGCATGACTTCTACATTTTCATTTAATTGCAGGGAGACTACCTCACCGATTTCTCCTTTGGAAATAATGTTCTTAATCGTAGACCAGAATTCTGTATACCTCAAAACATGACCTATCGTTAGCTGCCGATTGTATTTTTTAGCTGCTTGTTCCATCGCAATGCACTCCACTGGATCGGGGGACATCGGTTTTTCTAAAAGAACATGATAACCTAGCTCCAATGCCCTCATAGTCGGTTTATAGTGATTTCGGTCAAGTGTACAAATAATCGCGATATCTGCTATTTTTGATTCTGGTTTTAATATCTCTTCCCAGGACTCATAACAATGTGCTTCGGAAATCTGATGTTCCTGCTTAATTTTCATTCTTCTTTCTTGGTTCGGATCTGCCACACCGATAATAGTAAGTTCATTCGGATGACTTAAGGCATAAGGTGCGTATGCTCTTGCCCCTCTGTCCCCTGCTCCAATAAGGATTGCCGTCATTGGTTTCATTTTAAACACTCCCATTTTTTATTTTCCAATCATTTTCCCGTTATTATCCAAACGTTTTCCAATAACTTATAAAAAAAGAACCACTTAGGTTCGTTTTATATTAGATGATTCCCGCAAGACTAATTCAAAAGGCAATGTTATTTTTATTGGAAGCTTAATTTTTCCTTCTACCATTTCCATAATGGTTTTAGCCGCCATTCTTCCCATTTCGTATTTAGGGATATCTATCGTTGAAAGCTGTGGGGATGAATATTTTCCCATCTCAAGATTATCAACCCCGAAGAAAGCGATGTCCTCTGGAATTCGAAGATTATTTTCTCTTACAGCCCTCATAGCAGCGATAGCCATTAAGTCACTGGCACAAACCATGGCTGTCGGTAAATGCAATGGGTCTCGTTTAATCAAACTTTTCATTTTTTCATAGCTATTTTCCATTTTCCACTGTGTATTGATTACCCAATCAGATTGGATAGCCAGCCCTGCTTCTTTCATCGCTAATTGGAAACCTTTAAAACGATGCTCAGTATGTAAATCTTCAAAGTTTTCATGACCGCCACCAATAAACCCTATGTCGCGATGTCCTTGTTTAACTAAATGCCGAACCACCATTTTGATTGAAGCCTCGCGATCGTAGTCGATGATCGCCATATTTTTATCAGTATAATAAAAGTCCAGCCCTACTACAGGGATATTTTGTTGAATATACTCGATAATGCTATCCTCAATCTTATCGATAAGAAGCAGTCCTTCAATCCCTAGGTCATGAATGGTCTTAAGAAGCAGTACCTCGTTTTCAATCTCATCCTTCGTAATACTAATCAGGGTGTAATCATGGTCCGATAATGAATCACGAATACCAGTATAAATAGTTGCAAAGTAAGGATTCGTTTCTGCTTGTTTTGGATTGGCAACCCAGCCAATTTTCATTGTTCTTGTGTTATTTTTCTCTTGCTTGTTGGTAACTAAATTCCTGGCATGCTGATTGGGTATATATCCTAACTCCTTAACAGCCTCCCAAATTTTTGCTTTTGTTTCCGAGTTAACATTTCTGGTCTGGTCATTTTGAATGACTCTCGAAACAGTAGAAATTGATACACCAACGTGCTCGGCAATATCCTTTAATCTTATCACTATTAAAACACCTCTTAGTTATGCAATTAAGCGCTTTCTTTCATAGGATAACAAATTTTCACCCTATTCCGGAAAATACTTGTTAAATTTTTATCTGTATTGTAAGAGAAGTTTTATAGAACAAATCCATCTACTCACGAAATTGACGGGTTATAGGTACAAGTATTTTTAAAAATTAAAACCACTAACTGAAAATTGCAACTACTAAGAATATAACTTTTCAGCATTAACCTGTCAACCCATCAAGTTGAAATTATTTTCAATGCTTAGATGAATGAATCACTTATGGTTTAAATACCATAAGTGATTCAATGTTTATGTTAGTTCAGTGTAAAATCGGCAGCGATCGCCCCGCACAATGGATATACAAAATTCAACTGGAATCCCACCTAGATCAAAGGCTGTTCGTTCCAGCAACAGTGCTGGTCGGCCTGCCTCCGTTTGAAGATGCTTACTTTCATCCTCGCGAATGAGGACGGGCTCAAATGCCTCTTTTGCTCTCGTTACAACGGTATTAAACTGTTGTGAGAATAAATCATATAAGGAAATGTCGCCCACTTTCTTAAGCTGTTCCATATCTGAAACCACCCTTTTCGGAATAAAAGATGATTCCAAAATATATGGTTCATTATTGGCACAGCGAAGGCGTTTCATTTCAATGACATTCTCATCTTCACCCAGCTGTAATGCTTCTTTGATTTTGGCATCCGGCTTAATTTCTTCTATTTTTAAAATGATATCCTTAGGATTCAAACCTTTTTCTTTTAATACTTTGCTAAAGCTGTAGAAACCCATCAATGACTGCTGTAGCTTCGGTTTGGCCACGAATGTCCCTTTTCCTTGGATTCGGTAAAGGATTCCCACTTGGACAAGCTCCTCAATCGCTTTTTTTGCCGTATTGCGGCTAACCCCAAATTGATCCATTAACTGATTTTCCGATGGGATTTTATCACCAGGTGTCCATTGTCCCTGTTCAATCGATTTTTTTAATCTTTCCATCAATTGGTGATAAAGTGGAATTAAACTTTCGTGTTGCAATGGTTCCATGTTTATATGCCTGCCTTCCAAAATATACATACTCCATGTAAATTATATCACCACTGCTTGTAGAGTCAACCCAACAACTTATATATCCATACGTAATAAACTCTTATATTCTTCACATTGGAAGGTAAGACTGAACCACCACATGATCCGGGCTTAATCCTTCTTCATCAAAAACAACAATTTCATTTTGTGCTGTTAACAACGAGGCCGGAATCTTATATTCCTCCTGCGGTCCAATGTTCCAGTACCGTCCTAAACAATGGCCATTGACCCAAAAACAACCTTTACTCATATGATCAAACCGAATTTTTACAATCGGACCGTCTTCAGGCTTCCAGTCAAAACGACTTCGATACCAGCGTGGAGAAATTGTTTGTGGATTCTCGACTGTCCATTCCTTTTCCTCATGAAGCTGAGCAAAAGATTTTGTTTTCCAATTTTTAATTTGTTCCTCTTCCTTAAATAGATAGAGATCAAACCGTCGAATACTAGAAAGATGCTGGGCGTCTAGATCGATTTCATTTTCTCCATATTGTAAGGCAGCACTAATGTCAGCTATCCCATAGACAGCACTGTCCCTAGACCAAGCCGTTTGACTCTCCATCAACATCTTTACAGACCTTCCATTAATCTGAACCCGTGAAACACCCTCACCAACAAGAATCGCCCGGTCATAGCCGTCATTAAGGAAAGAGTTTAAAAATCCAATTCGTCCTTCAATTTCTGGAATGTTGGATAATGAGTGCCGAACGCCACTGCCTTCCACCTGCCATCCTTCCCGTAATGATACATACCTTCCATGAAGAGCAGGTGCCTCACTCATTCCTTTTGGTTCGCCAATTGCTTCAGTAAAGTTGAACCGTCCCATATTCTGAACTAGGCAGGTTAGCGTATTCTTCCCCTTCTCAGCCGGAATATCAATCGCTGCAGCCCCGATTTTGCTAAGCTTTCCAATATATTGACCATTACAGAAAACCATGACGGGATCCTCAATTCTTGGAAAGACAATCGTCGAATGCTTTGCTTCCTCTGCATAAAATTCACTTTCATATCCTAAATAGCCGCTAAACTGGCCGAAGGTGCTGAAATCAAGTGGTTTTTCAGCCTCTTTTATATTTCCGCTTAAAAAACAAAGCTTTTCATCTGCCGCTTGCCACTGTAATGGTTGATAGGCAGTGCTTTTTTCCAACACTGTAACCGCATTTTCGAGCGATACTCTTGATACGATTTCAATTGAATAGCTGGTACCATCCTCGAAGGATAGCTGTACGTTTTGGGGCTGACTTCCATGAAACAAGTGAAACGTAATGCTACCGTCTTCTTCGGTTTCAAAGCGGTTTGGCATTGGACAATGAATTTCAGCCTTTCTAGTAAGCTGTAATTTTAATAGTGAACGCTGCCCCTCCTCATGATAGATGACCGCCTGATTGGACTCGAACCCAGTAGTCTGCCCAGTGAGCGATTGAATCGTAAACTGAGTTCCTACGTTCACATGACGAACAATCGGTAAAATCGCATTGGCCTCAATCGTAAACGGAATCATTTCCCCTTCAAGTAAAACCTGCGATTGAACTCTTTCCTGTCTATGATTCTCAATAAATAGCACTTCGCCATAAGGACTGACGAGCCGCTGGGATTTTAAATAACTAGGAAGCTTTAAATTTATACCCTCTTGCTCGGCATCTGTGAAGACCGGCTCAAGCCATTTTGTAAAGGAATGAAACCTTTTTAATACTTCATATTTTCTTGTTGGCTGTAAATATTCATCAATGGCAACGTCATAATCATACGATGTTGTAGAAAAGGTCTGTTCTCCTACTGTCCGGCCGCCCCAATGATCAAAATTGGTACCGCCAAAATACATATAATAATTGATAGCCGTAAATCCATTACTCAGCAGCTGGTAACACTCATATTCAAGCTGCTCCGGTGTTTTTTGATCCGCTTTGTTTCCGCCCCATTGTTCAAACCAGCCAATCCAAAACTCCATAACCCCTTTCGGCTGATCAGCAAACCGTTCATCTAAAATTTCAGCGGCGTGCTTCGCACCGGACCAGAAATTGCGGAACTCCACAGCACCTTCAACCGCTCCGTAGCAGGTTACAAGCGGGACCTCGATACCTCTTTCTTTCATGTCATCCCGCAAGTATTCCATATATTTTTTATCTGGTTTACCATAGGCCTGAAACTCATTTTCTATTTGGACCATGATGACGGTCCCGCTTTTTGTTAACTGAAATTCATCAATGATTGGCATAACTTGATCAAAATATTTATCTACATAGTATAGAAAAAGTGGGTCAGCAGAACGATACTGAATTCCCTTTTTCGTAGAGAGCCACCAAGGTAATCCTCCAAAATCCCATTCTGCACAAATATACGGCCCCGGTCTTGCAATCACATAAAGTCCTTTGTCAGCACATAACTGAAGAAAATACGCTAAATCCTTGTCTCCAGAGAAATCCCATTCTCCTTCATAGAATTCATGAAAATTCCACGGTATGTAAGTTTCGATTGTATTGCATCCTCCTGCTTTCGCCTTGTCTAAGACTTCGCTCCACTCCGCTCTTGGAAGACGGAAATAATGGATGGCAGCAGATAGTATAAAGATTCTTTCATTCTGAATCTTCCAGCTCTTATTATCATAGGTAATCATCTAAACGCCTCCACAAATGAGTTGATTTTCAGTCGCTATCTACACATATTTTCGATTGTAATCATATAGCAGCCCTAAGAGACCAGCTAATCCGAGCAACATTATGCCCAATTCAGACTTACCGACCGTCTTTTGACCAATGAAAATCAATGAAAGACAAATGATCAGAACAATGATTCTTAAGATAATGAAAATAGCAGTTTTCATTGGATAAGCCCTCCAATCTGTTTTCAATAGGGCGGTATTAGTCCTTTAATCCGCCAAGGGTCATTCCTTGTGTTAATTTTTTTTGAACGATTATATATAAAATTAAGGTTGGCAGCATAACAAGCACCATACCCGCATACATTTGTCCGTAATTAGCGGCAGATTTTTGGGCTGCCATTAAGTTCATGAGTCCAACCGGCAATGTTTTATTTGGACCTGGAATTAAGGTTAGAGCAATAATATATTCATTCCAGAAAGCAAGAAAATTAAATAAAATAACGGCAATAATACTTGGTCGTGCCATTGGAATCATAATTTTAAACATAGTTTTAAAATAGCCTGCACCATCGACAAGCGCCGCTTCCTCATAGGTAGAAGGCAGTGTTTGAAAATAACTCGACAACAAATAAATGGTAAAAGGGAGAGCAGTCGAGGCATAAACCACAGCTAAAATAAATATATTATCCAGCAAAAATCCATCACCAAATTGCCCCCGTAAGAAGTTATCTCCGTCCAACAACAGTAAGAAAATGGGAACGACAATATAATTCACATTGATAAATAATCCCGCTTTAAACAAACCATTCATGAAGTGACTGCCTCTAAAGGTGTATCTCGCAAGCACATAGGCTGCTGGCAAAGCGATGACCAATAATATGAGAAGTGCCAAAGCCGTCACGATAACAGAGTTTAACATATAGGTACCCATGTTTGCCTTTTGAAACGCATCGATGAAGTTCTGGAAATAGAAACCTTTTGGCAATGCCCAAGGGCTTCCGTAAAATTCAGAGTTTTGCTTCACAGAGGCTAAGAAAACCCAAGCTACAGGGATAATGATAGAGATGGCTAATGTAATTAGAGCGACATAGATAAACAGGCGATAAGCTGTTTCAGCACTCATTCCTTTTTGTGTTTTCATCGTTCATAGACCCCCTAATACTCCAGTACTTCACGTTTTGTAACAAAGCTGATAATGGCAGATAATGCAAAAGAAAATAAGAAAATGACCACGCCAATGGTCATACCATAGCCATAAGATGAATTGGTGTAAGCTTGTTTATACATATAGCTTAAAAAGACTTCCGTCGATCCGTCAGGTCCGCCTCCGGTCATTGCTTGGACAAGAAGAAAGCTCAAATTAATCGTGCTAATAATGAAGAAGGTTAACGTTGTACGGATGTTATTCCAAATCAACGGTAACGTAATACTAAAAAATTGCCTGATCCGTCCAGCACCTTCCAAAGCAGATGCCTCATAAAAGCTTTCCGGAATACTTGCCATACTTGACATGTACATCACCATATAATAGCCAATCGCCTGCCATACAAGGGCTCCACCGATGCTGTAAATGGCGATTTTTTGATTGCCGAGCCACATTTCCTGAAGTTTTTCAAGGTTAAATAAAGCAAGAAAATTATTTAACAAACCTGAGGTTGGATCATAAACAGCTGAAAAAATTCCGGCTATGACCACAATGGATAAGATATTAGGGATATAGAAAATAATCCGAAAAAAGCTGTTGCCTTTCATTTTTTCTCTTGTAAGCAATGCAGCAAACAGGATTGCCACCATCATCGTGATGATTGTGACAATAACAATCAATACAATACTGTTTTGAAGAGATCGAATGAAATTCATATCATTCCATAAGATTTTGAAGTTATCGAACCCGACAAAAACCTTATTGTTAGAAAACCCGCCCCACTTATACAAGGACATTCTAAATACCTCAATGGTAGGGAAAATCATAAATATCGATAACAAAAGCACTGCGGGTGCCGTACAAGTAAAGATAAATATCCTTTTTTCTGTTGTTTTATTCATCACTATCACCTCAGCTAATAAATATAACGGTGAGGCAGTTTACTCACCGTTATATAAGTGAAAACTATAAAACTAGTTTATTTTAACGCTGACCGCAATTGATCACTCACTTTTTCAACTGCTTTTTGCCAGTCTTTTACGTTTTTATCTCCGGAAACAATACTGTCAATCGTTCTAAATAATGTATCTGCCATGCTGACACCCTCTACAGCTTCTGTTGTGGCAAAACCACCCATACCAGCTTTTGCGCCTGAATCATAAATACTATAGAAAAGCTTATTGTCTCCTGTTAACTTTTCAGAGATGCCTTCAATTGGCTGAATCGCTCCAGCCTCAGCAAAAATGTCGGCTGCTTCATCCGAATAAACATACGTCATGAACTCCTTCGCTGCCTCTTTGTTTTTAGCTGCTGATGGGACCCACATTTGTTCGAAGAAGGTGAAAGCGTAACGGTCTCCGTTATCCTCAATAGCTGGTAAAGCCGTCATCCCCCACTCAAAGCCATCCGCTCTAGGCGCTTCAGCCATTTCACCAACGACCCATGTTCCATTTGGCATGAATAGTGCTTTGTTATCTAGAATTAATTGTTGGTTTTTCGTATAGTCTTTGTCGTTGGCGTTAGCAACCGTTGTTGGTTCTGTGTACTTTGCCAATTTACCGACAATTTCAAAGGCTTTTGTTGCTTCTGAAGATTCCCAGACACCATCTTCATAATTCATCGCTTTATTGTATAAGTCAGGTCCTCCCGCTTCTAATAGTAAGGAGAAGAAAAATGCGTCAAAATAACCGGTTGTAGGATACGTGAATAAAGCAATTCCTTCTGCTTTCGCCTTTTCACCCAGTGCCCACATCTCATCCCAAGTCTTCGGTACTTCCCAGCCTTTTTCCTTTAATAAATTGGCATTATAGAACAACCCAGTTGGACTGTAGAACATGGGTGCCATATAAGTTTTGCCGTCATTATACGGGCTGGTTGCCAGCGTATCCGTAAAACCTGGTACCAACTTATCCTTAACTTTGACATCCTCACCATAAACGTTCATATCCAAAACACCAGTGATATCTTCTAATGCTTTATCTTTGATTAGATTTTCGGTTAGTGCCAGCTTTCTTCCGGTTGCCAATAATACCACGTCAGGATAATTTCCCGCTTTCATATTTGGGCTGATAACATCCTCGAGATTTTTATCCACGGTTAATTCCACATCGATTTCCGGATTTGCCGCTTCATAGGCGTCGATCACTTTGGTCCACATATCACTGCCATATGCCGATTCTAGAGCCGCTACATGGAGGGTTTGTTTTTCACCTGAGGTTTCTCCGCCACTCGAATTATCAACCTTACTACTTTGACAAGCTATTAAACTAACAGATAACAATGCTGACATCCCTGCTAACAAAACTTTCTTTTTCATCTTGCTCGTCCCCCTCGTTTTTGATTTTATAGCTAAAGTATAGTGATGAAAAAACGCTTACACAATAAACATCTTGTTCAGTTTTTTAGATATCTTGCTTTCCGTTGTAATAATTCACTAAAAATTCTATACTTTAAGAGAGAAGCTTGCTTGATAAAGGAGGGAAACATTTGTCTAATGATATTTATGAGGTTCCGCAATCGAAACGAGGTCATCTTCCTGTAAAACTCCTCTATGTAACAAAATCTAAATATGATAAAGATTGGCACAGTACCAATCATACTCATCACTTTACCGAACTCTTGTATATTACCAAGGGCAGAGGGACTTTTGTTTATTCCAATAAAGAAGTTCCTATTAAGGAACATGATTTGATTGTCATTAACCCAAATATCGAACACACAGAAAAGTCCGGTTCCGATTACCCGCTCGAATATATTGCACTTGGAATCCAGGGTCTTGCCTTTTCATCCCCTGATGATCCATGTTTACAAGTTACATTTTTCAATTATAAACAGGAACATAAAGTCTATCTCTCTTACCTGTACGAATTAATAGAGGAAGTGGAAAGCCAAAAAGAAGATTATGAGTTGATTATTCAAAACATAGTAGAAATATTACTGCTGAAGATGATGAGGAAAAAGGCGTTTAACATGGAGAAAACCTCTTCGGAAAAAATCAGTAAAGATGTCGCCTTTGTCAAAAATTATATTAAGCAGCACTTTCGAGAAGAAATTAATTTGGATACTTTAGCAGAGGTTGGTCATATCAATAAATACTACCTTGCCCATTCCTTTAAAAAAGCATTCGGCGTTTCACCAATTGAATACTTAATTCAAATCCGTATCCGGGAGAGTAAAATATTATTAGAAACTACCAACTACCCAATTTCTAATATATCGGCCTTTATTGGGTTTTCCTCCCAGTCCTTTTTTGCACAATCCTTTAAACGGGTAACGAATCTTTCTCCTTCACAATACCGCAATGCCCAGAATTCAAAAAAAGGTAAAACTAGAAAATCCAAATCGAGTAAATGAAAACTTACTATTCAAAAAGACGATTCGGTGTTACCTTCCGAATCGTCTTTTTTGTAAATCAGATCTTTTCCTAATTTCCTGCGGTGACAGGCACCTGTTCAATTCGAAGATTATCTAAAATAAATGTTCCTGCCCCAGTATCTCCATTCAAACCAGTTCCATCACTGAAAATTCCAATATATGTTTGCCCATTCAGAGAACCAGTGACAGTAAATTCAGCCGTTTTGGTCTCAGTCGATGCCGGCAGTGTAGTGTTTGTAGTCAAACCTTTTGCTGCAGAAATATCCCGCACATCAATTTCCTCATCGCCAGAGATGATACGATAAGAATTAGCTGTTGTTTGATAGTCAAAGGAAACTTTATAGGTTACTCCCGGTTCAAAGCGGAAGTGTTGCGGAATGGTGCGATACACTAACCCTTTGTTTCCTGTGTTCACTTTAACCGACCATTTACCTTTTATAACATCATCTACTAATTTTTTGCCTGCCCATCCCTTTTGTGTATATGGAGCGTGTAATTCAGACAAATGAATTCTGTTGTCTTCTACCCCTTCTGTATTACCAATCACGAATGGGTAGATTCCTTGTACGACCGATTCAAAATCTTGTTCAAAGACTGTTGATGATACCTCGTTTTTCAACGTTTTTTGAACCACTCGGATGTCATCAAACCTTGTATTTCCTTCTCCTGCCTCCCGGCTGAGCGTTAATTTTGCTGTTTTAGATACAGCCGTAAAGCTTACTTGAATCCTTTGCATTTTGCTAGTATATCCATCATTGGAAGCGTGTGAGTCTGCTTTAACGTAGTTCTTTTGCAGGCTGCGCAGTGTGTAATTACTGACATCCTTCTCCCCGCCTGTTACTTGGATTCCAGCCTTAACATCACTGTTATTCTCAATATACACCTCTGCCACATAATCCTTGCCAGGTTCAAGGTCTGTAATCGTACGGCTAACAGTTGTAAAGTCTGATGGACTTTCCATATTCAAGTAATAGTCGCCGCTGCTTAAATTACGTGCATTTCCTGTTTGATTCGTTCTTATCACACTAACAGCTTCTTTGTTTCCAGCCACTTTTGTATATTCATCTTTTACGGTTCCTGAATTAAATCCTGTGTCATAGACTTGAGCACCCTTGCTCCAGTCGTCAACTTGCAGTCCCTTGCCCTTTTTATCTGGAACAATAATATATGGAGTGGCTGCTTCCGCAGTCAATGTCACCTGATTATTTTCCACCTTGACTTTCTGTACATCTGTTCGACCTTGATCGGTTAGTTTATAGACATATACTTTAGATGTACCGGCATATTCGTTTGGAAGTGTCCAAGTCGTTGTCCCGCCTTCCAAATTCCAGTGATAGAGTTTTTCAGAATCCGGAGTTGTTTTTTCAAAATCTTGTTCTACCCATGGAATCAGATAGGAATGCCCATCCAGAACAACATTGCCATTAAGGGTAATGATACGTTCTCTAGAATTGTCTTTTCTAGTTACAACCACTACATCACCGTTACTTGGATCTGTTAATTTAATCTCTTTTTCCAAGTTCGTTTTTTGTTTGTCACCTTCTACATTTGTCCAATCCGTAACATAATATTTTTGTAGAAATTTAGTTGGTACATTGGTGTCAAACGTCATTCGGATAAATTGATCAAAGTTTTTATCTGACTGCCATCCCTCGAAACCGGCTAATTCAAATCCGCCAAGTAATGGATGATCTGCCGTACCGCCTGCTTCAGGCCAATTCAACACCCATGAATCCTTTTGATGGTTACTGATAAAACGAAGTACCTCTGAGTTGATCCCTTTGCTGGCAGGTCCGCCATAGTTCTTATCTGTAGCCCAGTGCTGCCAAGTTGAATAATTGGCTACTGACGTTCCAAACTCTGTTGTTACCCTCCAGCCACGGTCAATAAATTGCTCTGAGATTCGATTGGATTCCCACTGATCTTGATACCATACATCTAAATAGACGAAATCAAGACCCGGTGCCGCAGCTTTTAATTCGTCTAGTCTTTTTGCACGTGTTCCTGAGTACAAATCTCTTAATTTATTGATGGTATAAGATTGATCTAACCAGCCCCAGCCTCTTGAATTGGGACCGTCAATAAAATCATCGCTGAAAGCCTTCGCTTCAGGATAAGTTTCTTGAGCATTAATATGGACCCCAAATTCAGAATTGTACTTGTGACCTTCTTCAATTAAAGTTTTTAAATCAGCCGCACCGCCGATTCGTTCACCAACATCACCGTAATCCGGATGCGCGCTGTCATGACCTTCATTTCCATAGCCTTTCAACAGTACAGCCTGCCCTAATCCATCTGTAGCAAGTGCTACCTTTTTTACATTATCTAATGTTTTTAAGAATGGCTGTTGTGCTTGTGATCCAAAGTTCATTGCAATCCGTGTGCCGACAATATTGTTTACATTGTTCGACCCAGGAATATCCTGCATGATATCACGGTAAACAATCGCACCGTCCTGCCAGTCAACTTCCTGATCATGATTGGCATCTTCTGCGATGGCAATTTTCACAGTCGGTTTTTCAGACTGCGGCTTCGGCATAAACTCTCTCTGGTAATAGAGCAAACTAGAACCGATACCAACGGCTTTCGTGCCATCTTCATTCTGATAACGATTCGCAACTAAGTTACGATAGCCATTGACCTCTGAATTAGACCATACACCTGCACTCAATGTGTCGGTTGATAGGAACGCAGTATAATATCTTTCTGAAGTTCCAATGCCTCCCATGGATGCATCGACAGAAACATCGACATCTCCTGGTTTGGTAACATCGCTGCTAAGATTCGTTAATTTGGCTTTCGCATTGGTTTGGGACGAATCGACCGAGATAAAGTTCAAATCAGCCAATTCAACACTTTCAATTTTTGCACTATCGGCATTATTGATTTCTTCAAAGGTATAAATGACTTGATTATGTTTAACCTTTAATGACACTTTAAAAACAGCATCAAGTTTTTCCCATTCATCCTTCACTTTTAATGTATAAAGTGCTTCTCCTTCGCTTAGCTTCTCAAAGCTTACTTCAGGATAGTAGAGATTTCCATTCACTTTCAATCCGTATACTGGCGATTGTTGTCCGTTCATGACCTTATCGCCGACCCGGTATTCGATGACGCGAGGGTATACCTGGTCAATCTTGACATCCATATAATCTGAGCGCAATGTATCTTCTACTGGTTGAGTATTTGGTGGTTGAGGGGGAATATATTCTTTTATTTTGATGTTTGAAATCGTGATGTCAGCAGCTCCGCGGCTCTTTTCAAAACCAAGTAATCCTGCTTGGTCGACACCGCCGGTTAATGTCCAGCTCGTAACCTTTTTATTATTAATGTAAAGGGTGGCTACATCATCCATGAACTTCAGGAGTAAATGATAGGTTTTGTTTGCTTCTAATGCCACATCCGAAGTCATTGCCGTCCAAGTGTTGGCTGGACCAAAAATTTCACCGAAATATTGATTGTTCTGATCCCCTGTTCCTACATACGTATAGGCAGATGGATTTTGAACACGATAAATGAAGCCAAACCGGTTCATTGCATTCGTCCCAGGAGTAATATCTGCTTCAAACGTACCATTTTTAATGGGTTTCATATTATTGTAGACAATTCGATTCTTTTGGGTAGAGGTTACATGGAAGGTTGCTGAACCATTTTCATTGTAGGTAACCCTTCCATCACCTGATAGGATTTTAAAATCTCCTTCTTCAAGTTGGCTATCAGTAATGTCGACAAGTTCTTCCTCCTGCTGGACTTGCCCGCCAACATTTAGGTCATTTCCTCCAGATGAAATGGGATTCTCTGAATTTGTTACTGGTGCTTCTGCACGTACTGGCTGAATGTAACCTGTTAAAAACGTTGGCAAAAACAACCCAAGTGCTAGCATAGAATGGGAAAATCTCTTAAATTGCTTACTGCTCAATTCCTCTCCTCCTTTAAATCTCCTAGTTTAAAATTTTAAAAAGATGGTGATACCCGCAAAAGGCAATCAAAAATTAGCAGCAAGTACCACCACCTGTTCGTACTCTAGCTTACTTTTATTGAAGGTCTTCCACAATAAACATATTGTCCAAATTTTTAGAAATATTGTTTTTTATTACAATAAAAAAAGCAAACAGTACAGCGACTGTTCGCTTAAATAAAGATTTCAACGCAGAACATCCTTATGCATGTGAAATTCTTGGCATCGGCATCTGCTCTTTGTGGAGCTCTGCCCAGGCATATTTTAGAAGAAGCTCTTTTTGCAGAACTTGATAATCAGGATGATCCCACAAGTTATTGAGTTCCTTCGGATCCTCTAGTAAATCAAAAATTTCTCCATATGTCTGTTGATAATAGATGGTAATTTTGTATCGTTCATCCACATAGGTCTTTTGATGAATCGTCGTCGGTTCATGGCGAAATTCACAAAGGACATGATCCCTTTTTTTCTTTTCATTGTTCAGCCAAACTTGTTTTTGATCCTCACCTGACATCAAAGCAGGAATAGAAATATTCGCAAATGATAAAAAGGTAGGTGCCAAATCAATAAGAGATTGCAAGGCATGGGATTCTTTTTGTGCCGGGATTTGCCCTGGATAGCGGACAATAAAAGGCAGCTTGATTAAATCCTCATAATGGAATCCGCCTTTAAACTGTAAGCCATGCTGTCCAAAGAAATGGCCATGATCGGTTGTAAACACAATCAGCGTATCATCCCCCATACCCAATTCATCAAGCTTATCGAGAATGCTGCCAATAAACTTATCCATAAAACTTATCATTCCATAATAATTAGCGACTAATTTTTTTCTGTCTTCCTCCGGAATTATATGGGTGTGATAACCATGAATGCCGAAGCCTGTTTCCTCAAGGTCCGTAAAATCAGGTTCAGGTTCTTGTGTCTTTTTAAAATGTGGTGGATTGTGTTCATGCTCAAAAGGAACCAATTCAGGAATAGTTAACTGATCAGGATCATACATCGAGGCCCATGGCTCAGGAACCAAATAAGGAGGATGTGGATCCGGAAAACTTGCCCAGAGGAAGAAATTTTCTTCCTGCTTTTGATAGGTTTCCAGCAGTTCATTCGTCTTTTCAGCGATGAATGAATTGTAGTGATATTCCTCTGGAATCCCCCACGTATATTGAATAGAAGGATCCATTGTTCCTGTTGGAGCCATATAATATTGTTTCCAATCAGAAAAGCCCTTTTCCTCCATCCAGGCAACATAATGCTGCCCTACTAAATATTCATTGGTATGGTTTCGCAGCAATTCAATTCTTTCAAATCCATAGAATGGTTGATTGTAATTTTTCCAAAAATCAATATCCTGAAGTAGCGGCAAGGATTCAAGCGACGGATACTCTTCCGTTGAGCGAGTTGGTTGAAAGTGGGCTTTTCCGACGAGAGCCGTCCGATAGCCGTTTTTCCTCAATACATCCCCTACAGTTTGTTTATCTTCACCTAACTTAGTACCCAACGTCCACGCTCCATGCTGACTTGGATACATCCCCGTAATGATAGAAGATCTTGAAGGGGTACAGGTAGGATTCGGACAATAAGCGCGCTGAAACGTCGTTCCTTCTCTTACTAATCGATCGAGATTAGGTGTAGAAATTTCTGGATTAAAGGCTCCTATTGTATCAAAATGCTGCTGGTCACTTGTGATTAATAAAATGTTTGGTTTTTTCATAGAGAATACTCCTCTTAAACTTGGAAAATCATTTTGGACGATCATAAACGCGATTCGAAAAAATCCCCTTTATTGTCCATTTTTTTCCATCATTTTAAGCTTTATTTCAAAACTCTTACCATTTGAATGGATAGAATCAATATGAATCAACGCTTTTTTGCTAGATACTGAGGTTTTTACACCTTCACTAGCCGCTATAACGGTGGGGTTAGGTACTTCTATTTCGAGCTTCATTTTATCCAGCTTAAAAGTCGGGGCAGATACTGCAATTGTGATGATGTCACCTTCAGTTTTCACAAGAATAGAAGCTTGATTATAGGATGTGACATTACTAACCGTCTTCTTTTTATCACCAAAGAAATTAAATCCCTTCATACCAAGCTTCGTATTTTCAACGGCATGAACATCTTCCGTATTGGATAGTACTTGAATGCTCGGGCTCTTCGCATATTCTTCTGTTTGGTTCACGTTAAAATTAGGTAGTATCACATAAGCATAAGATGCATTTTGTGGATTCTTTCCATGATCCAGTCCCAATGTAAAGAAATTCTTCGTTACTTTTGTATCGGGGTTTGAGGTACGAATGTTTCTTAGACTCTCCGTAACAGTCTCTTTAGAGACATTAATACTAGCGGTCTCAGGAAAATAATAGCCTACCTGTGTTCCCTCAGCATTTGTATTAAAATTCATCCATTTTAAGTTATATTCACCATTAACCGGATCAGTTAATGATTGACCATCATAAGTTCCTCCAACTATTGTGCTCGTTTCATTGGCTTCAAACATTCGATTATCAATAGTAGAAATAACCTCTCTGCCCAGCTGATCTTGGATACCAGATCCCAATAATACGATTTCATCGTCAAACATAAACGCTGACTTATTGGCTTCTGTATTTTTATAGACCACAAAATCCTCAGGTAACAGCCCATCCTGTTTGTCCTTATAGCCGATTTCATCCCCAAGCTGGATACCTGAAACACCATAATTACCAAGCTTTACTCCGCCAGAAAAAATATTGGTTCCTACTGGAAAATACACATAATCATTTTGTGAGGTTGATGAGGCATAAAAGTTTAAAGGATGTGTGGTATTTTCATAGAATAGCTTTCCACCATAGAGTTCTGGAATCGTTTTTCTCTCTTCAACAGGAACCGTTGTCCCAGGGAGTTTATAAGGGTTGATGGTGGCAAAGTAATTTGCCCCGAATTGCTTCGTTTGGTCTCGCCCAGACAGATACAAATAGTAAGCACCGTCACCAAGGAACCAAGGCCTTAAATTTTCTCCACTCATATATTCATACTTACTGATTCGATCAGAGCTTCTCGAAAAAGCAAAAGCATACGAATCTCTTAAATGTACAGTTTTATCCATAAGGTTAAAGGCAAAGTGGGCAGATTCTTCAAGCCCATTTTTAGCTTCAAGGCCGGAATCCTCCATGATTTGATTAAAACGAATAATCGTATCGTATGAGATAAAGGAACCGCTGGACAGCTTCCCTTTAGAAGAATCAGCGATATATTTAATATGTGATTTTAGCGCTTTACTCTCTTCAGCACCCAGATAGTTACTCAAATCCACCATTGCCTCAACGATACTAGTGACATCTTGGTACCCTGTGCCAGTCCTTGATAATGCTCTGCCCTTTACGATTTCCATCATATAGCCTTCAAAAATAACCGGTGAGAACCCTTTGTATACCCATTCTTTTACCGTTGGAACCAAGACTTCTTTTGGATTATACTGACTATCATCTAAAATCTTCATTGTTTGGATAATTCGGTTTAACAGCACTTTCCCATAGGAACCAGTGTAGGCAACTCTGTGGTGCTGAATAAACGACCCATCCTCATAAAATCCATCTGTATTCCCATTAATAAGTTGGTTAGGATCAATGGTCTTAAAAACAGTTAGAATATTGTCTACTGCCTTTGATACCCTTTCCTCATTACCAATCAGTGCCCCTTGAATGATTCGGTTGGTGGCAATATCAGCAAGATTGGCTCCGGTATAAAAGCGGGAATTTAAATCAATATCACCATCTTTTCCATTTCTTAAATACAGATCCATGGACTTCACATAAGTATCGATTAATTCCGGCTTAACATTGCGAATCTCATCTTCTAAAAGAAGTAAAGTTTTCGTGATATTCATTGGCATCCCTATTTCCCACGAGTACCAATTTCCGTAATATCCCTTTTCCTGATTTTCAAAATAGTTTCTGTAAAGCCAATCTAAGCCATCGATGACTTTATGAATCGTTTCCTGATTTTCATAAAAATTGACACCGCTTAAATCTGGCCGTTTATAGGTTTTTGCAGCCACCGCCATTTGATATAAGTATAAGTAGGAATTACTTAAATTCGTATCATTCTCTCCAAGAGGAAGATTTTTAAATAAGGAAGTTTCTCTGTCTTCCGGCGCAAGGAATGCAGAAAGTCTTGTATTTGCTGTGTTATGGACAGAATTAATTTTACTGTCTAGTAAAGGATTTTGATTGATACTCTCATTACCCACAAGATACATTGAATAGTTTACTTTTAATTTCTCCATTTCATTTAAAACATCAACAGTAGTCATTTGACTTACTATTTGATTTTCAGAGGCTTTGACAAGGTTGGTAGAATCAATCATCGGAATCGTTAAGAATGTTGTTAATGTGAGTGAAGACGCTAAGATCATCTTTAGACTTTTTTCCATAAAAACACCACCCTATGAAATTTTTTCCGTATTTTCATGGTGAAACCCGCCGCTCACTAGAGAGTAGATAAGATATGCACTAATGCTGAATCCAAGCATCATGGCCGCTGGAAAATAGAAACATAGAACGAGACAAGCGGCAATGATGAGGATAGATAAAATCGTATAATGCAAACGGCTGATTGATAAGAGCAGTGCATTCTTAATCGCACTTTTCCACGTTACTTGATAATGGACAAGGACAGGAAATATATAGATAGAAACAAATAAATACAAGATTCCCATTAGGAAAAAGAATGAAAATAGGATGTATTTTACACTCGAATTCAACTGATTGATGATGATTAAATCTCCCAAAAGCAGGCCAGTAAAAACAAGCCAGAGAATACCAATCAAAAAGCTCTGTTTAAAATTCTCCCTAAACAGGCGAAAAAAGGCAGTGAAAATTCGAATATCATTTTGCTTTTTCCACTCCCTTACCACCCCGAACATCGCTGTCGTTGCAGGGAAAATCGTCAAAATTGGAAGACACAGAACCAGCCAGAGGAGATTTAACAAAAAGGCATTCATGATAAATTCCATAGATTTATAAAGTTTCCCATCCATTTTCTCATCCCTTTTCCTAAAGTTTTACCAATACATTTTCCAATCCTTCACCAGTCTGATTAAGGCTTCAAAATAATAGTAATCTCCCCAAATACAGCTTTCATCAACTCCGCGGCCGCCGGCTTTATAATAGACTGCGTGCTTCAGAATACCGTTGGCTTCACTTTGAATGTCCGTTGTATAGTTTTCATAGAGAGACTGCATCATCACGAGCGCCGCATTCTCATAAACTTTCTTTTCTGGATCCGTTAAAGGCATATGCTTTGTCATCTCCAGTAATCCGCATGCGGTAATGGCTGCGGCAGAACTATCACGCTCTTCTTCCCCATCTGTAAAAATTAAATCCCAGTAGCAAATTTGATCTTCCGGGAGTCGATTTAAATAATAATTGGTAAGCTTCTTCGATAACTCGATTAAACTCCAGTCTTGCGTATAGTGGTAGCTGAGCGGAAATCCATAGATTCCCCAAGCCTGACCGCGGGCCCAGCAGGAGTCATCCGCATACCCCTGGTGAGTGTTACCATACAATGGTTTTCCAGTCTCAGGATCCATATAATACGTATGGAAAGTAGAAGCATCTTGTCTGACAATGTATTTCGCTGCCTGCTCAATATGACTCTCGGCTATTTCTCGATAAATTGTTTTTCCAGTCACTTCTGAAGCCCAATAAAGTAATGGAAGATTCATATTACAATCAATAATCATTCTCCCGCGCTGAGCTGGATCGTTTAAGTCTCCCCATGCCTGGATAATTCCAGCTTTATCATGGTATCGAGTAATCAATAAATCAGCTGCTTGAATGGCGATGCTTTTTGCCTCTTCATTTCCTGTTAGCTTATAAGCGCTGACACAAGACAACGTATATAAAAATCCAAGGTCATGGTGGTCTACTTCAATCCGCTTTTCCAGTCGTTCTTTAAAACTATCAATCTGTATTTCTGCGACTTTGCGGTATTTTTCATCACCTGTGTATTCATAGGCAAGCCACAGCATTCCTGTCCAAAAGCTTGTCGTCCATTCTACGTTTTCAATCGGTTTATAGACGAGATTTTCACTATTGGAATCAGGAAACTTGTCTGTGAAAACTTCTAAACTTTGATCAATTTTCGCTAAAACATGCTGAATCGCTTTTTCAACAAAAGCTCGGTCAACAGCAGGAGCAGCCTCAAACCGTTCTATATTCTGGATTTGTTCTTTCTTTATTTCATCAACAAATACCGTCATGTTCATTCACCTCATAATCTATGATTTAACTATTTTCGGGCTTCATGATTATTCATGAAGTCGGTTTTCTGCTCTTTTTTTGGGTTCATGAAACCTCCATGAAGACCGTTTTTCTGAATTCACCACTTTTCGGGCTTCATAAATCCTTCATGACGACCATTTCACCCGAACTTCACCATTTTTCGGACTCCATGAACTTGGAATTAACCTACTCTAATAAAAAAGGATCTTTCATATCTTTAAGCCAGGTACGAAGCCTCTGTTCCAACCCGCTTGTAATAGGATGGTTGAGGGAGTCCTCTATTTTTTCAGGCTGGAGCTGAAATTTATCTTTTTCTAGATCGTATAATAATCGAATACTCTCCTCACCAGGGGCATAGCCATGATGAATAACATAAGTATATTGCTTCGTTCGAACCGCTCTCCATCCATAAGCGCGGTTATCCAAACCTGCCTCGCGGAACGCCTCAATCGCTTCTTTACGACCAGGGTATCCGGAGAGATAGGCCGCTTCAGGTCCCCCGCTTCGTTGCTCAATCATAAAACTAGATAAATCAGTTCCCTCTACAGAGTGGGGAAATTCAAGCCTAAGCAAACTTAGCAGTGTCGGCATAATATCAACACTATTAAGCAATACATCCGTTCTGGTTTGCGGTAACACCTTTGGCCAGCGAATACAAAAAGGGACACCAATCGATTCCTCATACCAGACATGCTTCGCCATTAAACCATGGGAGCCCATCATTTCTCCATGATCCGAGGTTAAAACAACAATCGTATTCTCATCGAGCTCCTCATCCTTCAACAAACGCAGAATCCTGCTGAATTGATCATCGATTCCGGATATCGCGGCAAAATAATTCAGCTGCTTCTCTTTTAATTCCTCCAAACCGCCATCAACTGGTTCACCTGTATGAACACCAAATGTTTCTTGGTTCACATTTTCTCTCAGCACGATTTGTTCCCGCTTGTATAACTGCTTATATTTTTCAGGAACCTGATCAAACGGACTGTGCGGTGGATTCCACGATAGAAAGAGGGCAAATGGCTGATTACTGCTGCGATTTTTTATAAAATTTAACGCTTGGTCCGTTTCATGTTCCACAGACCATTGGTTCACTTGAATCTTCTCCGGGCTATCCTTCCAGTAATGAGGGGCAAGGTGCTCATCCCATGCCCCGTAGGAATACCAGTGTTGGAAACCATGCCTCTTTGGTCCGGGAGGAGTATACGCATCCCAATCCCTTGCACCTGATTCGGGTTCATCTGTGACATTTAGTTCTGGTAAATCAAGATGCCACTTCCCGATATACCCCGTCTGATAGCCAGAGTCTAGGAGCACATCACTTATACAAGTTTCCTCAGGACGCAGCATAACATCGGCGCCAATTTTACAATTGGTATACACCCCGGTGCTCATCGGATACCGCCCTGTCAAGAGCGATGCCCGGTGAGGCGAGCATAATGGAGAGCAGGTGACAGCATTAGAAAAAACAACACTCTCCTCGGCAAAAGCATCAATCGCAGGGGTGATAACTTGATCTTCGCCTTCATAACCGACCGCCTGCCGCCGCCATTGATCTGCAAAAATATAAATAAGATTCGGCTGCTGTTTACTCTCCATTATTCCCTCTCCTTATTACCTGATTGAATTCGGGCTGTTGCCCTTTTGGCTCGGTATCATTTTCAATTTCGCTGTGAACGTTTTCCCTTTTGCCTCATTCACATTGACCTTCAACTTGATTGACGGCTTTGTATTTTCTACCGTGATATTTTCATCAGCTTCTAAAATCTTGAACGCCTTGCCATCAATTTCGATTTCGATATAACCTTTGTTCTCCATCGTCGGATCCGAAACAGCAATCTCAAGGACTCCATCCTTCTCCTGCATGGTCACGGAGGCTTTTTGATAAACCGTTAACGGACCAACACTTTCCTTTTCATCCATCCAGAAATTAGCGCCAATGATATTCTCTTTTACGTCCTGTACCGCTTGAACTGCGGAATCATTTCGTAAAATCGTAATATCAGGGTTTTGGGAATAATGGTGTGTTTGTTCCTTATTTAAACCTGGCAATAGAACATAGGAGTACGTATCCTGATTAGGACGGACACCATGGTCAAACCACATCGTTGTGTAGGTTCGCTTGATCGCTTCAGCTGGACCGCCATAATTAATATCCTTCCATGCACCGGTGCGTTCTTCTTTTTTAATCGTCAGTGTTTTACCTTCTGGGAAAAAGTAACCAATATCGGCTCCTGAGACATTGCCTTCAAGAAAAGCCCATTTAGCTTCCAGCGTATGGTTTTGACCGCTGCTTAAATCCAGCGTTTCGCCATTGATGACCAGTTGATTGGAACCGTCGTTTCGAATCTTTCGGTTTTCGACAATACTTTCAACATTCCGGTCTTCACTGCTGCTAATCCCTGCACCAAGGGCAACGATTTCGTTATCGAACATAAACCATGACTTTTTGGCAACCAATGAACTATTCCAAGCATCATAAGACATTCCTGCAGCGCCAAAGTTCTTAAGCGTTGAACCGCCCGTCCACGACTCCGGCGACCTGTGCTCGCCACTTCCATCCGCTCGTCTCATCGTATCAACGGTTGTCCCTGGCAGGCGGTAAGGGTCCACCGTCGGCCAGAAATCATCACTATATTGAGCGAGATCCCCATTATACAAATAGGTCATCCCTTCTCCGGTATACCAGCCTTTACGGTTTTCATCATTCATGTCTTCATAATTTTGAATCCTGTTTGAATACATACTGATACCAAACGCATAGCCTGGTTTTCTGTGGACAACCCGGTCCATGGAGGCGAAGGTCTTATGAAAATCCAGATCTCCGCGAGGGGTTACCTCTTGTTTTTCCAAAAGCTGCTTTGCAAGAGTCATATCGCGGAAGTTGCCCGCGTTTTTAAAATAATCCAGGTACGTATCTTCTTTTAGCCAGTATTTTGCCATGGAATTATACTTTTGGGCATAAGGCTCTGGAGCAAATTGCGCCATTCGAATGACACTTTTGATAATGGTATGACCAGCCTGATGATCCTGAAGGAAATTACGTGAAATGGCTCTTCCTCTCACCATGTCCATTAAAGCACCTTTATACATAAATGGTTCATAGGCATTTTCAATCCAGTCATAAACATTGGTAACCTTAGGGTCCGTCACTTGCCAAGTAGAATGACTTAAGAGTTCAAGCATGTCAGTCAAGCCTTCAATTAAAACAATGCCGTATGAGCCGTTATAGGCGATATTTTCATGCTGGACGAAGGAGCCATCTTCATAAAAACCGTCTCCTTCTGTCACGTTTTCAAAGGTTTGGCTTAAGGCATCCCTTGCAGCAGCAATTTTTGCGGCATCCTTCACAATCACTCCCCGCACACCGACTACCTTGCTGACATCAATTCGATTGGCGCCAAGAGCTTCCCGGTATTTCTCAGGGGTGGTAGCTCCGGATTTCGTTGGATCTGGCTGAAAGTGGTCGACTACTTTCAAGTAACGATGAATACGCTCTTGATCCAAATAATCGTAAAGAAGAACCATTAAACTGTTTAATTCATTTGGGACACCGATTTCCCAATGCCACCAATTGCTATATTGAGCAATAGTTTCGTTATAGCGATGTTGGTACAGCCATTCAAGCGCCTCCGTGATATCCTTTAACAATTGCGGATTTCGATAAAGGCTGGATTGTTCATTGGTAAATGCTTTGGCCATGGTCGTTAGATTCCGGTAGCTGTCGCGAATATCAGCAGAATTGTCAGTGCTTGCAAAGTTAATCCATAAGAATGAACGATCGTTATTTTTAAACATTGTTCTCCAAAGGTTTTCCGCTGACTTTGTCTGATTCTTAATCATTTCGTTCATCCGCTCATTCGACGGGTCATACGAATCAAGTCCAGTCATCAGGCTTTTCCACTTTTCCCGAAGTTGAACATATTCATCTTGGACCGCGTCGGTGACGGTAATCTGGCTTTCCCTCTTTAATCTGCCATCTTCCGTTTCTACGGTAATTACAGCAGTTCCCGGGTATTTCGCTTCAATAAGACCATTTTGAACAGTAGCAACTGTTTCATTAGAAGAGCTCCACACCAGCTTTTCTGTATCAGCATTTGCTGGTGCGATGATTGCCTGAAGCAATCGGACTTGACCTGATTCAAGCTTGAGTTCCTTTGGCTCTAGGTCCAGCTCGGTCGCCGCCGGTAGTTCAATTCCACCATTTTTGATAACCTTTACGGTACTAGCTGCAGTAAGGCCGTTATCGGTGAAAGCCATAATCGTTGTCTCACCAGGATTTACTCCCGTTACGGTACCGTTATCCACTGTGGCAATCGATGGATCTGCCGAAACCCAAGATAATTTGGAGCTGGCATTAGCAGGAACCATCTTTGCATGCAATAAACCCGTTTCCTGCGCCTTGATGGTCAGTTCACTTTCTTCGATAGAAATGGACGTGGCCGGCTGGATGAGCTCAAGTGAAACATCATCAAACAGGGCAGTACCCGTTCCCGTTTCAAAGAAAAGCTGTACCCTGATGCTATCGGCATTAACAGGAGTCTTAACCTCCATTTTAATTTGCGACCAATCGTGGGTCCCGGTTAGTCTTGAGGAATAAAGTAAACCAAGCTGCACGCCTCCTTCATATAAAGCAACCCTCATCCGTGCCCCTTGACCGCTCACAATATTCTCTGTCTTTAGCCAGGTGCTTAACTGAAACGTCTGCCCGCCCTGAACAGGTACATCCTGTGACACGGCAGCTCTAGCAGATTGATCCGCAGTGATTTTTAAACCGTACTCTCCCGACCGGCTTGCATCCTTAGCAATGGAAACGACGGGGCTTCCGGTAGGTTTCCAGACACCCCATTTTAGAGCACCTAATTGATCCCAGCCTGATTTTGGCGCCTCCGTTTCTTCAAAACCGGTATTCAATAGTAAAGTAGATTCATTGGCAAAGGTAAACGGCACATTGGCGGTCATGGCTACTAGTAATGAAAAAATGATAAAGAGTGACAATCCTTTTTTTCGCGTCTTTTTCATGTTTATTCGATTCGCTCCTTTTATCCTTTAATTCCGGTATTGGCAACTCCCTTGATAAAGTGGTCTTGAGCTAAGAAGTAAACAATGATGGTTGGCACGATGGCTGAAACAGCAGCAGCCATTAGCAACGCATATTCTGTGTTGTATTCCGTAATAAAATGCTGAATTCCAAGCTGCAGCGTGTATAAATGATCGGAAGTAAGATAAATCAAAGGCCCTAAGAAATCATTCCAGGAATGCATGAAAGAAAAAATAACTAACGTCGCAATCGCTGGTTTTGACAAAGGTAAAATAATTCTCCAATAAATGCCGAATTCATTCAGACCATCAATTCTTGCCGCCTCAAGCAGCTCATCTGGAATGCTTATGAAAAATTGGCGGAATAAGAAAACGCCAAAGGGATTGAAGGCTCCCAGTAAAATGAGAGACCAGTGCGAATTGACCAATCCTAGCTCCTTCATCAGCATAAATTGTGGAATCATCATAACCTGATACGGGATCATCATCGTAGCAATATAGATGAAAAACAAACGGTTGCTTTCCGGAAATTTAATTTTGGCAAAAGCATAACCGGCAAGCGAACTGTTGATAATCACTAAAATGGTTGTGATGACAGCAATTTTCAATGTATTTAAGTAATAAATGTGAAAGGGTACTTTTGTCCAAACATCTTTGTAATTACTCCAATGTAAGGTTTCCGGTATCCATTTAATCGGAAAACCGAAGATTTCCGATTCTGCTTTCAAGGATGCAGAGAGCATCCAAACAAATGGCAGAACCATCATCAATGAAACGATGATTATCGCAAGATATTTTAAAATTTGCTTGATTGATATTTTACGTGCTTTGGGTGCAGGTGTATAAATGGCAGCTTCTGTTTTCGTTCCGGTTGCAATATTCATTTACCACTTCAGCTCCTTTCATTTTCATAGGTAGTCCAGGCAAATTAATAATTCACCCATTTTTTCTGTCCTTTAAATTGAATAAAGGAGAAGATGAGAATCAGCAGGAATAGCACATACGCCATGGCCGATGCGTATCCGTACTCGAATTGCTTAAAGGCGGTGTTGTAAATATCGTACACAAGAACATGCGTCGATCTTCCAGGTCCCCCGCCTGTCAGCACGTAGATTAAATCGAAGACTTTAAAGGAATTAATGACCCCAATAATCATGGTGAAGAAGATAACGGGTGACAGGCTTGGTAAAGTGACATTGAAAAACTTCGCGATTGGTCCCGCACCGTCCAACTCAGCCGCTTCATAAAGGTGATCAGGAATATTTTGCAGTCCTGCCAAAAAGAGAATCATATAATAGCCAACTGAATGCCAAATATAGACCACAGAGACGGATACTAATGCCCAGCTTGGCGAAGACAGCCAGCCAGGGGGAGCGTCGATGCCCAGCTTCATCAATGTTCCATTAATCGGACCCATTGTTGGGTTGAAAATCAACTGCCAGACTGCCGCAACGGCAATCGTTGCTGTAACATACGGTAAAAAAACAGCAGTCCTGAATACCTTTACAAAGCGGATTCCTCGATTTAAGGCAATAGCAATTAAGATGGATAGAAACAAGGTAACGGGAACAGAGATTAAGGTAAAAAGAATACTATTAATAAATGAAATCCGGAAATTCGCATCATGTAATAGATTCTTGTAGTTTTCTATTCCTACAAATTCAATCACTCCAAAGCCATTCCATGATGTAAAACTCATAAAAAAAGAGGCAATAACCGGAATAAGGATAAATAAGAGAAAACCGATGATATTAGGTAATAGAAATGTATAAGCGACCAAACGGTTTCGTCGAATCGTTGTAGATGATGACCTTCTTTTTTGCTTCATAATGTCAGTCCTTTCTATGAAAAAACTCGGCACCGCTGAGTTTCAATCTAGCAGCAGTGCCTCGTTTTTCACTTTTATTTATCTCCGTACTTACTTGCCCATTCATCTTTCACACGTTTCGTAATCTCTTTGATCGCATCATCAACAGATTTCTGACCAAGTAAAGCCAGTTCTCCTTCTTGCTTAAAGATTTGTTCTGCTACAATATTTTTTACTCCAGGGAGCATAGGGTACTCAGGGTATTCTTTTGTTTCCAAGAAATAGTGAAGGTTTTCTGGCTTTTGTGTTCCATCGCCAAGGTACGCCTTTTCAACATCCTCATCCATATAACCAGTTAAATAACCCTGTGAAGCTAGCAGTTCTGCACCGTCTTTACCCGTCATGTATTGCAGGAACTTAAAGGCTTCTTGTGGGTGCTTCGTGTTTTTGTTCATCATGATAGAAACAGGTAATGCGAGTGACGTATTCTTCGCAACACCTTCTGGATGTGGAATTGGCACAACGTCCCAATCAAAATTTAATTTTCCTTCTGTTTCAGCCTGGCGAAGCTGAGCAACATGCCAATCGCCAATCAGATTCATGGCAATATTACCTTTTTGGAAGGCTGCATTATAATGAGCTCCGGTTGTTACCTGTTCTGACCACTTCATGATCGAGCCGTCTTTTTCAAGGTCAATCCTAATTTGTAAGGCATCCTTAAATGGTGTTAAATCTTTATCAATGATGGAGGCACCGTCTTGAACAGCACTCATATACCATGTTTGCGGCCATTGCTGCAGATAAGCACCGTATACTTTACTTTCTCCGCTTCCGCTTGTCATTTTCTTCGCTAATTCGCGGAAATCATCCCAGGTCATATCATCGCTAGGGTAATCAACACCTTTTTCATCAAATAACGTTTTATTATAGTAGAGCATCCAATTGGATTTACGATAAGGCAGACTCAACACTTTACCATCTGCTTTAAAGCTGTCATACATCGTTCCGTAGCCGGCAACATCCACTTCACTTTCTTTAATATAGCTATCAAGTGGTTCCAGGATTCCGGTATCAATCATATTGTCCATCTGCCCAGTGAATAGATCATATCCTTCGCCGCCGGAGAGCTGCATCCGGATTTTTTCATAATACTGCTGCTGTGGAAAAGTTTCAAAAGTGATTTCGATATTCGGGTGATCCTTTTTAAAGTTTTCGTAACCTGTTTTAAACACTTCCTCATCAGCTGGAAATACCGCCATTTTCAAACTAACTTTTTCATTGGTATCCTTTGGCTTCTCCGCTTCGGAACTACCCTTTTCGGTACCGCCGCTGGAACAGGCAACCAGCAGGCTGAAACATACTAGCAAGATGGCTATTAAACTGAATAATCTTTTCATTTTGTTTCTCCCCCTTTTTGGTATTTTGCTATATACTGAGTGTAAGGGTTTTCAGTTTTTTGAATAAGTAGAAAGTTTCTTTCCCCTTTTTTATTTCATTAGGAGTGACTTCTGTGATTTTTCTCTTCTTAATTTGTATTGTTTTTTTAATCTCTTTTATCTATAAAAATTTAAATAGCCGTTCGATCTTCTTTTTATGTACGTTAACGATAGGCTGGATTTTAGCTTACATATCTTTTACACTCTACCTATCAAAATTTAATTACTATAGTATTGTGAATCAATTTATTGATTTTAGTCCGGGGACATGGAACAGCCTTGTCCTTAAAAACTTTAATACAAATACATTGATTCGGTTATTTAATGTTGGCATTATTCTTTTTTATTTTTCCTTTTTAAGCTATTCCATTTCGTTTGTCAGCAGTCTAAAGGTAAACAGAAGACAGTGGTATTTTTACACAGTCCTTGGTGTAATCGGTTTATTCCAATATCTTTTCTATGATCCAAGCGTCAATCTGTGGTTCCAAAATTATGCTGTAGACGCTGGTATCTTTCCGCAATACAAAAACTTCAACCACACTGTAGATTTGGTATTTCAGGTTGTAAATATCGCATATTTACTAATAAGTATTGGATTATTTATCTACCATTACATCCTCTACTACAGTCTAAGATATATCCGTGATCATACTTTATTTAATTTAATCAGCTTACTGCCGCTGACCATTGTACACCTATTTATTTTTTACTGGGCGCCATCCAACTTTGTCAGAACAACCTATAGCCAGAGCTATATAAACTATCAACAGCCTGCAATCAATCTGTATTTATTGGAGTATCGTTTCTTTCCACTCATTGCTTTCTTGGCCATCGCCATTATGATTTTCAATGTATATAAGTACAAGTCGAATGAGGCAAGGTATTCCAGTATCAATATCATTACCAAGAAAAAAATCGATACGGCTTCCCTCGGGATTCGGGCTTTCACACATGCTATCAAGAACCATTTGCTTGCCATTCGTTCAGAATCGGAGTATTTACAAGAAAAGTTTGCGGATGATGAAGATGCGTTATATAGCTTGAAGCTCATTATGGACTCTTGTGAACAATCGTTTCAAAGTATTAATGAAGCAAATAATATGCTTAAACAGATTACGTTAAGTATGAAGTCAGTCTCCTTGAACAATCCCATTGAAAGAGCAATCGATCGTTTCCATACAAACAAGTTAAAAGTGAACATTCATTACGAAAAGCCCGCTTCTAATATTTACGTTTATATTGATGAAGATCAAATTCAAGAAGCCATCTATAATATCCTTAAAAATTCCATCGAAGCAATTGAGAGCAGCAATGGCGATATTTGGATTCAGATGAACGAAGTCGATCAATGGGGCACGGTTACCATTCGGGACAATGGTCCGGGGATTGATTCCGAAAATGTGAATGAAATTTTCACTCCGTTTTTTTCAACCAAACCATCGATTACCAATTGGGGCATTGGGCTTTCTTTTTGCCATAAAGTGATTACAGGTCATGGAGGTAAAATTGAAGTGACGAGTGAGAAAGGAAAATTCACTCAATTTGATATTTTATTGCCGCTTGTAAAAAGGGTATAAAAAATACCCCTTATTAAATTTTCGTGGAGTGTGATGTAAATGGAGACCATTCAAATATTAATTGCCGATGATATGGAAGCCCACCGCAGGCGGCTTGAGAGAATTATCAATAGTGTCGGAAACCTTTCACTAGTCGCCTCTGCCAAAAGTGGATATGAAGCCGTTGCCTATGCGGCGATCAAAAAACCGGACATTGTCTTAATGGATATCGAAATGGAAAGTCAGATGGCCGGAGTGAAGGCCGCTTCTGAAATTAATAAAATATTACCAAATACCAAAATTGTCATGCTCACTGTTCATCAGGATAATAATATTGTCTTTGCTGCCTTTCAAACAGGCATTGTCGATTATTTAATGAAATCTGCGCCAAAGGAAGAGATTATCGAAGCGATTTATTCAGCCGCCAACAACCAATCGCCGATTCGTCCGATTATAGCAGAGAAAATCAGACAAGAGTTCGCACGAATTAAAAAATCAGAAGATCATTTAACCCATTTTTTTAAAATCATTGCCAATCTAACACCCTCTGAGCTAGAGGTATTGAAACTTCTCTGCAGCGGGATGAAACGGAAAGAAATAGCGGAAGCACGCGCCGTAGAGGTAGAAACGATAAAAAAGCAAATCAGCAGCTTGTTGAAAAAATTTGATAAGAATTCGACCAAGGAAATCGTCATCGATGTCACCGAGCTGAAGCTATTTGATATGATTAAAGATATTTCGTAGGGGTAACCACGGATTATGGTGTGTTACCTCTTTTTTTAAATCAATCATTTTGAAACGCAATCACCTACAACCCCCGAATAAGTCACAGGCTTATATAATGCGAGTTTCAGTGTTGGAGCAGATTCTTCTGCTTTCACTATTTTAATAGGTGTTGCATCGAACATGACGATAAGTAATACATTTAAACACGTAGCAAACAGCAAGTAACAATCTCATTTTTGAACGTTTGTTCATAAAAATCCCTACTTATCTCCTTTACCTATTTTTATATCTTACTAATACACTCTTTAAATAAACAAAAAAGGCATGGAGGTATCGAATCAAAAGAATTGATTTTCTTTCAACTTTACCACCATGCCTGATCGTATCAGTAACATGTGATCATATTAAAAAATGAACAAAATTTTAGACACTGAAATATACTACTATAATTGGATATTTTCAATCAATCTATGATAGTAATCATCAATCGCAATCGATTGACCATGATTTAACCTTGATTCTTCAGCAGCAAAAGCCATTAGGTGGCTTCGTACCGATGCCGATGCGGAAGAAACACTATCCCGTTTGCTGCCATTTTGAATTTCTCTCAGGAACGTTCGAATGATCCCCTTATCTCCTCCGCCATGCCCTCCAATCGGCTTGTTAAAGTGAATGACAGTTTCATGTTTTGATAGAAAATCAAAAATGGAAATACTGTTTTCTTCCATGTTTCCACGTATCTCGCCTTTTGTCCCCATAATTTGGACCATACGTGTTTGTTCCCTCGTAAAACCACACATACTAAACGTCGCCGTTGCCCCGCCCTCGAATTCCATATTGACGACTTGATGGTCCACCACATTATTATCGGAGCGGTATACACATCTTCCATAAGGTGTTTCATTCAATGCTTTTATGATACCTTCATTCGTATGGTCTTCTGTGAATTTCCTTGCCCATCCTTTGCCTTCACCTAGATAATACTTACCAGCATGGAAAGGACATTCCAATTCAGCCGGACATCCATCTAAACATCGCATTGGTGCTCCGATGGGGGCATTTTCTTCCTTAAAATGCATGAGGGATCCATAGGAACTAACCCTATTACACTCCTTGCCCAGCACAAAAGAAATAATATCCATATCATGACAAGATTTTTGCAGAATCATCGGGCTCGACTTTTCTTTATTATTCCAATTACCGCGTACAAAGCTGTGAGACATATGCATCACTTCTACATTTTCATTTAATTGCAGGGATACAACTTCACCTATTTCTCCTTGAGAAATCATCTTTTTAATCGTCGCCCAAAATTCTGTATACCTCAATACATGGCAGATTGTAAGCTGTCGATTGTATTTTTGGGCGGCTTGTTCCATCGCAATGCATTCCACTGGATCAGGGGACATCGGTTTTTCCAAAAGAACATGATACCCCAACTCCAATGCTTTCATAGTCGGTTTAAAGTGAAAGCGGTCAAGTGTACAGATTATGGCAATATCTGCAATTCTCTTATCTAGATTCAATACGTCTTCCCAGGTCTCATAGCAATGTTCGTTGGAAATATGATGTGCTTGTTGAAATTTTATTCTTCTTTCACTATTCGGTTCTGCCACACCGATAATCTTTAGTTCATTCGGATACTCTAACGCATATGGAGCATAAGCTCTTAGCCCTCTGTCACCTGCCCCAATTATGATAGCGGTCATTGGCTTCATCTTAAACTCTACCTCCTTCGTTTTCAGCTTTCTATTTTTATCATTTTTACTGCTCTGAGTTTTACCGCAGCTGCTTGCCAAATCTCCGGTCCTTTTGGTTTTTCCCTTACTCTACTTGAGTGTAGTCGTAAGGAGTAAAGTCCTGGTCGTTCAATCTCAAAGATTCCTAAATGACTGTGAATTTCGGTATATGGATGCTGGCAAGTCTCCGAATCTTCAATAATATCATCCTCATTTGGCATCACGCTTTTTGACTCATTCCCAATTTCTATTTTCATACTATCTGCAAATTCATTTTTCCAATCTACACCTGTTCTTTTATAGGCGATCAGATGAACCTCATACTTTCCTTTTTCCGTAATTTTCACTTGCCATTCCGCAGCATTTTGCTGCTGCTCCCTCTCTATTTTTGCATGACCGAAATCCAGTTTAATGACACCAGATTGTTCAATGAAAGCAGGGTCAATCTTTAATTCTTCGGCTAATTCTAAAACGATAACTGAGCTAAATTCGCATGGAGGCTCTTCCGGCAGCTCCAATTGTAAACGGTATACTCCATCATTTTCACTATTCTCCTGCATAAAAGAAATCTTTTGTTGAGGATTTGAAAGAATATAGACCTGATGTACTTTGGTTTTAAAGCCATTAATGCACAACGAACTGGATGACCATTTCTGATTATGAATATGAAGGAAAACTTTATTTTCCTTTAGTGTTACCGCTCCCCAATCAAACTCATAGGGAAATGGACTTCCCTTTGTTCCGTAGATGCTTTCGCCATTTTTATCCATCCAGTCTCCTATTTCCTTCAATTTTTCTACTGAAAATTCTGGAATTTCCCCACGCTCGTCAGGCCCTACATTAAGAAGCAGATTTCCTCCTTTGCTGGCTATGTTCACCATTTTCCTAATGATCGAATCAGTAGATTTATAATGATTATCACCGGCACTGTAACCCCAGGATTTATTTAATGTCATCGGTGTTTCCCAAGGTTTTGTATCTTCCCCACTCATGGGGATTTCATTATCACCTTTTGATTGAAAATCTCCAAAATCCGGCCAATGGCTGACCCTGCTGTTCACTAGACAATCAGGCTGAAGGCTTTTGACCAATTGAACCATTTCCTCACTATCTTTTTTGGAAAGACCACCTGAGGTATCAAACCATATAAGACCAATGGGGCCGTATTTTGTTAGAAGTTCTGTAACTTGTGGTTTGACCAAACGGTTCCAATAGTGATAAAAGGCCTTTTCTTCCAAATGATAATCCCAAATATTGTTAGCAGAGTCATGAATCGAATGAGGATGGTGCCAGTCGATGACATGGGAATAATAGAAACACAACTTCATCCCTTGGAGTGCACATTCCTCGGCTAGCTCTTTTAGCGGGTCTCTGCCAAACGGAGTCGAATCTACAATATTAAATTTGTCTGCCTTCGAGTGGAACATTGCAAAACCATCATGATGCTTTGCAGTAATGACGATATACTTCATCCCCGCTCTTTTAGCCAAACTTACCCATTCCTTCGCATTAAATAGATGGGGATTAAATGTCTCCGTAAGCTGTTCATACTCTTTCACGGGAATTTTTTGGCCGTACATCACCCATTCCCCTTTACCGATTGCGGCATATAACCCCCAATGAATAAACATCCCGAATCTCGCATCAGTAAACCAGCCGACCGAACTCCTATTTTCTACCATCAGTTCCTTCATAAAATCACCCTTTTCCCCTATATTTAACTAAAGTAACATATCAGATTGATCGTTTCTCTTCAGCTTCTTCCTGTTTTGTTTTTTCAAAGGCAAGGTTTGCCATGAACATTAAAAACCACGCCAATAAACTCACACTTAAGAATGGCAGCAGGCCTGGGATATACGTAATAAAGAAGTAAAATGCGACAAGCCCGCCGATCATGGAAATCCCATGAAACGGGCAGGAAAGGCAGAACCAAAGTGACATTTTCAAATATTGAAAGAAACGCAGTTGATAATGAGCAAAAACCGGACCTAAGAACAGGTTCGTAATCAAAAAGACAAAGGTAATCGACAGCACAAGGATATAAAGAATCAACGAAACTGCACCGCCATGTGCCTTTAGAAAAACGAGATAGAAATATAGGATAAACCCTAAAAGGGTGATGATTCCGCCTAATGCATTGGCCTTCCAAAATTCCCTTCGAAAACGGGTCCAAAACGTCTTGAAAAAGGAAAATTCCTCGTCGCGTTGGATCATCTTCCTGAGTACCGCAAACATGGCCATCGTTGCAGGAAAAACCCCGCCAATGACAAGACCCACCACACTTCCAAGAAGCCATAGAAATTGTACATATACAAGCTTTGCAATCCAGTCCATTCCGTTATATAGCCTGCCGATTACCCCGTTTAATTCCATGATGAAAACCACCCATTCCTTTCAAACTACCAGTATAGTGTCCAGTTTTTCGTCAGTCTGACAAGCGCTTCAAAATAAAAATAATCACCCCACATACAGCTTTCATCGATCCCGTGGCTGAAATTTTTATTGTACACACTATGAAGCAATACCCCTTCTTCTGCCTCATCTTCACTTGAGACATATTGTTTTGATAAAGAAGAAATGATTTTTATGGCTGCATGTTCATAGTACCTGCGGTCCTCATCCAAAATCGGAAGCTGTCTGACCATTTCTAGTAATCCGCATGCTGCGATTGCCGCTGCTGAACTGTCACGTTCCTCTTCTCCCTCGGTAAAAATCAAATCCCAGTAGCAGATATCATCTTCCGGCAGTCGATTGAGAAAATAATGTGCTAATTTTTTGCTCACGGAGAGGAACTGTTCATCTTTTGTGTAGAGATAACTCAAGGGGAATCCGTACATTCCCCAAGCCTGCCCTCGTGACCAGCAGGATTCATCGGAAAATCCTTGATGGGTATCGCCCTTTATTGGTTCGCCGCTTTCCGGATTCATATAGTACGTATGGTATGTAGACGCATCATCGCGGACAATAAAATGAAACGCTTGAAGAATATGCTGATAGGCAGCTCGTTTGTATTTTGGGTCGCCGGTTTCGCCTGAAGCCCAATAAAGTAACGACAAATTCATATTACAGTCGATAATCATCCGGCCTCGCTGCTTCGGATTGCTTAAATCTCCCCACGCTTGAATAATTCCGGCCTTTTCGTGAAATCTTTCAAGCAAGAGGTCTGCTGCCTTTAAGGCAAGCATCCGTGCTTCCTGATTACCCGTCAATTTATATGCAGCCATGCAGGAGAGGGTATATAGAAAGCCAAGATCATGAGTATTGGTCATTATTCTTTTTTCAATTCTTTCCCGGTAGCTAGCCAACTGAATTTCCGCAACTTCACGGTATTTCATATCACCCGTTACTTCGTAGGCAAGCCATAGCATTCCTGTCCAAAACCCCGGCGTCCACTCAAGATTTTCAGTCGCTTCATAGCAAAGGTTTGTTGTACAAGGGGCTGGAAATTGCTCAGTAAAACGCGGGAGCTTTTGATCAATTTTTTTTAACACATGGCGAATAGCGTTTTCTGCCTCTTCTCTCGAAAACGCCGGCCTGTTTGCATAACGAGCTTTTTGCTGAATACCTTCATCTATAACAGTTTTATTGATTTGATTAATCATCACGTTCTCTCCTCCTCTAACAGTTGATGCGGTACAATTCCCTTAATCTCGTAAACTTCTTTATTATCCTGGCTCACAATGATCAGATTGTCATTTCTTAAAACGAACCCGGGCTTACGTTCCCAATGGCATTTTCCACGTTCAGAATCACCATGACCTGTGACGGCTGTTACGTATAGATGCGTGCCAGGGTTGATTTGTCCGTGTAAAGTAGGAATGAACGAAGTAGAAGAATGTAGTACATTTGTATTTGGGTCAGCCAATACTAAGGAAGACGACCGTTCTCCAAATAAATTGATGATTCCACTAAAACCCCATGGGCAAAGTGTAGCAATACCATCATCATCTACTAATTCCTGATGGAAGTGTTGAAGACTAATTTCCTTTTCACGGGCAATCGCAAACCCGCCTTCAGCTGTAATAAGCTGTCTTTCCGTTTGAATTTTATGAATTCTTACATGCCACCCCTCCAGTGGAATAAGCCAGGTTTTCACCTCGACATTACTCCATGGCTTCCAGCGTGAAAAAATAGCTGCGTCCTCCATCCTTACTTCTTCACATTTTCTGCGGCCGCGATAATACATATTTTCCTCACTGAAGACAATCATCGAGTCAAACGCTCCCTGAATCAGATCATAGTTGCTTTTTGGCACGCTGAATCCAAAGGCAGTCGAATAAGCAAACTTTGCATATTTTTCAGCTGTGTGGGCAGGTTCGAATAATGCATACTGTCCGGAAGTTAAAGCATACACATGGTCTCTATCCCTTGAAATAATCATGTTCGGATGAAGCAAACCTTTCATTTTTTCCAGTTCAGGCAGCGGTTCCTCTTCCGCTGCCCAGAGCGGGTGATTTTCGTCCAAAGCAAGCAGCAGGAAGATTTTAAGCGCCCAATAGGGTGAACCGGGGGCGTTATATTTTTCCGCCATAATTAAATTTGGATAAGCATACCCGATGCTTAAAATACCATCTGAATGATAGATTGGCTTGCTTAGCCACCAGCGTAAATGGCGCAGAATAATTCCTTTCATCACGCCCCATGAATAAACTTCCAAGTCGGCAAATGCCAGTGCACTCCAAAATGACCCTTGAGCAAATCGATAGGTTAGGCTTCTGCCAAAGGGAATCGATGAACCATCCTCGGAAAACCAATAAATAAAGTCCTTCGCAAAAACCTTTGCCCGGTCTTTAAATCGCTTAGAACGTTCCGGATCCTTATCCTTCATGACTTCTGCGTAAATAAGCCCATAAAAATAAAACCCAAACGGAATATAGTAATCAACCTGCGGGGCTTTGCCATCTGAAAACCAGCCAATTCCCAAGTAGAACTCTTCTAATCTCGTTAACGTTTTCTCTTGAAGTTTTTGGTTATAGGGTAACCCCAACGTATCAAACGCAGTATTCACCATGACTCTAAAAAATAGCCAATTATTATCGACAGGTTGTTTTTCATTTATTTGATTTAACCACAGATATAAGTTTTGCTTTTCCTGATCAGTTAAAGGATGCCACAGTTTATCCGGAACGAGAATCAGCCCCAGTGAGAGAGCAGCCATCTCAACCATCCGCTGGTCAACATCCGTAATCGGTCCCCAATATTCTTCATGGTCCGGATTGGAGCCGTTTCGAATCCCTTTTAGATAAATCTCCTCTAAAACAGGACATTCGCCGCCGCCCTTCCAAAAAGGCACAAGCCCCCATAACGGCCGTGAAAATCCCTCCATTTGAATGACTTGATTTCTTGAGATGGCGCTTGTTCTTCCAACATCTAATAAAGACTTACCGTCTGAGTAAAAATCAACCAATGGCAGACAAAGCTGTCTTATTGCCTCCATAACATCTTTTCTCGTTTTTAGCGGATTTTCCATTATCGGAATTTGATTATATTTCATATTTTTCTCCTATCCTCAGCATGTAAGGAAGGTGTTAGTTCAAAAATGGAGAACTAACACCTCAGGGTCATCGATTTAAATGAAGAACTTAGCTTTCTTGATAACGCTTATAAGCATTTTGGTAAACTTTGATATACTCTTTAAAGCCGATTTCATCTAATCGCTTTTTGAATTCTTCAAGGTTCACAGGCTCTGACCCCATGATCCACTTTTGCACCGTTTCGTCTTTATAAGTTGTAATTTGCGTTCCAATATCGGTAAGAACTTTCTCTTCTTCCTCCGTAAATGTCAAGTTCGGAATTTGTTCGGCAAAGTAATTTCCCTTTGTATATTCCTCAATCCCTTTCACGGCAATTGGATTCATCCATAGCTTTTCATATTCAAAGTCTTGATGGAAGGAGAACGGAACTTGAGAGCCGTAAGACCGTAGGTTTTCAACAATATTCCCATCATTCGCCTTTAAAACCTTGTCAGTAAACACTGGATTACCATCCTTGATTTCATAGGTTTCGCCTTCAATCCCATAGTTCATCAGTCTTCGGCCCTCTTCACTGTAGAAAAAGTCGAGATACTTAATAACCTTTTCAGGATTTTCGATTTGTGAACTAATCGCAACCCCGAGATTATTTCCATAATCCGATCTTTTCGTCGGTTCAATTCGTTTACCGTCTACATTTTCAGGCGGCGCCATCACAATAAAATTAATACCTGGAATAGAATCCTTTAAGGCATCATTGTAGCCTGCTGTACTTCCAGGATAATAACGGGATGCCCCGCCAAGGTTATTACCTAACAAATATTCTCTTGCCTTTTTTCTAGTGAAAATTTCCGGATCAATTAACCCTTCTTTATACCATTTGGACAGGTTTTCCATTGCCGTTTGAAACTTCGCTTCATATGGTCCATATTTAATATCACCATTTTCAAGGTAAAGTCCATCGAATGCTCCCCATAACGTACCCAGACCAAGGATATTGTCCTCCGAAAAATAAGGGATTTCATCTTGTTTCCCATTTCCATTCGGATCCTGTTCTTTAAACGCTTTCAATACAGTGTAAAACTCGTCTACCGTTTGCGGCATTTGAAGCTTGAGCTTATCGAGCCAATCCTGCCTGATAAAATACGTTTCCGCTACCAGCCCATCGGAAATATAAGGCACCATATAAAGATTTCCGTCTGGTCCCTGATTTGCCTTTAAAAAATCCTTTTTCTCTTTCATGTATTTTTGGATATTCGGTGCATGCTTTTTGATTAAATCATTTAGCGGCAGAAAGGCGCCTTCCATTCCGTATTTATTTAAGTATTTCTTTTGACCGTGGACCAAATCCGGAATTTCGCCAGAAGCGATCATCAAGTTAAACGCCTCTGTACTGTTGGTAGACGACTTTGGTGCCGTACCTTTTAGTTTGATTCCCGTCTTTTCAGCAGCTTCTTTAAAAGTGGCCCAATCGTCATTGAAAATAAAATACCCATTGGATGCATGCATAAAGACCTTTAGTTCTTCGACTTTCCCATCTTTTTTCGAATCCTTCTCTTTGTTGCTGGTGGAAGCCGCATCACTGCACCCGCTTGCTAACATCATCATACTTGCAAGTAAAGGAACCATTAATTTTCTCTTCTTCATTTTATTGCCCCCCGATTTTCATGTTTTTACCTGCTAAAGCTTTCATTATAGATGCTATTCATTCACTACCCGATGAAAAAATTATTCTTTTATCCCGCCAATCATTGTACCTTTCACAAAATATTTTTGAAGGAAGGGATAAACCAACACAATCGGCAAGATCGACACAATAATAGTGGCATAAATAAACGTTTCTTGTGACATTGCATTGGCGGCATTCATCGAACCTGTCAATTCCTCATTTAAACTCATTTCGACAATCATTTTTTTCAGCAGTACCTGCAGCGGTATTTTACTTTCATCGTTTAAAAGAACCATCGCCCAAAAGTAACTATTCCATTTACCAACAGCATAAATGAGTCCTACGGTCACTAACGCAGGCTTGGACAATGGCAAATAAATGTGCCTCAGGATTTGCAAATCATTGGCACCGTCCATTTTAGCTGATTCCTCTAATGAATCAGGAATGGATTGAAAAAAAGTTCTCAAGAGAATGACCAGAAAGGCTGAAACCGCAAATCCTACAATGATACTTGTCCTTGTGTCCAGTAACCCCAATTCTTTAAAATTTAAGTAAGTCGGAATAAGCCCCGCACCAAACCACAAGGTAAACGCTATAAAAAAAGCGACAAAGGTTCTGCCCACTAGCCGGCTTTTCGACAGGGGATAGGCCCCGCAAATGGTCAACAATATACTAAACGCCGTTCCGGCTACAGTATAGAAAACGGTATTGCCATAAGCCTGCCATAACCCCTCTTTTGCTAAGATCGACTTATAGGAATCAAGTGTGATGTCCTTCGGAAACAGTAACACTTCCCCCGTAATGACGGCGTTTCCCGAACTAAATGAAGCGGAAAAGACATATACAAAGGGATATAAACAAACAATGGATAGCAAAATTAGGATTGTTGCAATAAAGATCGACGATAGTTTTTCAGAAAATGATCGTTTCATCTCATCACCTACCATAATCCGACGTTCGTCATTTTTTTACTTAAACGGTTGGCCAGGACTACTAAAATTAAGCTTACAACAGAGTTAAACAAGCCCGCCGCTGCACCTATCTCATAATTTCCGCCTTGAAGACCCGCACGGTAAACATAGGTATTAATCACATCAGCTGTCTCATAGGTAGCAGGCTGGTACAACAGAATAATTGATTCATAACCTACTTCAAGAAAGCTGCCTAGATTTAAGATTAGTAAAATCATAATCGTTGGCAGCATGCCTGGAAGGGTGATATGCCACATTTGCTTCCACCTGTTCGCCCCATCCATTTTTGCTGCCTCATAAAGGGCCGGATTGATGCCGGCAATAGCCGCTAAATAAATAATGGCACTATAGCCTACATCCTTCCAAATCTGCATCGATCCAATATAAATGGTGCGAAAGAATTCCGGCATCGCAAGAAAATTGATTTTTTCTCCCCCAAATTTTTCAATGATAATGTTCACAATCCCATTCGTTGGCGCTAGAAAATTGGTGACGATACCTGCGATGATGACAACTGAAATAAAGTGTGGAAGATAAGTAATCGTCTGAACTGTCTTTTTAAACATCATATTTTTCACTTCATTTAACAGTAATGCGAGAATAATGGGTGCAGGGAAAGCAAAAATTAATCCCCAAAAATTGATCATAAACGTATTCACTAAGTTTCTGATAAAATACTCACTGCGAAAAAAACGTTCAAAATTTTCAAAACCCACCCAGGGACTTTCTGTTATCCCCTTAAATAAGCTATAATCTTTGAATGCAATTTGCAAACCGTACATCGGCTTATATGCGAAAATTAAATACCATAGAATAAACGGAATTAACATTAAATAGAGGTATTTATCCCGCCAGACAATCGTTTTTACGGCCTGCAGCTTCAAAGCAAATTCCGATCGGTTTGCTTGTACACTCGTTTCTGTTACTTCTGACAATGGACTATTCACTACAACCATCCTTCCCGCGTTTACTCCCAGTGAATGCGCTTTCTTTCATCCAAATGAAAATCCCCCTCCTTCTCTCTGTTAATTCTCATCATAAAAAACCGATGGTCAGGTTTCTATCTTCATTTTTCAAGATACATATGCGAATATTCACTTAATTTTTAAAAAACGAGTGATGTAGCGGTTTTGTTTTCTTCCATTTTGAAAGTTTTGTAGATATTTTAAAAAAATGAATATACTATTTTCACGTCCATCAACGTGACAGCCCAATAAAAAAAGGCATGAACCGGATGTTTAAATCCCCTCCATGCCAAAAAATTAACTGCTTTTCTCATATTGTCCCGGCGGCAGTCCTACATATCTCTTAAATGTACGGATGAATGTGTTTACATTGTTGAAGCCTACCATTCCGGCCAGTTCCTTTATTTTTATCTCTCTATTTTCTAAGATTTCTTGTGCTTTGGATATTCGGTATTTATTCAAGTAATCTTTATAATTTTCACCGGTATGATTTTTAAAAATGGTACTGATATAGCTGGTAGATAATCCAAATTCGTCAGCGAGGTCATGGAGAGAAATATCCTTTTCATAGTTTTGCTGAATATACTTCAAAAACTTCGTCGCAATTGACGTTTCTTCCTTACTCTCCGTCGTACTGATTTGCATTAACAGCACGGAAAAGATCAAACGGATTCTTTCCTCTAGTTGGTCTTTATCATGAATTTGCTGAAGCTCAAAATGAAAAGTGGAAATTTCATCACCGAAAATCTCTTTTGATGTTTTATTGGCCGCCTGCAATATCCGGTTAATCGTTCCTCTAATCGCAAATACAAATTGGGAGAGTGCATTCTTTGTCAACTTCTTAGAATGTAAATTTTCTTCAAGAACACGATTCAGAATTATTTCCGCTTTTTCAATGTTTCCCTGAACAACTAGCTGAATTAGGCTCCGTTCGACTTCAAACGGAAAATAAAAGTTGGTCTGATCCAAATATTTAAAATCCTCGTAGGAGAGGACTGTATTCCGCTCCAAGGCGAATTTACTCTCTAAGATTTTCAGTGCACTTTCAAATGAATGATAGATATATTCCAATTTTGCAACAGGCTGGCCAACAGCTGTAATAATATTAAGCTCTAATTCTCTGTTCATCGTGGAGAATAATTTTCCCAGTTTTGAAACAATATTTTCCACATCTTCCTGATGTATGATCAGTACGATTTTTTCATAGCCATATTCAAATAATTCACAGGCAAACATTGGCTCAATTTCCTTTTTAAGAATGCCAAGGATTTGCTGCTTTACCGTCAGGATCCCCTCTTTAGAAAGTCTTTCCTGAAGCACGACATTGGAATCGACCTCAATGATGATAACCTTCAAGTCCTCCTGTTTGACCTTTAGGTGAAAGCGGTTTAGTTTTTCTGTAAACTCTTTTTGGTTCATGGGTCCTACAACCATTTCGTTGAGGAATTGCTGTTTGAGAGGCAGCCTATTGAGCTCGATGGTCTGCTTCAGATTTTCATTCATTGTGCTAATTTGATCGGTCGTACTTTTTATAAAAGAAAGTTCATCATTCCCTTCATATTTTTGGTATTGGGACAAATGATGAATGATATGTTGTATCGGTCGATACGTCCGATTCACAAAATAAGCTGCTAATAGAATTCCTGCTGCTAACAACGAAAGGCCAATCAAAAAGGCTTTTACATACACCTCTTTCATCGCTGTAATCAAAGCGGGTTTCGGTGAAAAATAAACATAATTTAAATTACTGAGAATATCTGACTGTGTAAGATGAATATCATACCTTGCCTTACCCAATGTGACAGAACCGTGTTCAAAACTAAGCTTATCCAATTTAGCTAATTCCTTAGGTGCAAGAATCTCCTCCACCTTGGCGGATTCTAAGTCGGTCTGCAAATATTTTATTTCATCCTTTGTTACCAGGCCAAAGCCTTCCTTGCCCTCTCCTTCTACAAAGGAAAAAAAGCTTTTTGCATAAAAAGAAATAAAGAACAATGTTTCTACGTTATGAAAACTTGTTTCCTTTTTAATTAAAGTTAAATAATCACTATTATTTTCGTTCGAAAGGATCATGACTTGATGATTGCCGTATTGCGGGGTTGATTTATGTACATATTCCTCTAGTGCTGCAATATTCTTCTTAGAAAATCCTAATTCCTTAAAGAACAAGTCTTTGTTCATCGTTGAATCTTGTGTGACGACTACGTTATCTGCAAGATTCAGTATCCCGCTTTTATATTCAAAATTAGCAAAGGCAGAATTATTGATTTTCAACTGTTTCAATACTTGCAGCATTCGGTAATAATATTCATTTTTTTGATTTGGCCTAATATAATCTTTAAATTCCTGGCTGTTTTGCAGCTGCATCAAGGCATTAAAAGCTACCTGGATTCTAGTATCGATACTTTCTTTCGCCTGCTCCAGCAGAATTTTCTGATGCTGACTTCTCTCTTTTTGGTACACTTCACTGCTGTCTTTGTATAAAAGGAAGGTGGTAACGGAGGAAAATAAAATAATAAAAACACCGAAGTACATCAGCATCTGCCAAAATAGTTTTCTCTTTTTCATTTTTACCTCCTTAATATTATTAACGCAATGATCGGTAAGATTTCCCTTGTATGGCGTCTTTTCACGAAAATATCAGAATACATACTAAAGAGAAATAGGCGTAATTTACCATTTTGTATTTTTTGAAAATTTAGAATTGATTTCCGCCACTGATGATGTTAATTTAGTTTACAGTGAAAACACTTACAAAAAAAAAAAACTAAGGAGGGTTCGTTCAAAAATTAGTAAGTTGCTTTTCATGAACGGTTTTGATGCTGCGTTAAAGTTACTGGTAATTATATCATAACATCCATAAGAAAAACTTACTAGAAGACCATTTTTCAGTGCACCCTAGCATTCTTTCATTTGGCTCAATTATAACGGACACACTGGTAGTGACATCATTACAACATTACAATTATAGGAGGAAGGTATACCGTGAAAAAAAATATGATAACAGTACTGCTCGCCGGTGGTCTAGCTATTAGCCCCACTATTGTTCCCCTTGCCAACAACCAAGTACAGGCATTAAGCAAAGTAGAAGCGAAGGAATTGAGCGAGTCTACTCAGGAACAGATAAAAAACGATTTGGCAAGGTTCTATAATGGGATAGAAGGATTTCCTAGTTACTCCAGTTCTCATGCAGGTGGTGTAAGCGCCGTCGGTGAGAATGCCTTTGCTGTTGCGATTAATCCCGAAACGGTTCCCATTATTGGTGCGGCTAGATTTGGTAAAGGTAGAGTAGTAGCAGCGGGTCTGAGTGAGTATTTTGATTTTACTAATACAGATTCAACAAAAACAGCTGTTGCTAGTAACATATTAAAATGGGTAACAGATAAGGATAAAGTCCTGCCCGTTCATTTAACCTACGAGGACGCTTTAAAAGGCAAAGGGAAAATTACAATGATTACAAATCGGGATATCCCTGTTAGTCACGATTTGCCAATAGAACTACAACATGTAGATAATTTCTTATCCATTCAGTTAAATCCGTTAAAACACCAGGTTGTTTATGTTAACAATTTTCATCAGCCTCTATCAGATAAAGAAGTACAAGTATTGATTAAATATGTGAAGCAGGGGGGAGCGGTGATTTTCGGAGAAAAAGGCTGGGTAATGGAAGGTTATCCGAAAGAATGGATGGCGAATGAAAACAGTAAACCAAACCTTTCCGATTACGGTATTCAAAAATTCCTCAATGAAGTTGGCCTATCCTTAACAAATATTACAGCAACCACAAAGACAGCAACACTGCCACCTCTCTCCTATGATAAAGCACAAAATTATTATGTACCTGCACTTATTGATAAAGCTAAGGCGATTGAAAATGGATCATTGGATGTTAGCACCCTTGATATTGGTCCTGAAGGAGCGACATCCACTAAAAAGAAAGAAATTATTGCTCAGATTGTCAGTGGAACCATCGCCGGCTTAATAGAGGGCCATCCTCTTCAGCAGAAGGTACTGTCTGATTTAAGTCAACTCACCGTTACATGGCCATTTATTAAGAGCGATTTCCCTTATTCAAGTGCACTCTTGGCCTATCAAGTGAACGAAGCAACCTTAGATCCAAATGGTGAAAAATCACCCTATGCCGACCACTTTCCGGGCCCGATTCCACAGGATGCACCTTTGATTAATAACAAAGAAATTCAAGTCGATTTTGATTATGAAGATCTTAGCCATTTAAGAATGGGTTATCCTCCAGGGAACTGGATCAGTACAGGTCTTTATGCCCCTGCAGGAGGCATAATCACCATTGATGTCCCAGAGGGAACAGAGGATTTGTATGTTCAAGTCGGTTCGCACACGGATGTGTTAACAGGAAAACCTACCTGGAGCCGTATGCCGGTGGTCGCATTGCAACAAAAGCTTGAACCTGGAATAAATCAAATAAAAAGCCCTTATGGCGGCCTTGTCTATCTTATTCCTAAAAAAGCAAAGGCTAATACCCAAACGTCTATTCATATAAGTGGCGGCGTTGCCTCCCCAACCTTTGTAAAAGGACAGACCTCCAACGAGGAATGGCACAATTCAATTAAAGATAATCCGGCCCCTTGGGGTGAACTTGTAGGTGAGCACGTTATTTTCACATTGCCAAAAGAAGCTTTATTAACCATTAAGGATCCAGTGGCACTCATGGAACAGTGGGATTCCATTACTTCCAGCTACAATACTTTCGTCGGTATCTCGTCTGATTTACCAGTCCCTCATAAAAGTCCCGATAGACAGCACCGATATGTGGCAGATGTTCAGATTAGCGCCGGCTATATGCATGCAGGCTACCCAATCATGATTCCAATTGACCCGGCGGCTTCCCATGTAGTCGATCCAGAATTGGCCTTGGTAAGAGGATGGGGCTTTTGGCACGAAATGGGCCATGAATACCAGCAGAATCCTTGGAAATGGGGTGACATTACAGAAGTCTCTGTGAATATCTATACCCTTTTTATCCAGGAAAAATTTACAGATGTAAAAAGGCTGCTCCAAAAAAGTGCAGATGGGAAATCCCATTATGATAGAGCAATGGAATTTATTGCAAATCCTTCCCCCTTGAAGAAATTTACAGACTTGGATGGGATGGATCAGCTAGTATTCTTTAAACAGCTTCAATTGGCATATGGCTGGGACTTCTACACAGAATTGCATAAAGCCTATCGTGAGCTTGATAGCAGTACGCTTCCAACAACAGACCAGCAGAAGAAAGATATGCTTTTATTTATGACTTCCAAATTAGCCGGTCAAAACCTTGTTTCATTTTACCAGAAATGGGGGTGGAGTCTGACAGAAGAAGGAATTCAAAAGGTGAATGCTCTAAATCTACCAGAACCTGAGGTTGCTGTTGAGACATTAAGAGAATACGAGTAACCAATAATCAACTAATTCATAAGCAGTGTCGATCATTTATTGTATCGACCTGCATATTAGAAAAAAATGAGAGTGGTGAAAAAATGGTACCTCAATTAAAGAAAATTTTATTTTCAAGCTTATCTTTACTCTTCTTAACAGTGGCAACGATTCCAGCACCGGGTGCTGCAGAAGTTCAGTCTCCCAATCAGACAAGTATGGCTCAAGCCTATTCAGTGGAGGAAGACTACCATTTTTTTAGTAAAGATTTAGATGGAATCCCTGTTATTTCTGGAAGCGGAGGTGTTGCTGCAATTGGTGAAGATGCATTTCCTGTCAATGTCCCAGAGACAATTCCAAATATGGCAGCATCCCGGTACGGGAATGGAAAAATTGTATTAGCAGGTGATCAAAGATATTTTTCTTTGCAAAATAATAAGGAGCCGCTAAGCTTACTATCTCGTAATATACTACTGTGGTTAACAGAGGATTCTGCTATTAATAATGGCAGGAGAACAAAATATACAGGTAGATATGAAGAAGCGTTAACAACTAACAAGACTTTACAATTGATTACGACTTCAGAGGATTTATCGATCGACCCTTCTCTTCCCGTAGAAGTCGTAAAAGTGGACAAATGGGACAGAAGCTCGTTAAACCCCAATAAATATACAGTTGCTTTGATTGATGAATCTGTTAAGGAAAGCGAAATTCCTATTCTTGAAAAATATGTACATCAAGGCGGCAATATTATTGCTACCATAAATGGTGGTGATTTAGAAGGCATTACAAGAAATACACCTGTAGAAAAAAGAGCAACGCTCGGAAACTGGAGAGGAATCCGGATTAGCGAGCATTATCCTGTCCAGAATCTGTTAAATATGACTGGTTTATCACTGCTTAATGTGAAAACCAATTCATCGGGAACGGTAAATCATATGACTCCCGATACCATTATGGAAAATCACTTTTTAAATCGACTAAAACAAGGAAAGGAAATTGAGGATGGAGTTTTAGGCTATGAAGATATTAATCTTGGCCCTGCTGGTACAGATAACGAAAAAAAGAAAAACCTTTTACTAAGTGTCTTAACTGAAACCCTGGAAACCATCACAAGAGATTCTCCACTGTATGATTGGGCAGTTAAGGAAGTTACCTCATATGGTAAAGTTCAATTTCCTATTAAAAAGGGAGAAATGCCCTATCGTAATTCTTTATTAAACTTTCAATTTACTCATTTCACCATTGATGCAGGAAATGAAACGTCACCTTATGCTGATGAATTTCCAGGAAAAGTGTCTGAAACAGCACAACCTGTTCAGGAAAAAAAGATATCTATTAATCTAGGAAACCCTGACCTTATGTACACTCGTGCATTACCAAGCAAAAACTGGATTAGCACCGGGCTGTATGCACCTCCAGGAAAAGACATAACCATTAAAGTACCCGAAGGTGTTGAAAATATTAGTGTCCAAATTGGCTCCCACGATGATGAATTAAACGGACTGTCAGAGTGGAAAAGGGTACCGAATATCGTTCATTTTAAAAAACTCACTCCAGGAACCAATGTGGTTAGCAGCCCATACGGCGGTTTAATTTATTTTATTCCTATGATGACCAATACTCCTGATCAGCAAGGAGATTTTTCAATAAGCGGTGCTATCGAAGCTCCCTACTACGAAATCGGAAAAACAACCGAACAAGAATGGCAAAATATAAAGGCTAGAGGAGCTACTACCCCGTTCGGTGAATTAAAAGGAGAAAAACTCATTATAACTCTTCCATCTGAATACTTATTAGAACTGGAAGATCCAGGGCGGATCATGTCACTATGGGATGATATTATTATGGATTATGATCGATTGGCAGGGCTGGATACACAAAAAGAAATGCCAAATAAAAGACATTCAATCCCCTTCCGTATTGTTTTGGATAAACAAATTAAAGGCGGATTAATGCATGCTGGATATCCTATCATGGTGCCAATTGAATATGGTTCCACTAATTATGCGGCGTCCATACTTGATGAATCCTATATCAAAAATAATGCTTGGGGATTCTGGCATGAAATCGGACATGAGTATCAGCAGGCTCCGTGGACTTGGGGAGATCTAGGAGAAGTAACAGTCAATCTTTTATCCCTCCTGACACAGGAAAAATTCAATAACCCGTCCCGTCTATTGGATATTTCCAATGGAAAAGACTCATATGATAGGGCATTAGAGTTTGTCATAGACCCCAATCCTGATAAACTTTACAAGCAATTAGGAAACTTTGAAAGACTCGTTATGTTCCAGCAGCTTAGAATGGTTTATGGTTGGGATTTTTATACGAACATCTTTACAACTTATAGAGAGATGCCGGATGATCGCCTCCCAGTAACAAATCAGCAAATGATCGATACGTTTGTTACAATAGCTTCCAAAACAGCGGGAGAAAATCTGGTAGAATATTTTTCTAAATGGGGGATTTTCTGCTCGGAGGATGCTATATCCTTAATTGAATCGTTAAATCTACCTAAGCCTAAGACTGAAATTTGGCTAATAAGAGAAGAGAAAAAATAACATGTAGAGTAACACATTAGTAAAAAGAGCCATGTCATTTATAAGACATCGCTCTTTTTTGCTGCACTAATTTTCTGACTTTACAGAATGAGAATGGAATACTAAAGTCTTTCAATGTATAATTAGTGTATTCGAAAATAGATTAAATTAACAGAATAAGGAGTAATATATGATGATTAAAGATCCGAGATTACCCCTATATTTTCAATTGATGGATACCCTCCTCGAAAAAATTGAACTTGGAGAACTGAAAGAGTATGAAAAGCTGCCATCCGAAAGAGAACTCTGTGAATTATATAATGTTAGCCGGACCACTGTCCGTCAAACCATGCAATCTTTAGAACGGGATGGTTATATTTATAAAGTACATGGAAAGGGAAGCTTTGTCTCTCCCAAAATATATAATCAAAGCCTGGTCCAATTTTATAGTTTTACCGATGAAATGAAGAAAGCAGGAAAAAAACCCTCTACCAAAATACTCTTCTTTGAACAGATCCATTGTGAGGATAACATTGCAAAAAAAATGAATTTACCAGAAAATTCAGATGTGCATAAAGTGACCAGGCTGCGATTAGCAGATGATGAACCAATGCTTTATGAGACTTCTTACCTCCCAGTCTCTCGTTTTAAAAATTTAACAAAAAATCAGTTAGAAAATAAGCCAATGTATGAAATTTTCCGTGAATCTTATAAGGTAACGATTACCAGGGCGACGGAAACGTTCAAAGCAGTATCCACACGATCGATTGAAGCTGAATATCTTCAAATAATTGAAAATACTCCTAGCCTCATGCTTGAACGTACAACCTATGAACACGATTCCATTATTGAATATACTGCTTCTATCGCTAGAGGTGATAAGTTTTCATATACGGTAGAGTTGAAATAATAGATTATTTTCTATGTTAGTAACCTATTTTAATAACACCCTTTTTCAAAATAATATTGGCGTATTGTGCCGTTTCACTTGTGGCCACTACAGCAAATGCCTTTTTGGTACGATGATAAAATGCAGATCGTTCCATAAACTCAAATGGAAATGAATAGTTGAACTGATGATGAATAATTTCTTCGTAGTCTTTCCATATCGTTGGTTGTACGGAATCACCAGGAACAACCGCCATAAATGCAACGGGATGTTCCACATACGTGTCTAACGGAAGAAATTCTAATATTGCTTTTAATAATTCAGATATTCCATGCCCATTACATTGAATAAGGCGCTCAGCGTGACTGGCAGCTGGAAAATTCCCATCTGCCAGTACAATTTCATCACCGTGCCCCATTTCCATTAAAGCCTTCATTAATTCCGGTGAAATAATCGAAGGTATCCCCTTAAGCATTCTCTATCACACTCGCTTCTTTACTTTTCGTCTACAAAATAGTTTGTCAGCGATCCTAATTTTTCTATTTCTACCGTAACCTCGTCCCCTGGTTTAAGATACACTTGCTTCTCTTCTGGGTACCCTAAAACCACTCCTTCAGGTGTACCTGTCAAAATAATATCTCCAGGCTCCAATGTCATATGGAGAGAAATATAACTTACAATTTCCGCACAGGAAAAAATCATATCTGATGTATTAGAATCTTGCCTTAGTTCACCATTTACATATGTTTTTAATGCAAGATCATTAGGATTACCTACTTCATCTGAAGTAACTAAATATGGACCGATAGGACTGAATTTATCACAGGATTTCCCAAGCAGCCATTGGGGCGTTCTCATTTGTAAATCACGTGCTGAAAGATCATTTACAGCACAGTAGCCAAAAACATAATCAAGCGCTTCCTCTTCTTTTACATTTTTCGCCTTTTGTCCAATTACAATCCCTAATTCAACCTCATAATCTAGCATATTTGTCACTTTTGGAACAGGTATTTCACTTTTATGCCCGGTTAACGTGTTATCAAATTTATTAAACAAAATTGGTACTTCCGGATACGGGGCATTAGTTTCATCCGCATGTCTTCGATAATTTAATCCTACACAAACAATTTTGTGAGGTTTTGTTACACACGGTCCCCAAGTCATTTTATCAGGATCAACAAAAACTGCTTTTTCTTCCGCTTGTACACTGGAGATAAAATCCTGAAGATTAGATCGCTCTTCTTTATTACTAGAAATGACAGACATCACGTTTGTCTGGATATCGTATTTTGCATTCTTCTCTGCAGTAGCAGCAATATCAATGATGCCTCGCGCTGTTTGAACCCCTAATTTTTGTCTTCCTTGCTCTTCAATCGTTACTAGTTTCATAGTCTCCATCCTCTTCTTTTAAGCATTCTTGCCAAACACAACCCCGCCATCTATATAGAGGGGGGATCCCATCATAAATTTTGCCTCATCCGACGCTAAAAATAAGGCAGCGCTCGCAACATCTTCAGGTCTTCCTAACTCGCCGCTTAATTGCCTTGTTTTTATTTTATCGATGGCCTCTTCTGGATCGCTATAAGAGGTTCTTAAATAATTTTCAACAAATGGTGTGAAAATCGTTCCAGGCAATAAGGCATTAACTCGAATATTATAAGGTGCATAGTCCACCTGCATCGCCTTTGTAAGCGATAATATCGCTCCTTTCGTGGCCGAATACAGCGCTCGTTTCATGAGCCCCATTTCTGCGGCACATGAGGACATATTAATGATACAGCCATTCTTCTGTTCCATCATATACGGAACAATATATTTGCTCGGCAAATACACCCCCTTCACATTCACACACATTACCTTATCCCACTCTTCAGGCTCTACTTCATCCACTCGTCCAACATTACTGATTCCTACATTATTAAATAAAATATCAATTTTCGTATGTTCTTGAACAATTGATTCTGCCATTGCTCTTACCGATTCAGGGATTGTCACATCTTCATAATAAAATGTCGCACTTCCTCCTTTTTGGTATATTTCTTTCGCCGTATTTTCACCATTTTCCTCGTTGACATCATTGACAATAACGTGTGCACCTTCCTTAGCGAAAAGGAGGGCAGCAGCTCTGCCAATTCCGCTTCCAGCTCCGGTAATTAACGCTACCTTCCCATCTAATCTCATATGATTAAGTTCCTTTCTTGCTCCAAATGATCTTCTGGCTGTGCAGCCTTTACTGTGAGTCCCCCATCTACCATTAACAGATGTCCATTTACCTGCATGGCATATTCTGAGGCTAAAAACACAACCGCATCACCGATTTGTTTTTCCGTTCCAAGCCTCCTCATCGGATTGGCTTGAATTTCTTTGGCTAAGATTTCTTCATCTTTTAAATAATCGTGACACATATCCGTTGCAACCGTACTGGGACCGACAGCATTTACATTAATATTGTACTTTCCTAATTCAATCGCCAGTGCCTTTGTTAAATGGCTTGCAGCCGCTTTCGATGAAATATAGTGTGGAATGACTGGGCTTGTAACGAGTAAGCTTGCCGTTGAGGTGATGTTAATAATTTTCCCGTATCTTTTTTCAATCATTTTTTTTGCCACTCGCTGGGTAGTAAGAAAAATAGATTTTACATTTGTTTGATAGGTACGATCCCAAATTTCCTCGGTTACTTTCATAAATGACTCAAATGGGGCAATGCCAGCATTATTGACAAGGATATCGATCGATCCGAGAGTTTTTTCAACCTCGTCAATCATTTGATCGATCTCTTGCTTGATACCAACATTCGCTTTCACAACCATGGCGCGGACATGATAATTTTCTATTATTTCGTGCTTTAATTTTTCTGCTTTCTCATAGGAACTCGGTGAGGTGTAATTGATGGCCACATGTGCACCTTCTTCAGCTAACCGCTCGACAATGGCCGCTCCAATACCTCTGCTTCCTCCTGTTACTAGGGCAACGCGATTTTTTAGTATCATCCAATCCCATCCTCCTAAAACTCTATTAAACTTACAAACTGATCCCTATTCTACTAATACTAAATTCCTGATGACCTAAAATCTCAGATTTTGTTTCTTGACCGTTCGCTACGTTTAAAATCATTTCATAGATGTTCTGCCCAGATTCATCTAGTGTTTGAATTCCATGTAAAACAGGACTCGTATCGACATCCATATTGTCAGCCATACGCTTGGCCGTTAATTCGTTCCCTGTTATTTTAATTACCGGGATTATAGGATTGCCCGTTGGCGTCCCCCTGCCGGTGGTAAAACACACTAAATGAACGCCTGCTGCTGCCATACCGGAAACACATTCGATATCGTTTCCAGGTGAATCCATAAAATAATAGCCCTTTCCCGGTATTTCTTCCGCAAAGTCAACGACGTCCTGTAATGGAGCTGAGCCGGCTTTACTAATACATCCAAGTGATTTTTCTTCTATGGAAGATAAACCTCCATCAATATTTCCAGGACTCGGATTCCCCCCGCGCATATCTACACCCATTCGTTCAACCTCATTTTCAAATTGCTGGACGCATAGGTATAGTTTTTCCCTTACTTTCGAGCTAACAGCCTTTGCCATGACAAGGTGCTCTGCTCCAATAATTTCTGTCGTCTCGCCCATGACAATGGTTCCACCCTCGTTGAGAAGCATGTCTGCAGCCTTCCCAAGTGCTGGATTGCTGCACAAGCCAGAAGTAAAGTCAGAACCTCCGCATTTCACACCAACGATCAGCTCCGAAACAGAAACATCCTCCATTGGCGTTTTTTCAAGTTCCTTCATTAGTTTCTTTGCTTCTTCAACCCCTCTTTGGATCGTTTTAATGGAACCGCCTTCATTTTGAATATCAATCCAAATAACAGGTTTACCCGTTGACTCAATTTCTTCTTTTACTTTAGCTGCATTAATTACCTCGCATCCGAGACTAACGATTAAAACAGCTCCTACATTAGGGTTTTTTCCCATACCGACTAACACTTTATGTGTTCGTTCTTTATCCGCACCAACCTGGCTGCATCCATGTTGATGAGGAATTGCAACCGAACCGTGCACTTGCTGTTGAACTCTTGAACAGACTTGATTGGCACATATGACAGTAGGCAAGATTAATAGATGATTTCTAATTCCAATTTTTCCATTTTCACGGCGATATCCTCTAATGGTTTGCAAATTCTTTACCTCCTCCGCGGCCTATATCTCCTCTTCCCCTTATGCCTTCGATGTTATGAACATGGACATGGGTCCCAGTGGGAATTTCTATAGTAGCAGCACCAATAACTTCACCGTATTTTATCACTTCTTCGTTTTGACGAATGACAGTAATCGATACTTTATGTCCAAAAGGAATGTCTTGAATGAATGTTAACCGAAAAGCTTTTCCATCCCTTATGTACGTTATAACTTCATCCTTTTTACAATCCTTCAGAAGCGTTGCCACATTATCCTGATCGTGCATCACTATACATGAAAGTCCTTTTTGAAAGGCTTGTTCAGCCATAGAATATTCCCTCCTTCGAATCTTTTTACGGCAATCGATAAAATCGTTTCGCATTTCCTCCATATAACAATTCTATTTCTTCCACTGTCATTTCTTTAGGCAAGTTTTCATGTAAAATCTGGACAATATCATCATAATCTGCTGCAAGGAGGCAGACCGGCCAGTCACTGCCAAACATAATCCGTTCATGACCAAAACACTGAATAATATGATGAATATATGGCTTAAACTCATGAATCTCCCATGATTGGTGGTCTGCTTCCGTCACTAGTCCAGACAATTTGCACATTAGTGTTTCATACTTTGAAACTTCTTCTATCCAATCTGCCCACGGTTCCCATTGCTGTTCCTTAATATTAGGCTTTGCACAATGATCAATAACAGCTCGTAATCTTGGAAACTCCTTTAACAACTCTACGATATGCCTTAAATGTTTGGGATAGATTAATAGATCCAGGGGAAAGTCGTTTTCTACCAAAAGCCGAATATTGCGCTTCACTTCAGGTTTTAATATCCAATGATCGTTTGCCATACTTTGTAGCATCGGTCTTATTCCAACAAATTTCGGCCACATCAACAACCGTTTAAAATGATTAGGAAATTCCGCGGAAGACAAATCAATCCAGCCCACAACTCCGCCAATAAATTCATATTGATCGGCTAAATCCAGTAAAAATTCGGTTTCTTCAATAGATTCAGCAGCTTGTACTACAATCGTTTGCTTGATATTGTGCCGTTTTAAATGCATTTCCAAATCTCCAGGGAGAAAATCCCTGTAAATTGGTTTTAAACCGGGAGTAGGCCAGTCATATAGTTTTGTATCTAATTTCCAAAAGTGCTGATGAGCATCAATTTTTATGTGACATTTCCAAAGACAACGCTCACTTGTGTGCATCGGTATATCTCCTCCCCGTGCCTCTGTTAGTACTCATCATAAGAAATTCTGTGATTAGTTTCTATCTTCATTTTTTATTGTATACACTCAAATTTTCACCTTATTGGGAATTATCTAAATTCTATACACTTTAATTTCTCTGTTTTTTAAAGTTTTGTAGATGTTTTAAAAAAATGAATATATAAAAAAAGACAGGAACCAGCTATGGTTCATGCCAAAAATTAAAATCTTTTATCTTATTGCCCGGTGGCAGTCCCACATATTTCTTAAATGTGTGGATGAATGTGTTTACATTGTTGAAGCCTACCATTCCATCAAGATCCTTAATTTTCACTTCCCTGTTTTTAAAATTTTGCTCATTGTCCATCAGGATCATACTATTGTCTTTGGTGCCTTTCACACAGGCATTGTCGATTATTTAATGAAATCTGCACCAAAAGAAGAAATAATAGAAGCAATTTATTCAGCAGCCAACAACCAATGGGCGATTCGTCCAATCACTGCTGAGAAAATTAGACAAGAGTTCGCACGAATTAAAAAATCAAAGGATCACATTTTTTTAAAATCTGATATGATTAAAGATATTTCGTAGAGGTAACCACGGATTGCGGTGTGTTACCTCTTTTTTTGTATGGTGGTTTTATTTGTTAGTGGTTGAGGACGAATCCTATTCGTGGTTCATGCGTTTTGTCTTCAAGACCCCGCATTGAGGACAGATCTTCTTCGTGGCTCGTCCGTTTTGTCCTCAAGACACCGGATTGAAGACAGATCTTCTTGCCAGTTCATCCGATTTGTCCTCAAGCCCCCGCATTGAGGACAGATCTTCTCGCCACCTCATGCGTTTTGTCTTCAAGACCCCGC
>NZ_BCVA01000032.1 GCF_001591505.1 Neobacillus niacini NBRC 15566
TTTTACCTGATTAGTCTTTCATCACGCTCATGAAGGACAAATCTCGCTCGGACCTTTCCAGATTAGTCTTTCATCAACCTTTTATACCTCTTTACTAAAAGTCAAAAAAATATTCAGAATAGGACTTATATTCGATTGGTGAATAGTGTAAAATTACACTATAAGGGATACAAAAGGAGGTGGCCGAATGTTTGTTTTTGGCATCCTAAGTACTTTTTTACCTATAGTCATAATTATTTTTGTAATCGTTTACGCTGTGAAACACAAAGAAAAGGGGGGAGAGGCAGTGATACGTCATCTTTATACGTATTTAGTCCTGTTTGCAACACTTATGATGGTAATTGGAGGAGGAATTTCGATTTTTATGGCCGCTGCCGATTTGGTCAGTCCACCAGGTTACTATCAAAACTTTGAAGATTTTAAGCAGGTTTACCATGATGGCAAAGTTCCAACGGATGAAAGTCAGAAGTTATCAGATGATGAAATTCGTGAAAGATATGACCAAATGGTAAAAGATGAAAAGAATCGTGCTAGAGAAAACGCAAAAAACCAAATCATTAAAAGCTTAGGATTTATTGTTATTCCATTTCCTATTTTCCTTTATTTCAACAATATGAGAAAACGTCAAAGTGAAATTTAAAGGTATTGGCTAGAATCCATCCATAACAATCATAATAATATAAGGAAAATGACTATCGAAAAGAATGAAAACGATAGTCATTTTTTATTGGAGTAAGTAACGTCTAAAAAAGTGTTACAGCAGTAATTTTTTCGGTAAAGTTAACAACTATTTTCAAATAATAAGTTTGAAAAGGTATCTTAATCCATAAGAATAAAAATGCCTTTTGGGTAGATTATATAAAGGCATTACTTTAAATCAATTTACGAGGAGGAATTCTTATGGGTAACATTTTTGATTTGTTTGGTGATGATAATTCACAAAATACAAATAATCAAGACAGCCAAAATAATGCAGCAACTCAAGGAAACAATGCTAGCTCCAGCACTCAAGGAAGCAATGCTAACTCAAGTACCCAAGGAAACAATACTAGCTCAGGTACCCAGGATAATCAAACTAACGGCTCCCTAGAGCTTCATAAAGAAGAACTGGACATTACGAAAAATAAAGTAGATGCTGGTGAAGTTGTTCTTTCAAAAGAGGTTGTAGAAGAACAAAAAACCGTGGAAGTTCCTGTTATGCACGAGGAAGTTGTGATTAAGAGAACGCCATTGAACGAACGTAGTAATGCATCAATCAGTTCTGATGAGACCATCCATATTCCTGTTAGCCAAGAGCAAGTTCAAGTAAACAAATACACAGTAGCTACTGAGGAAGTCACTGCTTCCAAGCGCCAAGTTCAGGAAACACAGCAAATTCAGGAAACTCTTAAACATGAAACGGCTAATGTTAACACCACTGGAAGTGTCGACTTTGTTTCCGATACAACAGGTTTTGAAGATATAAATAACAGCTAAAAAATAAAACACCTTTTCATCCTCCATAATGAAAAGGTGTTTTCAATCTTTTCCTTGGAGGAGGATTAAGGTGTCTGAGCAGCCAAATAATGACCATTACAATGATGAAGTAATACTCAAATTACATAAAGAAGAGATGCAGGTAAGCAAAAAGTGGATAGAGACAGCAAACGTTAAAGTTTATAAGAAAAGTTATACGGAAGAGAAGCAAATTTTGGTTCCTGTTCGTCGTGAGGAATTAATCATTGAGAAAAAAATAGTAAATTCAGAAACAGAAATGGATGAAAATATTGAAACCATTCGTATTCCTTTGAGGGAAGATCGTATTGAGGTGACTTTACATCCAACTCTCCTTGAGGATGTAGAAATATATAAGAACCAGTATGAAGAAGTAAAACAAGTGATTGAAACGCTCAAGGAAGAAAAAGTTCATATCGAAACGATAGGTGATATAAAAATTAACAGTCATTGATTAATTTTAATCATACAGAACCATTTATGCTCCCGTTCTGATATTTTATTGGCGAGAGCAATATTTATTTTGCCTTCGTTAAATGGGGAATGAGTAACCGCATAACATAGGGAATTGTTGGTAAGAGTAAAAAAGACTTTAAGTCAAAGGAGAACATTCCCTATGCCGCACCAGAAGTTTCAGTCAGCTAACATAAAACCACGTTATTCTAAAGGGCGGATATCTGTATTTGGGATTAATTCGGTTTATCCACGTCCTCCTTGGATTGCCGCTTGGTGGTCTGCTGCTTTTCCTGGGTTTGGACACATGTTTATCGGGAAGTATCTTCACGGTTTGATTCTGATACTTTGGGAACTTGTGGTGAACAATAAATCTCATTTGAACATGGGGATTGCTCTATCTTTTCAAGGTAAATTTGCAGAGGCTACTGCGGTTATCGACCAGGAATGGGGTCTCCTTTATGTGGCAGTATACATATATAGTATTTGGGATAGTTACCGATGCGCTGTAGAAATAAAGAAAAGTCACATTTTATCTGAGATTGAAGATGCACCGGTTACTCCTTCAGAAGTTAGTTTTTTTGATGTTGTAATCTTAGATAAGAAAATTCCAACTGTGGGAATGTTCTGGTCTGCTTTTACACCTGGTCTAGGACAATTATATGGAGGAAGTACGGTGGTTGGTGCATTTGTATTGGCATGGTGGATCTTTGTTTGCTATAAGGCAGAGGCAGTTGGTACCTTCCTCTATTCGTTCCTTGGGGATTTTACCCAGGTGGCGGCAATTGTGGACTGGCAGTGGTTTTTGTTTTTACCTTCGATGTACGCTTTTGCGATTTATCAAGGATATGTTTCTGTAACCGAAAGCAATACTCTGTTTGATATTGAACAAATACGATTTCTTAGGGTGAGGGCGGAAAACTTGGGACAAAAAAACACAACGGAAACAAATACAGTACACATCATAGCTACTTTTGATTTTTCCCCGTTTGTGGAGATGGTTATCCATGATTTCGAGAAGCTGGGAGTACCGCAGCAGAATATCGTTGCATTGCCTCTAGAAAATTTGGATTCGGAAGCACATATCATTGATACCATCCATCGAGTGGATGGCAGAAGTATTCTCGATGGAGCGATGATGGGCGCAACCATCTTTGGCGTTCTCGGCACGATATATGGATTCGTGTGGCACTGGGGACCCGTCATATGGGGTCTGCTCGGCTTAGCAGGTGGTTTTCTTTTAGGGTTGATTATCGAGTTAGCAGTCAATAAAAAGAAAATAGATGTTCTTGCGCGCAGTAAAGGAGAGGTTATTATAGAGGTAACATGCAATGCCTCACTGCAGGACCAGCTAATGAAAATTCTTAAATCACGCAGGGCATTGGGTTATGTAATCATGCCACAACGGTCACAATCTAATCCTTAATATGGAAAAAGTAAAATAGAGTGAACCGAAATGGTTCACTCTATTTTTTCTTACTTCACTGTGGCTGGAAGCTTATGCATGTATTTAAGAGCTTTTCCTGTTCCGATTGCAACGGATTCTAATGGTTCTGGAGCGAGTTGAACGGGAACAAAGATCTCTTTACTCAGCCACTCTTCCATTCCCTTCATTAAGGCACCACCGCCTGTTAGAATCACACCGCGATCGACGATATCACCACTTAATTCAGCAGGACAATCCTCCAGGGTGGCACGAATCGCTTCTAAAATATGAGATAATGATTCTTTTAAAGCATTGCGAATTTCATAGGATGAGAGTGTAACTGTTTTTGGCAGACCTGTTACCAGATCACGTCCGCGTACCTCCATAGTAAGCTCTTCGTGATCAATTAAGGCATAACCAATTTCCATTTTGATATTTTCAGCTGTTCGTTCGCCAATTAACACATTATATTCTTTACGGACATGTTGAATGATTTCATCATCAAGACGGTCTCCGCCAATTTTAATAGAATGGCAGGAAACAACACCACCGAATGATATGATCGCTACCTCTGTATTACCGCCGCCAATATCAACCACCACATTGGCTACCGGCTCATCCACAGGCATTCCAGCACCAATAGCAGCTGCAACTGGTTCCTCAATCAACTGAATTTTTTTTGCACCGGCATTTCTCACAGCGTCTTGAATCGCACGTCTCTCAACACTTGTTGATCCAGAAGGTGTACAGATGACAACATTTGGTTTACGAACGGCAAAGCCGACAGATTTAGAAGCCTTTCGCATGATATGTTTCAGAAGCTCTGTTGTAAGGTCATAATCGGCAATCACACCTTCTCGCAGCGGCCTGATCGCAATAATTTTCTCAGGTGTTTTTCCAATCATTTCTTTTGCTTCTGTACCAAAAGCAACAACTTTTTTAGTTTCTGTATCAATAGCTACCACCGAAGGTTCGTTCACAGCGATTCCTTTATTTTTACTATAAACTAATATATTTGCTGTTCCTAAATCGATTCCAATTTCAAAGTTTGATAACATTTCTTTCACCTAATTTCCTATTTTTCGACAACTTTCCATATTGGCTAGTCATCTTTCTACAAAATAAGCTACGATTAAGACTACCATGAGTTTGGGGGTAAAACTCGGTTTGTAAATGAATCGTTATAGGAATGTAAAGATGTAACCGAAATATCTTTATTGAGATGAAAATGGAATAAATTAAATGTGCAGATCATGCATAGAAAAGATATTTTTTGATTATACTTATTTGATGTTCAACTGCTTTTAAGGTTTTATGTTAGGATGTAAGTGTGACTTGGTTCCTGCCATCACGGAAATTAAGAAAAGGGCAGTGTGAAAATTTTGGATTCAAAACAGAAATTATTAGTCATTATTGGTCCAACTGCAGTTGGAAAAACAAAGTTAAGCATTGAATTGGCTAAACGGTATAATGGCGAAATTATCAGCGGCGATTCCATGCAAATATATCGAAGTATGGATATCGGAACTGCAAAAATAAAACCCGAGGAAATGGAAGGAATTCCCCACCATTTGATTGATATTAAAGATCCGGATGAGAGTTTTTCTGTTGCGGAGTTCCAGCAGCTTGTGCGGGAAAGAATATCGGACATTACTTCAAAAGGCAAGCTGCCTATTATCGTTGGAGGGACTGGCTTATATATTCAATCAGTTATCTATGATTATCAGTTTTCTGAGGCTCCTGCCGATGAAGCGTTCCGCCTGCAGCTTGAAGAGAGGGCAAAGGAAATCGGTAATGTTGCTCTCCATGAGGAGTTAACGAAAGTCGATCCTGAGAGTGCCAGCCAAATTCATCCGAATAATGTAAGAAGGGTGATTAGGGCACTTGAAATTTTTCATTGTACTGGTAAGATTATGAGTGACTATCAAAATAATCAACAGCCTGACCTTCTTTATGAAACTGCACTGATCGGTTTAACAATGGAGAGGGAGAAGCTATATGAACGGATTAATATGCGAGTCGACATAATGATTGCGGAAGGTCTGCTTGATGAAGTCAGCATGTTACACAAGCATGGACTAAGAGATTGTCAATCCATTCAGGCTATAGGCTATAAAGAAATCTATGATTATTTAGATGGGAAGGTAAGTCTCGAGATTGCCGTTGAAAATTTAAAACAAAATTCTAGACGATATGCAAAAAGACAGCTAACCTGGTTTCGTAACAAAATGGAAGTAAAATGGTTTGATATGACAGATGTCGTAAATTTGTCAAAAAAAATAACCGAAATTTCACATTACGTTGAAGGAAAGCTACAAGTAAAATCGAATACATATTAGTAGAGATAAAAGAGGAGGATATACCAATGAAAACCACGATCAACATTCAGGACCAATTTTTAAATCAATGCCGTAAGGATAACACTCATGTGACGGTATTCTTATTAAACGGATTCCAATTAAGAGGCCAAATTAAAGGCTTTGATAATTTCACTGTACTTTTTGAATCAGAAGGTAAGCAGCAATTGGTTTACAAGCATGCCATTTCAACCTTTGCACCGCAAAGAAATGTTCAGCTTGACCTGGATGCACAATAATCTTTACGTATGAGCCCGAGTCCATGAATTTCATGGGCTCCTTTTTTATTTTTAATAATGAATTGTGAATAAGATGAATACACATAAATGAAGGAGTATTGCTTGGGAAGCGCATAGAAAAATCAGAGTGAACTTAATTAGCAATTTCCTCTCGTTATTTGTCAAAATGAATAATTATTTTTTCAAATCAACGATAAAAGCTGCCTAACGTATACTGTTTGCAGAATGAGAGGTGAAGGCTTTGGATCAACCAATTCGCATGAAAAGTAATGGACAAATAACAGTATCCCTTAACTCGCAAAAGAGGAAGTCCTTGACAAAAGAGCTGCCTGTTCCTCAAGTTGTTCCAAAGGTTATTCCCCCGGAGCACTCGGCATTAAAGGAAATTGAAGACGAGCTCGGGGCATTAGTGGGTATGGAAGAAATGAAACGAATGATAAAAGAAATTTATGCATGGATTTTTGTTAATAAGAAACGAGAGGAACTGGGACTGAAGGCTAGAAAACAAGCACTTCATATGATGTTTAAAGGGAATCCAGGAACAGGCAAAACAACGGTTGCACGGTTAATTGGCAAGCTCTTTTTAAAAATGAATGTTCTGACTAAAGGACATTTAATTGAGGCAGAACGAGCTGACCTCGTGGGGGAATATATTGGACATACCGCACAGAAAACAAGAGATTTAATTAAGAAAGCGCAAGGAGGAATCCTGTTCATTGATGAGGCTTATTCATTAGGGCGCGGCGGGGAGAAGGATTTCGGAAAAGAAGCCATTGATACTCTCGTGAAGCATATGGAGGATAAACAGCACGAGTTCATTTTAATTTTGGCTGGTTATTCCCGGGAGATGGATTATTTCCTTACACTAAACCCAGGCTTACATTCCCGCTTTCCGTTAGTCATTGATTTTCCGAATTACACCATTGAACAATTAATGGAAATTGCCAGCCGTATGCTCGATGAAAGAGAGTATTCTTTAAGTCATGAAGCCGAAAAAAAGCTAAAGGATCATTTAATTTGGGTCAAAGCGGTACTCAGTCCAAATAGTTTTTCGAATGGGCGATATGTTCGTAACATAATTGAAAAGTCCATTCGCGCTCAGGCAATGCGGCTTTTATTGCAAAATAGCTTCGATAAGCATGAATTAATGACACTTAGAAGTAACGATTTAATCTTTGAGGAAGATTCATAATACAAAAAATCGGCGGAACAAATTCCGCCGATTTATTAATGTACACCAAGTCTTCTTGATGGCAGTTTCCAATGAAATGTATAGGAAAGGACCCTTAGTAATGTTATAAGTACAAAAAGCGTGTACAACTCCCATGGACTTGACGCAATTTTTAATCCAATGATGAGACCTGCGAGAATCGCCCATACTGCATATATTTCTGCTCTTAAAACAATTGGCTTCCTTCCTGCAAGTAAATCACGAATAATCCCTCCGCCAATTCCAGTTAAGACAGCTGCGACGATGACAGCGCTGATTGGATGATTCATATTGGCCGCGTATATGGCACCTTGAATGGCAAAAGCAGATAAGCCGATGGCATCGAAAAAATTTCCCCATTTCTGCCAGTGACGCAATAGATTATTTGGAAAAAGAAACACAGCTGTAATCGATAATAGTGCTATTTGGAAAAATAACCCTTGTTCCCAAAGTGCTGAAACAGGGACACCGATTAACAGATTCCGGATTGCACCACCGCCAAAAGCCGTTACAATTCCTAATATATAAACCCCTAGAATATCATACTCTTCTTCCATCGCAACAATGGCGCCGCTGACGGCAAACGCAATCGTGCCAATGATACTTAAGACATCCCACGTCATTTTAGTTTCCCCTCGATGAAAAAAGTCTTTTAATTTTCTGTAAACAAATATGATTTTAACACGGAAGTAAAATTAATCAATATAAAAATGAAAAAATCCGCTTGAGATTAGGGGATTGTCATCATTTTTGGTATGATGAGGAAAGAATATTTATGAAAAAGAGGTGTTGGTATGGAACAAGAAGTAAGCTTAGAAAAAGCAATCTTAGTTGGCTGCCAAACGCAAACATTAGATGATAGTAGGTTCCACTATTCAATGGAGGAACTTGCTTCCTTAACAGAAACTGCTAAGGGTGAAGTTCTCATGTCTGTTTCTCAAAAACGAGAGCGGATTCACCCTGCACTATACATAGGAAAAGGGAAAGTGGAAGAACTAAAAACCCTTGTCGATGAAGTCGAGGCTGACTTGGTGATTTTTAACGATGAATTATCCCCAAGCCAAAAAAGAAATCTCGCTTCTGAATTAAACGCCCGTATTATTGACAGGACTCAGCTGATATTAGATATATTTGCACAAAGAGCACGATCAAAAGAAGGTAAGCTGCAGGTCGAACTAGCGCAGCTTCAATACCTATTGCCGCGACTTGCTGGGCAGGGGACAGCACTATCAAGATTAGGGGCTGGAATTGGAACAAGAGGGCCGGGGGAAACAAAGCTTGAATCTGACCGCCGTCATATCCGTAGAAGAATTGATGATATTAAAAGTCAGCTCTCCGTCATTGTACAGCACCGCGATCGTTACCGGGAAAGAAGAAAGAAAAACAAAACGTTCCAAATTGCGATTGTCGGTTATACGAATGCAGGTAAATCGACACTTTTTAACCGGCTATCTGAAGCGGATTCTTATGAAGAAAATCAATTATTCGCGACCTTGGATCCAATGACAAGGAAATTGGTTTTACCAAGCGGTTATCAAACGTTAATAACAGATACAGTTGGATTCATTCAAGACCTGCCAACAGCCTTGATTGCTGCTTTCCGTTCGACTCTAGAAGAGGTGAAGGAAGCGGATCTTCTTTTACATGTAGTCGATATGGCCAATGCTGATTATTTCCAGCATGAAAAAACAGTCAATAAGCTGCTTGAAGACTTAGAAGTGAAAGACATTCCACAGATCACTGTTTATAATAAGAGGGATATTAAACATCCTGACTTTGTACCAACGGCAAACACGCCTCTTATATTCATAAGCGCTTATGATAAAGAGGACCGAAACGAACTCAAAAGAAAAATCGAAAAAGCCATTATTGAAATGATGGATCAATATCAAGTGAGTATTCCTTCAACCGAGGGAAAACTGCTGGCACAATTAAAGAATGAGACGATTGTAAGAGAACTTGTCTTTGATGAAGAAAAAGAACTTTATCAATGCCGCGGATTTTCTCTTCCAGATCATCAAATTTCCGGCCAATTAGAGAAATATAAAACAAGAATGGAGTAACAGCATGTTTCAACAGTTAAAAAATGGGGAAAAACTTCAACCAATCGTAAGGAGTGTAGAACAACAAATTGCCTCTGTACATAAAGGAATTGATGAAAGGATTGAATCCAATCAATTTCGAGTATTGAGTAGTTACCAAAAACATCGAGTCAGTGATTCGCATTTTATCCCTACTACAGGGTACGGATATGACGATATTGGAAGAGATACATTAGAACTGATTTATGCAGATGTTTTTGGTGGTGAGGCGGGCCTAGTCCGTCCGCAGATTATTTCCGGCACCCATGCGATATCGATTGCGCTATTTGGGATTCTTCGGCCTGGAGATGAACTTCTATATATTACGGGAAAACCGTATGATACCCTTGAAGAAATTGTCGGCATCCGTGGGAATGGTGTCGGTTCCTTAAAGGAGTTCGGCATTTCTTATGATAGTGCAGCGCTAACGGAAGAGGGGCGAATCGACTGGGATGTCGTTGCTTCTAAAATCAAGAGCAATACGAAAATGATTGGCATCCAACGGTCAAAAGGGTATGCAACCCGTCCATCTTTCACTATTGCTGAAATTAAAGAAATGATTTCATTCGTAAAAGAAATTAAAGAAGATGTAGTGGTTTTCGTTGATAACTGTTACGGAGAATTCGTTGAAGAAATAGAGCCTTGTCATGTCGGAGCAGATTTAATTGCGGGTTCACTGATTAAAAACCCAGGCGGAGGAATTGCAAAAACAGGCGGTTATATTGTCGGTAAAAAGCAATATGTAGAAGCCTGTTCGTATCGTATGACCTCTCCGGGGATCGGCGCAGAAGCTGGAGCTTCTCTCTACAGCCTGCAGGAAATGTATCAAGGTTTCTTTTTAGCTCCGCATGTAGTCGGACAAGCATTAAAGGGAGCTGTTTTTACAGCAGCATTCTTAGAAAAATTAGGAATGAATTCTTCGCCGAAGTGGGATGCAAACAGAACGGATTTAATTCAATCTGTTCAATTTGATGATAAAGATAAGATGATTGCCTTTTGCCAGGCGATCCAATTTGCTTCACCAATTAATTCGCATGTTACAGCGTATCCGGCGTATATGCCTGGGTATGAGGACGATGTCATCATGGCGGCCGGAACGTTTATTCAAGGGGCTAGCATTGAATTAACAGCCGATGGACCGATTAGGCCTCCGTATGTGGCCTATGTTCAAGGCGGATTAACGTATGCTCATGTCAAAATGGCGGTATGCATAGCTATCGATTCTTTAATGGAGAAAAAGTTGATTGAATTAAACTAAGTAGAAATACAAAGGATAACGAAAGAGTTGTCCTTTCTTTTTGATGAAAAAACCATGTTAGAAAACCTAACATAACGTTGACATCTTTTCTAACACAAAATATAATAGGATTATAAATCAGCAAAAGGAGAGGAGAAATTAAATGAGTGGAAAAGAATTACGCCGCTCAATGCCACTATTCCCAATTGGAACGGTTATGCAGCTAACAGAATTAACAGCGAGACAAATCCGTTACTATGAAGAGCACGAATTGATTTCTCCAGCTAGAACAGATGGGAATAGAAGACTCTTTAGCTTAAACGATATTGATAGACTATTAGAAATTAAGGATCTCATTGATCAAGGAATAAATATGGCTGGTATCAAACAGCTGTTATTGGTCAAAGATCAACAGGCAAATGTTATCCAGCAGCAGGCTGAAAAAGCCAAGCAGGAATTAACAGACGAACAGTTAAGGAATTTACTCCGGCAAGAATTGCAGCAGGCTGGAAGATTCAATCGTTCGTCACTTAGGCAAGGGGATATGTCACGATTTTTCCACTAATTAAATCTTGGAGGTAATGAAAATGGCAAAGTTTACTAGAGAAGATATTAAGCGGTTGGCAGCAGAGGAAAATGTTAAATTTATTCGTTTACAATTCACTGATATTCTAGGAACAATCAAAAACGTTGAGATTCCTATCAGTCAGTTAGAAAAAGCTCTTGATAATAAAATGATGTTTGACGGTTCTTCTATCGAAGGTTTCGTACGTATTGAAGAATCTGATATGTATCTATATCCAGACTTAAACACTTGGGTAGTGTTCCCATGGACAGCTGAAAAAGGAAAAGTAGCTCGTTTGATTTGTGACATCTATAATGCAGACGGAAACCCATTTGATGGGGATCCACGCAGTAACTTAAAAAGAGTTCTAAAGGAAATGGAACAACTAGGATTTACAGACTTTAACTTAGGACCTGAGCCAGAATTCTTCTTGTTTAAGTTAGACGCAAAAGGTGAGCCAACATTAGAATTGAATGACCAAGGAGGTTACTTCGATTTCGCTCCAACGGATTTAGGAGAAAACTGCCGTCGTGATATCGTACTAGAACTAGAAGAAATGGGCTTTGAAATTGAAGCATCTCACCACGAGGTAGCACCAGGTCAACACGAGATTGACTTTAAATATGCGGATGCACTAACAGCATGTGACCAAATTCAAACATTTAAATTAGTAGTTAAGACAATTGCTCGTAAACACGGTTTACATGCAACGTTTATGCCAAAACCACTATACGGAGTAAATGGATCTGGTATGCATATGAATCTTTCCTTGTTTACGAATGGAAAGAACGCATTCTATGAGCCAACTGGCGACCTAGAAATGAGTGATACAGCTCGTCAATTTATCGCTGGTATCCTTAAGCATTCACCAAACTTTACAGCTGTTACAAATCCAACGGTAAACTCTTATAAGCGTCTAGTTCCGGGCTATGAAGCACCTTGCTATGTTGCGTGGTCTGCTAGAAACCGTTCACCATTAATTCGTATTCCATCTTCTCGCGGATTAAGCACTCGTGTAGAAGTAAGAAGCGTTGACCCAGCTGCAAACCCATACCTAGCAATGGCTGTACTATTAAAAGCTGGATTAGATGGTATTAAAAATAAAATGACTCCTCCTGCTCCAGTTGATCGTAATATCTATGTAATGAGCAAGGAAGAAAGAATCGAAGAAGGCATCATTGATCTTCCAGCTACTCTAGCTCAAGCACTAGATCTATTAAAGACTGATGAAGTAATTGTATCAGGTTTAGGAGAGCACATCTTCGAACACTTTATCGAAGCAAAAGAAATCGAATGGGATATGTTCCGCACCGTTGTTCACCCTTGGGAACGCGAACAATACATGAGCATGTACTAAGATTTAATATAACCCAGTGTGGATTTGAGTCCATGCTGGGTTGTTTTTCGTTTTAGTTGGTTGTGGTGTTGTTATAAGGTGATTATGATGACCATAATTATGGGAAAATAGTGAAAGTGGTAAATATAGAGTGTTTATGGTGACCTCAAGTGCAGGAAAAACGGGAAAGTGGTAATCATAGAGTGTTTATGGTGACCTGAAGTGCAGGAAAAACGGGAAAGTGGTAATCATAATGTGTTTATGGTGACCTAAAGTGTAGGATAAACGAGAAGGTGGTAATCATAGAGTTTTTATGGTGACCTGAGTGCAGGAAAAACGGGAAAGTGGTAATCATAGAGTGTTTATGACGACCTAACGTGCAGGAAAAATGAGAAAGTGGTAATCATAGAGCTCTCATGGAAAATCACAAGAAAGATAAAAAAAGAGGTTATAAAAAAGGAGCTTCCAGCAAATTAAAAGACCCAGGATGGATATGGTCCATACTGGGCTATTTGCGTTCAAGACTCTTTTTCTTTATTTTCATTAAGCGATCTGAATCTAGTGAGTATGATATCACTGCTAATTCCGGCAAGTGCTGATAAAAAAATGGTTTCAACCATTGAATTGGGAGTTGTGTAAATCAGGATGAGGAGAGCTGCGACCGCACCTAGGAGCATTTCTTCTAAAAAACCTAAATAGATAAACCTCTTTGTTTTCCGGGGCATTATTATTTTTCCATGCTTCCTAACATGCCCTACAATCCCTACCATACCACCAATAACCATCGAGAAAATAATGTCATACAACACTCATTCCACTCTCCTTAAGCCTAGTTTTTTGGACCTAAGGTTAAATCATGGTGTATTACTATTATACAAATAGTGGAAACTAGTTAGAATGAGTAATTATACACATTTTCGTATAAATTTAAATATGATTTGGTCGAGGATAGGTGAAAACGTGGAAATGTTGTATCGATGAGGCGTTTTTTTTAAATAAGAAGTCTACACCTCCTCAATAGAGTATACGGCGGAAGTAAATAAGTGGAGATTTTCCGGTTAAATGCAGAATGGAGTTCGTCTAGGGGAAAATAAGTGGAGTTTTTTCGCTTATGCAAAGCAAAATCCCCTATTTTTCGTTTTTTCGAGTCAATAGGCGGAATCTCTTCGTCTAATTAGGCTATTTTCAATGCTATTTTCTAAATAGCCGGACTTTTTCCGTCTATTTACCAGATGGGTGCTACTCATAATCTGGGTGAGTTTTCCTTCGCTAATGATAAAAAAGAGTACAATTCGCAAACGGAATTGTACTCTTTCCTGTAATTAGATTAATGAATATGTCGATAAACCCCAATAACTTTTCCAAGAATAGAAACATTTCTTAAGATAATGGGATCCATGGTTGAGTTTTCAGGCTGCAAACGGATGTAATCTTTTTCTTTAAAGAAACGTTTACAGGTTGCTTCATCTTCCTCAGTCATCGCAACAACAATATCTCCATTGTTCGCAGTTGGCTGCTGCCTTACAATTACGTAATCTCCATCGAGAATTCCTGCTTCTATCATACTCTCACCCATGATTTCTAGCATAAATACTTGCTCGTCTGCAGGTGCTAGACTTTCAGGAAGTGGAAAAAACTCTTCCACGTTTTCGATGGCGGTAATAGGAAGACCCGCAGTTACTTTACCCACAATCGGTACATTGACCACATTATTTCTCGGGATATGAACCGTTTCATCCACTTCTAGTATTTCAATTGCTCTCGGTTTAGTTGGATCTCGTCTGATTAGTCCTTTGCTTTCCAACCGTGCTAAATGACCGTGAACCGTAGAACTAGAGGCAAGTCCTACTGCTTCACCAATTTCCCGAACGGATGGCGGATAACCCTTTTTCTTTACTTCCCCTTTAATAAATTCAAGGATATCCTGCTGGCGCTTAGATATTTTTGTCATAATAGATACACCTCGCCCTATGTAATATTTACCTTTATTATAGCATGTTCGTATTTTTTATACAAACATAAGTTCGAATTGTTATTGACAACAAACAAATGTTCTGACTATAATAAAAATATAAAAACGAACATACATTCTAGATAGGGGTTATAGTATGAGAAAAGTTTGGGACAAATACTCGTATGCTATTTTATTAATCATCTTGAGCTGCTCAGTAGCTTTTATTTTATCATTACGCTTTAATTCTGAAGTGGAAGAAACATACTTAACGATTACTGTATCTGAAGGAGATTCACTTTGGAAGATTTCCAACCAATATTTCGGCCAGCATTCTTACTCTAATGATGAATTTGTCAGCTGGGTTAAGCACCATAATGAAATCGATGGGGATATAATTTATCCTGGGGAAGAAATCATGATTCCTGTCAACTATGAAGTTGGGACTATAACCGAATATGCTAGCGCTGCTGGAGAATAGAGTCAGATGATCAATGCAATCATTTACTGCAGGGTAAGTACAAACAAAGAAACCCAGGAAACATCTTTAAAGCGCCAAGAAGAGGAGCTCACGCAGCTTGCCGCTCAATATCAATTTCATGTTGTCTCCATTATTAGGGAGCAGGCAAGTGGTTATGAACTTGAAAGAAACGGGATTCTTGAGTTATTAGACCTATTGAAAGAAAAAAACATACAAGCCGTGTTAATTCAAGATGAAACAAGACTAGGAAGAGGAAATGCGAAGATTGCCCTCTTACATTGTATCTTAAAAGAAAATGTGAAACTTTATAGTATCTCTCATAATGGTGAGCTGCAGTTATCGGAAAGTGATTCAATGGTTTTAAAAATTGTTGGCATGGTTGAAGAATACCAGCGTAAGTTACATAATATTAAAATTAAACGAGGGATGAAACGAGCCGTGGCTCAGGGATATAAGCCTGAAAAAAATCTAAAAAATCTTGAGTGGAATTCTGGAAGGGAAAAAATAGAACTTCCAATTGAAGAGATTGTACGTCTCAGAAAAAATAAATTAACTTTTTCAGAGATTGCTGCTACTTTAAGAGGATTTGGATATAATATTTCAAAAGCAACAGTCCATAGACGCTTCCAGGAATATCAACAAGAATTGATTGAATCACAAGAAGAGTAGACCATTTGCTTGTCAGATGGTCTATTTTTTAGTAAAATCAGTCCTTAAGTGCGGCTGTGGAATCATTTATGTACTCAGTGGATTGGATACGAAAGACTCCTGCTGGGTCTCCCCCGTACCGTCCTGGGTGCGCTAAAGTTTATGTAGCGGGAATCAACTGATCTATATACACAGCACAAGTATTTGAAAGGAGGGTCCTAAAAATGCTCTCAAAAGAAAAAATGGCACGAATCAATGAATTAGCAAGAAAAGCTAAAGCAACTGGACTTACAGAAGCAGAAGCGAAGGAACAATCTAAATTAAGAAGCGAGTATTTGACCACTTTCCGCAGTTCTATGCTGGATACATTAACAAATACAAAAATCATTGACCCTGAGGGAAATGACGTAACGCCAGAAAAAATCAAACATAGAAAAAAATATAATCTTCATTAATCTAATAGGAAAACATTTTGTTTTCCTTTTTACATATTGCACACCAACATGTGTCAAAATATAATGAAGTGAAATAATTTGTTTAGTAGTCAAATTAATTGTTGAATTAATGTGAAGAGAGCTATAATATTAAGGTTGTTATTATTTTTTTATCCTAGAGAATCAGGAGTGATGTAAACAATGTTTGATACTATCGATGCTTTGTCTGTAACATCTATTCGTACGCTTTCAATTGATATGATTGAAAAAGCAAATTCAGGACACCCTGGAATGCCAATGGGTGCTGCACCAATGACTTATGCTTTATGGACTCGTTTCATGAACCACAATCCGAAAAATCCAGAGTGGTTTAACCGTGATCGTTTTGTATTATCTGCAGGCCATGGATCTGCTTTACTATACAGCATGCTTCATTTATCTGGTTACAATCTATCAATGGATGACCTGAAGCAATTCCGTCAATGGGGAAGTAAAACTCCAGGACACCCTGAGTACGGTCATACTGAAGGGGTAGAAGCAACGACTGGTCCGCTTGGACAAGGTATTGCTATGGCTGTTGGTATGGCAATGGCAGAGCGCCATACAGCTAGTGTTTACAATAAAGACAATTATGAACTTGTGAACCATTATACATATGGTGTCTGTGGTGATGGAGATTTAATGGAAGGTGTTTCTGCTGAGGCAGCTTCACTAGCTGGACACTTAAAATTAGGTCGCTTAGTGGTTTTATACGATTCAAATGATATTTCACTTGATGGTGACTTGGACAAATCCTTCTCAGAAAGTGTTAAGGAGCGTTTCTTATCATACGGCTGGCAATATCTTCGCGTAGAAGATGGAAATAATTTAGAAGAAATCTCTAAGGCCCTTGAAGAAGCTCGTAATGACCTTGACCGTCCAACTATGATTGAAGTTAGAACAGTGATCGGATATGGTTCACCTAACCGTGCAGGAACTTCTGGTGTTCATGGTGCTCCGCTTGGTGCTGACGAATTAAAGCTTACAAAAGAAGCTTATAAATGGACTTTCGAAGAAGATTTCCATGTTCCACAGGAAGTATATGCTCACTTCCAAAACCTAATCGTTGAAAACGGTACGAAGAAAGAAAAAGAATGGAATGACCTTTTTGCACAATACAAAAAGGAATATCCTGAGTTAGCAAATCAATTAGAAAAAGCGTTAAATAACGAATTACCTGAAGGCTGGGATAAGGATATTCCGGTATACAGTGAAGGAAAAGGTTTAGCAAGCCGTGCATCTTCTGCTGAAGTTCTTAACGGTATTGCGAAAAACTTACCAATCTTTATTGGTGGTTCTGCTGACCTAGCTGGTTCTAATAAAACGATGATCAAAGGAACTGGAGATTTTATGCCAGGCAGCTATGAAGGCCGCAATATTTGGTTCGGTGTTCGTGAATTTGCAATGGGCGCTGCCATGAACGGAATCGCTTTACACGGTGGAGTAAAGATTTTTGGAGGAACATTCTTTGTATTCTCTGATTACCTTCGTCCAGCAATCCGTTTGGCTGCATTAATGGGCTTACCAGTAACGTATGTTTTCACTCATGACAGTATTGCTGTTGGTGAAGATGGACCTACACACGAGCCTATTGAACAGCTTGCAGCACTACGTGCAATGCCAGGTCTTTCTATTATTCGTCCGGCAGATGGTAACGAGACTGCTGCAGCATGGAAGCTAGCAGTTGAATCTACAAACAAACCTACTGCTTTAGTGCTGACACGTCAAGACCTGCCAACACTAAAAGGAACTGACCAAAATGCTTACGAAGGCGTTTCAAAAGGTGCTTATGTGGTTGCTCCTTCTGAAAGAGAGACTCCAGATGCATTACTACTAGCAACTGGTTCTGAAGTAAGTTTAGCTGTTGAAGCACAAGCTGCTTTAGCTGGTGAAGGTATTCATGTTTCTGTTGTAAGTATGCCATCATGGGATCGCTTCGAACAGCAATCACAGGAATACAAAAACTCAGTACTTCCTAAGAACGTGAAAAAGCGTCTTGGAATTGAAGTTGGTTCTTCATTCGGCTGGCACAAATACACAGGTGATGAAGGAGACGTTCTAGCAATTGATACATTCGGCGCTTCTGCACCTGGAGAAAAGATTATGGAAGAGTACGGCTTCAGCGTAAGCAATGTAGTAGCACGCGTGAAAGCACTACTTCAAAAATAAAATGATTATCTAAGGGAACGGCAAATAGCCGTTCTCTTTTTTTTTGAAGAGATTTTGAAATTTGAATCTGTTTTTACATTCCAATTGTTAGTAGGATATAATAAAATTTGTAAGAAACTAAGAAATTCGACAATAATAGTGCAATTTTTTGCCGGTAAGAGACAAATGTTTTGATAGCGCTTATCTTATAATTGATAGAAAGGTATTCAACGAAGGAGAGATCGTGGTGAGACAGTATCAGCTTTATTTAATAGAAGATGAATTTGCCGCCCATTACTTCGGAAGAGAGCGTATGTTTTTTCAGCTTTTTCAGGAACATGACCAAGCAGAAGGTGAACTGAAATTTATTACCAATAAACAAATAACCTATATAACAAAATCGATAGAAGTTTTAAAAATCCATAATTTAATTCAAAAACAACTTGGAAAAAAGAAAGGTTTTCGTGCGGAACATGGTACATACTCTATTGAGTTAAGTGGAAAACTGAGTACAGCGAAACTAAGGGTCTACCAGGATTTAATCACAATTGAGGCTACCGGAAGCTATGAAGCAGAAACAATTTTCTTTGAAGTGTTGAGGAAATGTGAATCTTCCTTTATGGCTTTAGACCTAGATCATCAAAGATTTGGATGGTTAAAGCCTATTAAAGAGAGAAAATATGTCTAAACTTTTGAAAGAGAATATTGTATATTCCCGTTTTATTTAGTACACTGTATGGTAGACAACATGAAGGAGGAAGTTTTAATGGGTACAGGTCTATGGATTCTAGTGGTTATACTAGCATTAGTAGCTGGTGTGGCTCTAGGATTTTTCATTGCTCGCAGATACATGATGAGCTATTTAAAGAAAAATCCACCAATCAATGAGCAAATGCTAAAAATGATGATGATGCAAATGGGTATGAAGCCTTCTCAAAAGAAGATCAACCAAATGATGGCTGCTATGAACAAACAACAAGGCAAATAATAGATGAAACTTAAAACCATTTTATCTTCGGATAAAGTGGTTTTTTTATTTATTCAGAATTTTATTATTTCAGAAAAATATATTGAAATATGGGATAATTAGGTACATAATAGTTACGCTAAGAACAACTACATAGATAAAGGAGCATGTTTTATGAAAAGAGTTATATCACTTATTTTAATTTTACTTCTAGCTTTAACAGCTTGTGGAACGACAGAAAAAGAAGAAAAGGCTTCTCCTGAAGTAAAGAAGACGGAAGAGGGTACCAATGCTGCTAAAGAAAATGCAAATACAAGAGAGTTAACAGCTGAAGATGAAAAGTTCTCAAACTTAATCGTAGAAAAAAAGTATGACGAAGTCGTTAAAGAGACCGTTTCATTAAAGAGTGAATCGCAAAAAGATTTCTATTATATCGCTTCAGCATTTATTAAAAACAATGAAAATCAAACAAAGACATACGATCCCGCTGATTTAACTGCAATGAAAACAGATTATCAGGTAATCGTTAACTATATTAACCGAGTGAAGTTTGTACCTGACGAAATCAAAGCAGAAGTTGAAGGATTAAAAACAACTGCAGAAGGAAAAGTAGCAGAAGCAGATAAGCAATTAACTAAATAATTATGGACTAGCACTCATTACGATGAGTGTTTTTTTTTATAAATGGAAAAAAGTGTCTAAATCTTTATTATTTTACTAATATTTGATAAAATATACCTTCGGGTGTGGTGAAATGATTTTTTTAAAATAATAAAACGATAAGGTCAATCATTTTCGGGGGAACAATTATGAGAGTATTTTTAGACTTAGGTTGGTTTTTTAAGCAAGAGAAAAAAGCATACCTATCAGGAACATGTATATTACTGTTTGTAGCGCTACTTCAACTCGTACCGCCAAAGGTAATTGGTGTTATCGCCGACCATATTAATGAAGGTACGTTGACCAAAGGTGTGCTTCTAGAGTGGATGCTTATATTAGTAGCAGCCGGACTCGGTATGTATGTCTTAAGGTATTTTTGGCGAATTATGATTTTTGGTTCAGCCGTTAAACTGAGCAAACAGTTACGAAACCGCTTATATCAGCACTTTACCAAAATGTCACCATCGTTCTATCAGAAACGCAGAATTGGAGATTTAATGGCACATGCGACTAATGACCTACAGGCTATACAACAAACAGCGGGTGCTGGGGTCCTGACTTTAGTGGATTCTCTATCAACAGGTGGATTCGTTATTCTGGCAATGGCATTTACGATCAGCTGGAAATTAACGTTGATATGTTTAATCCCGATGCCATTTATGGCAGTGCTTACAAATTGGTTTGGTACCATGCTCCACCGTACTTTTCACAAAGCGCAAGAAGCCTTTTCTGATTTGAATGATAAAACACAGGAAAGTATTTCAGGGATTAAGGTTATAAAAACATTTGGTCAGGAAAAAGAAGACATCGAGGATTTCCGAAAGCAATCCGAGGATGTAGTTCAAAAAAACATCGTCGTAGCAAAAATAGATTCTTTATATGATCCGACCATTTCCATTATCGTAGGAATATCGTTTTTCTTAGCAATTACCTTTGGTTCCAAATATGTATTAGCTGGAGAATTATCGATTGGTGAGCTAATTGCCTTTACTACCTACTTAGGACTTTTAATCTGGCCAATGTTGGCATTCGGCTGGTTATTTAACATCGTTGAACGCGGTCGCGCTTCTTATGACCGTGTAGCAGCATTGCTCCGTGAAAAATCTGATATTACAGACACAGAGGAAGCTTTAGAGGTAATGCCAAGCGGCAATGTCCAATATAACATTAAGAAGTTCACCTTCCCTGGTGAAAAAGAAGCCATGTTAAAGGATATCTCGTTCACACTTAATAGAGGCGAAACACTTGGAATTGTAGGGAAAACAGGCGCTGGAAAAACCACATTATTAAAGCTTCTCATTCGTGAATTTGAGGGCTATGAAGGGGCAATTGCTTTCGGAGGTCATTCCCTGCAAGAATACAAGTTGGAAAAACTACGTGAAGCCATTGGCTATGTGCCTCAGGATCATTTCTTATTCTCAGCAACTGTGGCTGAAAATATTGCCTTTACAAATCCCCGTGCAGCGAAAGAGGAAATTTACAGCGCAGCAAAGTTAGCCAATATTCATGAAGATATTCTTCAATTTACCGAAGGCTATCAAACCGTAGTGGGTGAAAGGGGAGTTTCACTGTCAGGCGGCCAAAAACAAAGAATTTCGATTGCACGCGCACTGTTGATGAACCCGGAAGTGCTGGTACTAGATGATTCTCTATCCGCTGTGGATGCAAAAACGGAAGAAGCGATTCTTTCCTCTTTAAGGAAAAATCGTGAGGGGAAAACCACGGTCATTACTTCTCACCGTTTAAGTGCCATCCAACACGCCAATCTAATATTAGTTTTAGATAACGGTGAAGTCATGGAGAGAGGTACGCACGAGGAACTAATGGCGAGCGGTGGATGGTATAAGGAAATGTATTTACGTCAGCAGCTAGAGGAGTTGGTAGAGCATGGAGGACATTAAAATAGATGAAACAGCACAGCTGACTGAAAAAGAACAAAAGACTGTTTTATATCGCCTGCTATCTTATACGAAACCACATAAAAAGGAATTGATTCTAGCATTCAGCCTTTTAGTGTTAACAACATTAGGAGAGTTAGCTTCTCCGATTCTCGTTAAGATTTTTATTGATGATTATTTAACGCCAGGAAATTTAGTCTTTCAGCCTTTGTTAATACTTGGGGTAGGTTACCTTGGCATTCAAATTGTTAAATCGGTATTGTTGTTTTTCCAATTGGTAAAGTTTCAGGAGATTGCTTTAAAAATTATACAACAGCTGCGGGTTGATATTTTTTCAAAAGTACAGTCGCTCGGTTTAAAATATTTTGATCAAACACCGGCCGGTAGTATTGTTTCTAGGATTACAAATGATACCGAAGCCATTAAAGATATGTTTGTTACCGTACTTTCGACCTTTATCCAAAGCGGATTTTTACTAACAGGTATTTTCATAACCATGTTTATTTTGGATGTGAAATTAGCGTTCTTCTGTCTGATTTTTATCCCATTGATTCTACTTGTCATGAGTTTATACCGTAAGTTTAGTTCCCGTTTTTATCTGGATATGCGCGAAAGGCTTAGCCAATTAAATGCGAAGCTTAGTGAATCTCTGCAGGGAATGAGTATTATTCAGGTATTCCGGCAAGAAAAGAGACTTCGTAAAGAGTTCGAAGACATCAATGAAAAGCATTATAACGCAGGTATGAAAAATATTAAGATTGACGGATTACTGCTGCGTCCTGCGGTTGATTTGATCTTCATTTTAGGACTAATCATCGTTTTAAATTATTTTGGTATCACTTCATTGAACAGTCCCGTTGAAATCGGTGTGCTATACGCATTTGTCAATTACCTGGAGCGGTTCTTTGAGCCAGTCAATAATATGATGATGAGATTATCGTTGTATCAACAAGCCATTGTGGCTGGAGCACGTGTTTTTAGAATCTTGGATAAGCAGGAATTGGCACCGGCACAACAGGATGAAAGTACTCTTTCAATTCAAGAGGGACGAATTGAATTTAAGAACTTAACCTTTTCTTATGATGGACAGCGAGATGTATTAAAAAATATATCCTTTACTGCACATCCTGGGGAAACGGTAGCTCTCGTCGGACATACGGGAAGTGGAAAAAGTTCGATTATTAATCTATTAATGAGATTTTATGAATATGAGAAAGGCGATATCTTAATTGATGGTAAATCAATTCGTGATTTTTCGATGGAAGAATTACGAGACAAAATGGGGCTTGTACTCCAGGATCCATTTTTATTTTACGGAACCGTAAGAGACAATATTACGCTTCATAATCATCATTTAACATATGAACAAGTGGAGGAAGCTGCTAAGTTTGTTCAAGCACATACGTTTATCGAAAAGCTAGAAGATTCCTATAATCACAAAGTGGTGGAAAGAGGTTCTACTTTATCTAGTGGACAGAGGCAATTAATTGCCTTCGCAAGGACAATTGCCGCCAATCCAAAGATCCTTGTCCTTGATGAAGCAACAGCCAATATTGATACAGAAACAGAAGAGGCAATACAAACAGCTCTTGCGAAAATGAGAAAAGGACGCACGACGATTGCCATTGCGCACAGATTGTCAACCATTCAGGATGCGAACTTAATTCTCGTCTTGCACCAAGGTGAGATTGTGGAAAGAGGAACACATCAAGAGCTGCTGGCACTCGGCGGGCTATACCATAAGATGTTCTTATTGCAAAATGGAGCTGTCGATCGTTTAGAAGATGTTATGCAGTAAATAGTAAAAAATCCTGGCAAATTGCCAGGATTTTTTTACTAGAGACTCGCCGCTTGGCGGGTTTTCTTTATATACTTTCGATTATATTCGTTTAAAAGGTGGTCTAATTCCTGGCTATAGCGGATAGCAATGGATGAAGTCAGGCCGTTAGTGACCGCGACTTGTATTAACTCAGCACGCTTTTTTTCAATTAGTGTAATGAGATCTTGTTTAATCATTGCCGGGGTCCTTTCCGGAGAAGCTCCAATAGTAGAAAACAAAACATTGATAGGAAATTCTCTACCAATGTTTTACTAGTATAACCTAAGTTGGGAATAAATACAAAGATATTTGTAAAAAAATATCCATATAATGTAGGAAATTAGTAGAAACATAGAAGTTGTTTGGATGAGAGATGCATTTGCTTCTACAGACACAAAATATTCATGTTAATCATTATCTTTTACGGATAAGTTTTGTTAAAATGAAGAAGTATCGACTATAGTGGGAGTGTTAATATGACGGATGTAAATATATTATTGGCCTTGGGTGCAGGATTTTTAAGTTTTATCTCACCATGCTGTTTACCGCTTTACCCAGCATTTCTATCGTATATCACGGGGATGTCTGTTGGGGAGTTAAAAACTGAAAATGCCATGCTTCAAAAGCGGAGCCTTTTACATACATTATTTTTTCTAATCGGCTTTTCCGCTATTTTTATTGCCATTGGGTTTGGTACTTCCTTTATTGGTCGTTTCTTTTCTGAGTATAAAGATCTCATTCGCCAGCTTGGTGGAATCTTTATTGTGATTTTTGGATTAATGATTGTTGGAATTTTTAAACCGGAATTTCTAATGAAGGATCGCCGTTTAGAATTTAAAAATAGACCATCAGGTTTTATTGGATCAATCTTAATTGGTATGGCTTTTGCTGCTGGTTGGACACCTTGTACTGGCCCAATTCTTACCTCTGTTATTCTGCTTGCGGGCTCAAATCCTGGTTCAGGTGTTTTATACATGACTGCCTACTCACTCGGTTTTGCTATACCATTTTTCATCTTATCGTTCTTCGTGGGACGTATGCAATGGATACGAAAGAACAGCGTTAAGATTATGAAAATCGGTGGTTATTTGATGATTGTCATGGGGATCGTGTTATTCTTTGACTGGATGACCAAAATTATTATTATTTTCTCCGGTCTTTTTGGTGGATTTACCGGTTTCTAAAATGGGAATGATAGTTTAAAATATGATATAGTTTTATTTTATAAAAATAGGGGATGAAACCTATGAACTTCGTTGTTGTTTCTTCAATTGGTGCGGTTTTTATGGGTATCTTTGCATTATTTGTCCGTATGAAGGCTGCTAAGAAACCTACAAATGCAAAGAAAATTATCCTGCCACCCGTTTTTATGTCAAGCGGAGCATTAATGTACGTAGTACCACAATTTAGATTATCATCTATGGAAATCTTAGAGGCGGTCGTTGTGGGTATGCTTTTTTCGATTCTGTTGATCAAAACTTCTAAATTTGAAATTCGGGAGAACGACATCTACTTAAAACGATCGAAGGCATTTATTTTCATTTTAGTAGGACTATTAGTGGTAAGGATTGGTTTGAAAACAATCTTAAGTGCAACGATTGATTATGGAGAGCTAAGTGGTATGTTCTTCCTGTTGGCATTTAGTATGATCGTTCCATGGCGTGTTGCGATGTATCTCGATTATAAAAAGCTCTATAAAAAGCTTCATGGTCAACAATAATAGGTATTAAAAACGCTCAGGGCATAAAAGGCTCTGAGCGTTTGTTTAATACCGATATCTTTTGATTTTATCAAATAAATACTGAACTCCATATAAAATATAGGCTTTATAGTGTAAGTAGAAGAAAAACTGAATATGATTTAATCGACCTAGACTGATAATCTTAAGCTTTTTAAGAACATCAATAATGACGAAGGCAAATAGCCCATCAGAAATTACATTCAGTAACGCAAACTTCTTAAAGTTTCCGTTTGAGATTTTAAGGAGCCACATTGAAAAAGGCGCATATGGACCCACACTAAAAGGAAGTTCATCTCTCATAAATGATTTTTTCTTATCGTAAAACTTCCACCAATTCCGCTTGTGTCCATACCAGTGATTCACGATTTCAAAGATAACAATAAAAACACCTGAAAAAGAATATCTTTTAAAATCACGCTTTCCTATAAATAACAAGGATAACCATGGAATCATTATGATCAATAGGTTAAATATTTTGTGTCTCCTAGTTGCCGAACGTTTTGCCATCTTCTTTCACCCCAGCCTATTTTTCCCTCTATTATAAAGTATCCAAATTTATGAAAAAAAACCGCCAAATTTTGGGCGGTTTAGAATAAATGCTCATAAGGAGCGACATCAATTCTATTTTCAAATAGCTTTTTACGTAAAAATTTATGATCTCTTTTGGGTGTTGCTTGAATGTAGCCGCGAATCACGAGTTCTTCTGTAATTTTTGGCACTTTTTCATTTAAAGCAAGCTCACCAATCTTACCAGCTATTTTATGCCTTGCAACATCGCGGAATAGTTCGGGAACCGGGCTGACCAAATCTTCAAGAAGTGCTTTTTCGTCGTCTCCCCATAAATGCCGGGATTCATTCACATAATATTCTTCCCAGTCCATCACCGATTTGCCATCGTCTTTTGGCATTCTCTTGAGGAACTTACGAAACATAAAAAATCCGCCAATTGCCATAGCTCCAGCAAAGGCAAAGATCCATATTAAAATAAACCAAAGAAACCAACCTGTTAATTGACCCATTGTATTCACCTACAGATTACTATTTTCATCTATCTATTATAGTCTGTAAAGGGGATAAAAGACAAGTAATCGCTTTAGTATCAGGGGAAAGGTCATCATTAAAGGTGATTGCAAAAGTTGTCGAAAAAATGACAAAATCCCCAACACTATTGATTATTACTATATTCCATTGTATTATGATTACAAATGGTAGTTATCTTTTTTTACAATAATATTCTGGGGCTGAATGGGGTACTGGTGTCCTCCACAGTCTTCAAAACTGCTTGAGACCTTCGTGAAAGGTTTGGTGAGTTCGATTCTCACGCAGCCCCGCCAACCCTTACATAGCAAGGGGTTGAAGAGTTTCATATATTAAGAAGACAACCTCGATTATATCCCTTTACTCACTTCGGGTGCCAAATTGGTGCCATATGACTTCAATAACTATTCGTTATCGTCTATATCGCCAAATACTTCAACAGCCTGTTCCTGAAGAGAAGGTATCGCATGACTATATAAATCCAGTGTGATTCCATTTTTAGAGTGTCCTAAACGTTTACTGATAATTTTGGGGTGCACATTTTTTTGTAGCAAAATGGAAGCGTGAGAATGTCTTGTATCGTGAAAACGAGAATGCTTTAAACCTGCTTGTTTAATCGAACGTTTATAAATTCGGTGTAACTCACGTGGGTGAGTATAATCACCATTTGAATTGAAAAACACTAGACCATTGGGATTAAAGCTCTCTCCTAAACGGTCCTTTAACTCTTGAAAACGATCGTAATGGTTCTTTAATACATTCATAAGCTTTTTTCCAATCACAATCGTTCGATCTTTTCCATCCTTTGTTAAATCCCTGATTTGTACTTTTCCCTCTTCATCCACATAAGCGGACTTAGTAATCGTCATCCGTCGATATCTGTTCACGATAACGCACGTAACTCACCTAGACGAGCCCCGTATGACACGCTGTGAAAATCATTGGGTAATAAACAGTTCTCCATGGTTATACCTAAAAGTCAAGAAAAAAACAATATTTTGTGTTTTCTCAATTATATAGTGAAAACATAATAAAATTTCATTTTGCACATACGTAGTTTTTATGGAATAGATAATATATAAAGAAAAGTGGAAGAGAATAATCATGCGTCAATCTTTACTTCTTCGGAAAAAATCTTGTTGTATTCGTTTCTATGGAAAATGCTTTGGGATTATTAATGGAGCGGAGCACGAACGAATAACTGAAAAATTCTCACAACAAAGTCGAGATTTTTTCAAAAGATAAAGTTTATAAGAGAGGATAAGGACCTAGCGAAAATGAAAGCGATACCACCTTTGATATAGCTGCTGCCACATCCCGGATTTTGTAGAAGGTTTATAGTTTTTTGTGTTAACAGTTTTTATAAGTTGTTCATGAAGCCTGAAATCTGAGAGAAAAAGAGGTCGTAAATAAGAGGTCTATTCGACTAAAAAGAGGTCGGCTTCAACAAGAATCCGGCCTCTCCTTTTTATGCGGTAATATTGGGATTGATACTCTTGTTACCGGTATAATCAAGCTAATTAAAAGTACTTTTGAATGGCATCCGGAGGATCTTGACGATAAGCCAGTTTCCAAACCTTTAAGATATTTTCTTTTGTTACTTTTATCGCTGGTACAACATAGAAAGGAGCTACTTCCTTACCAAGTAGTGAATATCCCGCAATAATTGCTTGTGCAACTCCATTTTCATAAGGTAATTGCGCTCCAAGACCTTTAATATTTCCTCCAGAAGCAATTTGATATGCTGCATTACTTCCCAAATCAACGGTCGTAATAACTATATCAGTTTTGCCTGCTTTACGTGCTGCAGCTAGTACTCCTTTCGCGGGTTCATCCCAAATGGCAAAAATACCATCTAAATCTGGATTTTTTGCTAACATAACAGAAGCTGCTTTTTCCGCATCGTTTGGGGTGGTAATTCCATTACGTACAACAATATTAATATTTGGATATTTTTCTTTAATCGTAGTTTCGAATGCTTCTACACGCTGATTATTTACGAAGAAATCAACACTATGGAACATAACACCAATCTTACCTTCTCCTTTAAGTTCTTTACCCATAATCTCCGCTGCAAATATACCATTTCCATAGTTGTCAGATGTAACGACGCTCACATAATTCTTGCCAAATTCTAATCCTTCAGGCACGTTATCCATAAAAATAAGTCTGATTCCTGCCTCTGCAGCCTTTTTAAAAGCGGAAGCAGTTGCAACTGGATCAACCGGCAAAGCTACTATAACATCTGGTTTTTTAGCAATGATGGTTTCGATATCTGAAATTTGTTTTTCAGGTTTAAATTGTGCATCAGTAACGGCAACAACTTCTACGCCCATTTTTCCAAAAGTATCTTTCACACCATTGATGATGGCAGTTGAGAAATCGTTTCCTGCATAGTGCATGGCAACAGCTGCCTTATAATTCATTTCCTTAAGCTTTTTCAGGTCTTTCAACGATAACTGGAGTGTTTTGGCTGAAATAGCCTCCTCTCCATGCGGCCCTGTGCTTAAAATTTCTTCATCCGGAATATTTTGGTTAATCGTACTATTCAGCGTTTCTCTTATGATGGTCAAAAACTCTTTTACATTAAAGGGTTTTGTTACATAATTATCAAAGCCCTTGTCTAATGTATATTGAATATCCTGCGGAAGCGCATTGGCACTTACAGCAATTACTGCAATATCTTTTGTTTGTTTTATTGTTTTTAACCTATTAAATATTTCATAACCATGGATATCGGGAAGGTTTAGATCAAGCAGAATCAAGTCCACTTTTTCATTCGCTGCCATTTCTAATCCTTCTTTTCCGGAACGAGCAGATAAAAGCGTATAGGAAGGATGCGATTTCATGATGTTCCTTACTAAGTTTACGTTCGAAGCGTTATCTTCGATATACAGCAAACGGTAGTCATCTGCCTTCCGGATATTATCCTTAGTAAGTTCAACCTCTTCACCCCATCTCATCACAGGCTTTAAATCATGGGGAAGAGGTAGGCTAAAGCAAAAATCACTTCCTAAACCTTTTTGACTCGTTACACTAATTTGCCCTCCCATTAGCTGGACGAGCTGTTTTACTAAAGACAATCCAATACCTGTACCTTCTTCTTGTGTCCCTTCAATTCGGTAAAAGGGAACAAATACCTTTTGATATTCTTCAACTAAAATTCCGACCCCTGTATCCGCAACATGAATGATCTGTTCGTTTCCTTTGAAATAAGAGAAGATCATGACTTTGCCGCCTTCCCGATTATATTTGATCGCATTATCGAGAAGATTAAGAAAGATTTGTTTAAGACGAATGGGATCGGCAAGAATAAATATATTTTGCCAGTTATCCAATTGGTTATGTATATTGATTCTCTTCTTCTTGGCCTGCGGCTGCACGATATTGATACATTCATTAATAATCGTTAGAAGATCAATCTCTTCAATCGATACTTTTATATGGCCCGTCTCTATTCTTGATAAATCTAAAATATCATTAATTATACTTAATAAATGTCTCCCTCCATTTAAAATCTCTTGGACAAAATCACGCTGATCATCATTTAAGGTTTCTTCAATTTCTAATAGCTGTGCAAAACCAAGGATTCCATTCAATGGTGTACGGAGTTCATGACTCATTTTAGACAGAAAGTCGGATTTAGCCATATTTGCTTTTTCTGCCTCTTCTTTAGCTTGAATTAAGGCATTTTCCATGTTTTTTCGTTCGGTGATATCAGAAATGGTAACAAGGGCAGCCTGTTCTTCATTATCACAAATTTTAAGAGGCGTTGAATTGACTGAGATCCATTTAGGTTCCTTATTCCTGTCGTTAATACCTAAAATGAAATCATGGAAAGGAATACCATCCTTAAGTGTTATTATTCCTGGTAACCGAGAATAGAGTAACGGCGATCCGTCTTCATTTACATATTCTAGCTGCATCAAGCTGGATTCAGTTAAGAACTCTGATTTAATCCCCAGTATTTTTTCTGTATTTTCATTTAGGGCAACCATTTTCCCCGACTTTTCAAGAATGATTACACATTCGGACATGGTCCGAAGAACTTCCTTATATAAATTATCTTTATAAAACATTTCCATTTTTTCTCCACCATTCCCTTTCGATTCTAAAAACTTCCTAAGCCAGATGTACTGTCTTATACTGTAAGCAGTTAGATTGGCTGCTAACTAAAAAAGAAGAAGCCATTTATTTCATTTTTTTCACATATTATCTACTTAATACGTTATGTGATATAGTTTAAACCAAACTTAAATACATGAGGGATGATTAATGAAAGTTTTGATTGCAGAGGACAATGCACCATCTAGAAAATTGTTAAAGCATATGATTAAATCTGTTCCGAACTATCAAATTGTCGGAGAAGCAGTAAATGGTGAGGATTTAATTAACAAGGTAATGCTGGAAAAGCCCGACATCGTTTTAGTTGATATTAACATGCCTTTATTGAACGGAATGGAAGCGGTTAAATCGTGTAAAAAAATTCTGCCAACCTTGCAGGTTATTTTTATTACAGGCCATGATGAATACGCTCTGGAAGCCTTTGGGGTGAATGCGATCGATTATATTGTGAAACCGATTGAGCGGGGCAGGCTTTATTCGGCTTTAGAGCGGGCAGCAGCCTTTTCGAAGCAAAAAGTCACGGTTCCGCCTTTTGCTCCAGTCAAAAAGGATTTAATGATCAAACAGCGTAACCAGTATTCTTTTATTCCGTTAGACGAGATTATTTTTATTGAAAGAGCTGACCGAAAGTCCGTCATTCATACGGTTAATCAAAAAATTGAGTTAAATGAAGCGTTAACCGAACTTGAAGAAATTCTTGATTCGCGATTTGTTGCCTCCCATCGTTCTTGTATTATCAATTTGCAACATTTAACGAAAATTGAAGCGGCTGGCCAGTCGTACAATGCTTATTTTAAAAATTATGAAGAGACTGCAAAGGTTTCGAAGAATAAGCTTGCAGAGTTGCAAAAATGTAAATCGTTGTAAAAAGTAAGGCTCAGTAATGAAAAATTACTGGGTCTTATTTTTTTTAAAAAAAAGCTTTTTTTGTTCGAATGAATGAAATGGCATTCTGGATGAAAAAAACTAGTAGCCAATTGGACAAAAAGCTTGTCTGAAGGCGATTAGACGACAATTTTGTAATCGATTACAATCCAAGTATAGAAACAGGAAAGGAAAAGAGAACAAAGATGGTTGGGATTGTGGATGTAGCAAAAAAGGCTAATGTTTCAACTGCAACAGTATCTCGAGTATTAACAAAGCCTGAAACAGTTAGGGGAACAACGATGGAAAAAGTGTTAAAGGCGATTGAAGCATTGAATTATCAGCCTAATCTCTTAGCACGCCAGCTAAGAAGACTTGAAACGAAGACAATTCTAGTCGTTGTGCCTGACATTACAAATCCCTTTTTTTCAAAGGTGCTAAGGGGGATTGAAGCTGTCGCAGTTGCAAAAGGATATCAGGTATTACTTGGTGATACAGGCAATGATGTGGAACGAGAAAAGGGGTATTTAAACATCCTGCAGCAAAAAAAAGCAGATGGAATGGTTTTATTAACCGCCAGAATGGATGCAGCAGCCGTTGAAGAGGTGGCCCGAAGTTTTCCGGTGGTGCTGGCATGTGAATATATTGAAGGCTCCAGGATCCCAACAGTTTCGATTGATAACATCAGTGGTGCCAGAAAGGCAACGGAATATTTAATCGATTTGGGACACGAAAGAATTGGCTGCATCACTGGACCCCTCGATATCGTATTGAGCCGAGACCGCCTCAAAGGATTTTATCAGGCGATGGCAAGGAAAAACCTTATCGTTGACCCCGTGTTAGTCCAGGAGGGTGACTTCTCATTTGATAGCGGTTTTAATCTCATGATGAAGTTTTTCGCTCTTGGCCAACTCCCAACAGCGATATTCGCTGCAAGCGATGATATGGCCATGGGAGTGATTAAGGCGATTAAATCAAAAGGTCTTAAGGTTCCTGAGGATATTTCGGTTCTAGGATTTGATAATCTAAAATTTTCCTCCATATTCGAACCGGGTCTTACAACGATTGCACAGCCAGCATTCGAAATTGGTGAGAACGCTATGGAATTACTGATGAAGCTCATCAACAAAGAGGAAGTCAAACGTGAGCAAATTATCTTAGCTGACCAGTTGGTTGTAAGGGAGTCTGTCAGAACTATTTAAAAATTTTTAATAAAAAATGTAATCCTTTACATTTTTTTAGAAGTCAAAGAGATTCCTATACTTTCTTAAATGTAAACGATTACTAGATAAAATTTACTAAACTTTCAATTTATGAAAAGGTGGTGGTGCCACACTTTAGATTCTAAGGGTGGTGCCAACAAAATAACGAGCTTTAACTAAATAACTAAAATAGTGGGGGTTAACCAAATGAAAAAGAGTTTTTCACTTTCGGTATTATTGTTGATTTTAAGTTTCGTGCTGGCGGGATGCGGCGGCAATAAATCTACTTCAGGTGATCAAACAACGACAAAAAAGAATGAAAACTATTCAGATACAGCTTCAGGTCCATTAACGATTAATCCAGCAATTCCAGACTTAGAAGTTAAAGATAAAGGTCCAAACGGTGAACAAGCTGTTTCAGCAAAGACATTGCAGCTTACGGAAGAAGAGCTAAAAAAGATTAAAGATGGAAAATATAAAGCAGCCATTGTTATGCATTATTCTGGTACTGATTATATGAATGCCGCAGTTGGTGCGATGCAGGATACGTTTAAGAAAATGGGTATCAAAGTAGTTGCTGTAACAGATGCACAGTTTAAAGCAGAAAAGCAAGTAAATGATATTGAAACGGTTTTAGCAAAAAAACCTGACATCATGATTTCAGTTCCAGTTGATGCCGTTTCTACAGCACCGGCTTATAAAAAAGCAGTTGAACAAGGGGTTAAATTAGTATTTATGGATGGAGCTGCAGAAGGCCTTGTCCCTGGAAAAGATTACATCAGTATTGTGTCTGGTGACAACGCGGGTAACGGAGCAACAGCAGCGGACGTTATGGCTGAAAAACTAGGTGGAAAAGGTAAAGTTGGTATCGTGTATCACGATGTAAACTTCTTTGTAACAAAAAATCGTTCGGATGCCTTTGAAGCAAGAATCAAGGAAAAATATCCAAATATTGAGATTGTAGCAAAAGGCGGTATTACCGGTCCAAACGATGCTGAAAAAGTAGCTTCAGCGATGCTTACAAGAAATAAAGATATTGACGGAATCTTTGCTCCATGGGATGTACCTGCTGAAGGTGTCATGGCAGCTGCACGCACTGCAGGCAAAAATGATCTTGTTGTAACAACTGTTGACTTGGGAACAAACGTTGCAATTTCAATTGCACAGGATGGAATCGTAAAAGGACTTGGAGCTCAGCTGCCATATGACCAAGGTGTTGCACAAGGGATTCTTTCCGGCTATGCACTATTAGGTAAGGAAGCACCAGCTTATGTTGCTTCGCCATCAATTAAAGTCACAAAAGAAAATGTATTAGATTCTTGGAAGCTTATCTACGGGACAGAAGCACCAAAAACAGTTCAAGATGCAATGAAATAAAAAATATGATAGGGGCTGCCCGAAAAGCAGCCTCTATCACGAAAAGAAGGTGAACTTGATGGAACAACCTATTCTAGAAATGAAAAATATTAGTAAAGCATTTAACGGGATTCCTGTATTAAAAGATGTTAATTTCTCCGTGAAAAAAGGTGAAGTTCACGCCTTGATGGGGGGAAATGGTGCCGGGAAATCGACGTTAATGAAAATTCTAACAGGTGTTTATACCGCAGATAGCGGCGACATTCTGATTGACGGAAAACCTGTGAGTATTAAAAGTTATGAAGAAGCACAAAAAAATAATATATCGATGATTTTCCAAGAGTTTAGTTTAATTCCAACCCTTACTGTTGCCCAAAACATCTATCTTACACGTGAGAAGAAGACATCATTAGGGCTGCTCGATGACAAGGATTGTGAGAAGAAAACGGAAAAACTGCTTGAAGAATTAGGCGTAGATATTAAACCAACTGATATTGTACAAAACCTAGGAGTAGGATATTGGCAGATGACGGAAATTGCCAAAGCACTTTCACAAGAAGCGAAAATTCTTATCATGGACGAGCCAACCTCTTCCTTAACCAAAAATGAAACAGAAGTATTATTTAGCTTTATTAACAAATTGAAAGCAAAAGGATATTCGATCATCTATATTTCTCACCGGATGGATGAGATTTTTGAAATTTGTGACCGAATTACAATACTACGTGATGGCCGGTATATCACAACTGAAACATGCAGTGAAACCAATCTTGACACCGTTATTCAACATATTGTCGGTATGGAGTTTGACCAAGCCTTTGAATGGAAGGAACGTGCTTATGATACTGACGTACCGCCGATTTTTGAAGTGAGAAACTTAACAGCCGGAAATGTTCAAGATATCAATCTTAAAATTCAGCCGGGTGAAATCGTCGGAATTGCAGGGTTGATGGGAAGCGGGAGAACAGAATTACTTCGAAGTCTGTTTGGAATTGACCCGATTGAGAATGGAGAAATCTACATTAACGGACAAAAACAAACGATTAAGAATCCAAGGAATGCGATCGATGCCGGTCTTGCTTTGATTCCGGAGGATCGCCGAATGCAAGGCTTGGTTCTTGAACATAGTGTCAAAGATAATATGATTCTTCCAATTCTTTCGAAGGTTAAAAAAGGAACTTTTATAGATAATAAAAAATCAAATGACATTAGCAATGATTTTGTTCAAAAGCTCAATATTAAAACGGATCATATTTTTAAACAAGCCAGACTGTTATCAGGCGGTAACCAGCAAAAAATCGTCCTCGCCAAATGGCTGGCGAATGATCCTACCGTACTCATGCTGGATGAACCAACTATTGGTGTGGATATTGGTGCAAAAACAGAAATCGTTGAAATTATTCGAGAAATGGCCGAAACTGGCAAGGCAATCCTTGTGGTCTCCTCTGAACTCCCAGAACTGCTTGCCTTGAGTGACCGTGTGGTCGTCATGCATGATGGGAAAATAAAGAAGGAGATGAAACGCAAAGAGATAAAAACAGAGGAGGAATTACAATATGCAATCCAAGGTTTCTAATATACAAAAGCCGGCAGCTCCGGCATTGAAAGGCTTCGAATGGCGCAATTATATTGTTTATTTCGCTTTCGTAGGAGTATTAATCTATTTTTCTATCAGCTTAAGTGATGAAGGGTTTTTAACTTCAGGAAATTTGTTAAATATTGTTAGACAAACAGCTACCATTTCCTTAATGGCGTTGGCAATGACATTTGTAATCAGTACAGGTGAAATTGACCTTTCTGTTGGTTCCATTGCCGCTCTTTCTTCTCTTGTAGGTGCATTGGCGATCCAAGCCGGTTATGGCATTGTGGGAGGACTCATTGGCGGTGTAAGTACGGGACTTGTGGTTGGTTTAATCAATGGTTTGCTTGTTACAAAGGTAGCCATTCCTTCCTTTCTTGTAACATTAGGAACAATGGGAGCAGTTAAAGGTTTTGCGATGTGGATAACAGACACAGCACCAGTACCAATTGTAGATGCAAATTTCAACTTTATTTTTGGATCAGGTGATATTGGTCCAATTCCGGTTCTTCTTATTTGGACTCTAGTGTTTACAGTTATCGCCCATGTGTTGCTTCGTAAAACAGCATTTGGCCGTCAGGTGCTTGCTACAGGCGGAAATGAAAACGCTGCAAGATTTTCAGGTGTGAAGACAATGAAAATTAAGCTGATGGTTTTCCTAGGTACAGGATTAATGGCTGGTTTAGCCGGGCTTCTCTATGCAGGTCGTATGAATGCAGGTCGTTTTTCCTTTGGAGAAGGGGATGAGCTTTCTGTTATCGCAGCGGTCATCCTTGGAGGAACAAGCTTGTTTGGCGGTGTAGGAACGATCATCGGGACGATTGTAGGTTCCTTGATGATTGGTACGATTAATAACGGTTTGATCATTATGGGTCTTGATGTCAGCCAGCAAATGATTATCAAAGGAATTATCATCATCTTGGCTGTGGCATTTGGTAAGAAAGCGATGAAGCGATAGGTTTTTATAAAACGCTCTTAAAATGTACGTTACTGCAACATGAGAAAACTTATGTACAGGAGGAAACGAAGTGAAGAAGATTAAAGTTGGTATCATTGGTACCGGTTTTATCGGGCCAACACATATTGAAGCCATCAGAAGACTTGGCTTTGTAGAAGTAGTTGGTTTGGCGGAAACCAGTCAGGAAACAGCTGAAAAAAAAGCCGTTGAGCTTGGAATCCCGAGAGCTTATGGTGATTACCGTGAAATGCTAAAAGACAGTGAAATCCAAGTAGTGCACAATTGCACACCAAATCACCTGCACTATGCAATTAATAAAGAGATTATTTTGGCAGGAAAGCATGTCGTTTCAGAAAAGCCGCTGGCAATGAACAGTGAAGAATCAGCAGAATTGCTGGAACTTGCAGAAAAACACGGTGTAGTCCATGCCGTGAACTTTAATTACAGACAGCATGCAAGTATACAAAACTTACAAGCGAAAATCACAAATGGTGATCTTGGGAAAGTGAATTTGGTTCACGGAAGTTACTTGCAGGACTGGTTATTATATGAAACAGATTATAACTGGCGTTTAGCACCGGAAGTAGGCGGGAAATCACGGGCCGTAGCGGATATTGGATCCCATTGGTGCGATACTGTCCAATTTGTAACAGGTAAAAAAATTGTGGAAGTATTTGCTGATTTAGCAACTGTTATTCCAGTAAGAAAGAAGCCTACAGGAAATGTAGCTACTTTTGGGGCCAAGAATAAAGAAGATATGGAATATGAAGATGTTCAAATCAATACAGAAGACTATGCATCCGTTCTAGTTCGCTTTGAAGATGGATCAAGAGGAGTCTTTACGGTATCCCAAGTAAGTGCCGGTCGGAAAAATAGACTAAGTTTTGAAATCAACGGAAGCCACAGCTCTGTTTTCTGGAACCAGGAAGAACCAGAAAAATTATGGATCGGACACCGGGATAAAGCGAATGAAGTTCTTTTAGCAGACCCTGCGTTATTCTCAGCGGAGGCAAGATCAGCTATCCATCATCCAGGTGGGCATAATGAAGGCTGGCCGGATGCATTAAAAAATATGATGTTAAATTTCTACTCTTTTGTTAGCGAAGGAAAGAGCCTGAAAACAGACAAGCATAAGTTTGCGACATTTGTAGATGGCCATATTTCCATGTGTATTACAGATGCCATCTTGGAAAGCCATCAGCTGCAGAAATGGGTGAAGGTTCAGGCAAGCAAGGAGGTTCTGGCATGAAACTAGGTGTATTTACCCCGCTTTATCAGAATTTGCCATTTGAAGAAATGCTGGATAAGCTGGCAGGTATGGGTGTTGAGACCGTTGAATTGGGGACTGGCAATTATCCCGGCAACCATCACTGTAAACCGGATGAATTGCTTGCCTCTCCCGATAAAACTAGAGAATTCCTGCGAGCACTTGAAACAAGGGGAATAACCATCAGTGGCTTAAGCTGCCACGGGAATCCGCTGCATCCGAATGTGAAAATTGCCAAAGAATCACACGACGTTTGGCGGAAAACCGTTTTACTGGCAGAACATTTAGAAGTTCCTGTTATCAATGGCTTTTCCGGATGCCCGGGTGATCATATCAGTGCAAAAAATCCAAACTGGGTCACATGTTCTTGGCCGCCTGAATATTTAGATGTGTTGAACTGGCAATGGAACGAAGTCGTGATTCCTTATTGGAAAGAGGAAGCGAAATTCGCGAAAGAGCATGGCATTAACCAAATTGCCTTAGAAATGCACCCTGGGTTTGTAGTCTATAATCCTGATACACTACTAAAGTTAAGAGAACATGCGGGGGAAAACATTGGTGCCAATTTTGATCCAAGCCATTTAGTTTGGCAAGGAATCAATCCGGTAGAAGCAATTAAAAGGCTTGGAAGGGAAAAAGCCATTTTCCATTTCCATGCGAAGGACACTTATTTAGATCAAGCCAATATTAGTGTAAATGGTGTTTTAGATACAAAGCATTACAGCCAAATTTTAGATCGCTCATGGACATTTAGATCTGTAGGATATGGATCGGATGAAAAAATGTGGAAAGACATTGTGAGTACCTTAAGAGCGGTTGGTTATGATTATGTCATTTCCATTGAACATGAAGATATGCTTGCTTCAACAGATGAGGGATTAAAGAAAGCGATTTCTCTTTTAAAAGATGCCATGTTTAAGGAACAAGTTACTGATATGTGGTGGGCTTAATTTTTGGTTGATAGAGCAATTTTGATCGGAACGTTATACGGTTTTATATAAAAGGGGATATGGCCGGCTGTATTCTACAGCCCTTATGTAATCAATAAAAACAAGTTGTAGTAGAAGACCTTAGTCCTATGATTCAAATTAACTTATTGGAGGCAGTACGATGACAACAATGCAAGCAGTATTTTTTCCCGGAGACAAAAAGGTAGAAATTCGTCAGGTTGAAATCCCAACACCAGGACAAGGAGAAGTACTCATTCAATTAAAGGCGTCTGCTATTTGCCGCAGTGATATGAGCTTATACTACGGAACATCTGTTTTTGAAGGAACAAAATGTGGATGTACGGTGCCTGGACATGAGCCTGCGGGAGTTATTACAGAAGTAGGTAATGGTGTATCTAATTTTAAGCCTGGTGATCGGGTTGCTGTTTACTTAGCATTAGGCTGCGGTGAATGTGCTCATTGTAAGAGTGGATACAAAATGTTCTGTAAAGAATTTAAGTGCATAGGTTTTGACTCTCATGGCGGCGACGCTGAGTATATGGTAGTTCCAGCTGAAAACTGCATGAGACTTCCAGATACTATGAGCTTTGTAACAGCTGCCGTGTCAACAGATGCAGTAGGAACCCTTTATCACGCTCAAAAGAGATTAGGAATTTCCGGAAGAGACTACCTTGTTATTTTTGGTATGGGCCCAATGGGCGGTGCAGGTGTGATGATTGCTAAAGGATTAGGCGCAACAGTTATTGCAGTTGACATGCTGGATGAGCGATTGGAGCTTGCGAAAGAATTAGGTGCAGATTACACCATCAATGGTAAAACGATGAATGTTCAAGAAGAAATTGCCCGTATTACAAATGGTGCCGGTGCAGACGCAGCAATCGATTGCTCCGGAAGCCCGTATGCTGAAAATGATGCATTAGATTGTGTGAGAGCACATGGAAGTGTGGCCTTTATCGGCGAAAGCAAAGAGACAACAATTAAGCCTAGTCAGCAGTTAATTCGTAAGCAAATTTCGGTGATCGGTTCTTGGTACTTCCCAATTCAAGAGTTTGACGAAATTGCAGAATTCATAGTGAGAAAAAATCTGCCTGTTGAAAAACTAGTGACACATCAATTTAAATTGGAAGAAGCAGAAACAGCATTCCGTATGTTTGATGAAAGAAAGACAGAAAAAGCTGTATTTGTTTGGGAATAAGAAAAGCGGAAGCGGTAGGTCGTAACTCTCGGATAAGCTGCCTTTACTCTCGGATAAAGCAGCATTACTCACAGGTTAAGCTATCCTTACTAGATTTAAACCAATGATTATATTAAAAGGAGCTGTTCCTAATGAAAGGTATTTCATTTAACACATGGGTGTATAGTAGTTTTCCAAACTGGCTTTCTTCTTATCCATTAGAGGAAGTTATCAACCGTCTTTCTTCTTTTGGTTACGATGCGATTGAAATTGGCTGTGCAGCCCCGCATGCCTGGCCAGACTATTTATCACCTGAAAGAAGACAAGAAATCAAAAAATTGCTTAAGGAAAAGAACTTAAAGGTTTCATCGATGCTTCCCGCACCAGGCGGAGGTCCAGGGATGAACCCAAGCTCTCCTTTAAAGGAAGAAAGAGAATTTACGATTAAACATTATAAGGAAGTTGTTCGTTTAGCGCATGAATGGGAATGCCCAACCGTTATGTGGATTGCAGGCTGGGTGGTTTTTGGAACTTCTCAGCAAGAAGCTTGGAACTACAGTTTAGAAGGCTTAATTGAAGTAGCCCAATATGCTAAGGATCTTGGTGTGACACTTGTAGTTGAACCAACTCCAGCAGACAGCAACTTAATTGAAACAGCTGATGATGCCCTTCTATTAGCAGAGCAATCAGGTATGGATAATGTTAAGGTCATGTTTGATACATTCCATGCATTGTACAGAAATGAAGTGGCCAGTGATTATGTATACCGAATGAAAGACAAGCTTCATCATGTTCATATCGCCGACAGCGACCGTCTCCCTCCTGGTAAAGGCCAATGTGATTATGATGCGGTATTAAGAGCCTTAAAAGATATCAATTATGATGGATATTTAGCAATGGAAGTTGGATTCAATTCTAGAGCGTCTGAACCAGATTGGTTTGCCAAAGAATCGATTAAATACTTAAAAGAGCAAATGAAAGAAATTGGCTGGGAGCACAAATAATCTTGGAAAAATCCGGGCGGTAACAGATACCTGTAGTCGCCGCCCATTCTTCTTTAAAGGGGGCATCCGCCGTGCAAAAAACCTCCATTCTACTTGAAACACCTCGATTAATATCTGCATCAGTAATCAATCAAAAAAATCCTCTTGGTTTTAAAAAAAATGCCGACGTCGACTATACAGAGATTATCTTTATAGAACAAGGACGAGGTGATTTCATACTTGAAGACAGCCATTTTGTGGGAAAAACAGGAGATCTTATCATATTAAATCCATTAAGTGATCTCAAGGTGAAATCTTGTATGGATAATCCTCTTAATGGGATTTCCATCTGTTTTTCCAATCTCCATATCAATGGGAAGCAGAAAGGTTTTTTGATAGAATCCACAGATCTTCCAATTATTAATTTGCAGGAAGAAAAGAAGGAGATTCATAGTTATTTAAAGGTAATATTAAATGAATATAGTATAAAGCATGTGGGTTACCAAGATATCATATCCTCAATATTACAAACGGTAGTGATTAAAGTTACTCGTCTATTGAAAAATGTCGATTATCATCCTTCCTTTTCTTCTATGTGCCTTGAAGTAAAAAAATATATTGAAGAAAATTTTCGGCAAGAGCTGACTTTAAACGATTTAGCCAACCTCGTTTATGTAAGCCCCTTCCATTTAGGACACATTTTTAAAGAAGAAGTGGGCTTGCCGCCCATTCAATACATGATTCAGTGCCGTATTGAAGAGGCAAAAAGGCTGCTGGAGTATTCCGATCTTTCTGTGAGGGAAATTGCCTCGTTAATAGGATATGAAAATGCTAATTATTTCAATTTGCTTTTTAAAAAAATGACAGGTAGCCCGCCGGGAAAATTCAGAAGAATGAAAGTATAATGCTTTAATCTTTCAAAAACTTTAGGGAAAGATTAGAGCTTTTTTTGGTTAGCAAGAATGTGTATTTAGATTAGCAATTTTATTGATTTTAACTTTACCATATACCAAGTAGTATAAGGAGTGAAGATACTACTTTGTCAAATGTAATGGATTACATTATATTCTCTTAGAAAACAAAATAATTATTTTTTAAATCCTCAAATTGTAATCGATTACATAACGGAGAATATTTTCGAAGAGACAAGAAGCTAGATAGTGAAAAATGGAGGGAAAATGATGAAACTAGGTTATCAAACGAATACCTGGGGAGGCGTGGTTGGTCACCCGGCAGGAGTTACTTCTGTAAAGGATCTCTATTACCTTGCAAACGGCTCAACAGAGGACGCGCTCAAAGAGATTGCTGAAGCTGGGTATAAAGGGTTTGAAATTTTTGATGGAAATATGATGCAATTTCGAGATAAAAAGGAAGAATTTAAAAAACTAATCGCAGATCACTCTTTATCCTTCATAGGTGTTTACACCGGCGGAAACTTTATTTTTCCTGATATTTTAGAGGAAGAATTAGCAAAAATTGAAGAGGTAGCAGCTTTTGCTTATGAATTAGGAGCACAGCATCTTGTTGTCGGCGGCGGTGCAGTCCGGACTAACGGCAACAAAGAAAGCGACTACAAAGATTTAGGAAATGCCCTTAATAGAGTAGTAGAAATCGCAGAAAAATACCACCTTATTCCTAGCTACCATCCGCATTTGGGGACGAATGTACAGTCACCTGAACAGCTGGATAAATTAATGCCTTTAACAACTATCAACCTATGTCCTGACACAGCTCATATTGAAGCAGGTGGGGGAGACCCGGTTGAAGTGATTAAAAAATATGTCGACCGCATCAAATATGTTCACTTTAAAGACTATGAAAATGGTGAGTTTTTGCCTTTAGGGGAAGGCCATCAGAAGTTTGCTGAAATGCTAAAATTACTAGAGAAAGTAAACTATGACGGCTGGATTACAGTGGAATTGGACAGCTGGGCGAATCCAAAAGAGGGTGCCGAAATCAGCCGGCAGTTTCTTGCCCAGTATGAAGCATTAAAGACAAAATAAGTTTTTCAAGAGATAGGGGGACCAATATGAAAAAGGTTTTATCGATTATTACTATGATTCTATTTATTACTAGTATTGCACTAGCCGGCTGCGGCCAGAAAAGCACGAATATCGAAAAAAGTGATGGGCAAGAGAAGTCCAAAACGGAAGAAACAGCGGCAAGTTCCGGTCCAATTACCATTAATCAGGAGATCCCTGACCAAGAAATATTAAGTAAAGGTCCTAGCGGGGAAGCTGCTGTTTCAGCTAAAACACTACAGCTGACTGAAGAAGAAGTTCAAAAGATCAAAGAAGGAAAATACAAAGCCGCTCTTGTTATGCACTATGCAGGAAACGACTGGGCGACTGCTCAAATCGATGGTTTAAAAGCCACCTTTGAGAAAATGGGAATTGAAGTAGTGGCTGTAACCGATGCCCAATTTAAGGCTGAAAAACAAGTATCTGATATTGAAACAGTTTTAGCGAAAAAACCTGATATTATCGTAGGGATTCCAGTTGACCCTGTTTCGACTGCTTCAGCTTTTAAGAAAGCCGCAGATGCAGGAGTGAAAGTCGTGTTTATGGATAATAAACCAAATGGTCTGGAAGCAGGCAAGGATTATGTGAGTGTAGTTTCTGCTGATAACTATGGAAATGGTGTTCAGGCAGCGGAAATCATGGCTGAAAAGCTTGGTGGAAAAGGAAAAATCGGTGTGATTTATCATGATGCCGATTATTTCGTAACCAAGCAGCGTACAGAAGCATTTGAAAAAACAATCAAAGAAAAATATCCGAATATCAAAATCGTTGAACGTGGGGGCATCATCGGCCCTAACGATGGCGAGAAAGTGGCTTCTGGAATGTTGACGAAAAATCGTGACCTTGATGGCATGTTTGTCGTCTGGGATGTTCCGGCAGAAGGAGCTTTAGCAGCCACACGTACGGCAGGCAAGAAAGATTTCGTGATTACAACAATCGATTTAGGGACAAACGTAGCCTTGGATATTGCCTCTGATGGAATTATTAAAGGGCTTGGTGCTCAGCTGCCGTATGACCAGGGGATTTCAGAAGCAATATTAGCAGGTTATGGAATACTTGGTAAAGAAGCCCCGGCATATGTAGCTGTACCAGCATTACAAGTAACGAATAAAAACGTATTAGACGCATGGAAACTTGTTTACCATCAGGATGCACCAAAATCTATTCAAAGTGTTGCAAAATAATGAACCATTCATAAAAGGGAGAATACAAAAATGAAAAAATTAAACGTAGGCATGATCGGCGGTGGATTTATGGGAAAGGCGCATTCACTTGCCTATGCAGGAATGCCAATGTTTTTCTGGCCAGCACCAGCAATCCCTCACCGTCATACAGTAGTAGATGTTAACGAACAATTAGCAAAAGACGCAGCAGCAAGGTTAGGATTTGACAATTATTCGACAGATTGGAGAGCTGTCGTTAACGATCCGGAAATTGATGTTATTGATATTGTTACTCCAAATAATTCGCATGCTGAAATTGCAATTGCAGCAGCAAAAGCTGGTAAACATATTATCTGCGAAAAACCATTGGCATTAGGTGCTGAACAAGCCAAGGAAATGCTGGAAGCCGTACAAGTTGCAGGAGTTAAGCATGCGGTTGCCTTCAACTACAGAAGAACACCAGCTGTTGCTCTTGCGAAAAAATATATTGAAGAAGGAAGAATTGGAAACATTCTCAGCTTCCGAGGAACATACCTGCAAGACTGGTCAGCGGATCCCGATTCTCCATTATCATGGCGCTTCCAGAAGAAAATTGCTGGGTCTGGCGCTCTAGGTGATATCGGAACACACGTAGTTGATTTTGCCCGTTACCTTGTTGGTGAAATTACAGATGTAAATGCGATGACAAGAACATGGATTCCAGAAAGACCGGTTCAAACTGGCGGTATTGATAAACTAGGTACTGTGAAAACCGGTGGAAGTGATGTACCAAAAGCGCAAGTCGATGTAGACGATGAAGTGATTACCATGGTTAAGTTTGATAATGGTGCTATTGGAACGATTGAAGCAACACGTAATGCATGGGGGCGTAACAACTTCCTAACCTTTGAAATTCACGGTGAAAAAGGTTCTCTATACTTTAACTATGAGCGCCGTGACGAGCTTCAAGTTTGCTTTGCTGATGATCCAAGCGATGCAAAAGGCTTTAGAACGGTTTATACAGGACCTGCCACTCCATATGGTGAAGGATTATGGCCAATCCCTGCTCTAGGTATTGGTTACGGCGAAACAAAAATCATTGAAACATATGATTTGTTTAAAGCAATTGCTGAAGATAAAGAGTTTTCTCCAAACTTCAATGATGGCTACCAAATTGAATTAATCGCAGATGCAATCCTTGAATCAGCTGAAAAAGGTCAATGGGTAAATATTGAAAAAACAGCAGTAGCTGTAAAATAAAATATATAAAAAGAGGCTTCTCAATTGAGGAGCCTCTTTTGTAGAAATAAATAAAGAATCTTATATATCGTAATTAGATTTCAGGTGTTTTTATGGAAAGAAATTAATGGGGAAGAGAGTGAATAGTTATGGAAGAAAAATGGTTAGTTGGTGTTGATATAGGTGGTACAACAATTAAAATGGTCAATGAAACCAAATGAAGATACCCCTTAAAACATTCGGAAGTAGTAAATCGGCTCTATATCTTGGAGTTGATTTTTTTGAAAATAATGAAAAAATAATAATTGATATTGAAAAATTTATAATTTATTATGTAGTTAAATGAAAATTTTGAATTTTCAAAGGAGGCTGAGTTTCATTAAAAAGGTTGAAGAAGCCCAACTGAATTTGGATGAACTAGATTTCGACATCATTAAAAGGTTACAAACGGATGGTAGAACTTCCTATACTGACATTTCAGAGGAATTAGGTATTACGGTCGGGACCGTGAGAAACAGAGTTCAAAGAATGATAGAAAACCAAATTCTTAAAATTGTAGGTGTAGTGAATCCATTTAAGACAGGAAGTCCTAGTGTGACCATCTTTGGAATGAAGGTGCGTCACCAGAAATTAGACCATGTTATAGAAAAACTAGTTGCGATCCCAGAGATTCGTTTTGTAGCAGCAGCAACGGGTGTCTATGACTTATATGTGGAAGTAATTTCGTCCTCGAACGAGGAACTTTATCGGGTTATGAAGAATGGCATTAGCCCAATCGATGGTATTGAATCGATAGAGTCTTCTTTGATTTTGGAAATCTTTAAGCAGAGCTATGAATGGGAAGTTGGTTCACGATCTTCTCAATAATTAGAATCAGAAAAGGGGGCTACTATGAACGAGCTCGTCGAAATTCTAAAGGAAAATCAAGCAGAGATGCTTGAGTCATTAAAACAAATAGTAGAAAAAGAATCACCCACTCGTGATAAAGAATTAGCTGATGAACTGGCGATTTTCATTGCTGAATTATTTGAAGAATTAACTTCTGGGAAATCATCCATTATTCAAAATGAGCTTTTTGGTAATCATGTCAGAGGGGAATTTGGACATGGCGACGAACAAATTCTGCTCCTGGCACACTATGATACAGTTTGGCGGAAAGGGGATATTCTAGAAAAAATTCCTTTTAAAACTGAAGGAGATATTGCCTATGAACCAGGAGTTTTTGATATGAAAGGCGGTATTGTCCAGGGGTTATATGCACTGTGGGCACTAAAAGAAACAAATGCACAATTAAACAAAAAGGTCGTTTTTCTATGTACATCTGATGAAGAGTTGGGAAGCCCATCCTCTCAAAAACTGATAGAAGAAGAAGCAAAAAAAAGTAAATACGTGTTGGTATTAGAACCTGCAATATCGAGGCAAGGCGCATTAAAGACTGCTAGAAAAGGTGTAGGAATATTCAAACTTAATATTAAAGGTAGAGCAGCTCATGCCGGAGTGGAACCTGAAAAAGGAATAAGCGCTATTCTTGAATTAAGCAAACAAGTAACTTATTTACATGAATTAACTGATTATAGCAAAGGAACCACCGTCAATGTAGGCAAAATCAAAGGTGGAACAACCGTGAATGTAATTGCAGCAGAAGCGGAAGCAGATATCGATTTACGTGTAAAAACGAAAGCAGAATTTGACCGGATCATACCGATCATCAAAAATCTCAAGCCAAGTACCACTGGTGTTGAAGTTAGTGTAGCCGGCGGTATAAATCGACCTCCATTTGAACGAACAGATCAAGTTATTTCACTTTTTAACATGGCAAAGAAAGTGGCCCAGGAAAATCTGGGTTTTAAATTGGAAGAGAAAGAAACAGGTGGAGGAAGTGACGGGAACTTTTCTGCACCGTTTGCTCCAACCCTGGATGGTTTAGGTGCAGTTGGTGACGGGGCACATGCTCTTAATGAACATATCATTATTTCTCAAATGCCGAAAAGAAGTGCATTAGTAGCTTTGTTGATCAAGGAGTTAGCAAATTAACCATTAGGGGGATTTTTGATGAAGGTCGATTTAGAATCTATTAAAAGCCAAATGCTTGAGGAAGTAAATCAGGATCTATTAATGGAATATACTCAAAACGTTGCTTCAGAAATTCGTCTATCAGGAACCGTGGAAGAGCTCCGTGCCTTTTATTACGCAAAATCAAAGCTTGAAGAATTTGGCTTAACAACAGAGTTAACATTTAATGATGCTTACATTAGTCTTCCAGGAAAAACGGAGCTAAAGGTTAACGGTCAAAGCTTTCCTGCCATTACTCATTCAATGGCCGTTTCTACGGATGAAACAGGGTTAGCAGGGGAAATTGTGTATTCAGGTAAGTCAGTAAGTGTAGACTATCAAAAAAATCCAGTTAGCGGAAAAATAGTCCTGCTAGATGGTCTCGCTATTCCAGGGGCGGTACTTCAGGCTCAGCAAGCAGGAGCAAAAGCAATTATCTTTATAAATGCTGAATATACGCATGAAATGATCGTTTCACCGGTATGGGGAAACCCAACACCTCATACTTATGACAATTTGCCAAAGATTCCGGTTGTATCGGTCAATTTTCATGATGGACAAAAGATGAAAAGCACTGTAAAAAATCACACTAATTGTCAAGGATGGCTAAAAACTAAGGTTGATACTAGATGGATAAAAATTCCAACTTTAACTGCTGAGATTCCAGGTAATGACGAGGATGATCATTTTGTATTATTTAGCGGCCATATTGATTCATGGCATTATGGGGTAATGGATAATGGAACAGCAAATGCAACGATGTTGGAAGTTGCACGAATACTTGCCCTAAATAAAGACAATCTTCGTCGCAGCTTAAAGCTTGCCTTCTGGTCTGGCCACTCGCATGGCCGTTATGCAGGTTCTGCTTTGTATTGTGATGAACATTGGGAAGACCTTCACGAAAATTGTGTTCTTCATATTAATATTGATTCAGTTGGCGGCAAAGGAGCCACGATATTAACAGAGGCTAATTGTATGGCTGAGACTAGGGATCTTGCTAAACGGTCTATTAAGGAACTAACAGGAGATGAGTTTGAAGGATCACGATTTGGCAGAGCAGGGGATCAATCCTTCTGGGGCCCTGGTGTTCCGTCGCTTTTTATGGGGTTATCTGAACAGCCTCAGTCCAATAATCCAGCATCAGAAGCGTTTTCTCAATTATTTGGAGCAGGAAAAGCCGGCGGATTTGGCTGGTGGTGGCATACAACAGAAGATACACTTGACAAGATTTCTCCAGAAAATCTTGCCCGTGATTGCAAAATATATTTATCTATCGCGTATGAAGCATGTACTACTGAGATTTTGCCTATTAACCAATTGGCAGCAGTCGAAGAATTGGAAACATGCATAAAGGACTATCAAAGCAAAACAAATGGCCGCTTGAATTTTAGTATTACAAATAACCGAATTGAGGAATTGAAAAATAACTTAACACAGTTTGGCAGTTTGCTAGCGACACTTACTGACCCACAAGTTACTCATGCTAACAAAACATTAAAACAACTTTCCAATATTTTAGTTCCCCTTAATTATGTAAAAGGGGACATATTCAACCATGATACAGCATTAAAGCAGCCTCCAATCCCGTTACTAGCGAATTGTGAGAAATTAGCAGACTTAGAGGTAGGAAGTCATCAATATCATTTAGTTCTAACCGAATTAAAACGTAATCTCAATAAAGTAAACTATACCCTATTAGAAGCAATTCGGACCGTTAACCTCTCTGTTGAGCAAATAAATAACTAAATAATGATATAAAAAAGGGAGAATGATCGATCCATTTCTCCCTTTTTACAAAGTCATTTTTACCTTTTCATTCTTTTGTACGACGACCATTCCAAGGGTTATTTTTAAACCCGCCAATAGTAACAAGATGGTTACCGTTACAATTGCATACCACCCAAAATACTCCCAAACAAACCCTAAGACATAACTCCCCAAGCTGCCTCCTGCATAATAGAAAAATAAGTAGAGAGAGGAGGCGCTTCCTTTTGCCTCTTTCGCCAGGATACTTACCCAGTTTGTTGCAGCTGCATGTACGAAGAAAAAACCAAAACAGACAATGATAAGACCGATTAAAATCATTAAAAGCGAACTAAAAAGCGTTAGCAAAACACCGACTAACATAATGAGGAGACCTGCACACATCCGATTAGGAATACTCATAATGGCATCCAGTTTCCCGGAAAATGTCGAGCTAAATGTTCCAGCAAGGTAGGATAGAAATAATAGACCGATTAAGCTGGAAGATAAATGATACGGTGCCCCGTGTAGATGGTAGGATAAATAATTAAACAACCCCATGAAAATAAAAAAGATGATTCCAGCAATATAATACGCTGATCTTAGTTCGCGATTCTTTAGATGGATAATAAAATGCCCTATAACCTGCTTAAGCTCCAATGAATTGGGGGAAAAATGTTTTGATTTAGGTAAATAAAAAACAAATAACAGAAAACAGAAAATACCTATCAACCCCATTGTTAGATAGGCGTATCGCCATCCCCATAAATCAGACGTGAATCCACCGATGATTCTCCCGCCCATTCCCCCAATGGTGTTTCCGCTAATATAAAGACCGATTGCAACTCCTATAGCTCTTTTTTCAAATTCTTCTGCAATGTAGGCATAAGCAATAGCCGGCAAACAAGCTAATGTGACTCCTTGGAGTGTTCGTAAAATTAGAAGGACCCAGAAGTCCGAAACAAAAAAGATCGCAAGGGAAAATAAAGATGATGACAAAAGCCCGAAAGACATTAAGTTTTTTCGGCCGATATGGTCAGAAAAAGGTCCGGCAAATAATAAAAACAAACTCAATGACAATGTTACAAGCGAAACGGTTAAACTTGCCATTGCAGGAGAAACTTCAAATTCTCTGGATATTAACGGAAGTAACGGCTGTGTAAAATGTAAATTTGAAAATACGAGGAAAGAACCGAAACTTAGTGCAATAGTAGCCTTCCAGAATTGGCTTGTTTTTTCCTTGATATAGAAATTGAATTCTTGTTCCATGTGCTTCACAACCTTTGTATTTCTACTGTTCATTAAATTAAAATGCAATTTTTATGCCAATCGAACTTGATCTCCTAAAACTGGCATAGAACTTGCAAGTATTACTAACGAAAACGAATAAAGGAGGAATGATTATGAAAATAGTTTATGTACTGCCAGGACCGATAAGTAGGACGGAACCAGGACGTCAAGAAATGGAGAGAAGATTAGAAATCCTGCGCTCCTATGCAGCGCCTGGTACAAATGTTGATATCGTCGATGTAGATGAAGGCCCCGCGTCCATTGAATCTCTTTATGAGGAATACCTAAGTATATCAAATACTGTAGATCTTATGTTGGAGATGGAGAAAAAAGGGTATGATGCCGCCATTTTAGGTTGTTATGGAGACCCAGGTTTGGACGCAGTTAGAGAAGTAACGGGAAAAATGGTGGTAGTGGGACCTGGCGAAGCGGGTGTAATGGCAGCAGCAATGTGTGGTTACCGATTTTCAATCATAACAGTTACAAATAGCATTATAAATCCACTGCATTACCTAGTGGAAAAAGCAGGGGTTGGTAAGAAGCTAGCATCCGTGCGTGCCATAAATACACCTGTTCTCGAACTTGCCAACGACCGTGAAAGAACGATCCAAAAGCTAATTGAAGAGGGGAAAAAAGCGATTCAGGAAGACCGGGCAGATACGTTGGTATTAGGCTGTATGTCAATGGGCTTCCTCAATGTTGCAGAAGAAATGTCTAAAGCACTAGGTGTGCCTGTTATCAATCCTGGCAAAACCTCATTAAAGATGGCGGAAGCATTGGTTGGAGCAGGGCTATCACACTCCAAGCTTGCCTATCTTACACCGCCGAAGATTTCAGCAGGGACTGTTACTTCTTCTAAAGGCTTGCTTGTGAAGAAAAACAAAATCGTCCAATAATGGAATACCCTTATTCAAGAAAAAGGTTATTGTTAAAAAGTCTAATCAACCCTAAAACAACCTAATGCACCAAAATAAAAGATCATGATTTTACATTTTCCATTTCTAAGGAAGGAGGGAGCTTTTTGTACATTACAAAGGTAGAGGCAAAGATCGTACGAACACCCTTTAATGTCCCTTTTAAAATGACATATGGGAAAATGCCTCCATATCAATCCCATCTTATTGTTCGAATCACCACCAACACAGGATTGACAGGTCTTGGGGAAGCATCCGAATTACCTTTTTTCACTGGAGAGACTGTTGAAACAATGAAGGCGATAGTGGAAAAAAAACTCGGCCCTGCCATTATTGGAAAACCGGTTTATTCGGTAAGAGAAATACATCATTCAATGGGAATCATTCTCGGGAATGCAACTGGTGCAAAGTCGGCTATTGATATGGCTTTATGGGATGTTCAAGGAAAAAGGTTGAAAACTCCCGTATATGAGCTTTTAGGTGGTGAAAGGAAACAGCCTGTCAGAGTGGCCTACGTATTAGGGGATGAATTCCCGGAGGAAATGGCAAGAGCTGCAAAAGAAATGGCGGAAGCTGGTTTTGATACGCTGAAAATTAAAATTGGCACAGACTTTCGAAAAGATATCGAAGCCATTTCTCAAATTCGACAGGCAATAGGTCCAGCTATTCATTTAAGAATTGATGCAAATCAGGGATATAAAGTGAAAACGGCCGTCCAGGAGATTAAAGAAATCGAACCATATAAGATTGATTACATTGAACAACCAGTCCCCGGATGGGACCATGATGGGTTAAGACAAATTAGAAGTGCAACATCTATTCCCATCATGGCCGACGAGAGTGCCCATACGTTAAAGGATGTGTATGAGCTTGCAAAAAAGGAAGCCATCGACCTGATAGGTATTAAGCTAATCAAATGCGGCGGTATCACACCAGCTGTTCAAATCGCGCAATTTTCAGAAGCAATAGGTCTTCAATGTGTGTTAATCAGTCCATGGGATACGCTGCTTGGAACCTATGCAAGTCTCCATCTTTCCACTATTTTACCTGGGAACTACTCGCATGAAATGGTTGGTCCTTATTATTTAAAGAACGACCCTTTTGGAGTGGTAGAGATTAAGGGAGTGATGGATATACCTAAGGGTATTGGATTCGGGATGGAAGATATTTTCGACGAGATTATGGAGGAGTAGTACCTTGAATAAATTTCAATGGTTCATGGTCTGTTTCGTCAGTTTTATTCATTTTTTAGCTCTATCTCATCGAATGGAAGTCGTTCCTTTTTTGGTAGATCTAAAAGATATGTATCATGTAGGATTTACTGAAGTAGGAGGGCTTTTATCTTCCTTTTTGCTTGGATACGCCATTTTCCAAATTCCTGCAGGAACTCTTGCAGACCGATATTCACCTATATCGTTAATCGTGCTAGGATTGTCTCTAATGATGATTTCATCGATGATCTTTTCAATGACGCATTCACTTTATCTGGCCCTTATTTTAAGGTTTATTATGGGGGCTTCAGCAGCCATGATTTTTTCTCCAGCGATAAAACTAATTTCAATCCATAGCCCTAGAGAAAAACGGGGATTAAGCATTGGCATACTAGAAGGTGCCGCAGCTGCTGGATCGTTATTAACTTTAACTGTTTTTCCGATTCTATCAATCTATGTAGAATGGAACAGATTATTTCTTATGTTATCTATTCTCCTTTTGCCAACATTGCTGCTATTCCTAAAGGTGCCAAAGAGTAAAAATACATCAGAAATACAGGGAAAGAAAGAAGTCCAGTCTAGGGTTTTCTTGAATTTGTTTAAAGATAAAAAAATCAAACGTCTTTTGGGAATTTCCTTTTTTGGCTTATTTGGACTTTATGGATTTCTGGCTTGGATGCCCACCTATTTGGAAGCGGCTATGGGATATACGAAGCAAGAGACCGGTCTGATCATGGCGATTATGATGATCGCTCAAATCATTGGAGCCCCTCTTTCAGGTAAACTTTCTGATATAGTAGGGCAAAGAAAATCAACTCTCATCATCGGTTCTATCTTAGCGGCAGGATGTTGTTTATGGTTGATATTCCTAAACGACACGGGGATATATTGTACAGCTTTTGTAATTGGCATCGCTATTTCATGGTCTTTAGCCCCGATGCTGACTCTCGCGACTGAAATGGTGCATATTAGTAGCGCGGGATCGCTTATTAGTATCATGAACACGGTTGGTCAATTAGGATCAGCAATTTCTGGATATGTATTTGGTATGCTCTATGATTCGTACGGGAGTTTCCAAATAATCTGGATTGTTAGTTTTATTGCTTGTCTGATTCGAATTATGTTCAGTTACTGTGAGCTTGAAAATCATCAAGTCATAGAATCAGAGAAAGAAATTAGTATTTAATTTTTTTAGAATTAGTTTTCAGATTATTCATAACTGACAGAATTTGGTGTCAAGAAAAGATACTAGGATGCTTGAAACCATCAAAAGCGAAATGAAGGGGGAAAGTGAAATGAAAAGAATAATCATGTTGCTATTTGGCGTGATGCTGCTTTCAATTAATACCGTTTCGGCAGAAGAAGCAACGCCGGTTTTAAAAAGCGCCAACCTTAAAGTTATGTATGAAGATGTTATCAAAGTAACGGAAAAAATAACGATCTCCAACTCCGAAGCAATCCCTAAGGGAATATTAGAGCATATCGTAACCAAAATCGGGGGTGCGCATTTTGAAGATTTAGTGATTAATGGAGAGGATCAAGAGCTTACCTATGAGTTAAATGAAGGAAATTCTGTTAATAGAGTACTAGTATCTCTACCTGAAGGCAGTAAAGGAGAATTTACGTATACAGTAAGTTATCAATTTTCAGATACGAGAAATGAGAAAATTCCATTTGTCGTACCGGCTGTTAATACAGCTGGAAATGGTAATGTAGTCTCATTAAATGTCAATCTCCCAAACGGGAAATATCTGCATGAATCATTCCCCATTATTGATTCTGGAGATTCGGGGATGGTCAAAGAGGATATGATGAACATTCCAAGTTACGTAAATCTTGAAACAGGTTCTTCGCCTGCAGGCTTATTTACAACTTCAAATCTATATACCTTTTTCGGATTGGCTGTCATCTTGGGAATTATTTTGGCTTGGATCATTAGTGAAAGAAAAAGTAAGGGTGGTGAAGTAGTAAATGTTTAATCTAGGTGCTCCCTTTACTTTTTTTGTCCTCTATACCGTTGTTTGGATTGCTGGATATTTCCTTTGGGCTGTTAAAAGTGAAAAATAACTAAAAGGAGGGGATCGTGAATGTTTGAAGTAAGTACGACGTTTTATGTGGTGTTGGTTTTATATTTTGCCGTCATTCTTGGTATCGGAATATGGTCGGGAACAAAGAACAAAGGAACAGAGGATTTCTTGGTAGCAGGAAGATCCATTGGGCCATTAGTCGGTGGTGCAGCATTTGCAGCTACACAAATGAGTGCAGGTACATTTGTAGGAACACTTGGTATTCATTACTTAACGGGCGGGAGCTTCCTTTGGATTTGGGCTGGACTTTGGTTCGGCTGGTTAATTGCGGCTACCCTAGTCGGCCCTAAGTTTCAATCTTTTAAAGGGTTAACGGTACCTGACTACGTAGGTACTAGATTTAATAGTAAAGCGGCTCGGGGAATATCAGCCCTTTTAATATTAGTAGCCTATACCGTTTACCTAACTGCACAGTACCAAGCGGGAGGGAATATTTTCCAAACACTATTCGGAATTCCGTTCATCTGGGGAGCGATCATAACCGTTGGGATCACTTTACTTTATACGATGATTGGCGGAATGAGAGCTACAGCTTATAGTGATTTCGTTCAGGCGATTATTATGGCCGGCTGCTTTTTTGCTGCCCTTCCATTGCTCTTTAATCAAGCAGGTGGAACAGAATTTGTCGGGAATTTTTTAGCCGAATTTAGTCCTAATATGTTAAGCTGGCATTTCGGTTTTAAGGAGTTGCTTGGTTTTGGTGCAGCCTTTGGGTTTGCAATGGCAGCAGCGCCATATGAGTTAGCAAGAATGTATACATTAAGAGATAGGAAGACCGTAAAATTAGCAATCGGCTTTTCATTTATTTTCCAAGCTGTTGTTGGTATTTCTGTAGCAGCAGCAGGCATGGCCATTCGAGCACTCTTCCCATATATGCCTACACCTGATATTGCTTCTACCATCATGGCCATTAATATACTTCCGCCAGTTGTGGGGTCCTTGATTATTTTAGCAATCCTCTCAGCGATAATGAGTACAGTTTCCGGCATTATGATGGTATCTGCTTCCGCGTTTTCACATGATTTCTATGCCACGATGATCAAGCCTAACGCCAGTGACAGTGAAAAAATGAAGGTAAACCGAATTGCGGTACTAGTACTAGGAATTATCCCTATTTTCTTGGCCTTAAGACAGTTGGACATTGTTCAATTCATAGTCGTTCTCCAGGCATCCTTAACAGCGAGCTTTTTCTTTGCAACGGTGATTCTTGGCCTTAACTGGAAGAGAGGTACAGCTGCGGGAGCAATTGTTTCGATGATTGGCGGCTTCTTCACAGCATTGTTCTGGTATTTAGCAGGTAATCCGTTGGGGATTAATGAGGTTATACCTGGAGTCATGGTCAGTTTCGTCTCATTTATTGTTGTTAGCCTAGTAACGAAACCTGTGCCAAAAGAAGCGCTTCAGCCATTCTTTGAGGATGTGAAGTAAATGTTTAAGGGGGGATTTATTCCTTCCCCTTTTTTAATTGTCATTTGAAACAAATTTAAGTTCGTTTAGGTTAAAAGGTAGGTCGTGTATCTTCACCTAAATGAACCTAATTCCTATCGAAACTTTAATATATAATATTAAAAACCTTGTTAAAAGATTGGCACAGAACTTGCATTAATATGGTTGTAAAGAGAAAGGGGTGCAACCATGAATGTAGCAATTGAAAAAGTAGTAGATTCGATGAGTAATGAAATCGTAACTCTATTGCAAAAAATGATTCAAATTCCTAGTGAAAATCCACCAGGAAACTATGAGGAAATTTGTAACTTTCTAGAAAAGGAACTATTATCGTTAGGATTTGAGGTAAAAGTAGTCAATGTGCCTGAGGAAGTGACGAGGAAATTAAATCTGCCAACACCTCGGAAAAATGTTATTGCAGTCATGAAAGGGAATGGAGGAGGGAAAAATTTAATTTTTAACTCTCATATTGATACGGTTCCAGCAGGAGACTTGGAACAATGGACCCACCCGCCATTTTCAGGAGCCATTGCTAATGGTAAGGTATATGGAAGAGGTGCAACAGACTCCAAAGGTCGATTAACCGCTTATATTATGGCTGCTGTGGCGTTAAAGAAGTCCGGAATTCCTTTTTACGGTGATATTGTGATCGCAGCTACTTGTGATGAAGAAACTGGCGGTGTTCTAGGAGCAGGTTATGTCACTGGTCAAGGATTAGTTACAGGTGATATGGTGGTTGTGGAAGGCTACAGCAATCATATCGTTCGCGCTATGGCTGGAGTTCTTCAGTTAAGAATTAAATCAACAGGCCGTCCTGCTCATGCAGCCTTCAAATGGAAGGGAATAAATGCCGTTGAAAAAATGGCAAAAGTCATTCTAGAATTAACTAACCTGCAAGAACAATTAAAAAATGAACCTTCAGAAGTTGAGGGAATGAGTTATACAACCGTCAATATTGGAATTATCAATGGGGGAACCAAGGTGAATGTTGTCCCTGGGACCTGTGAGATTGAGGTGGACTTTCGGGTGATACCAGAACAAACCCTTGATGATATTTATAATCGGGTATCTACTATGATCGAAAGGCTTCAGATGGAAGATCCAGAGATGAACATCCAGGTAGAGCGAGTGCCGGATTTTCAAACCAATCCAACCGTAACTGAAGCGAATTCACCTCTAATTGAGGAATTGCAATCGGCTATTCAAGAGGTTTCAGGAACCTCACTTCCTGTCGTAGGAATGTTAGGGCAATCAGATACACGCTGGTTTATTCAAAATGGAATTCCAGGTATTAATTATGGCCCTGGTACCAACAACAATAATCTCCATGGGTATGATGAGTTCATGGAAATTGAGGATTTAATCCAAACGACAAAAATCTTAACGGTTCTTGCTAAAAATTTCTGTGGAACAAAAGAATTCGTCACGGAATAGCAGGAGTTTATCCTGATTTTTCGGAATATAGAAACAATTACAAAAAGGGGTTGGAGAAGAATGGGTACATTTTTGGGGTTATCGGCATCTAATTGGTTTATTTGGATCACAATGGGTGTCTTCATTATCACCTATTTTGTTGTCACCGAAGCGATCACTAAAAAGGAGGAGAAAAAATAATGGCTATCGCTGTTCTTGTCGCATATATGCTCGCTGTTATTGGGATTGGATATTACATGAAATCTCGCATCCAAAATGAAATGGATTTCTTAGCTGCTGGCGGGAAATTAGGGGTCTGGGTTGGAGGTATGACGCTTGCAGCCACTCAGATGAGTGCCGGTACAGCCATTGGAACGGTGGGCTTCCACTATCAAGTAGGCTATAATTTTGCTTGGATTTGGCCAGCGATTTGGGCTTCATGGGTCATCATGGCCATCTTTATTGCGCCTAAAATGAAAGCATTCTTTAATTCTAATAAGGCCTTAACCATTCCCGACCTATTAGGAACCCGCTATGAAAGTAATGCCATCCGAGTGATTTCTGTTCTTATTCTATTAGTTTGTTACGGGATGACAGTAGTAGCTGAATTAGTTGGGGGATCGTATTTATTAAATGTGGTTTTCGATATCCCTATTACATGGGGTGTATTAATTATTGCATTTATCTTTATTGCTTACACTGTAATGGGCGGGTTATTTGCCATTGCTTATACAGACGTGCTCCAAATGATTGTCTTTGCTCTAGGATTTGCGATTGCGGTGCCTTTTGCAGTATCAAAGGCAGGGGGCTTTAGTAAATTAAATGAAACATTATCTTCGATTGATCCGAATCTTGTTGCCACGGGGATGCCTTCATCGGCTTTAACTGCGGTCGCTCTGTCATTCTTTATCATGATGATCGGATATCCTATTATTGCTGTTCGTTTTTATTCCATAAAAGATAATAAAACGATCCGCCGTGCAGTAGGTATATCTTTTATTTTTCAGGCAATTGTAGCGGTTTCTATCGCCATCCTTGGGGTTAGTGCAAGAGTTCTATATCCTAATTTAACTTCACCTGATTTAGCCAGCTCTACAATCGCCATGGATCTATTGCCTCCAGTATTGGGTGGATTGCTTTTAGCAGCGATTTTAGCAGCGATTCAGTCTACTGTAAGTGCCGTTTTGTTGATGCTTGGAAGTTCAATCTCACATGATATTATGAAAAATGTAATGAAGAAAAAATTAAGCGACAAACAACAATTAAAGATTACCAGAATTGTGGTATTGATTATGGGGATTTTACCAATACCGTTTGCGTTAAACCCGCTGCCATTAATTCAGCAGATTTGGATTAATGCAGCTGCCCTGATTGGTTCATCCTTCGCAGTCTCTATTTTGTTAGGGTTGTACTGGAAACGGGCAACAAAAGCTGGTGCGATTACTTCCATGGTTGGTGGAATAGGCAGCGCTGTACTTTGGTTATCACTTGGCAACCCATTTGGATTGGATCCTGTTTATATCAGTGTACCGGTAAGTCTATTAGGAATGGTGTTTGTCAGCTTACTAACCAAGCCGGTGTCAAAACAAGCATTACAACCATTTTTTAAAGATGTCCAAGCATCGGAGTCTGGAAACACAATAGCAGGATAAAAAGGAGGAACTTGCATTGCCTTCAACAGATACGAAGCAATTACTTTATAAGTCAATTGAAGAAATCAGTACATTATATAGGAAAAAAGAGGTATCTCCGGTCGAGATTACGGAAGCAACATTAGATCGCTTACAGGAAGTGGAGCCAAGGCTAAATGCATTTGTTACGGTCCTTGGTGAGCAAGCTTTGGCGAAAGCAAGAAAAGCTGAAGTGGTTTTCGTAAAAGGGGAAAAGGCCAGTAAGTTATTTGGGATACCTGTATCATTGAAGGATATTTTTATGACAAAAGGGATTCGTACTTCACTTGGATCAAGAATTATGAAGGACTTTGTTCCAGAAGAAGATGCTTTTGTTTATCGTGCATTACAGGATAATGGTGCCATCATCATTGGGAAAAATAATATGCTTGAATTTGCCTACGGGTCCGTACACCCAGATTATGGTCAATGCAATAATCCGTGGAATGTAAGCCGTACAGCTGGTGGATCTAGTACTGGGTCAGGCGCGTCAGTTGCCGTAGGGATTGGATATGCCTCAATCGGAACGGATACAGGAGGCTCCATCCGCGTTCCATCTTCCTTTTGCGGTATTGTTGGGCTGAAGCCAACCTATGAAACGGTTTCACGACAAGGATTGTTCCCTTTATCTCATTCTTTAGACCATATCGGCCCGCTAACTAGGACTGTTCGAGATAATGCAACTGTTCTGGAGCACATTTCTTCCCGCCGTTTTATTTTCGATTCCTGGGGAGAGATTCGCGGGATAAAAGTGGGCGTCATCCGATCATTAACCGATTCTATTATGAATCCGGAAGTATCTGCGTTAATGTTATCTGCCATTCAGCAACTCAAGGAATTAGGGGCTCAGCTTTACGATGTAGAGATTCCAGGAATTGAATCAATCGAAGAAGCTGCCATGCCTATTGTCCTTGCGGAAGCTTCGACGTATCATCAAAAATGGTTTGATTCGAGGGAAAAAGATTATTCACCAAACACCTATGCCAACCTAAGAGAAGGCTATAAGGTTACAGCAGTAAGCTATTTGGAAGCGTTAGGGAAGAAAAAGGAGTTCACAGAAGAAGTTGATCAAGTATTAAAACAGGTGGATGTGCTGATTTGTCCAACGGTCCCATATCCAGCTACTGAAAAGGACCCTTCCTTTGAGGATGGAAATATCGATATTTCTCAGAGCACGATTCCATTTAATATGAGTGGACATCCAGCTCTATCTCTGTCAGCAGGAAATACTGGTTCAGAAAATCTGCCGGTGGGGCTGCAAATCATTGGGCGATACTTTGATGAAGATACCATTTATCGTGTAGGTGATGCCTTCCAACAATCTACAGGCGGCTACAAGAAGCCTCCACTTTAAATGAGAGAAATGGATAAGGTGGATGGAGGGGATACCATGTTAAAAAACGATTCAATTAATACCATAAAACCTAACCATGTTCCTGATACCATGAAAGCTGTTGTCATTAGGGAACATGGCGGACCGGAAGTACTAAAGTATGAATCAATCGAGACTCCCGTGCCGGGGCCTGGAGAGGTATTGCTTAAAGTTGAGGCAACTGCATTAAATCACCTTGACATTTTTGCAAGAGAGGGCTTAAAAGGACCTGGTGTCCCAGAAATCACATTACCACATATATCGGGTGTAGATATTGTCGGAACCGTTGAATATTATGGGCAAGGGCTCCCTGGACAGAAAGGCGGACCTGCAATAGGAGAAAGAGTTATCATCAATCCTGCTATCGGTTGTAATGAATGCCGCTTTTGCCGACGTGGAGAACCAAGTATGTGCCATGACTATCAAATATTGGGGGAACATTTTTGGGGCGGTTTGGCTGAATATGTAGTGGCCCCTGCACGCAATATTATACCTGTACCTGCTCACATTCCATCTGAGGTAGCTGCAGCTGCTCCAGTTGTTTACACTACTGCATGGAGAGCCGTTATGACGGTTGCCCAGGTAAAACCATCAGACATGGTCCTTGTAGTTGGGGCATCTGGAGGTCTGGGATCGGCCCAGGTCGAGATTGCCGCAGCAGCAGGCGCCACTGTAATCGGAATTGCCAGTACGGAAGAGAAACGTCAAAAAGCACGTCAAAAAGGCGCTGTTGCGGTGTTTGATTCAAATGGTGATTGGGAAGCAGAAGTAATGGATTGGACCAATGGACATGGGGTCAGTGCCGCTTTTGATGCGGTAGGGGCCCCTACCATAAGGAAAAGCTTGCGATGCCTAGAGATGGGCGGGAAACTGGTCCTTTCAGGAGCAACAGCTGGTGATTCGCCTGATTTAAGCATAAGAGAAATTTATCAGCGTCACCGTCAAATACTAGGCGCACCGATGGGGAATTGGGAAGATTTTTTGCAGGTGACGAACCTGATTTGGAACGGAAAATTACATCCAACTATTCATAAAGTATATCCTTTCGAGGAAATTGCTGAGGCACAGCAAGAGTTGGAAGAGAGAAAGCATTTTGGAAAAATAGTAATAAAGATAAGTTGAAAAAATTGTAAGAGTAAAAACAGCCGCTTGGCTGTTTTTATTTTTTTTGAATAGTCCTCATTGACTAAAAAATCAAAAAACTTTAAAATATCCTTTAAGATAGGTTGAATTAGGGGGAGAATAGGTTGCCTAAGATTTTAGCGGTCACGAAGGATAATCGTACATATAAATTGTTTTTTAATCAAATTTCCGCCTTTTTTAATGGAAAAGTGACCATTTTATCAAGCGAGCAATGTCAAGATTATGAAAACGTTGATATCATATTGCTCTCTAATAAAGAGCTTCAAGACGACCAGTACCCCGAAGAAAAAGTCTTAATTGCTAGAAGGACGATAAATATTGCAAGATTAGAAGAATTAATCTCTTTGCCGGCAGGAACTGAATGCCTTGTAGTCAATAACTTAGCCTCCACTGCCTCTGAAACGATCGAAATTTTGGAAAACTTCGGTTTTGAATTAAAGTTCTATCCCTATTACCCTGGAATCAAAACCTATCAAAAAGTAGAGGTCGCCATTATTCCTGAGGCACTTGAAATGGTTCCAAAAGGGATAAAAAGAATGATCGATATCGGGTTGCGCCCATTAGATTTTTCAACCCTCATTGAACTTTCACTTAAGTTAAACATTAATATCGATCGAGCCAATATTCAGTCAGCCAGATACATTCAAGAAATCATAAAGTTAAGCAGAAACCTTTCCCATTCCTTTAAAGAGGTTGCCCATCTCAATCATCAATTAGATGCCATTTTAAACACTGTACATGATGGAATTCTTGCGACAGATGCCGAAAAGAAGATTATAAAAATAAACAGATCAGCAAAATCAATGCTCGGTATGCATCATTCAGAGAATGAGATCATTGGAAAGAAAGTTTCAGAAATACTTCCAAAATTGAAGCTGGATTCCTACATAAATGATGATTTATCGCAAAAAAACCATGTTATATCCTTTAACGAAAGAAAATTAATTATCAATAATAGTTCCATTGTAGTAGATCAAAAAAATAGTGGAGACGTCACAGCTTTTCAGGATGTAACACGGATTCAGGCTTTGGAGCAGGAAATCAGAAAGAAGATACAAAAAAAGGGGTTTTCTTCAAGGTATTCGATATCAGATATCATTGGTAAAAGTCAGCGAATGAAGGATATCTTGCATATTATCAACAAGCTGGCTAAAACAGACCGGACCGTATTAATATTAGGGGAAAATGGAACTGGAAAGGAATTGTTTGCCCATTCTATTCATCAACTATCATCCCGTCGTAACGGCCCATTTATTCCCGTGAATTTTGCCGGGCTACCTGAATCATTAGCGGAAAGTGAACTTTTTGGATATGAAGAAGGGACATTTACTGGCGGAGTAAAAGGTGGTAAACAAGGACTTTTTGAATTAGCACATAATGGTACCATCTTCCTTGATGAAATAGGGGACGCTCCTAAAAACCTGCAAACTCTGCTCTTACGCGTTTTACAAGAGAAACAAGTGATGCGGGTTGGGGGGAGAAGTATTATCCCAGTCAATGTCCGTGTGATTGCCGCAACAAATAAGGACCTAAAAAAGATGGTGGAAGAAGGAAGCTTTCGCGAGGATCTCTATTATCGGTTATTTGTTTTGCCGCTGCGCATACCTCCTCTTCGGGATCGAAAAGAGGATATTCCGGAATTAATCACTCATTTTTTTGAAGAGTTTTGTCCCACTATTCCCGCTATATCGGATGATGTCTTGAATGAGTTAGTTAATTATAATTGGCCTGGTAACGTAAGAGAGTTGGCAAGTGTTGTACAATACATGATTACGGTGATGGAAAATAACGTTATCACTTTTCTTGATTTACCGGAACAATTTCACCGGACAGGACCAACTGTTATAATAGATGATACCTTATTGCAGTTGAATAAAGAAGGAGATTTGGTAGACTTTCATACAATACTATGTAGTTTACTTGAAGCCATGCAGGAGCGGAAGAGCATAGGCAGAGGGAAAATCGTTTCGTATGCTAAGGAAAAAGGAGTCCTCTTAACGGATCAACAAGTTCGGCGCAGAATGGAAACGTTGAGGGATCGGGGATTTATTCAATCTGGAACAAAAGGCCAGGGTAGCAAATTAACCCAAATGGGTATGAGTATTATCCAACAAATGGAAAGAATCATAAATGAAAACGAAAAAGTTATGAAAAGGCTGTCCGAATAGGACAGCCTTTTTTAGCCTATTAGACCCTAAATAGGCAGCCTTGGTCACAGGTGAGTTCTTTATTTCTACAACTTTTGTAATTTGGTAACTTGGCACAATACTTGCATTAATAGTATATGAAACCATGTATCCAAGAAAGGGGATAAAATCAATGTCAACTCTTACAAATATTGCTCTAGAGAAAAGCTTACTTGATGAAATTAGTATGGAGGTTCCAAAAGCCGTCCTGGAAAGATTCTGCACGTTAATTCGTGAATCCGGTAGTGAAGATGAAAGAATTGCAGCTGACTTCTTAACGAATTATTTACAAGAATGGGGTGTACCTCATAAGGTCCATCACCCTGAATTATATTTAAGCGTTCCAAAAAAGGCTTATCTAAAAGTAACGGCTCCCTTTGAAAAAGAAATTCGAGTTAAAACACCTTCTTTTTCAATTGCAACCGGTGATGATTCAGTCAGTGGCGAGCTTGTTTACATATCTACAGGATATGCAAAAGGCATTAATGATATTTTCGGAACGGCAGTAGATGGCGATTTAGGAGATTTACAAGGAAAAATCGTCCTAACTGAAGGGTATGCGATGCCAGGAAAGGTAAGAGAATTTGCCGAAAAGGGAGTATATGCGATGATTTTCATCAACCCTGGCAAAAACATTCACGAGGGCATATGTACACCAATCTGGGGAGCACCAGATTTAGAAAACATGAATAACGAACCAACCATCCCGGTCCTTGCGATCAATAAAAACGATGGCGATGAGTTAAAAGAATTAATTGAAAAAGAAAGCGTAACGATTGAATTCAAGACATTCCTAGAAAAAGGCTGGATGGAATGTCCGGTTATCGATATTTTTATAGAAGGAACAGAAGAACCAGAAAAATACGTTCTCTTGCACGGGCATTTAGACTCTTGGCATGAAGGAATCGGTGATAATGCTACCGGTAATGCAGCATTACTTGAAATGGCTCGCATCTTCTATAAGAATCGTGACAAATTAAAAAGAAGTGTGCGAATTGCTGTTTGGACAGGTCATTCAACGGGAAGATATGCTGGTTCTAGCTGGTTTGTTGACGAATTCGGATTAGATCTGGATAAAAATTGTATTGCACAGGTGAACTGTGACTCTCCAGGCTGCCGCTGGGCGACTTCTTATGAGTATATGATGTGGATGAGCGAAGTCGATGAATTCTGTACAGATGTAATTACGGATGCTGTCAATCTTCCTTCAAAAGGATCAAGACCACTTCGTGCAGGTGATTATTCTTTTAACAACATTGGTATTACTTCCTTCTTTATGCTTTCTTCCAGCATTCCAGAGGAGCTTCTAAAAGAAAAAGGCTACTATCCTGTAGGCGGCTGTGGAGCAAACATTGAATGGCACACAGAAGAAGATTTAATGCATGTAGCTGACTTAGATATCCTTGTAAAGGACATTAAAGTCTATATTACCGGGGTGCTTCGTGCAGCCAATAGCGTTGTTCATCCATTTAATTTTGTGAAGACAGCGGAAGAGTTTGACAATACGATTAAATCCTACCAGGATGCAGCAGGCTCGAATTTTGATTTTACTCTAGCAATAAATGAGGTTTCCGCACTTCGCGAAGATTTACTAGCATTCTATGAAAAAGCAAACGCATTAAAAGGTTTGGAAATCAGTAACCCTCAAGTGAAACAAGCAAATGAAATTATTGAAAAATTAGCAAGAACCCTAGTTCCAATCAACTTCACAAAGCGTGGGAAATTCTGGCATGATCCTGCTCTTAATGTTCCAGCCCTGCCAGACATTGCACCGGCCTTAAACTTTAAACAGGTACAAGAAGGAACTCATGAGTATAAGGTTTTAAAAACTCATTTAACTCGCGGCCAAAACCGTGTCATTTGGGCCCTTCAACAAGCCCGGGAATTACTATCTTAAGAGTGTCTGCTGCTGGGAGTGTCAGGAGCTTGCTGACACTCCTTTTGTGAATAAAAAATGACGCATTTAAGGCTCATCCAGACCAGCCTAGCAAATGGAGGAGAAACCGAAATGGCAATAAAAAGTGCAAAAGATTTACTATTTAAAACAATCGATGAAATTGGAACGTTGTATCGCCGTAAGGAGGTATCACCGGTTGAAGTAACTAAAGCAACTTTAGAGCGTTTGGATGAGCTCGAACCAAAGTTAAATGCTTTTATTACAGTGATGGCGGAAGAGGCCCTCCTGAAAGCTCAAGAAGCGGAAGCTGTATTTCTTAAAGGAGAAACAGTAGGCAAATTGTATGGTGTGCCTGTATCGATTAAGGATATCTTCAACACTAAGGGAATCAAAACGACATTAGGATCAAGGATTCTACAAAACTATGTTCCAGATGAGGATGCCTACCTTTTTACAGCGCTACAATCTTCTGGTGCGATTATTTTTGGTAAAAACAATATGCTTGAGTTCGCATATGGTTCTGTTCATCCTAATTATGGCCAGTGTAATAACCCCTGGGATGTCAATAGAACTTCCGGAGGCTCAAGTACAGGTTCGGCATCTTCCGTTGCCGCCGGGATTGGATTTGCATCCATTGGAACCGATACAGGAGGCTCCATCCGCCTGCCATCCTCATTTTGTGGGATTGTCGGATTAAAGCCAACCTATGATAGAGTTTCGCGTGAGGGGTTATTCCATTTATCCCATTCATTGGATCATATTGGACCGCTAACGAGAACCGTTCGTGACAATGCGATTGTGTTGGAAAGTATTTCTTCTATTCCAGTAAATTTCAATTCTATTTTTACCGGTTCGATTAAAGGTATGAAAGTAGGTGTCATCCGTTCATTGATCGACTCAACAGCCATTCATCCAGGGGCAAGAGAATTGGTGAATGCTGGGATTAATCAGCTTGCTGAATTAGGTGCTGAAGTCGTGGACATCGAAATACCTGAAATTGCAAACATAGGCGAAATCGCTCTTCCAATATTGATGTCAGAAGGATCCTTCCATCATAAGAAGTGGTATCCAGAACGTGCAGTCGATTACGCAGAAGGAACCAAGATCGTTTTGGCAGAAGGATTCAAGATACCAGCTGTAAGTTATGTAGAAGCACTTGCTAAGAAAAGAAAGTTTGCTGAAAAAATCGACAGTCTATTCGATCGTTTCGATGTACTTGTATGCCCAACCTCACCAAGTCCTGCAACGGAACGTGATCCATCATTTGAAGATACAACATATGATTATCTCCAGCGAACCATTCCGTTTAACATTGCGGGTAATCCTGCATTAACGGTTTCCGCCGGCCTTACGTCATCTGAAAATTTACCTGTAGGTCTTCAGTTCATCGGGCGTCACCATGATGAAGCAACCATTTATCGTATCGCCGATACATTCCAAATAGCCAATGGAGGATATAAACGCCCGCTCATTTAGGGGCCATTTTTCTATAATAAATATTGGGGGTTGTCCATATGTCATCAATCACTATTGCTGCTGTAGGTGATATTACTCTATCGCAGAAAGTTGGAAAGGAATTATTCAGAGGTGTATGGGATGCTGCGGATATTCGAATTGGAAATCTGGAGTCGCCAATCATGCATACACCGGGTGCTCCCGCTGATAAGCAATTTCGATTGCAACAGCCAATAGAAGCAGGGGAATGGCTGAAAGAGTTGAATCTTACAGCCGTTTCGATTGCTAATAATCACACAATGGACTGGGGCCCAGAGGGACTTTTTCAAACACAAGAAGAACTGGATCGGATTGGCGTAAGCTATGCTGGAGGAGGCCGGAATCTAGAAGAAGCCATCAAACCTGTATATTTTCAAGCGGGCGAACATAGAATTGCATTCCTATCTTGGGCCACTACGCTGTCACCAGGATTCCAGGCCATGCACAATCGTCCAGGTATAGCGGGTGTAAGGGTTACATCTTTCTATGAATTAGGACCAAGTCTTGATTTGGAGCAGCCTGGAACAGCTCCGTATATTAAATCAGTACCGTTTGAGGAAGATCTAGAATTACTTGAAAAAGTGATTGAGGAGGCAAATAGGGAAGCAGATCTCGTTATATTAGCTCTTCATTGGGGTGTACCGCCTCAGTGGTGTGTTCCATATCAAGGTGTGATTGCCGAATATCAACCAATCATTGCGCAGCGTGCAGCCAATGCTGGTGTCGATATTATACTTGGACACCATGCACATGCTCCATATGGAATGGAAGCATTCAAAGGGAAAGATGAAAAAGAAGTGCCTGTGCTTTACAGTCTTGGAAACTACATTTCTCATTACGAATACTCAGGAGTAGGGCTGGATATGTCTTCCTGTACCATTAAATTCCCTCCTAAGCTCCCAGAAAACCGCCAAAGCTGTATTGCAGAAATCAAACTAACTACTTCTAATAACAGACTTACTGTTGAACTGGTTACAATCCATCCAGCAGTAATCAGTGAAATTGGTGAAGCAATTGAAACTAGTAACCAAGATTGTTTAGACATTGCCAAGCGATTAAATGAGTTTAATAATCAGCGTGGTACGGTAACAGTAATCGAAGATAATAAAGTTGTGTGGAATAACAATAATTAAAACACTGCCTAAAATTTGAATGCATGATTTCTAATATATAAACAAAGCGACTAATGATTTGGAGAGATCCAGATAAATGAGACAAGGATAAAACACCCCCTGAATCGTATTTATACAATATGATTCTTAGGAGGGTGTTTTTCTATGAGCACGATAGTACATTAGCCAGAAATGAATACCGAGGCAACAAAGACTTGGACAGGCAGGCCAGCATGCACGAATTAGTCGACGGGCTCGAGGGCTATATGGAAGAGGGCACCGTTTCACTGCTAAAAAATTTTCAGGAATTGAAAGTGGATCCCCTTGAAATAGGCGGACAGACGATGGGACCCGCTTCAAAACACATGTCAGAAGAAGACTGGATAAAGTTCTGGCAGAGTGCAAAAATATTTCGAACTTGAACCTTTTTCCATTTAATATAGAGTACAAGTAGCTGCGATACATTTCGCAGCCTGTTTTTTATACCTTGACAATCATTCAGCTGTCGGTGAAGGTAGTAACAAGCTATTGCGGATACCTACGGTATTATAAATTCCTCACAAGTAAAACTTAGGTGAAAAAATTGGATGAAGAAGGAAGTACTGAGGCCATTAAACGATTGACATCACCGGGTTCAGGGGGCAAATCCTTTAAAGGGGAAAAGTACTTACTTTAGGACAAAATATAATAAATAAATTCCGCTATATAAAATCTTCTTATGTTATACATATCAACTTACTATAAAAGGGGTGGCGTTTATGAAGTTATTCTTTTTGTACCACTCTGTAGTAAAAAATATCTCGAGGGGTGGAATCATTATGAGGAATGACTGACTGTAAATGGTGTGACGAAGAAAAAGATTTCCTGGTTTATATGAAACATGAATACAAAGAAAGAATTTACCATAAGAACCTTGGGAAAGCAGGGTTCGAAGGAAATCTCAAGATGGCTATGGAGTTTGTGATAAATGCGGAAAATGCAGGGAATATGGGAATTGTTCCTGCGTCTTTAATTTAATGGCTGTAGATTTTTATAAAGAGGAGACTATGGCATTTACCAACGAAGATTCTAGACAT
>NZ_BCVA01000033.1 GCF_001591505.1 Neobacillus niacini NBRC 15566
GTAATATTGCCTTCTAAAAGGCTAACTAGAAAACTAAGTTGCTAACTTTGCTGCGTCGTATCAGCGACATTGATAATCTTACAACGATTCACGACAAAAATCAACACTAAATTTTAATTTTTTTTAAGCGAAAAGTAATACAGACATTATTCCACAATATTATCATTCTCAACCTACTCTTTGAAGAAGTTGTGTCGAGAAGAAAAAAAATGGTTTAGAACGTTTTTATTGGGTAAAAATACAATATAATTTCATTCATAAAAAAAGGAGATGATGTAACCTTGAGTTACAAACAGAAGAAAGACATCGATAAAATGACCGTAAAGCAGGTGGAACCAGAAGAAAACATAACCATTAATGAGAAATCTCCTGAATTTGATGTAATCGGAACTGCCCTAAATGACCTCCACAGTCCTTTTGAATTCTAAAAAACCCAGTGTATCAAAGAGACTGTTCTCTTTAATACACTGGGTTTTTTACTTACGCTTTAACGCCTTTAAAATAATTGCTTCCCCAATAAATGATATAATTTTTTCATCCTGAATGATTATTCTAAATTTATCTTTAATCTTGCTAGAAGATTCAAGAATAAACTTGGTTAAATTATTTTTTTCAAGTTCTGAAAGCTTCATATTTGCACACCACGATTCAAATCGAAACGTCTTCTCAAACCTGTGCCATTCAAAAACTTCCAAACCACTTTCCTCAAGTTTTTGAATCCATTCTGACTTTTTCCAAGCACGAAAATGACTATAATCCCGTATTTTCTCGATTGTATTGTAAAATGCGTCGTATTCCTTAGACTCAGGTGTAACATTATCATCCAATAAAAATTGTCCGCCTGGTTTTAATACTCGATATACTTCCTTTATGAATAAATCAACATTAGGAAAATGATGTGGTGCAATTCTGCAGGTAACGATATCAAACGATTCATCTGTAAGAGGGAGCTGTTCCGCATCCCCTTGAATAAATTCCACATTTCGATGACCGTTTTTATAAATAAAATTCTTAGCTGCTGCCAACATTTCTGCTGTCAGATCAACTGCTGTCACTTTTTTAACGAATGGCGCGAATGCATTTGCTGTATGCCCACCACCTGTCGCAATATCAAGCAGTACTTCCTGTCCATTGACATCTGCCATTTTTACCATCATCAATAAGTCTTTTCCATCCTTATGAATCGGACTTGAAACGTACGAAGCAGCATTGTTTCCAAATTGCTGTTGAACGTCTTTTTTAATATCCATCTGTATCACCTCTTACTTCTAATTTATTTTATAAAGCTAATAAAAGAAATTATGAGGTTTTTATGAATTCCCATAAGAAAAACTTATACAGAGTTACATTTCAAATTCAAGTACAACCGGACAATGATCACTTCCCATAACTTCACAATGAATATCTGCAGTAAGTAATGAGTCACGAAGTTTTTCTGAAACAATAAAATAATCAATTCGCCAGCCAATATTCCGCTCACGAACCTTAGCCATGTATGACCACCATGTATAGGCTCCTTCTTTTTCCGGATAAAAGTAGCGGTAGCTATCAAGGAACCCAGATTCCAGCAGTGTAGTCATTTTTCCTCGTTCCTCCACTGTAAAACCCGAGTTACCTAAGTTAGATTTTGGATTTTTCAAGTCCATTTCGCGATGCGCCACATTTAAATCCCCACAAAGAACAACTGGCTTAACTCGGTCTAGGTCTATCAGATGGGAGATAATTCGATCTTCCCATTCTAATCTGTATCCTAGTCTCGCCAAATCTCTTTGCGAATTTGGCGTGTAAACATTCACTAGATAAAACTTTTCAAATTCTAACGTTAGAATTCGTCCCTCATCTTGCGAAGCTTCATCCCCTAAACCATATCGAACAGATATTGGTTCAACTTTTGTGAAAACTGCTGTGCCTGAATACCCCTTTTTCACCGCGTAGTTCCAGTATTGATGGTATCCTTCAAGTTCAAGATTGATTTGACCTTCCTGTAATTTTGTCTCCTGCACACAAAAAATATCTGCATTTACTTCTTTAAAGTAATCTAAAAAACCTTTATTTACACAAGCCCTAAGCCCATTTACATTCCAAGATACTAATTTCATAGTTAAATCCCTTCCCAAGTTCATTACTTTTCAGGAGAAATTGTATCAGCTTTAGAGAGTGATGAAAAGCATTGTGAATTGAGGTATTCATTTTCTCATTTCGAAAGCAACATTAAATTTATAAAAGTTATTTTCTTCAGTTAGATGGATTAAATAAAACGGAAATGAGAATTTGCGTAAAAATTGACGGGCAAGAAAACAACGATATATTTAGTGAAATCAAAGATCAAGGAATCAAAATCATTCAAAATATTTACAATAACATTATTAAAAAATTCAAATATAAGGCTCTACGAAAAATGGCTTGGAAAAAATCCAAGCCATTTCTTATGGAACAAAATATTGTTCAGTTAGTTTTGTTGAAAATAATTGAGAGGCTGGTACAATTTTAATATTTCTCTTTTCAAATTCCTCCATGGATTGAAAAACACCTACAGAACATACTTTACCCGTTACCCCAACATGACCTATCGCAATCCCCTTACCAGTGTATTCCGTTATTTTAGCCAACCTGTTCATCTGTTTTCTGACGTGGCTTGAAGATGATATATCATCCAGGAAAACATCTCTTTTTAAAAGCGGAACATTCATTTCCTCTGCTACTTTAGGAAATTGGGATTTAGGGCTTGTTCCACTATCGATAATATATAACTTCTTTTCCTTCGCTACTTCGACAATCGCTCTAACGATCTCCTCATTCTCTACTGCTCTAGAGCCCATATGATTATTCATTCCTACTGCATAAGGAACGGATTTTAACGCTTCCTTAACCCTCTTTTTCACCTCTTTTGGTGAAAGATCTACTGTAATTGGTTTAGGTCCCAACCAAGAGCGTTTTCCTTTCTTCGGCTCCATCGGTAAATGGACGATTACCTCTATACCATTTTCATGTGCCCACTCCGCGTGTTTCTTAGAATTCTCAGTAAAGGGCATAACAGCGGCAGTGATCGGGATATCCCCTTCAAGAAAATCTTTCACACCACCTGTTCCACCGCCGAAATCGTCAATAATAATGGCTGCCTTAAGCTGATTTTCTCTATTTTTTTCAGCTAATGCCGGATTTTGCATAGAAAGCAAAAGAAATGGAATGAGACACAGCGCAAATCTTTTCATAAGAACCTCCATGTGAATGTTTTATGTTTTACGTTAATTTGCCCTGTGGTAATGGAATCATTCCAACAAAAAAGGACCTTATCAAAAGGCCCTTCTAGCTTGCATTCTATTCGTCGTATACTTCCACTTTTTCCATGATGTCACCATTTCTCATGGCTTTCGCTGCTTCAAGACCAGAAGTCACTTTACCGAAAACAGTATGCACACCGTTTAGGTGCGGCTGAGACTCATGAACGATAAAGAATTGGCTGCCGCCTGTATCTTTACCAGCGTGTGCCATTGAAAGAGCACCTGGAACATGTGTGTGTGGATTGCCTTGTGTTTCACATTTAATGGTATAACCAGGGCCACCTGTTCCACGGCCTTCAGGGCAACCTCCTTGGCTTACGAATCCTGGAATTACACGGTGAAACGTTAACCCATTGTAAAAGCCGCTAGTTGCTAACTTTTCAAAGTTTGCAACTGTACCAGGTGCCTCGTTTGGATATAATTCAAACTCAATTTTTTCACCGTTTTGCATTTGTATGTGTCCTTTTTTTGCCACAATGAACATCTCCTTTATGTAAAAAAATTCATTTTCATCATACACTTTCCAACGCAGAAAAGAAAGTTTCATGGTTTAATTTTAAAAATTTGTGGTATTATAACAGTACCCCTTCCGAACATTCGCTTGTTGCGGGACACTTAACCACTGTACGGACGGAAGGGGTACGTAGTGTCGTTGGTAGCGGCATTGCAGAAAGCCAAGACTCCGGTCTTGGCTTTTTTACTGTTCTTTATTTGTTAATTGATAAAATAAAAAAATAAATGAGAAAAACATGAAGTACCCATAGAAACTATATATATGTCTCCACTCACTAGAGTGCTCAAAAAGGCCAAATAGTTCAGAAAACCTTTCAAATATCGGTATTAATAAGCTGAGGAATAATATAATTCCCACTTTCCCCCATTTATTAACCTCTTTCATTTTCATAACAAAAGCTAGGACAAGAATCGGCAGTCCGACAAATGTAAAAGCAATATTAAATGAAAATACTTCAGGAAACGGCCGAATCGGGAACATGTACAAATTCTTCCCAACGAAGTAGATATCCAAGCTAGTACCCAGCAAGATGGACAAAACTAATACAGGAGCATATTCTTTAATCAAAAATGGTAATGACTTTTTTTGCCAAGGCGGCAAGTTCAAGCCTTTCGAGCGTTTTACAGTATTCATATTCAATCTCCCCATTGATTTGTGGTTCATTGAGTTCCGAGAGATAGTCGGCTACTTGCCAATCATGAAACCATTCTCCCTTTTCCGCTTCTTGGTGATGAACATTTTTCCAGACGTGCGTTAACTCTGGACTATAAATTTTTTTAGCTCCCCACCGCAGCTTGCATGCATTTAAACGAAGCTGATAGGGAATCCCGGGAATTCCTTCGTTGACATTATTAAAGATATGCGGCCAGTAATCTTTTCTAGACCCAGTATGGCGGTATGTTTTCGCCCATTGTACAAATTGATTTAATAATTCCTTTTTTTGAAAAAGCACAGCAAACAGTCTTTTGCCTATTAAAATACGCTCATGTAACGATTCAAACTGGTGAACCGTTTGACCAGCTAGATTCTTTTTACGATAGGGAAACAAAATATGATTAAAAGAAAGGTAGTCCTGCAATTTAAACTCTAAGGTGTTTAGTACATCTTTTTGATAGATGGGATTCTGAATAACCCTTTTTTCTAAATAATTCTGTTCATTGATAACGAGACCCATTGTTAGAATGTACGAGTCCGACTTCCTCCAAAAGTAATTCCAAACAGTCTCCATGAAGGTAGATATGTTTAAATAGTGTAAAAGATAAAATAGCGGTTTATTTCTTTTTAAGCTTTCGCTGTAGAGTAAAAATTGTGGATACGCATCTTGAAAAATCAGCCAATTGCTTCGTTCTAAAAACGTAAAATAGGCATTCCTTTCTTTATTTGTAAGTATACGTGTGAGAAATTCACCCTTTAAATCAGTCATATTCCAGCCGCCATTTCTAGAGACCATATGTCCTAAGAATGCCCAATGGATTTCTGGATGTTTTTGATAAAAGTCAAAATAGGCCATAGTCCTTGTGACATTATTCTGGTTCAAAGCACTTGTATCTTTTCTTATCCTTTCTAGCAGACTTTGCTCCTCACTCGTTAATTTATGATTGTCATGGTCGGCAGGCTGTTTCATTTTTGCCTTTAGTTCATCCTTAATGATATCGATTGGCGATTTTTCCCGGCTTCTGATAAATAAAATAACGATAACCCCCCTTGAGAATTCTCTTTCTACTTCCTGAATATGTATAGATGAGAATATTCAATTGGGAGAGGACTGAATGTGACGATGACCGATACTAGTAAAGGCATTGACTGGCTGATTAAAACACTTAGAAGTGATCAGTCTCCCGATGGCTCCTGGGATTATCCATTTGAAACAGGATTATCGACAGATGCCTATATGATCATTTTATTACGGACATTAGAAATAAATGATGAGGAATTAATAAAGGAACTAGCTGAGAGGATTGTGAGCAGACAAGATACAAATGGCTCATGGAAACTCTTTTATGATGAACGGGAAGGGAATCTTACGGCTACGGTGGAATCTTATTACGCCCTTTTATACTCCGGCTATTATGACAAAAAGGATAAACGCCTTCAGAATGCGAAAAAATTTATTTTATCTAAGGGCGGGATTGAAAAGGTTAGTATGTTCACAAAAGTGATGCTAGCCTTAACAGGGCAATTAGAATGGCCTTCCTTCTCCCATCTGCCGGTTGAAATTATTTTATTACCACTCTCATTTCCAATTAATTTCTATTCTTTTTCGGTATACGGCAGGGCAAACTTTACCCCTATGATGGTTCTTGCTGATAAGAAACTATCGATAAAGACAGATAAGAGTCCTGACCTCTCGGATTTACTGGACGGCAGGCTGGATTCTGGATCGTGGATTCGTTCAGAGGAAATGCGTTCTCTCTTTTCTTTTATCGGAGATGGGGTTAAGAATCTAATCGGACTACCCCAGCAACTTCATAAATTGGCCATACAGCGTGCGAAGAAATATATGCTCGATCATATTGAAGATGATGGCACGTTTTACAGCTACTACAGTTCTACTTTTTTAATGATCTTTGCCCTGCTCTCGTTAGGATATAAGAAAAGCGATCCTATTATCCTGAAAGCCATTGAAGGGATTAAATCAATGAAATGTGTGATTGACGGCCACCCACATTTGCAATATACAACAGCAGATGTTTGGAATACCTCGTTAATTGGTTATGTACTACAAGAGGCTGGGATTTCACCTGCAGATCCTATGGTTGGTGCTGCCAATCAATACTTACTGAAAAGGCAGCATACGAAATTCGGGGATTGGGTAATCCATAATCCTGCTAGTTTACCAGGGGGCTGGGGTTTCTCTGATATTAATACCATCAATCCTGATGTGGATGATACCACTGCCTCATTAAGGTCGATTTCCAGGATGGGGTCTGGTCATCATGATGCCTGGAGTCGAGGAATTAACTGGCTGTTATCCATGCAGAATGACGACGGCGGCTGGGCAGCTTTTGAAAAAAATACAGATACCAAGCTGTTCGAATTCCTGCCGATTGAGAAGGCAGAGTTCATTCTCACAGATCCATCATGTGCAGATATTACAGGACGTACCCTTGAATTCTTTGGTAACTATACGAATTTATCAAAAGATCATTCTAGTATTAAAAAGGGGGTAAAATGGCTGTTGAATCATCAAGAAGGTGATGGTTCTTGGTATGGGAGATGGGGGATTTGTTATATTTATGGTACATGGGGTGCGGTAACTGGTTTATCAGCTGTTGGGATACCTGGAAGTGATGAGAGTATTCAAAAAGCCGTAGATTGGCTTTATAGAATTCAAAACAGTGATGGGGGTTGGGGCGAATCTTGTTATAGCGATAATAAAAGAACTTATGTGTCGCTCGGGGCTAGTACTTTAATCCATACAGCGTGGGCATTGGATGCCTTAATCAGCGTTTCCGACAAACCAACGCTGGCGATCCGCAAAGGTATCTCATACTTATTAGAGAATTTGCAGAAAGAGGATTGGACTACTGCTTACCCCAAAGGACAAGGAATGGCCGGTGCTTTTTATATACACTATCATAGCTATCGTTATATCTTTCCATTATTGGCTTTGGCCCACTATCGTAAAAAGTTCGAAACGTAACACGATGGATAGTTGGTGAATTATTTCTTCAGTATCAAGTTGAGTTTCTAATCGCCTTTTTCATTCAAAACCTTCCTACCTGCCAAAATAGGTCCCTTACCTGCGAATTCTGTTCACTTACCTGCATAAATTCCTTTTTACCTGCATATTCGATTTGTTTATCTGCCTAATTAATTCCTAGCCCAAATTGAATGTGAACAAGCAGACTACTGCCCGGCACAGGTATCTAATTTTCCTTTATATAGAAAATTAGATACCAAATTTGTTGTTTGAGTCCTAATCATGGTGACTTTTTTCAATGAACTTTCTCATTCAAAATCTTCCTACATGCCAAAATGTGTCCCTTACCTGCGAATTCTGTTCACTTACCTGCATAAATTCCTTTTTACCTGCATATTCCTTTTATTTATCTGCCTAATTAATTCCTCCACCCAACTTGAAGGTAAAAACGCCAGACTACTGCCCGGCACAGTTATCCAATTTTCCCATATTTGGAAAATTGGATATCATATTTGTTTGAGTCCTAATCCTGGTGACTTTTTTTCAATGACCTTTTTCATTCAAGATCTTCCTACCTGCCAAAATGTGTTCCTTACCTGCGAATTCTGTTCACTTACCTGCATAAATTCCTTTTTACCTGCATATTTCTCTTGTTTATCTGCCTAATTAATTCCACTTCCCAAATTGAAGGTAAAAAATGCCAGGCGGCTGATTGGCTCTGTATTAATTTTCTAAATATGGTCATTACACATTTTCACATGGTCAGGAATTAATAATTTCACCAAGTCCCTTATAAATCTCTACGATTTCTTCCACCTTCATCCTCACAAGTCCGCTGGAAGATGGGGCAACAAAGTCAATCGTACCTGGTACGACTGATTCCTCTTGCCTTCCCCATGGAACATTTTTTAAGCCGCTATATTCCTGATATACTCCCTTACCTACAAAACAAACTACCAGAGGCTTAAACTTCTCGATTTTTTTCCTGAGAATATCTTTTCCTTCTTTGTATTCTTCCCTTGTAATCTCATCCGCCGCTTTCGTGGGCCTTGCTACAATATTGGTTAGCCCCATCCCCAGATTTAACAGCTTGGCATCTTCTGCAGGCAGGTACTTTCGAGGAGTTAATCCTGCTTCGTGTAAGATTTTCCAAAACCGGTTATTGGGATTGGCAAAATGATGTCCTGTTTCGCTAGAACGGATACTGGGATTGAAACCGACAAATAGAATGTTTAATTCCTCTTTTATATGATCATTTACTGGCTTTAACATGTTAACCTCGCACACTTTTTTCTTCTATATTACTAAACCGTCAGCTTTTTTCATAATACTTCCACGAGGTAATGACCGTTGCTAATAAACCTACGATCGATATAATCAACAACGAATATAGTAATCTAGGCTCTTGTAGAATAAATAGGCTTGATATAATAATCACTGTATCAATGGCAAAAGCAATGATCCCCACATTAATCTTTGTCCACTTTGCGAGCAGCAGTGCAAGCAGATCCATTCCTCCTGGACTAATGTGGTTCCTGAGCATTGTTCCTACTCCAATACCAATGATTGTACCTCCGATAATGACAGAGCTAATAATCGGTAAATGAAATGCATTCCTTAAAGGAACCAAGAATTCAATCATGAAACCGGAAAAAAAAGCTCCAATCAGGCCGTATAAAAAATAATTAAAATCAGATTTATAGGCATATAGGTAAACAGGAATATTTAATAACACAAAGGTTAATCCAATGCTAAAATGCCATAGGTAATTAAACACAATACTTATCCCAAACATCCCCCCATTGATTAGATTGAAGGGCAGTATAAATCCGTTTACCCCGATTCCGATCAGCGTACTTCCAAACCCGATCACAGCTAATTTTTTCAGCATGATTCTCATCCCTTGTCCAAAAATCTATATATCCACTTATATGTTTGAACAAGGGAGTTCATCACAACAAAAAACGGAGTTTACACTCCGTTTTGTTAAGCAGCCGCTGTTCTTTTTGATTTTTGGACATGTTTGAACAATGAAACGATCAGCGTTATTAGTGGTAAGAACCACAAAAATAAAGCATAAGGTAAATACTCCATAATCGGAACTCCAACAATGGTACTACACATAATCGCCAGCACACTCCACGGTACCATTCCTGGGAATAACATCGTCGTATCCCCCATTACTCTTGCCAGTTCCACTTCCCCGTATTCCTTTTTCCAATGAGGCAAGAAAGATCTTCCAGTTAAAATGATCGGAAGCGTTTGATTCGCTGCAATTACACTAATTAATAAGGTGGCTGTGAAGGTTTTTAATGTATCTCCAGTTAAAGAGGTGGAACGTTGCAGCCATTTATCCAAATATGGCTGTATAACATTCAATTCCTCCACTAAGCCATTCTAGGCCCCAGCCAAAGCAAGAAACAGCAGCAGTTCATACATATTCAGGAAGCCCCCGCCTAATCCTTCAATCCCGTTCCAAAATACAAGAGCTAGTTCCGAAACAGACTCACCGTTTAGGATCGAAATGAATGCTGCACTTACTATACTCAATAAAAAAGCATATATAATGCTAAATCTAAACATGACTAAAAGCAGCAAAATCATGGGCGGAATAAACTTCAACAGTGTCAATTCACTCCACTGTAATGATACTGTGCTATTTATTTTTGTAGCAGAAAAGAAGTCTAACGCACCATAGAACAGCAAAGATAACACAACAGCCATAACCGTTGTAGGGATCATTGCATTCCATTGTCTTTTTACCGGTAATTCTAATGTATGGGCTAAAAGCTGATGAGCACTAGAAAATGGTGAAGTTCGGTCTCCTACAAACGAACCTGAAACCAATGCTCCCGCTACAACTTCGGTTGGAAGGTTTAAGACCACAGCCGTTCCCAAAATTGGAATACCAATCGCACTTAGGGTTCCCACTGTTGTACCTAAAAGCATGGAGAATACCATTGCGGTAACAAACGTTAATAGGTAAAAATAATGTGGATTAATTAGATATAGAGCAATTTTAACCATTTGGTCAATGGTTCCTGACAGATACCATGACGGAAGCAGAAAACTCACTAGTGAAAGGATAAGAATAACAATCCTAGTCTTATAAATGCCTCGAATACTAATTTGAAAAATTTGTTTAAAATATTGTTTATTTCGCTTAGATAGGTAGACAAGAATAAGATAACCGGGCAGAAATCCAATGACGAGTGGATGATGGAAAATGACAGACCAAATTACTCCTGCTATTGTTATTGTTAGGAGTAAAGTTAATTGTTTTTTTGAGAAACGATTCATTTTATACCAACCTTAAGCTTTAATACATCTAATTATAATGATTGCAGGAAAATTCGGAAAGCAAAATAAATGGAGCCTCAATTTTCGGCTCCATTGTATAAATAGGTCATATACTTTTTTGGCATCCACAGCTATTATACTGAGTAACTATCGAAAATTTGAAAGAATAATCCTTCTAATAAATAGGCAGGTTTAACTTTTTAGTATATCTTCGATTCTATTTAATTCTTCCTCTGAGAATGAAAGATTGTTTAACGCCGTAACGTTTTCTTCTATTTGACTTACCCGACTTGCCCCAATTAGAGCGGAAGTTACCCTTCCCCCCCTGAGAACCCAAGCCAGGGCCATTTGTGCTAGATTTTGGCCACGTTCGATAGCAACCTCATTTAGCTTCTTCACTCGATTTACAATTTCCTCTGTTACTTGGTCTTTACTTAGGAAGCTTACCGGTTTAGCAGCTCTAGAATCAGTTGGAATTCCGTTTACATATTTATTCGTTAACAAACCTTGAGCTAACGGGCAGAATGCAATGGAGCCAACTCCATTTTCTTGTAGGACATCCTGCAGACCATCTTCGATCCAGCGGTTTAACATAGAATAGCTTGGCTGATGAATGACTAATGGCGTTCCCAAACGATTCAAAATTTTTACCGCTTCCTCTGTTTGTTCTGCACTATAGTTTGAAATACCGACGTATAATGCTTTACCTTGGCGGACGACGGAGTCTAAAGCGCCCATTGTTTCTTCAAGCGGTGTATTCGGATCTGGACGGTGAGAATAAAAGATATCAACATAATCTAATCCCGTCCGTTTTAAGCTTTGATCTAAACTTGCAATCAGGTATTTTCTTGAACCCCAATCCCCGTATGGTCCCGGCCACATCGTATAACCAGCTTTAGAGGAAATAATCATTTCATCGCGGTAAGGTGCAAAGTCCGTTTTTATCATACGGCCAAACATCTCTTCTGCGGATCCAGGTGGTGGGCCGTAATTGTTTGCAAGGTCAAAGTGGGTAATTCCTAAATCAAATGCTCTTCTTAGCATGGCACGGCCATTCTCATATGTATCCACTCCGCCAAAATTATGCCATAGACCTAATGATATGGCAGGCAATTGTAAGCCAGACTTCCCGCTTCTATTGTATTTCATCGTACCATATCGAGATTCTTCAGCTTGATACACCATTCAACCCCCTCCTTTTCATTTCACTTACCATTATAAACGTTACGATCCAAATAAAAAATCCCCCAAGAGAGGCTTTTCTCTTGAGGGTGGGGCGTATTTTAAACTACATCATCGAGTTGTTTATATAAATGTTCTCTTTCTGCTTCCATCCGCTCTAATTCTGTGAATTGTTTTTGCAGCATTTCCAGGTCTATTCCTGTTTCCATCCTCTGCTTTAATAAGTGTATTTGAGCCTCTAACTCCTCAAGCTTTTGTTCTATATCCATAACCAGCATAGGCACTGCAGAAGTTTTTAGCTTTTCAACCTTTTTTAGTGTCGTTTTTTCAGTCACAACTGGTTGAACCACTTTTAAAGCACCTAATTTCTCCTTAGCCCAGTCATAATTCCCATCAAAGTAGAAAACGGTTCCATCCTGAAGCCAATAAATTTTATTAAATAATTTATTGAGAAAATAACGGTCATGTGACACCGCTAAAATCGTGCCATTAAATTGTTCAAGGGCTTCTTCTAAGACCTCACACGAATCAATATCAAGATGGTTCGTCGGCTCATCCAGGACCAGAAGATTTATGTCCTGATACATAAGCTGCGCTAGGCGCAATCGCATCCTTTCTCCGCCGCTTAATTGATTAACCTTTCGGAAAACAGCGGGCCCATAAAACAAAAACCGCGCTAAAATATGACGTGCTTCGCCTTCATTCACAGTTACTTCAGAACGGAAAACATCGATAACCCGATCATCCCCAATTGTATGGAAGACATGCTGAGACAAATAGCCGATTTTCACATTGCTGCCAACTTTAACTGTACCCAGGTCGCTCTCACATTCACCTAAAATCATTTTTATTAGCGTGGATTTTCCTGTTCCATTTTCACCCACAATCGCGGTTCGATCCTTATATTGAAGAAGCATATTAACCTTTTCAAAAAGCGTTCTGCCGCCAAAGCTTTTTGATACATCCTCTAATTTAATAACATCCTTCCCGCTACGATCATTGGCTTCAAAATCAATTGCCATTTTTTTCACATCAAGCTTCGGACGATCAAGCTTCTCCATGCGGTCCAGTGCCCGCTGCATATTGGTAGCCCGTTTATGAAGGGCAGCACTAGGAGGATTGGCGCGATTGGCCCACTCACGAAGGCGTTTAATCGCTTCCTTCATTTTTTTAATCTTCCGCTGTTGCTCCTGATACTCCTGGAACTCCCGTAATAACCGTTCTTCCTTCTCTTTTACAAAGCCGCTAAAGTTCGTATGGTATAGCTCAATTTCACCATCCTCCATATCCAGTACTTTTGTGACCACTTCGTCTAAAAAGTAACGGTCATGCGAAATTAAAATAATCGTTCCTGTATATTCCTTAAGGAATGTCCCGAGCCACTCGATTGCCATTAGGTCTAAATGGTTGGTCGGTTCATCAAGTAATAGAAGTTCAGGGTTCTTCAGCAAGCTTAAAGCCAAACCAACCTTTGTCTTTTCCCCGCCACTTAAAAGTGAAAAAGGTTTATCTAAGAGCTCAATAATATTTAAACCATGGGAAACTCGGTCCATCTGCGCATCCATTTCATAGCCGCCATTTAAGATAAAATCATCTTGGAGCTTTCCATATTGGTCCATGAGCATTTGCAGGTGGTTAGGGGTCAACTCTTGCCCCATTTCGACTTCTAATTTTTGTAACTTTGTTTCAGTCTCGACTAACTGATCAAATGCTGTCTTTAATACGTCCTTAACAATTAAGTCCTTATATTCAGGAATTTGGGCAAGGTAGCCAACTTTCAGCCCCTTTTTCCAATGTATAACGCCGCCGTCTACAGTTTCTTGATTGGCAAGCAGCTTTAATAAAGTTGTTTTCCCGCAGCCATTTCGCCCAACCAAGCCCACCCGATTTCCTTCGTGGACCTCAAAAGATAAATTTTCAAAAATAATATTACCGCCAAAAGATTTTGCTATATGATTAACGCTACATACGATCATGTTCTATTCTCCTTTTTTTGAACACTCTCTTCACGCAAAAAAACTGCGGCATCAATAGATACCCGCAGTTCGAAAAATCGGCATGAAAAAAGAGTGCGAAAAAGGCACTCTCTTATTACCTATTTTGCTATGGGTAAAGAGATGTGTTACCGTTCTATATTCATTTTGTAATTTTTTAAAAAGGGCAGACTACCCCCTTGGAAAACTACCTCATGAAAAATTGCACGGCACAAATATAGCGCTTCAAGCCACTGCACACGTACAAACATAGAACGAACCATCTCTTTACACCTCCGTTTCACTTCAAGATATTTCTATTGTAAATAGTTCAAGCAATGATTGCAAGCCTATTTTTTCAGACTAATCAAAAGTTTTAAAATTGAATCCTTCATGGCTCAATCTTAATGTATATACTTCTTCTTTCCACCGAACCTTCTACGATAGACAAATTTTCTAACATCATCCTCGGAAATTTTCCCATCATAGGCCGCAAACAATAATGACTGAAGTTCGCGATAATGCTCCATAACGAAAAGGGCAAACTTCTTCCGTTCACCCTTTGCCTGTTTTTTAAATTCTTCATCATTCAAAATTGCTTGAATCTGATCTTGATAAAATGCCTTCGTATCCTCCCATTTTTCCATTCGGTTCTCCAAAATATCACGAGCATACTTAGGCATTTTTTCAACAATTAAATCAATATACCCTTGAGACCACATTAGCATTTTGTCTTTCTCCGGCAGTTCCATGACCATTTTCATCAGTTCGAACTCATCTACCTCATCACTTGCTGCATATCTTCCGACCTGATTCATCCTTTTCACCTCTTCATGAACAGTTATCCAACTACACTTTCAAGGGAATTTTCGATATCATAATCCTTTTTCTTTTCTTCAAGCCAAGTAGAGTATTCCGTTTCCACTTTTTGATCAATCAAGGTTTCCTTTATTTCGGCTTTACTGTCATCAAAATTCGCTTCTTTTGCTTCCTTTTTCTCTTCAACCTTTATAATATGATACCCATAATCTGTTTTTACTGGTTCACTAATTTCATTAACTTGCATTGCAAAGGCAACATCCTCAAATTCTGTTACCATCGTACCTTTTGGGAAAAAGCCAAGCTCTCCTCCATTTTCTTTCGTCCCCTCATCGGTTGAATATTCTTTCGCCAATTTTGCGAAATCCGCTCCATCGGTCAGCTTTTGTTTAATTTCCTTCGCAGTCGCTTCATCTTCAACCAATATATGGCTTGCTTTTACTTGTTCTGCTACTCCTAATGAATCCTTATTCTCATCAAAATAAGTTTTTAATTCCTCATCAGTAATTTCTATCCGCGGTACAAGAAGTTTACGTAAGGTTAAGTAACTTTTTAAATCCTCTTTCAGTGCAGTTAACGAGGTATTATTCGATGTCAGCATCTGGTCAAATACTTCATCACCGCCATAAGATTCCTTTAATTTTTCTACTTCTGAATTCAATTCTTTATCTGTAATGGTTATCTTTTCTTTTTTTGCTTCAGCAGTAACAATCTTATCGGTGATTAATTGTTCAACCGCAGCAGCTCCATATTGCTCCACCATCACGTCGTACAACTCATCCTTACTAATAGATTCACCATTTATTTTTGCAACAGCTTTATCCTTTGATAACGCCAAACTTAGAAAGATACCTATTGCTAGAATGAGTACCACGATAATACAAGACAGTGTTTTATTTTTCTTAATAAAAGTCATTCCTTTGATTGCTCCCTCAGATTATTTCGCCAGCTTAACGTTTACAGTGGTAAGCTTCCCGTCACGATATACTTCTACCTTCACTTCATCGCCAATCTTAACATCTGAGTACAAGAATTTTCTTAAATCTGAGGCATTTGCGATTTTGTTCCCATTCATGGATACAATCACATCTTGTGCTCTTAATCCACCATTCGCTGCAGCGGAGTTAGGTTCAACAGCCGTAATCATGACACCTTCTTTCACGCTATCAGGAAGGTTCTCCCAGTATAATTGCGGCACTTCTGATAAATCAGCGAGCCCTATACCAAGATAAGGTCTCTGTACTTTTCCGTTATCAATTAATTGATTCACAATTGGAATGAGGTCATTACTTGGAATCGCAAATCCTAATCCTTCGACACCACTATCAGCAATTTTCAAGCTATTGATTCCAACGACTAAACCTTCAGGGTTAATTAACGCACCACCGCTATTTCCCGGATTGATGGCAGCGTCCGTTTGAATAACAGTAGTTTCCCAAGTCCCAGCAGAGGTAGTAACGTCAATACTCCTATTTACTGCACTGACGATACCTTGTGTTACGGTTCTTGAGAATTCCAGTCCAAGCGGGTTCCCAATCGCATACACTTCATCTCCCGGCCGAAGTGTAGATGAATCCCCAAACTGGGCAGTAGCTTCAACGTTTTTACTATCAATTTTTAATACAGCCAAATCGGTTAAAGCATCTGTTCCCACAACTTCTGCATTTACCTTTTCACCGTTATATAATGAAACTTCTAGTTTTGTGGCACCCTCGACCACGTGGTTATTGGTTACAATGTAGGCAGTGTCATTATTTTTTTGAAAAATAACACCTGAACCTGTCCCACTTTCAACATCCTGTGAGTTATTACTTCCATATAAACTTCTGCTTTGACGCTGCTGGTAATTGACAATCCCTACAATTGTTTTTGATAGGTGCTCAACAGTATCAGCAATCGATGCTGAGGATTTTGCTGAGGTAAGCTGTGCTGTTACTGTATTCACCTCAGGGTTTGTGTTCTTTACGGAGATACCAGTTGACTGACTTCCTGCATTACTAAGGTTCTCCATATAATCGGTATAAGGTAGTACCGTTAACGTTAATACCGAACCAATCACACCTGCTGCTACCATTGAGGCAAATCCTTTAATATTTCTTTTTTTCTTCTTGGCACTATTCTTAAACTCGAAACGGTTAGTAGGTTGTTCTAGTGATTCTCCTACTTCAGGTTCATCTAATCTTTTATGTTCTAACTCGTTCGTTACAAATTCTGATTTACTCTCTCCTTCTCCATTATCTTGGATTACTGTTTCATATTCTGACTTGCTATCATGACCGTATGTGGTTTCGTCCACCATATGTTCGTTTGTTTTGTCATATTCCCTTTCAAATTCGTCTTTGTAGCTCATAGTCTTTCTTCTCCTTTACACTTGAAATTTGTGTAATTTGTTATTATATCTATACTTTAGCCCACAAATATGAAAAAACTGTTAACAAACTATAACGGGATTTGGAAATTATTAAGAAAAAAGTCGGATTTAAAACAAAATAAAAACAGTAGGGATCTCCCTACTGCTTAAAAGTAATGATAAATTTCGTGCCTTTTCCTTTTTCACTTTGTACCTCTATTTCTCCGTTATGAAGGAGAACAAGCTGTTTCACAATCGATAGTCCTAGACCAAATGCCCCGTAAGGATTACTCGTTCTCGAGATTTCGGCTTTGTAAAAGCGCCGCCATATTTTTTCGACTTCACTTGGGTCAATGCCAATACCTGTATCCTCTACTTCAATAATCGTATTATTCTGTTCGTTTCGCCCTCTCAGCCAAATCGTACCATCTGAAGTAAACTGAATACTGTTCTTCGTAATATTAATTAAAATTTGGACGAGTCGATCATAGTCAGCATTGACGATAATCTCTTCGTCTGCTTCTACCAGGATTTGAACATTTTTCTCGTCTGCCTGTACAGATAATTGTTCTTGGATGATTTCTAACAGTTCCAATAACTGGATATCTCCCCTGAATAATTGTATTTGATTCGAGCGGATTTTTTCATAATCCAGGTTCTCATTGACGAGTCGAATAAGCCGCTTCGCTTCCTGACTAACTAAATTGATTCCTCGTTCCTTATCTTCTTCTGGGATCATGTCATTTTTCAACCCCTCGATAACCCCGCTGATTGTGGTTAACGGTGTCCGCATTTCGTGAGAAACATCCGCCATAAATTGACGTCTACGATTTTCAAGTGCGTCAATTTCCTCCATCGAATGGTTTAATACTTTTACCATATGGTTAAAGTCATTGGCTAACTCCCCAATTTCATCAAAATTAGAGGACGGTACGTGAACATGGTAATCTCCAGCAGACACAAGCGAGGTCGCTTCTTGGAGTCGTTTAATTCGATTCACATGGATTTTTGATAGCAGCCAGCTGAATAAAAACGAAACACCTAGTGCGATTAGAATAGTGTAAATCAAGAATTGGTTCACTTGGCGAATCATCGCACTCGAACCGCTGATTGGCGAGGTTAACAAGATCCCGCCAACAAACCTATCACGATTATCTAAATACGGTAATACAACAAAGGTAACACCTTGGTCAAACCGTTTATAATCACTTTGAACAATGATGGTTTGCCCTTGTGTAATTTTATCCCACTCTGAAGGTTTCAGTTCAATGGCCGGACCACTTCGTCCTACAGCATAAAGTTTTGCATTTTGATCAAACATACTATAACTAATTTTTCGCGAGCGCAGAACATTACTATATTGATTTAATATTTGATCTGTTGCAATCGGATTCTGCTCAATGTCAGATATGATTGCTTTTCCATAAGAGATTAATTCATCCGCTTTCTCCTCATAAACCAAATTACCCACATAATGAGCAAACAAAAGACTTAAAACGAGAAAAGCTACAATAATGATACTAATATGGCTGATAAACTGTTGAGAAAAATAATTAATTCTTATCTGTCTGATTCGACTCATCAAACTTATAACCTACTCCCCATACAGTGTGGAAGAATGAATGCGTTGTCGTTTCCACTTTTTTACGCAGTCGCTTAATGTGAACATCTACCGTTCGTTCGTCACCGTAAAATTGATATCCCCAAACCCGTTCAAGCAGTTGCTCTCTTGAAAATACTTGGCGAGGATGTTCCACCATATAATATAATAAATCAAATTCCTTAGGTGTCAGATTTGTAACTGGAACACCATCGACAAGGACTTCTCTCGTATTTTTACTAATTTTAAAATGCTCCGTCTGGAGAAAATCATCCATTGGAGCAGGAACTTGCGTCTGATATCTGCGAGTGACCGCCTTAATTCTAGCCATCAGAGTCAGCGGACTAAATGGCTTGGTAACATAATCGTCGGCACCCATTTCAAGACCGAGTACTTGGTCTGACTCTGTATCCTTCGCCGTCAGCATAATAATCGGGACCGTATAATGTTCCTCTCTGATTTTCCGGCAAATGCTTACCCCGTCCATCCCTGGCAGCATCCAATCCACAATTAACGCATCCCATGTCCCTGTTTTGAACGTGTTATACCCTTCAAGACCATCATTAACAAAGGTTCCTTGAATTCCTTCCTTGGCAAAAAACATCTCAATCATTGAGCAGACACTTGTATTATCTTCTATCACGAGTATTTTCAAATCCGTCACTCCTAGGAATAAACTCTTCTTTTCTTCAGTTTAAACGATTTTTCTCTCATATCAACTATATCGCAAAAACTTCCCGGGTATTTAATACTTTGTTCATAGTTTGTTAATATACACATGAAAAAGTGGTCTGGAATTTACCAGACCACTTTTTCATGTATTGGTAAAATAATTTACGGTTCTAGAATTAACTTACCAGTTGTTTTCCGTGATTGTAGTAACCGATGTACATCCGCTGCGTCCTCTAACGGGAATACACCGCCGATTGTTAGATTAAGCGCTCCTTCACCAAGATAAGTTAGCAACTCTATTAAACTAGGTTGAAGCAGCTCAGGCTTTCTCATAATCTGTGGCAAGAAAAAGCCAATAACAGACTGGTTTCGAGCCATTAATGAAGAAGGGTACATTTTGCTCTGCTCGCCGCTCGCTGCCCCAAACACAACCAGGCGGCCAAAAGTGGCAAGACATTTTAAGGTTTGATTAAAAACATCACCCCCTACCATCTCAAGTGCAACATCTACTCCTTTTCCTCCAGTCGCTTCTAATACCTGCTCCACCCAGTTTGTTTCTGAATAATTCACAAGCACATCCGCACCCATTTGACGGGCTAGTTCTAGTTTTTCAGCATTACTAGCGGTTGCAATAATCTTGCCAGCACCAAAAAGCTTTGCCAATTGTACCGCTAGTGTTCCTACACCCCCGGCTGCTGCATGAACGAGAACCGTTTCCCCATTTTCTAATCGGCCCATCGTTTTTAAGACATGATAGGCACTTAATCCTTGGAGAGGAAGCGCTGCTGCATTTCGAAAATCTAAATGCTTGGGAAGTGGAATTAATGAGCGCTCATCGGCCAGCGCAAATTCTGAATAACCACCTGACTCAATCAATGTAACTACTCTCATCCCTGGTTTAACGTTGGTTACTTTTTCTCCCACATCTGCTACCACCCCTGCGATTTCTGCCCCCGGAATAAAGGGAAGTGGTGTCTTGACCACATATTGACCTTCCCTTCTTGCCGTATCAGCATAATTGACGCCGATTGCCTTAATTTCAATTAGGACTTCACGACCTGCAGGTACTGGTCTCTCAATCTCTACTATTTCTAACACTTCAGGACCGCCATATTTCTGTAATTGAATCGCTTTCATGTTTAAAACTTCCTTTCTACCTTCCTTTATAAACGGGCTTTCTTTTTTCCTTAAATGCCGCAACGCCCTCCTTGTGGTCGTCCGTTTGTACCATTAAAACTTGAGTAAGTCGTTCTTGTTCCAATATTTCTTCAAGTGACCTGTTGAAGGATTGGTCAATTAATTTCTTTTGTTTCCCGTAAGCTTTACCTGCACCTTGGGCTAAACTTAATGCTAGTTTCGTAGTCTCTTCTTGGAGCCTCTCTAATGAGAACAAAGAATTAATAACTCCTAATTGAAAGAGACGTTTTGCCGGAATAGGCTCTCCACTAAAGAAAAACTGCTTTGCTAAATGTGGACCAATCAGCTTTGGAAGAAAATAAGAACCTCCTCCATCCGATACCAAACCTACCTTAGAGAAGCTAAGCGCAAACTTACTGTCCTCAGCTGCAACAATGATATCGCAGGCGAGAGCTAAATTAAATCCCGCTCCTGCTGCAAAGCCGTGAACAGCAGCGATAATCGGTTTTTCTAAATCTTTCATTTGTAAAATTAATTCGTTTAATTTTCCGATATGTTCATAGACTTGATTTCCATCACTCTGTCCCATGGTTTTCACATCACCGCCAGCACTAAAGGCGCGGCCGGCACCTGATAAGACAATTACCTGTACATCCGGGTCATTTTTTGCTTGACTAAGAGCGTTTGTCAATCCCAAAACCATTTCGGAACTAAAAGCATTTAGACTCTCTGGTCGATTTAATGTTAAGGTCAGAACAGGACCCAACTTTTCTACTAATAAATGTGTATTCTCCAATAAAATCTTCCTCTCTACATTTATTAAATTCTCTTTAAAACTCTCCAGAAGCAACCTTTACGGCATGTTCCATTAACATTTTTGTTTTAAGGTTGAAGTTGGCAAATCGAAGATCATTGGTTTGCCCTTTCTTATAGCGGTAATATATTTGTTGACAGATAACTGCTAACTTAAAGTAGGCAAAGGTTAAATAATAGTTCACATCTGTAACGTCCCTACCGCTTTTCTTTGCATAGCGCTCAATGAATTGCTTCCTTGTAAAGAAACCATCGTTTACCGTTACCGGTGCTTTACCCAGCCCCAGTTTTAACTCCTCCGGATCATCCTCTTGATTCCAATAGCCCATCACAACACCAAGGTCACAAAGAGGATCGCCTACCGTTGTCATTTCCCAATCAAAAAGCCCAACCATTTCAGACAAGTTCTCATTAAACATTGCGTTATTAAACTTATAGTCATAGTGAATGATTGCAGTACTCTGTTGGGCTGGTATATGGTCTGACAGCCATTTTTTGAGCGTATCTACAGCATTCACTTCATCCGTTTTGGACTGTTCATATCGACCAATCAATCCATGTACCTGCCTTACTGTGAATCCCTCAGGTTTACTGATTTCACCAAGTCTTGTTTCTTTGTAATTAATTCCGTGAAGTTCGACTAATTTATCAACCATAATTTCTGAAAGCTGCTGGCACAGTTCCTTCGTTACCGTTATTTCATCAGGGAAAAAAGTATCAATGACAATGCCATTTTTGCGTTCCATGATAAAGAATGGACTTCCAACTATGTCCTGTCGATTGGAAAATAGGATTGGCTTTGGTGTAACGGAAAAGACTGGGTTGAGCTCAGAGATGATTTTAAATTCTCTTTCCATATCATGCGCTTTCGGTGCGACTGGCCCTAACGGCGGGCGACGTAAAACGGCTTGCCATTCACCTACTTTCATTTGATAGGTTAGATTTGAGTGGCCAGCGGAAAACTGAAGAAGTTCAAGGGGGCTATTGGGCAGATTTTCAATATTTTCCCGCAAAAATTGCTCTAAAATATCTAAATTTAATTCCTCTCCTTTTCGGACTGGAATTGTATCTTTGCTCATTTGGTGAGGCATACGATCACTCCTGTCATTCAAAAGATTCAGTCTATTTTAAATATACCTACTGGTTAGTATGCCATAGTGAAAAGGAGAGCCTAGTGTCAGACACCCTCCATAAATTTTTATTAATTTGCTTGAATTCCCTCTAATATCATTTCAACAAAAATCTCTGCTACTTCACGGTCTGTAGACGGCCCCTCTGGATTAAACCATTGATAGCTCCAATTGGAAGCCCCTAGAATACCAAAGGTAACAATATGAGCATTCAAGTCTGACCGAAACTCTCCTTTTTCGATTCCATCTTTAAGAATCTGCTCAACATTCAATCGGAATTCGTCCCGCTTTGGCACAATTAAAGCTAGTCTTTCTTCATTTAAGTTTTTCATTTCTCTAAAAAAGATCTTCGCAGCCGATCCTTGTATTTTAATGTTACTAATTAGCATGTAAACAATATCGAAAAGCTTCTCTTTGCAGCTTCTATTATCATCCAGTATTTTCCTTTGTTTTTCTAGTAAGTAATTAATATATCCGAGATGAATGTCCATTAGAAGTTCTTCTTTACTCGAAAAATAATAGTAAAACGTCCCTTTGGTCACACCAATGGAATCTACGATGTCCTGGATGGATGTTTCCTTGAAACCCCTTTTCTCGAACAGATTAATGCTATGTTCTGTTATTTTGTCTTTCACCGTTCATGTCCTCACAATCTGTAATATGTCTAGTGAAATTATACCATATTCTATTTCGCAACAAACATGGGCAACGAGCGAAAATTGGTTGACCTCTTAGTTTTTAACAGTTTCCTCTCGTAAGGCACGGCGGAGAATTTTTCCAACCTGTGTTTTTGGTAATTGTTCACGAAATTCAACCATGCGAGGAACCTTGTAAGCTGCCATATTTAATTTACAGTATTGAATCAATTCTTCTTCTGTTGCTGTTTGCCCGTTTTTTAAAACCACAAAAGCCTTTACATCTTCTCCACGGTAGGGGTCTGGTACTCCGATGACAACTGCTTCTTGGACAGCAGGGTGTTCATAAAGCACCTCTTCAATATCACGAGGATAAATATTGAAACCGCTCGCAATAATTAAATCCTTCTTACGGTCAACGATATATAAATACCCATCATCGTCTATTTTTGCGATATCACCAGTAAAGAGCCAGCCATCTCGTAATGTATTGGCTGTTTCCTCAGGCATATTCCAATAGCCTTTCATGATTTGAGGACCCTTTATAATGACCTCACCCAATTCACCAACCGGAACTTCCTCCTTGCCACTTGCAACATCTACAATCTTGTATTCAGTCGATGGCATGCCTATGCCAACACTTCCTGGTTTGCGATTTGTAAATGGGGGGTTACAATGGGTGGTTGGCGACGCTTCAGAAAGTCCGTATCCTTCTAGGATTTTTGCCCCTGTTTTTCTTTCAAACTCCCGAAGAAGTTCTACTGGCATGGGTGCACTGCCGCTATTGCAGGTTTTAATACTATTAATTCCATACTCCTCTGCATGCGGATGGTTCGTAATCGCGACATACATGGTTGGAACTCCTGGGAAGGTAGTGGGCTGTTCGTTTTTAATCGTGTTCAATACTTCCTCTAATTCAAACCGAGGAAGCATGATGGATTCCCCGCCTGTAAAAATCGTTAAGTTCATACAGGCTGTCATACCAAATACATGGAAAAGTGGAATTACCGTTAAACAGCGATCTTTCCCTAATTCAAATTCATGCTTGAAGAATTCATAGGATTGAAGGACATTGGCCACAATGTTACGGTGTGTTAACATCGCTCCCTTCGATCTTCCTGTTGTTCCGCCAGTATACTGCAGAACTGCGATGTCATGTTCGAGTTCAATCGTAACAGGAGTCACTTTTCCATTTCCATCTGCAAGAAAGGTTTCAAAACTCCTATCTGGAGAAAAGTCTTGTCCAGAGGGCTGCAGGCTGACGACAATAATATTTTTCAGGCTCGTACGGTGTTGAACGCTTTTTACTCTCGGATAAAAAGCGTCCATAACAACAATCGTGTCGGCACCTGAATCATTTAGTATATATTCAAGCTCGCGTTCAACACTCATTGGGTTTACCTGCGTTACGATTGCCCCTGCTCCTAAAATGCCATAATAAGAAATGACATATTGTGGGCAGTTCGGAAGCATAAGTGCCACTCGGTCTCCCTTCTGAACTTGATTTTGCTGTAGTGCTGAGGTAAATCCTTTAGAAAGACCTAGTAATTGTTGATAAGAAATTTTTCTGCCATAGAAGGAAAGTGCATGATTTTCGGGATATTTTGCTGCAGTATCTTGAAGTATTTCTACCATATTTTTTTCAGGGTTAGAGATTGTTGATGAAATTGATTCTGGGTATTGAGCCCGCCATGCTTTCTTTTCAGCCATTGGTTTCCCTCCAAAAATATTTTTTTTTTTAAAAGTAACCCTTCCTCAAGTTTGATTACTACTGGTATTTCTTTAATTCAAGCTTAGCGACCTGAGCACGGTGTACTTCGTCTGGTCCGTCAGCCAGCCGCAATGTTCTAGAGTTTGCCCACATCGCTGCAAGTGGAAAATCATTTGAAACTCCTGCTCCCCCAAATGCTTGAATCGCTCTATCAATTACACGTAATGCCATATTAGGCGCCACTACTTTAATCATCGCAATCTCTGTTTTTGCTTCTTTATTTCCAACAGTATCCATCATATAAGCTGCCTTTAAAGTCAAAAGCCTTGCTTGTTCGATCTCAATCCTTGAATCGGCAATCCACTCTTTAATAACCCCTTGGCTTGAGAGCGGTTTTCCGAAGGCTTCACGATTTTGAACGCGCTTACATAAAAGTTCAAGAGCTCGTTCTGCAGCACCAATCAGTCTCATACAATGATGTATTCTTCCGGGTCCTAATCGTCCCTGTGCAATCGCAAACCCTTTTCCTTCACCCCAGAGAATGTTGTCAGCCGGAACCCGAACATTTTCAAAAGTAATTTCGGCATGTCCATGCGGGGCATGGTCAAAACCGAAAACAGGAAGCATTCTTTCAATTGTAATTCCTTGAGTGTCAAGTGGGACTAGAATCATCGATTGCTGCTCATGACGGTTGGCATTAAAGTCCGTCTTACCCATTACAATCGCAATTTTGCACCTAGGATCACCTGCACCAGAAGACCACCATTTACGTCCATTTATGATGTACTCATCACCATCTCTTACAATGCTTGCTTCGATATTCGTTGCATCGGAAGAAGCTACTCCCGGTTCCGTCATCGAAAAGCATGAACGAATTTCTCCTGCCAATAATGGTTTTAGCCACTTTTCTTTATGTTCCTCTTTACCATAACGAACAAGTACCTCCATGTTACCTGTATCAGGTGCATTACAGTTAAATACTTCTGGCCCAATTAACGAGCGTCCCATTATCTCGCAAAGTGGAGCATATTCCAGATTGCTTAGACCTGCTCCATATTCACTTTCCGGGAGAAATAAGTTCCAGAGACGCTCTGTTTTTGCCTTTTCCTTTAAGTCTTCCATTACCTGTGGAATAGCACTCCAACGATTTTTCTGGACGTTCAACTGCTGCTCATAAATATTTTCATTTGGATAGACATGCTCCTCCATAAAATTGATTAGTCTTGTCTGTAACTCTTTAACTCTAGCAGAATATGAAAAATTCATCTCCCCACCCCTTTACACATACTAACCAGTTGGTATCTACACCTGCTATTATACCTCCAAACATTAAATATTCCAATTTATTTCAAAATATTCTAACAAATAATCTGTTTTAATATCTTTTTATACCCTTTTTTTGCTTATTCATCAATTCATGTGATTTTTCAATGATATCGGTTAAGACGTCCCCTTTATATACTCGACCTAATTTGAGGTTTTCCTGATAATATTCTACAATTTCATCTAATTTGTCTGATGTTTCTTTTGAAATTCTTACATTTAATTGTATTCTTCCATTCTCAGCCAAGGGAGACACTCCTATCATATTTATAGCAACCTGCTAGCACATTGCTTAATTCGTGTAATAACTTGATTATATACTATTATTCTGCACTTATTTCAACAAATCCAAAAAAAGAATGATACTTCTATCCAAAACCTTATCTAATAAAGTATAAATTTAGATATTATTCAGCTTAGTTTTTACATAAAAACACAAATTTTGCTTCACATTATGGTGAGGAGGTTTGTACGATATGGGTATAAAATGGTTATTTAGTTTATTACTTACGATTCAAGTGATTCCTCAAGCCGGTATTCAACTAACAAAAGAAGGAAAACCCATTTCGACTATTAATCGGGATGAATATGCTGTTGGTGATCCAAATTTCTTTATTTTGGATACAGAAAAATATGATCTTCTAGTAAATGAATTGGAAAAAAAGTTTTCTACTCCTCCCAAAAATGCAAAATTGGACCAACATGGAAATATTATTCCTGAGGAGCTTGGCCTTCGTGTCAATCGACAAGCTTTTACAGAAAGCTTTTATTCCTTTTTTTTCAAACAGAGCACTTCAAGCTTAGAGATCCCAATGTATTCTGTTTTTCCAAAAGTAGATAGTGAATTACTATCAGATATTAGAAGTATTCGCATTGGCCGTTATATTACTTCTTTTAATACGAGTAATACAAAGCGTTCCACCAATATTAGGCTAGCTGTCGAAGCGATTAATAATTATGTCGTTTTTCCTGGCGAGACATTTTCATTTAATAAAGTAGTCGGTAAAAGAACCTCAAAAAAGGGCTATGAAAAGGCTAAAGTGATTGTGAGAGGTGAATATGCGGAAGACATTGGCGGGGGAATCTGCCAGGTTTCCTCAACATTATTCAATGCCGTTGATAGTGCAGGTTTGAAAATTGTCCAGCGCTTTTCACATAGCAGACATGTTCCATATATTCCGCCTGGACGTGATGCAACTGTTAGTTGGTATGGTCCGGATTTCGTATTTAAAAACATGTATAACCAACCAATATTAATTCAGGCTAGAACAATGGGGCGTCTTTTAGTGATTACGCTATATTCCTCCGAAGTCATTGAATACAGTCCCAAGGAGGTTCCATTTCCCCCATTATGAAAAAGCCCGCAATAATGCGGACCCTTTTTAACGCTCTTTATGATCATTTCTCAACGCACTTGCTAATAGTTCTTCGGAGAATTCAGCAAGTGCGGTGTTATTAATATTTATGTTGTTTTTCGGTGTAAAGCTTTGGACTACATCCTGAAAAGGCACCGAAACATTCTTTCGTTTTCCTCTTGTTAGTCCAATAACGGCAGCGCTTATTCCAACTCCTAGAAGAGATACCCACATGGTTCCTCTACTCTTTCGTTTTTTTCCAAACATATTGAAAAATGGTTTTACTACATCTCTCATCCAAAGCACTCCTTCTTTTAACATGAAATGGAAAGTAAAACTCCTCTTCCATTAGCTTAATGTTTGTATTTAAGGCAAGAATATGTTTGGGAACCTTCGGTGGAAATGTTAGTTGTTTACAGATGTTAGAGGTTCACATAAAGCGTTATAGCTTTTTTATCCTTATAGGGCTAACCATTAGAATTGAAAGTAAAATCGTAATGAGTGAATTGCTATATTGGAATACTCCCAAACAAGCCATTAATAGTCCCGCTGCCGTTATTGGCAGACCCATAAAATAACCTCTTGTTGGTTTTACATTAAATTTCGCCAACCGTAAGGCACCCATAGTGGGAAAGAGCATAAATGCAATAGTTGTTAGAAATGATGGTGCTTCTAAACAATAAAAAAGGAGTGCAGGTGCAACACCAAGGCTGACAATGTCTGCTAACGAATCAAGTTCAACTCCAAATTCACTGTTAACCTTCAATCTTCTCGCTAATCTTCCATCAAAAAGGTCGAAAATTGCTGATAAAAAAATAAACATGGCTGCCGTCCGTAAGTAACCATTCATATTAAAAGTAATGGAAAATACTCCTGATAATAAATTTCCAATAGTAAATAAATTTGGCACTGCTCTCGCCAGATGGTTTATCAAGCAGATCCCCCCTTTCGTGGTTATGCTTTCATCCACGAATTGCTTTTTTATATTCTGCACCAAATATATAAATGTGAATCTTAATAATGATGCAGGTATGATAAAATCCATTTCGTCAAAAGATATTTAATGAAAGGCGGTTGACAAAAATGGACAAAACATTGGGCTATTTACGTGAAATCTTATCAAATTACACTGATGACCACTCCGAGGGTAGACAAATATACCGTAAATTGTCTGGGGGGCATTTTTCAAATGAGGGTGATTTTGTTAGGCATTTAACTCAAAAGGAGATAAACTTTTTAAATAATATGCTTCCTAAGGAAATTAACCATGCCAAAGAGGAACTAGATGAGAAACGTGCTCATGAATTAAATGAAGTATATGAACTCCTTTTCTAATTTTAATACCAATACCAACAGGAGAGATGTTAGCTTTTAACCTGATATCTCTTCTTCGGGAAATAAATCGAGTTCTTTTTTAATTATTTCCTAGGTAAGCGCATACATTGACAAAAGATGATGTTTTACTGTGTATTTTTCCCCAATAAACGACAGAAAACGGGCAATTTCATAAGACGCCCGCCTGTTCCGAATCACTCCTCTTAACTCTATATAAAAATGATATCACTTTAATAACAAAAAAAGACATAAAAAAACCGCCAAACGGCAGCCTCTTTAATGAATATTTCTTTTCTTAAACCTGCCTCCGCGAACTTCCGCGATATCGGCAACCGCAAGAAAGGCATTTTCATCATTTTCAGTAACGATTTCCTTTAACTTCGCTTCTTCAAGACGGTTAATGACACAGAAAATGACCTTCTTGTGATCGCCTGAGTAGGCACCCTCTCCATTAATATACGTAACACCACGGCCAAGACGATTCATAATCGCCTCGCCAATTTCCTTTGAATTATCACTTATGATCCAAACTGATTTGGATTCATCAAGACCAGTGACAGTAATATCAATGGTTTTGTAAGCTACAAAATAGGCAATCAGCGAATACATTGCCCGATCCCATGAGAAAACAAAACCTGCGCTTCCTAGAATAAATAAATTAAAAAACATGATAATTTCACCAACAGAGAAAGGAAGCTTTTTATTAAAGAGAATAGCAAGAATTTCAGTACCATCCAGGGATCCTCCATAGCGGATGACCATCCCTACGCCAATTCCGAGAACGATTCCACCGAAAACGGTTGCAAGTAAGATATCCTGAGTAAATGCTGGTACTGGATGAAGCAATGTGGTGCCAAGTGATAGAATGATAATTCCATAAAGAGTGGATAAAGCGAAGGTTTTTCCAATTTGTTTATAACCGATATAAAAAAATGGGATATTGAGAAAAAAGATAAAGAAACCTAATTTCCAACCAGTCAAATAGGAAAGCATAATCGAAATTCCTACAATGCCTCCATCAATTACATGATTGGGTACAAGAAAAATTTCCAACCCTACCGCCATTAATGCTGCGCCAACTGTAATAAGCATAATTCTTTGAATAATCTTTGAAGTTGGCAACCCCCGGTGTTGAATTTTCTCCATAAGTATTTTATGTTGCTCATTTTGATCAATATTTGGAATTCCTGACATTATCTTGCCCCTTTCGAATAAAATTTCTAATTCCATTATAACAGGATATTGATAGTTTTTTGAATTTTTATGCACTTTATTTCCCATTTTTCCAACTAGGTTTTCAACTAACATACTGCCAAATAAATTACTTAAACAACGCCGATTAAGAACAGGAAAGAAGCCGCCTCTTATAGAGACAGCTTCTTGGGAATTTAACCTCTTAGGGGACCCAACCATGACATCAGCTATAATGTCTTCACACTTCTATCGAATCGTTTTACAACTCTAATAGAAGGTTTAAGATTCAGCCGATGTGTGTTGTTCCGTTGAAGGAATTAATTCACATGAAATGAATGGAATTCAAATTCCTTTAAAGAAACAAACCTTACCGGTATTACCGATGACTCATATCCTCTTATTTATTTGGATCAGCTTCTTGGCAATGCAGTTTTTGATTTGGTTGAAGGGTTAGATAAACATACCGATAAAGAGGCTTCATTTATCAACTATATTTATCTGTTAACTTAATCCTTACTTTTAGTTGAGCTCCTTTTTCAATGTTTAGTACCAAATAGATTTATTGCGCTCTAATTGTTTCGGTCATTGGAAATTTTGATTCTTCTTTTTTTCATTACTTTAGGTTTCTTCTCAATAAGGAAGCTTCCATTATAATTTTAAGAAAAATCATTTTGGTTTGAGAGATTTACCTGCGTACCCTTTTGCATAGGCAGATAAATTTAACTTTACTCCCATATCCAATAACTTTTGTACCTTCATTTGAATCAGGTGATTTCCTCATTCACTAAAAGAGGATTTAGTTAGGTATCCACCTTTCCATTTCAAGTTACATCGCTCCACTTACCAAACATTGCAAAGGGAAAACCTTTACTACTCGTTCACAAACGGAACGAACACGGATGGTTGAGTCTCCTAAGAAGTTAATTCTTATTTATTTATCCTTTACACCTATAGTATAACACCAAAAATATCTGTTTACACAAAGGGTTGTGACAAATTGGTGAATTTTTCAAAATTACTAGATTATTATAAATATTAATAGTTTAGTATACATTAAATATTATTATTGAAATTTTGCAATGATTTGATTACGCTAGTAACAGCAAAGGAGGATAATATGATGATAAGAAAGTTAACTAAAAATGACCACGCTATGGTCCTTTCATTTTTAAGCGAGGAACCCTCCATTAATTTATTTATTATTGGGGATTTAGAGGTTTTTGGGTATGATTCTGACTTTCAAGAAATCTGGGCAGAATTCGATCAACAAGGTGAAATCAAAGCTGTCCTTCTCAAATTCTATCAATCGTTTATTCCTTATGCAAAAGGCGAATTTAATGTTAATGAGTTTGTATCTATTATTACCTCCTATTCACAGCCATTCTTCATGTCCGGAAAATCAGATATTGTGGAGAAGTTCGAAGCATTCCAGGAGCTAAAGCTAGGAAAAAAGCAAGAAACTTTTTTTGCAGAGTGCAAAAGCACCGAAAAACTTGAAGAAACGAATATGGAGATAAAAAAGGCTACTCTTGATGATATTGAAAAAATATTATTGATCCGTAAATCAATTGAAGAATTTCAAATCAGAGACGACGCAGCTGAAATGTTACGTTCGTCAATGGAAACCAACACTGCAAGGAGCTATTACACAGAAGAAGACGGACAGATGACAGCATGTGTATCTACAACGGCGGAAAACTCCATTTCCGCTATGATTGTTGGTGTTTGTACACGGAAGGAATATCGCCGCAAAGGATTAGCAACAGCGATTATGCAAAAGCTTTTTAAAGATGTATTAAATGAAGGCAAAGTACTCTGCTTATTTTATGATAATCCTGAAGCTGGACGTATCTATAAACGACTTGGTTTTAAGGATATTGGAATGTGGACGATGTACAGATGAAATATGCAAAAAAAACTCCTTAAATTAATTTGGGAGTTTTTTTGTTATTTAGGTGAGCCAATAGGGAACATTAGCAGTATCACTTTGAATGAAAGGATGTCTGCATATGTTTGAGTCCCTAAAAAAATACAGTAAACCCTTTACGACAGTGGAGGATCTTGCTCCTTTGCTAGCAGCAATTGGTGATGCCAAGTATGTCCTCCTAGGTGAATCTTCACATGGAACTTCGGAATTTTATACAATTCGTGCTGAACTCACCAAAAGGTTAATCAAGGAAAAAGGCTTTTCTGTCATTGCGGTTGAAGGAGACTGGCCATCCTGCCAAAGCATTAATCGTTACATAAAAAACATAGGATTCCACACTGATGTTAGAAGTTCTCTTGAAAGCTTTAATCGCTGGCCAACATGGATGTGGGCGAATGAAGAAGTGATTGAATTAGTAGAATGGTTAAGAAATTATAATCAACAAACCAAACGAAAGAATAAAGTAGGATTTTACGGTCTAGATGTCTATAGTCTTTGGGAGAGTATGGACGAAATCATAAAGTATTTAGAGAAAACTGGTAACTCAGGGCTAAAACAAGCAAGAAATGCCTTCTCCTGCTTTGAGCCTTATAATCGAAATAATGAATCGTATGCAGTTTCTGCAGGATATTTATCAGAAAACTGTATAAAAGAAGCAGTCGCACTTCTTCATTCCATTCAGAAAAACAAATGGAAATATGACGATGAGGAAGAAAACAGCTTAAATATGGAGGTCAATGCCCTTGTTACAGTGAATGCTGAAGAGTATTACCGCACTATGGTCTTAAGCGATTCAAAGTCTTGGAACGTAAGAGACATCCACATGGTTGAAGCTTTGAATGCTGTCATGAAGTATTATGGTGAAGGTGAAAAGGTCATCATCTGGGAACACAATACCCATGTTGGCGACGCGCGTGCAACCGATATGATGGATGCTGGAATGGTGAATGTCGGTCAGTTGATAAGAGAACAGAATTATCCTGATGATGTATACATCGTTGGCTTCGGAACAAACAGTGGTACGGTGATTGCATCAACGGAATGGGGAGTAGATTTTCGTGTTACGAATGTTCCAGAGGCCCAAGCTGGGAGTTGGGAAAACCTTATGCATAAAGCGGGTGCATGTAACCAATACCTCTTGTTTAACAATGAAAATCGCGGAGAATTCAAACAAACGATTGGGCACCGTGCTATTGGGGTTGTATATAGGCCAGAATATGAACAATATGGAAATTATGTACCATCTGTCATGAGCAGCCGGTACGATGGGTTTATCTTTGTAGACAAAACACATGCATTACACCCAATTGTAATGGAAAGTCTTATTTATTAGAACTTTTTTCTCATCACATAAATTTCAACTATTTCCGCAAACTAAAATTTGTAATATATTTTTGAAATAGAAAGAAGGATTAATTTCATGACAGTTGGAACACAAGTAAAACAAGCAGTGGCAGCATTAAAGGGTGCTCAAGCTAGTTTTGAAACTTTTGCTTTAGCAACTGATAATCAAAATGCTAAAAAGCTCTATCAGGACGCAGCTCAACAAACTCAATCTGTCCTAGATAGTCTTGAACCCCGACTACAAGAAATTTTGGCTGAAGAGCCACAATATAACCAATAAGTAGGAAAAGGGTTGGCTTCCCTGCCAACTCTTTTAGTTATTCAATTTGAAAGGATGTATAATTATGACCATTGCTACAAGTGTAAAGCAATGTCTGGCTAATTTGAAGGGAATTGAAGCACAATTATCTTCGCTTGCCTTAAACTCCAATGATAAAGGTGCTCAAGAAGTTTTCCATGATACTATGTTAACAATAGCTTCCGTTAAAAAAGATTTACAGACCCGCGTTTTAGAACTTGAACGACTTGAACCACAATATAAAGGTTGAAAGTTATGAGGTGAATATTATGCCCAGCTGGATTGATATTATCATTCGTTCCTTTGTCTTCTTAGCTCTTTTATTTTTCATGACAAAAATATTAGGAAAGAAGCAAATATCTGAACTTTCTTTTTTTGAGTATGTTTCCGGGATTACAATTGGAAGTATTGCAGGTGAGGCGATTACTGGTCTTGAAAAAAATATGCTCCAAGGCATGGCTGCTATTATTATCTTTAGCCTTGCTACACTCTTGGTTGATATTTTAGCATTAAAGAGTAAATCTTTTCGGGACTTTATTGAAGGACGAGGGACTGTATTAATCAAGGATGGCAAGGTGCTGGAGGAAAATTTAAAGAAAGAAAAATACACCATTGATGAATTATCTGCCTTGCTCCGCCAGAAGAACATCTACCGAGTAGCTGATGTTGAATTTGCCGTTTTGGAACCAAGAGGGACCATTAGTGCTTTATTGAAAAAAGAAAATCGTCCATTAACCCCGAAGGATTTACAAATGAAAGTCCCTAGTGAAAAGGAACCTCAAACAGTCATTATGGACGGAAGTATTCTAAATGAAGCATTAAGATCTTCCGGGAAAAGCAGAGGCTGGCTAGCGACGGAATTAGAAAAGCTTGACCTAACCCTCGACAATGTATTTATCGCGCAAGTTGATTCTTATGGCGAATTAACTGTCGACATTTATGATGACAAATTACAAGTCCCGTCCCCCAGTGAGAGACCTTTATTATTGGCAACACTGAAAAAAACTCAGGCGGATTTGGAAATATTCTCTCTAGAGACACATGACGAGAAATCAAAAACCATGTATGAGAAAAACGCAAAACTTTTACAAGAGACAATTGATAAATTAACTCCATACCTATCCAGTTAAAAATCATATAGCCTAATCGAAATGATTAGGTTCTTAACTATTATACACTGACTTTTTTCCCATCAGGAATATCGCCTTTATGCGACAAATAGCTATGAAGTACCATTCCTGTCATGACCAGCATTATTCCAGCCCATGATAACGTGGATGGTAATGGGGCTTCCAACAGGATTAATTCACCGATTAAAGCAAATAAAACCGAAATTGACTGTGTCGCTTCTACATTCCCAAGTTTTTGCATATTTCCTCTAACTAGATTTGTTGCTTGGAAGAATAAAATGGTTGCAATCACACCAGAAGTAATGGCAATGATACCAGATTGGACAGATTGGCTAATGCTTGGCGGTCCCACCGTAAACATGCCATAAATAGCTAAAACAATCCAAACTGGCATACTCGCTATGGTCATTCCCAATACGCGTTGAAAAACATCCAGCCTCCCTCCACATACATCCATCATCTTCCTATTTCCAAGAGGATAAGCAAATGACGCGACCACGACAGGGATAACGCCTGAGAATACTTCCATTAAACTTAGAGAATCTGCCTGCTCCACCTGCATTAATATTATCCCCAGCAAAATAATCGAAGACATTGCCATGCCTTTCATCGGAATTCTTCCCTTTATCTTGACTGGGCCGTCTTGAGTCAGTACAGTCTCTAAAAAAAACGGTGCTAAAAGAGAGCCAGAGATAATCGTAATCTGCCAGGTGGAAGCAATTAGCCAGCCGGGTGCATAAGCCGCTGAAAAACAAATCGGACCGTAAAATAGACCAAATCCAACAAAACTCCATAACAGCCACGCCCGTGGATTTTTTCTCATCTCCACAAATAGCGGCTTAAGGTTTTTCCTCCAGTAAACCAATAGAAGCAGAAAAGGAACCATAAAGAAATAACGGAGCGAAGCACTCCAAATCCAGTTCCCCCCTTCTAGTTCCATGGATCGATTTATAATAAATGTAAACGCAAAAAAGAAGGCAGCCATAGTGCCAAGGATCATCGGACGCATTTATGTTTTTCCCTCCAATCAATTTTGATCCTTCTAGGAATAATTATTGATAATTTAGACAAAGAGCATAAGTGAAAATTCTCCAGCATAAATTGTTTTGTCGTTCAAAAATCTTGAAACTTCTTAAGAACATATTCGTATAGTTGAATGGCAATTAAAATATGGGGTTAGTGAGGTTGATACAATGTTTGGTAAAGTAGCAGCAGATATTTTAGGACTCAGTGATGTGGGTTCAGTCATTAAACCAGATAATTATGATAAGGTTGATTCTGATGATTATGTTATGCATGAAGATAACGAAAGGATTTATTTTTTAATAAAATCCAAATCAGATGAATACTGTTTCACCAATAATGCCCTCATTCATCTTGATGGAACTAGTGCCACAAGTAAAAAAAGGATGCTGCACCGCTATAGTTATGCGACAAATCGAATCTCTGATGTTAAGCTAGAAACAGCGGGAACGGTCGACCTCGATGTCGAAATAAAATTTAAAATCGGAGCACAGCCATTCTCCATTGACGTTCATAAAAAACATATTGAAGAGGTAAAAGATTTATATAAGGCCCTAATAAAAATTTCAGAAATCACTCATGACAATGAAATTTCTCTTCGTTTTGCCAAAGAAAGTCTTGATATTGCTTCAACCACTTTAGGCCGGGTTAATAGTTCAGATAACAACTTGGTCGTTCAATTTAAGATGCTAAACCAAGCAGCTTTCCAATGGTTAGAGGATAGCAAAAAGCAATATAGTGTTAAAGATTTTGGCACTGTATTTGAGAAATATATTAATAATTAAATCAATACCCTTTTGGTAAAGGTAATGATAAACAAAAAACAGACCTATAAAGGTCTGTTTTTTTCACACTATGTGATTAAGCTTTGTTTACGTTAGCTGCTTGAGGTCCACGAGCACCTTGCTCAACATTGAAAGTTACTGATTGACCTTCTTCAAGAGTTTTAAAGCCTTCGCCTTGGATTGCTGAAAAGTGAACGAATACATCTTCTCCACCTTCGCGCTCGATAAATCCGAAACCTTTTTCTGCATTAAACCATTTTACTTTACCGTTTTCCATATTTGTTGCCTCCTAGTGTGTATACCACACATTGTATTACTATTCTTGCTCTTTAAAGATCCAGGCGAAAAGCTATAACTTATTCTTCCCTTTACTACCGAACAAAAATAATTCTTCATAATCATACCAAAGAAAGAAGAATTAAGCAAGGTCTCGTCCATTATTTTCCTCATTTCAGCCTTGCATAATCCTCTAGCAGACTGGTCAAGTTATTAAAAATGTCACTAGGATGATTACCCCTAGTGACATATTAGTAGAACTTAGATTTTCTCTTCTAGTTCCCAGTCGTATAAATCCTCGATCTGGCAATTTAACTCTTTAGAAATCGTCATTGCTGCACTTAGGTTCATCACTTTTTTTGACATGTAACCATTAAGTTGTTCCAAAGGGATGTGTGTACTCTTTTCTAATCCTTCGAGATTCATTCTATTTTTTGATAATAAGTCTTTGAGGTTACTCTTTTTCGCTTTATAAGTTGACAAAATGACACCTCACTTTTTAAATAGTGTAACACAATGAAAATGTAAATGAAAGGAATCACGCTTTATCCTACAATTTAGATGTCACTGAAAAAAAAGCGAATCAAGCGGCTAAACAAAAAATGTGTTATAATTAAATTTGGATGAAAAAAAGGGGTGTTGATTTGAGAAATTCAAATAACAGATTCAATAGCGGACAGACTGTGAAACTTAAAGACACTGGCGAAGAAGTAACGATTTTAAAATGGCAGTATGTCAAAAACATGAAAAGATACTCTTATATTGTAAAGGAACATCCCGGCACATTTTTTTTCGAGGAAGAATTACAAACTCAATAGATGATGAAAAAAAGACCAAATCCAAGGGATTGGTCTTCTTTAATTGTTATTAAAATTCTGCGTTACCTGTGGTTCTTGGGAATGGAATAACATCTCTGATGTTTGACATCCCTGTGAGGTACATTATTAACCGTTCGAAACCTAGGCCATAGCCAGAGTGTTTTGTACCGCCGTATTTTCTAAGCTCTAGGTACCACCAATAATCTTCTTCATTCATACCAAGTTCATTAATTTTTCCAGCAAGAATGTCTTCGCGCTCTTCACGCTGACTTCCGCCGATTAATTCTCCAATTCCTGGTACAAGTAAATCAGTTGCGGCAACCGTCTTATTGTCTTCATTCAGCCTCATATAAAAGGCTTTGATTTCCTTCGGATAATCCGTTACAAAGACTGGTTTTTTAAATACTTTTTCGCATAAATAGCGCTCATGCTCTGTTTGCAGGTCGAGTCCCCATTCAACTGGGTAAGCAAAGGTTTCGCCTGATTCGATTAAAATATTTATTGCTTCTGTGTAGGTAACACGTCCAAAACTTGAAGTATGCGCATTGTTTAAGCGATCTAGTAATCCTTTTTCAATAAAGCTGTTGAAGAAATTCATTTCCTCTGGCGCCTGCTCAAGAACATAGCCAATTACATACTTAACCATATCCTCAGCTAGGTCCATAATATCCGGAAGCTGAGCAAATGCTAATTCAGGCTCAATCATCCAGAATTCTGCAGCATGTCTCGCAGTATTCGAATTCTCCGCTCTAAATGTAGGACCAAATGTGTAAACATTTCGGAACGCTAAGGCAAATGCCTCTGCAGATAACTGTCCGCTTACCGTTAGGTTGGTTTCTTTATTAAAGAAATCCTTCGTTAAATCTGTTTTTCCCTCTTCATTTTTAGGAGGGTTATCGATATCTAACGTTGTAACTCGGAACATTTCGCCCGCGCCTTCTGTATCACTCCCTGTGATAATTGGTGAATGAACGTAAACGAATCCTTTTTCTTGGAAGAATTTATGAATCGCATAAGAAGCTAAGGACCTAATACGGAAAACAGCTGAGAATGTATTCGTCCGTGGTCTTAAATGAGCAATCGTTCTTAAATACTCAAATGAATGCTTCTTCTTTTGTAAAGGATAGTCGCTATTAGAAAGTCCTTCAATAGAAATATTTGTCGCTTTAATTTCAAACGGCTGTTTTGCTAGAGGAGTTTGAATGAAATCTCCTTCTACTTTAATCGATGAACTAATAGGGAGTTTTGCAATCTCCTTAAAATTGTCCAGCTTCTCATCAAATACAATTTGAACACCTTTGAAGAAGCTGCCGTCGTTCAACTCAATGAACCCAAAGGTTTTTGAATCCCGGATTGTACGAATCCAGCCTGATAATTCAACCTTCTGGTCTATATAATTTTCTGTATTTCTGTACAAATCCTTAATTAAGGCTTGTGTCATGAAAATGCTACCTCCAGATCTTATGTAAAAATAAAAACCCTCCCGTCCACGGGACGAAAGGTCATTTCCCACTTTTTGTTTCTTTTATCCCTTCAATATTATATAAAACTCCCGCTAAATAAGCAATATTCTACAAAAATCATGTTGCTCTATGAAAAATTCAGAATATTTAGCAGGATTTTCGATAAAGGAAGTTGAATTATTTGTATATGTTAGATTCTTGATATAAATAAGGAGTGTTGGTGTTGGATAAAGTTACTTGTATTGCGTATCTCCTATATCATTCTTCTACGAGTCAAGACATCCGAGAAAAAGCCATTCAATTATTAAATGGCGATGTGTCCATTAGGGATTTAAAAAGAAATGCAGCTTTTCAAGCCCCTTTAATTTTGGCAGAATCTTTGTACAGAAAGAATAACGTCGACAAACTCCAAGTCCAGCGGTTTGCCGAAGAGTTTCTATTACTAGAGGTCTAATACTTCCTTCGGGAAGTTTTTTTCAAACACTAAAATTTCCTTGCCATTTTCATTAAAAGCTGTTTTAATATTAAGAAACCCCAATGATTCCCAGAACTGTTTTGCCTTTACATTTTCTTTTATGACACCGAGTCGAACACACTTCAAACCTCGATTATGCATTTCACTTTCATAAAGTGCATATGCTTGTGCACCAAAACCAAATCCTTGATAATCACGATGAATCATTAATAGCCCCAGCCATGGGCTTTGGTCTTTTGGATTTTCCAATAAGTAATCCATAACCCCAATATAGGTTTCATCAAGCTTAATAAAAACACTAATGGTTTCTTGGTTCAAAAACTCTTCTTTTATATCTGCAAGCTCTCTTAGGGCAATGCCATTTTCAACAAGATTGTATTCTGGATTTGAATTTATCATTTCAAGCGCAATATAAAGCGTTTCTTTTGTTATCTCTTCAAATTGGACTGACATACATGTTCCCCCTTCTATTTGAACAATAAAATTATATCAATGAGCCTAAGAGGCATTCAAATCTGAATGAGAAAGGTGATTTTATGCTCCAAGTAAATGTAAAAGTAACCTATGATGGAAAAGTGTATCTAACCAATGTTTTAGCAAATCCAAACACATCCGATGAGGAAATTTACCAACTTGCATTTGAACAGGTAGAAAAGCAATGGAAGAATAACTAAAGTATAAAAGACAGCGACCAATACCATTTTGGCCGCTGTTTTTTTATTCCCACTCGTATAAGGTCTCCGGAACTCTGTCCATGAGAGGACTGATTCCATTCGCAGCATACATGTGCAGTCTGTGCATCGCACGCGTGCACACGGTGTAGAATAATTTCCGTTCACTCTCATTTTTATATTGAGAACTATCATAAAGAATGACAGCATCGAACTCAATTCCCTTTGCCAAATATGACGGGATTACCAATATTCCTTTTTCATAAGCAATCGTCGCCTTTTCAATTAGGTGTACAGGGATATACTCCTTTAATGCAGAGTATACCCTTTTACTCTCTGCCGCTGTTCTACAAATAACCGCAACGGTTCGATGCCCTTCTTTCATAAATTCATTTATTTCACTCAAAATAAATCCATTTATTTGGCTTGCCTCTGTTAGTTTTATCGTTGGCTTTTTGCCATGGCGATTAAATGGTTCAATTGTTTCACCACCATCAATCAAGCTGCTGGTGAAATCAACAATTTCCTTTGTAGAACGATAGGTTTTTGTCAAAATAATCTTTTCAACATCTTCCCCTTTTTCCTCATAATCCGAAATAACTGTGGCTGATCCTGTTGCACCTGAGAAAATAGCTTGATTAAAGTCCCCAAGCAGCGTCATTTTACTATAAGGGAAAAGTCTTTGAATCAAGGCAAACTGAAATGGGGAATAGTCCTGAGCCTCATCAATAAAAATATGTCGAATACCCGTAGAAGATTTTCTTCCTTTTATTAAATCCTGTAGGTAAACAAAAGGCGTCGCATCCTCGTAAGATATTTTATAGTTTGCTAATGTATTAAGTGTGTGCGTACAAATTTGAGTCCAGTCATCCAGAAGGACTTCTTGGTTATCAACACCCTTTATAAATAACTGGCTGTACAATCCCTTCATATCGAGAAAATTCAACTTTTTAACACGAGAAAATAATGGCCTGAATTTTTGTTTGACTACCTTTTCAGCAAGAAGCTTTTGTTCCTGTTCAAAATCATCAAAACTCTTCTCGGTAAAACGGTCTTTCCCTTCTAATTCTTGGTATGCCTCTAAATAATCCTCTTTTTCAAGAAATTGAATCTCATCCTCCACCCAGCTTTTAGAGCGTTCCTGTCTGACTTTTCTCTTTAACTCTCTTAACAGCCAATCCCTTACCATTTCCATTCGATTAGGGATAGTGAAGCTATCATCGAGGGAATAAAAATAATCATAGATGAGTTCCTTAGAAAAAATCATTTCGCCTCGAAAAACTAGATCTTTAAAAAACAAACCTTTATTGGATAGTACACTTACATATTGATCAATGTTCTCTTTGAACGCAAGACTTGCCTTATACCGGATCCCTCTTAACCGTGCAAAGTAGTCGGGATGTTCCTCCTCATTCAGTAAAAATTCCATCTGATCAAAAGGGTCCTCCACATCGAATTCACTGCCAATTCGATGGTTTAAATATTCCATAAAGGTCGCCTGCTCCATGTTCTCTTCCCCTAGTTCAGGGAGTACCGTCGATACGTAGGAATTAAATAACGGGTTTGGCGAAAATAACATGATATTCTCTGACTTTATGGTTTCACGATATCTATACAATAAATACGCAACCCTTTGGAGGGCTGCAGATGTTTTACCGCTGCCTGCTACTCCTTGAACAATAAGGAGTTTACTTCGCTCATTACGGATAATCAAGTTTTGTTCCCGCTGAATCGTAGCGACAATACTTTTCATTTGGGCGTTTGCATTATTCCCAAGGACCTCTTGGAGCATCTCGTCACCAATGGTTACACCAGTATCAAACATCGCTTTTATGTTGGAATCACGAATGATAAATTGTCTTTTCAGCTTCATTTCGCCTTCGATTTCCCCATCCATGGTTGGATAAGAAGCAGGACCTGGAGCATAATCATAATATAGGCTTGAAATAGGGGCACGCCAATCATAAATTAAAAAATTCTCATCATGCTCATCCATTAAAGAAGCAATTCCGAGATAAACCTGATCAACATTTTTTTCATTTGTTTCTAAAAAATCAATCCGTCCAAAATACGGTGAATATTTTAAGCGTTCAAGGATTCGAATCTGTTTATCCATTTGTTTAAACGTACGTTCCCGCTCTGATAATAACTCCGCTTGTTGCTTTATGCTCGCAGCCGTCTCAATCACATCATCCGGTTCATCCATATTTACGGTTACATCTTCCCAGAAAGTCTTTCGAAGTTCCAGCACATCTGAAGTAACACCTCCAGTGTTCTTCTGGAGTTTTAGCTTTTTCCTATCAATTTCCTTACTAACAAAATTTACACGTTCCTGCTCCAACTGCAGGTCATTTTTTACCGTATCACTCATTTGACCACTCTCCAGAAAATTTTGTCCCAAAATGTTTGACAGCCACATCGTTGTATGTTATTATATTATAGAGGTAATTTGCCGTTCTCGGAATTACCATTTAAGACCAACACTATTCTATCATGGTTCATTACTAATTACAATACATACCCTAACGCCCAAAGGCGTTTTTTTTATGTCGATTTATGATTCTTTTCCAGCACTTTACCCTCACTATTATGTTCACCTCTGTTTCTCACTCCATAAACAATATCTCTAAACCATCCATATAAAAATATTACCAGGACTCTGACCGTAAAATAATCTACTACATGAAACTTATCCTTTACTACTTTCCCCCTCTTAAATAGTTGATCTAATCCAATTGTCATTATTAAAACCCTTAGCTTTGAAGACCAATTATTCTGTTTCAAAAATGACAATGTTGAAAAGGAAGAAAGGGTAATGGCATATAACGGAACCATAATAAAATGTTCTCTCCAAGCATGATATCTCCCGATACCGAAGCGAATCTTTCTTGTTGCAGCAAATAAAAATAACAAATTCGCTTCTGTGACCAATATCATTAAAAAAAGAGAAATCACACGAACGATTGGATTCCTTTTTTCTAAAAACATTTTCCACCAGTCACTAATTTTAAAGTACAAAGGAATCAAAATTAATGTATAAATCGTTCTCCACCAATTATGTTTATAAACTTTTAACCTTATAAATATTAGTTCAACTAACGAAAAATAAACTCCTCCGAGAAATAATTTACCAACCCACCCTATTTTTAATACCGTAGAGAAAACAGCTGTAAAAGGCACAAAAATACCTTGGGATAAAATAGCGCCAAAAACGTTGTCAAAAAAGTTCTTTTTCATTATTTTCGGTTTATAAGTATAGGCATGAAAGACATTTAAAACTACATACTCTAACAAATAAGCAAATCCGATATCAGCCATTAATAGTGTGAATAATTGCTTTTTATTTTTGCTTTTGTAAAAAGAGTAGCCAAGCATGCTTGTATGGATGATAAACAATATTATAAATGGTATTTTATTTCGTTTCTTTGGTTTCTTCATACACATATCCCATTTCATTCATGAGTTTATAGTTAGTATTTGAAAAACCCACCTTTTCATTCCAACATATACCGTAATATCCTTCATCTTTTAAAAATGTTGGATGATATTGAATATTTTTAGAAAAGATTACAGCCACTTTTAGTATATCAACATAACAATTAATACACCTTGATATTTTCATATAATAAAAAAGAGTTTAAGATACAACTGATTTCATGCTATAACCTGTTAATAATTGCCCCCATTTTTATTTTCAACCTAGTTGCCACTACTTCTTTGGTACTCAAATGTTTTTCAACACGCACACAACTAATTACCACTGAAAATAAATTATTATTATTTTCAAAACACATTTATTTTTCTTTATAATTCGACAAATAGCAACAAAACCACCCGGTTTTATGTCGAAATACCATCCTATTAGACCTATACACCAATGATTACAGCTATAAATTGGGGTAAATTTTCCTATTGTTCTGTCGTAATTTTCAAAATATTATATGAATACGGCCGAAAACATTGAAATGGGGAATACAATTGAATAAGTTTATAAAAACTAGCCTTTCTTCTGTTATGCTTGCTGGTACTTTAGTTGCAGGATTCCCAAGTATTGATGCTTCATATGAGAATGTGGGACTACATAAAGCGGAAGCCTCATCTTTTTCTTCAAACAGCTCACTCGATTTAGCGATTGTGAATGAAGAGCGTTTAATAGAATCTTTTATGAAACAAGGGCTTCTCCCAAAAAATGCTTCAGAAGAAGTAAAGCAAACATTCCTTAAAAATTACCTTGAGCTAAAAGGGAAACAATCCAAAGTTAAGGAATCAGATCCATTAACCGCTAAAGTAAAAAAGGCTGAAGCAGAAAAACAAAGTAATTTTAAGGAATTTAACAATGGTCTATTAAATGGCAAAGGAAAGAAAAACGGGCATTTAAAGGGTAATCCAGATCCTGTTCAAGAATCCGATTATACTGGTGCAGCTAGAGAGGATAAGGTTCTTGTTTTAGCTGTTGAGTACTCTGACTTTGCTCATAATAACATTAAGAAGGATGAATCTGATAATTACTACCCTGATTATCCATTAGAACACTTTGAGGATATGATTTTTGGGGAAAATGGAGTAAAAGGTCCAAACGGCGAAAATTTTGTATCCATGAAACAATTTTACAAAGAGCAATCGGGGGGAACATACTCAGTAGCTGGTAAAGCATATGGCTGGCTAAAGGTTCCAGGAACAGCAGCTTTTTATGGCGCTGACAAAGCATCTGGCGGTCATGACAACGTAGCTCCGGGTGGTTCAAAAAAATTAGTTGCAGATACTTACGCTGCAGCAAAAGCTGCTGGTATTCCTTTAGATCAATATGATTTAGAAGATCCACACGATTTAGATGGGGACGGAAACTTACTTGAAAAAGACGGTTTAGTAGACCACTTAATGATTATTCACTCAGGTGTCGGTCAAGAAGCGGGTGGCGGATCATTAGCAGATAACGCAATTTGGTCTCACCGTTCAGCATCCTTTGTAGACCCTGATGGATTAGGTAAGGGCTTACCTGGATTTTATGATTACACTATGATGCCTGAAGATGGTGCAACCGGAGTATTTGCACATGAATATGGTCATGATTTAGGGTACCCTGATGAATACGATACAATCTACTCTGGTACTGGTGAGGCAGTTGCTTACTGGTCAATTATGGCAAGTGGTTCATGGGCTGGTAAAATAGGCGGTACAGAACCAACCGGTTTCTCGCCGTTGGCAAAATCATATTTCCAATCCTACCTTGGTGGAAACTGGACAAATGACACGGTTGAATTAGACTGGAATGAAGTAACGACCAAAGGTACACAAGTATTACTTGATCAAGCAAACTCACCAAATGGTAAAAATGCCATTGCCGCTAAAGTAAACTTGCCTCAAAAGAAAACACCAGTAAACACTCCTGCTGCGGGCACCTCCCAATATTGGGGTGGACAAGCAGATGAAATTGATAGCAAAATGGTTACAACCGTTAATTTAACTGGAAAATCATCTGCTACTTTAACTTTTGACGCTTGGTACGATATTGAAGAACAATGGGATTTTGCCTTTGTTCAGGTTTCAGAAGACAATGGTGCAACTTGGAAGTCATTAGGTAACGCAAATACTCGTTCAGACGTAACAAGCCAGGGTTACCCTACCATCCTAGATTCAATGCCAGGTTTTACAGGTAATTCAAATGGCTGGCAGGCTCAATCCTTTGATTTATCAGCTTTTGCTGGTAAGAGCATACAACTTCGCCTGCGTTATGCTACGGATTGGGGTACTTCCCATATTGGTTTCTTTGCTGATAACATTAAAGTTATTGCTGATGGTCAAACTTTAGTTGATGATGGTGCTGAAAATAACTCATCCGTTTTTAGTTTAAGTGGATTTGAAAAATCAGACGGAAATAAATATTCTGATCACTATTACCTATTAGAATGGCGTAATCACGCTGGTGTCGACCAGGGTCTAGCAAATATTAAACGCGGAAACTCTATAATGAGCTATGACGGAGGTCTTGTCGTTTGGTATGTAGATCCAACTTATACTGACAACTGGACAGGTGAACACCCTGGCGAAGGTTTCGTCGGAGTTGTAGATGCTCATCCAAATACAGACTTATTATGGAGCTTTGCCAATGGTTCTGATCCTGTCCAAGCTTCTACTCGTTATCATATAGCTGATGCAGCTTTTGGCTTAAATCCAACTTCTGGATTAGATCTTGACTATCCAGGACTTCAAACATTGTTAGGACCAAGTCAGCCAGCGGTTTCGCTGTTTAATGACAGCAACTCTTTTGAAAACACGTTCATGCCAGATGCCGGACGTAAAATCGGTAACTATGGACTTAAGGTTCGTGTGAACGGACAAGCTAAAGATAAATCGGTTGGTTCGATTGTAATCTACAAATAATCAAAAAAATCTCACCTCCCCTGCTAAGGAGGTGAGATTTTTATTGTCTTAATTCCGCTTTCTCCCTTACCTGCTCAAACCAAGTCTTCGTGTGCTCGGGATTCTTATCATTTATAAAAATCTTCTTATCTTTCAATTCAATATAAATATACGGGGATGACACTTTTTGAATAAAGAGCAGACTGCTGCCATAACCAGTCACTTTAAAATGTCCTTTTGAAAGTGTGGGCAGTCCCACCCCATTTGTCCTGATAGTAACCTGAGGCAGTTCTTCCATTAATTCAATTGAAGTAATATCTTCATAATTCCATTCATCTCCGTACATCCCTGTAATCTCGAAACTCTCTTCCTTTGTTACTAACTCATATCCCTGATAGCTATAATAAGTAAGACCACTTATTCCGCCAATAATGGCAATAAACAGCGTAATATTTATGATATAACTCCTCTTCCGCTTCTTTGGAACTTCATATTTAGATAGGTAAACCATTCCACCCATTAAAAATATCATCATAAATCCAAATTGAACTTCCATCACATACTTAAAGGTTGTAAACATAAGCGGAAGCAATATCAACATACCCATAGCCGTAACGATTAGTAAGCTGCCTATTTTATGGAGATAACCACTGTGAATTAACTCTTCCTGTTCTTCCTTTGGACGAGAGGCAAAACCAGAAATTAACCAATAGGCTTCCTTCTTCCTTACTGCCCAACCAAGGATAAGGAATAAAAGGATAATAATCATATGGACCGCTAAAAGCCCCCACACGCTACCAACCCCCAATGACAATTTAACTCCATATATGTTATACGGTTGATGGGTTGCATTAGATTCACTTTTATAAATAAAACAAGGCCGATTCTAATAGAAAATCGGCCACCACTGTTATTTTCACGGTCTGATTATAACTCTTGTACCATTGGGAACCTTTTCAGCAAGTTGGAGTACATCACGGTTATGCATTCGCACACAACCGTGTGAAACTGCTTTTCCTATTGAACTCGGATCATTCGTACCGTGAATTCCATAGCCTTGTTGCGATAAAGACATCCACAATACACCAAAAGGTCCACCAGGATTCATTTGTCGATTAACTATGACAAAATCACCAGTCGGGGTTCCAGTTAGCATTTTCCCTACTGCAATCGGATAGATTTTTTCTAACCTTCCATTTCTGTATAACGAAAGTCTTCTCTTCCCTATCGAGATTTGTATCGAATAGGGGATTGTATTCGGATCCGGCAGACCTGGAATTTGAATTTTTTGTCCTACATATAACTGCTGGTAATTAACCCCAGGATTGGCTGCATAAAGACTGGCGAGGCTTACCCGATAATCCAAAGAGATTTGGTAAAGTGTTTCGCCCCGCTTCACAATGTGAATCATGTTATCCCCACCTTTTTCTTATTAACATATGTGGGGATATAAGAAGCGTTGCCACATAAAAAAGCTGCGAACCGGACGATTAGCGTCAGAATGCAACTTTTGGGTTTTTGCAATCATATTACTCCTCTAGATTAAAGAATACTGACATATCCTCACGAGTGTGTTTTGTATAAAAATAATCATTTGTAGCCGGGTCATACACATAATCATTTTTCCAATCCACAATATTAGTCGTAATCTCCTTCATCGCCTTAATAAACATTTGAATTTCAGCATTAGACATTACCGGGTGTATCGAAAACCTAACCCAGCCTGGCTTGGAAGACAAATCACCTAAATCAATTTTATTTGAAATTTGTTTAGATTTGTTCTGGTCTATTTTCAATAGATAATGACCGTACGTTCCGGCACATGAACATCCACCTCGAACCTGAAATCCAAACCGGTCATTTAACAGCCGGACAATAAGATTGTAATGAATGTTGGTAACAGTAAATGAAACTATCCCAATCCGGTTTCGTTGATGACTCTCTAATACATGCAGATTAGGAATCTTTTCTAATCCAGTTAAAAGCAGCTTTAGCTGTTCTTTTTCTCTCTTTAAAATATTCTCAACACCCATTTGTTCCTTTAACTTTATACATAAAGCCGTACGGATTGCTTGAAGAATACCAGGGGTTCCACCATCCTCCCGAAGCTCGATGTCCTTAATGTATTGGTGTCCACCCCAAGGATTTGTCCATGTAACCGTTCCTCCTCCAGGATGATCTGGTACCTTACTTGTATAAATTCTTTTGTCAAATAGTAAGACACCACTCGTACCGGGTCCACCTAAAAATTTATGTGGAGAAAAGAGAATGGCGTCGAGTTTTTCCATCGGATCTTTTGGGTGCATATCAATCCTCACATAGGGTGCAGAGGCAGCAAAATCTACAAAACAAAGTCCTCCGTGCCTATGCATGATTTTTGCCAGCTGATGATAAGGGGTTTGTATTCCAGTTACGTTCGAGCAAGCCGTAAAGGAGCCAATCTTAATGCCTCTGTCCCGATAATGATAAAGAAGGTGTTCCAGATGACTTACATCTATTCCGCCTCTCGCGTCTGGCCTGATAATCTCCACATCTGCCATTGTTTCAAGCCATGAAGTATGATTGGAATGGTGCTCCATATGGGTGAGAAAAACAATGGGTTTTTCAGCAATCTTCATGCTGTCTCTCCATTGCTCTGGTACTCTAAGCCCCAGTAATCTCTGTAATTTATTCATAACAGACGTCATTCCAAAACCATCAAGAATTAGCGCGTCGTTCTCATCAGCATTTACATGTTCCTTAATGATTTTTCTCGATTGATTATAGATACCAGTCATCATTAGACTCGTTATATTGGATTCCGTATGCGTATTTGCCATAAACGGACCAAATACCTCCGAGATTTTTTGTTCAATAGGTCGAAATAATCTTCCGCTTGCCGTCCAATCCGCATAAATAATCGGTTTCATACCAAATGGCGAGTGAAATTTCTGATCAATGCCAATAATCTCAGACCGAAACTTATTAAAATAATCCTCTAGATTTTCTGGCAGACGATAACACTTGCTTCCGATCCTTGCAGTAATCATACTTCAGCACCTCTCGATAAAATCCTGTTAATTACTATATGCAAAATTCCTCCACTTGCCGATAATTCGCAAAGAATGATAAAAAAAGCCTGATCCATATGGACCAGACTATATTATGAATTATACATTTGCAGCCTTAGAAGATTCCTTGCGGTTTACTTCATCAATTTTTTGCACAAACATATGAAAAACGCGTTGCTTCTCTTCTAAATCTTTTATATATTCCTTTAATTGATTATAACTTTCCTCAAACGGTTTATGATACCTTTGGCGTATACTCTCAATAATTTCCTCATTCACTGTCGACTGGATAACTTGCTTGGTAATCCCGTATTTGTATGAGTAAACTTTTAATTCTTGTGCCACTTCTTCATATTCTTTATCAATTTCAGAAAGGACTACTGAAATATCATCCTTCCATTCTTCTAATGATTTCTGTAAATAAGATTTTACCATTGTTTCTTCCATCATTGCACCCGCCTATAAAGTCATATGTTAACTTTATTATACTTGTGCAAGTTTACATAGAAATTTCTAGCAGTTTACAATGCTATATCAATAAATAGGATAATCTTCCGATTTACAATGAATAACTAGTTTTAATAGATATACTATGAAACGGCCCCTATCATAATCGGTACATTTTGAGTAATATTATTTGCATTTCCTAGATCAATATTAATCATTAACGAATATTGAAAGGTATTTTGATCTTTTTTTATATCGTCTGGAACATCGATAAAAAAAGAAATCTTTCCGGTCTGATTTGGACTGCACTCAAGAGAACAGAAAACAGAATGACTATTTAATGTTTCTTCTACAAAGGCCTTTGAATCAATGCCCACGAGGTCAATATCATATCTTTTTATTCTATTTTTTAACATTCCGCCCGTTATCTCGATAGTGCCATTAATAACACTTCCAGCCTCATATACCTGTTTATCGAGATGGACCATTGTTTTTGGCAAACCTATTTTCAATTTCGTTAAATAATCTTTTAATGTCATTTTCTTCACCTGTTCCCTAAAAATAGGCATAAATAAAAGACCCTCCATTTCAGTCAAGCTGCTTATTCTGTCTCAAAAAAACAAAAAAGCCCCTGTACTTGGCGGTCTATGACCTCCTTCGCTTTAGCCGACGAAGTTAGCTGACGGGTAGGATGGCGAAAGACAGTCTCATCCTTTCTACTTTGTAGAATTAACCCCTGATTAGTGGTTCCTCCGTACCCATTTGGGTTTTGGCCGACATATAGGATTTCGTGTGGATTATGACGATAATTTTATCTTCAACCTGATTCATTGTAAAGAGGAATATTTACGTAAATTCACTCGCAAGTCTCCAATTTAAACTAAAAACACTCAGTTTTCTATCGATTGCTCATGAATCATCACTATTTGGTGCTTGTTTGACCATTATTTAACCATAGCAGCAAACTCTTCGAGAGTGGTAGAATACTTTACATACACACGTGGAAGGTAAAAAAGCTCGTATTTAAGCCCCTTCTTGGTAAATAGTTCTGGTGTTGTAGTTAATCCAAATGAATAATATTTCTTCACTTCAGAAGTCACTCGATCATTAACGTTTCCATATGGATATGCGAGAGCAATGACAGGTTTTCCAGTAATTCTCTCAATTTTTTCCTTTGATCCCTTTAATTCATATTGAAGATTATCTGACTTTGTCAAATCAGGATGTGTAGCTGTGTGGGACTGAACAGATATAATACCGGATGCTGCCATCACTTTTAACTCAGACTGAGATAATCGATTGGAAAGACCAATAAAATCAGAAATGACAAAAAAGGTCGCTGACGGCTTAAATTGGTTATCTTTTAGTTTTTGAAGGATTTCAAATGCATGTTGATTATTCTTATAACCATCATCAAATGTTATAAAAATAGGTTTGTTATACTTCCCAATATCGTTCCATCTCTCAAATGTTAATAAAGTATATCCTTTATTTTTCAAATAAAGCATTTGTTTTTCGAAATTCTCTGGTGTTACAAATAACTCCTTCGATCCTAGACCCTTATATTCATTAATTGAATGGTAAATTAAAATTGGTACCTTCTGCTGTGCTAATGCATGCCCCGGAAGGCTAATAAAAAACAGAAAAAAGATTATATTTCTTAACATAACTGTTAGATCCACCTTTTTGCCGAAGTTGTCTGGTACTATTATTCCCTCTAGGATTATTTTATCTATAAGTTATAAATGGTAAACTAAAAAACATACATCAAAAAAGGAGCATGACAATGTCTAAATATAAAGTTTTATTTTTAGATATTGATGGAACCATCATCAAGTCTGATGATTCCATTGATAAAACTACCATCACAGCGATTCAGCAGGCTCAAAAAGTCGGGATAGAGGTTTTCCTAGCAACAGGCAGACCCTTACACGAAATAAGAGAGCTTGCAGATCTGTTAAAGGTTAACTCACTTATCGGGTATAATGGTGCTTTCGCCATTTATCAAGGTAAGGACCTCTTCCGGGAACCGATGAAAAAGGAAAGTGTTAAACAATTCATTGACATAGCGAAAAAGTATCAACATGAACTGGTTTTCTATACCAAGGATCAAAATATATTCACTGACCTAGAAGCAGATTGTGTGAAAGAATTTATCGTGAAGTTCCATTTACATAAAAACGACACTTACTTACCAACAAACGATTATGAGGTTCTTGGAATGACCTTAATAAACGTAGAATCTGAGGAAATAGCTTTATATAAAATGGAAGATGAAATTCACTTATCGCAAGTAAACCTTGAAGGAATGCGACATTGTTATGATGTCATTAGAGACAAAGTCAATAAAGGGATTGCCGTTCAGTACATACTTGAGCATCTGGGTCTTTCAAAGGAAAGTGCTATTGCGTTTGGAGACGGCTTAAATGATAAAGAAATGCTGATGAGTGTCGGTGAAGGGTTTGCGATGGGAAATGGTCATCCTGACCTCTTTCAATATGTGAAACATAAAACTACAACCGTAAATGATTCAGGAATTTTTAACGGATTAAAAACCCTAGGGATTGTTGAATAAACAAAAGCTGTGCATTGCGCACAGCTTTTTTTGCATAAATTTGTTGGTATTTCGTGTTATACGTCTTGTTTTGATAGCTTTTGTCACTCTGCAGGAAAATGAGGGGTTTCATAGAGAATTTACTATCAAGAGCTATTTTTCCGTAAATTAGATAGAAGGGATTTGAATACTTATGAGAACTTTCACTTTAAAGGAAGTTTCCAAAAAAATAAATGTTAAACCTGCTACATTAAAGAAATGGGAAGAAGAACTTGAAGAATTTTTAGATATTCCCCGTACCAAACAAGGAGCTAGAATTTATTCACAAGTAGAAATAGATTTACTTTTAGAAATTAAAGAACTGCATGATAAAAAACTAAATACGACGATGATTTTACAAACCTTGCGTGGTGAAACTGATATTGAAAACATAATTTCTGAACTGAAAGATGAAATATATCTTCCTAAAGATATAGCTGATGAATTTGATGAAGAACTTTCCCAATTCGAAGAAGATGTTTCTGAAGGTGCAGTAGAAATTTCTGAACCGATAGAAGAAATTTCCGGGCCAGAAGTCCCAGAGTTGGCAATTGCTGCCCAAGAACGAACTCCTGTACCGAATGAGGAGCTTGCCATTAAAAATGCCGAAGAATTTTTCGTGGCTATGGATCACTATAAACAAACTTTCTTAAATGAAGTAAAAGAGGAAATAAGAAATGTTCTCCGAAAGGAAGTCGTTGAAGAGGTAAAAAAGGAAATTGCAGACGGCGCACATTATACGGTTAATACTCTTTCTGAATCAATTACCAGGTCCACAGAAACAACCAAAGCTGAATTTCAACACCTATCTGGCCATCTAGAAAAAAATGCAGAACAGACAACCGATAGACTGCTTTATTTATCAAAAAGTATCGTCAATGCCTCTCACGAAACTTCAGAAGAGATTTATACGCTATCAAAGCAATTATCTCAATCCACAGAAGAACTGGCGCATTATGTAGATATTACAAATACAGAAATCTTTAACCTAACGGAAGTGATTGAAATCGACCGTTTTGAGCGTGGCAAAGAACGAGACCAATTCCGCCATGAAATTACTCAAAGAGAAGCAGCCTTTCAGGATTTGTTAACAAGTTTTCGAGATGTGGCCGCGGCAAAAGAGAAGAAATGGTGGAAATTTTGGGAGTCATAGAGTATTGACACTTGCTGCTTTAGTCAAATTTTTAAGCGGGAGGAATGATGATGAATACTAACCAAGTTGCAAAATTATTAGGGGTATCAGCTAGTACCATACAGCGATGGGTAAAACAGCTAGAACTGCCGATGGAACGGAATGAGCGAGGACATTATCATTTTAATAATGAGGATATACAACTTCTAAAAAATATTAAGACACAAATCCAAAATGGAACTTTGCTTCAAGAAATTGCTCCAGTACAAGAAAAGAAAGTTAGGAAAGGAACAGTAAAAGCAATGGAAAGCAATGCTGAACTTGAAAGATTGTATTCCATTGTCAGTGAACTAGAAGCAAAGGTGAATTCAAAAGCAGACTCTGTTGCCTCCTATCAGCTGCTCCAGCACCGTAGAGAAATAGAAGAATTACAAAGTCAAGTTATAGACTTAACGAAACACGTGAAATCCCTAGAGTCACAGCTTCATGAGATTCAGAAAATCACCCTGCCAGAAAAACCACTATCCTTGGAACAAGGGAACCTTAATCGAAAAAAGAAGACATTTGTTAGTTCGTTATTTGGATTTTTAGGATAGAAAAAAGCCGAATGTGTTGTGAAACACACTCGGCTTTATATTTTCAACTCGACAAGCGGCCGGGTATATTTTTTTATCATATAACTTCCCAGAACCATACAAACCATGAAGGAGAAGGCTAATAGGAATAAATAACTTTCTGTGAAGGCGTTCGGTAATATGGCTTGAATAGATTTAATAATAAACCCATGGAATAAATAAACATATAGCGTTCTTTCACCAATTTTAGTTATCCGATACTGATTAGAAGGGATTAACGGCAAGAAGCCAAACACTACAATTAACGTTAAACCATATTGCATTGCACGCAGCAACCCATCACTAAGCTGCATTCCTCCCATATTTTCATACGAGGTATCTCCTAACAGCCACGGGACGGCATCCTGAGGAAACCTAAATCCAAAAAATAGAAACGTCATGGAAATAATGACCACTCCAGCTGGAACCGCAAATTTCGCCCCTATGATCCGTTTTAGGTGGTCCCCATTTAATAAGAACCCTAAAAGGAAATAAGGAAAGAAAACAAAGGTCCGAGATATACTCATAAAACTACCTGCAGCCTCGAAATAACCTACTGTGATTCCAAGTATTACAGCAAACAACAATCCAACCCATTTCAATCTTGCAAACACATAAAGTAATAAATTCCAAAAGAATAAACTTAATAAAAACCACAATGACCAATGCGGCTGGAACAAATCAAATTCAAGTGTTTTTTCCTTTCCCACTAGAAAGTAAAAAACAGAATAGATGATTTGAAAAATAAAATAAGGAACCAAGATTTTTTGAAAAGTTTTCAGCAAGTACCCTTTCTTTTTATACCCTTTAGCGAAATAGCCGGATATCATAATAAATGCTGGCATGTGAAAAAGAAAGATCACCGTATATAAGGTAAATAAAACTTTATCCTGTTCCTTATACGGGCTAATCATATGCCCGAAAACAACAAGAAAAATTAATATAAATTTGGCATTATCAAAATATTTACTCCTGCTTGTTGCGGAAGCCATTCTATCCCTCCTTTAAATTTTCACACAAAGTTATATTGGAAAAATTCCACACCTATTTTACACTATTTTACCCTATTAATGTTACAAAGACATTGAATAAAAGTTACTTTCTGTTTCGAGTAAATTACAATTTCAAAATAATAATAGTAATGTCCTATGCTTTTATAACTATTTGGTAATATATTCTATAACCTACTTTTATGACCTGATGATAAAAATCACATACACAAATGAGAATTGGTGGTAATATGCAGAGTAAGTTCTAAATTCTTAAATAAATGAAATGGGGTTATAAATTGAATTTTCCACAATTAAAAATTGCACATATTATGCCAAAGGTACCCATTTTCCAAGGCGGTATGGGAGTCGGTATTTCATTAAGCAAATTAGCTTCAGCCGTAGCAAATGCTGGCGGTGTTGGAATCATTTCAGGTACTGGTATTTCAACGGATGAAATGCGCGAACATATTAGAAAAGCAAAAAGTTTAGTCCAAGATGCCGGATATATCGGCGTAAATGTATTGTTCGCAATGAATGATTTTGCAGAAAAGATGAAAGCAGCACTTGAAGAAAAGGTGGATTTTATTATTTCCGGAGCAGGCATTTCAAGGGATATGTACGCTTGGGGGAGACAGGCTGGCATTCCTGTCATTTCAATTGTTTCTTCAGCTAAATTAGCAAGAATTTCAGAAAGACTTGGAGCTGCAGCTGTAGTGGTGGAGGGATTTGAAGCTGGTGGACATCTTGGTACGGACAGACCAATGTTTGATATTCTTCCTGAGGTAGTGGAAGCTGTTTCCATCCCTGTCCTAGCCGCTGGTGGAATCATGACGGGCGAAGATATTGCGAAAGCTATTTCCATGGGTGCTGCTGGGGTTCAAATGGGAACAAGGTTTGTAGCCAGTGAGGAATGTGACGCTCCTAATTCATTCAAACAGAAATATGTGGACGCTCGAAAGGAAGATACAGCTCTCGTTAAAACAACAGTAGGTTTGCATGGAAGAGTGATCGTTAATAACTTTGCAAAATTGATAAGCGGTACCGACAAATTAAAAATTGCCAAGTGCCATGATTGTTTGAAAAATTGCTCTTATCGCTTCTGTACCCTTGATTCCCTGCTTACAAGCATGGGAGGAGATGTCGAAAATGGACTTGTCTTTGCTGGTGCAAGAGTAGATGAAATCAAGGATATTCTACCCGTACAACAAATTATTAATAATCTTACATTGGAATATCAAAATGCCGTTAAGAGACAATACGCCTAATGAAAAAAGACAACCAGTCGGTTGTCTTTTTTCTAAGGTAAATTTGTTATTTTATTCTGGATTGATGTTCTTGGTTTTGGGTCTGGTACAATCTCGGGATACCCAATTCCGATTACACCAATGAGGTCATAATTGTCAGGAACTCCTAGAACTTGGCGGTTTTTTGCTGTTATTCCAATTGATGACCAGAATGTTCCTACCCCTTCAGACCAGGCTGCTAAATTAAAGTTTTGCACAAAACAAGCTGTTGCTAACGCGTTTTCCTCTTTTTCAACTAAGGTTGCTCCATGTTTGGATAATACAGCCATTAGTACAGGTGCATTCCCAAAATTCGTCTTATGATTCAGTTTTGCCCTTGTATCTTGACCTATAAAGTACATTTCCCACGGTTCAGTCATTCGGTGATTTGGAGCCATTGTAGCTGCCTCCAGCCAGGAATAGATTAAGTCTAGTTGAACAGCTTCAGATTTGAACTTTTTAATATTCCTGCGGCTTTTTATGATATCAAGGATATCCATTATAGCCCTCTCCTTTATAAATATAATTAAAGTCATTTTTTCACATTAATCTATCCTATGTTCTATCCATTTTCTTATTACTATTAATGTAGAGAATGCTCGCCAATCTGAACTGCACCTCCATTATTAGTTTAGTGTCTAATAAGTTGGGGGCGGTTCAATCCGGCGGGCTTTTTGGTTAGTATTCTTTTGTTCCATCCAGCGGATAATTATGCTGTATTACACCCTCTCCTAAGCGGAATAAGCCCTTTATAAAACTTAGAAAAATGAAAAAAATTGATTGGGCAAAGAAGAAAATCCCCCATCCTTGAGCTGGAATAAACCCCGTTAATTGTGATAAGTTGGTTGCGTCTCCTGCTGCATGCGGCTGAATCAAACTGATGACGAAGATATCATATGCTGTACTGACAGATTCCACTAATAATACAGAAGCAATTAACAACACTATATTGTGGATTACCTCTTTACTTCCTTTAATAAGTAATCCTAGAAACAAAAGTCCGAACGATGCGAGCCAAAATAAACCATATGGGTTACGCACCCAAACTATCAAATTTATTACGATGACTCCTAATAGCATATCGATAAAAAGTATATTTTTTTTCATTTTAATTAACCAAAACGATACAAATGCGATTAACGAAGCGATTGTATACCCTGCCGCACAAGTAATAAAATTGATAATCCAAATCGATTCTGTTCCATGTGTTATTCCGTCTGCATTCATGTACAATGAAATCGACTCTATATTACCCCCAAATAAAGCCATAAATGCGTGACCAGATTCATGGATCACCGTATTTATGATTCTAAAATAATCACCAATTATCGGTATTTGTAATAAAACGAATGCCAACCCAATGAAGAGGAAAAATTTCATATTAAGTTTTTCTTTTAAAAACACCAATTTACTTCCCCTCATTTCATCCAATTTGCCTATTTTATTACCATTTTAACACCTTTCTTTATATTCTGAAAATTTTTACACTCCACTACTTTTTTGCAACAAAGTGAGCTTCGGAAAGAACAAGTATTCGACAAATCAACAACTTCTATGTTAACATTAGGTTGTTGAAAATTACGTACAATGATTTTTTCTAAGGAGGAATGACTTTGATTGAGTTTAAAAACATAGTCAAGAAATACAGAAATAAAACGATTATTAAGCCCTTCTCTATTGATATCGACGCAGGTCAATTAGTTGTTTTTATCGGACCCAGCGGATGCGGAAAAACCACATTACTGAAAATGATCAACAAATTAATCCAGCCATCTGCAGGTAAGATTTTTGTTAATGGTAATGATATTTCCAGAATAGATGCCATCGAGCTAAGAAGAAATATCGGCTACGTCATTCAAAATACCGGTCTCTTCCCTCATATGTCGATTAGAGAGAATTTGGAATTAATCCCAAAACTTAAAGGTGAAGACCCCGCTAAAATTGCTAAAAAAACAGAGGAACTACTCCAGGTAGTTGGATTAAACCCTGCTGAATATTTAGACCGATTTCCAAAGGAATTAAGTGGTGGTCAACAGCAAAGGGTCGGGGTAGCAAGAGCCTTTTCAACGGATTCAGATATTATCTTAATGGATGAGCCCTTTAGTGCATTGGACCCTGTGACAAGGAACTCACTTCAAGACGAACTTGTTCAAATGCAAAAGGAGCTTAACAAAACCATCATTTTCGTCACCCACGATATGGACGAAGCGATTAAAATAGCGGATAAGATTTGTATTTTAAAAGATGGTGATATTCTACAATTTGACACCCCTGAAAATATTCTCAAGAATCCAGCAAATGAATTTGTCGAAGGATTTATCGGGAAACGACGAGTTTGGAATAACCCTGAATTACTAATGGCTGAAGATATTATGATACCTAACCCTGTAAAAATCACTACGAAGCGAACCGTATTACAGGCAATCGAAATCATGAAAGCGAATAAGGTCGACAGCTTAATGGTGACGGACAAAAATAATATATTAATAGGTTTGGTAACCTTAAAAGGAATCCAATTACTAAACCGTAATTCGGAGATTGATAGTGTTATGGAGAAAAATGTTCTAGCTGTTTCCGAGGATCATAACTTAATTTCCATTCTGGCAACGATGAATGAACATAAAATTGGCTATGTGCCGGTTATCAATCATTCGAAGCAATTAACTGGACTCATCACGAGAAGCAGTATTTTATCGGCTTTAAGCAGCCAACTAATTGATTTGGAGGTGGCCTTTTAATGGGTGATTTTTATAATTATTTAAGTTCGAACTATGAACAGATTATTAATTTATTAGGTCAACATATTTATTTGAGTATTATTTCCGTCTTAATAGCAGTTATTATAGGTATTCCGCTTGGCATTTTAATTTCAAGAGAACCAAAGCTTTCAAAGCCAATCATCGGTACAACGAACGTCATTCAGGCAGTACCAAGTTTAGCCTTACTAGGATTCTTAATACCCTTTATTGGTATTGGAAGTACGCCTGCCATAGTCATGGTGGTTCTTTATTCCCTGCTTCCAATCGTAAAAAACACCTATACAGGATTAACAAATATTGACGCAGACATTCTGGAAGCCGCCAAAGGTATCGGTCTGACCAAGAGTCAAACGATGAAAAAGGTTCAGCTGCCGCTAGCCTTTCCGATGATTATGGCGGGTATCAGAATTTCAGCCGTAACGGCTGTCGGTTTGATGACGATCGCAGCATTTGTTGGTGCAGGCGGTCTTGGTTACCTTGTGTTCTCTGGTGTACAAACCGTTGACAATTATATGATTCTCGCCGGAGCTATCCCTGCATGTATACTTGCCCTGCTGATTGACTTTGTGGTTGGTAAACTTGAAACATCATTTTCATATACGAATAAGCGAAAATCAGCAACGAAAACTAGTAAAAATGGAAAGCGTTTGGTAATCGCTGCTGCTTGTATTTTTGTAGTAGCTGTCGGAGCTTTCACCATTTATTCAAAAGCAAGCGCTGGGGATAAAATTGTGATTGGTTCTAAAAATTACAGTGAACAGCTGATTTTAGGTCATATGATGGCCGATTTAGTAGAAGGCAAGACAGATATTGAAGTAGAAAGAAAAATGAATCTAGGCGGCTCACAGGTAGCATTTAGTGCAATTAAAAATGGTGATGTAGATATGTATGTTGAATACACAGGAACGGGTCTTGTAAATATTCTTAATCAAAGCCCACAAAGCGACCCAGATCAGGTGTATGATTATGTAAAAAAAGAATTTAAAAATAAATATGGAATTGATATGTTAAAACCACTTGGATTCAATAACACCTATGCATTGGCGGTACGTCAAGATACGGCCCAACAATACAATTTAAACACTATATCAGACCTTGCTAAAGTAAGTGAAACAATGATTATGGGGCCAACCATCGAATTTCCAAATCGAGAAGATGGATTAATTGGACTTTCAAAAAACTATAATTTAAACTTTAAAGAAGTTAAGGCAGTAGACGGAGGATTGCGTTACACCGCTCTTGACAATCATAAAAGTGATGTTATCGATGCCTTTTCTACGGACGGATTAATTGAGGAATTTGGACTGAAAGTGTTAGAGGACGATAAAAACTTCTTCCCTCCTTATTATGCAGTACCAATTGTGAAAGAAGAGACATTAAAGGAATATCCAGAACTTAAAGAAGCACTTAATTCCCTTGCTGGCAAACTTACTGATGATAAAATGAGAGCACTTAATTACAAAGTTGACAGCCTCAAGCAATCACCAAGAAAAGTGGCGACAGATTTCCTAAAAGAAGAAGGGTTATTGTAGAAAAAAGCCGGCGCTGCCGGCTTTTTTTAATCCTCCATAAAATGGACAACTCTCTCATAAGTTTCATCATCACCAATAATAAGAAGTACATCCCCCTCTAAAATCAGTGCATATGGCCCTGGGGAGATTATCAATTCACCTTGTCTCTTCATTCCAATAACTGTGCCCCCAGTGTTTTGCCAAAATTTCACCTCTGAAATCGTTTGACCAATATGTACACAGCCGGGCAATACCTCTACCTCAATCGGTGCTAATGGATTGGTATGCCGAAGCTTTGTTGAATAATCCATGATTTTTCGAACAGAATCAAATAGCTGCTCATCAATTTTCTCTCTCTCAACTATAAGAGAGTTTATCTCTTTTTCAAGATCCTTAATACTCGCCAAATTCGAAAATCGATGAATATATTTATAGGCATTCTCCCGCGAGGAAATGACAATCCCGCTGCCTTTTGTCGATTTAACAATCTCCACATCTTCTAATATCTTGATTGCTCTTCTCACCGTCTCTGGTGAAACCTTATATTCACTTGCCAATGTCGATCTCCCGTGAATTTTTTCCCCTACTTTAAATTTCCCATCGTAAATGCGATTTGCTAAATCAATTGCTATCCGCTCATAAGTTGGTATTTGTGCCCTCTGCATATATTCCTCCACGAAACTGCGTCCATGATATTTTATATTTACACTATACGCTAAAAATAGTGTCGAAGCGAATTGGAAGACAAACATAGAAAAGAATCTCCAGTTCCCTTTTCTTTCTTTTTGAAAATTTTGGGTGAGGTAGCCAAGAAATGGTTATAATCTTAATATCCGCATTCTACCTGAGGTGAAATGAATGAATCGAAAGCTTGTCCTTTTACTAAGTATTCTCTATATTGCATTTATGGCTATCCTATTTTTTCATTATCGCTCGGAAGGCGAATCTTTTAAATCAACCGTTGCCATCGGCGGAATGTTTTGTGGAGCTGTTCCATTTCTCTTAGCCCTATTCACAAAGCTCCAGTTCAATTTACCCATTGTTATTTCCTATTTACTTTTCTTGGTTGGATCACAATATTTCGGATCTATCCGGGGGTGGTATAGCCTTGGCTGGTGGGATACCTTCCTACATTTCCTTAGTGGTGCCATTCTTGCGTTTTCTGGAATTGCACTGTATGAACGATTGGTTCATCGAGATGCTGAGGTGGAAATATCCCCTTGGATCATCTTCCTTTTCACCTTATCCTTTGCCGCTTTAGGCGGTGTGATATGGGAAATCTATGAGTTTAGCTCTGATCAATTTTTCAATATGACGTTGCAAGGCGGGGGTAACGACGATACCATGGTTGATTTAATCTCTGATACAGGAGGCGGGCTTATCATTGCCGTCTGGGCTGGGGTACGAACAAAAATTAAATTAAGGAAAAGTCATCATCGTCCTCAGTTATCATAATCGATTTCTGTACGATGATATAGTTGGATTAACAGCGATATATGATAAAAACTGAAGCAAGGAACAAATCTACAACAAAAAAAAGCAGTCTAAAATTTAATTTAGAGCTGCTTTCTCCATTTTATACGGGTACTGCCGCAAAAAACTCATCGTATAGAGCTTGAACGGCTCTTTTTTCATCCACTTGTTTTACACCGAACATCATACTAACCTCAGATGAACCTTGGTTAATCATTTCAATATTCACTTCTACCTTCGCTAACGCTTTAGATGCGCGTGCCATTGTTCCGACATTCCGGCGCATTCCTTCACCTACCACCATAATCAGTGAAAGGCTATGCTGGACTCTTACCTCGTCAGCATGTAACTCTGACTCTATTCTCCAGATAATTTCATTTTCCATGTCAGGGTCAAGCTGAGCTTCTCTCAGAATGACAGATACATCATCAATCCCCGAAGGTGTGTGTTCATATGACAATCCATACTCTTCCAAAATACTCAAAAGCTTTCGCCCAAACCCAATTTCTCTATTCATTAAGTATTTGCTAACGTAAATGCTGCAGAACCCTTTGTCACTCGCTATTCCTACGACAGGTCCATTCGTATTATCACGTGAATACACAATTCGTGTTCCTGGTGCAACTGGATTATTCGTGTTCTTAATCTGCACAGGGATACCTGCACGAAAAGCCGGTACAAGTGCCTCGTCATGAAGCACTGAAAATCCTGCATAAGATAATTCTCGCATTTCGCGGTAGGTTAACTCTTTTATTTCCTTGGGATTATATACAAGATTTGGATTAACAGAAAATACAGCGTCCACATCCGTAAAATTCTCATATAGAGTCGCTTTAATCCCGTTGGCTAAAATCGAACCAGTTATATCGGAACCACTTCGTGAGAACGTAAAAACTTCACCTTGTTTGCTATAGCCGAAAAATCCTGGAAAAATGATGATTCCTGGAATTTTACGTAATGAGTATAACTTCTCATACGATTCTGGTAGTACCTGTGCATTACCTGGTTCATCACTTACAAGCAAACCTGCTTCCCTTGGATTTATATACGTTGCCTCTACGCCCTGCTCCCTAAAGTATGCCGCTACTAATTTCGCATTATTATCCTCTCCGCTTGCTTTTATAAGATCCATAAAGCGGTCTGGCTTACTGCGGTCTCCATTTAATCTCTCTGATAAATCGTGATGTATTTCACTAATTATCTCATTAGGGAGAGCTAACTCTGCTGCAATGGAGGCATACCTGGAAATAACGGCGTTTAACTTTTCCTCTGGATTGCTATCTTGCAAACATAACTCAGCGCACTCAATCAACAAGTCCGTTACCTTCTCATCTCCAGCAAACCTCTTTCCAGGAGCAGAAACAACCACTACTTTCCGCTCAGTATCGGACATCACAATCCGAAAAACTTTTTCGACTTGTTCTCCTGACGCTAAAGAGGATCCACCAAACTTTACTACCTTCATCACAACATCACCTATCCCAAAAAGTATAATCTTAATTTTAATCCTATTCAGAAAATAATCAAGTGTTTTTTTCTTCCTCTAAAAGACATTTGTATTTCTGAGAAGGACAAAAACCAGTGAAAATTATCCATTGGGATAATTTTCACTGGTTTAATATATCGATAAAATGGGAAAGGATTTTTGCTGTAAGCCCCCAAATCGCCTTCTCTTCATAAAGATAAAAGTATTCATCGATTGCGCGAGTCCGCCAATTGTAATTCTCACCACCAACAATTAAATCAAACGGAAAGTTTTCCTCTGGCTCCACCTTAAAATTTATATGATAAATATCCGGATCATTTTCAATAAAATACGTTAAAGGTACTGTAAAAATTTCTCCTACTTCTGCAGCATTGGGCTGTATCTTTTCTGGTTCTTTAATAATTGCTGCAAAAGGATAAATCATCATTCCAAAAGGGGAAATCATGAAGTCAAGTGGATATACCTCCGATAAGTTTTCTCTGTTTATTCCTAATTCTTCAATTGTTTCCCTAATTGCTGCATTTTTCTCATCTATATCCTCCGGGTCAATTCTGCCCCCTGGGAAACAAATTTCACCGGGCTGCCTCCGAAGCTGGAGGGAACGTACCTCAAACAAAACGTGAATCCCATCCTCTTTTTGGATAAGTGGTACCATTATTGAATATTTTGAGAATTTACCACTTCCTAAAATGTTGGGTGTATGATTTTTTAATTTCGATTGAACAGTTTCAAAATTCATGATTTTCACCTCCTATGTAAAAGTCTACATAACCATACTATCACTTACTATTTATATAATGCTTATCTTATTATTTTTATCTAACAAAAAACAACCCAATTTTTTATTATTGGATTGTTCTAAATAAATGATTGTTATTTTTCCACCCATGAAAACATATAATCTGGGTCCTCTATTAAATTTGCTGATTCAACAACTTTAAGCGGATGGAAAGTATCAATCATTACTGCTAGTTCCAATGTTTCTTTTTTTCCAATACTAGCTTCTGTCTTTCCGGGATGCGGACCATGTGGTATACCGCTTGGATGTAGAGTTATCGACTCCAACTGCACCCCTTTGCGGCTCATGAAATTTCCTTTAACATAGTAAAGAAGTTCGTCACTATTTACATTACTATGATAATACGGAGCGGGTATGGCTTCTGGATGATAATCAAACATTCTAGGAACAAACGAACAAACGACAAAATTATTCCCTTCGAAGGTTTGATGAACGGGAGGCGGCTGATGAACTCTTCCCGTTATTGGTTCAAAATCCTCCACATTAAGCGCCCAAGGGTAGAGGTATCCATCCCAACCGACGACGTCGAAAGGATGATGACCTACTATATGTGAATGAAGCGTTCCCCTTGATTTTGTTACAATTTCAAACTCACCTTTTTCATCAAAGGTCTCGAGTATTTCGGGTCCACGAAAATCGCGTTCACAGAATGGACTGTGCTCAAGCATTTGTCCATATTCATTTCGATACCTTCTTGGCGTTGTAATTTGGCTGAAGGATTCTATGAACAGTAACTTTGTATTTTCCTTCTTATCTGGAATCAATCGGTAAATGGTACCAATAGGGATTATTAGATAATCGCCTGCTCGATAAGATAAGGTCCCAAACATGGTCTCAAGTTTACCTGAGCCGTAGTGCACAAATATCATTTCATCTCCATCACCATTGCGGTAATAGCTTTTCATTGATTGATTTACAGAAGCTGTGCCGATTAATAAATCTTGATTTCCTAAAATATATTCTCTTGCTTCAAGAGCATCGCCTTTTTTTACAGTTTTGTTTGTTAAAAATAGACGGTGCTTTAACGATGTTTGTTCCTCATATTCTGGCAGGTAGCGCCTAATCAACTCTGCTCTCCGTACATCTGTTGGCATATGTTGGTGATAGAGAATCGATTGAGTCCCTGAAAAGCCGCGTGTACCCATTACCTGCTCACGAAAGAGACTTCCATCGTCTTTTTTAAACATGGTATGGCGTTTATGAGGAATCCTGCCCATTTGCCGGTAATACATGATTTCACCTCGTTTCAATAATGGGATTTTTTAACACCCCTAGTTTATCAATCTCTAATTCAACAACGTCACCTGGCTGAAGCCAGCGATGGACCTCTGTACCGAGTTCAAGGATACATCCGGTCCCGACTGTACCAGATCCTATCATCTCCCCTGGATAGAGAGTAACGCCCGCTGAGGCCCTCTCAATCATTTCACCGAAAGAATAGTAGATATCTTTCATATTTCCTTCAGAAAGTAGAATCCCATTAATCCTAGCCTTCATATTTATGTCAAAACCTTTACCCGATCTAAATGGTGCCATCTCGTCCTTGGTAACAATCCATGGTCCTATTGAGGTTGCAAAATCCTTTCCCTTTGCTGGACCTAATCCTACCTTCATTTCCTTTCTTTGAAGATCCCGTGCGCTCCAGTCATTAAGAATACAATAACCAAAAACATAATCTTCTGCTTCTTCAGCAGTGATATTTCTCCCCTGCTTTCCAATAATGCAAGCAACTTCAAGCTCATAATCCAGCCAATCACAATCAATAGGCTTCATAATCTTGTCCTCAGGACCCATAATCGCCAGATGATTTGAAAAATAAAAAACAGGAATTTGATACCATTCCGGAATCATTTTCAGACCCCTGTTCTCTCTGGCAGACTTCACATGCTGTTCAAATGCATAGAAATCACGGAAACTTTTTGGGTGTGGCAGTGGGGCCAATAACCTAATTTCATTTTGTGCATACACACCTCTATCACCTAAGGATAACTGTAAAAGACCCTCGGTTCTTTTCAAATTACTTTCACTATACTCAAGATATTCGATCATATTTCCTGGCAGTTTTCCGTTCGTAGCTTCATGCATATCTATAACCAAGTCAGAATCTAACAGCACTCCAGACCTTATATTTCCATCACTTTTTTCAAAGGTTACAAATCTCATATAGTCACCTAGTTTCCTATTTCCTAATAATATCGAACGTTTTCCCTAATGGATTGGTATAAGTATTCCCTGCCATTCTGCCAATAGGCTGCAGTTTTGCTGTATCAATTCTCCCATTCTGAAATAATTCATCTTCAACATGAATATTTAAAACTTTACCAATTACTAGACTCCCTGCGCCCGGCTTGTCACCAAAATCCAACACTTGATAGAGCTCACACTCCAAATGTACAAGTGATTCCTTTATGCGAGGGACCTTCACCTTAAGACTAGGTTCTTTTGTTAAACCTGCTTCGTCCAGCTCATCCACTTCAGGAGGAAATTCTATGGCACAATCATTCATCTGCTTCGCCATGTTTTCACTGACGATATTGATGACAAATTCCTTTGTTTTTTCTATATTCATGAGAGTATCTTTTTTTGCGCCATCCCTCCCCCTTCTCATTGGTGAAAAACAGATGAGCATAGGGTCCGCGCATATGGCAGTAAAGAAACTAAAAGGAGCAGCATTGGCGTTTCCGTTTTCGTCCATGGTTGACACAAATGCTATCGGACGTGGCAAAATAGAGCCAATTAGAAGCTTATATGCGTCTCTCCATTCAAGTGAGTCTGGTGACACTTCCATTCTTTACACCTCTTTCCTTTAAACTCTTGAAAAAAGGGAGAAACCTCCCCCTTTTTCCTTTTGTACTTACTCCTGCCCCTTATAAGTTTCCTCTTCGGGCCTGTTCTCTTTCGATCGATTCAAATAATGCCTTAAAGTTACCTTCACCAAATCCTCGTGCACCTTTACGCTGTATAATCTCGATGAATAATGTAGGTCTATCGACGATTGGCTTAGTGAATATTTGCAGCAAGTAGCCCTCATCATCACGATCAACTAAAATGTTTAATTCACGTAGCTTCTCAATTTCTTCATCAATTTTGCCGATTCGCTGCCCTAAATCCTCGTAATAGGTGCTTGGTGTATTTAAAAACTCTACTCCATTCTTTTTCAAGGTGGATACAGTTGAGACAATATCCTCCGTAAGAATCGCGAGGTGCTGTACACCAGGACCATTATAGAATTCTAAATACTCTTGAATTTGTGATTTGCGTTTCCCTTCAGCAGGTTCGTTAATTGGGAACTTGATTCTTCCTCCATTATGCATAACCTTCGACATTAACGCGGAATACTCGGTCGTAATATCCTTATCTGTAAAATGCTTCATCTCTACGAATCCCATTACTTTAGAATAATATTCTACCCATTCTTCCATACGCTCCACATTACCGACCACATGATCAATACCAATTAATCCTGCATCCTCAATCGGAAGGTAAACGGAATATGGCTGATAGCTAGGCATAAAAACACCTTTGTAATTCTTGCGTTCTACTAACGTATGGATAGTATCTCCATATGTACCGAGAACTGCTTTTTTAATGGTCCCCTTCTCATCCTTTAGCTCAAACGGAGGTACGAGGGCAATGCCGCCACGCTCTACTGCAGCACTATATGCCTTATCAACATCATCAACTAGTAGTGCAACATCTTTAACACCGTCACCATGATTTTTTACAAATTGAGCCGTACGAGTATCTTCTTTATAGGATCCTGTGAGGACTAAACGGATATTTCTTTGCTGGAGGACAAAGGAAACGGTTTCACGATTTCCCGTTTCAAGACCTGAGTAAGCTACCGGCTTAAACCCGAATGCTGTACAGAAAAAATGACAGGCTTGCTTCGCATTACCTGTGAAAATTTCGATATAGTCGACATCCCTAACAGGAAAAAAATCGTTTACAAGTTCTTCGGCTTTTAAGCGTTTTTCTTTCATTTATATTCCTCCTATTATCTTTTAATTAATAATATTCAGAATATATATTAAGTGATACTAACGTGTCCCATCAAGAGCAGGGGGTAAAGCAGTGACGCTTTTGTGTAACGAAGAAGGTCTGGTGATTTCCCCTCTCCACTTTA
>NZ_BCVA01000034.1 GCF_001591505.1 Neobacillus niacini NBRC 15566
AATCCTTATGAAGGACACATCTCGGTGTAGAATCTTTTGATTTGTCTTTCATCACGCGAATGAAGGACAAATCTCGGTGTAGAATCTTTTGATTTGTCTTTCATCACGCAAATGAAGGACAAATCTCATTAAAAACTTTCCTGATTTGTCCTTCATCAAGCAAATGAAGGACAAATCTCATTAAAAACTCTCCTGATCTGTCTTTCATCACGCAAATGAAGGACAAATCTCATTTAAAACTCTCCTGATCTGTCTTTCATCAAGCAAATGAAGGACAGATCTTATTATAAACTCTCCTGATCTGTCCTTCATCACACCTATGAAGAACAAATCTCATTAAAAACTTTCCTGATCTGTCTTTCATCACACCTATGAAGGACAAATCTCATTAAAAACTCTCCTGATCTGTCCTTCATCAAGCATATGAAGGACAGATTTCATTAAAAACTTTCCTGATCTGTCCTTCATCACACCTATGAGGACGAACCCCATTAAAAATTTACCTGATTTTTCCCTCATTTACCTTCTTTACTCCTGTACTAATTTTCACGCCCATTTTTTTAAAAATTTTCATGCCCGTGATGCAGTTCACTACACTGAGAACAATTCGCAATTATGATAGGAGTATAAAAAAGGTAAAAACAAATGAAGAACAAATAAGGGGGTAGATTTCAAATGGGAGCTGTAAAAGCGAATCAAAATAAAAAAGGCAGTAAAGAAACAGAAGCACCATTAAAAGGAACATGGGTTTCCGTCACAGTGGTCGGTGTCGTAATTGTTGCTACGTATCTAGTACTATATGGGCTTTATATGGCCAGAATCTAAGGGGGGATAAACAATGAAAATGCATCTTGATGAAAAAATATGGCTGACGATTAGTTTTGGTATCATCATGGGATTCATGTTGATCACAGGATACCAAGCGTTTGCTTTAGAAATGGGACCGCCAAGTAATATGGAAACCATCGATCCTCAGAAAGTGGATCAAACTGCTCCTTTCGATAAACCTGGATTAAAACAAATAGGCGATAACGAATATGAAGTGGTTATGACATTGCAGGCATTCGGCTTTACTCCAAACAACATTGAAATACCAGCTGGAGCGAAAGTTACGTTTATTATGACTTCAAAAGATGTAGTCCATGGATTTGAAGTAGCTGGCACTAATATTAATGCAATGGTTATGCCAGGACATATCCAAAAAATTACACAAACATTTGATAAACCGGGTAATTATTTAGTTATTTGTAATGAATATTGTGGCGCAGGTCACCAACTTATGAGTACAACCATTACGGTTAAGTAAAGGGGGGAAGCTAAAATGGCAGCAGCAATTCCAAAGAAAATTATGGAAACAACAAATAAAGCAATGGGAATTAGCCCAGAGGACGCTAAAATAACGAAATCATATATATTTGTAGCATTTATGGCACTACTAATTGGTGGATTTTTAGGATTGATTCAAGGTTTAAACCGTGCCGGACTTTTAGAACTTCCATCATGGCTTAATTACTATCAAGTTCTAACAGCACATGGCTTATTATTAATTCTTGTATTAACGGCTTTCTTTACGATTGGATACTTTTATGCTTCACTTTCCCATACTTTAGGAGGACTTCTTCCAAAGGTTAGAAGAATTGCATGGGTTGGTTTTTGGTTGAAGATGGTTGGATTTGTATTAGCAGTGATTCCGATCTTGATGAATGAAGCTTCCGTTATGTATACATTCTACCCGCCAATGGCGGCTCATCCGGTATTTTATCTTGGCTTAGTATTTATTGTATTAGGTGTATGGGCGTGCTGTATTGGCTCATTCATTCAAGTGGCAAACTGGAGAAAGAACAACAAAGGACAACACGTTCCAATTCTTGCTTACTTTGCAACAGGTGTATTTGTACTCTTGTTCTTCGCACTTATCCCAGTTGCAATCGAAGTTTTAGTGATGATTTTACCATGGACCCTAGGCTGGGTTGAAACCATCAATGTTATGGTGGCCCGGACACTATTTTGGGCATTTGGACATACGCTTGTTAATATTTGGTATTTAACAGCAGTATCTGCGTGGTATGTCGTAGTACCAAAAATTATTGGCGGCAGACGATGGAGTGACCTTTTAACTCGTGTCGTCATTATTGCCCTAGTTGTCATGAATATTACTGGCGGTTTCCACCACCAAATCATTGATCCTGGTATCAATGAACTCGTTAAATTTATGCACGTGTTTATGAGCTTAGCGATTGGATTCCCATCATTAATGACAGCCTTCGCATTGTTTGCAGTATTTGAAAGAACGGCTAGAAGAAAAGGCGGAAAAGGATTAATTGGCTGGTGGAGGAAAATGCCATGGGGTGATGTTCGTTTCCTAGCACCATTTATTGCCATGGTAGCCTTTATTCCAGCAGGTGCAGGCGGTATTGCACAAAGCACGAACCAATTAGACCAAGTGGTTCACAATACCATGTGGATTGTTGGACACTTCCATTTAACATTAGGTATGACTGTCGTTATGACATTCTTTGGAATCAGTTATTGGTTGGTTCCGTATATTTCAAAACGTGTATTAACTCCTCAGATTAATAAATTAGGTGTAATTCAAACATGGATTTGGACCGTCGGTATGATCTTTATGGCTGGTGCAATGCACTGGGTAGGATTGCTAGGTTCACCAAGAAGAACTTCTTACACAACTTATGGCGACCATGCTACTGCCTTAGGCTGGGACCCATACTTAATGTGCTTGGCAGTGGGAGGAACATTGTTAATCATTGGGGTTATTCTTCAAGTGTATGCCGTTATTAATATGATGTTCTTTGCACCAAAAGGAGAAACAGAATTTCCAATTGCAGAAGAAGAAGATAATGCAACAAAAACTCCATATTGGACTGAACGCTGGGGCATTTGGGTTGTTGTTATGCTGATCGTCGTTGCAATGGCATATGTAATCCCATTAACTGAATTTATCGTAAACGCACCGCCAGGATCACCGCCGTATAAGACTTGGTGATTGAAATGAGAGAGATAGTTCAAGTTCTTGGGCTATCTCTTTATTAAATTATAGTTGGATGTGATCGATCATGATCAAAAATAAACATAACATCATCTCGTTGGTTTTAGTTCTCGTGTTTGGAATCGTATTATTTTTTATAGGAACGGACGGATTTAGTGCCTTTACAGTGGAAACTGCTAGAGTAAAGCAGCTGATTGATGATAAACCAAAATTCCCGGACGTTACGCTGGAAGATAGCAATGGCCGTAAATATTCAATATCTGAGTTTGAAGACAAATATGTATTTATTACATTTTTATATACATCCTGTACAACTGTTTGCCCTGAATTAGAATATAACATGAAGCAAGTGTATGATAAGGTGCCAAGCCAGTATAAAGGTGAAGACATTGTTTTTCTGAGTATCAGCTTTGATCCCGAAAGAGATGACCCTGCCACATTAAACAAATATAAGGATTTTTTTAAGAGTGATGGGGAAACCTGGAGGATGGCAAGAGTTCCAAATCAAAGAGAATTAGACCAGTTATTAAAAGCTTTCGGCGTTATCGTGATTCCTGATGAATATGGAAATTTCGCACATAATTCTGCTTTTTATTTAGTTGATAAGAAAGGCAGCTTGGTAAATGTCATGGACTACAAAGAAATCAACGAGGCTGCAAAAACAGTTAGTAACATACTAGAGAAGGGAACGGAGGAATAGTCTATGAATCAGTCATTTTATGGCTTCCTGCTATTTATTTTCTTAGTTGTTCCTCCCGTTGCAAATTTCATGGAATCAGTCATGGTGATTCATATGCATATGCAAATGCCGATGCTGGTGATTGCTGGCTTTTTAATGGCACGCTTCTTTAAAAATAGATTTCCGGGATTTTTTGAAAAGTGGAATAGTAATGGGGTTCCGGGGATTCTATTATTTGTCATTATCATGGTATACTGGATGTTACCTCGAACAATGGATGAAGCGTTGACGACACAGAGCGTAGAAGTTTATAAATTTATAAGTTTGCCATTTTTGGCTGGAGTTTCGTTAAGAGATAGTTGGAAAAAACTCAGTTCATTTGGTAAGAATTCGATTATTATTAGTTTCACGATTATGTTTTTGGGATTGGGTTGGTTATATATTTGGTCCCCTGTACAATTATGTAATAATTATTTGGTAATACAGCAAGTAACTCTGGGCTGGGCATTTTTGACAACAGCGATTGGTTTGGTCGTCTACTTGGGGTACAATTTTTTTATTGACCCATCGGCTTATGAATGATGAAGAACGTATGGGGTAGGCAGGAGTATAGAAATGAAGGAACAGTATTATGATGATTTGTTGAACATACGTACTGGAGGAGACCAAAAGGGTTTTAATAAGTCTTTCCATTATCACAGATATGAGCCAACGCCATATAGCGCACTAGAACTATTATTTAAGAATTATGAATTAAAAAGTACCGATCATATTGTAGATTTTGGCTGTGGTAAAGGAAGGTTGAATTTCTATATTCATTACTTATTTCAGGCTTCTGTAGCAGGCGTAGAAATGAACGAGACCCTCTATGAGGAAGCAGTTGAAAACCAAACGAGTTATTTGAAGAAATATAAGAGTGCAAAAGGGAAAATTCAATTTCATTGCTGCTTAGCAGAGAATTATGAAATTGCCCCCCTAGATAATCGTTTTTATTTTTTTAACCCTTTTACTATACCTATATTTTGGAAAATCATAAATAATATTATAGCTTCAGTCGAAAAGTACAAACGTGAGGTAGATGTGATTTTGTATTATCCATCTGAAGATTATATCTATTTTTTAGAAAACCACACCTTATTTGAATTAAAGGAAGAGGTCCATCTTCCAGGTTTATATGAACATAATCAGAATGAGCGATTTTTAATATACAGCTTGTCATACTAAAATAGCCCTCGGTGTCCTTGAGACATCCTGAGGGCTATTTATGTGGTTTGCGCTTTAATTTTATCCGAGAGTAATTTATGAAGTGCCTTTTCGACATTTACTCGGTTTTGCTGGGGAATCCATTTTTTCGGTATGGTGATATAACGGCAATCGCTGCTTTTAATAAAGTTATAAATAATTTGGGCTTCGTCGAGTTCATCTCTGCCTAATTCCTTAAAGGATTGAAATGAATCATTAGTAAAATTAGTTAAAATCAGTGAGCCAAGTTGTTCAACGGATATACCGTCAAAATCAAACTTTTTACTAAAGAGGATCTTGTTCCGTTTAATGAGAAAGAGTTTGCAGGTTTCATCACTTAAATATTCTACAACAGCTAGATTATGATCCTGCTCTGTGAATTCAATGACCTTTTCCTTCTTAATTAAAAAATTAATGGCTTCAATCCTGTCTCTATATTTAGCAGCTGCTTCAAAATCGAAATTCCTAGAAGCGCAGGTCATTTGTTGCCTCAATTCTACGAGGATCTCCATGTTCGTTCCAGACAGTAATCCAATGATGTTGTCTAGTATCTTATTATACTCAGAAATAGCAGAATCCCCGCGGCACATGCCAATACATAAGCCTAAGGAATAATTTAAGCAGGGAGCATTGTTTATTTTGTTGCTGCTGCAAAGGATTTTAAAGGATTCCTTTATCCCCATAATCGCTTGTTCTACTCTTTTCTTACTAGGGAATGGACCGAAATAAAGTCTTCCATCGTTTTCTTCTTTGGTATTTGTTATTTCAATAGTCCGAAAGGCTTTATCCATTTCAATCAAGATATACGAATAGGATTGCGGGCTTTTCATCATTTTATTAAATAACGGTTTTAATTCCTTAATTAATTTGCATTCCAGCATAAATGCTTCAAATTCTGTGTCCGTTCGTATGAAATCAAAATCCTCTATATTACTTACAAGTTTTTTTATTTTTTGAGGATGGGCCTTTGACTGTTGAAAGTATGATTGAACTCGCCGTTTAAGATTTTTTGCTTTACCGACATAAATAATAGTACCTTTGGAATCTTTCATTAAATAGACTCCAGGTGTTGAGGGAAGATTTTTTACTTTTTCTTTTAAAAAAATAATACTCACTCCCTTCTGCTGATTTATTCTATTTTATCACAAAAAAATAAACCAGATTTATCTGGTCAAAGGCTATGCAGGTGTTTTTTTATATAAGATATAGAGAAGTACTAACATGACGAAATCCAATCTAGCACTAAAAGCGAATGGTAAAATTCCACTGTTAATGACGGGAAGCTTTGTTAGTATAATCGCTGCAATCATGATTCCAATTAAAGGGATGACTGCGTTTTTTACACTACGGTTTAATAAAATGAGTATACCGCAAATAATTTCTAAAAAGGCTGTAACATTCAATAAGATGTGTGGATAGGGTAACCCTAAATTGATAAAAACATTTGCCAATTCGGAACTAACTAATTTCATAGCACCTGAAGTAATAAATACATATGCCACAACATATCGGATTAAATTTGCTGTTGATAACGAATTAATCATGTCCATCACCCCTTTTATAATATGTATGAAATATTGGGACAAACAATTATTATTTTCGACTTAAAAATTTTGTAAGAGCAGGGTTAATTATTACTTTGAATGCAAAAAATAATCTTGCCCAAAAGGGGAGGAGAGGCTCAAAACTTAGAGCTTCTCCTCTCTTTGCGTAATGGGGGACTATGACATTTATCATGTTTGGCACATGACGGCTATATCTACAAGAGAGGATTTACTAAGGGCTATACTTTTAATAACACACGATAGAAGGGAAGAAAGTTATGATGGAACATAATCAAAAAAGTTTGAGGAAACAAGTTGCAATTTATGAAAAATCAAATGCTAGGGCGAGTATTTGGCAGCTAATAAATACTTTGATCCCTTTCTTCTCATTATGGATTCTGGCATATCAAAGCCTTACTAGTTCATACTTACTTACAATAGGGATCACTGTACTTGCTGCGGGATTTTTGGTGAGAACATTCATTATATTTCATGATTGCTGCCACCACTCCTTTTTTAAAAATCGAAAAGCAAACATGATTCTTGGAACGATTACCGGAATATTGACGGTTTTTCCATACCATCAATGGCAGCACGATCATTCTGTTCACCATGCAACAAGCAGCAATTTAGATAAGCGGGGAACCGGTGATATCTGGGTACTGACAGTGGATGAATATTTAGCTGCTTCAACTTGGGAAAAATTAAAATACCGGCTTTATCGTAATCCAATCGTTATGTTTGGGCTCGGTCCAATTTACGTCTTTCTACTTAAAAATCGCTTTAATAGAAAAGGTGCCCGCTTCAATGAACGTATGAATACCTATATAACTAATGCCGGAATCGCAGGTTTGGCAGCCATACTTTGTTTAACTATTGGTTGGAAGGCATTCCTACTAGTACAAGCTCCAATCTTCCTCATATCAGGTTCTTTAGGAATTTGGCTTTTTTATGTACAGCATACCTTTGAGGATTCCTATTTTGAGGAAGATCAGCATTGGGAATATGTAAAAGCAGCGGTTGAGGGAAGTTCCTTTTATAAGCTCCCAAAAATTTTACAATGGCTGACAGGAAATATCGGCTACCATCATGTTCACCATTTAAGCCCTAGAGTCCCTAATTATAAGCTGGAAGAGGCACATAATAATACCCTGCCATTGCAAAATGTACCTACCATTACGTTAGCAACAAGTTTAACTTCACTCAAATTCCGTCTATGGGATGAGAAGGAGAAAAAGTTTATTGGTTTTAAAGAGATAAAGGTCTTGGTAAAAAAACAGAAAGAGTTTCTTCGACCGGAGAAAGCTTAGAAACGGCAAGCCTTATGATTGGGCTTGTCGTATTTCTGTTCTAGAATAGAGTAGTTTGAATACATAGTAGTAAATGAAGATATCAGTTAATTGTGGTAAAATTAAATTTATTACTATTTAAAAGCTGAAAATGAGGTTCCTTCATGATAAAAAGGTATTTGACATTCCAGAAAAATAGCGGCATATCACCTTATATATGGACCATTCTATGCATATTGCCATTTTATTTTATTTTTCAAACAGCTTCACCGATTAAAATTATTATTGGTATTATCTTAACCATTCTCTTTTTCGTATTTTACCGAATCGCATTCTTTGCGAAAGGATGGCCAGTATACCTCTGGACCTTTATCTTAATCGGTATTTCAATTACATCCACGAGTCTTTTCAGCTATGTGTATTTCGCATTTTTTCTCTCTTATTTTATCGGTAATATAAAGGAGCGCGTGACGTTTTTAACCTTATATTTTATTCATTTGATTAGTACGTCTGCGTCTATTAACTTTAGCATTGTCCAGATGGATGAACTTTTTCTAAAGCAATTGCCATTTGTTATCATCATTTGGATAAGTGTCATTTTGCTTCCTTTTAATATTCATAACAAGAAAGAGATGGGGCAGCTTGAAGAGAAATTAGAGGATGCAAATAAGCGAATTTCAGAACTTGTTAAGTTGGAAGAACGTCAGAGGATTGCCCGTGATCTTCATGATACTTTAGGGCAAAAGCTTTCACTCATTGGTTTAAAAAGTGATTTAGCGAGGAGATTAATTACAAAAGATCCGGATCAGGCACGAAATGAGTTAAAGGATGTGCAGCAAACCGCAAGAACGGCGTTAAGTGAAGTTAGAAAAATGGTGTCTTCTATGCGGGGAATTCGATTAAAGGATGAAATGGTCCGTGTGAAACAAATTCTGAAAGCAGCTGAAATAAACTTTGAAGCTAATCAGGAAATTTCAATGAAAAATGTTCCGTTATTAACGGAGAACATCCTTAGCATGTGTTTAAAAGAGGCAGTAAATAATGTAGTGAAACATAGCGGCGCCAGCTCCTGTTCCATTTCGGTTCAACAATCATGGAAGGAATTGGTGATGACCATCCATGATAATGGTGTGTTTAAAGACGAAGGTGACAAAGACATAAGGGGAAGCGGACTTTTAGGAATGAAAGAACGCCTTGAATTTATTAATGGCAGCTTAGAGCTTCAGACAAAAGAAGGCACAACTTTAATAATTAGAGTGCCTAATGACGTAAAGCCGTCACTTTAAGAGGAGGCATAATGTAATGATTAGAATCGTTATAGCTGAAGACCAGCAAATGCTGTTGGGCGCATTCGGGTCTCTTCTAAATTTAGAAGAGGACATGGAAGTAGTTGGCAAGGCTACTAATGGGGAGGAAGCCGTAGCCCTGGTTCGGAAGCAGCAGCCTGATATATGTATTATGGACATTGAAATGCCAGGAAAAACGGGACTGGAAGCGGCCGAAGAGTTAAAAGGATTAACTTGTAAAGTCATTATCTTAACAACCTTTGCACGGACAGGTTATTTTCAACGTGCGTTAAAAGCTGGAGTTCGAGGCTATTTATTGAAAGACAGTCCAAGTGAAGAGCTTGCAAGCTCCATCCGACGCGTTATGGCAGGGAAGCGCATATACGCCCCTGAACTGATGGACGATGTCTACAGCGAAGAAAATCCTCTAACAGACCGAGAAAAAGAAGTATTAGAACTCGTCGCCGACGGCAAAAATACACAAGAAATCGCAGAACAACTCAGCATCAAAACAGGAACCGTCCGCAACTACATCTCAACCATCCTAGACAAACTAGACGTCAAAAACCGAATCGAAGCCATCAAACAATCCAAAGAAAAAGGCTGGTTTAAATAGACTGGTTAGATTGATAACGGTGACAATATCGGTGACAGGCACCACTCGTGGACACTGTCCACCCCATATGGACAATTTGGAAATTAGTTGAAACAGGACAGCGCTCCTGTTTTTTTTTTTTTTATAAAAAATAGGCAAACTAGGGATTGACCTTGACGTTGCGTAAAGGTGTATCGTTATTTATGAGGAGATGATCACATGGAATATACCATACAAAAGCTAGCTAATCTCGCTGGTATCAGCACACGCACACTCAGGTATTATGATGAAATTGGAATTCTTAAGCCGGCAAGAATCAATTCATCAGGATATCGGATCTATGGTCAGGCGGAAGTGAATACCTTGCAGCAAATCTTATTCTATAGAGAGCTTGGAGTGGGATTAGACAGCATCAAGGACATTGTAACTGCGCCGACCTTTGATGGTGCAAGAGCACTGCGTGAGCACCGTGAAAAACTCCTCGAAAAAAGAGAACAACTAGATAAATTAATCGCCAATGTCGATAAAACGATTGCACTTACGGAAGGGAGAATTACGATGTCAAATAAAGAAAAATTTGAAGGTTTTAAGAAAAAGATGATTGAGGAGAACGAGAAGAAGTACGGAAAAGAAGTTCGTGAAAAATATGGTAAGGATAAAGTGGAAGCGTCTAATGCAAAAGTGATGAACATGACAGAGGAACAGTATGAAGAAGTAACAGCATTAGCTGAGCAAATTCACAGTACACTTGCTGAAGCTTTTAAAACGGGTGATCCCGCAGGTGAGTTGGCCCAAAAAGCAGCAGACTTACACAAACAATGGCTCACTTTTTATTGGAAAGAATACAGCAAGGAAGCCCATGCAGGTCTAGCGCAAATGTATGTAGATGACGAAAGATTTACAGCTTATTATGATAAGGAACAACCTGGTACCGCTGAGTTCTTAAGAGACGCAATTCTTATTTACACAGGGCAAAAAAAATAATCGTAAAGAGTCGCCCAATCTTTGGGTGACTTTTTTTGTTTCCGAAAATTCCCATGACAAATTTTGTCGATTGTATATCCATTAATACAGAAATTTGTCATAATTAATAAAATAGTTAACACTACATGCATAGTGTTAACATACTTGATACGATCGTTAATCTTGGGAATATATTCTTAATATCTAAAAGTAGTGGACTTCTAGAATGGTGTGTTCTAGTAAAAGGGGGACAAAATGAATGGACAATAAAGATAAAATTAATATTCTATTAGTCGATGACCGACCTGAGAACTTACTAGCTTTAGAAGCAATCATTGAGCATGAGGATTACAATTTAATTAAGGCCTTTTCTGGTGAAGAAGCTCTGAAATCACTTTTGAAGCATGACTTTGCAGCTATATTATTGGATGTTCAAATGCCTGGAATAGACGGTTTTGCTACGGCTAAAATCATAAAAGCGCGGGAAAAAACGAAGAATATTCCAATCCTGTTTATTACCGCAAACTACTTGGATTCAGAGCATATTTTTACCGGTTACTCGGTTGGTGCCATTGATTATATCCTTAAGCCCTTTGATCCTACCATTCTTAAAGCAAAAGTAGAAGGATTTGTTGTTTTATACAAACTAAATCAACAATTGTCCCTCCAAGCAGATAGATTAAGAGTTAAAACCAAAGAGGTTGAACAAGCTAATTTGGAGCTTTCAAAAACAATTGCAGATTTACATATTTCTGAAACATTAGCAACAGTAATAATAGAAACATCCATCGATACGATGGTTGTTATTGATGAAAATGGCATTGTACTAAAAGCGAATCCTGCTTTAGAAAAAATGTTTAACTATGTTGAATCAGAAATTATAGATAAACATTTATCCATGTTATTTTCGGATGAGAAATCGAGAACAACTATCTTAAATATAGTAGAAACGATAAAAAATTTAAACCATCTATTGAATAATGAGCATTTATATGAAGTAACAGCTTCACGGAAGGACGGATCTACCTTTCCGGCAGAAATTCAAATCGGAAAAAGATTTGTTCAAAATCGTAGCTTAATAGCGTTTACGATAAGAGATATAACGAAAAAGAAGCAAGACCAAGAAAAAATTACCCACATGGCTTATCATGATAGTTTAACGAACTTACCGAATCGTAGATTGTTTAATGAGCAGCTAACGATCAAACTCAATGAAGCAAGGCATTCCATTCAGCCGCTTGTGATTATGTACTTGGATATGGATCGGTTTAAGTATATTAATGATTCACTGGGGCATTTAATGGGAGATCGGTTATTACAGGAGGTTGCTAAAAGATTAGCCCAAAGTGTCCGTAAAAAGGATATCGTTGCTAGAGTCGGGGGAGATGAATTTACCATTATTTTGCCTGAAACAGATCGAGAAATCGCCCTCGAAGTAGCAGAGGAGATATTTGAAGCTTTCAAAAAACCTTTCTACATTGATAACTACGAGTTATTCCTAACGACCTGTATTGGCATTAGCACATTCCCTTATGATGGAGAAGATCCCCAAGTATTAATCCGGAACGCCGACGCAGCATTATACCGTGCTAAAGAACAAGGGAAAAATCAGTATAAGGTATTTCACTCCGGTATGAATATCCAATCTTATCGAGCATTTATCATGCAGAATGACCTGCGAAAGGCCATCGAACGAAATGAATTCTCGCTTGTTTATCAGCCAAAAATTGAAATTGAAACGGGAACAGTTAAAAGTGTGGAGGCACTTCTTAGATGGAATCATCCAAGGTGGGGAACCATTTCACCCGTTGAATTTATACCTTTAGCAGAAGAAACTGGACAAATTGTTGAAATAGGTGACTGGGTACTTAGGTCTGCTTGTGAACAGAGTAAAGCATGGGAAATGGCAGGATATTCTCCAATCCCAATTTCAGTTAATTTTTCAGCACAACAATTCTTACAAAAAGAGTTAATTGAAAATATCCAGCATATTCTTAACGAATCAAAAGTACGTCCAGAGCTATTAGAAGTTGAAATTACTGAATCTGTACTTTTAGGCAATGGTGAAATTATTACCAAAACTCTAAACCAGCTAAGGGAAATGGGGATAAAAATTAGTATCGACGATTTCGGCACTGGGTACTCATCACTTAGTTATTTAAACCGCCTGCCACTAGATACTTTAAAAATTGACAGGTCTTTTACGAAGAGAATTTCCTCAGAGTCTTCAAAAGGAAAATCACTTATTTCTGCAATCATATCGTTAGCAAAAGGATTAAATGTGACAGTGGTTGCCGAAGGTGTTGAAACGGAGGAACAATTGAAATTTTTAAAGCAGAATAATTGCCAGGAAGCACAAGGGTATTTATTCAGTCCACCGGTTTCTCCTGAAGAACTAGTAGAATTTCTAACCTTGAAACATAAGGAAAGTACTAGCCGGAAGGGGATAATTAACACAGAGAATAAAGTAGTTTGTCTAAAGGGTGATAAACCTGCAGTGACTGAAGTAAATGAAACAAAAGTTGATCCAAGCCAACTAATTTTGGAGGCAGCCTTAGAGCGGACAAAAACAATATATTCCATTTCGTCAAGGGAAATGGATGTTTTCAAATTATTAGTAAATGGTTTAACAAATAAAGAGATTTCAGATCAGTTATTCATTAGCGAACATACTGTGAAAAATCATATTACCCGCATCTTCCAGAAACTTGCTGTTAGTGATCGATTACAAGCAATGGCTAAAGTCTATCAAGCATGTATAGAAGAAGGAGAGTATACACGAACTTAAAGGAAAAATACAAATCTAGGAGTCCAGCATGAAGATTAAAACAAAGTTATTACTTGGACTAAGTACCAAACCACTTATCATTATTCTCCTGATTGTGATTGGCTTGGTTGAAATCAATAGTTTAGCGAAATTAAATGAAACTACTCAGAATAACTACCAATTATCCTTATTAGCTGAACGACTTCACACAGATGTAAAAAAGGAAGCAATAAGCCTAAGAAATATCGTCATATTTTCGGATAATGAACAAATTAAAAAGGAATTGGCTGAGTTAAAGGAGATACAGGATTCGATTAATAGAAATATTTTTACGATGGAAACAAAGGTCAAATCGGATGAGCAAAAAATATTGGTCGGTAAATTAAAAGCAACCAATGAAAAATTTAACCAATATACAGCAAATGTAACTACACTGCTTTCCCAAGGTAAAAATGAAGAGGCTATTACTATCATAAAAAGTAATAGCTCTACTATTCACAATGATTTTCTAAACATTGTAACGGAAATGGGCTCCGAATTTGAAACAAACATGATTTCCTCTTTTAGTGAGATTACAAAAGATTTTAAACAACAAATATGGATATCTAGCCTCGTTTCTTTAATAAGTGTAATGCTTGTTACTATGTTTGTATTTCGGACGGTTTGGTCATTTGCCTTCAGATTGAGTAAGGTTTCGGATGTCATGAAAACCATCGCAAATGGAAATATAAACATGTCAGAAAAGGTCATCGTCCAAGGTAGAGATGAAATAGATGAAATTGCCCATTCTTTTAATAGAATGACAGATACCTTAACTGAACATATGGCTAAGGAACAAGATTTACTCTGGTTAAAATCAAACAGTGCTGAAATCATTTCGAGTTTAAGCGGCAATCATAGTTTAGAATCATTGTCTCAAACTTTTTTATCCAAGATTGTACCATTGCTTGATTCCTGTCAGGCTGTATTCTATGCAGAAGATACCGGTAATACCAAAGGAAAATCCTCTTATAAGTTAGTTGCAAGCTATGCTTCTGGTAAGTATAATTATCCATCCATGATTGTTCCTGGAGAAGGAATGATTGGCCAGGCTGTAATTGAAAAATCACCTATTATCTTATCAGATGTTCCATCAGATTATATAAAAGTAAAATCTGGTTTGGTTGAAGGGGTGCCGCTGTCGATTTATGTGTTACCGATTATCTTTGAAGGAGATGTTAAAGCAGTAGTAGAATTTGCTTCGTTTAAAGGTTTCCATGAAAATCAAGTTGCCTTGGCAGAGGAGGTCATAGGCAGTTTAGGTATTATCCTTGAAAGTGTGGTTGGAAGAATTCAATTAGCTAAGCTGCTAGAGGAAACACAAGTGCTGATGGAGGAAATTCAAGCACAATCCGAGGAACTGCAAACACAGCAAGAAGAACTTAGGGTCACGAATGAGGAACTTGAAGAACAAACGCAGAACCTTCGGAAATCAGAGGAAATCCTGCAAACACAACAAGAAGAATTGGAACACACCAACGCTGAATTAATGGATAAGGCAAAAGCATTGGAAAATCAAAATAAAATGTTTGAACTAACCAATAGAGAAGTGGAAAAAGCACGATCTCAACTTGAAGAAAAGGCAAAACAGCTGGCATTAAGCTCCAAGTATAAATCAGAGTTTCTAGCCAATATGTCACATGAGCTTCGTACACCGTTAAATAGTTTATTAATCTTATCAAAATTACTCGCTGATAATTCTGCTGGAAATCTAACAAGTAAACAAGTGAAATACGCAGACACCATTTATTCTTCTGGCAGTGATTTATTAAGGCTGATTAATGATATATTAGATCTCGCCAAGATTGAATCAGGGAAGATGGAGGTTCATTCAAGTGAGGTAATGCTAAATGACCTTGTGGATTTTGCAGAAAGTACGTTTCGGCCAGTTGCAAACCAGCTGAAATTAGATTTCAAGATAATAGTAAAAGAAGATATTCCTCTCTCATTCCATAATGATGAACAAAGACTGCAGCAGGTATTAAAAAATTTGTTGTCCAATGCTTTTAAGTTTACCCATCAAGGCGGAGTAATACTGGAAATTGGAAGGGAACCTTCAAGTGCATTTTGTTTTTCAGTAAAAGATACTGGCATAGGAGTGCCGAAAGATAAACAAGAACTAATTTTCCAAGCGTTCCAACAAGCAGACGGGACGACAAGTCGTCAATATGGCGGGACTGGTTTGGGATTATCGATTTGTCAGCAAATCGCTCATTTACTAAATGGGGAGATTGTTGTTGTGAGTGAAGAAGGAAAGGGAAGCACCTTTTCATTTTATGTTAGTGAATATAAACAGGAAAAAGAAATTGCAATCAATAATGGAAGTAACTATTTAGAAGAAGCGGCAGTCACGCTAGATTCAAATTTACTGATTCCAGCAGTAACAAAGGACAAAAAACCGGTGGACAAGCCAAATGAAAACATAAAAAGATTGTTACTTGCGGATAATGATCTAAAACACCGTTCTAGTATAATGGAATTGATTGGGGAAAAGGATGTTATAATAAAGGCCGTTTCTTCAGGTTTGGAGGCAACAGAAGAGCTAAAGGTTAGTGATTTTGATTGTTTAATCCTCGATCTAGATATAAGTAATACGAATGGTTTTACATTACTTGAAAAAATTAAAAAGGATGATAGACATACCGACTTAAAGATATTTATTTATACTGACCGTGATTTAACAGCCAAAGAAGAAACTTATTTAAAGAAGTATACAGATACCATTATTATCAAGGACACATATTCAACACAGCGATTAAAAGAGGAACTTGAAATATTCTTAAATGGAACAAGCAAACTAAGTTCACTAAATGATTTAGATCAAATTGTTCAAAACCAAGACACCAACGATACTGGTCTTGAAGGGAAAAGGGTTCTTTTAGTAGACGATGACGTACGTAATGTCTATGCTCTGATGAGTTTCTTAGAACAATATAAAATGGAGATTGCATTTGCGGAAAACGGGAGAGAAAGCCTTGAGGTTTTAGAAAAAAGTCCTGATTTTGATTTAATCTTAATGGATATCATGATGCCAGAAATGGATGGATATGAGGCGATTAAAAGAATAAGAAGGATGACACATTTTTCTCATTTGCCGATTATTGCACTGACTGCAAAAGCAATGAAAGAAGATCGTGATAAATGCTTAGATGCGGGGGCATCCGACTATATTGTAAAACCGTTTAATCCTGATCAGCTTATTTCCTTGATTCGGGTTTGGCTTTATCAAAAAGGTGAAAAATGAATGGAATATTGAGGGACAATATGGTTAAATATCAAGAAGACTCCAATGATGACCTTGAGAAACTTGAAATAGAATTATTGTTACAGGGATTATATGCTTGGTGTGGGTATGATTTTAAAAATTATGCCTATAATTCTATTAGAAGAAGAATATGGTACCGAGTCCATGCTGAAAAGTTATCAAGTATCACGGCTCTTTTAGAAAAAATTTTGCATGAACCTGCTTGTTTACAACGATTAATAGGGGACTTCTCTATCAATGTCACTGAAATGTTTCGAGATCCTTTGTTTTTTTTACATTTCAGAGAAAAGGTTGTCCCGCTATTACGCACCTATCCATCTATTAAAATATGGCATGCTGGATGTGCAAGTGGTGAAGAGGTATATTCGATGGCAATGTTGCTTAAAGAGGAAGGCCTATATGAAAAGACGAAAATTTATGCAACGGATATGAATGCAGAGGTACTTAAGAAAGCTAAATCGGGATTATTTCCATTAGAGAATATGAGAAAGTATACCAGTAACTACCTAAATGCTGGTGGTAAAAAGGCATTTTCTGATTATTACCATGTAACCAATAATGGGGTGAAATTTCACTCTTACCTTACAGAAAATGTAGTATTCGCTCAGCATAATTTAGTTACTGATCATTCCTTTAATGAGTTCCATGTGATTTTATGCCGGAATGTACTAATTTATTTTAATAAACCGTTACAAGAAAAAGTTCATTCACTTTTTTATGAAAGTCTTGGGATGTTTGGAATTCTCGGTTTAGGTGATAAGGAAACCATCAACTTCACCAATATGGAAGATAGTTATGAAACAATTAGCAGAAGTCAGAAACTATATAAAAAAGTAAAATAGCACTACCCATATTACGATTTAGGCCATCAGGGCCTATTTTTTTTGTCCTAAAACCATATAGGAATGAATTCCTTATTTAAACAATTTGAAATAGGGAAAGTAAGGTGATATATTGTTTCGTTATCTTACTTCATACTAAAGGTAAGATAGCACTACGGAAAAGTGAGCCGGAGGGGGAGTATGAACCATTTATCTATGCAAAAGCAAATCATGCTTAAAAGAAAAGAACTAGTAAGCCTCACAGCAAAAAATGGTTTAAAGGATAGCACGGTTTTGAAATGCAGTCAGGAACTAGATTTATTAATCTATCAAGTACAGGCAATCGATATGGGATTAATTAGCAGCGAAATACTATCTTGTCAAAATGAATGGAATGGAGAATAAATGATGGCCATATTGGACCTAGTGGAAAAACAGTATGTTGAATCAGAAGATCAAAACTTTTTGTCATTAATAGATCATCATCCAGATATGATTTATACGATGGATCTTAATGGTAATATCTTAAGCTGTAATAATAATGTAGAAGATATATTGGGATATACTTCAAGTGAGATTCATGGTCTATTTCATCGTCTAATAAAAATTGAACATTTGAATAAAGTCATAACACATTTTGAAAAGGCAGTAGCGGGAAACGTTCAAAATTATTCCTGTATTACTATACATAAGGACGGACATTATATTGACTTACAGATTACCAATATTCCCACGTATTCCAATGGGGAGATTGTCGGGGTATACGGAATTGCGAAGGATATTACAGAGGTAAAACTCACTGAGGCACGAATGAAAGAAAATGAAGTACAATTTCATCAAATTTTTAATAGTCTCGATGTGGGTGTTTGGTCGCTGGACATCCGGCAGCATAAATTTCTTTATGTATCAAAAGCCATTGAAATAATCTTAGGAATGAGCCCTCAAGATTTTAAAGAAGGTTTTCCTAATTGGAAGGAAATGATTCATCCAGATGATTTCGCAGAGTTTAGGAAAAATCAAATAGAGCTTAGGAAGGGAAAACCTTGTCAATATCAATATCGAATTTTGGATGGAATGGGAAAGATAAAATGGGTTGAGTCAAGGACCTTCCCAGTCTTGAACCCGGACGGGGAATTAGTACGTCTAGATGGATTAGTTACTGACATAAGTCAAAAGAAACATGAGGATGAAAAAATAAATTATTTTGCTTATCATGATTATCTGACCGGATTACCAAACAGACGAAAGTTTGAAGATGAACTGGAAACAACAATCACGACTAAACTGGAGGAATCCGAAAACTTTGCTTTACTGTATTTAGACTTGGATCGCTTTAAGTTTGTAAATGATACATTAGGGCATTCTGTCGGGGACGAGCTCCTAAAGAAAGTTTCAAATAGGCTAAGTAAACATTTAAGACCACATAATCATCTAGCGAGGCTTGGAGGGGATGAATTTGCGATTATCTTACACGATATGGATCATCCAAATGAATCCATTACCATTGCCTCTAACATAATAGAAGATATCGAAAAACAATTTACCATAAATGAGTATGATTTACATATTACCACAAGCATCGGAATTGGGATTTTTCCACAAGATGGCCAAACAGTGTCAGAATTGCTTGCCAACACCGATGTGGCACTTTATCGAGCAAAAACAATGGGGAAGAATAACTTACAGTTGTACAGTCCATCAATGAATATTGAATCATATAAGCTATTTGTTTTAGAAAATGATTTACGCAGTGCTAATTTCGATAAGGAATTTTTCATTCATTATCAACCTAAGGTTAATCCGAATACAAGGGAAATCGTTGGGGCAGAAGCGCTGATTAGATGGAATCACCCAGAATGGGGAATTTTAAGTCCAATTGAATTTATACCATTAGCAGAAGAAACGAATATTATATTTGAATTAGGGGACTGGGTTCTAGCTTCCGTTTGCAGGCAGATTAATAAATGGAAAGAAGAAGGAAAGCCGATTGTTCCTGTATCAATTAATATTAGTCCTAAGCGTTTTTTAAAAGATGATCTAGTTGCCAAATTACTGCTGATTTTAAGTGAAACAAATGTAGATCCTAAATGGCTGGAATTTGAAATTACCGAGACATCAATTATTCAAAACGAAGAAAAGTGTCTGTCGGTCATTACGTCATTAAAGGAAATTGGTATTACAATTTCTCTTGATGACTTCGGTACAGGTTATTCATCGATAAATTATTTGAAAAAATTTAAAGTGGATTTTGTAAAAATTGATCGTTCTTTTATTAATGGTATTCTATCGTGCACAGACGATGAAGCGATAGTAAAGTCAATCCTTCTGTTAGCACATGATTTAAATATGAAGGTAGTTGCTGAAGGGGTCGAAACGGAGGAACAGCTCGCCTTTTTACTACAATATGAATGTGATGTGATTCAGGGGTACTTGTTTAGTGAACCAGTGGGGGTGGATGAGTTTAACGCTATATTCTCTAATGAACAAATTCAAGTAAGCAATAGTGAAAATTATAATAAACTTCCAGAACCAAGGGAACCTATTAGGATTGAAATACCGGCACCTATACAGGCGAAAATGGTCATTTCTAAGATCAATGGAGTATCAATTCTTTTAGGGGATACCTGTGTGGTCATTGAAAATATTGGGATTGGCGGTTTACGGTTTTCCACGAAGCTTCAGCTGCCCGTGTTAAAAGATTTGAAACTTACCATTGAAACCAATGCATTTCATCAGCCCTTCAGTGTTGGCGGCAGAATTTTATGGAAAGATCAACTTGAAGCGAATCAGTACCAGTATGGCTTTGAATTTGATCTAAGTGAAGGGGAAAGAGCTTGGCTTAATGAGGAGTTAAATGTACTGATGAAATAAAAGAAAGGAATAGCCTATATGGTTGAAAAATCCAATTTAGAGATGTTAAATAGACTCGATCTGTTCTTTCAGTTGTTTAATAATATGACTGATTTAGTTTTCTTGACAAAAGTAAACAGTGATCAATCCTTTAGTTACATTCTTCTAAATAAACCTGCGAAAGATCTATACGGATTAACAAATGAATCTTTTGGCAAACCAATAGAGGAACTTTTGCCAAAAAGCGCCTACCAAACGATTAAGAGAAAATATCAAGAGGCCATGGATAGGAAAAAACCTATTGTATATGAAGATAAGGTGAGTGGCTCATATTTTCCAAACTCCTCAAAAAATAGTGACATCATTTATTGGGAATCAACGATTACTCCTGTGTTTAATCAAGAAGGTAAGTGTACCCATTTATTAGCTATTGTCCGTGATTTAACGGATCAAAGACAGAGAGAGAACCTAATAAAAGAAATGAAGGAACGTTTTGAGCTAGTCTGGAATAGTGTCGCAGACGCCATGTATATATTTGATAAAAATGAATATTTTGTTTCGGTGAATAAAGCATTCGAAAGATTATTCGGGTGGACGGAGGAAGAAGTTTTAAACGATCGTTTGATAAGTATTCTCCCTGAGGACAGTAAGGAAGAATTCAGAAAAATCATTGAAAAAATAAAAATGGGAGAAACAGTGTCTACCCAAGAGGTAAAACGTGTAAAGAAAAACGGAGAATGGATACATTTTCTTGCCTCCTATTCCCCTCTTTATAATCAGAATGGTGATTGGAATGGAGGAGTAGTCGTCTATAAAGACATCACGGAAAGAAAAAAGTACGAAGAAAAATTAAGACAGTTAGCACTTCAAGACCCGTTAACAGGTCTTGCTAATAGAACCTACTTTTCACACTGTTTGATAGCAGAGATGGAAAAAGCAAAACGAACGAAGCAGACCCTGTCTGTATTTGTTCTTGATATTGATCACTTTAAGGAAATAAATGATACCTTTGGACATGACATTGGTGATGAAGTACTAAAGGTATTTGCCAAGCGTGTTAAGAGTACGTTAAGAAAAAATGATATTTTAGCTAGAATTGGTGGAGATGAATTCGTCATTCTATTGCCGGATTTGACAGAAGAGAATAATGTTTCGGAAATTGCAGATAGAATTCAACAGAGTCTACATGCTGAATGGATCATTGCCAACGAGAAGATACACATTACATCGAGTATTGGTATTTCTTTTTTTAACGATTTTAATATAGATGAGAAAACAATATTCAAACATGCAGACATAGCCTTGTACAAAGCTAAGAAAAAAGGCAAGAATAATTATCAGATTTATAATGAATAGGAAACCGGCTAATGAAAATGGTAACGGGTTTACTTGTGAGGTGCAAAACTGTAAATCGGAGACCAAATCAAATAGCAAATCACATAAACTATACAGTATATTTCACAGTCAAAAAAGCTTAGAGATGCAAATATCTCTAAGCCTTTTTGAATTTTCTTTTTGTGAACAAGTTAATTAGATGCTAAGGCGAGTTTGATAAATAAGCGGAGAATTTTCTCTTAATTAAGAAATAGCACTGAAAATAGCTTGAATAGACGGAAAGAATCCGACTATTGACTCGAAAAACGTGAAAATTATTAATTCTGCTTTGCTTAACCGGAAAACTGCCGCTTATATACCCCGAAACGAGCTCGATTCACCAAATAACCGAAAAATCTCCGCTTAACTTAAATATCACTGGTTAAAGAACCCGTTAAAAAAATGGGCCGGTTTTATTTCTTGAACGTTTTAACTAGATAATATTTGGTTATTGCGAGATATTCCCTTGCGTATGATTTTGGAATGGCTACGGTCGGCGTTGCTGCAGGAATACCTTCTAAACTCAAACCTTGGTCTTTAGCAATAGACTTAGCTCGATAAAGATGAAAATCATTCGTGACAATCAATCCAGTTTTGAGATGCTTCGGAATGAGTTTTTTTGAATAACGGATATTTTCAACGGTGTCTGTTGATTTATCCTCTAGTAATATTTTATTACTAGGAATTCCATGTGCAACTAATCCTCTTTTAATCGCTTCCGCTTCAGTAATATCTTCTCCTGGTCCTTGTCCCCCTGATGCGATTGCAATGGTTTCTTTATTTTTCTTCATATAGCCAGCAGCCGCGTCAATCCGATATTGAAGAGCCAGCGAAGGTGTTTCCCCTTTAACCCGTGCCCCAAGGATAATGATAAAATCAGCATGTTTAGGGACTTGTGTATTTGCATGGTCTCTAATCTTAGTATGTAAAAAAGCAAAGTATAGTAACAGAAAAAGTGTAATGACTCCTATAGCCATGAGAATGGGCTTCCTTTGTTTCATAACTTCCAATCAAATCCTCAAATTATAATCTTTCTTCCTATTATTTTAACACAATCACTTTACCTATTTATGCTAATTTACTGGGAATTTTTTAATAGTCCCTTGGCATACTAAGCGAGACAAAGAGTAAAGGAGTTAGCATATGAACTTTTATCCATATGAAGAAGATTCACTGCTTTTTTCAAAAATATCAGCACGCAATGTTTTCATCGTGTTAGTGATTTTATTCTTTTCCGTTTATATTGGTTCAGAACAATTTGGTTATTTCGATATGGCCTTATACGGGTATTTATGGGCAACGATTTTATGCTTTGTTCTATTAACAATAAGAATCACTTCATGGACATTAAGACCGCCAACGAGAAGGCTGTGGAAACAGGGCATTAAAATGATGTTTAGTGCCAAGGGTTTAGCTTTCGTCCTGAAAACTCTTTATACCAATATTGGAGAGCAAAAGTTTATTAGAAAAAGATCTATGTACCGCTGGGCACAGCACATGTTTATTTCTTGGGGAGTTTTGTTTTCTTTTGCCATCACTTTTGCGCTAGTTCTAAATTGGCTGCACTTTGAATTGGTAGAGCCAAAAACCTATGCTGCAGTTGTCTTTGGAATACCTCTATTTCGAATGGGAGTAGATTCGCCACTAGCGATTGCCATCTATCACGGATTAAATTGGACTGGAATTGCAACGATTATTGGGTGCGGAATGGCTCTATATCGAAGAGTAACAGATGAAAAAAAACTAGTAGAACAATCAAAGGAATACGATTTCTTTCCGCTGTTTCTATTAATTGCAATATCGATTACAGGTTCCTTATTAACCGTTTCGGCACTATGGATGGAAGGGGCTTTTTATTTAGGGATTGGTCTTGCCCATCAAGTAACTGTCATTATCTTTTTACTTTATTTTCCTTTTAGTAAGTTTTGGCATTTACCTCTTAGATTTTTAGCTGTGATGGTTCCTGTGTACCATTCTATGGCTGAACAAAAGCCTTGCGCACGATGTGGGCGCGAATATGCCACTGTAACCCAAATAAAAGATGTTCAATTAGCATTAGAAAAAAGGCATTTGTCTGTACCTATTGAACATACGAACTTACATTTCTCTGATATGTGTGCCGAATGCCGAAGGGTTAGTCATCGATTAGGTGGTTATGGAGCAAAAATTGAGCTAGGTCAGGCACACCTTATATTAGAACCAACTGGAAGAAATGGACTACAGCTGAAGAAGGGAGGAAAACAGTAGATGGGTCATGCTCAAAATAAAGATTATTCACAAAGAGATTACGACGCCATTTTAAGAGATGGAGAGGAACTCATTTCAACACATTGCTGCTTCTGCGGGATGCAATGCGGTATGAACATCCGCGTCCGAAAAGAAGACCAATCTGTCGTAGGAGTGGAGCCGCGATATGATTTTCCAATGAACGGGGGAAGGCTTTGTCCAAAAGGTGTCGCTGCCTACCGGCAGGCTGAGCACCAAGAACGTATCCTTCATCCGCTTATTCGGAAAAATGGCAAGCTGGAGCAAGCGACTTGGGACGAAGCCATGGATTTAATCGTCTCGAAAATCCAAGAAATTCAAGGGAAGTATGGAAAAGATGCTTTTGGAATTTACAGCGGCTCGTCGATGACCAATGAAAAGTGCTATTTAATGGGTAAATTCGCCCGGATTGGGCTGGGGACGAAAAATATTGATTATAACGGCCGTTATTGCATGTCCTCTGCATCTGTAGGATTTAATCAAAGCCTAGGCCTCGATAGAGGTGGGACCAATCCATGGTCTGACATCAAGTTTGCTGATGTTTTACTAATTGCGGGCTCAAACACTGCTGAATGCCACCCTTTATCCATGCCTTATATTTGGGGAGCGAGAGACCGCGGAGCGAAATTAATTGTTGTCGATCCACGCCAGACAAAAACAGCACTTGTTGCGGACGTTCATCTGAATATCCGCCCTGGTACGGACGTTGCTTTAGTGAATGGATTATTGCATGTCATGATTAAAGAAGATCTAATAGATAAGGATTTTATTACGAACCATACGACTGGTTTTGAGGAATTAAAGGAATTGGTCCATTCCTATAATCCGGCATATGTTTCGGAAATAACCGGAACTGCTGCTGATAAAATTATCACCGCAGCAAGAATTTTTGGTCAGGCTAAGAACGGATTTGCGATGTTTGCCCGCGGGGTGGAGCAGCATGCGACAGGAACAGATGCAGTTTCTAACTATGTGAATTTATGTTTGGTAACGGGCAAGTTTGGAAGAAAGGGTTCTGGCGTGGCTACGTTCACCGGCCAAGGAAATGGGCAAGGCGGAAGAGAGCATGGGCAGAAAACCGATCAGCTTCCTGGTTTCCGGAAAATTACGGACCCGAAAGCAAGAGAATATATTGCAGGTGTTTGGGGTGTTGACGAATCGGAGCTTCCCGGACCTGGTTTATCAGCCTTTGAAATGCTTCAGTCTCTCGGTAAGGAAATAAAAGGATTATTATTGGTGTGCAGCAACCCAATTGTTTCGTCTCCAACTGTGGGAGATGTAGGTGAGTATCTTAAAAGCCTTGATTTCTTTGTTTGTATGGACTTCTTTTTATCAGAATCTGCGGAGTTGGCGGACGTAGTTCTTCCATCAACAGTATGGATTGAAGATAATGGAACCATGACAAATGTAGAAGGCCGTGTGCTGCGTGTTAAAGGGGTTGATCGTACTCCGGGGGAATCGAAACGCGACTGGAAGGTAATTTGTGATATTGCCGAACGTCTTGGCAGGGGGCAATACTTCCAATTTAACTCGCCAGAGGACATTTTCAATGAATTGCGTGTAGCAAGTAAAGGCGGGATTGCGGATTATTACGGAATCACCTATGAGAAGCTTGATAAAATGCAAGGGGTATTCTGGCCGTGTCCAACAGAGGAATCAGAGGGAATGCCAAGATTGTTTGAAGACTTAACATTTAATTTTCCGGACGGAAAAGCAAGAATCCTAGCATTTGAGTATAAAGGTCCTAATGAGCGAACGAGTAAGGAATACCCTATCATTCTTACAACAGGACGAGTCGTGTACCATTATTTAAGTGGGAATCAAACACGCCGAATTGACACGCTAAGAAACTTTTGCCCGGATCCATACGTAGAAATTCATCCAAAATTAGCAGAACAATATAACATTTCGAACGGTGAAACTGTTAAAGTCTCGAGCCCAAGGGGCAGCATTGAACTCGTAGCCAAAATCACTAAAATAACCCGCGAAGATATGGTATTTGTTCCGTATCATTGGGGTAAATCTTTGGCTATCAATCATTTAACGAATCCGGCCCTTGAACCGAAATCAAAGATTCCTGAATTCAAGGTGTGCGCGGTTAAGCTTGAAAAGATAGCTTCAAGTGCAGGTGAAATGCATGGATAAGGTTTTATATATTGATTACGAACGATGTATAGGCTGCAGGGCATGTGTGATTGGATGTGAGGAATGCAGCGGGCATGATCATTTATCAAGGATGTTTGTTGATGAGTTGAATCCCGGTGAAACGGTTGCGACATCTCCCACACCATGTATGCACTGTGTGACCCCTGCATGTGCGGAATCGTGTCCAGTACAAGCGATTTCTATCGCTGCTGATGGTACCGTTTTATCTGCCTCAATGGAAAAATGTATTGGCTGTAAGAACTGTACATATGCCTGCCCTTTTGGGATACCAAAAGTGGATGATGTGAAAAAAGTGATGTATAAATGTGACATGTGTTATGACCGTACGTCAAAAGGCAGACCGCCGATGTGTGCAAGCGTTTGTCCAACTGATACGATTCGCTTTGTGGATCAGAGTGATCTTAAAAATGACCCTCCGAAACCTGTTCAATTTAAATGGGATTTTGGAGGCACAATCATTGAAACACGAACCGTCATTGGGCTGCCAGATACAGAGGAAAATAGATTTGGATATAGAGAAGGCGATGGTGTTCAATCATGAAGAAGATAGAAGAATTTCTTCGTAAATTGTCTTTTAATATCAGGAGAGATCGCGAATTAGATTTGAATAGGAGAGGATTTATTGCCTCTACATTATCGCTAATGGGTGTGTTCTTTGTAAGCGCCACCCCTTTAGCGGTGCTATCTAAGAATCGAAAAGAAGAAAGCCATGATAGAGAAGTATTTATTATTGATGAAAAAGATATCGAGGTAGGGGAGAGTGTTACCTTTCATTACCCAGAAGATAATGACCCAGCCATATTGGTCCGAATCTCTGAAAAGGAATATAGGGCATATAACAGCAAATGTACTCATTTAATGTGCCCTGTTTATTGGGAAAAGGATACAGGCAAGCTTACCTGCCCATGTCATAATGGATTCTTTAATGTTGAGGATGGTTCTGTTCTGGCTGGTCCTCCGCCGCGGGCACTCCCATCGATTAAATTAAAACATAAGAACAAAAAAATATATGCTGTGGGAATCACTCAGGCTCAACATTAGGAGGCGAGTACTATGAAAATGGCATGGTGGGTTTTTATGAGTCTGTTGACCGTGCAAATTATCCTTATTCAATACATGGTAGAGGAATATCTAGCTGGTCACTATGAAGATCTTTTTTACTATGTATTAGCCTTAGGCTTTATGTTTCTTTTGACGGTTATAACATATCTGTTGTTTAGAAGAATAGACAAGGTAATGGATCATTAAAGGAGGACGGGATCTTGCATATCAATGAGGATAAAATAACTTCTGTCGTAAAGGAATTCTTTCATAAAATCCATGCAGATGATCTGATGAGCAAGTTTTTTAAGGATCATGATCAAGAGAGAATCCAGCATCACCCTCAGACATTTCTAGAGCATGGTTTGGGTGAAGGAAAATATAGCAATGAACAGATAGCAAACGCACATAAAGATCTTCCCATCAACGACGAGCATTTTGAAGCGATGATAGGAAATTTCATGGCAACCTTGAACGAACATGAGTTTAGTGAGGACGACAAACAAAAAGTTCATGAAATTTTACAGGGTCACAAAGGAAATATTATAGGAAAGTAAAAAGGTGGTGCCCCGTTACTTGGGCACCACCTTTTTCTTATGCAATGGAATCTTGCACTCTATCAGCTAATTCGTTGTATTTATCAAAGAGCAAGGAACCTCTTTTATAAATAGACGGTTCAAAATCATCTTCGCTAGGAGCTAATATTGGCAGCTGGGCAATTAGGTCAGTACCCAATTTTGCTGCTAATTGTTCGGAACCGCCTTTACCAAATAGGTAATATTTTTGCTCGAGGTCTGGCGGCTGAAAATAAGCCATGTTTTCTACAATGCCTAAGATATTATGATTATTAATAGCAGCCATTTTACCCGCTCTTTCTGCAACATGTGAGGCTGTTGGATGTGGAGTTGTGACGACGATCTGGTGGGAGCTCGGAATTAGGCGATTTACATCCATAGCAACATCTCCCGTACCCGGAGGCATATCGATTACCACATAATCCAATGGTCCCCAAATTACTTCATTAATAAATTGGTTGATGACTTTTCCAAGCATGGGCCCACGCCAAACAACCGGATCATTATTTTTAACGATAAAACCCATGGACATGATTTTAATCCCATGAGATTCAACAGGAATAATCTTATTATTCATTGATTTTGGACCGAAACTGATATTCATCATATTAGGGATACTGCTTCCGTAAATATCAAAATCAATCAATCCTACACATTTACCTTGTCTGCTTAAGGAGACAGCAAGATTCGCAGATACAGTGGATTTACCAACCCCGCCTTTACCCGAGATTACTGATATAACTTTTCCAGATAGCATACGATCACCTTTCTGTTTATAGACAATTTTTCATCGAACTTTGCAGATACTCGATCCAAAGCTCCCAGTTCTTAACGATATATACAGACTCCCCATTGGACAGATAACCTAAAAAACTCTTAGAATCATCGACAGTTACATCATTTCCTTTACGCAAGCGGTTGATTATGTCATGAATAATGATGTATTCCTCTAATAATAACTCACTTGAATAAACAAGCTTAATTCCGTTATTTTCGATATGGACATCGCCTAGAGATTTGTCGGATTTCTCAAGATAGATTTCTAAATGGCTATTCGTCCTTTTTTTTAGAAATGGCAAGTCATATTTCGCCAAGTCAACTTCATTTTGAAATGTTAATGTTGTAGATAACAGTCTGCATACCTCCTTTACACTCTATAACAGTATTTACCAATAACCATCATAAAAAACATCGATAATAGAGGGAGGGTTTGATATGCATTAATTATGCATAATAGTTGGATATTTATACAACTAACCATGTAAGCGTTTTCAAAAATAATGGTAATAAAATTCTATAAAAACTGAAAATTGGGCTAAATTTATTCTTGAATAAATATTACATTGTATGTATAATGATTCATTATAAATGGAAACGCAGGAGTTGAATTAAATGAAAGCAGCCATTATCGGTGGAACAGGATACGGAGCAATCGAATTGATTCGTTTGATTCAAAATCATCCACATATAGAGATAGGTACAGTTGTTTCTAACTCACAATCAGGTACTAATTTTAGTGACAGTTATCCACATCTTTCAAATATTGTAAATTTATCTCTCGAAAAATTTGATGTTGAAGAAATAAGTAGGCAAAACGATATTGTTTTTCTTGCAACGCCGTCTGGTGTTAGCAGCTCGTTAGTACCGCAGCTTGTAGATAAAGGAATGAAAGTAATCGACCTTTCAGGAGATTTCCGGTTAAGGTCGCAAAATGAATATGAAACTTGGTATAAGCATTCAGCACCAAAAGAGGAGTATTTAAGTAAAGCTGTTTATGGATTAAGTGAGATATATACAGAAGAAATTAAAAATTCAGCGCTAATTGCTAATCCAGGCTGTTATCCGACAGCAACTACGCTCGGTTTATTACCAATCTTGAAAGCGAAGGCAGCGGATGAAAATTCAATAATCATTGACGCCAAATCAGGTGTTTCTGGTGCAGGAAGGGGCCTTTCGTTAACAGCTCATTATGCTGAAATAAATGAAAATCTTAAAGCCTATAAACTTGGTGCCCATCAGCATATTCCTGAAATAGAACAGGTTCTAACGGATGAAACGGGTAATCCAATCACCGTAACATTTACAACACATTTAGTACCGATGTCGCGGGGAATTATGATTACTTCATACGTTAACTTAACGGAAAAGATTTCAACGAATACAGTTAATGATTTGTACAATAAATTTTATGAGAATCATCCTTTCGTACGGATTCGTCCAGCAGGGACTTATCCTTCTACAAAAGAAGTAAGCGGCAGTAACTACTGCGATATCGGCTTGCATGTGGACCCGCGAACGAATCGACTTACGATTATTTCTGTCATCGATAATTTAGTTAAAGGTGCCGCAGGTCAGGCAATACAAAATGCAAACATAATGAACGATTGGGATGTCAGGACGGGACTTACTAGCATACCAATGTATCCATAATATTTTACTAGTTACCTAGAATAAGGGGGAATTAATTTGTTGCCAGTAGTATCAAATAAAGAAATCGTTGTAGTAGAAGAAGGAAGTGTTACGTTGCCGCAAGGGTTTGTGGCAGGCGGTATGCATTGCGGGATAAAAAGAAAACGACTTGATCTTGGTTATATTGTTTCAGATGTTCCAGCAATAACTGCTGGCGTATATACAACGAATATTTTTCAAGCAGCCCCCCTTTTAGTTACTCAAGAAAGCATAGCTAAAGAAAATAAAATCCAGGCGGTAATCGTCAACTCAGGTAATGCCAATGCTTGTACAGGGGAACAAGGATTGTTAGACGCATTTGAAATGCAAAAGGGATTTGCCAACGAACTAGGCATCGAGGAGCACCTTGTTGCAGTAACTTCTACAGGAGTTATTGGGGAGCTCTTACCGATGGATAAAGTAAAAACAGGTATCAATCAAATTCTTCAGACCAAATATGCAAGTGAAGAAAATTTCAAAAATGCAATTTTAACAACGGACACATGTATCAAGCAGGTTGGTGTCCAAATTAAAATCGATGGAAAAACAGTCAGCATTGGCGGTGCGGCAAAAGGATCCGGAATGATACATCCTAATATGGCGACAATGCTTGGTTTTATTACAACAGACGCCAATATCGGCCATGAGGATTTACATGGTGCATTAAAAGATATAACAAATCAAACCTTCAATATGATCACCGTTGATGGAGATACAAGTACGAATGATATGGTTTTAGTTATGGCAAACGGGTTAGCGGGTAATGACCAGTTAACAAAAGACCATCCTGATTGGGATTTATTCAAAGCTGGCTTAAAGCTAGTAAGTGAAGAGCTTGCGAAAAAAATTGCCAGAGATGGTGAAGGGGCAACAAAGCTTGTTGAAGTTCAAATAAACGGAGCTTACAGCCATGAGGCAGCTAGAGCAGTTGGAAAATCGATAATTTCTTCTAATCTTGTAAAAACAGCTATCTACGGTACGGACCCGAACTGGGGAAGAATTGTTACAGCTATCGGATATTCAGGAATACCTGTTGAGCCTAATGCATTGAAAGTGGCAATTGGTCCTTACAAAGTATTTGAAAATGGCTTACCTTGTCCCTTTGTGGAAGAAGAAGTAAAAGAGTACTTAGAACTAGAAACAGTTAAGATTTTTGTTGAATTAAATCAAGGTGATGAAAGTGCAACGGCTTGGGGCTGCGATCTAACGTATGATTATGTGAAAATCAACGCGTCGTACCGCACATAAGTGGAGGGAGAAAAATGAACTATATAGTCATTAAGTGTGGCGGAAGTGTGTTAGAAAATCTGCCAAAGACATTCTATGAAGATGTGATTTCCCTCCATCAAAAAGGAGAATGGACGCCTATTATTGTCCATGGCGGCGGCCCGCTGATCAATAAATTATTAAAAAGCTTAAATGTAGAAACTACCTTCGTAAATGGGTTGAGAGTAACGAATCATGAGGTATTAGATATTGTAGAAATGGTGTTAAGCGGTACTGTGAATAAACAAGTAGTACGGAATATTCTTGAGACAGGCGGCAGTTCATTCGGTGTTAGTGGTGTGGATGGATGTTTGTTAAAAGCTGTTCCCGCTTCAGATGAAAGTTTAGGTTTTGTTGGAGAAGTGGTTGAGGTAAATACTGCAGTCATTGACAGCATTGTAAAACAAGGACACATTCCAGTCATCTCACCAGTAGGGATTGGAGCAAACGGACAGCGGTACAACATAAACGGAGATGTTGCCGCAAGTGCTGTTGCTAAGGCACTAGGAGCAAACCTTTGTTTTATTAGTGATATACCTGGAATTCTAGTAGAGAAAAATGGTGAAAAGTCTAAATTAGACCTGGTTACCAAAACTGAAGTCGAAGAACTGATTGAAAATAAAACCATTTATGGCGGGATGATTCCAAAGGTTAAAGCTGCCATTGATGGGTTAGTTCATAAAATCCCCGTGGTCGGTATTATAGATGGATTTGAAAAAAATAGCTTGGTAGAATACGTGAACGGCAAAAATATTGGAACAAAAATTGTTTTAGATGAGGAGATTGCCTAATGACCATTAACACTTCTGTTTCCCCACTTTCGCCGGTAATGGCAACCTATAGCCGCTTTCCCATTACGTTGGTAAAGGGGAAAGGAAGCTATGTATGGGATGATCAAGGGAAAAAATATTTAGATTTCACTTCCGGTATTGCGACTTGTAATTTAGGGCATGTACCGGACGTGGTAAAAGAAAAGCTTGAAGAGCAGCTTCAAAATCTTTGGCACTGTTCCAACCTTTATCACATTCCTAATCAGCAGGAATTGGCTGCACTTCTCACAGCGAATAGCTGTGGAGACCAAGTTTTCTTTTGTAACAGTGGTGCGGAAGCAAATGAGGCAGCGATTAAGATGGCAAGAAGATACGCCCAGAAGGTAAAAGGAACAGATTCATTCGGTGTCATTACCTTTCAGCAATCCTTCCATGGCAGAACATTGGCAACATTATCAGCAACAGGACAGGAAAAAATTCAGAATGGATTTGCTCCGCTTGTTAAAGGCTTTAGTTATCTTCCATTTAATGATATCGAAGCACTTGATCAACTAAATACACTTCAGCCAGCAGCGATTTTACTAGAACTGGTTCAGGGTGAAGGCGGCGTTATTCCTGCTAATCCTGAATGGGTAAAGAAAATCGCAGAAATTTGTGCGGAGAAAGACATCCTTTTAATGGTTGATGAAATTCAAACAGGAATTGGGCGGACCGGCACACTGTTTGCATACGAACAATACGGTATAGAACCGGATGTTATTAGTATAGCAAAAGGGCTTGGATCAGGCTTTCCGATCGGAGCCATTATTGCGAAGGAGAAGGCAGCGAAAGCCTTTGAACCTGGTACACATGGAAGTACCTTTGGAGGCAATCCACTAGCAACGGCAGCGGGAGTCGCAACGATATCCCATATTATTGAAAATGATTTATTAAAGCATGTTAAGGAAATTTCAGTGTACTTTGATGAACTATTATTTAAATTTAAAGAAAAATACACTTTTATAGAAGATATCAGAGGAAAAGGTCTCTTAAAAGGGATGGTTGTCGGAGATAAGGCTCCTCAAATCGTTCAAAAAGCGATTGAAAATCAACTTTTGATTTTAACAGCGGGGCCATCTGTTGTTAGACTGCTTCCACCATTAACGGTAACAAAAGAGGAAATGAACGAATTTATCAAAGCGTTGGAAAAAACATTCCAAAGCATAGAGAAAGGCGAGTGAGTGTTTTGGAACTAGGATATCTTACTTTGGAAACTGGAGAAGTTTTTGAAGGAGTACTAATAGGTGCAAATAAGGATTCAATCGGAGAAGTTGTATTTAATACGAGTATGACTGGCTATCAGGAGATCATTACCGATCCTTCTTATGCAGGTCAACTCATTACTTTCTGCTATCCGATCATTGGCAACTATGGAATAAATGCAATGGACGATGAATGCATTTCACCTTCCTTAGCCGGAGTGGTTATTGGTGATTTATGTGAAACTCCGAGTCATTATCAATCTATTAATAAATTTTCTGAAAAGCTAATACAGGCCGGCGTTCCTGGAATTGCAGGAGTGGATACAAGATTACTTGTTAAAACGATTCGCAGCCGCGGGACTGTGAAGGGTTACTTAAGCAAAACGAAGCAAGAATCTTTTTCAGATAGCACAGTAACTCCACTTTGGGTAGAGAAGGTCTCAACGAAGAATATTCAATATTTCAATAACGAAGGACCCCACGTTGTCCTAATAGACTTTGGGCATAAAAAGTCAATACTCAATGCACTGCTAGATGAAAAATGTTCGGTTACCATCGTTCCATTTAATACATCATTCGAAAAGATTAAAGCCTTAAAGCCAGACGGTGTGTTATTAAGCAACGGCCCTGGAGATCCAATGGCACTAAAACAATGGTTTCCAGAAATCAAAAAGATTACCCAGAACTTTCCTACTTTAGGTATTTGTCTAGGTCATCAGTTAATTGCCCTTGCCTATGGAGCAAAAACGGAAAAACTTGCCTATGGACACCGGGGCGGCAATCATCCCGTTAAAGAATTAGCAACAGGCAAAGTAAAAATTACAGCTCAAAACCATGGATATGTTGTGGTCGATGAAAGTATTGATACCCAGGTATTCCAAATCACGTACCGAAACGTTAATGATAAATCGATTGAAGGGTTAAAGCATCGCGGCTTGCCAATTCAAACCGTGCAATTTCACCCGGAAGCACACCCAGGACCAAGTGACACCCAATACATTCTTGAGAATTTTGTATATCAGATCAATTCCGTGGGAGATAAACGTTATGCCATTAAATAAAAACCTAAAAAAAGTATTAGTAATTGGATCAGGTCCCATTGTAATCGGGCAGGCAGCTGAATTTGATTATGCCGGAACACAAGCATGTATCGCTCTTAAAGAAGAGGGAATACAGGTGGTCTTAATCAATAGTAACCCAGCAACGATTATGACGGACGAAACCGTTGCAGATAAAGTATATATTGAACCATTAAATGTTGAAACGATTGAAAAAATCATTCAAAAAGAAAAGCCTGATGGGATTATTGGAACTTTAGGCGGTCAAACTGGTTTAAATCTAACAGTTGAACTCTATGAAAAAGGCATTCTAAAAAAATACAATGTAGAGCTTTTAGGAACCTCTGTAGAATCGATAAAAAATGGCGAGGACCGTGATCGGTTCCGCAGTTTAATGATAAAGATTGACGAACCAATCCCGGAATCAGCGATTATTCATACCTATGAGGAAGGTGTAGAGTTCGTTAACGAAATAGGTTTTCCCGTTATCATCCGACCAGCTTATACATTAGGCGGACACGGCGGCGGATTTGCCCATAATGGTGAAGAACTTGAAAATGTTCTGAAAAAGGGATTAGCAGCAAGCCCCATTCACCAGGTACTAGTCGAAAGAAGTATTAAAGGCTGGAAGGAAATTGAATATGAGGTTATAAGGGACGCCAATGACACATGTATTATTGTTTGTAACATGGAAAATCTGGACCCTGTCGGCGTTCATACAGGTGATTCCATTGTTGTCGCTCCATCACAAACATTAACAGATGTGCAATACCAAATGCTTAGAAATTCTTCTCTAAAAGTTATTAGAGAATTAGAGATTATTGGCGGCTGCAACATCCAATTTGCTCTTAATCCAGAATCCAATCAGTATTGCATTATCGAAGTAAATCCAAGGGTAAGTCGTTCCTCCGCATTAGCATCAAAGGCCACCGGTTATCCGATTGCAAGAATGGCAGCTAAATGTGCAGTTGGTTATCATTTAGATGAGATTGTGAACCCAATAACAGGTAACACCTTTGCCTCCTTCGAACCAGCGATTGATTATATTGTTGTTAAGCTTCCACGCTTTCCATTTGATAAATTTCCTGAAGCTGACCGTACTTTAGGAACACAAATGAAAGCAACTGGTGAAGTAATGGCAATTGACCGTACTTTTGAAGGCGCACTAAATAAGGCAATTCGCTCAATGGAGTTAAATATATATGGACTTTGTTTGGAATCCAACAAAGGTATCGAAACTGAAGTTTTATTTGAAAAACTTGAGAGACCTAATGACCAAAGACTATTTATGATTGCTGAAGCATTCAGAAGAGGGATTTCTCTTGAACAAATTAAGCAGATAACGGAAATTGATTCATGGTTTTTATATAAGATCAATACTATTGTTGCATTAGAAACGGAATTAGCTTCGTATGCATGGAACGATGTACCTCTTTCCTTATTAAAAACAGCAAAGCGACACAATCTATCCGATAAACTGCTGTCGCAGATTTACCAAATAGATGAAAAACAAATCAGGCAAAAATGGAAAGAACTTAACTGGAAACCTGGTTATAAGATGGTTGATACGTGTTCTGCAGAGTTCGACGCCGTTACCCCATATTACTATTCCACTTGGCTTGGAGCGGATGAGGTAGAAGTAACAACCAGTAAAAAGATTCTTGTTCTTGGCTCAGGACCAATCCGAATTGGTCAAGGAATCGAATTTGATTACTGCTCAGTCCATGCAGCAAAAGCAATTAAAAAGCTGGGCTATGAGGCAGTAGTCATTAACAATAATCCTGAGACAGTAAGTACAGACTATTCTGTAGCCGACAGCCTGTATTTCGAACCATTAACGGCTGAAGATGTTCTAACGGTTATTGAAAAAGAAAATATTGAGGGCGTATTAATTCAATTCGGCGGCCAAACAGCCATTAATTTAGCACATGCTCTTCAAGAAGAAGGAGTAAAAATCCTTGGTACAACGGTAGAAAATGTGGACCGCTTTGAAGATCGGAAAGAATTCTATCGGCTGCTTGAAGACCTAAATATTCCGCATATTGTAGGCGAGACCGTTTCCCATAAAGATCAATTACTAGAGGCTGCTGCAAAACTTGGATATCCGGTGCTGGTTCGTCCATCTTATGTAATTGGCGGCCAATCAATGTTTACTATTTTTACAGAAGAAGAATTAAACTATTATATCCAGCAGCTTGAAGAAAACTCATCACAGGAAAAATTGTGGCCATTATTAGTGGATCGCTATATGCCTGGATTAGAATGTGAAGTGGATGTCATCAGTGATGGAAAGAATGTAATCGTCCCAGGAATTTTTGAACATATCGAAAGAGCTGGAGTACATTCTGGTGACAGTATTAGTGTTTTTCCACCTATCTCATTGGCGAAAGAAATAAAAGAAACATTGATTGATTATGCTGAAAAGATCGCCAAATCGGCACCAATCGTAGGCATAATGAATATTCAATTTGTTATTTACCAGGATCAAGTCCTTGTTTTAGAAGTAAATCCACGTTCTTCACGTACGGTTCCAATAATGAGCAAAGTGACAGGCGTCCCAATGATTGAATGGGCGGTAATGGCTCAATTAGGAGTATCTTTGGATTTACTGTCGCATGAAACTGGTTTATTAACAGAACCGAATTATTATTCGGTTAAGGCACCTGTATTTTCAAGAAGCAAATTAAAGGGAGTCGACCACGTTTTAGGACCGGAAATGAAATCAACAGGTGAAGTGTTAGGTTTAGGAGCAACCTTCCATGAAGCGCTTGAAAAAGCGTTCCCTACATCAAGCGATGAAACAGAGAACTATTTGTTCTGCTCCATATCTGATCGGGAAAAACAAGCCAGCCTTCCAATTCTTCAGCAGTTTGTAAATGAAAATTATAAGCTAACTGCAACGGAAGGGACAGCAAAATTCCTACAAGAAAATGGCTTTATAATTGAAAAGGTTATTAAAGATAACGAAGATGTAAATGAACTATTCAAAAACAATACAATCCAAGCTGTCATCAATATACCAAACCAAGGCAGGAATAAAATTAAGTTTGGTTTTTATATTCGTGAACAAGCGACCCGCTACAATGTACCAGTATTTACTCATTTAGATACAGTGGAAGCAATGGTCAGCCTTCAGGCTCAAACGATTACTCAATCAGAGGTACGTACAGTAACGGAATATTACAATATCAAAGAGAGCGGTGTGGAACATGTCAAATGTGATTAACTGGAACGCGAAGGTTGTGTCACAGCAGCCACAATTAAAAGGCAAGGATTTTTTATCCTTGTCCGATTTTCAAACAGATGAGATTCTTTACCTTTTAGAGGAAGCAAAGGAACTGAAAAGCCTTCAAAAACAAGGAAAACCACATCCTTATTTGAGCGGAAAGGTTCTAGGGATGATTTTTGAAAAAGCTTCTACTCGTACTAGAGTTTCCTTTGAGGTAGGGATGCTCCAATTAGGAGGCCATGCGATTTTCCTAAGTCCAAGAGATATGCAGCTTGGCAGGGGTGAAAGTGTTTCGGATACAGCTAAAGTTTTATCGCGTTATATTGATTGCATAATGATCAGGACATTCGCACATAGCACGGTTGAAGAACTGTCGGAACATGCAACAGTACCTGTTATTAATGCTCTAACAGATTTACATCATCCAGCACAAGTAATGGCAGACTTACTAACCATTCAAGAGCACAAAGGAAAATTGGCAGGATTAAAAATGTGTTATTTAGGGGATGGCAACAATAATGTTACTCATTCATTAATGGAGGGAGCGGCAAAGGTTGGAATGCATATCAGCATTGCCAGTCCGCCAGGATATTTACCAAATGGAAAGATTACAGAAAAAGCGATTGAATCAGCAAAATTAACTGGAAGCAAAATTACCATTACACATGATCCGATAGAAGCTATAAAAAATGCCGATATTGTCGTAACGGATGTTTGGACCAGTATGGGTCTGGAAGCAGAAACGGAAAAAAGATTAAAGGATCTTGCCGCATATCAAGTAAATACAGAAATTTGTCAGCATGCTAAAGAAGATTATATCTTTTTACACTGTTTACCGGCACATCGAGGAGAAGAGGTAACAGCTGAGATTATTGATGGGCCACACTCTGTGGTGTTTGATGAAGCGGAGAATCGCCTCCATGCTCAAAAAGCAATTTTAAAAAATTTACTAAAGTAGTAGATTTTTTTGAATTATGTTGTATAATAATTCTATTGATTGAATATTAATTCACATACATGCGAGGAGATATATATAATGGCGAAGGAAAAAATCGTTTTAGCTTATTCAGGTGGTTTAGATACATCCGTTTCAGTGAAATGGATTCAGGAGAAATATGGATATGATGTTATTGCACTAGGTCTAGATGTTGGTGAGGGAAAAGATCTAGAAGCAATTAAACAAAAGGCACTTAATGTAGGTGCTGTTAAAGCTTATATGATCGATGCAAAAGAATTATTAGCGAAAGAATATATTTTACCAGCTTTAAAGGCTAATTGTTTATATGAAGGAAAATATCCATTATCATCTGCACTTTCACGTCCGTTAATTTCAAAACTATTAGTAGAAGTAGCAGAAAAAGAAGGAGCTACAGCTGTAGCACATGGCTGTACTGGAAAAGGAAATGACCAGGTTCGTTTCGAAGTCTCTATTCAAGCATTAAACCCAAGCCTAAAGGTTGTGGCTCCTGTACGTGAATGGGGCATGACTCGTGACGAAGAAATAGAATATGCCGAGAAAAATGGTATTCCAATTCCTGTGAATTTAGACAATCCTTTCTCGATTGATGCTAATATTTGGGGACGTGCTTGTGAGGCTGGTGTCCTTGAGGATCCTTGGGCAGAAGCACCTGAAGCTGCATTTGATTGGACAGCTCCAATTGAATTAACTCCAGATCAAGCTGAATATCTTGAAATTGAATTTGAGCAAGGTGTTCCTGTTGCGTTAAATGGTGAGAAGCTGCCATTGGTGAAATTAATTGAAACCTTGAACGAACTTGGCGGTAAGCATGGTGTCGGCCGTATCGATCATATTGAAAATCGTCTAGTCGGAATTAAATCCAGAGAAGTGTATGAAAATCCTGCTGCGTTAATTTTAATTAATGCTCACAAAGAATTAGAATTTTTAACACTGACACGTGAAGTAACTCAGTTTAAAACTCAAGTTGAACAGCAAATGGCAAAAATCATCTATGAAGGACTTTGGTATTCACCAATAAAGCCAGCTCTTGATGCCTTTATTGATGAAACACAAAAGGTCGTTACAGGTACTATTCGTGTGAAACTCCATAAAGGAAACCATACCGTTGTCGGTCGTAAGTCACCGAACAGTCTGTATAATGAAGAATTGGCAACCTATTCTAAAGGGGATGCGTTCGACCACAATGCTGCTGTTGGCTTTATCAAAATTTGGGGACTTCCAACAAAAGTATATTCTGAGGTAAATAATAAAGAAACAATAATGAAATAAGCGGGTGCCCTCGAAACCTTTTCGAGGGCAAACTTGTTAGTTTTCGAGGAGGGGCAACAATGTCCAAATTATGGGGCGGGCGTTTTACGAAAGAAACCAATAAGTTAGTTGAGGAATTTACAGCTTCGATTTCCTTTGATCAAAAGCTTGCAAAAGAGGATATTGCCGGCAGCCTGGCGCATGTTCAAATGTTAGGTGAGTGCGGTATTATTCCAGCTGAAGACGCGGAAAAAATTAAAGCGGGACTGCTTGAAATTAAAACGATGGTTGACAATAACGAAGTTGAATTTTTAGTTGAAGATGAAGATATTCATATGAATATTGAAAAGTTATTAATTGAAAAAATTGGTCCTGTAGGTGGCAAGCTTCATACAGGACGAAGTCGAAATGACCAAGTAGCAACTGATATGCACCTGTACTTACGAACAAAGACAACGGAATTAATAAAACTTCTTGAGGATGTTCAAGGTTCACTGCTTGTGCAGGCAAAAGAGAATATTAATACCTTAATTCCAGGTTATACTCATCTCCAGCGTGCGCAGCCGGTCTCATTTGCTCATCATTTAATGGCTTATTTTTGGATGTTTGAACGTGATAAAGAGAGACTAATCGATAGTTTAAAGCGTGTGAATTGGCTGCCATTAGGCTCTGGTGCCTTAGCAGGGACGACATTCCCTATCAACCGTGAGCGTGTTGCGGAGATACTTGGTTTTGAGACGATTTATCCAAATAGTATGGATGCCGTTAGTGATCGAGATTTTATCTTAGAATTCCTCTCAATTGGTTCTATCATCATGACGCATATTTCAAGATTATCAGAAGAGCTTGTGATTTGGTCAAGCCAAGAGTTTCAATTTGTGGAACTTGATGATTCCTTCTGTACCGGCTCTAGCATTATGCCGCAAAAGAAGAACCCTGATGTTCCAGAACTATTAAGAGGAAAGACTGGTCGTACCTATGGAAATTTGATAGGATTACTGACTGTCCTAAAGGGTTTACCTCTTGCTTACAATAAGGACTTACAAGAGGACAAAGAGGGAATGTTCGATACAGTGGAGACATTGGAAGGGTCTCTAATGCTGTTAGCACCCATGATTGAAACGATGACGGTAAATAAAGAGATTATGCGAAAAGCAATTAATAATGACTTCTCAAATGCAACTGATATTGCTGACTACTTGGTGAGAAAAGGTCTTCCATTTAGAGATGCACACGAAGTCATTGGGAAAATTGTTTTATATGCAATACAGCAGCAAAAGTTCTTGCTTGATTTGAGCTTTGAAGAATATCAGGAGTTCAGTTCGTTATTTGAAGAGGATATTTATGAGGTTCTAGCACCAGAGCATGTTGTTGCCGTTCGTAATAGCTTCGGTGGAACATCTCCTGAACAAGTCCTAAAACAAATCCAGCTTGGCGAAGGAAAACTAGGTAAATAAGTGAAAACCACCGGAGGGTGGTTTTTTATTTGTATTACTATCCAAAATAGTAGATAATTTCCTCATATGATTTTTTAAAAAGGAGGAAGAACGATGAAATTACGGGTCTCGGTTGTACAGTATCACTTACATACCATTCAATCCTTTGAAGAATTTGCCGCACAATGCGAGCATTATATAAAAACGGCGGAGGAATTTGGAGCAGAGTTTGTCCTTTTTCCTGAGTTCTTTACCACACAGCTGCTATCCATTGGAAATGGAAAGGGCCAGAGTCTCACCATCAATGATCTGCCAGGTTTCACCGAACAATACCGAGAATTGTTTTCTAATTATGCGAAACAAACCAACATGCACATTATTGCCGGTACCCATGTTATTGAAAAGGGCGGCAAGCTATATAATACGGCTCATTTATTTTATCCAGATGGAAGAATTGGCGAGCAGGCAAAGCTTCATATTACCCCTACGGAAGTAAATGAGTGGAACATGGAGAAGGGTGACAGCTTCCAAATCTTTGAAACAGAAAAAGGAAAAATCGCCCTGCTTACCTGCTATGACATTGAGTTCCCTGAAATCGTCCGCATGGCAAAAGCCAAAGGGGCAGACGTCATCTTTTGTCCATCTTGTACCGACGACCGCCATGGCTTCCATCGTGTTCGCTATACAAGCCATGCACGTGCTGTTGAAAATCAGGTATATGTGGTTTTAACCGGAACTGTCGGAGCCTTGCCAACCGTTGATTTCATGCGGGCAAATTTTGGGCAAGCAGTTATTATTACACCAAATGATATCCCGTTCCCGCCAAAAGGTATTCTCGTGGAGGGTGAAATGAACAACGATATGGTAGTAACAGCAGACCTTGATTTAGAGTTATTATATGAAGTTAGAGAACGTGGTTCGGTAACAACTTGGCGTGACCGGAGAACAGATTTATATCCTGATTGGGAAAAATAATGGAAGGGTGGATTGGCCATGTATCGGAGCGAATTCTACGTATTTGACCAAGATAAGCCAGTTCCTGTAATCATTCGCAATTACACTCAAGACGATTTTGACGAACTTATTCAAATACAGTCTGAATGCTTTCCGCCTCCATTTTCTTCAGAACTATGGTGGAATAAAGAACAATTATCAAACCATGTGATGAGATTCCCAGAGGGAGCTATATGTATTGAAGTAGATGGTATTTTAGCCGGTTCTCTTACAGGGCTTTGTGTGGATTTTGATCCTAACCATATGGAGCATACATGGGAAGAGATCACGGACCATGGATACATTAAAAATCATAATCCTAGTGGTGACACACTCTATATTGTGGATATCAGTGTAAGGCCAAGGTTCAGAAAGTTTGGTCTGGGAAAATTGATAATGCAGGCGATGTACCATGTTGTGATTCAGAAAAAGCTTGTGAGGCTGCTGGGCGGCGGAAGAATGCCTGGTTATCATAAGGTAGCTGATACCCTGACACCTCAACAGTATTTAAATAAAGTAATAAAAGGGGATTTGAAAGACCCTGTTATTACATTTTTGCTTCGTTGTGGAAGAGTGCAGATTGGCATAGTAGAAAATTATCTAGAAGATGAGGAATCGTGTAATTACGCAGCCTTAATGGAATGGAAGAATCCATTTAATCGAACATAGGGAGAGTGTAAAAGTGGAATATAACCGAATTACGAGTATTGAAGATCCAAACTTTAAAAAACTTCATGATCTAATGGGAGAAATTTTTCCGCCTGAGGAAGTCTTAGAGTATGACCTATGGAGAGAGCCCTTAGAAGATCCGGGTATTCGCGTATTCGTTGCAGTTAACGGAGATGAAGTTGTAGGAGCAACTGAGTATCGCTATTATCCAAAATGGAATATTGCGATGACAGATTTCACAATCATTAGTAAGCCTGGTCTTAGCCTTGGACGATTTTTAGCACAGAACCGTCTAAAGGACTTGCAAAAGCTTGCAGCTGAAAATGGTAAAGAGCTTTTCGGTATGTTTGCCGAAATTTATGATCCGTATCGGGTAGGTCACGAATTTGGCGGTGTGAAAGTCATGGACCCTTATGTACGTCGTGAAGTTCTTTCCCATTTAGGATATAAACGAATCAATTTAGACTACGTACATCCGTCATGGGAGAATAATGGCGAGGGTGTTAAAGGACTGGACTTTTGCTTTATGCCAATGAACGATGAGCTTGAATATATTCCTGCATCCCTTGTGGCTGACTTTCTGACCACTTATTATTCCATTCTTTCAAATAAGCCGCAGGAATGGTTAGATATGATTGCACACATAAAATCAAAAGAAACCATTTCATTATTGCCGCTTTAATGAGTTTCTAATATAACCAGCTTATAAAGTTCACATGCTATTCATATTTCTAACATTTATATGTTAAAAAAGTGTGAAAGCCGTTGTTATTGGAGGAAGACGAGGGTATAGTGAAGAGGTAAGGAGATAGTGATTCAATTCACAATCACCTAAATGAGTTTTACCGAGTCCTGTTTGCCTACAATGGCGATAATCTCTCTATAGGACACGATGATTTAACATTTTTCCCCCTTATAAATTTTTAAGAAGCAGGATAAACCTGCTTCTCTTTTTTTTGCAGCAAAACTACTGCGATTTTTCTTAAAAGGGTTATTTGTTTTTTCTACGCTTCACGCGCTGGTTGGCTGCATTTGCTCGTGCCATTGCTTCAAGGTCTGCATGATCAGCAAATTCAGCGGAATATTCCACATCATAACCATCTGATTTCATGTTTTTAGGAACCTGTGGAAGTGATGCTTTGTTTTTATCACGAGTTTTATGTCCCTGCGCACGACCCATTAGAAAAACCCCTTTCAATGTTAGCATTTAAGGAACAACGTAAGAAGTTCCCTCTATTAGCTTTACCATTAGAAAGAGGTCCATTAGTGGAAAAATATTAAAGTTTAGTTTTACTGTCGTTAAATCCGCCAGCACGATCTGCTAATTTAAAGTCACGTTGATACAGTACCTCTTGTGTACTTGTTAGGCTGTATTTACCCCTGCCCATATCCTTCTTCTTTTTTCCTGCCATTTTGCTCATTCCTTTCAACATTATTGTTAATCGTTATAAAGCTTATGGAAAAATTTAAGCACATTCTCCATTTTTACCTTATAAGAATGGAATGATACTCAAATGTGAAAAAAATATGGTAAAGTAAGGGTGAGGTGACGGATATGGCTGTTATTACAAAAATCACCACACAGCAGAAAAATAAAGACCGCTTTAATATTTTTATGGATTATGGTAAAGGTGAAGAATATGCCTTTAGTGTCGATAGCGATGTACTCGTAAGGTTTCATTTAAAAAAAGGGCTGGAGATTGATGAACTTTCCATTCAGGAAATACAGTATCAAGATGATATCCGGAAGGCCTATCATCTCGCTGTTAATTATTTGGCCAGAAGAATGCGATCTGAAAAAGAAATAAAGGAATATCTGACACAAAAGGAAGTAGAAGAACCTATCATTATTGAAGTTCTACATAAATTGGCTTCTCAAAAATACATTAATGATGAGGAATATGCACTTTCCTTTGTAAGAACTCAAATGAATACGACAGATAAAGGCCCAGAATTAATCATAACGGAGTTAAAAGAGAGAGGTATCAATGAGGCTCTCATTAAACAGGCTATGGCCGAGTACTCGATAGAGGATCAAGTTGAAAAAGCCATAAAGGTATCTGAAAAATTAATAAAAAAAAGCACAAAGGATTCGATGAGGATTGTTAAGCAAAAAGCGGAACAATTGTTGTTAAGAAAGGGCTATTCTTTTAATATTATTCATGCAGCACTAAATGAAGTTGATATGGATAAAGAACAAGATGAGGAAATGGAAGCCATTAGGTATCAAGGCGAAAAAGCGAAGCGGAAGTATAGTAAATATAGCGGCTTTGAATACGAACAGAAAATGAAACAAACCTTATATCGAAAAGGGTTTTCAATCGAATTGATTGAAAAATATCTAGGAGAAAGTGAAAAATCATGACACTGGTCGTCATGATTTTTTACTTTCAATAATAATCTCATTCTGGTGGATTTGCTCGATAATCATTTCCGCTACTTCTTTAGCTGAACGAAAGCGTGAAGAGTCAGCTACGTGATTGCTGCCTTTCCAAAAAGGAGTGTCCATGCCACCCATATAAACAGCTTTAATATTTATCGGACTATTTTCGTATTCTTTTTGCAGACTTTCAGTAAAGCCTCTGACAGCAAATTTACTAGCGGCATAAACAGCTTCATTGACCTTTCCTCTTAATCCTGCGGTTGAGATAATATTTATCAGTAGACCTTCACCTTGTTCTTGAAGTAAAGGCAATACAGCTTTTGTCATTAAGATGGTACCTAGAACATTCGTGTGAAGCATCTCGCTAATTTCTCGTTGTGTAATTTTCACAAAAGGACCGAAATGTCCGACACCAGCATTATTGACCAACCCAAAGATTTTGTAGGTTTTGCCTATTTCCTCCATTTTTATTGTAATATTGGATTCTTGTTGCACATCAAGCGCAACAAAATCTGCCTTACCGCCTGCTTGTTCAATCACGCTTTTAACTGAGGAAAGCTTATTGCCAGATCTTCCTGTCAATAAGACGTGATAGCCTTGCTGTGAGAATAATAAGGATAATTCCTTCCCCAATCCAGAACCAGCGCCGGTAACAATGATGGTTTTCATTGTATTCTCTCCTTCATCCTTTATTAATTGCATAAAAATAACTATACTAAAATAAAGGAAAAAACGAAAATGGGAGTGGGAAGAAATGCAACAACAGGAGAGACGCTATAGTACCATGACAGAGCAAGAATTAAAGCAGGAAATCGCTCAGCTGCTAGAGAAAGCGCGAAAAGCAGAGCAAATGGGGATGGTTAGTGAGTATGCTGTGCTCGAGAGGAAGGCCGTTATGGCACGTGCCTATCTATTGAAGCCATCCAATTTCAAGCCAGGAGAAATTTATGAACTGGAAGGTGACCCAGGGGAATATTTTAAAATAGACTATCTAAATGGTGTATTTGCTTGGGGATACCGCTTAAAAGGTGATGGGAAAGAGGAAGCCTTACCCATTTCAATGTTAAAAGAACTTAAATAAATAAAACAAACCAGAGAACAAGTCTCTGGTTTGCTCCTGTTTGGGGACTACATAAACTCAGGTGTATCCTTTTCACGCTGACCAGAAGCACGCATCCGCTCCTGCGGGTGTGTATTGATTGTGCCATCGGCTCTTCTAGAAGCATATTCTGCTTTTGCTCTAGGCTCTCCCTCTAACTTGTTGTTGTTTTGGTTAGGGAAATTGGTTTCTTTATTTCTCATGCTGTACCTCCATTAAAAGGGAATGAGAAACCATGAATAGCAAAGTGTCGTCACACCAGTGCTTATCACGTGATAATAGTATTCGAATTTTAGGAGCAGGTTATGTTATAAGAAATTGGCAATGAGGTGAATGTATGAATGATTATCATGAAAAATTAGCAAAGCTTTTGTTAGAAAAAAACGATATGCTCTCCTATAATCAAGCAAGGACGTGGGTTGAATTAATGTGGGAGGATTTCGAAACAACCGCTGCAAAGGCAGGAAGGGATTATCTTGGCAGTGAAATGACCGAAAGAATTGTGAGACAATGGATAGAAAATTATGGCGGAAGACTCCATGACTTTGTGGCTAAAAACCCAAAATATAAAGAATTTCTCAAACCAGACAAAACATCGTTGAACTAATGACCACAGTACCGGTAAACCAAGGCTCTTCCGCATGTATAAATAGCAACGAAAAGAAGCGAAATCTACTCTGATTCCGCTTCTTTTTTATCAACTCGGTATAATACTGAGCTTTTTTCGTAGTTTCTTTTCACTAAACACCCAGCCTGTGTAAGAGCTTATTGGGTTTAGCTCCAAGTCTAACTGGACTACTGCAACGAAAGGATAATGCCCGTTGCTGCGGTACCTTAAATCAATGAATCGAACTTCGTAATGGTCATCGTACTCATCTAATTCCCAACGGTACACTGGAGAGAACGATAGAAAGGCCGCAAGATTACTATCTTTTTTAGCTGCCTCGAGGACTGGCGTTTTGGGAACAGGTACCCGCTTGAAACGATCGTATATAACAATATTTGTTCCCATTGCCCTGCCAACAAAAAATTCCTCTTCATTCATAACAGCTATTCTCCAGAAGTTAAACTTCATGGTTGGTGACGTAATGATATCAGTCGCATCGGGAATCATTTTTCTAACGGCTGCCCGTACTTTCGCTTGGGCATAAAAACGAAGTAAATAATACCCAAATAAAACGACAAACATTGTTAAAAAGGTATATCCAGGATGTGCGCCGATAACCCAAATAACAATGGCTGCCACATGAATTCCAAAGATGATAGGGTCAAAGGTATTAATTACTCCCAGCGCCACCCATTTAGATGTAAAAGGTCGAAGTGCTTGTGTTCCATAAGCATTAAAAATATCTACAAAAACATGGATGAAAACCGCTGCAAATGTCCAGCCCCATAGGTGAAGAAGATTTGCCCCTGGAAAGAAGGGGAAAATCACCGCTATTAGAATAAGGGGCCATAAAAGCACAGCCGGTATTGAATGAGTGACACCGCGATGATTACGAATATAAATCGCATTATTTCTTAACTTTAGAACGGTATCAATATCAGGTATTTGTGAGCCAGCGATGGTAGCAATTAAAACACTCGTGGCAGTTGCTGAGTTACTTGCAACCACTGGGTCAAGAGTCGCAAGACCGCCAAGGGCAATTCCCATAACAACATGAGTTCCAGTATCCAAAAGGAAAAATCCTCCTTTAATAAGTTCTTGTCAAAATACTTAAATTGGCTTATCGTTAATAAAATGCTTATTATTATATTCCCTTATTTCGTTTTGTTTAACAGGCTGGAGGAACTTTTGTAATGGTAAATGAGTTGAAAAACATAGAAAATATCTCAATAAAAAATTTTCAGGAAGATTTATTATCCTGGTTTAAAGCCGAACAACGCGACTTGCCATGGAGAAAAGATCAAGATCCATATAAAGTATGGGTATCCGAGATCATGTTGCAGCAAACAAGAGTGGATACGGTTATTCCTTATTTTAATCGATTTATACAATGGTTTCCAACAATAGAAGATCTGGCCACCGCAAATGAAGAAAAAGTTCTAAAAGCGTGGGAAGGGCTAGGTTATTATTCACGGGTCAGAAATTTACATTCAGCTGTCAAGGAAGTAAACGCCAAATACGACGGTAAGGTACCGGATACACCAAAGGAGATTTCAAACCTTAAGGGAGTGGGTCCCTACACTGCAGGTGCAATCTTAAGTATTGCCTATGGTATTCCTGAACCAGCGGTAGATGGGAATGTGATGAGAGTCTTATCAAGAATCCTATCGATTTGGGAGGATATCGCGAAGCCATCAACAAGGAAGGTATTCGAAAACGCTGTTAGGCAGATTATCTCCCATGATGATCCTTCTGCTTTCAATCAGGCATTAATGGAACTGGGTGCATTAATTTGTACTCCTACATCCCCATCTTGTCTACTCTGTCCAGTACGGGATCATTGCCAAGGGTTTCATGAGGGAGTCGAGACCGAACTTCCTGTCAAAACGAAAAAGAACTCACAAAGAAGTGTTGAGCTTGCAGCAATTATTGTGAAGGATGAAAGTGGAAAAATATTAATTCATAAACGTCCTGAAAATGGGCTGCTAGCGAATTTATGGGAATTTCCAAATGTGGAACTTCATGAACCATTTGTAATCGAACGCGCCCAAATTGCCGGCCTATTCAGAGAATCATTTGATATGAATATTAAGTTAGAAAAGAATATTGGTCAAATAGAACATGTTTTTTCCCACCTAGTCTGGAATATCCGTGTATATATAGGCAAAATTGGCTCGGATTTTTCGCAAAATAGTGAATGGAAATTTATCACTTTAGATGAAATAGAAGAGCATGCTTTTCCAGTTTCTTTTCATAAAATGCTTAAGCTTTATAAAGATTATATTTAAAAAAGAACGCCATGTGAGGGCGTTCTTTTTAAATTAATCATAACTAACTTGTGTTCCATGTGTATAATCGGCTTCTTGACGCTTTATCCCGCCGCGATTTTCAATTTCCTCTATGATTTCACGATGAATCGTAACACCTTCACTATTTAAGTATGGTGCAATTTGCTGCAATGAGTGGTGAAAAAAGGCTAGTTCGCTGTCCCTCCATTCAGCTTTAGAGACCATAGAAAGCTCTGTCATATCCCGTCCTACATACATAATCTTCTTCCTTTCTCATTCTCATTTAATAGCCTTAGGTTTTGTAATCAATTGTCAACTATACATTAAAACGCTAAAATGAATACAAAACTTGTTTTAGAAGGGAATTTGAATAAATGACACAAAAAGTAGCACTCATAACAGGAAGCAGCAGAGGAATTGGGAAAGCGACAGCTTTAAGGCTGGCTCAAGAGGGATATGACATCGTCATCAATTATGCAAGAAGTAAAAGTTCCGCACTAAAAGTTGCAGAAGAGATTGAAGCTTTAGGCAGAAAAGTATTAGTAGTAAAGGCGAATGTCGGTGATGTTAGTAAAATTAAAGCCATGTTCCAACAAATCGAAGAAGAATTCGGCAGACTGGATATTTTTGTTAATAATGCAGCCTCAGGAGTTCAACGCCCTATTATGGAATTAGAAGAAAACCATTGGGATTGGACCTTAAATATTAACAGTAAAGCTTTACTATTTTGTGCGCAAGAAGCGGCCAAATTAATGGAGAAAAATGGCGGCGGAAAGATTGTCAGCATAAGTTCTTTAGGATCTATTCGTTATTTAGAAAATTACACGGTCGTAGGGGTGTCTAAAGCAGCCTTAGAAGCCTTAACAAGATATTTAGCAGTAGAATTAGCTCCGAAAAATATCGTGGTTAATGCTGTTTCTGGAGGGGCCGTTGATACAGAGGCCTTGACACATTTTCCAAATCGTGAGGAGCTTCTCCAGGAAGCCAAGGAGAAAACTCCAGCGGGACGAATGGTCGAAATCGAGGATATGGTAAATTGTGTGATGTTCCTTTTGTCTGAAAACTCTAGTATGATCCGAGGGCAAACCATTATTGTCGATGGCGGGATTTCGTTATTGGTGTAAGAGTAAATTTTTTTGAAACTTTTTTGGATAGTCTTTTCACCTCCTGGGTATCTTAATTTTTGTGGAGGTGATTAAAATGGCAAACAACTTCAACCAACAACCAAACAAAACTTCTGCTGGAACTAACATCCAAGAAGTTAGACAACAAAATGCACAATCTCAAGGTTCAGCTGGTCAATTCGGAACTGAATTCGCTAGCCAAACAGATGCTGCTGAAGTTAGAAGACAAAATCAGCAATCTCAACAAGGTTCTGCTGGCGCTGCTGGTTCAGCTGGTCAATTCGGAACTGAATTCGCTAGCCAAACAGATGCTGCTGAAGTAAGAAGACAAAACCAGCAATCTCAAGCTAACAAAGGCCAAGGAAATTCTGGTCAATTTGGTCAAAGCTAATAAATTCGTAAGCAGAAGGCGCTCTCATTCGAAAGAGCGTCTTCTTTCTGTGAAAAAAACATTTTCGACAAAACTTCTCCCAAGTTTACATAAGTAGTCAAAGGATATAACTGCTGATTAAAGAATACATATTAGATAGAAAAAATAAGGCGGTGTGGTAAATGGATCATTTTAACCGTTTAGTATCTGAGCAGATGTTGACAATGGAAAAATTACTATACCTTCAGGGAGAACTTGAACGTTGTCAAGAAATCGAACAACAACTACAGACTATTCAAAACGAAACCGAGTTAGAAAGTGTTCAATTTGATATCAATCAAATGAAAAAAGAGTTAAAAGAAATTCAGGAAGTTTTTGAAAAACAAACAGAAGAAGTGATTCAATCCTATCGTGAAAGTGACTTAGAACCTTCCATATAGGCCAAAAATGTAAAAAATAGTGAAAAATAGGTAATTTTTTTCAAAGAGTCATTGAAATCAATGGCTCTTTTGTTTTAAATTCTTTATTCAACCGTTATAATAATAAGAAATAGTAAATGATTTGTTACCATTTGTCGATTAAGTACAGGAATAAAGGTTACAAAGCGTTTAGGAAGGAAGAAGGGGAGAATCATGGGCGTACCCATCGAAGGAGAACCAATACAAATACATAGCTATAAACACAATGGGCACATCCATCGCGTCTGGGAAGAAACGACCGTTTTAAAGGGATCCCAAAATTTAGTGATTGGCGGGAATGATCGCACAATTGTAACGGAATCAGATGGAAGAACGTGGATTACAAGGGAACCAGCGATTTGTTATTTTCATTCACAATACTGGTTTAATATTATTGGTATGATTCGTGAAGATGGTATTTACTACTATTGTAATCTCAGCTCACCATTTATCTTTGATGGCGAAGCAGTTAAATATATTGATTATGACCTCGATATCAAGGTATTCCCTGATATGACGTTTAATTTGTTGGATGAAGATGAGTATGAACGTCACCGTCGTGAGATGAAATATCCCGAAGTGATTGACCAAATATTAAAACGAAATGTTGATAAGCTCATTCAATGGATCCGTCAGCGGAAAGGCCCATTTGCACCAGATTTTATTGATATCTGGTATGAGCGTTACTTAACTTACAGACGTTAATGGAAAATGTCCAACGCCATGGAAAGATGATGAAGGCACCTACACGGTATAGTAGCTGCCTTCATCATTTTTCCATGTTCCTATTGATGTAACAGCAGAAAGGAGGGGCAATCTTGAGCAGTGTTCGCAGGTATCTTGAATTTGTTAAGCCATATCGTCTTCAAATCTTTGGGACGATTATTATCGGGATTGTAAAATTTGCCATTCCTCTAATCATACCCATGCTCATTAAGTATGTTGTGGATGATATTATTGGAAAAGGTGGTTTAACCAATGATGAGAAAATAGAAAAACTACTTCTGATAATGGGGGTAATGATTGTTGTTTTTGTTTTCTTAAGACCACCAATTGAATATTATCGCCAATATTTCGCACAATGGACATCAAGTAAAATTTTATATGATATCCGTGACCGTATGTATACCCATATCCAGAAACTCAGCTTTAAGTATTATGCTAATACACGTTCTGGAGAAGTCATTTCACGAGTTATAAATGATGTTGAACAGACAAAAACATTCGTAATGACCGGTTTAATGAATTTGTGGCTGGATATCGCCACAATTGTTATCGCCATCATCATTATGTTTTATATGAATGTCAGTTTAACGTTGGTTTCGATTTTGTTATTTCCACTTTATGCGATTTCAATCAGATACTTTTTTGGCAACTTGCGTAAACTTACAAAGTCTCGTTCTCAAGCGCTTGCTGAGGTTCAGAGTTACCTTCATGAACGTGTGCAAGGAATGCCTGTCATAAAAAGTTTTGCAATCGAAGAGTTTGAGCAGACACAGTTTGATAAACAAAATAAAAACTTTTTAGATAAAGCGTTAGAGCACACCAGTTGGAATGCAAAGGCGTTTGCAGCGGTTAACACCATTACCGATATTGCTCCTTTGCTTGTGATCGGATACTCTGCATACCTTGTTATACAAGGAGATTTATCGTTGGGGACCATGATTGCGTTTTTTGCGTATATTGATAAATTGTACAATCCGTTAAGAAGGCTTGTGAACTCTTCCACAACCTTGACGCAGTCCTTCGCGTCGATGGATCGGGTATTTGAATTCATGGATGAAAAATATGATATTGTTGATGCTCCGAATGCCGTCGAATGCAAGGATGTGAAGGGGGACATTACGTTTGACCATGTTCACTTTAGCTACAATGAATCAGAGGAAATGATCCTGAAAAATATCAACCTTAATGTAAAAAAAGGTGAGACGATTGCCCTTGTTGGGATGAGCGGTGGAGGCAAGTCGTCACTTGTCAGCCTAATACCTCGTTTCTACGATGTCACTAAAGGAAAAATACTCTTAGATGGAGTGGATATCCGCCACTTCCAGGTCCAATCCCTCCGAGATAAAATAGGAGTGGTTTTTCAGGATAATATCTTATTTAGTGAATCTGTTAAGAACAATATCTTATTAGGTAAACCCGGGGCAACGGATGAAGAAGTTTATCAAGCTGCTAAAGCAGCCAATGCCCATGATTTTATCGAAAATTTAGCAAATGGGTACGATACCAAGGTTGGGGAAAGAGGCGTTAAACTTTCAGGCGGTCAAAAGCAACGAGTCGCTATTGCCCGCGTTTTTTTACGAAACCCGCCGATATTAATCTTAGATGAGGCAACTTCAGCTCTTGATTTAGAAAGTGAACATCTAATCCAAGAAGCACTTGATAAATTGGCGAAGGATCGGACCACCTTTGTGGTAGCCCACCGTTTATCGACCATCACCCATGCTGATCGAATTGTTTTAATCGAACATGGCCAAATTGTTGAAGTAGGTAAACATGATGAATTAATGGAGAAAAAGGGAAATTATTATAGATTATTTCAAGTTCAGCAGTTAGAACAGCATAAAGAAAAGGCTCCGCTGGAGGCATAGAAAAAAGCAACAAAAAATGACGTATTGGTATACGTCATTTTTTGTTCTCTTTTATTCTATATCCTTCTGTTCAATCGATACCTCATTATGATGGAAGGAGTGAAAGCTAGTTATTAATGTATCTAGATGTTCAACCTGTTCCCCGTAATCAATGATGGAGGAGATTATTTGCATAGTATGATACAAATGCGGGTCGTCTTGATGACTGTAGAGCTTTTGATGGCTCAAGAATAACTCGAATAATTCCTTATTATTAATACAAGTATTTGTTTCATTGTCCAAAGGTGTTGGAACTTTGCCAATAAACCTAAGCATTAATTGCTCATGATGGTAAATCACACTGTCGAGCTGTTCTTGAATCGACTGTTGAAAATTTTCTGGCAGATGAAGGATTTCGTTTTCAAATCGGTGAAGTTTTTTTAATGTATCCAGTGCCTTTTTGGCACTAGAACTCATTTGCCTGAAGACTACTAGTTTTCTTGACTTTTCTAAGCTAATCTTTTTAAAATAACTTCTTTCTTCTTTATACATTAAATAAAACTGTTCTATTTTAATTAAATTATCTTTTAATTTTTCAATATCTGCCTTTAGCAAATTGTGGTCAAAGTCATGCCGAGTACTTAATCGAATCCAGCGAATAATTTCCTCTGTCGTCCCTGTAATTTTAAAATACAGCTTGTTTTCATATTTAGGCGGCAGGAAAACAAGGTTTACCACAAAGGCAGAAAAGACGCCAATCATGATGGTTGAGAAACGGATTCCGGCAAACGGTATAAAATCGGTACCAGGGGTTTCCATAATTGAAATTAGCGTTACAAGAGATAGTCCGATTGTATTTTCAATTTTTAATTTAAGGTTGATAATAATAACAATTACAGCAGCTAAGCCAATGATGATAATGTGATTTCCTAGTAGAAGAACAAATATCACCGCAAGAATCGCACCGATTAAATTTCCTTGTATTTGTTCAACAATCGTTAAATAGGAACGATAAATCGTTGGCTGGATTGCAAAAATTGCAGCAATGCCTGCCAATACAGGAGAGGGTGAGTGCAGCAGCTGGGCTAAGTAAAGGGATAAGACAATTGCAATTCCCGTTTTAAAGATGCGGGCACCTAACTTCATTCCAAATAGTTTCCTTTCAATTTTGAGTGATTTATATATAGTTTACGTCATTAATGAACAAGTACGTACTATATCATGGATTAAACAATTTTATCAAGAGATATTATATGAATTTTTATCAGCAATAGTTAAAGATATTTGTTTAAACGTAAAAAAAGAACGTCCACTTAGTAAGCGGACATTCTTCTAATATCATTCTGTAGAAACAGCTGGGTCAGCTTGTTCTTTGACTGGAACAATTTGAATAAAGTGATCTTCTGGGTTAGAGAGCAACGCACGAAGCTGATTTGCCTCTTCTGTCTGACCATCATTGGCCAGTACATCTGTATATTTACCAAGAAGCTCATTCACATCTTTTTTCCCATTGTCGGTTAAGCTCATGACGGAGACTTTAGCACCTTTAGCAATCCTTCGCATGATCGCTTCTGCTGTTAAACCTAATTCAGGCTGTTGGCGGACATAAACGACTCCACCAGTCATTCCTGCACAAATCCATGGACCAGGATCTCCTAAAACTAAGCCGCGGCCGTTTGTCATGTATTCAAAGGCAAAACCCTTAATATTTGCATTGGCACCGATATTACCTGTTTCTTTCTCAGGAATAGGCTTCTTCACAAAGCCCCCGATGATTAGGTCAGCACCAGAAAGACGAATTCCTGCACGGGCGTCAGCATTACCTTGAGCTACAAGAAGACCTTTTTGTGCGCCATATCCGAAACCTTTTCCAACAGAACCATTATAATAATTGCCGTCTTTTCCTTTGGACTTCAGGATATAAATATTACCACCAAAAGAAGTTTTACCAACTCCATCTTGACCTCCGCCGTTAACCGTAATTTCAATTCCGCCGCTATTATACGCTCCTAATCCATTACCAGGAATGGAGCCATTCTTATACTTCAGCTGTACAGGAGGGAGTTGCTGGTAAGAACCATCAAGTCTTCCACGGACACGATGACAAGAAACTCTGCTTGCTAAGACACGCTGTTCAGAAGTGACGCTACTGAATTCACGAGAAGAGTGTAATTGATCTACGCTGGCGTCTAAATACTCAGCACCAACGGCCACTTGCAATTGAACTTCTTGTAATGCCTTAGATTCTTCTGTTTTTGTGAATTGGCTAATCTCTAATGGCTTTAATAGATACGATAGGTTAAGCCGATTTTTTCCTTTAACCTGCTCTAATAAATCAGAGCGTCCTACCGCGTCCTGCAAATTAGTTATACCGACAGAAGCCGCCAGAGCTTTCAATTCGTTTCCAAAGGATGAAAATAGATTCATGATACCATTAACAGCAAGGTCAAGTTGACGTGGTACAAAACGTCGAAGTCCATGTTCCTTCGCTTGAACTTCAGATTCAATTTGTGTAGCAATCCCGACATGACAGGTATCTAAATGACATCCACGGCAAGTAGTACAGCCAATTGCAAGCATTGATAGTGTTCCAAAACCAACACGGTTTGCACCAAGGAGCATAACCTTCATAACATCCAGAGCACTCTTCATGCCGCCATCTGCCCAAATTTCTACTTGATTGCGGAGTCCACTTTCAAGAAGGGCATTATGGGCTGCTTTTACACCGATTTCAACTGGAAGTCCAACGTGCTGAAGCGCATGGATTCTGGCAGCACCCGTACCGCCATCAAAACCGCTTAATGTTATAATATCAGCGCCAGCTTTAGCGATACCAACAGCAATGGTGCCGATGTTCGGTACAACTGGTACCTTTACAGCAATTTTTGCTTGGTCATTGCCTGTTTTTAACTCAAGGATCATTTGTGCAAGATCCTCAATGGAATAAATATCATGATTATTTGATGGTGAAATTAAGTCAGATCCAAGTGTGGCATTACGTGCAGCAGCAACTTTAGCTGTAACCTTCGAACCAGGTAAGTGACCGCCTTCGCCAGGCTTTGCACCTTGACCAATTTTAATTTCTAATAGATTAGATGAGTTTAAAAGCTCAGCGTTTACGCCAAAACGTCCAGAGGCAATTTGCTGTCCTCTAGTTTTTGGGTATTTACCAAGCATATCCTTGATTTCTCCGCCTTCACCATTGAGACTGACCATGTTTAAGCGGTCAGCACCTTCAGCATAAGCTCTAAAGGCAATCTCATTCTGCGAACCAAATGACATAGAAGAAATAATAAATGGTAAATCATGTTCACCAACTGTAATGTTAACATTTTCTGGCGAGATTGTTTGATTGCTCTGCTTTAATTGAATTAAATGACGGATTGTTGTTGGATTTTGCTCTTCTTGTTCGCTGATTTTTTCCCGGTAGGCACTGTAGTCACCAGTTGCAGCAACTTCACCTATCGCCTTCCAAATACGTGGGAATAAGTGGAACGTTTTCCCGACTCTTTCCTTCTCATTCTGATAATCCACAGCTCTAGCAAAAGCGTCATTCTTCATTGCTTCAAAATCATTCTCAATCTCTGTGGAGCCAAAAAAGTTAACTATATTTAATATATTGGCAATTTCAGCGTGTAGGCCAATGCTCGAGTATAGCCGGCCGTATCCTCGTAATTCATGAATGCCAATGGTTGAAATTACCTTTTCAAGTCCTTTCGATAATGCATTATAGAGGTTAATCAAAGGTTTATTATCTTCATCAAGCACTGTCATGAACATATAATAAGGGCTGATTAAATCTGCACCTAATCCAAAAACTGTCACGATGTCATGCAGCGAACGAATCGCAGCTGAACGAAGTACTAATGAACTATTTCTTCTTAATTCTGCCTTTACCAATGCTTGATCGACGGCAGATGTAACTAAATGTGGATCAATCCAGTAAAAGTCTTCCTGATGGGCGTTTGCGTCATCAAGGATGATTAATGACTTTCCTGAAGTAACCGCTTGAACGGCTTCATCCGAAATTCTTGTTAGTGCCTTATCAATGCTTTCATCTTTCCTAAAGGTTGCCGAAATAAACGCGACAAGCTTTTGCTTTTGGAAATGCTGAACGACTTGATCAAAGCTCGGCTGCCCAATCGTTTCTGAACAGCTAAAACCAGCCTTGCCCTCTAGTAGGAGGGGAGTGGTCAACTCAAGAATACTTTCTATTTTATCTTTTTTGAATAAACCAGGACGCTTTCCAATAATTACCCTTGTTGAAAAGTGTTCCGTTTCACGGTCGCGGTCAATGGCTGGATTGGTAACAACTGCTACACTTTCTTTAATATAATCCGCAATGTTTTTGCGTTCAGGATTCAGTGCAGCCAATGGTGCGTCATGACCAAGGGAGCGAATTGGCTCGACACCTTTTTCAGCCATTTGCTCAATAAATTGAATGTGGTCTCTTTCCCAGCCAAACGCTTTATATTGTCCATTATGAATTTTGTCGGGATAATTCATGGTAATCGTTTTTTCAAACGTTGGCACTTGTAAACGTAATCTAGAATTTCCAAGATTTAAGCGGTTGGAAAAGCGGTTATAAACCTCTCTTTGAAAGCGGTTCTGCTCGTAAACTTCTAATTTATGATTGTTCCACTTAAAGCCGACTTTTTCTCCAGGAGCCAAAGGCTTAGGTTCGTTGACATACTCACTAGAAGGGATGATCCCTGGTTCAGATGAAAATAAATAAGAAGTTTCAATCTCAAGCATCCAAAGAGGGCGTAGACCTAATGCATCTACACTAAACGCTGCTTCATCTCCATATCTAGAAATAATGCCAGCAGGACCTTGCGCATAATGACCCCAAGCTTCACGAATGTAAGTATATAAGTCTTGTAAGTCAGGAGAGTAGGCTTTAATTTCATTGATAATAGGCGGGAATAACAAATCCATTGCCTCGAATAATGTATATCCTTCACGGCATATTAAGGTTTCCATTGTCCGGCTTAAATCTTGTGAGTCACTGCCGTCCTTTACGAGTGGAACACCAATCATTCTTGCTTCATCACGAAGTTTGGCAATGGTATTAATTTCTCCATTGTGACCGAGCACACTAAAAGGCTGTACACGGAAAAAACTGGAAAGGGTATTGGTAGAGTAACGATTATGACCGAGAGTAATCGTTGAGGCAACAATGGGACTAGCTAAATCCTTATAGTAACGAGAGAGAATATCGCCAGCGCCCATAACTTTATATACTGCATGATTTTGGCTTAGCGATGCAACATGCACATGTTCATTGGTTTCGAAATCGATAATTACTTCGAATAAGACTTTCGTCAGTTCTTGCCCTGCTTGTTCAGAAAGGCAGGCAAATTGCCAGAAGACAGGGTTTTCTTGGATCGCAATGGGACCTAAAGCACTTGAATCTGTGACTTGATTCGTTTCAAAAATGACTTCTAAACCATAGTTTTGCAGTTTCTCTAGTAATTCTTGTTTAGTAGGTAACCAGTCAGCTTTTTGGCTGATAAAAACATGACCTACAGCAAAGCCAGTATGATCTGTATGAGACGGGTCTACACCAGCACTTTGTAATTTTTCCTTCCAAAGTGCCGTTGGGATATCAACATGAATCCCAACCCCATCCCCTTCACCATTAATGAAACCAGCACGATGATTCATGGTAACTAAGGCATCTATGCAATCAAAAATGTTTTTTCTTGTTGGAAGTTTGTTTTTTTCGAGACAAGCGACAATTCCGCAGGCATCGTGCTCATGTTTGTGGAAATCTTTAAAAAGGGAAGGAGTCCATCTTTCTGTCATATAAATTTGGCTTCAGCGGATGTCCATCTAAAGCCGATTCACCTCCTATATAGGTATTTAGTGTAAGATTTGCTGCCATAAAAAACGGGGAGTTATAGAAATTTTTAGAAAAATAATAATTTTATATTATCATATGAATTTTCAGAAATCAAATAAATATACAAAGAAATGGATAGAAAATTGAGGAAACAATAAGGAAGAGAAATGGAAAAACTGTTGAATTGAAAACGTTTTCAAAACAAAGCAAAAAATATAGAGAGTGGTTTTCACTCTCTATATTTGAATAAAAAATGTATATTTATTCGGTTCTAAGCGCAGAAAATGCATTATTTACAGCATGAAGTGTAGCCTCTATGTCTTCTTCAGTATGAGCAATGGTTAAGAACCATGCTTCATATTTAGAAGGTGCAAGATTTATTCCTTGTTGCAGCATTAGCTTGAAGAACTTGCCGAACATTTCACCATCGGTATTTTCTGCCTGCTCATAGTTTTCAATTTTTTCGTTTGTAAAATAAACCGTAAGTGCACCCTTCAAACGATTGATGGTAATTTGAATATCATGCTCTTTAGCTGCCGCTAAAATTCCTTGTTCAAGCATAGCTCCTAATCGATCAAGGTAATCATAAACTCCATCTTGCTTTAGCACTTCAAGACAGGCAATCCCCGAAAGAATGGAGGCTGGATTACCTGCCATTGTTCCTGCTTGATAGGCTGGGCCTAGTGGCGCAACTTCTTCCATAATTTCCTTGCGTCCGCCATAGGCTCCAATTGGCAGACCGCCGCCAATAATTTTCCCTAAAGCTGTTAAATCTGGCTGAATTCCTAATAAATCCTGTGCTCCACCATACATAAAGCGGAAAGCTGTAATGACTTCATCATAGATGACGAGTGCACCTGCAGCATGAGTAAGATCATTTACCTGCTGTAAGAATCCCGGCTTTGGTTCGACAATTCCAAAGTTCCCGACAATCGGTTCCACTAGGACAGCAGCGATTTGGTTGCCCCATTTTTCTAACGCTTCCTTAAAAGGTTCAATATCATTAAAAGGTACGGTAATCACTTCTTGGGCGATACTCTTGGGAACTCCTGCAGAATCAGGGGTGCCGAGAGTAGAAGGACCTGACCCGGCTGCAACAAGAACAAGGTCAGAGTGACCATGGTAACAACCTGCAAACTTAATAATCTTATCTCTTCCAGTATAGGCACGTGCTACACGAATCGTTGTCATGACAGCTTCAGTACCTGAATTCACAAAACGAACCTTTTCTAAAAAGGGCATGGCTTCCTTTAGCATTTTTGCAAACTTTACCTCATGCGGGGTAGGAGTTCCATAAAGAACACCAGTCTCTGCTGCTTTTTTAATCGCTTCTGTAATATGAGGATGGGCATGACCTGTAATAATCGGACCGTAAGCAGCTAGATAATCAATATACTGGTTTCCGTCGACATCCCAAAAATAGGCTCCTTGAGCTCGTTCCATAACCACTGGGGCACCGCCGCCAACGGCTTTGTAAGAGCGGGAGGGGCTGTTTACACCACCAACAATATGTTCTAACGCTTCATTATGTATTCGTTCTGAATTAGTAAATTGCATTCCTTTTCCTCCTTGAAATGGATTCCTTCCTATAATATCACTTTTTTAATCGACTTTTATTTGTTTTACTTTTTGAAATATTTCTCGGTCCTGATACTTTAGCTATGATTGTTGATATTTTATTGTCCAAGCTGGCATAGAATGAGACTAACTGATTCTACCCGAGGTGTACGCTTATGTTTTATTTCTTATTACCAATCGTAATCTTCTGTATTTTTATGAGTATTAGAACGTTATTTATTCCAAACACCGTAAAAGGAAAGTTTGTTTCTATTGAAAATGCACTTTTTTTGGGGTCTATCTATCTAACTGTTATTCTTGGGTTTGGGCTCATCTATTTATTATTTGAATTAAAAGGAATTTCATTACTTGTTGAGGTAAATGGTGAAAACAACTATAACTTGTTTGAAACAAGCTTTTATTTTAGTGCAATGACATTATTTTCCGTTGGAAATGGAGATGTTATTCCACACGGTTTAGGGAGAATGGTAGCTGTTGTGGAAGCATTAATTGGCTATACACTGCCAGCAGCATTTGTAGCTCGGGCATTGATGGACCGTGAAGTAAAGGATATTTAATAGTTGTATTGTTCATCATGTTTGGTTAGGCTTATGGAAGAGAATACTTTCCATGAGGTGGTTTAAGGTATGACAATAGAGTTAGGCAAACAGGCTCCTGATTTTGAATTGTTAGCAAGTAATGGTGAAAAAGTGAAATTGTCAGATTTAAAAGGTAAAAATGTTGTATTGTATTTTTATCCTAAGGATATGACACCGGGTTGTACGACCCAAGCATGTGATTTCAGGGATTATCACGGTGACTTTTCACAGATGGACTCTGTTATTATTGGCGTTAGCCCTGACCCTGTAGCAAAGCATGAAAAGTTTATAGAAAAGTATAACTTACCGTTCGTACTTTTATTTGATGAGGATCATCAAGTTTCTGAATTGTATGAGGTATGGAAGTTAAAGAAGAATTTTGGTAAAGAATATATGGGAATCGAAAGATCGACATTTGTCATTGATAAAGAAGGTAAATTGGTGAAAGAATGGCGGAAAGTTAAAGTAAAAGGGCATGTGGAAGAAGCTTTACAGTATGTTAAAGAGAATCTAGTGTAAAAGAGTCATATTACAGCACACATAGGAGCTTTACTTCAATTAGAAGTAAGGCTTTCTATATAGAAAAAAATAAGCGGGGAGATACCCGCTTATTTTTTATAGCCGAAGCCGGCTGATATTTCTTTGCTAATTGACAGTAAGGATTGGGAAAGCTCATTATTTTCATCTTGTGGGATAGATTCAGAAAAACCTACAACGGTTACGCTTCCGAGGAGTTTTCCCTGATAATTTAGAACTGGTATGGATACCGATGATACTGATGGTACCAGCGGTTCCCTTGCAAAGGCAATTTCTTTCTCACGTATAATACCACATTCTTCTTCAAGCTGACTTAGCTTTTCAGGAGGAATTTGCCTGTATTCTTTCTCTTTCCATTCGCGAATCATTTGCTCTTCCATAAATGCCATAAACACTTTGCCTGAGGCAGATCGAATAGGAAGTATGGTTCCTATTTGAGCACCAATATTTATTCCGCGATTTTTATTATAATCTTTAATAATCATTGGTCCGCTATGTGTCCAGCTGGAGAAAAGAACGGTACTCGAAAATATATCGTTTATCTCATGGAGATAAGGAGAAATACGGTCGATCACATTTTCTTGGTCTACAGCAGCCATCCCATACTCAATCAACTTGCTCCCCAATACATATTCTCCTGTATCCTTGTAACGAAAGAGAAGGCCTAATTGTGTAAAGGTATTTAAGTATTTATAAAGATTACTTTTGGTAATCTGGGTTAATTCTTGAATTTCAGAAAATTTTAACGGCCTGCCTTGTTTGGCGATCGAATCTACAATGCCCATCCCTACTTCTAATGATTGGATGGTAGTTCCTTTTTTCATGACTTCCATATTGAACCTCCTAAAGACCCTAATCCCTATATTATCATAGCTAGTGTTGTAAACAATTATAGTTAAATTCTTGAAAAATGGAAAATTTTATGGATATAGTAATAGAAAGACCTGTGATGAAGGAGTTTTACTATTAAAATGGATACTAAATTACAGATAATTGAGACTTCGACACCTCTTTTCCAACATTATGGCTATAAGGGTGTAGGGGTAACCGAAATCATAAAAGCTTGCAACATTTCAAAAGGTTCATTTTATCACCACTTTCCAGACGGAAAAGAAGAATTATTAATTGCCTGTCTTAAGTCGATTGATGAAAAAATTACAACGCATATAACTGAGATTTTCAATCAATATCCTACTACTAAAGAAGCAGTGCGGGCGATGATCGATATATTGGTGAACGATTTTGAACAAGAAGGCAGGATTGTTATTTCTACCTTCACTAGCATTATAAGTGAAATAGGTTCCCTAAGTGAATCTGTGCGCAATGCCTGTTCGGACCTTTACCTGAAAATGCAAGCTATATATTCTGCAAAGTTAGAAGCAGACGGATTTTCAATAGAAAGTGCAAATTCTATTGCTCTCATGATGATTGCTTCTATAGAAGGTGCGATCATGCTCTGTTTAACACAAAATTCAAGTCAGCCACTAAAGGTCACTGCCCGTGAATTACCGAAAGTACTGAACAATGTAATGTAATTTTTTTATTATTAAATAAATAATTTCTAATTAAAAATGAAGCTGCCTTAACGTCATTAAAACGGATGTAAAAGGCAGCTTTTTTTTATATGTCATACTAAATTATAGCAATAAATTTTGAGTATATCAAAATAGTAATCTAATTGTTGTGCCTATTTAGAAAAATTAAAATTGTTTGACTTTGGTATAACATTATTATAATATTTTACTAACAAGTGAGATTACAACTATGATTTACGAGAAAAGAAAGCGATTACATATAAAATGTAATATTTTAAGGACAATTGGCCTAAAAAACTTCTTACATTTTCAATCGTTTTTTTATTTTTAGTAGGATTGGACTGACCGGTCTGTTTAAAAATTGTATAATGTGAGTTTTAGACTTTAGCGTTGCGCTTAAATTAGACCGACCGGTTTGTTTAGGTGAGCATTAACAATTAAACCATCTTCGCCAACACCTATAAGGTGTAGAACTATTAAATGATAGGAGGTTTTACAATGCTAGATAATTTAAAAGAAAAAAGTTCAGGTGTTGTTCGAACTGTTCTTGGACTGGTTCCAGCTGATGAATTAGGTGTTGTACTCATTCATGAATCACTTCTTTCTGTAGTGCCAGGTGCGGAATATGCTCCAGAGATTAATATGGACAAAAGCGAGATATTTGAGGTGTTAAAAAGAAAGTTAACTGAATTCCGTCGAAATGGGGGGAAAACCATTGTCGATCGTACTGGAATGTTCCATGGTCGTGATGTAAAACTCTATGAAACTCTTTCAAAAACAACAGGCATACATATTATAGCCTCAACAGGTTTAGGACCGGAGCCAATGTTAAGTGGTTACTTTGTTACACCGCAAAAGAATCCGCCCACCCCGTGGTCGGCAGAGCAATTTGCTGATTTGTTCGCTAAAGAGGTGATGGAAGGAATTGTGGTACCTCGTATTGAACGCTCAGGTCTTGCAGGTTTAGTGACGTCCATCGCAAGTCGAAGCGGTATTACGGAAAAAGAAACAAATTTATTCCGGGGGTCTGCTCAAGCAGCGCTTATTACTGGAGTACCGGTGTCTGTTCAATATGGAGCAGATGCTGTAAATGATTTAGAGGTCTTATTAGGTGAAGGCATTGAACCAAACCGTATTATCATTGGTGGGCTTGACCGTCTCGATGCAGTAGAACGAAGGGAAGTATTCGCAATAGCACGCCGCGGTGCCTATGTGGCATTAGACCATGTTGGCTGGGCTTCATACGAAGGCTATGTGAGCGACGAGCAGCGTGTTCAATTAATTGTTGAGCTATTTAAAGAAGGCCTGGGCAACTGTGTATTAATCTCCACGAACGCAGTAGGTGTTGCAAAAGGTCATGAAGCGAAAAATCTCAGCTATGATTACTTGCTGACAACATTTGTACCATTGTTACGAAAAGCAGGGCTAACGGACGAGCAGGTTCGTTTTCTTTTAGAAGATAACCCACAACGTGTACTTACTTTTGGTACATCAGCAGCTGCGGAAAAAGAATCCGTAGTGGCAGCAGAGCAAAAATAAACGTGAGGAGTGAATAAATAGATGGCTAAAGTAAATACGGTTTTAGGTCCGATACCGGTAGAAGATTTAGGGATTATAGCAGTTCATGAGCATATTGGCTTTGGTCTGCCAGGATGTGATTTAGATACTCAATGGTGGAAAAAACCAGAAGAAGCGTTTGAAGTGACTATCGAAAAATTACGCCGCTTCCGGGAACATGGTGGAAAAACATTTGTAGATTGTACAGGTATCGGAAACGGACGTGATGTCGAATATTTCCAAGTGATTTCACGTAGAACCGGTGTTCATATAATTGCTGTTACAGGCTTCGTAGCAGGGGACTCAGCTCTGCCATATTTCCGTGAAAAATCAGTCGAATATCTGATGGATTTATTCATTCATGAAATTACGGTTGGGATAGACGGAACTGGAGCAAAAGCTGGTGCTATTAAGGTAGGTGTAAGCCGTGGTGGTAAATTAAGTGAACTTGATAAACGCATTTACCGTGCAGCGGCACGCGCAGCATTAAAAACGGGTGTTCCAATTATTACACATTTATGTGTTGACGCTGAAACAGCCATTGCTATTTTCAATGAAGAAGGTTTGCCGCTTGATCGTGTACTAATGGGACATGCGGACGATGGCGGTTATCTAGATGAAAACCGTGATAATTTGATTGCGAATCTAGGTGGCTGGGTTGGATTTGACACCATCGGTTACGACAGTGAAATGGTCGGTGCGCCATATTGGTCTCGTCCGCGACAAGATCGTGTGGAACATTTCCTTCGTTTCCTAGATAAGGGTTATGTCGACCGTGCTCTTATATCAGCAGATGCCAACTGTTGTGCTCTAGGATGGCCAGGATTAAAAGGGCATTCAGTAAACTACCTGTTTGAAGAATTCTTACCGGATCTGCGTAAAGCGGGTGTGGGGGAAGAAGTATTTGAACAACTTTTAGTACACAATCCAACAAAATTCCTAACCATGCAGGAACCGAAAGACATCAATCCATCGTTAGGACGTACAAAGCAAGAATCTCGTTAATAGGAAAAACGAACAATGTTATCAACGGGAGGTTAAGTCAGATGACAATTAAAGGAATGGCCTATATTGCAGGGGCATTTGAACATCCAACACGTAAGGCTCCGGAAAAATCCGTGGCAGCCTTACATGCTGAATGTGCGAAAGGTGCATTAGACGATGCAGGACTAAATTTCTCCGATGTAGACGGTTATTTTTGTGCCGGAGACGCTCCGGGTGGAGTGCTGTCGATGGTCGATTATTTAGGTCTAAATGTTCGACATGTTGATGGTACTGATACTGGCGGTTCTTCGTACATTGCTCATGTCTCACATGCTGCACAGGCAATCGCTGCAGGTAAGTGTAATGTTGCGTTAATTACAATGGCAGGTCGTCCACGCTCAGAAGGGAGAAGCGGTGTTAAACAGAAGCTTGTTGGTGCAAATGTTCCAGAAACACCGTTTGAACTTCCTTTTGGACCAACTGCTGTGAATGAATATGCAATGGCTGCGATTCGACATATGTATGAATTCGGAACGACAAGCGAGCAATTGGCATGGGTCAAAGTGGCTGCTTCACACCATGCACAATACAATCCAAAAGCAATGCTGCCTGATGTAGTTACCGTGGAAGATGTAATTTCCTCTACTATGATTGCTGATCCATTACATAAATTGGATTGTTGTGTTGTAAGCGATGGCGGTGGTGCATTAGTAGTGGTAAGACCTGAGATTGCGAAAAGTCTGAAACGTCCACTAGTCCGGGTTATGGGTGCAGGCGAAGCACCAAAAGGGTTACTTGGAGGGAAAACCGACTTAACATACTCAGGAGCGATTTGGTCAGGACCAAGAGCATTCGAGGAAGCGGGAGTTACTCCTCAAGATATTAAATATGCTTCTATTTATGATAGCTTCACCATTACTGTATTAATGCAGCTTGAAGACTTAGGTTTTTGTAAGAAGGGTGAAGGCGGGAAGTTTGTCGCTGATGGCAACCTAATTTCAGGGATTGGAAAGCTTCCGATTAATACAGACGGCGGTGGATTGAATAACAATCACCCAGCAAGTCGCGGCGGCATTGTAAAAGTGATTGAGGCAGTTCGTCAGCTCCGTGGAGAGGCACACCCAAAAGTGCAAGTTGAGAATTGTGATATTGCGTTAGCTCACGGTACTGGCGGCGGGCTGGCAAGCCGTCATGGCAGTGCAACACTTATCATGGAGAGGGTGTAAACAATGGGAACTACATATCAAGAAAGAACGATGAAAATCCCTGAAATTCATCCGGAACATAAGGAATATTGGGCTGCTGCTGCAGACGGAAAACTTCTTCTTAAGCAGTGCGATTCCTGCGGGGAATATCATTATTATCCCCGTGTAATATGCCCATACTGCATGACTGATAAAACAAGCTGGGTGGAAGCAAAAGGCACTGGAAGCGTCTATACCTATAGTGTAATGCGACGAGGTGTCCCATACGCGATCGCCTTTGTTGAACTCGATGAAGGACCGAGAATGATGACAAATATCGTTGATTGTGATTTAGATACAGTGCACATCAATCAGAGGGTAAAAGTGGTATTCAAGCAAAGCGGGGATCAAGGTAATCCAGGACCTTATATACCTTGCTTTACACCTGTTGAAGGTTGATAGGAGATTACCGTCACTTAAGTTAATAAGCTAATTAAGGCGTGTT
>NZ_BCVA01000035.1 GCF_001591505.1 Neobacillus niacini NBRC 15566
TGGAGCGCAAATCAACAGCCCAGTCAACACAGCCATTAAAAAAGATACGGAAGGATGTTGAACATGGCAATTTGGTTTACAGAAAAGCAAACTGAAAACTTTGGTATCACCATGAAAATCAATAAAATTTTACATACCGAACAAACAGAATTTCAAAAGCTTGATATGGTGGAAACAGAAGAATGGGGCAATATGCTTCTATTAGATGACATGGTCATGACCTCTGTTAAAGACGAGTTCGTATATCATGAAATGGTGGCACATATCCCTTTGTTCACACATCCAAATCCGGAGAACGTTTTAGTCGTAGGCGGCGGTGACGGCGGCGTTATTCGTGAAGTCTTGAAGCACCCAAGCGTTAAGAAAGCAACGCTTGTAGATATTGATGGTAAAGTCATTGAGTACTCTAAAAAGTACTTACCTGAAATTGCAGGGATGCTGGATGACCCTCGTGTAGATGTCCGAGTCGATGACGGGTTCATGCATATTGCCAAAAGTGAAAATGAATATGATGTGATTATGGTAGACTCAACTGAGCCGGTAGGTCCAGCAGTAAACTTATTTACAAAAGGATTCTACGCTGGGATTTCTAAGGCTTTAAAAGAAGATGGTATCTTTGTAGCCCAGTCAGATAACCCTTGGTTCAAGGCAGATTTAATTCGCAGCGTACAGCGCGACGTCCGCGAAATATTTCCGATTACCCGTTTGTATGTTGCAAACATCCCAACATACCCAAGCGGACTATGGGCATTCACCATCGGATCCAAAAAATACGACCCACTCGAAGTAAGCGAAGACCGCTTCCACGAAATCGAAACCAAATACTACACAAAAGAACTACACAAAGCAGCATTCGTACTGCCTAAGTTTGTTGGGGATTTATTGAAGTAATTTGGGTGCCAATTTTTTGGGTGCCTGTCACCGCTCGTGGACACTTTCCACCTGAGGTGGACAGTTAGTGACCGAAGAGCTGTTGAAATCAAGATTACGGTCGTTATAAACGGTTTATAGTGACCGAAACGGTAATGAAAGAGGTTTTACGGTAACTAAAGAATGCTTATAGTGACTGAGATGGCAATAAAAGAGGATATACGGTCACTATAGGTATCCTAGAGTGACCGATATCCAATCAATTCTAGATTGGTTAATACATAGAAGTGAGGGAAGTAACATGCGTTTTGATGAGAGTTATTCTGGTAATGTGTTTATAAAGAGTCATCCGAGTTTTGAAGAGAGTCAGGTTGTGCTTTACGGGATGCCGATGGACTGGACGGTAAGCTATCGTCCGGGTTCGCGCTTTGGCCCTGCTCGTATTCGCGAGGTTTCGATTGGTCTGGAGGAGTATAGCGCCTATCTAGATCGTGAGTTGGAAGAAGTAAAGTATTTTGACGCCGGCGATATTCCACTTCCTTTTGGAAATGCGCAAAAGAGTTTGGATTTGATTGAGGATTTCGTAGATCAAGTTTTAGCTGCTGGTAAATTTCCATTTGGAATGGGCGGCGAGCACTTGGTGTCTTGGCCAGTCATGAAGGCGGTTTATAAGAAATACCCTGATTTAGCAATCATTCATATGGATGCCCACACAGATCTTAGGGAGAACTATGAAGGCGAACCATTATCCCACTCCACCCCGATTCGCAAAATTGCGGAACATATCGGACCGAAAAATGTGTATTCTTTTGGAATCCGCTCGGGGATGAAGGAAGAATTCCAATGGGCAAAAGAAAACGGCATGCATATTTCAAAATTCGAAGTTCATCAGCCGTTAAAAGAAATTCTGCCTGAACTTGCTGGACGCCCTGTTTATGTAACGATTGATATCGATGTGTTGGATCCTGCGCATGCACCAGGTACTGGTACGGTTGACGCCGGAGGGATTACATCTCGTGAGCTGCTTGCTTCTATTCATGAAATTGCCCGCTCTGGTGTAAACGTAGTTGGCTGCGACCTTGTTGAAGTAGCTCCGATCTACGATCCTTCTGAGCAAACAGCGAATACCGCCAGCAAATTGATTCGTGAAATGCTTCTTGGCTGGGTGAAATAACGATTTTTAGTGCCTGTCCCAATAGTGGGGCAGGCATCTTTTGAATTGTGTACATACTATAGGTATAATGATAAAAGTGTGTAAAATTTAAAGGACCTATATAAGGTTTATTTTTAAAAAGGGTGTGCGTTTCATTGTCAATCCCTGAGTTACCTGTGAAAATTAATGTAAAAACAACAATTGACCACGATGAGACTTTTGAATTGATGGTATTTGGTACATACTTTGAAAAAGGAAATGCAGCGTATCTTCGATATGAGGAAACCGTGGAAGAGGGAAGTGTCCGGACGATTGTGAAGATGGGACATCAAGAGGCCCTTATTTTACGCGGCGGTGCGATTAAAATGCGTCTGCCGTTTGAATTGAATCGTAAGTTAAATGGCAGTTATGAAATGCCGTTTGGCCAATTTGCAACCGTGACAAAAGCAAAAAGAATAGATTTTTCCTATGAAAATGGTAAAGGCCGATTTGGTGTGGTTTATGATTTTTCAATGGAGGGTGCACAGACAAGTACCTATCAGTTAGAAATAGCGTTTCAGGAGGAGAAGAAATGAATATAGTTGAACAGGTTCAAAGTCGTTTAAAAGAGGAAATACGGGCAGCGGTTGTGAAGGCCAATCTTGCCACAGAAGAACAAATTCCAGATGTTATTCTGGAGGTTCCAAAAGAGAAGGCACACGGCGATTATTCCACCAACATGGCGATGCAGCTTGCGCGTGTGGCGAAGAAAGCGCCGAGAATGATTGCCGAAGCACTCATTGAAAATTTCGATCGCTCAAAAGCTTACATTGAAAAAATTGAATTGGCGGGACCAGGGTTCATCAATTTTTATATGAATAATGCTTACTTAACTGATTTGATTCCAACGGTTCTGGAGGCAGGGGAAAAGTACGGAGAAACAACGGTTGGCGGCAAGCAGAAGGTTCAGGTAGAGTTTGTTTCCGCAAATCCAACGGGTGACCTTCACCTTGGTCATGCTCGTGGTGCGGCAGTCGGCGACTCCCTTTGCAATATTCTAGCGAAGGCTGGGTACGATGTTTCCCGTGAGTATTATATTAATGACGCAGGTAATCAGATTAATAATCTGGCTTTGTCTGTTGAGGCGCGTTATTTCCAGGCGCTTGGTCAAGACAAGCCTATGCCAGAGGATGGCTACCATGGTGCGGACATCATTGGTATTGGGAAGTCGCTGGCAGAAGAATTTGGCGATAAATATGTAAATGTGGATGAGCAGGAGCGTTTTGAATTTTTCCGTGAATACGGCTTGAAATATGAAATGGCAAAATTGCAAAAGGACCTTGAGGATTTCCGTGTTAAATTTGATGTTTGGTACTCTGAAACGTCTCTTTATAAAAATGGGAAGATTGACGAGGCATTAAAAGTGCTTCGTGAGAGCGGATATATTTATGAGGAAGAGGGCGCAACTTGGCTTCGTTCAACCGATTTTGGTGACGATAAGGACCGCGTGCTAATTAAGCAGGATGGCTCGTATACGTATTTGACGCCGGATATCGCTTATCATAAGGACAAGCTTGACCGCGGTTTTGAAAAGCTGATCAATATTTGGGGTGCGGACCACCATGGTTATATTCCACGGATGAAAGCGGCGATTCAGTCACTTGGCTATGCTGCAGACGCCCTCGAGGTTGAAATCATTCAGCTTGTTCACCTTTATAAAAATGGTGAGAAAATGAAGATGAGTAAGCGTACAGGTAAGGCTGTTACGATGCGTGATTTGGTCGATGAGGTCGGCCTCGACGCCACTCGATATTTCTTTGCGATGAGAAGTTCGGATACTCATATGGACTTTGATTTGGATTTAGCTGTTTCAGAATCCAATGAAAATCCTGTGTATTATGCTCAATATGCACACGCAAGGATTTGCAGCATCCTGCGCTCAGGGGAAGAGCAAGGAATTAAAATCGATAAAGATGCGGATTTCTCATTAATTGGTGCAGAAAAAGAAATCGAGTTATTGAAAAAGCTTGGAGAGTTCCCGCAGGCAGTTAGCGAGGCAGCAGTAAAGCGCGTACCTCACCGTGTGACGAACTATATCATGGAACTGGCTTCAACCTTCCACAGCTTTTACAATGCAGAAAAAGTACTCGACAGCGAGCAGCCAGAACGCACGAAGGCACGCCTCGCGTTAATCAAAACCGTGCAAATCACACTGCGCAATGCCCTCGCGTTGATTGGTGTATCAGCTCCAGAAAAAATGTAAAACCATCATCGAGGGTCCCTTTTGGGGGCAATCAGGCTGTCGAGAAATTCTCGGCAGCCATTATTTTGACTATGATTAAAAGGACTAGTAGGTTTTGTCCTCAAGCCCCTGTATTGAGGACAAAACCATGCGGGGTGCTTGGCGATTTGTCCTCAAGCCCCTGTATTGAGGACAAAACCATGCGGGGTGTTAGGCGATTTGTCCTCAAGCCCCTGTATTGAGGACAAAACCATGCTAGGTGCTAGGCGATTTGTCCTCAAGCCCCTGTATTGAGGACAAAACCATGCACGCTGCTCATGCAATATGTCCTCAAAACACATAAAAATAAAAAATCGCCGAGAAAGATACCTTTCACGACAATCTCATGGCTCCCTTAAGGGAGCCATTTTTACTATTTCCATTTGTCCGTAGTGTCCATATGGGGTGGAAAGTGTCCACGAGCGGTGCCTGTCACCAAATATTCATGACTGAATATTTATCCGTTTTTTGGTAGATATTATGAAGGTACTTTTTAGATGAGGAGTGGCCCTGATGAATGTGGGAAGAGCGAAGGAAATTGCTGATTCGATGGATATGATTAATGTGACGTATGAGGGAACGCCGGTGATTATTCAGCATGTGGATGATAACACGAAGATGGCGCGGGTGTATGCGAAGTCTGATCCGGAGAATGAATTAGAAGTTCCTGTGTTGAATCTAATTGAAGAGTAAAGAGTCTCCTGCTACGGGAGACTCTTTCTATTTACACGCCTTGTGAATGTTTATGGTTTGGTAATTTGCTTTCCGGGTCGTTGTTGCCATGCTTTTGATTTTTCTTTTGCTTTTTTTCATTTTCCGCTAATTTTTGTACGAATTGGCTGGTGCTTTCCATCGACAATCCCTCCTTGTGTGAATCTGTTGTTACTTTAACCAATCCCGCTTAAAAAAATGCTGGGAGTTATTTCACCTCTATCGCTGCCCCGCTAATACGTTTAAAGCCGCGTACTTTACTAATATCTTCGACTAACTTCAAAGTAGCCTGATCCTTTGCTTTCGCTTCAATCATGAAGTCGACATCCTGCCCGATTTCCTTCAGCATTTTTACTAACGGCATGATAAATTCGAGGTCTACAAAATCTGCATGAGACCTGAATTCTTTTTCAGCTTTAGGAGAGGAAATATGGATTTTAGGAATAAGATCAACATGATCCCATGTCTTAAAAATCCTCGGCAACAGCTCCTCGAGCGGAGGTTCGCAAAGATTAGCCATGTGGTGATGATAATCGAATACAAAGGGAATCGTCTCTTTTTCACAGGCAAGCAAGGTCTCCTCTGTATGGTAGGTTTTGTCGTCATTTTCTAAGGTCATCGCACGTTTGATATGTGACGGAAGCTTTTTTAGATTCTCATGAAAACGGACAATCGTTTCCACCTTATCTCCATAGGCGCCCCCAATATGAATATTCATCATGCCTCTATCTTCGACACCCATGGCCTCAAACATTCGATAATGATATGCCATATCGATAACGGCATTATCGGTTATTTTTTGCTGCGGAGAGGTAAATAACGTGTATTGATTAGGATGAAAGCTAACTCTTAAGTTATTCTTTTTGATTAGCTGGCCAATTTCCTTCCACTGCTTCTTAAAGGGGGTAACAAAATCCCAAAACACATCTGGATGGGTCGCTAACGGTACAATTGAACTGGAAAGCCGGTACAATTCAATTTCATGGGCGAGATTGAAATAGAGCATTCGAAGCGTATGGGCTAAATTGAGCCTAGTGAGCTCAAGTAACTTATCTTTACGCTCTTTTTCAGATAGCTGCTGGTAGCGTGTAAAGGTAAGTGTCTTCGATGGAGAAGCATCCCACAAGGTAATAGCAGTTGAAACATAGCCGAAACGAATCTTCATCGTACTAACTCCTTATTATAAAAAGAATGAAAAAGCCCCAGCGATGCCTTCCTTTATCGACCTTAAAAAGTTTGGCTTATTGAGGTCCTCTAGTTTCAATGGTTTTGAATCAAGAATATCTTTATGGAGGACACCCCTAAACCGTTCTACGAAGGCAGGGTCAAAAAAATAACAATTAATTTCTTTGTTTAAAAATAAACTTCTTTTATCAAAATTTGCCGTACCGATATCACAAAGATGATCATCGATGATGATAGATTTTGCATGGTAAAAACCATTCTTATACTGAAAAACCTGTGCTCCCGCTAATAACATCTTGCGTAAATATCGGTATGAAGCCTCTTGTACAAGCATATGATCAGTAATATATGGCACAACAATGGTAATTTTAATACCGCGCTTGGCCGCCCGAAGCAGTTCATCAATGAGTTTTTTGCTTGGTATAAAATACGGAGTACCAATCGTAATCGACTTTTTTGCGTTTTCAATGAAGTGGAAATACTTTTCTTCAAGGAAGCCTGCCTCTGTGGGAACAAATTGATGTGGTACTGTCCCTTTGGGCTGCCGAGGAGCATAACGAGAATCGACAATCACATGATCAGAAGCGTATTCATTCCAATCAATAAAAAACTCACGCTGCAGAAATGGCACACTTTCACCAGTAATCTTTAAATGGTAATCGCGCCAGGGACTTAGCTTCGGATCTTGATCAATATATTCTTTACCAATATTGTACCCGCCAAGATAGCCAATTTTTCCATCAATAATCGATATCTTTCGATGGTTTCGCACCTGAGAGGAATAAAAAAGGAAGGGAAGCCGTATTCGATTGCTAAAGGCAAATTGTACACCGGCATTACGTAATTCTCTTATTGCAGGCTTTTTCACCTTATGACTGCCAATCTGATCGACCAATAATCTAACTTCAATTCCCTCTCTAGCTTTTGCTTTTAAAATATCGAAAAACTGCTGGCTAAATTGGTCATCCCTCACAATATAAAAAAGGATATGAATATGGTTCTGGGCATTTCTTAATTCTTGAAAATAATCGGCAAACAGCTCTTTTCCATGTGGAAAAATATCAAAGTTTCCATACAGAATTGGGGTTTCTCTTTTTTGAAAAAACGAGCGATGCTTTTTTCTGCCTAATGTAAGATCAATATAAAACCAAATAATGATAAGAAGTATAAGAGCGATGACTATGGATGGTAAATGCATGCAGTATCGTTCCTCCAATCATTTCTGTTAGGTTTGCCAAACAGAGGCTATAGTATGAATTTGAATAAAAGTCAAATAAATTTTCAGAAAACCATTTGACTGAATGCTCATTCATTATATAATGGTGGTAATAGTAGTCAGAAAATTTTATTGTTTTAAAATTTTCTACTAAAGATAAACAATTAGGGATTGGAACAAAACAAAGGGGGCGTATTGAATGAATGGGCTTTTATGGGTGAATCTCATTGCATTTCTTGCTGTAACCGCTTACGCAGTCAGTCTGTTCGTTTACGTAGTAAAAACGAGGATTGAATTCATTAAGCTGGGGAAAAAAGTCGAGTTTGACAATAAAGTCAAAGAACGAATGCAAAAAATCTGGGTCAATGTGTTTGGGCAGAAGAAGTTATTAAAGGACAAAAAGAGTGGAATCATGCACGTGATGTTCTTTTATGGATTTATTCTCGTCCAATTTGGTGCCATTGATTTCATTTGGAAAGGATTAGTACCGGGCTCTCATTTACCGCTGGGGCCGCTGTATGCAGGGTTTACCTTTTTCCAAGAAATCGTTACATTGATGATTCTTGTTGCGGTTATTTGGGCTTTTTACCGCCGTTATGTGGAAAAACTTGTCCGCTTGAAGCGCAACTTTAAATCGGGTCTTGTATTGATTTTTATCGGCGGATTAATGCTTTCCGTTCTTGTCGGAAACGGAATGGGCATTATCTGGCACGGTCACGAAGCCACTTGGACAGAGCCAATTGCGTCGTTAATTGCGCTTATTTTTTCAGGGATTGGTGAAACCGCTTCAATTGTCATTTTTTATGTGGCATGGTGGATTCATTTATTATTCTTACTAACCTTCTTAGTGTATGTTCCACAATCAAAACACGCACACTTAATTGCCGGACCGGCAAATGTATATTTTAACCGTTTAGAAAAACCAGGTAAGTTGAAGAAGGTCGATTTTGAGGACGAGTCACAGGAATCCTTCGGGGTTGGAAAAATAGAAGATTTTACGCAGCATCAAATGATCGATTTTTATGCTTGTGTAGAATGTGGTCGCTGTACGAATATGTGTCCTGCAACAGGAACAGGAAAAATGCTGTCGCCAATGGATTTAATTGTTAAAATGCGTGACCATCTAACCAATCATGGTGCGGCCGTTACCTCAAAACAGCCGTGGGTGCCGACTTTTGCGTTTGGCAGCACAAAAGGTAATCAAATCGCACTGGCTGCAAGTGGCCAAGGTGCCCAAGAAACAGCAGCAACACTCGCTTATAATCCAAGCTTGATTGGCGATGTCATCACCGAAGAGGAAATCTGGGCTTGTACAACTTGCCGTAACTGTGAGGATCAGTGTCCAGTAATGAACGAGCACGTGGATAAAATTATTGACCTTCGCCGTTATCTTGTTTTAACAGAAGGAAGGTTAGACGCGGACGCTCAGCGTGCAATGACCAATATCGAACGTCAGGGAAATCCTTGGGGCTTAAATCGTAAAGAGAGAGAATCTTGGCGTGAGGTTCGTGAAGATGTTGAAATTCCTACGGTAAAAGAAATGAACAAAAAGGGTGAGGAGTTCGAATACTTATTCTGGGTTGGTTCAATGGGATCCTACGATAACCGCAGCCAAAAAATCGCTCTTTCATTTGCAAAGCTTTTAAATGAAGCAGGTGTGAAGTTTGCAATCCTAGGTAACAAAGAGAAAAACTCTGGTGATACACCGCGCCGTCTTGGTAATGAGTTCTTGTTCCAAGAGCTTGCTAGCAAAAATATTGAAGAATTTGAAAAGGCTGAAGTGAAGAAGATCGTTACGATTGACCCGCATGCCTACAATATTTTCAAGAATGAATATCCTGACTTTGGTTTAGAGGCTGAGGTTTACCATCATACAGAGGTTCTATATGAACTCGTTCGTGATGGAAAGCTAGTACCAAAGCATGCGGTTAATGAAAAGATTACCTTCCATGACTCCTGTTACTTAGGTCGTTACAACGACGTGTACGATCCGCCAAGGGAGATTTTAAAATCAATTCCAGGCGTGCAGCTTGTGGAAATGGAAAGAAACAGAGAAACCGGAATGTGCTGTGGCGCAGGCGGCGGCTTGATGTGGATGGAAGAAGAAACTGGACACCGTATTAACGTATCAAGAACCGAGCAGGCACTGGCTGTGAATCCATCTGTTATCAGTTCTGGATGTCCGTACTGTTTAACCATGCTGTCAGACGGAACGAAGGCAAAAGAAGTAGAAGAAAAGATTTCAACCTATGATGTTGCAGAACTCCTTGAAAAAGCAGTCTGTGGGGAAGTAGCATAGAAAAGCGAAGGCGCCTCGTTCAGCCCCGACCAGAACTGGAGGGCCACCGGGTGAAGTCGTGCACTTTGACTTCACCCGGTGGACCGAAGTGACCTCGAGGGGCTAGGTGCCGGAGCTAGACAGAATAAGTCGGTTGAGGCAAAAGTTGAATGTTGCTTGAATTCATAAAATCTTAAGAATTTTGTGTAAAACATTTCAACTTTTGCCTTTTTTTATGTAAAATAGATAGTGAAATAGAAAACGTTTTCATTAGGAATTTTTTTTAAGCATAAATCGAGCGAGCGTTCAGTCAATTAAAGGATTAAAGAATAGGGAGAGTGCTTTGGATGGGGAAAACAGTTATTTTGAGCGGGGTTAGAACACCATTTGGAAAATTTGGCGGAGCACTTAGCAGTCTGACAGCTTCGCAGCTGGGCGGTATTGCGGTGAAAGAAGCAATCGTACGCGCTGGAGTGAATCCTGAAGATGTGCAGGAGGTAATTTTAGGTACAGTTCTACAAGGCGGTCAAGGACAAATTCCTTCACGTCAGGCAGCAAGAGAGGCAGGACTTTCCTGGGAAGTCAAAACAGAAACCATTAATAAAGTTTGCGCTTCTGGGATGCGCAGTGTCACGTTAGCGGATCAGATTATCCGTGCAGGTGATGAAGATTTACTTGTAGCAGGCGGCATGGAATCAATGAGTAACGCTCCATATATTTTACCAAAGGCACGCTGGGGATTAAAAATGGGCGATTCATCTGTAAAGGATTTAATGATTCATGACGGATTAAGCTGCAGCTTCACAGGCGTTCATATGGGGACGTATGGAAATTCAACAGCAAAAGAAATGGAAATCAGCCGAGAAGCTCAGGATCAATGGGCATTAAGAAGTCACCAAAGGGCGATTGCGGCGATTGAAGGCGGTATATTTGCAGAAGAAATCGTGCCTGTCACCGTCCCACAGCGTAAAGGTGCTCCGGTTGTCGTAGAGCATGATGAATCACCACGAAAAGACACCTCTATCGAAAGACTTGCAAAATTAGCACCCGTCTTTAACTCTGACGGTACCATCACAGCAGGAAATGCCCCTGGAATCAATGACGGCGCGGCAGCCCTTATTTTAACGAGTGAAGAAAGAGCATTACGCGAGGGTTACAAGCCGGAAGCCGTAATCTTAGGTCATGCAGCAATAGCGGTAGAAGCAAAGGATTTCCCACAAACGCCAGGCCTTGTCATCAATAGCTTATTGAAAAAAACCGGAAAGACCGTAGAAGAAATCGACTTATTTGAAATCAATGAAGCTTTTGCAGCAGTTGCATTAGCAAGTGGAAAAATTGCCAATCTTGATCCAGAGAAGGTCAATGTCAATGGCGGCGCGGTCGCATTGGGCCATCCAATCGGTGCTAGCGGTGCCCGGATTATTATCACGTTAATGCACGAACTGAAACGCCGGGGAGGCGGAATTGGGATTGCAGCTATTTGCAGCGGCGGCGGACAGGGTGACGCGGTGATGATTGAGGTTCCTAGAGTTTAGTGACTTTCAGATCGTGTCTAATTGTATAAAACAATATAAAACTTGTTCAAAACATCGAAATAAACGTACAAAACTTAAATAGTCTAAAACCCAAATAGGAATTTTTTTAAAAAAGGGCAATTGGAGGGGAAATAATGAAGGTTGAAAAGATAATGGTAATCGGAGCCGGTCAAATGGGTTCTGGGATTGCACAGGTTTGTGCACAGGCGGGCTATACGGTGTACCTTAACGATTTAAAGCAAGAATTTGTAGAGCGCGGTTTAGGAGTCATCAACAAAAATTTATCCCGTAATGTGGATAAAGGCAGAATGACAGAAGAACAAAAACAAGAAGTCCTAAAGCAAATTAAGGCTTCCACTGATCTGAATGATGCCCGTGCGGTCGACCTTGTGATTGAAGCAGCGGTTGAAAATATGGAAATCAAATCAAAGGTATTCGCGCAGTTAGATGAAATTGCGCCTGCACATGCGATTTTGGCGAGCAATACCTCTTCTCTGCCAATTACGGAGATTGCTGCGGCAACGAAACGTCCGGAACAAGTAATCGGAATGCATTTTATGAATCCGGTGCCAGTTATGAAGCTAGTCGAGATTATTCGCGGCTTAGCAACAGCGGATGAAGTCTACCAAGTGATAGAAGATATGACAAAAACATTGGGTAAGGTTCCTGTTGAAGTGAATGACTTCCCAGGATTCGTTTCAAACCGAATTCTAATGCCGATGATTAATGAAGCGATTTATACGCTGTATGAGGGTGTAGCTACAAAGGAAGCGATTGATGAAGTCATGAAGCTAGGGATGAATCACCCAATGGGACCGTTAACGTTAGCTGATTTTATTGGTCTTGATACATGCCTGTATATTATGGAAACCCTCCATGAAGGCTTTGGCGATACAAAATACCGTCCATGTCCGCTGCTGCGAAAGTATGTTAAAGCTGGCTGGCTTGGGAAGAAATCCGGTCGAGGCTTCTACACATACGAATAATTAGGAGTGTTACTATGAATCTAAGATTTACAGAAGAGCAGGAAATGATGCGCAAAATGGTCCGCGACTTTGCTGAAAATGAAATTGCCCCGTTTGTTGAGCGGATGGAAAAGGGCGAATTTCCGCGTGAAATTCTTCGTAAAATGGGCGAACTTGGTTTAATGGGAATTCCGGTTCCTGAAAAATACGGCGGTGCAGAGATGGATTTTGTCTCCTATATCATCGCGATAAATGAAATTTCAAGAGTAAGCGCAACGGTGGGCGTTATCCTTTCTGTTCATACATCGGTCGGAACCAATCCAATTCTTTATTTTGGCTCGGATGAACAAAAGCAGCGGTTTTTGCCTAAATTGGCATCAGGAGAGTATTTAGCGGCATTTTGCTTGACGGAGGCGGGATCAGGGTCCGATGCAAAAAGCATGAAATCCCGCGCGGTTAAGAAAGATGACCATTATGTCATCAACGGCTCGAAGATGTTTATCACCAATGGCGGTGAAGCCGACATTTACATCGTCTTTGCCTCAACCAATCCTGAATTAGGAAGTAAAGGAATCTCGGCATTTATCGTAGAAAAAAATTCTCCTGGCCTTGTGATTGGCAAGGACGAACATAAAATGGGACTTCATGGCTCAAGAACGGTACAGCTTTCTTTTGAAGATATGCGTGTACCTGTGGAGAACTTGTTGGGTCAAGAAGGAGAAGGCTTTAAAATTGCCATGGCAAACCTGGATGTTGGGCGAATCGGGATTGCTGCTCAAGCATTAGGGATTGCAGAAGCGGCATTAGTTGCGGCAGTGGAATATGCAAAAGAACGTAAGCAGTTTGGAAAGCCCATTGCACAGCAGCAGGGAATCGGTTTTAAATTAGCAGATATGGCTACGAATGTGGAAGCTGCAAGACTATTACTCTATCGTGCCGCTGATTTGCGGGCGCAGGGTCTAAAATGTGGGATGGAAGCTTCGATTGCAAAACTATTTGCGTCAAAAACGGCTGTAGAGACGGCGACAGAAGCGATTCAGGTGTTTGGCGGATATGGCTATACAGAGGATTACCCAGTCGAGCGCTACTTCCGTGACGCCAAAGTGACCGAGATTTATGAGGGAACGAGTGAGATTCAGCGGATTGTGATTAGTAAATATCTTTAGATTGTAGATAAGTTATGGATTTGGGTAGTGTGTAGATATTTTTGGGATTTGTGTGGATATTTGGGCTGGAAAGTGTAGATATCTTGGCTAATTGTATGAACTGTCTGGTTTTTTGTATAAACTGTACGGTTTTTTGTAAGAACGGTCTGGTTTTTCGTAGAAACTGTACGGTTTTTGTAAGAACGGTCTGGTTTTTTGTAAAAACTGTACGGTTTTTCGTAAGAACGGTCTGGTTTTTTGTAAGAACTGTACAGTTTTTTGTAAGAACGGTCTAGTTTTCTGTAAAAACTGTACGTATTAAAGAGAAGTTACCTTGGGGAGGACGTATAAAATGAACTTTCGCTTATCTGAAGAACATGAAATGATTCGGAAAATGGTTCGTGATTTTGCTAGAAATGAAGTGGCACCAACAGCGGCTGAGCGTGATGAGGAAGAGCGTTTTGACCGTGAGATTTTTGACAAGATGGCGGAGCTTGGCTTAACAGGAATTCCATGGCCGGAAGAGTACGGCGGCATCGGCAGTGATTACCTTGCCTATTGTATAGCGATTGAAGAACTCTCAAGAGTTTGCGCATCAACAGGTGTAACACTATCGGCACATACCTCCCTAGCCGGCTGGCCGATTTACAAATTCGGATCGGAAGAACAAAAACAGCAATATCTTCGTCCGATGGCGGAAGGCTCCAAAATTGGGGGGTACGGGTTAACAGAACCAGGAAGCGGTTCAGATGCCGGCGGGATGAGAACAACGGCAAGACGTGAAGGCGACCATTACATTCTTAATGGTTCAAAAATTTTCATTACGAATGGCGGAGTAGCTGATATTTACGTGGTTTTCGCCGTAACAGATCCATCCAGCAAACACAAAGGAACCACCGCATTCATCGTCGAAAGCGACTTCCCAGGCTTCTCTGTGGGGAAAAAAGAAAAGAAACTAGGCATTCGTTCGTCACCAACAACCGAAATTATTTTTGAAGATTGCAAGGTGCCCGTCGCCAACAGATTGGGTGAAGAAGGCGAAGGATTCAAAATTGCGATGATGACACTTGATGGCGGCCGTAACGGCATCGCGGCACAGGCGGTTGGGATTGCACAGGGTGCGCTTGACGCTGCGGTGGACTACTCAAAAGAGCGTCAGCAGTTTGGAAAACCAATTGCAGCCAACCAAGGAATTGCCTTCAAACTTGCAGATATGGCGACAAATATTGAAGCAGCAAGACTATTAACCTATCAAGCTGCGTGGCTGGAGTCGCAGGGTCTTCCATACGGTAAAGAATCAGCAATGTCGAAGTTATTCGCTGGCGATACGGCGATGAAGGTGACGACAGAAGCAGTACAAGTATTTGGCGGTTACGGTTATACAAAGGATTATCCAGTAGAGAGATTCATGCGCGACGCAAAAATCACGCAAATCTATGAAGGAACACAGGAAATCCAACGCCTCGTTATTTCTAGAATGATAACTAAGTAACCATTTATTGAATAAAGGCGGTAAAAAGGGATGAAAAAGCGTGAAGTGCAGGCGTCTGTGAAAGATGAACGCCTTGTAAAAAAAAGACGGGATGAAATGATCAAAGGGGCCGTATCACTTTTTAAAGAAAAAGGGTTCCACCGGACGACGACAAGGGAAATAGCAAAGGCGGCGGGATTTAGCATTGGGACCTTATATGAATATATTCGTACAAAGGAAGATGTTCTTTACCTCGTTTGTGATAGTATTTATGACCACGTAAGCGATCGGCTTCAGGAGGACCTTGAGCATAAGCAGGGAACACTGGAGAGCCTGAAGCATGGGATTGCCAATTACTTTCGGGTTATTGATGAAATGCAGGAGGAAATCTTGGTCATGTATCAAGAGACCAAGTCGCTTAACAAGGAAGCCCTTCCATATGTGTTGAAAAAGGAAATTGAAATGGCAGATATGTTCGAAAAACTGATCACGTTATGCGTGGAAAATGGGGAATTAAACCTAACTGAAAAGCAAATCAAAATCCTTTCGCACACGATTATTGTCGAGGGTCAAATGTGGAGCTTTCGCCGCTGGACGCTGCAAAAATTATTTACGTTAGAAGAATACATTGAAATGCAAACGGAGTATTTATTTTCGGGAATTAACGGGGTTAGTCAGGACGATAACGAAGTGAATTTTTCCAAATAAGGGGGAGACAAATGAGTACGACGGAGGTTTATCAGCCGAAGCATCATATTCGTTTTGTAACGGCGTCTAGTTTGTTTGATGGTCACGACGCTTCGATTAATATTATGAGAAGAATTCTTCAAGCGAGCGGAGCAGAGGTTATTCATCTTGGTCATAACCGTTCGGTCGAAGCGGTGGTCAATGCCGCAATTCAAGAGGACGCACAGGGGATTGCGATTTCTTCTTATCAAGGCGGTCATGTCGAATACTTTAAGTATATGTACGATTTGCTGAAGGAAAAAGGCGCGCCGAACATCCGCATTTATGGCGGCGGCGGCGGTGTTATTATCCCGCGCGAGATTAAAGAGCTGCATGATTACGGTATTGCTTGGATTTTTTCACCTGAGGACGGCAGGACGATGGGTCTTCAAGGAATGATTAACCGAATGCTGGAAGAATGCGACTTCCCAACCGTTACGGCGGACCATGCTGAGCATATTGAAAAGCTGCCAACTGGCGATGTTAATGCAATTTCAAAATTAATTACGCTTGCTGAGCTTCATGTTGATAGCAACCGAGAAGCTGCAGCCGCTGCGGAAAGCCTGCTTGAAAAAGTAAAATCGTTAACAAAGGAAATCCCTGTTGTCGGAATCACCGGTACTGGTGGTGCTGGAAAAAGCTCGCTTACGGACGAATTAATTCGCCGTTTTATCAACGAACTGCCCGATAAAAAAGTCGCGATTCTTTCCGTAGACCCGACCAAGCAAAAAACAGGTGGTGCACTGTTAGGCGACCGGATCCGAATGAATGCCATCTTTAATCCGAATGTTTACATGCGAAGCCTGGCCACACGATCCTCAAAATCAGAATTATCGCTTGCGATTAAAGATGCAGTTGCAGTCGTTAAGGCGGCTGGCTTTGACCTCGTGATTGTGGAAACCAGTGGTATTGGCCAGGGCGATGCAGAGATTACGGAAATTTGTGATGTCTCACTCTACGTCATGACCAGTGAGTTCGGTGCGCCTTCACAGCTTGAAAAAATTGATATGATTGATTTTGCGGACTTAATTGTCATTAATAAATTTGAGCGCAAGGGCTCTGAGGATGCACGCCGTCAGGTTCAAAAGCAATACCAGCGCAGTCATATGCTATTTGAAAAAGACACAAGTGAAATGCCTGTATACGGTACGATAGCAAGTCAGTTTAATGATCAAGGCACGAATGCGCTATTTGCGGCATTAATTGAAAAAGTAAATGAAAAAATGGGTACAAATTGGGTTACCTCTTTTACTAAATTTGCATTAGTAGAAAAGCAAAATGTGATCATCCCAACGGACCGCCGCTATTACCTCCGGGAAATATCGGAAACAGTCCGCCGCTATCACAAAAAGGCTGAAGAGCAGGCAAATATTGCCCGGAAATTATTTCAGCTCGAAGGTGCAATTGCTGCGGTCAAAGAAGCAGAAGCAAATCCAGAAGTGCTTGCTTCCTTAGAAGGCATTAAGCAAACAACAGAAGAAAAATTAACACCAGAATCGAAAAAGATACTCGACGGCTGGGAAAAAACAAAGGCTGCTTATAAAGCGGATAAATTTGTCACAAGAATTCGTGATAAAGAAATTATCACAGTCTTAAAAACTAAGAGCCTGTCTGGCATCGATATCCCAAAGGTCGTATTACCAGGATATAAAGATTACGGCGAAATCCTCCGCTGGGTGTACCGTGAGAATGTACCAGGTTCCTATCCGTTTACAGCTGGAGTGTTCCCGTTCAAACGCGAGGGGGAAGATCCGAAACGTCAATTTGCCGGCGAAGGAACGCCAGAGAGAACAAATCGCCGTTTCCACTATCTTTCAAAAGACGATTCCGCAAAACGTTTAAGTACGGCATTTGACTCGGTGACATTGTATGGTGAAGACCCCGATCATCGCCCAGACATTTTTGGGAAAATTGGCGAGAGCGGCGTAAATGTTTGTACACTTGATGATATGAAAAAACTTTATGATGGTTTTGATTTGTGTCATCCATCAACATCGGTGTCGATGACGATTAATGGTCCTGCGCCGATTATTTTAGCGATGTTCATGAATACGGCAATTGATCAACAGGTGAAGAAAAAAGAGGCTGAGCTTGGCCGCGTGTTAACAGTCGAGGAATTTGCGCAAGTGAAGGCTTATACGTTAAAAACTGTCCGCGGTACGGTGCAGGCGGATATTTTAAAAGAAGACCAAGGTCAAAATACGTGTATTTTTTCAACAGAGTTTGCCTTACGGATGATGGGCGATATTCAACAGTACTTCATTGACCAGCAGGTGCGTAACTATTATTCAGTTTCTATTTCTGGCTATCATATTGCCGAGGCAGGGGCAAACCCAATTTCTCAGCTGGCGTTTACGCTTTCCAACGGATTTACCTATGTCGAGTACTATTTAAGCCGCGGCATGAAAATTGATGATTTTGCGCCAAACTTATCATTCTTCTTCTCGAATGGCTTGGACCCAGAATATACCGTCATTGGCCGAGTGGCACGCCGTATTTGGGCAACGGTAATGCGTGACAAATATGGTGCTGCAGAACGGAGCCAAAAGCTGAAGTACCATGTTCAAACATCTGGTCGTTCGCTGCACGCACAAGAAATTGATTTTAATGATATTCGCACAACCTTGCAGGCATTGATGGCGTTACACGATAACTGTAATTCCCTTCATACCAATGCTTACGATGAGGCGATTACAACACCGACAGAAGAATCCGTTCGCCGCGCAATGGCGATTCAGATGATTATCACAAAAGAGCATGGGTTAACAAAGAATGAAAATCCGCTTCAAGGTTCGTTTATTGTTGAGGAATTAACAGATCTTGTGGAAGAAGCAGTTCTGCAAGAGTTTGAACGCTTAAATGACCGCGGCGGCGTTCTGGGTTCAATGGAAACTCAGTATCAACGCGGAAAGATTCAGGATGAATCCATGTACTATGAAATGAAGAAGCATACGGGCGAGCTGCCAATAATAGGCGTCAATACGTATTTAAATCCTAATCCTCCTTCAGAAGAAGACATCGACAGCATGGAGCTGGCAAGAGCGTCCTATGAGGAAAAGGAATTACAAATACAAAATTTACGTGCATTCCAACAAGCACACGCAGCACAAACCGCAAAAGCACTAGAGCGCTTAAAAGCAGCAGCCGTAAACAACGAAAACATCTTTGCTGAACTAATGGAAACCGTACAAGTAGCCAGCCTAGGCCAAATCACAAAAGCACTATACGAAGTAGGCGGGCAATACCGAAGAAATATGTAAATATATTACAATGGCTTAATAGGCGTCAGCTTGTAAGCCATTGTTTTTTATTTATAATATGTAAAGAGTATCAATAATATTGGCACCCTGTTGATTGGAATGGAAGGCACGAAGACTCCTCGAAAATGCTATCGCATTTTCTTCGTGCGTGGGCAAATTCGAGGAAGAAATTCAATGTCCTGCGGGAGACCCCACAGGCGCTTAAGCGCCGAGGAGGCTTCCCGGACCCGCCCGCGGAAAGCGAAGTGCCTGGAATGGAAATCAACAGGCCAAGTTCAGTGAAACGAAAATATTTTTTTGACAAGTACTAATCTTGGCCACTTTTCTTATATAATAGATGAGCAAACATCAAAGGATCCCGGGGCAGGTGTTGACAATGAAGATAAACTATACGTTTTTGGTATTAATCATTTTAGCCTGGCCGTTATACTATCTCTATCAACACCAATTAGGCGCCATCTCCTTCCTAGTATTGGCTATTTTCTTCTTTTCAAAGGCAATGAAAGAGTTGAAAATGATAAAAAAAGAGGAAAACCCTGATGATCACCAGCCAAAACGGGAAAAAATCAAGTAAAACAGTAGATAGAACTAGCATAAACGGGAGAATATTGTTTATAATGAAGAATATGTCAAAAAACTAGCACTTAAGTGCAAATAGTTTTGCCCGTTATCACTCATTTTATAGAGTGTTAAATAGAGAAAGGAAGTGCCGAAATTGAGTTTACAAGGTTACTCAAAGGAGCAATTAAAAGAGTTTTCCCTCATTGAGCTAGCGTACGAATTTCTAAAAAACAGCAAACAGCCGATTTCCTTCAATGAACTAATTAAAGAAATTGCGGCAGCTACAGAGCTTTCAGAAGATGGAATTAGATCAAGAATCGCACAATTCTATACAGACATAAATATTGATGGCCGTTTTCTTTCATTAGGAGATAACCGCTGGGGTCTTCGCGTTTGGTATCCAGTTGATACAGCGGAAGAAGAAGTGGTTACAGTCATTAAGCCTAAGAAGAAAAAGGCGAAAAAGGTTGTCGATGAAGACGAACTTGAAGATTTTGATGATATCGAAGAAGATTATGATGAACTGGATGACTTTGCCGATGAAGACGATCTTCTTGATGACGAAGAGGACGATTTGCTGGATGACCTCGATGAAGTCGATGAATTAGACGATGAAGATGATGATGTGATCGATGATGACGATGAATTCGACCTTGATGAAGAAGAAGACCTTGACGAGGTCCTTGATGATGGAGAGGAAGATTTAGATGAAGCAGAGGATGAAGACGACGACTTATTATAGGCTTGACTTTTTATCTCTGCACTTGTAGAATCTTTTTTGGGCTCCTTTAAAAAGGAACGGATCATAATTTGCTTATAGAGCGCTCCCTTACATTGCGTAAGCGGAGTGCTTTTTTATTTTGTCAGTCCATGATACACAGCTCTTTCGGCAATGACCGAGACTTCTTACGTATAAAAAATTTATAAAAGAAGCCTTAAACAACTGAAGATTGCACAAACTGAATTAGAGGAGGATTATTTTATGACGAAGTATATTTTTGTAACTGGCGGTGTGGTTTCATCGTTAGGAAAAGGAATCACCGCAGCCTCTTTAGGAAGGTTGCTAAAAAATCGCGGATTGAACGTAACGATTCAAAAGTTTGATCCTTATATTAATGTGGACCCAGGAACGATGAGTCCGTACCAGCACGGTGAAGTGTTCGTAACAGGTGATGGTGCCGAAACGGATTTAGACTTAGGCCACTATGAGCGTTTTATCGATATTAATTTAAATAAGTACAGCAATGTAACAACTGGGAAAATCTATTCAACCGTTTTACGCAAAGAGCGCCGCGGCGATTACTTAGGCGGTACGGTTCAAGTTATTCCCCACATTACGAATGAAATTAAAGAACGTGTTTTCCGCGCGGGCAATGAAACAAATGCAGATGTTGTTATCACTGAAATTGGCGGAACTGTAGGGGATATTGAATCACTGCCATTCCTAGAAGCAATCCGTCAAATCAAGAGTGATATCGGAAGCTCCAATGTCATGTACATTCACTGTACCTTAATTCCGTACATTAAAGCAGCGGGTGAAATGAAGACGAAGCCGACGCAACATAGTGTAAAAGAGCTTCGCAGTCTAGGGATTCAGCCAAATATCATCGTGGTACGTACAGAAATGCCTGTTTCTCAGGATATGAAGGATAAAATTGCTTTATTCTGTGATATCGATGCAAAAGCAGTCATTGAATGCCGCGATGCCGATACACTTTATTCCATTCCATTGGCTCTGCAAGAACAGCATATGGATCAAATTGTTTGTGATCATCTAAAGCTAACAACTCCAGAACCTGAGATGACAGAATGGAAAGCTTTAGTTGATAAGGTTCTGAACCTTTCAAGTAAAACGCGCATTGGTCTCGTAGGAAAATATGTTGAACTTCAAGATGCGTATATTTCTGTTGTGGAAGCGATGAAGCATGCAGGTTATGCCTTTGATGCTGATGTAGAAATTAAATGGATTAATGCGGAAGAAGTGAACGCAGAAAACGTTGCAGAACTTCTTCAAGATGTAGATGGAATCCTTGTTCCAGGAGGCTTTGGTGACCGCGGAATCGAAGGGAAAATCCAAGCAACCCGCTATGCCCGTGAATCGAAAAAGCCTTTCTTTGGCATCTGCTTAGGAATGCAGCTGGCGACAATTGAATATGCACGCCATGTTTTAGGTTATCAAGATGCTCATTCTTCAGAGTTTGTACCTGATACGAAACATCCAATTATCGATTTACTTCCTGAACAAAAGGATGTGGAGGACCTGGGTGGAACATTAAGACTTGGTCTTTATCCATGCCGTGTGGTTGAAGGAACAAAAGCGTTCGCTGCCTATGAGGATGAAGTGGTGTATGAGCGTCACCGCCACCGTTATGAGTTTAACAATCATTACCGTCAAGAAATGGAAGAAGCAGGATTTGTTTTCTCTGGTACAAGCCCAGACGGCCGTCTTGTGGAGATTATTGAGCTTAAAGATCATCCATGGTTTGTTGCGTCTCAGTTCCATCCGGAATTTGTCTCAAGACCAACACGTCCACAGCCGCTTTTCCGTGACTTTATTAAAGCTTCTTTGCAAAAATAGAACAACAAAAGCCAGGCACAAGCCTGGCTTATTCATATTCTGCTAAAATTTCATCAATCGTAAATTTTAAGCCATAATATACATACAAAGCTGCCATCGAAGACGGATAGCCGTAACGATTTCCAAAATCATCTGGCAGCAAACCTTTTGTCAGCTGTAAATTAATCGAAACATCAGCTAACTCTTCAAGTTTTCCGTCTTGAACCGATGTGGATACGGCTACAAACGGGATTCCTTTTTCCTGAAGCTTGCCAGCCAGTTCAATGGCTTCTTGGTCAGCAGAGGTCCGTGTAAACAAAAGTACCCGGTCGGCACTGGTTGCGGCATCGGCATCTGTTCTAGCACCTTTTAATGGTTCTGCACCCTCTAAGGCTTCAAATTCAACACCTTTCATTTCCTTGAAGCCTATCACATAAATATTCTGTCCTTGGGCGAGCAGGCGGGCACCGTCCTCAAAGGAAAACTCTTCTTTTTCTTCAATTCGTTTAAATAATCCGGTCAATTGGGTTGTAAACATTTTTAACAATTAAAGCCCCTCCTTTACAAAGTTATTATAGCTCTTTGAAAATAAAAGACAATTACCATAAAATACCTTAAACTAAATAGAGGATTTTTAGTAGAAATGTCGAAGATTATTTAGTGGAAGAAATAGGAATCATTTATAGATAAAATTAGGGTGGAAGAGGTGGAGTTATGAAAGAGAAAATTTTAATTGTTGACGATCAATTTGGGATCCGCATTTTATTAAATGAGGTGTTCTCAAAGGAAGGGTATCAAACCTTTCAGGCAGCAAATGGAATACAGGCACTTGATATTGTTACGAAGCATGACCCAGATCTCGTCCTATTGGATATGAAAATACCGGGTATGGATGGTATAGAAATTTTAAAAAGAATGAAGGTCATTGACCCGGATATTCGCGTGATTATTATGACGGCTTACGGTGAACTGGATATGATTCAGGAAGCAAGAGATCTTGGGGCGATCACTCATTTTGCGAAGCCTTTTGATATTGATGATATCCGTGCAGCGGTAAGAAAGCACATACCACAAAAAGCAAATTAAGCATTTTTTAATAAAGAATCATTGTCGAAAACTGGTGCCGCTTTCATTGTGAACATTAAAAAAACTCGTCTTCTTTAATGGAATTTTACGAATCTGTTTGGTATGATAACTATGAACTTTTACTGGTCCCTTTATCTTTCTCGAGTATACATAATCAGTGAAATGGTTGGAAATCCTTAATAGGAAAGCCCTAATTCGAGGAAATATACACCTATACCAAGGAGGAAATAAAATGCCTTTAGTTTCAATGAAAGAAATGCTCATCAAAGCGAAAGCGGAAGGCTACGCGGTTGGGCAATTTAACATTAATAATTTAGAATTTACCCAAGCTATTCTTCAAGCTGCTCAAGAAGAAAATTCACCAGTTATTCTTGGTGTTTCTGAAGGTGCAGGTCGTTATATCGGCGGATTCAAAACAGTTGTGAAGATGGTAGAAGGGTTACTAGAAGATTACAAAATTACCGTTCCTGTTGCGATTCACCTGGATCACGGTTCAAGCTTTGAAAAGTGTAAAGAAGCAATCGATGCAGGCTTCACTTCTGTTATGATTGACGCTTCTCATCATCCGTTTGACGAAAACGTAGCAACTACTTCAAAAGTGGTTGAATACGCTCATTCAAAAGGTGTTTCTGTTGAAGCAGAATTAGGAACAGTTGGCGGACAAGAAGATGACGTTGTTGCAGAAGGCGTTATTTACGCAGATCCTGCTGAATGTAAAGAACTTGTTGAGCGTACAGGTATCGACTGTCTTGCACCAGCACTTGGTTCTGTACACGGTCCTTACAAAGGTGAGCCACAGCTTGGTTATAAGGAAATGGAAGAAATCGGTAATGCAACTGGTCTTCCACTTGTTTTACATGGTGGAACTGGTATCCCAACACATGATATTCAAAAATCAATTTCACTTGGTACAGCAAAGATTAATGTAAACACTGAAAACCAAATTGCATCAGCAAAAGCGGTTCGTGAAACATTAGCAGCGAAGCCAAATGAATATGATCCACGTAAATACTTAGGCCCAGCTCGCGATGCCATCAAAGCAACAGTTATTGGCAAAATGCGCGAATTCGGTTCATCAGGTAGAGCATAATACGAAAGCTACAAGCCTAGGCCGCTGTAGCTAGAAATAATTTTAATATAAGAGGACTTTGTCCTCTTGAAAACACTATTATATGTTGGTACATTGATAGTAAATTTGAAACCGCCCCTTAACCAATGGGCGGTTTCAAAACGCGGTGAGAAGACTGAAAATTCAAGAAATTTGTCGAACCTTTTAAGGATTGGGAAGGCCTTAACACCTAAATTTTCCATTTTCTAAAACTTTTTTTCATATTGATACATGAAAATAAGATATTGGTGTAAACTATATGATAGACAAACTGTCGGATTATGTAATTTGCTGTTGGAAATAATTACCTAAGACAAGTGGATTATCAATTTAGTTGTTTACTAAAGGTCACATTCCATCCCAATGGCATAGAAGGGAGTCGAAAATGGAAAAACTTAAAATTGCGGGCGGATATCCGCTTAAAGGAACCGTAAGAATAAGTGGTGCAAAAAACAGTGCAGTTGCGTTGATACCAGCGACCATTTTAGCAGAATCACCGGTAACAATCGAAGGGCTGCCGGAAATATCTGATGTGGAGATTTTAAAGGATCTGCTTGAAGAAATTGGCGGGAAAGTCGAGCTTTCAGATGATTTTGATATGACAGTTGACCCATCGTCGATGATTTCAATGCCATTGCCAAACGGGAAAGTGAAGAAGCTGCGCGCATCTTACTATCTCATGGGAGCGATGCTTGGCCGCTTTAAAAAGGCCGTCATTGGTTTACCGGGTGGATGTCATCTAGGACCGCGTCCAATTGATCAGCATATTAAAGGTTTTGAAGCACTTGGTGCTCAGGTAACAAATGAGCAGGGCGCTATTTATTTACGTGCGGACGAGCTTCGCGGCGCACGTATTTATCTTGATGTTGTGAGTGTGGGTGCTACCATTAATATTATGTTAGCAGCCGTTAGAGCAAAAGGCAGGACCATAATTGAAAACGCTGCAAAAGAACCGGAAATTATTGATGTGGCAACCCTTCTTACCAATATGGGTGCGAAAATAAAAGGCGCGGGTACGGATGTTATTCGGATTGATGGAGTCGATAGTCTTCACGGCTGTCGTCATACGATTATTCCTGACCGGATTGAAGCCGGTACGTATATGATTTTAGGTGCCGCAATGGGAGAAGGCGTTTTAATTGATAATGTCATTCCGCAGCATTTAGAATCATTAATTGCTAAGCTTCGGGAAATGGGTGTAACCATCGAAACCGGCGATGATCAAGTATTTGTCAGCAGTTCGGAAAAGTTGAAGGCTGTTGATATTAAAACACTTGTTTACCCTGGTTTTCCGACGGATCTGCAGCAGCCCTTTACGACATTGTTAACAAAAGCAACTGGATCGAGCGTGGTAACCGATACGATTTATGGTGCCCGTTTTAAACATATTGATGAATTAAGAAGAATGAATGCCAACATTAAAGTGGAAGGCCGCTCAGCGATTATTAGCGGACCTGTGAAGCTTCAGGGTGCGAAGGTGAAGGCCAGTGATTTAAGAGCAGGAGCATCGTTGTTTATTGCCGGTCTAATGGCTGAAGGGATTACCGAAGTCACAGGTCTCGACCATATTGATCGCGGTTATAGCCAGCTTGTTGAAAAACTAAATGGCTTAGGTGCAACCGTATGGCGTGAAGCTTTATCAAAAGAAGAAGCTGAGCAGCTAAAGAATACGTAAATGAGCTATACTAATCCTCTGAATATGTTATACTATTTATATTAATAGGTATAATAGATAATTTGGAGGGACCTGAGAACATGGAGAGAAGTCTATCAATGGAGCTTGTCCGCGTAACGGAAGCGGCTGCACTTGCTTCTGCACGCTGGATGGGACGCGGAAAAAAAGATGAGGCAGATGGAGCTGCAACATCAGCTATGCGCGATGTATTTGACACGATTCCCATGAAAGGAACGGTTGTCATTGGTGAAGGTGAGATGGACGAGGCTCCGATGCTATATATTGGCGAAAAGCTGGGAACGGGTTATGGACCACGAGTGGATGTAGCGGTTGATCCTCTTGAAGGCACCAATATTTTAGCAGCAGGCGGCTGGAATGCGTTAGCAGTCCTTGCGATTGCAGATAATGGCAACTTGCTTCATGCACCCGACATGTATATGGAAAAAATTGCTGTTGGTCCTGAAGCGGTAGGGCTTATCGATATCAATGCTTCTGTTCTGGATAACCTAAAAGCAGTCGCAAAAGCGAAAAACAAGGATATTGAGGATGTTGTAGCCACTGTTTTAAATCGTCCGCGCCATGAGCATATCATCGCTCAGCTTCGCGAGGCGGGCGCACGAATTAAATTGATTAATGATGGCGATGTAGCAGGTGCGATTAATACTGCTTTTGATAACACAGGCGTTGACATTTTATTCGGATCTGGAGGTGCACCGGAGGGTGTAATCTCAGCTGTTGCCCTAAAATGTCTTGGCGGGGAAATCATCGGTAAATTGCTCCCGCAAAGTGATTCCGAATTAGAGCGCTGTGTGAAAATGGGACTAGATGTTAATAAGGTGCTTCGGATGGAAGATCTTGTTAAAGGAGACGACGCTATTTTCGCAGCCACTGGAGTTACAGATGGTGAATTACTGCGCGGTGTTCAGTTTAAGGGGTCATACGGCTCCACCCATTCAATCGTTATGCGTGCCAAATCAGGAACCGTTCGTTTTGTGGAAGGCCGTCATAGCTTGAAAAAGAAACCGAATTTGGTGATTAGATAGATATTTATAGTAAACACTTACTAAGAGACTGGGCCTAGATTCTAGTCTCTTATCTCCATATCCTTCAAATAGAAAATTTCCAGTTGATTATTATTTTAGACAAAGGGTACAATAGATAGTGTTTTATTATACAACTTATTCTGCTACTCTATTCATTTCTACTATTTCCTCAATTTTTTTTAAAAGTAATTTAGAAACCCTCTATTATACGAGTAGGTACTCCGGTAACGAAAATAGAGTAAAAATTTTAAAGTGTGGTGTACTATGGAATTAACAATATCAAGTTTAGAAAACATGAAGCTGAAGGAGCTTTATGAGCTTGCGCGCGAATTTAAGGTGACGTATTACAGCAAGTTATCGAAAAAAGAATTAATTTTTGCCATCTTAAAATCACGTGCGGAGCAGCAAGGTTATTTTTTCATGGAAGGCGTACTCGAAATTATCCAGTCAGAGGGGTTTGGATTTTTACGCCCGATCAACTATTCTCCAAGTTCAGAAGACATTTATATCTCAGCATCACAAATCCGACGTTTTGATCTTCGGAATGGGGATAAAGTATCCGGTAAGGTTCGGCCTCCAAAGGAAAATGAACGTTATTATGGACTTTTACATGTAGAAGCAGTTAACGGTGAAGACCCAGAATCGGCAAAAGAGCGCGTTCACTTCCCAGCATTAACTCCACTCTATCCAAATCGACACATGAAACTCGAAACCACTCCAAAATATATCTCTACAAGAATTATGGATGTAGTTGCTCCAGTTGGTTTTGGACAAAGGGGCTTAATTGTCGCGCCGCCAAAGGCAGGGAAAACGATGCTGTTAAAAGAAATCGCTAACAGCATTACAACCAATCATCCTGAAGTGGAATTAATCGTACTCTTAATCGATGAGCGTCCTGAAGAGGTTACCGACATCGAACGTTCGGTTGCAGGCGATGTTGTCAGCTCTACATTTGATGAGGTTCCGGAAAACCATATCAAAGTGGCAGAGCTTGTCCTTGACCGTGCGATGCGCCTCGTTGAGCATAAACGTGATGTCGTCATTTTGATGGACAGTATCACGCGTTTAGCGCGTGCATATAACTTAGTCATTCCGCCAAGCGGCCGTACACTTTCTGGTGGTATTGACCCAGCGGCATTCCACCGTCCAAAGCGTTTCTTCGGGGCTGCCCGAAACATTGAAGAGGGCGGAAGCTTAACGATTCTGGCAACAGCGTTAGTGGATACAGGATCACGTATGGACGATGTCATTTACGAGGAATTTAAAGGTACTGGTAATATGGAATTGCACCTTGACCGTTCTCTTGCAGAACGCCGTATATTCCCAGCACTTGATATTCGCCGCTCTGGTACAAGGAAAGAAGAACTGCTTCTTCCAAAAGATCATCTGGACAAGCTATGGGCAATCAGAAAATCCATGTCCGACTCACCAGACTTCGCCGAGCGCTTCCTGAAAAAACTAAAACAAACCAAATCTAACGAAGAATTCTTCGCACAGATTGGGGAAGAGCTAAAGGGAAGAAGATCGTAATTATTAATATCAAGTCTATGTAAAAAGCTAATTTTTGCACCCTGTTGATTTGAGCGGAAGGCACGGAGACTCCTGCAGGAGTACGGAGCAAGTGAGACCCCACAGGCGCTTGCGCCGAGGAGGCTCACCGCAACGCCTGCGGAAAGCGAAGTGCCTGGAGCTCAAATCAACAGACCTATCTCTGCAGATTTTTATATAAATCCATAAAAACCCAACTTGCCAAAATAGGTTCACCTTGTTATAATGTGAACAGTGTGTTTTAAGTATTTGATGCTTGTTTTTTAGACAGGCATTTATATAACTCTGTTTCGAAATGATTCAGGGCGGAAGGAGATGAAAAGAATGAAAGCAGGAATTCATCCAAATTATAAAACAGTAACGGTGACATGCGCATGTGGTAACACATTCGAAACTGGTTCTGTTAAAAACGAAATTCGCGTTGAAACTTGTTCAGAATGTCATCCATTCTATACTGGTCGTCAAAAATTCGCTGAAGCTGGTGGACGTGTAGACCGTTTCAACAAAAAATATGGCCTTAAAGATCCAAACGCGCAACAACAATAATCGCTCACACAAAACAGGCAAGCAGAAACACTTACTTGCCTGTTTTTTAATTGCTCTTTTCTTAAACGTGTTGCTGATTGTAACAAAAACGTAGATTGTGCTGTATTTTCGCTTACAGCGTAGATTTAAAGAGAAAAGAGCGTACAAACTAAATTCAAAGGCCCATATTAAGTATTTCCAAGTTAAAATCGGCCTTAAGATTTTAACAGCAATGGTTGAAAAGGCAGCCTTTTTAATTGAATAAAACTTGTTGAATTTTAAAAATATAGACGTAATAGGTTTCGTACATAGGAAGGAGACGCCGATTTATGTATCTAATGAAGCAACTCGGATGGGTTGAGGTTATCTGCGGCAGTATGTTTTCAGGAAAATCAGAGGAATTGATTCGCCGTGTAAGGCGGGCTCAATTTGCTAAACAAAAAATAGCTGTTTTTAAACCTAAACTAGACAATCGCTATAGCGAACAATCTGTCGTTTCTCATAATGGCAACTCTTTTCATGCGAAGCCGATTTCCCATTCGATTGAGATTTTACATCATGTAGAGGCGGATATCGACATTATCGCAATTGATGAAGTGCAATTTTTCGATGAAGGAATTGTTAGAGTGGTACAGCAGCTTGCTGACAGCGGTCACCGCGTGGTCGTAGCGGGGCTGGATATGGATTTCCGCGGCGAACCTTTCGGGCAAATGCCAGCATTAATGGCGGTTGCGGAAACGGTAACGAAGCTTCAGGCAGTCTGCAGTGTTTGTGGATCGCCATCAAGCCGGACACAGCGTTTAATCGACGGAAGACCAGCTTCTTATCATGACCCTGTTATCTTGGTGGGTGCTTCAGAAGCGTATGAACCGCGCTGCAGGCATCATCATGAAGTACCGAAAACTGCATCCTACCGCATACAAGAACCTGTAGTGAAATAAAGTGTAAGAGGCGTTGTCTTCTTACACTTTTTTATTTTGGAATAATCTTACTAGACCGTTCCTGCACCTGCTTGGGAAAGATAGTTGTAGGAGGTGTATGCTTTGAAAAAGTGGATAATTCCTTCGTTGTTTTCTGTTCTCATGCTTACAGCGTGTATGAAAGGTAACGACACCAAAAACACTGCATACGATTTGCGTAAAGACACGTTGAATCCAAATTATATGTCAAACAATGTTAATCAAGATGTGGGTCCGATGTCAGACCAAAACCCAAACTTCCTTAATTTGCGGGGGACAAGTTTGAATGACGCTTCAAATAGAAACAATACCGGCAGAGATATAGACGTTGCTAGAGATATTGTAAATGACACAGATGATTTTAGATCTCAATCCATTTGGATTGGCAACGCAGGAGATCGAATGACTGTTACTGTTACTACAAAAGGCAATCTCAATGGCAAAAAACGAGACGATGCGATTGCTAAGCTGCGCTCAAAACTTGAACAGGCATTGCCGCGCTACACCATTATAATAAAAGAACAATAACATGCTCTGGCTTCAGGGCATGTTTTTTTTGCTCTAATAAGGTTTACGTGCCATTTTAAGCATTTTCGTACGAAATTTAAATGCCAATTTCTAGGGTTATGTGCCAAATTTTATTTTTACGTGCCGCCGCCAAAGTCCGATACAACCCTCCAAAAATTTTTTCCGGATGAATTTGGTTTTGACGGGGGTTTTCACCTATACTATAATTAGAATGTTATGGACAAAAATAGAGGTGAATAACTGTGTTTGATCGTCTTCAATCCGTTGAAGATCGCTACGAGAGATTAAATGAGCTTTTGAGCGATCCGACCATTATTAATGATTCAAAAAAACTACGTGAATATTCAAAAGAACAATCTGATATACAAGAGACTGTGCAAACGTATCGTGAATATAAGGAAGTCCGCGAACAACTTAAGGATGCTAAGGCAATGCTTGAGGAAAAGCTCGACAACGATATGCGTGAAATGGTCAAGGAAGAAGTAAATGAGCTAGAAAAGCAAATTGAGGAACTAGAAGCAAGAATGAAGTTCCTGATGATTCCGAAGGATCCAAATGATGACAAGAACGTTATCTTTGAAATCCGCGGTGCTGCAGGCGGCGAGGAAGCGGCTTTGTTTGCTGGGACGCTTTACCGTATGTACAGCCGTTTTGCGGAAGCTCAGGGCTGGAAGACGGAATTAATTGATGCCAATCCGACCGGTCTTGGCGGCTACAAAGAAATCAGCTTTATGATCAATGGACAAGGCGCCTATTCCAAATTGAAATTTGAAAATGGTGCTCATCGTGTGCAACGTGTACCGGAAACGGAATCTGGTGGCCGAATTCACACTTCAACAGCTACGGTAGTTTGCTTACCAGAAGCAGAAGATGTAGAAGTCGAAATCCATGATAAAGATATCCGTTTTGATGCCTTTGCTTCAAGCGGCGCCGGCGGACAGTCCGTTAATACAACGATGTCAGCCGTTCGTTTAACGCATATTCCGACTGGAATCGTTGTTTCCATCCAGGATGAAAAATCGCAGCACAAAAACAAAGACAAAGCGATGAAGGTATTACGTGCGCGTGTTTATGACAAGTTCCAGCAGGAAGCACAGGCTGAGTATGATCAGGTTCGTAAATCTGCCGTTGGTACAGGTGACCGTTCTGAACGTATTCGTACTTACAACTTCCCGCAAAACCGTGTTACTGACCACCGTATCGGCTTAACTCTTCAGAAGCTGGATCAAATCATCGAAGGTAAGCTTGACGAAATCATCGATGCGTTAACGCTAGAAGATCAAACAAGCAAGCTTGAAAGTGGTCAAGATGAGTAAGAAAGTGTATGAAGCTCTGCAATGGGCTTCTTCTTTTTTAAAAAAAGCAAATCGCGACGAAAACGCCGGCGAACTGCTGCTCCGTCATTTCACTAACATGTCGAGGGCACAGCTGTTTGCGAATGTCCGTGAAGACCTGCCGCAGGACCAATGGGATGTATTTGAAAAAGCGGTCCACGAGCATGTAAAGGGGACGCCGGTTCAATATATCATCGGGTTCGAGGAGTTCTATGGCCGGAAGTTTATCGTCAATGAAGAGGTTTTGATACCGCGGCCTGAAACGGAAGAGCTCGTGTACGAAACATTGAAACGAATCAATAAGCGAGAATTAAAGGTGGTCGACATCGGTACTGGCAGCGGTGCGATAGCGATTAGCCTAAAGCTTGAACAGCCCTCGTTAGCGGTATATGCCTCTGATATTGCGGAACAGTCATTGAAGGTCGCACGAGAAAATGCCGGTCTTCTAGGCGCTGAGGTAGAATTTGTCCAAGGGGATTTACTGCAGCCTTTTCGCGGGCAAAAGTTTGATGTCGTCATCTCAAATCCGCCGTACATTCCTGTAAGTGATATCGAAACCATGTCTGTAGTGGTAACGGAGCATGAGCCGCATCGGGCCTTATTTGCTGGTGAGGATGGACTCGACTTTTACCGCCGCTTTATGATGGAACTGCCGGAAGTGATAGCACCAAACGCACTGGTTGGCTTTGAAATTGGGGCCGGTCAGGGAGAGACGGTAGCCGACCTTTTTAAAAAAGCGTTTGTGAATGTGAAGGTAGAAGTTTTGAATGATATTAACGGCAAGGACCGGATGGTGTTTGCGGAGATTGAAGCAGAGTGATTCTAAACGAATTGCTCTGTTTTTTTATTGAAAAGCTTTTTTGAATATTTTTACAGCAGTATAAAAGGTCGGTGAGGGACAAATCAGGAAAGTTTCGACTGAGATTAGTCCTTCATAAGGTTGATGAAAGACTAATCAGGAGAGTTTCCAGGGAGATTAGACCTTCATAAGGTCGATGAAAGACAAATCTGGAGAGTTCCCGGGGAGATTAGTCCTTCATAGGGTTGATGAAAGACAAATCAGGAGGGTTCCCGGGGAGATTAGTCCTTCATAGGGTTGATGAAAGACAAATCAAGAGAGTTCCGACAGAGATTAGTCCTTCATAGGTTTGATGAAAGACAAATCAGGAGAGCTACCAGGGAGATTAGTCCTTCATAAGGTTTATGAAAGACAAATCAGGAGAGTTTCCAGGGAGATTAGTCCTTCATAAGATTGATGAAGGACAAATCAAGAGAGTTCCCAAAGAGATTAGTCCTTCAAAGGTTTGATGAAAGACAAATCAGGAGAGTCTCCAGAGAGATTAGTCCTTCATAAGCATGATGAAAGACAAATCAGAAGAGTTACCAGAGAGATTAGTCCTTCATAAGAAATTAGTGAGAAAAGTGAACAACGATCATTAACGCAGCCTATTCCAAAAAAAGCGATGCTTCGTAACCGAAGCATCGCATTCCACATTATTATTTTTTGTGTTGTCGTTCCTGGGCTTTTAAAGCGACTTTTTCAAGTCCCGTATGTGCAAATTCCACATCCGTTTTCGGCATAGCAGGATTATGCTGGACTTTCTTGTTTTTCTGTTTAGACATGTTTTCACCACCTCTCCAAAAAAATGCCAACATCTCTGTTAGTTTGCATTCTTTTCGGAAGGCTATGAAACCAAAACTTACCAACACAATGTTACGAATAATCCAAGCTATCCCCTTCCAAACTATAAGTGTAAAACAATTACACTATAGGAGATGATACAAATGGCAAGAAGCAACAACAGCAATCAGCTTTTAGTTTCAGGAGTAGAACAGGCACTTGAACAAATGAAGTACGAAATTGCACAAGAATTTGGAGTACAGCTTGGAGCCGATACATCTTCACGCGCTAATGGATCTGTCGGGGGCGAAATCACAAAGCGTTTAGTAAGTATGGCTGAGCAGCAATTAGGCGGATCTTTCCGTTAATACAAATAATAACCCGCTCGTAGCAGCGGGTTTTATTTTTTATATATGCCAATGAAAAGAAATCTAGTTTTTTTAAATTTACTAGTTTAAGATTCTTTGCATTTGTCCACAATGAGGATAGTGAAGGGACGGTGCGAGAATATGAACAGTAAAGTATTAGTTTGGTCTTATTTAATCATTTTATCGTTAGGAACGATATTAAACTTATATATGCCTAAAACGGAAGCGGTGGCGAAGGATTCGATTGTTATTCCAGCAGAGGCCATTCGCCTCCGGATTCTAGCAAATAGTGATAGTGCACAGGATCAAGAGATTAAACGGAAGGTCCGTGACGCAGTCAATGAACAAATTACAGTGTGGGTACAGGAACTAACATCTTTGGAAAAAGCGAAAACCGTGATTACTTCAAAGCTTCCAGAGGTTCAAGCGATAGCAGAAAAAGTCGTCAAAGAGCAAGGCTCGACTCAAAGTGTGAATGTAGAGTTTGGGAAAGTTCAGTTTCCGACTAAATTGTATGGTGAGTTTTTATATCCAGCAGGAGAATACCAAGCGATTTTAATTACATTAGGTGAAGGGACAGGCGCCAATTGGTGGTGCGTCCTTTACCCGCCATTATGTTTCTTAGACTTCTCGAATGGAGTAGCGGTTCAAAGTGATGGTTTTGAAGATAAAGCGTATGCAGCTGAGAAAGAAGAACAAGCAGCAGAAGCTGCGGAAGAACTAGAGAAGGTAGAAGAGAAAGTGACGACGAACTCCGTTAAGAATCTAAGTGCTAAGAAAGAACAGGTTAAAGTAGAAGAGAAAGTTAAAGAAGAAGTGAAGGTTGAAGAGGTAAAGCAAGTTGCAGTAGAAAAGCAAGTTGAAGTAAAAAAGCCAGTTGAGGCAGAGGTAGTAGAGGAAAAACAAACACATGTTAAAAAGAAATCAGAAAAGGTAAAAGAAGCCCCGGTCTATACTGCTGAGGACGAGGAACCGGTTAAGGTAAAATTCTTTGTGGTAGAAATGTTTGAAAGTATTTTTAAATAACAGGTAAATGGTCAGTCCTGAAATCGGGGCTGGCTATTTTAATTTTTCATAATCTAGTTCTAACTCTCTTAAATTTTCATAGTAATAGAGTATCAAATAAAAGAGGTGATCGGAATGCAAGCGGTTATACGTTGCGCGAACAAAGAGGATTTGAACGGTTTAAGAGAGTTTTTGACGAGGGCAAACCTTGGATGTGAGGGATTAACGGAAGAAACGGTTGAGTTCTTTTTATTGCTAGAGGATGAGGATGGGCAAATTTTGGGTACACTTGGAATGGAAGTATTTGCAGAGTGTGGATTATTGCGATCGTTGGTCGTATCAAAGGGACAAGCAGAAAAGGATATTGTTCTGTTGATTACACAGATGATGCAACTTGCGAAGGAAAAAGGTTTGAGAGACTTGTTTTTGGCTACAAATAAAGGTGTGGCATTGCCGTTTTTTGAGCTGCTTGGTTTTGAGAAGGTGGCGCGGGACCAATTACCTGTGGAGATGGTTAGCTTAGAACATATTCGACATGTATTTAATGTGGATAACTCGTTATTTTTTAAATTTTCGCTATAATTGTGGATTAATCCACAAAGTTGTCCACATTTTTGAATTAGTTATGCACAAATTGTGGATAAAGGGTTGTGTTTATCCCCACCTTCTACTATACTTTCAAATGGAATATGAGACAAAGAGCCTAAATTCGGCAAATTTCGATAGCATTTGCACTTTTGATAAAGGTGGATAACAATGGACACAAAAGTTTGGAAAGTGGATAAATATGTGGATAACCTTGAAAATAATCCACAGGTTGTGGATGCTGCTCAATTTTTACTAGAAAATGAAGTGGTAGCCCTTCCTACGGAGACGGTTTATGGCTTAGGGGGAAATGCTGAAAACGATGTGGCTGTGGAAAAAATCTTTGCTGCGAAAGGCAGACCAAGTGATAATCCACTGATTATACACATTGCGGATAAACAGCAACTTAATGCGTTTGTATCAGAGATCCCGAAAAAAGCTGAAATATTAATGGAGAGGTTCTGGCCTGGCCCCCTGACAATTATTTTTAAAAAGAAAGACGGCGCTCTTTCGGAGAAAGCAACGGCGGGCTTGGATACAGTCGGAGTTAGAATGCCGGATCATCCAGTGGCATTAGCACTATTGAAAAAATGTCAGCTGCCAATTGCAGCGCCTAGTGCGAATAGCTCTGGGAAGCCAAGTCCAACAAATGCCCAGCATGTCATTGAGGATTTGAATGGAAAAATTGCGGGTGTTCTTGACGGAGGTTCGACAGGGGTTGGCGTAGAATCAACGGTTTTAGACTGTACGGAGGACATTCCCGTCATTTTAAGACCGGGCGGGGTGACGAAGGAGCAGCTTGAAGCTGTTGTGGGTGAGGTTTATCTTGACGCCGCATTAGTGAATGAGGAATCTAAGCCGAAAGCACCTGGCATGAAGTATCAGCATTATGCACCGAACGCACCGCTTTATTTAGTCAATGGAGGCCAGTCTTTTCTGCAGGGTTTAATAGAAGAAAAGCAGAAGGAAGGGCTGCGTGTCGGAGTGCTGGCAACTGAGGAAAGTGTGGAGTCCTATCATAGTGACATTGCAATAGCTTGTGGGAAAAGGAGTCAGCTTGAAACTGTCGCTGCTGCGCTTTACGAGACATTACGAAACTTTAACCAGGAAAAAGTGGATATCATCTTTAGTGAAATGTTTCCGAATACCGGTGTAGGTCATGCAATTATGAATCGACTGCAAAAGGCCGCTGGGAACAAAATCATTCATGAGTAGGCACAGGTTCTCCTAGAAGGAGGCCTGTTTTTTTTCTTCTAAAACCTTTTGGACGTGCATATGTTAAATCAGGGCAAGTCCGAGGGGGTAGAGATTGTGTATGGGATGATTGGGGAACTTGTGACGCTATTACTAATGGCGTTTGCACTAGGAATGGATGCCTTTTCTGTTGGTCTCGGAATGGGCATGTTCAAGCTAAGGCTGCGGCAAATTTTTAAAATTGGGATTACGATTGGGTTATTCCATGTGTGGATGCCGCTTGTAGGTATGCTGGCAGGGAAATTTTTATCCGATAAATTTGGAACCTTTGCATCGGTTGTCGGCGGGTTGCTGCTAATTGTGCTAGGGGTGCAAATGATATGGTCAAGCCTCAGGAAAGGTGAAGAGTCAGTGATGACACCGGTGGGATTCGGGTTATTAATCTTCGCCACGAGTGTGAGCCTTGATAGTTTTTCGCTCGGGCTTACGTTAGGGATATATGGAGCAAAAACCATTTTGGTTATTATTTGCTTTGGGGTTGTGGCAACGATTTTAACATGGGCGGGCTTGCTCCTTGGAAGAAAGGCACAAGGCTGGATTGGCTCCTATAGTGAAGCGCTTGGAGGAAGTATTCTGCTCGCATTTGGCATCAAGTTACTATATCCTTTTTTATAAAACCTTTCAATAAAACAGTGAAAGGTTTTTTCATTGGTCTTGGAGAAATGATAGTATAGATACATAAATGAAAAGGAGGGCATGCCGCATGAAGCGCATTTTGTTTGTTTGTACAGGTAATACTTGCAGGAGCCCTATGGCCGAAGCAATTTTAAAAAGTAAAAAGATTGAAGGACTTGAAGTGAAGTCTGCGGGAATTTATGCTGCAACGGGAAGTGAGGCATCTGCTCATGCAAAAAAAGTCCTGGAAGCTAATCATATCGAGCATAATCATTTATCCAATATGCTAACTTTAGAATCTGTTCATTGGGCGGACTTGGTCTTAACCATGACAGGGTCCCACAAGAATGCGATTCTACAACAATATCCCGCAACAGCGGGTAAGGTTTTCACCCTCAAGGAGTTTACGGGTGAGAAATACGATGTTGACGTAGTGGACCCGTTTGGCGGAACTGTAGCTATCTACGAAGAGACCTACCAGGAGCTCGAAAAATTAATAACTAAAGCAATCGAAAAATTGTAGAGCTCTCAGTGTTGAGGGCTTTATATTTTTTTATGGGTATGTCAATATTAAGGAAGGATTAATAGGGAGGTTTTAAATATGAAAGTAGCATTAGCGTCAGATCATGGCGGGGTTAATATTCGCAGGGAAATCGCTAGTTTAATGGATGAGCTTGGGATTGAGTACCAAGACTTCGGCTGTGAGTGTGAAGGGTCTGTAGACTATCCAGATTATGCATTACCGGTAGCTGAAAAGGTAGCAAGCGGTGAGTTTGATAGAGGGATTTTAATTTGTGGCACAGGGATTGGGATGAGTATTGCTGCAAATAAGGTGAAGGGAATCCGTTGTGCGCTTGTGCACGATACATTTAGTGCAAAGGCAACACGTGCCCACAATGATACCAATATGCTTACAATGGGGGAGCGTGTCATTGGCCCTGGTCTTGCACGTGATATTGCAAAAATATGGCTGACAGAAGAATTTGAGGGCGGCCGCCATGCCACCCGCGTTGGAAAAATCAGCGAATATGAGCAGAAGTAGGTTGAGACGATGATTCAAGTATGGGAAAAAGAACTTGAAACCATTCTGATTGAATTTCAAAACCAGGCATCCTTAAAGCCGGGGCAGCTGTTTGTAGTTGGCTGCAGTACAAGTGAGGTAATCGGCGAGAAAATCGGAACAGCCGGTACAAGTGAAGTGGCTGAGATGATTTTCCGTCAATTAAGTGGATTTGCGAGGGATTCAGGAGTTGCTTTGGCATTTCAATGCTGTGAGCATTTAAATCGAGCATTGGTCATCGAACGTTCGGAAGCGTTTAAACGGGGGTTAGAAGAAGTATCGGTTGTTCCCGTTCGAACTGCTGGCGGGGCAATGGCAACCTATGCATTTGAAAAATTTTCGGATGGCGTTGTCGTTGAATTTTTAAAAGCAGACGCGGGCATCGATATTGGCCAGACCTTCATTGGCATGCACTTGAAACATGTTGCTGTACCTATAAGGGTAACGCAGAAAAAAGTAGGACATGCACATGTAACATTGGCGAAAACGCGGCCGAAATTAATTGGCGGAGCAAGAGCTGTGTATGAAAAAACGCCGGGGAACTCCAGCTGTAGCTGAATTAAATATACGAACATTTAGTTATATTTTTAATATAACGTTCGTGTATAGATTGTTTTCTTTATCATTTTAATAGTGTAAAATAAAAAAAGTGGGGATTTTACGAATCCCCATTTCTCTTTTAGGGAGAAACGTGCTATTATATAGAGGGAATTTTCAAAAAGTTAAATCAGGTTCATACATACAGGGGGGATTACCATGAAGCATTTGTCTAATCAGGACAAGCAGGTATTTGAAGCGATTCAACAGGAATTAGGACGCCAGCGCGGAAAAATCGAATTAATTGCCTCAGAAAACTTTGTAAGTGAAGCGGTAATGGAAGCACAGGGCTCAGTGTTAACCAACAAATATGCAGAAGGCTATCCAGGCCGCCGTTATTATGGCGGTTGTGAATACGTGGACGTTGTCGAAGATCTTGCGCGCAATCGTGCGAAAGAGATCTTTGGTGCTGAATATGTAAACGTACAGCCACACTCTGGCGCACAGGCAAACATGGCCGTTTACTTTACGGTCCTTGAACAAGGCGACACAGTGCTTGGTATGAACCTTTCACACGGCGGTCACTTAACACACGGAAGCCCAGTAAACTTTAGTGGTGTTCAATATAATTTTGTTGAATATGGTGTTGATGAAACGACTCATCGCATTAATTATGATGATGTTCTAGCGAAAGCACGTGAGCACAAGCCTAAGATGATTGTTGCTGGTGCGAGTGCATACCCACGTGAAATCGATTTTGCTAAGTTCCGTGAAATCGCAGATGAAGTTGGCGCTTATTTAATGGTCGATATGGCTCATATTGCCGGTCTAGTGGCTGCTGGACTTCATCAAAATCCAGTTCCATATGCTGATTTTGTAACAACTACTACACACAAAACACTACGCGGACCTCGCGGCGGAATGATTCTTTGTAAAGAAGAATGGGGCAAAAAGATTGATAAATCGATCTTCCCTGGAATTCAAGGCGGTCCATTAATGCATGTCATCTCTGCAAAAGCGGTAGCATTTGGAGAAGTTCTTCAAGATAGCTTTAAAGAGTATGCAGGTCAGATTATTGCGAATGCACAGCGTTTAGCGGAAGGCTTACAAAAAGAAGGAATCAGACTTGTTTCAGGCGGTACAGACAACCACTTGCTGCTTTTAGATATGCAGACTCTTGGTTTAACCGGTAAGGTTGCTGAAAAGGTTCTTGATGAAGTCGGAATCACTGTTAATAAAAATACAATTCCATTTGACCCGCAAAGCCCATTTGTAACAAGCGGTATCCGTATTGGTACAGCTGCTGTTACCAGCCGTGGCTTCGGTTTAGAAGAAATGGATGAAATCGCGTCAATTATTGCATTTACCTTGAAAAATCATGAAGACGAAGCGAAGCTTAAAGAGGCAGCTGCTCGTGTTGAAGCTTTAACAGGTAAATTCACGCTTTATCCTGAATATTAAACATCTGTGAAATCGACTCGAAAAGGGTCGATTTCTTTTTGGTCTCTAGTTGCTACTTGCATCGTTTTTCTGTAAAATGAGACGGAGTTAAATTTTAATAAAGGGGCGATCATTGTGGCAAAGGTATACGTCTTCGACCATCCACTTATTCAGCACAAACTTACATACATTCGTGATAAACATACAGGAACAAAAGAGTTCCGTGAATTAGTAGACGAAGTCGCAACACTCATGGCATTTGAAATCACAAGAGATATGTCGCTTGAAGATATCGAAATTGAAACGCCAGTCTGCCCGGCGAAATCAAAGGTATTATCTGGTAAGAAAATTGGAATAGTACCGATTTTACGCGCAGGGATTGGTATGGTTGATGGAATCCTGAAATTGATTCCGGCTGCGAAAGTAGGACATGTCGGTTTATACCGTGACCCGGAAACATTAATGCCAGTCGAATACTACATCAAGCTGCCAAGTGATGTGGAAGAGCGTGAATTCATCGTTGTTGACCCAATGCTCGCAACAGGTGGTTCAGCGAACGTAGCCATCGATAGTTTGAAAAAGCGCGGGGCGAAAAATATTAAATTTATGTGCTTGATCGCAGCACCAGAAGGCGTGGAAGCTGTTAAGGCTGCGCACCCAGATGTGGATATCTACATTGCTGCATTAGATGAGAAATTGAATGATCATGGCTACATCGTACCAGGTCTTGGGGATGCTGGGGATCGATTGTTTGGAACGAAATAGGGGTTATTTGAGGCTGAGTAGACTGGATGTCTGCTCAGTTTTTTTTGTTTCTTGTTATTTGGAGAGGTCTTGAGGACAAATTGAGGGAGGGGAAAGAGAGATTCGTCTTCAATAAGAGGTCTTGAGGACAAATCTGGTGAGGAAGAAGAGAGATTTGTCTTCAATAAGAGGTCTTGAGGACAAATTGAGGGAAGGGAAAGAGGGATTTGTCTTCAATAGGAGGTCTTGAGGACAAAACCAGCGAGGGGAAAGAGAGATTTGTCTTCAATAGAGGGTCTTGAGGACAAAACCAGCGAGGGTGAAGAGAGATTTGTCTTCAATAGGAGGTCTTGAGGACAAAACTTGGGAGGAGGAAGAGAGAATTGTCTTCAATAAGGGGGCTTGAGGACAAAACCAGCGAGGGGAAAGAGAGATTTGCCTACAAAAGAGGTAACCTGAATGGAAACAACCCTTCCCTCCACCCACAAAAAACGCGGCACCCAACAAAAACCTGCATACTTTCCCCACGAAATGAAAACGATATGAAAAAAGGGGAATTTTTTATATGAAAAAATGGACACTTTTACTCGTACTTGTTTTCTCCCTCCAAACAACAACTTCTGCTCGTTCACTTGAGATGCCTCCGATTCCGAAAGAACGGATTGCCATTGTGGTTCTTGACCAGCCTCAAACTCCACAGGATATCCAGCAACTGATCAAACCCTTTAAAGACATCCAGTTAAGGCATGTTTTTCAAGAAGCAATTAATGGTTTTTCCGTAGAAGGAAACCCTGAATCGATAGAAAAATTAGCACAAAACAGTAAGCAAATCATCAGCGTTTCCCCAGTGAACCAGTATAAGGCTCAACTGGAGGAAGGGGTTAAGATTATCGGCGGCGAGGAGATTCGCGGCCTCTTTGATAAAAATAACCGCCGCTTGACGGGTAAAGGGGTAACCGTTGGAGTGATTGATACGGGGGTCGATTACACTCATCCTGATTTAAAAAGAAATTTTGCGGGCGGACGTGATCTCGTTGATAACGATGCTGATCCAATGGAAACGAAAACCTTGGGAAGAGCGACCGTTCATGGTACTCACGTTGCTGGGATTATAGCTGCGAATGGAAAGTTAAAGGGAGTAGCGCCGGACGCCAAAATTCTTGCTTATCGTGCGCTTGGTCCTGGCGGCGGAGGCACTACCGAGAACGTGCTTGCTGCCATCGAGCAGGCGATCAAGGATAAGGTTGATATCATGAACCTCTCGCTTGGAAATGATATCAACGGTCCAGACCTGCCCATCAGTCTTGCGTTGAACAGTGCTGTCGATAAAGGAATCGTTGCAATTGCGGCCTCAGGGAATTCTGGGCCAAATGTTTGGAGTGTGGGATCGCCAGGAACAGCGTCGAAGGCAATATCCGTTGGGGCTTCAACCCCAACAATAGAGGTGCCTTATTTATTAATAGAAGGAATCCGGGATAGATTACGTATTCAACCGCTAGAGGGGTCGGCTGGTTGGAGCCTAGACCGTACCTACCCGATTGTAGACGGCGGTCTCGGAACCAAGGAAGATTTGAAAGATGTTATGGGTAAAATAGTGCTCCTCAAAAGAGGAAAAATAACATTTTCTGAGAAGGCAAAAAATGCGCGTGAGGCTGGCGCCAAGGCAGTGATTATCTACAATAACTTAAGCGGCGGCTTTATGGGGAATCTCGAAGAGCCGATGGACATCCCGGTAGGTTCCCTTCCGAAGAAAGAAGGGGAGCTGTTAAAAAGTAAAACGAATTCGTTGGTGAAAGTCGAAGTGGCGGAAGAAAAGGATTTGCTTGCTGACTTCAGTTCGAGGGGGCCGGTAACAGACACATGGGAGGTAAAGCCTGATATAGTTGCACCTGGTGTCGCGATTAACTCGACCATTCCTGGCGGCTATCTATCACTGCAGGGGACAAGTATGGCAGCACCGCATGTAGCGGGGGCCTGTGCATTGATTAAACAGGCACACCCAGAATGGACACCGGACCAAATTAAGGCAGCCTTAATGAATACAGCCAAGCCGTTAGCTAAAAACGGAAAACCATATCGGACGTATGAACAAGGGGCAGGAAGAATTCAAGTCAATGAGGCGGTGAAAGCAACTTCACTTGTCAGTCCAAGTTCACTGCGATTCGGAAAATTTGAGAGTGAAGGGGATAATCACAAAGCTTTTTTACATGTGGAGAACCTGAGTGATAAATCCGTGCGTTATACCTTCGATATCCCTAAGCAGGCAGACGGATTGAAATGGCGTTTCCCGCTTGCCTTTACACTCAAGCCAGGAGAAACAAGAGATGTAAAGCTAGAATTAGAAGTCAATCCTCCAGAGTTGAAAGGCAAAATTCATGATGGATATCTTACCATCCATGCTGGTTCCAATCCGATTCATATTCCCTATATCTATGTTCTTGAAGAACCGAATTACCCGAGAGTAATGGGGTTTGACTTTAAGGACGGTGACCGGCAGGGGACCTATCGGTATGAAGTATACCTCCCTGGCGGTGCAGAGGAGTTTGGGATTGCTCTTTTCAATCCGGATGATTTTCGATTTGTTGGCTTCTTAGATACCGAACAGAATGTAAAAAAGGGAATGGTCAGCAGGGATATAACAGAAGAAAACCTTCCTCCTGATGGAATCTATCTCGCGAAAGTCTTCGCCAAAAAGGCGGGGAAAGAAGATTTTATTGAAACAATGCTCGTAATTGGAGAGGTAGTTAAATAGGACAAACAGGGGTGGGACATATTGGACCACTCCTTGTCAAATTTGTTCACAAAATAGACACAATTACGTCATTAAATTAAAGTGTAATTACACTACAATAATAGTGTTAACAAAAACATCCAGATGGAAGAAATTACTCTGCATAGTTTGTGGGCAATTTCACGTAAATCCATTGACATTGGAAAATGGCTGAGGTATGCTAACAAAGGATGTAAAATGAGAGGGTTTTCACGTAAATCGACAGAATTCTCAACAATTTTTATCTATCTTCCTTTTATACATAAGCCTCGATTTCAGTATTCTCTTATAGCGAGGATGCGATAATATGCGTAATGAAAACCGCAATCCATTTAAAGCTTATGCCCTAATGTCAGCTATCCTGGCATCCCTGGTTGGATCGATTCTAATCGGGATTTTTGCAGGCAGATGGCTCGATAAACAGTGGGGTACAGAACCAATTTTCTTAATAATTGGACTGTTTATAGGTTTAGCGGCTGGGACTTACTCAATGCTCGTTTCAATTCGCAAGTTCTATTCAGGAGATTAAACCAACCATGCCAGAATTTCAAACAATGTTTGCCCGACAGCGAAAGTGGATGTTTTTTTTATTGTCTTTTTATGTGCTTGGCTGGGGGTTCACTGCGCATCAATCAATCTTTCTTGGATTGATTCTTGGGACAAGTTTGAGCCTCTTTAATTTGTGGCTGATGGCACGTAAAATTGACAGCTTTGGACAGGCGGCGGCTGAAGGAAGACGTGTTCGTTCACTTGGATCTTTTTCTCGATTGGCAACCGGTGCACTTGCGATTGTCATCACAATGAGGTACCCTGAGCAGTTTCACCTCATTAGTGTAGTTATAGGATTAATGACATCCTACATTGTCATTATGATAGATTTTTTTACGCACAATTTCTTTTTAGATAAATAGCGGGGGAAGCGAGGTGAATACTGTTGCATCACGAAGCTCCAATAGTAACGTTTCTTGGGCTCCAATTTAACCTGGCGAACATTTTGATGATCACCATAGCAAGTGCGATTGTCTTTTTGTTAGCCGTCCTATCTACTCGTAGACTGGCCATGAAACCGACCGGAATGCAAAACTTTATGGAATGGGTCATGGATTTTGTTAAAAACATTATTAACAGTACGATGGATTGGAAAGATGGCGGGCGATTCCACATTCTCGGAATTACCATCATCATGTATATCTTTGTATCCAATATGCTGGGACTTCCATTCTCAATTGTTGTAGACGGAGTTCTTTGGTGGAAATCTCCAACAGCAGATCCGGCTGTAACCTTGACGTTAGCCACATTGATAGTGGGATTATCTCACTACTACGGTGTCAAGATGAAAGGCGCAGGAGCATATGGAAGGGAATTCTTTAAACCATTCTGGTTCATGTTCCCGATTAAAATTATTGAAGAGTTTGCAAATACTCTGACTCTCGGTCTCCGTCTTTACGGAAACATTTATGCGGGGGAAATTTTATTAAGCTTACTCGCAGCTGGTTTAGCAACCGGTGTGGGCGGAACACTCGCCGCTGCACTGCCAATGCTGGTATGGCAAGGCTTCTCAGTCTTTGTCGGTGCCATCCAATCATTTATTTTCTGTATGTTAACAATGGTGTACTTAGCTCACAAAGTGAGCAGCGACCATTAAGATAAACCGTTCTTTTTATAAGGACAAAAAATAAGAATTCATTTTTTCATACATTAAAGGAGGAAATTTTCAAATGGGTCTTTTAGCAGCAGCAATCGCAATTGGTTTAGCAGCACTAGGTGCTGGTATCGGTAACGGTCTTATCGTATCAAAAACTGTAGAGGGTATCGCTCGTCAACCAGAAGCTCGCGGTATGCTTCAAACTACAATGTTCATCGGGGTTGCGTTAGTTGAGGCGATTCCTATCATCGCGGTTGTTATCGCGTTCATGGTTCAAGGTCAATAATCGAGCACTTTTTAGAGTGTTCATATAAATGGCGAAGATCATTCGTGAGAACCTTCGCCATTCGTTTATGTTCATTGATGTGCATAAACGATTGATTTAGACAATTATTTCGACTGATATATAGGTTGTTTTAAGGAAAGACCTTGAAGGGAGTGAATCGCAGGTGTTAACAAATAGTTTTGTATTAGGAGCAGCAGCAGCCCATTCTGGTGTAAACTGGGGAGATATTATTTTCCAACTTTTCATGTTTATCATTTTAATGGTATTGCTGAAAATATTTGCTTGGGGTCCTTTAATGGGCATTATGAAACAGCGTGAAGATCATGTAGCTGGAGAGATTTCAGCAGCAGAACAAAGTCGCGTTGAAGCAAAGAAACTATTAGAAGAGCAGCGTTCTCTTTTAAAAGAAGCTCGTTCAGAAGCACAAGGTTTAATTGAAAATGCGAAAAAGCAAGGCGATATTCAGCGTGAAGAAATCATTGCTGTAGCTCGTACTGAAGCAGAACGCATTAAAGAATCTGCGAAGCTTGAAATTGAGCAGCAGAAAGAAAAAGCGGTTGCCGCTATTCGTGAACAAGTTGCTTCCTTGTCTGTATTAATTGCTTCTAAAGTAATTGAAAAAGAACTGAATGCAGCAGACCAAGATAAACTGATTAACGAATATATTCAAGAGGCAGGAGAAAAGCGATGAGCAACTCCATGGTAGCAAAACGCTACGCGTTGGCTCTTTTTCAAATCGCAAAAGAACAGCAGCTTCTTGAAGTAGTAGAAGAAGAACTTCGTGTAGTAAAGGAAGTTATGGTCTACAATGCTGATGTTAAGGCAGTTTTAAATTCTTCAAAACTTACAACTGATAAGAAAAAAGGGATTTTAACAGCAGCTTTTTCAACAGTTAATCCATATGTACTGAATACACTATTGATCTTGATTGATCGCCATCGTGAGGACGAGATCATTGAAGTAGCTAACCAATTCTTTGAACTGGCAAATGAAGAAAAGGGAGTAGCGAATGCTGAAGTATACAGCACACGTGAGCTTACAGAAGCCGAACGTGAAGCAATCTCTGCAACATTTGCAGCAAAGATTGGCAAGAAATCACTAAGAATTGAAAACATCGTGGATTCCGAATTGCTCGGCGGCATTAAGCTCCGAATCGGAAACCGTATATACGACGGCTCTTTGCGCGGAAAGCTAGACCGTTTAGAACGTAAATTGTTAAGCTAAGATTCGTAAGAATAGGGGTGAAACTCATGAGCATCAAAGCTGAAGAAATTAGTGCCCTGATAAAACAGCAAATCGAAAATTATCAGGCTGAAATTCAAGTGAGTGATGTAGGTACAGTTATCTCTGTTGGTGACGGTATCGCACGTGTTCATGGCCTCGACAATGTCATGGCTGGAGAACTTGTTGAATTTTCAAACGGCGTTATGGGTATGGCTCAAAACCTTGAGGCAAATAACGTTGGTATTATCATTCTTGGACCTTTCACTGACATTAAAGAAGGTGACGAGGTTCGTCGTACAGGACGCATCATGGAGGTTCCAGTAGGTGAGGAACTAATTGGTCGTGTTGTAAACTCTCTAGGACAACCAGTTGATGGTATGGGTCCAATCAATACAACAAAAACTCGCCCGATTGAAGCAGTAGCTTCAGGCGTTATGGCTCGTAAATCCGTTCATGAGCCATTACAAACAGGTATTAAAGCGATTGACGCGCTTGTGCCAATCGGCCGTGGTCAACGTGAGTTAATCATCGGTGACCGTCAAACAGGTAAAACATCCGTTGCAATCGATACAATCTTGAACCAAAAAGGTCAAGACATGATTTGTATCTACGTTGCAATCGGTCAAAAGGAATCAACAGTACGTGGTGCCGTTGAGACCCTTCGTAAGCATGGTGCGTTAGAGTACTCAATCGTTGTAACAGCATCTGCTTCACAACCAGCTCCATTGTTATTCTTAGCTCCTTATGCTGGGGTTGCAATGGGTGAAGAATTCATGTATAACGGCAAGCATGTTCTTATCGTATATGATGATCTATCAAAACAAGCGGCTGCATACCGTGAGCTTTCCCTATTACTTCGCCGTCCTCCAGGTCGTGAAGCATATCCAGGGGATGTATTCTACTTGCACAGCCGTCTACTTGAGCGTGCAGCGAAATTGAACGACACATTAGGTGCTGGTTCAATCACGGCATTGCCATTTATCGAAACACAAGCAGGTGACGTTTCTGCTTATATCCCAACAAACGTTATCTCCATCACAGATGGACAAATTTTCTTACAATCAGACCTATTCTTCTCCGGTGTACGTCCAGCGATCAACGCAGGTCTTTCCGTTTCTCGTGTAGGAGGATCCGCACAAATCAAGGCGATGAAGAAGGTAGCAGGTACACTGCGTCTTGACCTTGCTTCATACCGTGAGCTAGAAGCATTTGCACAGTTCGGTTCTGACCTTGATAAAGCTACACAAGCGAAGCTTAACCGCGGTGCCCGCACCGTTGAAGTTCTTAAACAAGATCTTCACAAGCCGCTTTCTGTTGAAAAGCAAGTTGCAATCCTTTATGCATTAACACGCGGATTCCTAGATGATATTCCTTTAGAAGACATCCGTCGTTTTGAATCAGAATACCTTAACTGGTTAGACCACAACCGCAAAGACTTGTTAGACCATATTGTGAAGACGAAAGATCTTCCTTCTGATGACGATATGGCTGCTGCACTTAACGCTTTCAAAAAGACGTTTGCAGTTTCCGAATAAGTAGGGTCTGACATTTAGTAACGGGTAAGGGTTGGTGAAGGAATGATGAAGGGGTAACAGGCACTAGAAACCGTGCATGTGACCCTTAGCCATTCCCTTGACCTCCACCAAACCCAAACACAATCTTTGTAAGAGGGTGGTGAGAACCTATGGCATCATTACGCGATATAAAAAATAGTATTAATTCGACAAAAAAGATGAGTCAGATTACAAAGGCAATGGAGATGACTTCCGCTGCGAAATGGAACCGTGGAGTGATGAATGCAAAGGCATTTGTTCCTTACATGGAGAAAATTCAGGAAGTGACGGTCGCTGTCGCAATGGGCAGCAATGGAATTAATCATCCAATGCTTCAATCTAGACCTGTCAAGAAAACTGGATATATTGTTATGACATCCGATCGTGGTCTTGCTGGTGCTTTTAACAGTAACGTAATCCGTCGTGTGTTTCAAACAATCCAAAGCCGCCACAAATCGAAAGAGGAATATTCGATTATTGCAATCGGTCGTGTAGCCCGCGACTTTTTTGTGAAACGTGGTATCAATGTCGATCTCGAAATTATCGGGGTATCCGATCAACCGAGCTTCGAAAGCGTGAAAGACATTACTAGCAGTACTGTAGGTATGTTCTCCGATGGAACCTTCGATGAACTTTACTTATATTACACGCATTATAAAAGTGCCATTACGCAAGAAGTAACCGAGAAGAAGCTTCTTCCACTAACGGATCTTTCAACTTCTTCAAAACTTACATCTTATGAATTTGAGCCATCTGCAGAAGAAATTTTAGACGTTCTCCTGCCTCAATATGCTGAGAGCTTAATTTACGGTGCTCTTTTAGACAGTAAAGCGAGTGAACATGCAGCCCGGATGACGGCGATGAGAAATGCTACTGATAATGCGAAAGAAATGATCAAAAATTATTCACTCATCTACAACCGTGCACGTCAAGCAGCGATTACACAAGAAATTGCGGAAATCGTCGGCGGAGCGGCAGCACTAGAGTAGTATTCTTTAAAAATAACCCCTGTTTGGGGGCCTTGATACGTCCTGGCAGAGGGAATGAGTACATCGTTCCCAACTACATATCAGGATGATAACTAGTAAAGTGTGATTCATATCGTTCTTTTTTAATAGAAGGATGTGAAAAAGTAAGATAGGAGGGAAAAAAATGAACAAAGGACGCGTTCTTCAGATTTTGGGTCCGGTTATTGACGTTAAGTTCGAAAACGGTCAGCTTCCTGAGATTTATAACGCTTTACGTATCGATTACAAAGCGCAGAATCAATCAGAAGTTGATATTAACTTAACCCTAGAAGTAGCCCTTCATTTAGGTGATGATACGGTTCGTACAATTGCAATGGCTTCCACTGATGGTGTAATGCGCGGAATGGATGTTGTTGATACAGGAGCTCCAATTTCTGTACCAGTTGGGAACGTAACACTTGGACGTGTATTCAACGTACTAGGTGAAGTAATTGACCTTAAAGAGGAAATTCCAGCGAGTGAGCGCCATGATTCGATTCACCGCGAAGCTCCAACATTTGAAAATCTTTCTACTGAAGTAGAAATTCTTGAAACAGGGATTAAAGTAGTAGACCTACTTGCTCCATATATTAAGGGTGGTAAGATCGGTCTATTCGGTGGTGCCGGTGTAGGTAAAACCGTATTAATCCAGGAATTAATCAATAACATCGCGCAAGAGCACAGCGGTATTTCGGTATTCGCTGGTGTTGGTGAGCGTACACGTGAAGGTAATGACCTTTATCACGAAATGACAGATTCAGGCGTTATCAAGCAAACTGCGATGGTATTCGGACAAATGAACGAGCCGCCAGGAGCACGTATGCGTGTTGCTTTGACTGGTTTGACAATGGCTGAATATTTCCGTGATGAGCAAGGACAGGACGTTCTTTTCTTCATGGATAACATTTTCCGTTTCACACAAGCAGGTTCGGAAGTTTCTGCGCTATTAGGCCGTATGCCTTCTGCCGTAGGTTACCAGCCAACGCTTGCTACTGAAATGGGTAAATTACAGGAACGTATTACATCTACAAATAAAGGTTCTGTAACTTCTATTCAAGCGATTTATGTACCTGCCGATGACTATACAGATCCGGCTCCAGCTACAACATTCGCTCACTTAGATGCAACAACGAACCTTGAGCGTAAGCTTTCTGAGATGGGTATCTACCCTGCGGTGGATCCACTTGCATCAACTTCTCGTGCATTGTCACCTGAAATCGTTGGTGAAGAGCACTATAATGTTGCTCGTCAAGTACAATCAACCTTACAACGTTACCGTGAATTACAGGATATCATTGCAATCCTAGGTATGGATGAGCTTTCTGATGATGATAAGCTAGTGGTACTTCGTGCACGTCGTATCCAAAACTTCTTATCACAGAACTTCCACGTTTCTGAACAGTTTACTGGACAGCCAGGATCTTATGTACCTGTAAAAGAAACGGTTCGTGGTTTCAAAGAAGTCCTTGAAGGTAAGTATGACCACCTTCCAGAAGATGCATTCCGCTTAGTTGGACGTATTGAAGACGTAGTGGAAAATGCAAAACGCATGGGTGTAGAGGCCTAAAGCCTGTCAGGAGGGTAAAAAATGAAGACGATTAAAGTCAGTGTTGTTACTCCCGATGGCCCGGTGTATGAGTCAGATGTGGAAATGGTTAGTACCAAGGCTCAAAGTGGTGAACTAGGTATTTTACCTGGACATATTCCTATGGTTGCTCCGCTTGCAATTGGGGTTGTACGCCTCAAGAAGTCAGGTGGCAAAGAACCGGATCTTGTTGCTGTGAGCGGCGGCTTCTTAGAAGTACGTCCTGACAAAGTAACGATCCTAGCCCAAGCCGCTGAAAAAGCAGAGGATATCGACGTTGAACGTGCACTACGAGCAAAAGAACGTGCTGAACAGCGTATGCGAGATCAGAAAGCGGAACATACCGATTTCCGCCGTGCTGAACTAGCTCTGCAACGTGCCGTCAACCGTTTAACGGTTACAGGAAAACAATAATAAATATCAAACAAAACCCCTGTTGGTCTGTTGGACTGCAGGGGTTTTTTTGTTGTATGCATAACTAGGTGCTTAATGGAAAATAGTAAGTATTGGAAGGCTTTTTTCCAAATTATAGCTGAGCCTGCTTGAGGGTGAATACCATGTATACGGAAAAAATAAGTGGACTCCAACTTTTTTATTTAATGACTGGTTATGTATTAGGGACTGCAATGATCTTAGGGTTAGGCTTAGATGCAAAGCAGGATGCATGGATTTTTATATTAGTTGGTATGACAAGCAGTTTATTTCTTATGGCCGTTTATACGCAATTAGCTGTTTACTATCCTGGAGACTCACTGGTTGAAATACTTCCTAAGGTGATCGGAAAGTTTCTCGCGTATCCGGTCATTTTATTGTATATTTCCCATTTTACCTATTCTGCCGCGAGAGCTAGCAGGGAATTAGGCGACCTTATTGTTACGACAATTTTATCTGAAACTCCTATTTTTGTTGTGATTGCAAGTTTCATGGTGCTGATGATTTATTGCTTGCGGGGGGGAGTGGAAACATTTGCCCGAATGGCGGAAATTGTGTTTCCTATTTATATTTTTTCTCTCATTCTTATTTGGATTCTACTCTTAAGCGTAGATCAATTTAGTATCAAAAATCTCACGCCTATTATGGGAATGGGGATCATGCCGGTTTTGAAAACGGCCATTCCTAATGCGATTAATTTTCCGTTTGGTGAAACCTTGGCTATTATGATGTTATTTCCATATTTGAGCAATAAAAAGAATACAAGAAGAATTGGATTATCAATGATTTTAATCGGTGGTATCTTACTAACGATTAACTCGATTATGATGATTTCTGTATTAGGGCCAGAATTTTATAGCAGGGATATTTTTTCTCTCCTAGCGGCTACGCAAATGGTTTCGGTAGCTGATTTTCTCGAGCGTTTTGATGCACTTGTTATTTTAATGATGGTGGCTGGAGTGTTTTTCAAGGTAGGGGTGTTTACTTTTGCTGCAGCTGTCGGCATTTCTCAATTACTGAGGTTAAAACAGTATCGATCCGTTCTTCTTGGATTAGGGACGATTATCCCAGCGCTGTCACTCGTATCTGCCTCTAGTTATGTGGAACATATCGAGTTTGGATTTAAATTTTATGTTCCCTACGTACTTACAATCTTACAAATCATTTTGCCTATTCTTTTCCTGTGTATTGCTTTTATTCGAAAAAAATTAAGTTAACTAAAGGCTCATTTTATGATAGGTGGTGCTGCCAATGAAACTTTTTCGGCAGATAAAACGATTAACTGCTAAAACAAAAGCTTTTATGTGGGAGGGAAGCGTTCAAGATCAGGGTAACAGTGAGGGATTAACGGGCAGCCTGGAGAATGACTTTCACCGGATCAAACAGCTTTTTGAAGGGGCAGCTGATTTTTCCTATCGAGAAATGAAGATTAACCAAATGAACTCGGTGGTCATCTTATACCTTAATGGGTTAGTCAGTATTGAAAGATTGGAAATACATGTCTTTCATCCATTAGTAACGGCTAACGAAAAATTACCGCAGCATGTAGATATCAACATAGATGACTTGAAAGGGATTCTTAGTTCTGCACAAGTCAGTCAAGGGGCGACCTTCCGAGAGGTCATTGATCAAATTTTAGCAGGTGGAACGGTTGTGCTCATGAATGGCTCTAAACAAGCACTTTTCATTAGCGAGCAGTCATGGGAGCAGCGCTCGGTTGATGAACCCGTTTCGGAAGCTGTCGTCCTAGGCCCGAGAGAAGGCTTTACTGAAAATATCCGAACAAATGGAAGTATGATTCGCAGACGGTTAAAAACGACGAAACTAAAGTTTGAATATATGAAGCTTGGAAGCATTTCTCAAACGGAAGTGATGATAACCTATCTGGAGGATATTGCCGAGACTTCAATCGTAGAGGAAGTTCGGAGCCGATTAAAACGAATTGAGATTGACGCCATTGAGGATAGCGGCTACATTGTCGAATTTATCGAAGACCAGCCCTTTTCACTGTTCCCTCAGGTGCTGCAGACGGAACGGCCGGATCGAGTGGTTGGAAATCTTCTCGAAGGAAAAGTCGGGATATTGGTGGCCAACAGCCCATTTGCCCTAATTGTTCCGGTTACTTTTTTCGAAATGATGAATTCACCTGAGGACTATTATGGAAGGTTTATCATGACTTCATTTATTCGGTTTATCCGCTATTTATTTTTAGCGGTTGCTCTATTGTTTCCAGCCATTTATATTGCGGTGACCACTTTCCACCATGAATTACTTCCAACGAATCTGATATTTAGTGTCGCGGCCTCAAGGGAAAAGGTGCCGTTTCCAGCGGTGATAGAAGCGTTGTTAATGGAAATAACTTTTGAGGCGCTGCGAGAAGCAGGACTCAGGCTGCCGAGACCGATTGGGTCAACCGTCAGTATTGTCGGTGCATTGGTGGTAGGGCAGGCAGCGGTTGAGGCTGGTATTGTTTCTGCTCCATTGGTCATTGTCGTTGCAACGACTGGGATTGCTTCATTTATGTTTCCGAGTTACGCCTTAACTGGAGCGATTCGCCTCCTTCGCTTTTTTTTGATTTTTTTAGCGGCAACGCTGGGATTTTACGGTATCCTGCTGGGGATTTTCTTTATACTGGTTCACCTCGTGCAACTTCGGTCATTTGGTGTGCCGTATATGTCTCCAGTCGCTCCCTTTCATTTTAACAATCTTAAGGATATATTTATTCGGGTTCCATGGTGGATGATTAGTGAACGTCCAAATGAAACAGGAAAAAGGAATTTGAAGCGGTTAAACCCTCGGAATCGAAAATATTAGTTCGCTTTTAAAGGCTCTTTTCTTCATCTTTACTCCTTTTTAGAAAAATTAATAAGAAAAGAGCCAGCAAACCCCATTCTAAAGCACAAAATAGATATTTCCACGTTAAAATCGGCTTTAAGATTTTAACAACATTATATGAGGAAAAAGCCTTTTAACAGGACAGGATGGTCATAATGAAAGTGATAAAATTGCTTTTAATTTGGGGAATTACACCGATTTTTCTATCAGGTTGTTGGAACCGGGTTGAAATAAACGATATTGCCATTGTGACAGCCATTGGCTTAGACCTTGTCGAGGAAGATAAAATTCGCTTAACCCTTCAAGTGGCCGTTCCCTCAAAATTAGTAACCGGAGGCACAGGCGGCACAGGCGGAAAAAGTACCCTTATGATTTCGGAAACGGGTGCAACAGTTTCTGAAGCATACCGTAATATTCAAGGTAAGCTGCCAAGAAAGATATTTTTTTCACAAAGCCGTATTCTCTTGGTTGGCGAGGATTTAGCTAAAAAGGGAGTTTTTCATATTGTCGATTTCCATACAAGGTACTCAGAGCCCCGAATTAACAGTTTTATTATGTTTACGAAGGGGGAAGCCTCGAAAATCATCAGTAGTATGCCGCATTTCGAGAATATTTCAGCGGAGGAAACGAGAGAGCTTGCCAAGATGGGCGTGGGGATAAAAGTGTATGTCAGGGATTTTATGAATATGCTTCTGACAGAGGGACTAGAACCATTTGCCTCTCAGTTTACCTTAGAGCCATTAGAGGTTTATACAAAAAATAAATCAGGGAAGACGCAGGCATTAAATGGAATTGCTGTGTTTAAAGGGGACAAGCTCGCAGGCTGGATGGAAGAGGATGAAACCCGAGGACTTTTATGGCTTCGTAATGAAATGAAAGAAGGTGTAATTAGTATTAAAATCCCTCATGACCAAGATGGGGGTAACATTAGTATGGAGATCGTGCGTGCAGAAACAAAAATTGTTCCCATCCTAAAAGGAGGGAAAATAAAACTGGACGTAAATGTGGTCACAGAATTGAATGTAATCGAAAATGACTCAAAGTTAAATCTCTTCGAAACAAAGGCAATCGAGGAGATCCAAAAATATGCGGAGGAGAAAATCAGAAAAAAGGTTGAGCTGGTCATAGATAAGGCACAAAAGGAGTTCGGTTCAGACATCCTTGGCTTTGGACAAGCGATCTATAAGAAATATCCAAAAGGTTGGAATACAGATTATAAAGAGAACTGGGAAAAGGAATTTCCTCAAACTAAGGTGACGATCCATTCTAAAGCCTTAATAAGAAGAATCGGTTTAGTTAAATGACAAAGAGGAGTGAAAAATGCTTAAGATATTTTTGATGATTCTCATTTTCGGGGTAATTTTTGCATGGGAAATTCCACAGTTAGTACGAAAAGGGGAAAAGAAAGAATTAGCGGTGTTTTCATTTCTTGCTTTAATCGGATTGGCCTTAAGTATTTTGATGGTGGTACGGTCTTTTATTTAGTTGATGTTTTATAAATCAAACCCCTGTTGGTCGGTGGACTGGCTAGGGGTTTTAACCTTTTCTAGTATGTTTGCATTAGGTTCGATTATTGACATAGACGTATTATGATGTTATATGTGCATTGTGGGGAAAAATTTGGGGGGATAAAAGGTGAAGTTAGTAATTTTTGATATGGATGGATTGTTGTTTGATACGGAATGGCCATCGTTTCAAGCCTTGCAGGAAGCGGTAGAGAAGAGAGGCTTTACATTTACGTTAGAGAACTATAAACAGTTAATCGGGCTGCCGCACGGTAAGTCACGGGAAGTAATGCAGCAAATGTATGAAGGGAAACTTCCATATGAAGAAATCATTATTGATTATCGTAAGCGGTTTAAGGAAATTATAGCGAACGATGGTGTTGGTATAAAGCGGGGAGCCATAAAACTACTAGATGCCCTTGATCAGCGGGGCTTGAAGAAATGCATTGCTTCCTCCAGTACACGGGAAACAATTATTTCATACTTGAAGCTGACTCGCCTTGAAGATCGCTTTGATTTTTATATTAGTGGGAATGAAGTGAAAAATGGTAAGCCTCATCCGGATATCTTTTTAGAGGCGTGTAAAATTGCCGGAGAGCCGGTGGAGTCTGCTTTAGTGTTAGAGGACTCATTAAATGGGTTGAAAGCAGCGTGTGCGGCAGAGATTCGTTGTATATTGGTACCTGATTTGATTGAACCTACGGAGGAAATGAAGGAAAAAGCATATAAAATTATTGAAGATTTAGAAAAAGTGATAGAGATATTAGAGTAGCCCTTATTTAAAATAGGGGTTTTTTTTATGGTTTTGTCGGACTTTGTCGGGAAAAAGTAATTAACTGAATTTTTAAAAGTATTTGACTTGTTAGATAAGCCAGTTTATACTACAAATAAGACATCATATGATGTCATATAACATTAGGGGGTAAAGTAAATGAAAACTGAACATGTTAACCAAATTGCGGCTGCAATCAATGCAGTTAAAGCAACAGAAGTGAAGAATGTTTATTTTGTAGCTTGTGGAGGTTCGATGGCATCCCTTGCTACTGGGGATTATTTCTTAAACAGAGAAATTGAGATTCCAAGCAGAGTTTATACTTCTAATGAATTTGTTCATGTAAACCCACCAGGACTTGGTGAAGGAAGCGTTGTTATCCTTCGCTCACATTCAGGAACTACACCAGAAACAGTTGCTGCGGCTAAATTTGCAAGAGAAAAAGGAGCAGTAACGATTGCGATTTCTATGGAAGTTGATTCTCCACTTTGTCAAGAAGCTGAGTATACCGTTCATTACAACTATAAGGATGGCTCAGACGCGATTGACGGAGAAACTGGCATTTACTACAGCTTAATTTTCGGTATTTTGAATGCGGTTTCACCAAGTGAAAAATACGAAAGAGTATTAAATCAATTAAATAATTTAGAAACTCTTTTTGAATCAAACAGAAAACTGACTTATGATCGTGCATTCCAATTTGGAAGTGAGTACAAGCGCGATAAACTGATATATACAATGGGTAGTGGTGCTTACTATCATCAGGCATATTCGTTTACTAGCTGCTTGTTAATGGAAATGTTATGGATTCATTCTAATGCGATTCATACTGGCGAATACTTCCACGGGCCATTTGAAGCAACTGACTTTGATGTTCCATTCCTAATTATTAAAGGAGAAGGCGCTACTCGTCCATTAGATGAAAGAGCAATTGACTTTGCACAGAAATTCAGTAAAAAAGTTGAGGTTGTTGATGTAGCGGAATTGGATTACACAGGTATTGATGAAGATCTTAAAGAATACTTTGGTCCAGCTCTTGCAGGTGTTGTATTACGTCAATATGCAGATGGTTTGGCTGAGCATACAGGTCACCCGCTTTCAGTTAGACGCTATATGTGGAAAATGGAATATTAATCTAGAAATATTAGTCTTAACAACCCGGGTTCAACATGATAGATTATAAGGAAGATTTTCTAATATACTTATGGGACACAATCTACAAGTGGAAAAGGTTCAGTTGAAGGTTAATCTAATCTACTTTGTTGACTAGGACACTTAATTGAACTCACTCCATTTCATTATTTTAACAATAATAATTTGAATATTTTAAAGGGAGTGAAAAAATGAAAAAGTTTTTAGCAATTTTCATGACAGTTCTTTTATTAGCATTAACAGCGTGTTCCTCCTCAGCAGGAAACGAAGAAAAAAAATCAACGGATAAAGATGTTGTGGAAATCGATTTCTTCCATAGATGGCCGAATGAACCACGGAAATCTTTCTATGATCAGAAAATCAAAGAATTTGAAGAAGCAAATCCAGGTGTTAAAATTAATGTCAATTCTGTTCTAAACGATTCCTACAAAGAGAAAATTAGAGTCCTAGTTTCCAACGACGATCTTCCGCATATTTTCTCATCTTGGTCTGACTCATTTGCTCAAAATCTTGTATCATCTGATCGTATTATGGCGCTGGATGATATTTTAGCAGAGGATACTGAGTGGGCAGGAAATTTCATTCAGTCTCAATTTGCCGGTTTTACATTTGATGAAAAGAAGTATGGTGTACCGTTTACGGTTGACGGAAAGGCATTCTTCTATAATAAGGAAGCCTTCAAGAAAAATAATCTTGAAGTCCCTAAAACGTATAAAGAATTTATCACAGTTCTAGATAAACTAAAGGATGCTGGCTATGAAACTCCGTTAGTAGAAGGTTTGACCAATGGATGGGCGATTTCTCATTACATGGGAACTATTTTTCAAAGGGTTGTTGATCCTTCAGTAACAGCAAAGGATTATAACGTTGAAACAGGTGAGTTTACAGATCCAGGTTATATTAAAGGATTAGAAATCTTCAAGGAACTTACTGATTACATGGGAGATCTATCAACTGCGATTGATCACGAAGCTGCAAGGAATATGTTTGCAAGTGGTGAAGCACCAATCGTATACATGCAGTTTGCGGAAGTTAAAATGGTAGAAGATCAAGGTCTAAAAGATTTCGGATTCTTTGACTTCCCTGAAATCGAGGGTGGTAAAGGTGATTCTAAGGCACTTACTGGTGCACCTGAAGGTTGGATGTTAAGTAAGAATGCACCAAAAGAAGCAGTTGAATTCTTGAAGTTCTTAACATCTGAAGAAACGGCTTACGATTTCACGAAAACAGATGGACAATTGAATGCTGTACAGGGTGCGGTTGATGAAGGCAATACTTCTCCTGCCAGATTAGAAGCGTATGAAATTGTAACAAATGCTTCTGCAACAACACCGTGGTTTGATAATGCTGTTAATATTAATATTGCCGATATCTTCATGAGAGGCGGACAGACATTAGCAAATGAGCAAACGACTCCTGAAGAAATTATGAAGGAAGTACAAGCTGAAGCAAAACGTTTGAAAAAGTAGAAGGAATTCCCCTTCCCCCAAGATTCGAGGACAGTGTTCCTAAGAATCTTGGGGGAATCTAACAAACGAGTCGAAAATATTAGGGGTGGGGTCAATGCAAAGAAGGAAATTTAATATTATCCCTGTACTATTCTTATTGCCGAGCATCGCCTTGCTGCTCGTATTTGTCTATATTCCGCTGATACAAAACTTTTACAATAGCTTCTTTGATTTTTCAGTATTCTCTCAAACAAAAACCTTTGTTGGTTTTGAAAACTTTAAAGCCCTGTTAGCCGATAAAGTTGTAAGCGTTGCACTTCTCAACAATGTAAAGTACGCGATCATCTCTGTGGTCCTACAGGTGGGTCTTGCTTTAGTGTTAGCTTATATATTGGAAGATAAATTATTTCATAGAGTAGCCCCTTTCCTTAGGGTTGTTTACTTTATGCCAGTTATGATTTCCATATCTGTTGTTGCTTTACTTTTTGGGTTTGTTTACAACCCGCAAATGGGACTTTTAAACAGTTTTCTTGAATTAATTGGTTTAGAAAACCTAAAAGAGGTATGGCTAGGCAATTTTGAGATAGCCATTTATTCCGTCATTGCGATGTCACAATGGCATAGTATTGGGTTTGTTACCCTGTTATTTATCGTTGCGATTCAGAAAATTCCGAAAGAGCTTTACGAAGCTGCTGATATAGATGGAGCTGGAAAAATTAGAAAGTTTTTCAGCATTACAGTACCACAGGTAAAAGAAGCAATATTTGTAAACACGTTAATTACGATTACTGGATCTATGCTTGTTTTCAACGAACCTTATATTTTGACGAATGGCGGACCAGGTTTCAGTTCAACGGTTATGTCTGTACATATGTATCAGACTGGATTCGTGAAGGATAACATGGGCTATGCTTCCACACTGGCAATTATTATCTTTATTTTGACAGCGGTACTGGCGCTAATACAAATTAAATTGTCTCGTACGGGAAAGGATGATTAACATGGAGCAGGTAATAGAACCATCTGTGGAGAAGGTAATAAAACCATCTCGGAAACTACGGAAATTTAGTATTGGCCAATTTGTTACCATGTTAATGTTAGCGGCATTTGCAATCGTCATCCTTTATCCGCTTCTTTGGATGGTTATCTCTTCGATGAAGAGCTATAATGAGATCTTCAATGATGTCTGGGGGTTACCAAGTACTTGGCTTGTTGAAAACTACTCACTTGCCTGGTCAAAAGATATATCCGGCTATTTTATGAATAGTTTATTCGTTACAAGTGTAACCATTATTGCAGTTCTAATTATTGGCTCGATGGCGGCATTTGTACTGGCCAGATATAAGACTAGATGGATTGACATTGCGCTAATTTTTACTATCGGTGGAATGATGATGAATCCACAGGTTGCCTTAATTCCATTGTTTAATATCCTTACTTCGCTAGATTTGATTAATTCTCATTGGGCACTAATTTTAACGTATATCGCTTATCGATTGCCCTTAACGATTTTGCTTTTGAGAGGATATTTTTTAAGTATTCCAAAAGAACTGGAAGAGTCGGCCATTATTGATGGGTGTACTGAATTTGGTATCTATCGAAGAATCTATTTGCCGATGTCCGTGCCAATTTTGTTGACGACGATTGTATTGACTGCATTCTTTGCATGGAATGAGTTCTTATTTGCCACAATCTTTATTGATTCAGAAACACTAAAAACAATTCCATCAGGTTTAATGAACTTTAGAGATGCCTTACGAACTGATTGGGGTGTGCTCCTTGCGGGGATGGTACTCGCTTCGCTTCCAATGATTGCGCTATTAATTTTCTTGCAAAAGTATCTAGTTCAAGGTCTATCTGAAGGTTCTGTAAAGGGTTAAAGAAAGGATGAGCACGTTGAAGATTATTGCAATTGGAGATAATGTGGTAGATTGTTATTTGGATCAGGGGAAGTATTATCCTGGAGGTAACTGTGTCAATGTCGCTGTAAATTGTAAGCGTTCAGGTGCGGAGGGTGTCAGTTATATTGGGATTTTTGCCACAGACGACAAAGCAGATCATTTAAAAAGCGTTCTTGAGCTGGAAGGTATTCCTTATCATCGTTCGCGTGTGGCAGAAGGAATTAGTGGACAACCAAGCGTAAATCTTAGTGAGGATGGCGATCGTGTATTTGTAGGCGGACCAAAGAATACGGTTCAACATATTTTAAAATTAAAACTTACCCCTGAGGACTATGAATATATTAAAGAGTTTGATGTGGCTCATACTAGCTGCTATAGTTCAATGGAAGAGGAACTACCGGGCTTAGCTCAGCATATTAACCTATCCTACGATTTCTCTGATAAATATAATGCCGCCCAGCTTGAAAAGGTGTGCCCTTATATCAAACATGGATTTTTCTCAGGAGCTCATTTAAGTGATGAGGAACTGGAGAATTTAGTAGAGAGTATAGGGAAATATGGTTTGGAAACAATCGGTATTACCAGAGGGTCCAAGCCTGCTATTTTTCTCCACCAAGGTAAAAGGTATAGTCAAGAAGTGTTTGAAACTGAAATTGTTGATACAATGGGAGCAGGTGATAGTTTTATCGCTGGATTTTTAACAGCCTTCTACAATCAGAAGGATATGAAGGAATCCTTAGTCTTTGCTGCTGAACGAGCTAGCATTACTTGCGGGTTTTATGGTGGGTTCGGCTACCCAAAGGATTTAGAATAGTACATTTGATATAGCCTAATGCCATAAGGTAAAGGCTATTATTTTTAAGTAAAAGGATAGTTTTATAATCATTTTCTTATTATAATTACTATTAAAAGTAAATCTAAGAAGAGGTAACTTATGAATAAGGAAAAGTCTGTTGAAACAGAGAGCCCGGTGTTTTTGTATGATCAGGTAAAGCATGGCATTATGGAAATGATTAATACGGGAAAAATTGTTTCTGGCCAAAGACTGCCGAATGAGAAGGAATTATGTGAAGCCTTCGATACAAGCAGAATTACCATTAGGCGAGCGCTGAAGGAACTTGCAAGTGAAGGGGTTATTGAAATCATTCATGGAAAAGGGACCTTTGTCAAAAACGTGAAACAAAAAATCCATATTCTTAATTTACAAGGTTTTTCGGAATTGTCAGTAGCGACAGGCGATGGCAGTTTCACGAAAGAAATTTTAGTTAATCAAATTGAAACCGCTGACAAGGAGCTTATGGAGTATTTTGAACGTCATGAGCCATTTGAAGTGGTGAAACTTGTAAGACTTATAAAGGATGGAAATAATGTCTTTAGTGTTGACTATGCCTTTTTACCGTGTGATATATACCCTGGCATTTCAGAAAAAATAAAGGATAATGTTTCAACTTTTAAAGTTATACATGATGATTACGGAATAAATTTCGGCAAAGCGCGGAAGGAAATGGAGTTTATTCTTCCTCCTCAAGATTTAAGCAAGCTTCTTCAAGTCTCTCGAATGGAAACCGTCATTCAAGTTAAGAAATTAATCAAGGATGATCATGAAAGACCGGTACATTACTCCGTTTACTATCTCCTGGCTAATAAGGTAAACTTCTATATTGACGTCGATATGGACAGTAATCTAGATTTAACGGAATAATCTACAATAAAGACCTGTAGCTTGTGGCATGGGTCTTTGTTGTTTTTGGCATACTTTGTGGGGGAAAATGACGATGGCCAGTCTTGCGACTGGCTTTTTTGGCGTTATAAAGATGGTGGAATTGGTTAGGCAGGTAAGCAAATGGATTATGCAGGTAAACAAAGGGTTTTGGCAGATAAAAAGAGGAAAATGCAGGTAAGGGAGAGATTTAGGAAGGTATGGGAGGTGGAATGGCAGGTAAGAGGTGCAGATGATTGATTTATGTGCAATCTTAATCGGAGAAGGGGTTTTGCAAGGGTGTTTAAGAGGGGAGAAAATGAGGATGGCCAGTCTTATGACTGGGTTTTATAGGAGTTTAGTAGGATGTTGATTGTATTTATTCCTTTTTAATAGAAATTTTAGAATGATTTGGTATATTGTGAATATGATGGTGTTGATGGGTTGTACATAGTTGTTAGATAAATTGCAGGTGTTTGCTGGATTGTAAAATGAAGTTTTAGTATATTGGGGTACGATTTGGTGTATTTTTTATGACAATTCTCACTGACAATAGTAGATTTTTGGTATTTAATGTCGATATAGGGAACATGTGGCTACAGTGAGCCTGTAACTATGCACGTCATCTTCCGCTCACGCTCCAGATCACGTGCACCTAAGTTCAAGGTTTAACAATTCGCTTTTGCGTCATCTCTGAAGTGATTTCAGGGAGCCTTTTCTGCGAGATCACGCAACGCTCAGGGGGTGGGATCTTTGTGTCTTAAAACCAGGGTGAGCGGAAAATTGGAATTTCTATCGCCATGTGCTAACGCACATTGCGCTTCCGCTATCGCGTAAGCTTGCAAAACTTCCCATGCCAAGGCGTTTTTGTGAGCGAGCTCCCAAACGCTTGGCATGGGAAGTTTTGCGGCGATAGAAATTCCAATTTTTAATAGGTGGTGTTGTCGACACAAGATTGTAACAATGCTATAATGTTATCGGTTACAAGTTTCATTGTTATGAAAATTTACAACATTGGAGGGGATGGGCATGGAACTTTTGAATTTATATCAGAATAATTATCTGATAGTTTTTGTGTTCCTTTGTCTTGGGGTACTGCTGCCGTTGGTGGCGTTATTTTTAGGTAAGTTTTTGCGTCCTCATAAGCCGAGTGTCGAGAAGTATACCACATATGAAAGCGGTATTGATCCATTTCACGATTCCCGTGTACAGTTCAATGTCCGCTATTATATTTTTGCCCTTATGTTTGTTATTTTTGATGTAGAGACTGTATTTTTATACCCATGGGCAGTTGCCTATGATAAGCTTGGAGTTTTTGCATTAATTGAGATGCTGATTTTCGTTGTAATGCTGTTGATTGGCTTAATCTACGCTTGGAAGAAGAAGGTGCTACGATGGACTTAAAACTAGATGACCTTTCACCACAGGAAATGAAGGAATTAGAAAGAAATGTGTTTTTTGCAACGCTAGAGCAAATTAAAGCATGGGCACGCAGTAATTCGTTGTGGCCGATGACATTTGGTCTGGCTTGTTGTGCGATTGAAATGATGGGTACGGGTGGAGCAAACTATGACCTTGACCGATTTGGGACGATTTTCCGAACTTCTCCACGTCAGTCGGATTGTATGATTGTGTCTGGGACAGTTACGAAGAAGATGGCCCCGATTGTTCGCCGTTTGTATGATCAAATGCCAGAGCCGAAATGGGTGATTGCGATGGGATCTTGCGCAACTGCAGGAGGTCCATATGTGAAATCTTATTCTGTTGTGAAGGGTGTCGATCAAATCGTCCCTGTTGATGTATATATCCCTGGATGCCCACCAAACCCTGCTGCATTAATTTATGGAATCAATAAGTTAAAGGAAAAGATTCGCTATGAGGCGAAGACTGGGAAGAAGGTGATCTAACCGATGAGCGGGGAGAAGGATCTCGATCAATTAAAAAGAGAAGCGGCTGAGAAAGCGAAGGCGGCAGCGTTGGCAAAGCGCCAGGCAAAGGCAGCAGGAGAATCTCAAGAGTCTCCGAAGCAGGAGGGCAAACCTTTTGAACAAGCGCTTAGTCAGATTGAGTTGCCAGCCCAGTCAGAACAGCCAGCGGGAACACCAGCAGAAGATGGTGCAGATCTAGCGAAGAAAAAGGCAGCAGCAGCGGCGAAAGCTAAAGCGGCTGCATTAGCAAAGAAGAAACGAGAAGGTATCGTGGAGGAAGAGGCTCCTGCTCCGGTTGAAGCAGCAGAAGAAACGCCAGCGGCTGAAGATTCGAGTGAGGGAGACGACCTTGCGAAAAAGAAAGCGGCAGCAGTAGCGAAAGCAAAAGCTGCGGCGGCGGCAAAGCGGAAAGCGATGGAGTTAGCGGCAGGCAATGCGCCGGCAGAAGAACCAGCAGCTGAAGCGGAAGCAAG
>NZ_BCVA01000036.1 GCF_001591505.1 Neobacillus niacini NBRC 15566
GATGCATGAGGACGATCCTGTTGCCTTTTTAGCTTGTGTCTAAATAAAGGTGCCACCTGTCTAGTAAGTGCACCAATATGTATTAGTGGAACCATGCTAACCCTCCCCATAGCACCCTTTTTAAAAGATCATACCAATAAGTAATTTAATCCACCCGAAAAACGCAATCCATAACGGGATACTTAGAGAGGTACCCCAAACTAGTCCATAAGCGAAATTTCCTTGCTCGTCCATAGAAATCCACTCCCTGATAATAGTTGTAATTTAAGTTCTACAGTATCTTTTCCCGTTAATAGATATATTAAACTATAATACTCTCCGGCTTCTGTCGATGGGACTTGGAGGCAGCCCTAATTAAAGGTTGAAAGTACCACATTCTAAAATAAAACCTGTTAAGGTAGTTGGATAAATATGTTAATATGTAGAGGGTATGCAGGGTGTGTTCATTAAACTTTTACTGAATGGAGAAATGAGTGGAGGGGTGTATGAATGAAATTGGTGAACAAACTGCCAAAGAGTGATCCTCATTTGCATCTGGACTTAATTAACAGTGATTGGGTTCCAATGAAAGAACCTAAAAATTTAATCAGTGCTATTTTGTTATCGATTCCTTTAATGATTGTCGCTGCCATGATCTCGATTGGGATGATTACTATCTTTTCTCCCCTTTCCTTAAGCGATTTCGGAATGACATCCGGTACCATATCAATATCCATTAACGTAGGCATTATATTTTGGCTAGTTTTATTTGTGATCCTTCATGAATTACTTCATCTGATTTTCGTTCCTCATTTTATTCAATCCAAAAAAACATATGTAGGTCTAACTCTTTTTGGAGGGTTTGTTGTAACGGAGGAGGAGATTTCAAAATCAAGATATCTCTTCATTACGATTGCTCCTTTCATGATTATTTCAATCATTTTGCCATTACTATTAGGTATATTTGGACTATTAACTCCGACATTAAAATTTTTAATCATTCTAAACGCTATGGCCTCATCCGTTGATCTCCTTAATCTCATTCTGATAATGAAACAGGTTCCGCAGCATGCCATTTTAAAAAATAATGGGGCCAATACTTATTGGAAACGAGGATAATTTTAGTTGGGGATTTCGACATATATTTTATAAAAAAAACAGTTCAATATTCTTTATTCATAAGGGTTTAGAGCGCTTTTAATTAAACGTTTAGTTGGTTTTCATAGTGTAGAAGTTTGTCAGGAAACCTACCTTTCTAGTTTCTATTGTCATTTTTAAGGATCATTTGTCCTTTATGTTAGCTTTTTTTCACCAATAAATTTACCTAAAAAAAGAGAAAATCCCTTCAAATAAGGGATTAAATTGATTTTAATTAAACGTTTAGTTGGTAAAATTATGGCTAACCAAACGTTTGATTAGATTCGCTGTAACCGTTGTTATATCAACATTTTTGTAATTTTACAGACATGTAGATTGTCGAAGTCGGGGATAAGTAGAAAAGAGTGAAAGTATACTTGATTACCAGGTTCCTTATGCGTAAAATTCAATTTAAAGGGGGTGCTTACAGTTGGATAATCACTTACGACTATCTGATACTTCTTCCACTCATGCAAAGCCTAATATTGGAAAGGCGATACTTTGCATGGGGCGAAACCGTTAACATTATCGCTCAAAAGGCTTTTCTACTATTTTGGCTTTGCACCTTATTTTTCAAAATCAAAATAAGGAGCGAGCAAAATTGAAATATATGAATGCAAACCACGTTTTACCCGAAAAGCTCATTGTAGAAATTCAAAAGTATGTCCAGGGAGAAACTCTTTATATACCTAAGCCGGAAACGGAGTATCAGAAATGGGGAACCTCAAGCGGCGGAAGACGGATGCTTGATCGCCGTAATGAAACCATTCGAAATTCTTTTATTAATGGCAGCAGTATTCAGCAGCTGGCTGAGGAATATTACCTTTCCACTGAAACCATTAAAAAAATTGTTTATTCACATAAAAAGTAGACGAACAGCACTGGTGAAGCTCTTTCATCGGTGCTTTTTCTTATGTAAGGCTGTGTTAATTTTAAGAATCTAAATAAACGGAAAAATCTCGCTTAACTAGTAATAATTCATAAAAGTAGCCTATATAGACGGAGAGATTCCGCCTGTTGACCCGAAATACGTGAAAACGGATAAATTTGCTTTGCTTAACCGGAAAACCTCCCCTTATTAACCCTGAAACAGGCTCCATTCTGCATTTAACCGGAAAGTCTCCGCTTATCTTTCTTCGCTGGTTACTGGAGCGGAAACCAACAGCCTTATTTAACATAGCCTTATGTAAAAAACGTGTATAAGTCATTTTTTCTATAGTAGAAGATTGCTGTATTATTTAAAATAAATGTAGCCAAATGATTGGAGATAGATAGAATGACTGAAAAATTCATTAAAAATGAACAGTTAAATTTTATAAAAAAGCAGATCGCTTTTATTAAAGACAGTACTAAAAAGAACATTCCCCAAAATGTTTTGGCTTCTGTAATTGAATTAGCGAATGCCAAAATCTTAGAGCACTTTCCAAATGTATCATTGGAACAACAAGAAATGCTGAATCTTTCTAACCTGAAAACAGATAAAGAATACGAGCAATATATCCAGCATCTTTCAGGCTATTTGCTGCCCTTTCCAACCATCACCGAGCAGCAACTGAAAAAAATGTTTCCGAAACATAAAAAACTTAAACTGCCTGATTTATCAACGATAGACCACAGCCAGTTGACCTATTTAAGTTGGAATGATCTGAGATCCAATAAGAAATTTATTGTCTATGAGCTCGAGGGGGAAATGGTCGGCATTGAATGTGAATTTGCTCCAACGAGTAAAAAAAATCTTTGTTCCTTTTGTAATAGTTTTGGTGAGGTTGCCTATTTTTCCACGGTAACAAAAGCGAAAAAGTCGAATAACCCGGATTATTACAAGGCCATCGGAAATCTTATTTGTGCCGACAGCTGCGAATGCAATAAAAAGATAACCAATGTCGATTATTTAGCAAGTTTTCTAGAAGACTCGCTAGGAAAATGATGACTTCCGATTGTCTCCTATAGCAACGGTCGCATATCGTTCTCGTTTGATTTGGTCTACATTTCAGAGTACACTTTGTATATTGTAATTTTGAGCAGGTGCAAACATGAACAGTAGACAGAAGGAATTGTTGAGATTGTTGCTTCTTCATGAGGAAGGGGCATTACAAATAAAAGATTTGGCCGAGGAACTGAGTTGTGCGGAGAAGACGGTGCGGAATGATTTGGACCGGCTTGAAGAGTTTTTAGAGGAATACGAAAGCGCGCATTTGTACCGTAAGCCTGGGATTGGAATCGGGATTGAAATCGATGAGCACGACCGCTCGGAAATCATGCGCAGTCTGTTAATGAATGAGCCGAAGACACTGGAAGAGCGCTTGTTTGAAATGGCTTTTCAGTTGTTAACGAGTCGGAAGCCTCTCACGCTCCAGTATTGGGCGGACCGCTATTATGTGCCGAAGGCCTCCATAAAAAGAGATATTGAAACGATTACCAATTGGCTGAAGCGCTTTGGACTTGAGTTGATTTCAAAGCAGCGGCTAGGGAATGTCGTTCAAGGTCCAGAGTTGAAAAAACGCAACGCTTTGGCCCACTTACCAGAATTAATTCCTGCTTTTTCGAACGGAACCAACGTCGTGCTCGATTTATTTTTGCCTTATGAAATCGACGCCGTAAGAAAGGCCTTACTCGACATGCAACATACCTATTCTATCGCTTATACCGATGAGGCATTGGATAGTTTATTGGTGCATGCTTTGATTATGGTGAAACGGACGAGGCAAAAATCACCGGTTTTTATTGAGCAGAGCGAAACGGCGGCAACTCCTGCACATAAAGAGTATCAGTATGCCACATGGCTTTTCCATCAGCTGGAAGCGGCCTTTGGGTTGAAATTTCCAGATGAGGAAAAGGTGTACTTTACCTGGCATTTGATTAGCGCGAAACGGATGGGAGAGGGTCCGCAGCAGGATCTTCCATACAATCAAGAAACAAGTAAAGTGGTTCAAGCGCTGATGGAGAGAATGGCGAAGTTGACGCTCTTTCCTTTTGAGAAGGATTTGATCTTACGGAATGGTCTTATGGTCCATATGCATTCGGTCATTAGTCGCATTCGCTATCACTTTACGATTACCAATCCGCTGCTTGCGAATATTAAGCGAATGTATCCGTACATGTTCAGTATGGTTATTTTGTCTTTAGAGGAAATCGGAAAAACCTTTGATATCGAAATCCCAGAAGATGAGGCGGCGTATATTCTCCTACATTTTCAAGCCTCTATTGAACGGCTCGAAGGGAAGCGTGAGTCTGAGAAAAAGAAAGCACTCATTGTTTGTCATATGGGAATTGGGATGTCCCATTTGCTGGAGGCGAAAATTGAGCAGCAATATCATGACATTGAGGTAGTCGCTTGTGTCGGGAAAGCGGAGGTCCATGAGTTTTTAAAACAGAATTCCGTTGATTTTATCATTACCACCGTCCCGCTTGAAAAGGGCATAACAGATACCATTGTGATTTCCCCGCTGTTTGGCCAGGAGGATAAAAAGAAATTAAGTCAGTTCGTGGAGAAGATCCATGTTCGTCAAACCCAAAACACGTTCTTGCCTTTTTTACATGAGGAGCTAGTGTTTTTCAACCTTCATAAGATTCACCGTTACGAGGTTGTTGAAACGCTGGCCATGGCCCTTTATGAGAAGGGGTATGTTCAAAAAGAGTTTATTTATAGCGCGGTAAAGCGTGAACAGAAATCGGCAACCGCTGTTGGAGGCGGAATTGCGATTCCCCATGGGGATCCTGGGCTTATTCGGAAGCCGGTTTTAGCAGTAGCAGTCTTAGATGAACCGTTGACTTGGGGGGATGAGAACGTCTCGCTTGTTTTTATGATTGCGCTCACTAAGGAAAATCAAGGTGAGATTCGTGAAATCATTGGGAAGATTTCTTCGTTGAGTGAATCGCCGCTTTTGGTGCATGAGTTGACTGAGACACAGAACTTTGAGCGGTTTATACAGGTGTTGAGGGAAAAGTAAGATTTAGGAGAAAAGCAGTGGGCATAAGGCTCACTGTTTTTTTGATTTTCGAGTAGGTATGATTATAGGCGGAGAATTTTCCGCTAATGTAAACAGAGGAGGCTTAAGAAGCAGATATAAGCGGAGATATTCGGGTTAACGGCTCTAAGTAAGCCAAAATCCAAGGATTTGAATCATATTACCGGAAAAGCTCCGTTTATTTTGAAGGATATAGGGGCATTTTCCCATTTAACCGGAATTCCTCCGATTATTTTTCACACACAGTGAACCGCCATGTTTTAAATAAACACATTTTACCGCAACTTCTGGTAAAAATATAAAAAAATTACCGGACATGAAAGCGTTATGATTTAAGTAAGCAATAACTGAATTTATTTTAGAAGTAGGAGGAACGAGCATGGCAAAAATATTAGCTGTTACAGCTTGTCCTGTTGGTATTGCTCATACGTATATGGCTGCTGAGAACTTGCAAAAGGCAGGCAAAGCGTTGGGCGTCGATATAAAGGTTGAGACACAAGGTTCCATCGGTGTTGAGAATGCATTAACGGAGCAGGATATTGCCGAAGCAGATGGCATTATCATTGCAGCGGATAAAGAAGTACCAAAGGAGCGTTTTGCTGGTAAAAAGGTAATTATTACTGGTGTTCAAGATGGCGTTCATAAGCCGGAAGAACTGATTAATAAGGTGTTAAGCCCAGAAGCCCCTGTCTATAAGCCTGAAATGGCAGGTGCTAGCAAGTCGAGCGCGAGTGCGAAAAAAGAAAATCCGATTTACAAGCACTTGATGAGCGGTGTTTCGTACATGGTTCCCTTCATCGTTGTTGGTGGATTGTTAATTGCGCTTGCATTGACGCTTGGCGGCCAACAAACTCCAGGGGGAATTGTGATTCCAGAGGATTCCATTTGGTCAAAGGTTAGTGCACTTGGTGGCACAGCGTTCATGTTCATGGTACCGATTTTGGCAGGTTTTATTGCCGTTAGTATCGCCGACCGTCCGGGACTTGTACCGGGGATGATTGGTGGTTATATTGCGGCCAATGGTAGTTTTTATGGAAGTGAAGCGGGCGCAGGATTTATCGGTGGTATTATTGCCGGTTTCTTAGCTGGTTATGTGGCGCTCGCCATTAAGAAGATTAAGGTTCCAAAAGCGGTACAACCTGTCATGCCAATTATCTTTATTCCGATTATTTCGTCGGTCATTGTTGGATTATTGTTCATTTATGTTATTGGTGCGCCAGTTGCTTCAGTCTTTGAGTCATTGACAACTTTGTTAGCCGGTATGCAAGGTGGAAGTTCGATTTTATTAGCGATTATTCTTGGTGGAATGATTGCGATTGATATGGGTGGTCCATTTAACAAGGTTGCATTCCTTTTCGGTTCTGCGATGATTGGGGAAGGAAACTACGAAATCATGGGACCGATTGCGGTTGCGATTTGTATCCCGCCAATTGGTTTAGGTCTTGCAACGTTTATTAATAAACGTAAATTCCGTCCAACGGAAAGAGAAGCAGGGAAGGCTTCCTTTACAATGGGACTATTCGGGATTACCGAAGGGGCCATTCCATTCGCTGCCCAAGATCCACTTCGTGTTATTCCAAGTATCGTTGTTGGATCAATGGTTGGTTCCGTGATTGCCATGCTATCAAGTGTAGGGGACAGAGTAGCACATGGCGGACCGATTGTCGCGGTGTTAGGTGCGGTTGATAACGTGGTTATGTTCTTTATTGCCGTGATTGCTGGTGTGCTTGTAACCGCGTTTATGGTTATTGCATTGAAAAAGAATGTTGATGGTGAAGTGGCTGTTGCTGGCGCTGGTGCAGCGGGTACGGTTGCAACACCGGTACGTGAAGAAAAGGTTGAACAGCCGGCCGTTTCTGAAACAGAAATAAAGAAGTTAACCGATATTACTAGTGAATTCTTAATCGAAACTGATTTAGCAGGTACGACGCGTGATGACGTCATTGATGAGTTGATTGCAAAATTAGATGCGAGTGGCGTATTAAGTTCGAAGGAAGAATTTAAACAAGCGATCTTAAATCGTGAAGAGCAAAGCTCAACGGGACTGGGAATGAACATTGCCATTCCGCACGGTAAATCCGCTGCGGTCAAACATCCAACCGTTGCCTTCGGAATCAAACGCGACGGTGTTGACTGGAAGAGCCTAGATGGCTCCTCTGCCAAGCTAATTTTCATGATTGCTGTTCCAGAAAAAGCAGCAGGCGATGCGCATTTAAAAATTCTCCAAATGCTTTCACGTAAGCTGATGGATGAAGACTTTAGAAATCAGTTATTGAAAACCACGACAAAAGCAGAGGCATACAAATTGCTAGAAGATATCCAATAAACTTGTTGAAAAGGGAGCGAAGAAAATTTGCTCTCTTTTCAGCTATCATAGAAGGGGAAGATTAATATGTACAAAACAGAACCAATTTTTTTACAACCGGTACTGCAGGAACGAATTTGGGGTGGCGAGAAATTACATACGGAGTTCCATTATGAAATTCCTTCCGCTCATACGGGGGAGGCATGGGTGATTTCCGCACATCCAAACGGACCAAGCATAATCAAAAATGGCCCATTAGCAGGTAAGACACTAGCTGATGCGTGGAAGGAACAAGGTGAGCTTTTTAACAAGGCTTCTAGTAACGAGGAAGAGTATCCTTTGCTGGTGAAAATTTTAGACGCTGCAGATGATTTGTCTGTCCAGGTGCACCCGAATGACCAATTCGCTCGTGAGGTGGAAGGTGTCCCTTATGGAAAAACAGAATGCTGGTACGTGGTCAGTGCAGAAGAAGGTGCAGAATTGGTGTTAGGCCACCATGCGAAAACCCAGGAAGAATTGGCTCAGATGGCCGAGCAAGGAGAATGGGATCAGCTGCTCAGACGGATCAAAGTCAAAGCTGGAGATTTTGTCTACGTTCCAAGCGGGACCATTCATGCGATTGGAAAAGGAATTGTTATCCTTGAGACACAGCAGAGCTCTGACATAACGTACCGTGTCTATGATTATGACCGAACTGATGCAGAGGGCAACAAGCGGGAATTGCATCTTGAACGTTCGATTCAAGTGACCACCGTTCCTCATCAGGATGCGATTGTTGAGCAAACCGAAACCGTTATTGGGGATTTGGTAGAGAAGAAGCTTGTTGAGGAGCAGTACTTTACTGTTTATCATTGGAACTTGAATGGGAAGGCCTCATTGGACATGACGAAGGATTTCTTGCAGGTAAGTGTCATTGATGGGCGAGCGACTTTAACTATTGGGGACAACAGTTTTGAGATTGAAAAAGGTACTCATTTTATTCTGCCGTATGGAATTGGGGGATATAGTTTATACGGTAAGGCGGAATTTATTGTGTCGCATGTGTAGTTTTTGGTCTGTCACTGCCCGGTTTTTGTCGATGATTGTTAGTCTCTAAGCGGACTTAATTGTGAGGTAGAGTTATACTGAAGATGGTGGTAACATTGGCTGGATCATTTATATAGAATGTTGCTAATTACTAAAAGATTAAGGATGAATTGCCAGAACCAAGAGATGAGGGAATTAGATGATTATCATTGAAAATGATTGGCTCAAGGTCAGTATTGAAAAACACGGAGCAGAAGTACGTAAAGTGACGCATAAGAAAAATGCTCTGGATTATATGTGGACAGGGGATGAGGCGTACTGGGGACGCGTTTCACCTGTTTTATTTCCGATTGTGGGACGGTTAAAGGAAGATCACTATCAACTGGATGGCCAGACCTACAAGATGTCACAGCATGGTTTTCTGCGTGACGTTGACTTCGATGTGGCCGAGCAGACTTCAACAACCGTTTCTTTTGAGTTTGAGTCTCTTGGACGCTTCACTCATGTGTATCCTTACGAATTTAAAGCGGTGATTCAGTACCGTCTTAAAGAGGACTCTCTGATTATTCAGTGGCAAATTCTAAATGAAAACAAGGAAGAGATGTATTTTTCCATTGGTGCACATCCTGCATTTAAGATTCCACTGTTTGAAAATGAAACCATTGAAGATTATCATTTGGAATTTACTCCGGTGGCAAATCAGAATGTGATGGAATATGAGATAAAGAATTCCCTCCTTCATGAGAAAGGAACAGCTCATGATCTTTCAACGATTCAACTCAAAAGCTCTCTATTTGCCAATGATGCTCTTATTTACAGCAATATCGATAAAGTCTCATTGGTATCGAATCAGTCAGGTTATGGTGTAGAAGTAATGTTTCGAGGTTTTCCGTTTGTTGGGGTTTGGTCAAAGTATGATGAAACCAATGATACAATTGCTCCGTTTGTTTGCATCGAGCCTTGGTATGGGATTGCGGATACAGCTGATACAACAGGTAACTTTAAGGAGAAGTTTGGGATGAATATGCTTGGTGTCGGGGAGACCTTTCAGGCTGAGTATGTAATGAAGTTTAAGTAATTGGACATGTTAATAGGAAATCCTAAGACCGTCTGACTTACCAATAAATCCTTTAGATTGTACCGTGTTTTTGGGTACATCTGAAGGGTTTTTATTTAGGAATTTCATCATGACACTATAATCAATTTTCCCTGTCAAAATTTTGATAAAGGGAAAATTGACTAGGTTTGATTTCTCAAAACATTCGTTTTAGTTTATCTGTTGGTGATTGAGAAGTGCTTCCAATATTTGTCGGTATTTGTCGAATTAGCACGGATAAAATTGTAAAAATATAGTGGAATATCTGGTAAAATAAATTAATAGGTCTTAAATTCTAGGTCTAAAATACTTGAAATTATAACGCTAGTACACAGACTAGGATTTATGCCTTAGGATTTGTGTTAGATGTAAGGGGGCTTTTTCCTGTTAAATTGGGAATATGCTCTTTATAGTAAAATATGTTTCAAGAAACATATAAAGAAGAATCTACCTGGAATTCATGTGGTGATTGTAAAGGGAATTATTAGAATAAGATAAATAATTGACTACTTTTTAATCGTTTATAGTTTACATAAGGCGGGAGCGTATTGGAAAAAGAGATTCTATTAAATCAACTTGAAAAGATCATTACTAACATAAATTCCTACAAAATAAATGGTGATGAAAAGAAAAATAGCATTAGTGCACTTGACTTTGAAATCTTAGAGAAACAGGTTAAAAACAGTGAATTTGTTATCACGGTAGTTGGAGCGATGAAATCAGGGAAGTCCTCTTTTACCAATGCCTTACTTGGGAATGATTTAATGCCAAACGAGAATCAGGCTTGTACTTTAACCTCAACCGATATTATTCATCAAGTGCATGATTTTAAAATTAAGAAAAGTTATGAATCCGGTAAAAATGAGATCATGCAAAGCGAAAATTTATCCTCCGTTTTTCATGAAGATGTCCGTAGAAGTAGGTCGGAAATTCAGAAGGAGTTCTATACATATAAGGTTAATCATCCAATTTATGGGTTGAGAAAATTTCCATTTCTTAATACGATTGATTTTATCCTTATGGATACTCCTGGCTTAAATGAGATGGAAGGTCTAGGGGTAAAAAAGGAAACAATTGAACAGGTTTTTTCAAATGCTTTGAAAAGAACGGATTTACTTCTTTTTATCATTGATGTTCAATATTATAAGGCTGAAGAAAATTTACAGATTATTGAGAAAATCAAAGAACTGCGTCCGGACCTTTTAAACCAAGTTGTGTTTGTTTTAAATAAAGTCGACAAGCTGAGAGACCGTGATGGAACTAGTAAAGATGTGGTACATAAGGTAAGAGAATTTTTTAACTCCTGGGGAGTAAACACGCGTTATTTTTACCCAGTTAGTGCAAGGAAAGCATTAATTGGTAGATTAGTTGAGCAAGATGCTCCTATTGAAAATTTTAAAGATGAAATCACATCCTTTCTTCCAACAAAGACCATTGAGATGGCAGGTCAAGCAGTTACAGTTCAGGTTCCTATTTCTTCCGCTTATCCACAATTGATTGAGGATAGTGGAATTATTGCTTTAGAAGATCAAATCTTAGAAGAAGCCTATCTTCAAGTTGAAAATAAATTACTTCAGTCTACCCTTGTTCGGCTCTCACAGCTTACAGATCAGGTAGATACAGCATTAAAAAATGGAATCAGTAGGAACCAAACAGAGATTTTAAAAGTGCAAAGCAATATTGATTATTTAAAACTTAGGTTATCTAGTTTGGAGAGTATACATGAAGAGGAAAGTAAGTACCGAAATGAACTAGAAGCTATATTACGGAGTATCCAGTCGCAGGCGGAGACGATGAGGAGGGAAATGCCCTACTCAAGTAAACTTACAGCTATGCCAGAAAAGAAATCTAGTTTTATATTTACATCCTCGTCAGATGCCCTTCAAGCAGGTATTAGCAAATTTGACGAATGGTTTTATAAGAATACTGAACCTAAATTTCAAAGTATCCTGTCTCACTATCAAGCTATGCTGGAATTTAATACTAATGAAAGTAACTACTTTTATATTATCAGTCAGTCGGTATCAAGAATTTTAAGAGCGATGAATCGTGTCATTTCTATTAATTCGAAAAAATTGCCGGATATAAAGTTTCATAACCTTATCGAGCGACTAGACATTCGTCCGCAAGGGCTTACTAACATACCATCAGTAGACTGGAAATATAAGCAGTTTTCAGAACAAGTTACCACAGATTCTAAGACCACAGAATGGGAAGAAAGTTTTCTTATCTTTTTTACCCAGAAAAGAAGTAAAACAGATTACGCCTATATTAGTACCGGTGCCTTAGGACGAGCTGAAAGACATATTCAAGCAACCTTGGATAAGTATAGTAAAGAGTGGCATTTGGATACGATTCAAAAGCGTTTTGTCGATACATCTAAGTATGTGCAGGAGATGGTCCTTAAGCCATTAACGCAATTACATAATAAGGTAACATCGTTAATAAAAGAAACTTCTGAAGAGTGTTTTCGATTAGAGTCGATCCTGGCCAATCTTCAGACAGAAGTAATCGATATGAAGGAATTAAAGGATGATGTTTGTTTCCGAACCGATATCGTATCCAGAAGAAAGTCAATTACAGTCACGGCGAAAAACCAAAATTTAGACTCCATTCTCTCTAAGGTAGAGAGTGGTACCACAATCTATTTAGATGAAGGTACATTTATCTTAAAACAGAACCATGAGTTGAATAAGAGTATTTCTATTGTTGGCTTAGGAATAGATTTATCAAAAATTAAGATTGAAACAGGAGCCGGAATCACAGTAAAGGGAAGTCAGGGTTTGTTTCTTGAAGGAATAACATTTGAAAGCTCTAAGGTCGAAAGGATAGCTGAGCTTGATTGTTTGGAGTTCTTCGCTGAGAGCTGCAAATTCGTTGGTAACCGCAGTCGAAGTGCGATTTTTATAAAGGGAAAAACGGAAGGCTTTATTCAAAGATCAAGTTTTTCTGCCTTTGATAATGGAATAACACTGCTTGAGCAAAGTAGAGTGAGAATAAGAAATAACGAATTTATAACAAATAATTGTGGGGTTCATTTGATTGACCACGGTTGGATAGAGCTTGCTGATAACGTATTTACAGACAATATAACGGGCGTTACATTTGGGGATTCTTCAAGTGGAGCCGTTGAGAGAAATAATCTTTCAAAAAATACCTTGGGAATGGTTATAAATGATTTTTCAAAGCCTGTCATTATGAACAATCAGTTTAATCACCAAAAGCAGTATGGAATTTCAATCAACAAACATGCAAATATCATAATTGATAAGAATCTTTTTACGAGTAACACCGTCGGTATAAACTGCTCAGATAATTCCAAAGCAGTGATTTCTAAAAATACGTTTTTACATAACCTCAAAGAAGGAATAAGGATTGGAGGTCATTCATCCGGAGAAATCAAAGAGAATCGAATTGAGCAGAACCATATAGGGATTACCATTGCTTCAAAAGGGTCAACCGAGTTGTCACAGAACCAAATAATAGGGAATTTAAAACATGGTGTTGTATGTAAACAAGGAAGTGTGCTGATGGCTAGCTCTAACCAAATTCAACTTAATCATGGCAATGGGTTGAAGTGTGAAGGAAATAGCCAAGTCACACTTCTGGAGAATATTTTCTCATCAAACCGAAACGGGATTCACCTTACAGGGCAGTCAAAGTTTGACCTTGTGAACAATCAATGCCTTGAAAATAAGGAAAATGGTATAACGATTCAAGATCAATCTATAGGGCGCATCCATCATAATCAGTTTAACCAAAACAAGAATGGAATTCATTTATCCGGGAAGTGCAGGGTATTTTTAGTTGAAAACCACAGCAATGATAATATGGAAAATGGAATTGTCTGCCAAAATAAGGTATCTGGGAAAATTTCAAATAACTCGTGCCAAGGAAATGGATCATACGCCATCCTCCTAGAAAAACCACTTCTCATTCATCTTAGGAAAAATAGTGGTAAAGGTAAGATCGAGCGTCTATCCTCCATCCACTATTGGTTTAATCAATGCAGAAAAGCACTATCAAATCTTAGAGCCATCATAAAGAAAAAGGAGATTTTCCACAATGAGTATTAAAAAAATTCAATCCTTACTTGCTGAAACAGAAAGTATTATCCAATATATCTCTCAAGATCAATTTTTGAAAAAAGATGAAAGAGCATTAGCGATATTATCAAATACGAAGAAAAACTTAACAGATAAGAGGTATGTCGTTTCTGTCATAGCAGCAATGAAGGCAGGAAAGTCGACAACATTTAATGCTTTACTTGGTCGGGACGTATTACCGAACGAAACAGAGGCATGTACAGCTGCCATTACAGAAATTAAACATTCTGAACAAGCAAGTTCTTATGTACAGAAGATATTCCGTAATGGTGAAGTGGTGAAAATTGTTAGCAGTGGAGACAGAACGTTAGAGGAAAATTTCTTGCAAGATGTTCGGGAAAGCCGAAAGAAAAACGAAGTAGCTAGTATCGAAAAGTACTTTTTAGAAAGTCCAATCTTAGCGATTGAGAAATCTCCTTATCGGGATATTGTGCAGAACTTTATCCTTGTTGATACTCCTGGACCAAATGAAGCAGGAGATGGACAGTTTGATGTGACTGAGTTACAGAGAATAGGTCTTGAAAAATTAAGAGACTCTGATGCCTTAATCATGCTATTTGACTATCAAACTTTTAAGTCTGATACAAACGCAACCATTCTCCAAAATATCTTTGAGAATCGTGAAGATTTAGAGAAGGACCAAGAGAAAATATATTTCCTTATTAACAAAATAGATGCGATGCGTGAACGTGATGGATCAGTTGAAGGGGTAATTGAAAATGTCAAACAACTTATCCGGCAATATGCCCCTGTAATAAAAGACCCACAAGTTTTTGCCTTTTCTGCTAAGCAGGCAAACCTTGCTCGGGCAGTGTTAACGGGTACAGCAACGAGTGAGTTGAAAAGGGAAATGAAAGATAGCTATGGTTCGAAGTATACGAAAGAAATTCAGCACGAGGGAACTACTTTTACAGTGATACCTGAGCCAGATTCTTTTGCCCAGCAATTACTTGAGGATAGCAACATACTTACTATTGAAGAAAAGATTATTGAACGCATGTTCTACCAGTCTAGTGAAAAAATGATTCATAATGCTATCGAGCGGCTTAACCAAGTAACAGGTAACATTTTGAATTCTGTACAAGCTCAAATTGATCTTTCTACTCAAAATGCTGAAGGACTTCACGCTTCTGTTGAAGGAAGTAAAAAGAAAATTGATTTACTTAGAAATGAAGGAGAGTTCTTAAAGGCTATTCCAAGAAAGAAATTTTCCGAACTAATCGAAAAAATCAACACCATCCTACGCGGAATACAGGGTAATGTTGATAAGGCAATTGAAAATAATATGCCTTCCCGCAGAGTAGTAGAAGGGACAGATGAAAATACTTTGCGACAACAAGTCCAAGCCATTCAACAGACCATGGTACAGGGCGTGCAGTTAACTCTGAATCGGGATGTGGATAAAATCCAACGTCTCGTTATGGATTATCAAACTCAAATCAATCAGGAACTTAATCAAGGATTCCAAGCACTTTCTCACAAAGCGAACGATTTGATTGGGAATTCCATGTCGTTAAAATTTCAGGTGTTCAATATGGGAGATATATCAAAGAATATATCCTTAGGAAGTGATATCCAAGTACAAGAGGAAACCATTAGTGTTCCTGGAGATGATAGTGGTACGATGATGTCAAGAATTATCAAAGGAGCAGGTATTGGACTTGGAGCTGGTATTGTTATTCCCGGTGCAGGGAACATTTTGGGAGCAGTTATTGGAGGGTTAGGCGGTTTATTAACTCACTTCTTGTCAGGGGATGCGGATGTTCGTGAATCACTGAAGGTTTATAAAATTCAGTTAGACCCAATGAAGGAAGAAATGGTGAAGCGTTCAAAAGAATCAGTAAAAGGTGTTATTAAGGAACTTGAAAAAGAAATTAATGCTTCTAGAGAAAATTATATAAAGTATATCGAAGCACAACTGGATATCTTTATCAATAACCTGAAAGAGCAGCTCGACACTATCTTATCTGAGTACAATAAGAATAGAGAAAATATCCAACAACATTTGTCCAATATGGAGTCCATAAAAGAAACCATTCACTATTATATAAAAGAGATTAAGGTAATTGAAGCATTAGAAGATGAAAAGGTTTCTAATTAAAACTTTTAAACAGGCTGATCAGTTGGTTAGCCTGTTTTTTTACAGAGATTTCCAAATTAGGAGGTCCAACTATGGCATTTCTAAAGGATACGGGAAAAGTGTTAGGTGAGATTGCAGGGTATGTAACAGGTGAGCCTTTGAAATATTTAGGTAAAAAGATTAATAGCGAATATATCCAGGAAATCGGAAAGGAAATAAAAAAAGCAACCGAGAATACTGGTTCGATGCTAGGGAATGTAGCAGAAGGCACGTGGGAAACATCTTCAGGAATAATAAATACGGATAATGAAAAAAGAGATGCGGGATTAAATGAACTAAAAAAATCTGCAGCCACTATGGCAAAGGGAGTAGGTGGATCCCTTAAAAATACATATAGTAACGGGAAAGATGTGGTTACTGGAATTACAACAAACAATAGGGATCAACTTCTACAAGGGGCTAAGGGTTTAGGAAAAACAGCAGCCGTTGCTACCCTTACTTTTGGTGTCTTAGATGCGTTGGATATTATGGATTTTGATGGAGTAGATGACAAAGTAGAAGCATCAATGTTCGATCAAGATGACAATTTACTATTAAAGCTAGATAATACTGATTATGGTAATAGCCATGAGCCGCTGATTCAATTAGATACACGTAATGAGGCTCTTGATGGAGGGAGCCATTCCGTAACGGGTATTGAGTTTGAATTACAATCTGTCACTCTTCCATCTGGCCAACAAGTAGAAGGGGTATTCCCAGAGTTTGATAGTGAATACACCATTTCCCTGCCGGAATCCATGTACTTAGATAGTGATAATACTCAGTTTTCCTATGCTAACCAGTCATTAGATGAATCTATTAACCAGAATCCTAATTTAGAACATCAGTTCACGGATGATCAACTTAAGCAAATTGATTCCAATACAACACCTGATGGATATGTTTGGCACCACGATGCAGAGCCGGGCAAGTTGGAATTAGTAGATGAAAAAATCCACGCAGAAACGGGACATACTGGTGGAAGAGAGATATGGGGCGGTGGAAGCGAATATCGTAAATAGCTTAGCAAATACAATCGCCACGAACGGAGAAAACTATCATCTCATAGATTAAGGAATTTCTTTACGAGCTTCTTTTTCAGTATAAATAGAATCAAAAGGAAAATATCTAATATTAAGGTAATTCTTAACCGAAAAGCGTCATATTTTAGGAAATCCTTAGGCCGTATGACTTCCCAATAAATCCTTTAGATTGTACCGAGTTTTAGCGTACATCTAAAGGATTTTTATTTTGGAAATTCGTCATGAATATGGTAACGGGACCATATTAAACTAATTTCGACTATTTTTGACAAATACGGTCATTAAATCAAATTACCCATCGTAACCTGTAGTAGTAAATATTATCGGGGACTTTCAACTTAGAGTGATTAGGAGTAGAGATTATTTTGACTACAGATTTATTTTTAGATGGAGAATTAATGCTAAGCAGGAAAGAAACTCACGGAAAAAACAAGCAGCCAAAGGATATACCAGCGTTCACTTCAAGAATGGAAAAGCGGGAATATTATAAGAGTGTTAATCATTTTGATATCCGGAATGTCTTAGATGTGAAAGGATTCTTAAACGATATCCGTGACAATTGGAATACATATGTAGCAAAGGTGAGTCAATGGATTCAGAAAAATCCAGTAAAAAGATTAGTTGTGACGGGGATTTTTACCGTAGTTCTAGGGATTTCCTCCATCACGGCGAATGCACAGCCTTTGATAGAGGAATATACCTATCAGGTAAAAAGTGGTGAAAAAATCGAGACTATTGCTGCAAAACATGGTGTTACCCCACAAGAAATATTAGATGCTAATGGGGTGACTTCCATTGCAGGAAAGAAAATATTATTACCAAAAGTAACAGACCAAATCGTTACCGCCACTGTACTGAATATTCGTTCGCAGCCGACCACAAAAAGTAGTATTATCGGAAAGTTTAAAAAAGGTGAAGTGGTTAAGATTGCATTTAAAGAAAATGGATGGGCGGGTATTCTGGTTAAAGGAAGAGTTTGTTTTGTGAGTATGGATTATCTTACAACCAAACAAACAGTTGAATCACGTCCAACTGCAAAAACCATGTATGTAACGGCAACATCGTTGAGAGTAAGGCAGGCTGGTTCTATGAGCAGTGCGATCCTTGGTTCTTTAAAATTAAACGATCGTGTGGCCGTGGTATCCACTTCTAATGGTTGGGCTAAGATTGATTTTAATGGAAAAGTTGCGTATGTGAGTGCAACCTATTTAACGAATGAAGAATCTAAACAAACAACTAATGATCCGGTGATTGAAACAAACACTTTTGTGATTAAAAGTGGTGATACTTTTACAAAAATCGCTAAAAAAGCAGGTGTGTCTGTGGCACAGATTCAAAAATTAAATCCAGGTGTTGAACCAACAAAGTTGAAAATTGGACAAATCATCAAGATTCCTTCCACTACTGAAGCTGCGGCCAACCAAATAAGAGTAACGGCTCAAATCGGTGGAGTGGACCCTAAAGGAACCTTTCGTTTTATCACGGCAGATGGTACCACCCATGACGCCAAAGCGTCGGGCAACTTGATCAATGAATTATTTGACCTTAAAGGTAAGGAAGTCACATTATCTTTGGAAGGTAAGAGAGGGCAATTATTGAATTTAGTTTCCATTGTGTAGGTAGTCAAGGTAGAGGCCAGTTTTTGAAACTGGTCTCTTTAAGTGCCCGTCACTCCCCGGTTGTTTATTATGAAATAGAATGAATTAAAAATAGAATGGCAAAAGCAATCCCAGACCGCAAATGCCACTTCCGGTCCATTCTCTGATATCGAAATAGTCCTGATATAGGAACTGGAAGTAGGACTAGCAAGGAAAGCAATCCGCTTATATTACTAAAATCAAATTTGAAGCCGTACATAAAGACAGCTACCGTATGTACGATAATAAAGGCTATGGCAATAATCGCGGCTGGAGTATGCCATTTACGAGCAAAGCGGAGCAAAGTGGACAACCATTTTTTTATCTGGCTTTGACATTTCAGTATACGAAGCCTCATAACACGAAGAAGGACATAATAAGAAAGTACAAAAAGTAAGACAAACCTTGCAATGGAGCCAAAATCTTTAAATGTATGTTCGAACTGCTTGCTGTGCAGAGTAGTTAATGAAAGCTGCAATAGTCCCTTAAGTTCCCAAAGCGTTATCAAAGAAGCGATAATAATGGCCACAATTAACCATAATCGTTCCTTCCTAGGAATCCATTCTTTTTTTTTGAACTTTGGTCTCCCGTGTATTCATTTATCTGTCCTCCTATAAATATGAGAAGTGTATACACTCCCATAAACCCATTTCCACTTAAGAAACCAAAAAAAAAATACTTCACATCTTTTAAATTAACTCTGTAAGAACCATTCCTTCGCTTTCAACTCTACGTTGTTCAAATACATATAATTGCCCTGATGTTTTTTATAAAATAAGCCAATTATAGTTAAAATAACCTTCCCAATAATTTTAATACAAATCCAACACGATTAATGAGGTTAAGAGAACTTAACAAATAGGTTATGAGAATAGATAGGCGGAGATTTTCCGGTTAATGTAAATAGAGGGTGCTTAAGGAGCAGATATAACCGGAGAATTCCGACTAACTGTTCTAAATTGGACCAAATCCAAAGATTTGGATCATATAAACGGAAAACCTCCCCTTATTTTAAAGGAAATAGGGGTAATCCCCAATTTAAACGGAATTTCTCCGTTTATTTTTCAAACGCATTGAAATCACATAACAGAGCCTTAATATTGGGCTTAATAGAAAGACTATATTACAAGTTTCACCCAATAAATATAAGGGTACTGTATGGATGAGGAGTTGATGATAATGAGTAAAAAAATTGCTGTTTTAGTAACGAATGATTTTGAGGATTCCGAATATCTCGAACCTGTACAGGCCTTTAAGGAAAAGGGGCATGAGGTAACCACCATCGAGATGGCAAAGGGAAAAACCGCGAAAGGAAAGCAGGGGAAAAGCGAAGTCGTTATTGATGAAAGCATTGATGATGTATCTCATGAGGAATTTGATGTACTTTTCATTCCAGGCGGATTTTCACCGGATATTCTTCGTGCCGACGAGCGTTTTGTTCGTTTCGCAAAAGCATTTATGGAAGCTAAAAAACCTGTATTAGCCATTTGTCATGGACCTCAGCTGCTTATTACAGCGAAAACGCTTGAAGGGCGTGACGTCACAGGCTATAAATCCATTCATGTTGATCTAGAAAATGCTGGCGCTAATTTACATGACAAGGAAGTGGTTGTTTGCCAGAACCAGCTGGTCACAAGCAGACAGCCGGAAGATATACCGGCATTTGTGCAAGAATCCTTAAGAGTAATAGGATAACAGATAGGCAGAAGGGGCTCCTTCTGCCTAAACTGTTGGGGTCTGACCCCCTGTTAAGTACGTATTTCAAAGTCAATCTAGTTTTTTGATGAAAGGTATGAAATCTGTGAGATGTTGCCATAATTGTGGATAGAATGATCAACCTTTCAAAGAGAGTACCGCTTCATCTTAGGTTGGTGGTTGAATATTTACTTAGGGGTGATGATATGGCAATGCAGCGCACATTCATTATGGTAAAGCCTGATGGAGTGAAACGACAGTTAATAGGAGAAATCATAAAGCGCTTTGAGCAAAAGGGATTTAGTCTATTAAATGCAGAGCTTATGACTGTGGACCGTACAAAAGCTGAATACCATTATATGGAACATCAAGATAAGCCGTTTTTCGGTGAGTTGGTGGACTTTATTACATCTGGACCCGTTTTTGCAATGGTCTGGGAAGGGGAAAATATCATTGAAGTTTCCCGGCTTATGATTGGAAAGACAAGTCCATTGGAAGCAGCGCCGGGTACAATCCGTGGGGACTTTGCATTTACAAAAGAGGAAAATGTCATTCATGGTTCAGATTCTCGCTTAAGTGCAGAACGGGAAATTGAAAATTTCTTTGGTTTATTGAATAGACATACCTTAAAGAATGATTTTCCATTCGAAGACAGACAATCTAGTTGATTCATAAGTACCAGCCAATAGGCTGGTATTTTTAATGTTGCTTCCCGCTAGAGATATGTAAAAAGCAGCCTGATTAGGATTAGGTTTGAATCAGGCTGGTTCTTCTTGCAGTGATAGGGACTAGTAGCCAAGTAAAAATATGTCTTTTTATATGAAATAATATTAGTAATCTCGACCCTTTCCGGAATCAGTGAGATCGTTTAGCTGTTCAGGATAGGGTTGAAAAATGGTTTGATCTAATAAATAGTCGGCCTTGAAACGAACTGCCCAGGAGTTTAATACCATTAAGGGATTGCTAAGCGGGATCCTTTTTTCACGATATTTTTCAATTAAGGTTAGTAGGAATGCCTTTTCTTCAGGCAGAAGCTGTTTAGAGAAATAACCCAATATGTGGTACATGGCATTTATGTTTGATTTAACCGATCGAGAGTGTTCTAAAAGTTCATGTAACTTTTGTTCGTATAAGTCAAATATATTCTCCAGGCTTTGGTTTTCGCCATTTGAAACGATTCGTCCCAGTTCTTTTTGTTTTTGTTGATGATAGGCCATGAATAAGTATTTATTTTCACTCTGAAACTGTACCAGAGCCTGAATGCTTTTTTGTTTTTTCCTTTCTCTAAACGAGGCAAGCAGGAAAAGTTTTGTAAGGAAATTTTCTCGAATGAGATAATTCTTTAGTCTGCCTTCATCCATAATGGCCAAATGATGTTGGCTGTCCACGATCTTTCTTGCAAAAACCCCAGCAGTTTTTCCGGTAACCATTCCTTTTTCAGAATAGACCTTACTATCTTTTATTCCACAGGTTGGCGAACGACTTTTCAATATATATCCATCAATGGGTTTATGGATTTTTTCGATAAAGGATTCGGCATAATGCTTCATAGAATCTGTTAGGTCTATGCCTGTAACTGGCTGGACGAGGCGAAGACCTTGTTGTTTCGACTCAACCAGACGGACAGGATTTCTAGGTGTCCCCAATCCAATGTCAGCCTCAGGACAAACGGTTATCACTTCAACATACTCTCTCAGTGTATTTAAAAAATGATCTTGAATGATATCTCCATTAAAGCGGCAGGCATCAAAGCCCAAACATCTGCTAACCACAACAACAGGTTTTATGAATTGATTCATATATTCATCACCTTATCAATGGAATTGTGATTCATACAATGATTCCCAATTTGAATCCGTCAAATAAAGAACTGATGGTGTAACTGTTCGCTGGCTTCTAAGAACTCCTTTACCACCGATGGCAAACTTCAACTTAGTATTTGTTTCTAAACAGGCTTGAATCCACTTTTCTACTCTCACCAAAGGAGCGGTATTGGTCATGGAAATGGCGATAATAGAAAGTTTCTTGGTTTCAATTAATTCTAATAACCCATCAAAAGGGGTATTCGGCCCTAAATAAATGAATTCGTTTCCCTTTTTCCGCAAGAATAGGCTAAACAACATCAGTACAATATGATGATCTTCGCCCTCAGGACAAAAGGCTAATATTTTGGGCAGTGACTTGTTTACAGGCAGTATTCTTAAAAACTGAGCAAACCGGTTAATGACGAATTGAGAGGCAAAGTGTTCGTGAGCAACCGTAATTTTGCCATTTTCCCAGGCATCACCGTTGAATTAGCTTTTTCTTTATTTGAATACGAAGATGTCTCCATCACATTTGGCAGAAATACTTTATCAAATTTTGTTGTTAGCTTCTTGCGTATTCATTTCAATGAGCGCCTGATACAATGTTGCTTTTATGTCCTCAGAAGAACGGCTAATGGTTGGGGATTCAGCAGGATTGGATGTGGACTGATTTAAAAGTTGGACAGCCTCACTAATTTTCATATCATTCTCTGTTGTTTGCTGTTTTAACCATTTTAGTATTTCTACATCCTTTTAAAAACAGCCGCGTTAATCAATCCGACGACCTATGTCTTTGAAGGCATGCGTGCCGTCATAATTAATGGCTGGGGTGGAGGAGATATTTGGAAGGCTTTTATTGTTATTATTTTATTCTGCATTGCTACCATCAGTTTTGCTGCTTTTAGTGCTAGGCAGGCTGTGAGCAGAGGGTAGGGTTTTACAAGACGAATTGAATTCACACCTGCAAAAACAGTACGAAATTTGAAGGTTTAAGGAGAAATATAAAAAAAACAAGCCTGATTCGGTTGGTTTGAATCAGGCTTGTTCTTCGGAGTTAGGGTGGATTTCTAACTCAAATCATTTAATCTTTGACAAGAGGCTGATCAACAACGTCGGAGTCGAAGATGGTGGTTGAACTTTGTCCAGTGTAGGTATTGTTTTGGACTCCTATATTTTCTGAACCGGAACCAACAAATGTTTTTGCCGAACCTTTAGGGGAGATGAATAACGTATCGCCAAAATTGATGATACCGCCACTGACATTATCGATCTTTAAGTTCCCTGGAATAATGGTCATACAGAACATCCTTTACCGTTTAATAATTCAATGTATGTAAAATTCCCACATATAGTGCTATGGGCAGATAGGAATACCAAGGGGAAGGATTTTTAATGACAATTATTGCAATTCTTTATTTAGGGAAACCCTTAATGTTACTGGGTTTATACTCAATCTAATTAAACGATTAGTTGGTAATTGAACTTGACGATAGTTACATGAAATTGTATTTTAATGGGTTTTATTGGCCGTTTTGAAGATAATTTCTAAAAGTCACAAACATACTTCGACAATTATTTTTTATGAAAACAGGAAAAAGTTCATTAATAAGTGGGATTATCTACGATTTAATCAAACGTTTAATTAGTTAAATTCGAGTTAACTAATCGATTGATTAAAATAGCTATAAATGATGTTAAGCCTAAGTTTATCCCCCAAGTTGGTAAAGAAACTTGTCGTAAAGAGGATCTAGTGAAAAGGGAAAGGTTTGGATGTAAAAGAAGGGGGATTCTTACATTTGTGTACAAGATCTCTTTAGCTTGGTAACTTGGACGCCGCTTTTTTGTTCGGTTTCTTACATTCCTAATTCTCTCGCTAACAGAGTCATTTACTAATAATTAATGAGTGAAAAGGGAAAAGTATTAGTTGGTGTTTATACACCACAACTTCGATGTGGAGGGATATTCATGAATATTCGCGAGGGCTTGATTCCAACGGTATTAGGTACGGCGGTAACGGCAACTGGATATGCCTTAAAACAAAAACGAGGTTCCAACAAAATGATAGCAAATACTGTTTTCGGATTCGGTCTTGCTCACATTGTGTTAGGGGCCATCGATCTTGTGGAACATCGACGTTAGGTAAGGTAAAAGGCGGGCACCATTGAGTGCCCGTCTTTTTATGCTGGGGTCTGACCCCTGCTGGTTCCAGTTGTTGCCTGTGTCTGCACTTGGTTGGGGGATCAGGTTAAGCAACCGATCTCATAAATAGACGGAGAAATTTCTCTTATTTAGTAAATATAATTAAATTTGGCTCCAATAGACGGAGGAATTCCGCCTATCGTTTCGAAAAACGTGAAAATGGGTGATTCTGCTAGCATAATCGGAAAACCTCCCCTTATATACCCCGAAGTCACCTCTATTCTGAATTTAACCGAAGAAGTTCAGCTTATATTTTCACTAACCTTTAACCCTTGCCGCATACAGCAAGGGTTTTTCCCTGTACAGCAAATTCTGTCGGATTTTGACCAAAAGTTAGAGTTGACTTGACAAAATATTCAGAATAAACTTAACCTATCCGATAGGTTGACAGTCATAGAGCACACAAAATTAATTCTTAGAAGGTGACAGTCATGAAGAGTATTAAAAAGGTTTCCATGCATGAGATGATTGCGGATGAAATCAAGAGATTTATTCGCGAGCACCAGTTAAAGAGGGGAGATAAACTTCCATCTGTAGCAGAATTAACATCTATCCTCGGTGTGAGCCGTTCCAGTATCCGCGAGGGCTTACGGTTCCTTGAAGGCTTTGACATCATCGAAGTTCAAAATGGAAAAGGAATTTTTGTTAAAGATGGTGATGCTTTAAAAATTGAGGCGAAAATCGATGTGGAACAGGAAAAAAACTCTCTTTTACATATTAGTGAGCTGCGGAGAGCACTAGAGGGGAAGGCGGTGGAGTTAGCTGCCATCAGGGCCTCTGAAGCGGAGATTGAAGAAATGGATCGGATACTGACGGAAGTTATTGCTCTAAAGGATGCCGGACTAGACTCCTCTGAAGTAGATTGGGAGTTTCATAAAGCCATTTATCGGGCGTCACATAATCCGCTATTAGAGAGTGTCGCTGAGTCAGTCTCTGACACGTTTAACCGGCTTTGGAGCAAACCCTTTGGTATTGTTCATATTTTTACAGATACGATCCCTTTTCATCGGACCATGCTCGATGGAATTAAGGACCGGGACCCTGCTTATGCGTTACAAGAGTTTAATAAATTTATAGACATCGTAGAAGATACTCTGCGAAAAATATAGGAAAGAAGGAATAGGCATGACGAAACAGTCCTCAAATGAACATATCGTCACTCATCTCGGTGATGAATATGATCGGTTTCATGGAGCAGTGGTTCCACCCATCTATCAGAATTCGCTGTTTGTATTTGAAAACTTCGAGCAGCTGGCAGCAGCGATGAAAGATGAGCAAAGCAGTTACCTGTACTGGCGCGGTACCAATCCAACCGTTGAAATTGTGGAGAAGAAATTGGCTGCACTGGAAAAAGGGGAGAGGTGTAAGTTGTTTGCCTCAGGGATGGCTGCCATCTCATCAGCAATCTTAACCTTTTTACAATCAGGCGATCATGTTTTAAGTATCAGCAATATTTACGGTCCTACAACGAAGTTCTTTACCTATATTGAAAAATTCGGCATCTCTCACACGAATACCCTCAACACAGACCTCGAGGCAATCGAGTCATTGATTCGCCCCAACACCAAAGTAATCTACCTAGAAAGTCCGACCACCATGTCCTTTAAACTTGTTGATTTAAAAGCGATCGTAGCCCTAGCCAAGCAGCGTGGGATTAAAACCATTATTGATAATACCTGGGCTACACCTATTTTCCAAAATCCGATTACCTATGGAATTGATATCGTTGTCCATTCTGTTTCCAAGTATTTAGGCGGACATAGTGACCTTGTTGGCGGAGCCCTAATTACGAGCAAGGAAATCATGGATCATCTTTTTTATCATGAATATCAGCTGTTTGGTGGTGTCATGCCGCCGTATGAAGCATGGCTTTTAATGCGCGGGCTTCGGACCCTGCCGATTCGGATGAAGGCACATCAGGAAAGCGGGTTGAAAATCGCTTCCTTTTTAGAAAAAAATCCTGCTGTCAAACGGGTAAATTACCCTGGATTAGAGAGCTCTCCAGATTACAGGCTTGGAAAAGAGCAGCTAAAAGGCTATACAGGCTTGATGAGCTTTGAGCTTAAGAATAACACGTACGAATCTGTTCGGAAGGTGGTTAATAGCCTAAACCATTTTCAAATCGGTGTATCCTGGGGTGGTTTTGAAAGTCTCGTGATTTCACCGAACTATGGATATAACGTCGAGCAATTAGTGAAAGGCGGGTTGGACCCGGGGTTGATCCGAATTTCGGTCGGTTTAGAGAATGTCGATGAGTTACTAGAAGATTTAGAAGCAGCATTAAAATCTGTTTAACTATCGGTATAAAAGGGGGCGGTCCCTTTTGTATATAATACAAACATTTCAAGGGGGAGTATGTTGATGCTTCATCTCAAAAAGGGATTATGGGTTCTTGTTTCATTCATGTTGTTTGTTGGCATCTTGGCAGGCTGCACGAGTTCAGAGGTAGATAACTCCAGTGGTAAAGAGGATAAAGATGGAAAAGTTACATTAAGGATGATTGAAAGTATTACAAGCCCAGCTAGAACGACACTCTTAAAGGAAATGATCGCTAAATTTGAAGAGGAAAATCCAAACATTAAAGTAGAATTGATTTCTCCTCCTTTGCAAAGTGCTGATGAAAAAATCACACAAATGCTTATGGCAAAAGAGGATATTGATGTATTAGAAGTTCGTGAGCAAACGGTAAAGAACTGGGCTACTAACCAATTTATTGAAGACCTATCAGCCTATACAAGCAAGTGGGAAGACTGGAATTCGTTAACGGAAACGATTAAGCACGGTGCAACAGCTGTTGACGACAAACCTTATTATATTCCCTACGGTGTATATGAAAAAACGTTATTCTATCGGAAAGATTGGTTTGAAGAAGCTGGAATTGAGGTTCCGGAAACGTGGGATGAGTTAGTTGACGCAGCGATTAAATTAACCGACCCTTCAAAGAATCGCTATGGCTATAGCTTCCGTGGCGGTGCAGGCTCTTCGGATTATATTGAATTTATGACATGGTCATTCCTAGGGGAAAAGATTGCGACAAAGGACGCATATTTCACAAGTGATGGTAAGGTCATGTTTGATACACCAGAAGCCAAGCAGGTGCTCGATACCTTTGTCGAAGTATATAAGAAGGCGTCTCCTCCTGATTCGATCAGCTGGAGTTACCCGGAAATGGTTCAAGGCTTTACTTCCGGAATGACTGCGATGTTAATTCAGGATCCAGAGGTCATTGTAACTGCTGAGGAAAATATGAAAGAAGGAACATGGGATACAGCTCCACTGCCTAAAGGAACTCCATCAGGTGTGGCACAGCAGTCGGCAGGAACAGCAGGCTGGGGAATTGGTGCTTTCTCCAAGCATAAGGAAGAGGCATGGAAGCTTGTATCGTTCTTATCAAGTCCTGAACAAAATTTATTTTTCGCGAAGGAAAACTCACTTATTCCGATTCATTTAAGTGCCGGTGACGACCCTTATTTCAAAGAGGGCTACTTTAGCGCTTATATTGAAATGAGTGCGAAGCCAGAAGAATTCTTAATTGCTGATCGTCCTGTCCACTATAAGGGCTATGCGGAATACCGTGCTTTAGCTGAAAAGGATATACAGGCTCTGTTATTAGATAAGCTATCAAAAGAAGATGTATTAGCAAAGTGGACTGATTTTTGGAAAAAGGAAAAAGAAAATCATAAATAAAGAAAATGGAGGGCAGTGGGGAAGACTGCTGCCCTTGTTTCTTTTTTCGGAGAGGAGAATATGAAACTTGAAAATACAAACTGAAACAGTTACAGAAAGAGGCTTGCCATTGTTTCGTATGTCAAAACATGGTCTTTTCATATTCCTTTGTTTACTCCCAGCCATTATACTTGTTTCTATCTTCACCTATTATCCCTTGTTAAAAGGGGTGATCATGGCGTTTCAAAATTATTCAGCCTATGATTTAATGAACATTCGATTTATCGGTCTAGAAAACTTTAAAACCATCATGGCTGATATAGGCTTTAAAGAGTCACTCGTTAATAGTTTCTATTGGGTCTTTTTTTCGTTAATTCCTCAATTCTTTATTGGATTTATCGTCGCCTTGATGTTGAGAAGGAAGTTCAAGGGGAGAGGGGTTTACCAAGCCTTTATCTTCTTTCCATGGGCGATGTCGGGTTTTTTAATCGGGTTGATTTGGCGCTGGATGCTGAATGGACAAGGCGGGGTAATTAATGACCTGTTGATGAAGCTTGGAATCATTGATACAGCTATCCCTTTCTTAGCGGATCCTACTTGGGCTATGGTTTCCGTCATTGTTGCAAATGTCTGGTACGGGATTACCTTCTTTGCGATTATGATTTTAGCTGCCTTACAATCCATCCCGGAAGAATTGTTTGAAGCAGCAAAGATTGATGGTGCCGGCTATTTCCAACAGCTTTTTAACATTACCGTTCCATATATTTTGCCAACACTGATTGTCACAACGTTGCTTCGAGTCATTTGGATCTTAAATTTTCCTGATTTAATCTACTCACTAACAAATGGTGGACCTGCCGGTTCAACACATATTCTATCCACCTATATGCTGGAGAAAATCATGTTTGGACAAAACTACGGACAAGCGGCTGCTGTTGGAGTTATTATCATTTTTATTTTAATTTTCTTTTCCATTTTTTATCTGCTAGCAACGAAATTCAATAAAGCGGGTGATTTTTAATGATGAGACAAATAACGTGGAAACTGTCAATTAAGGTTGTGTTCTTATCCTTATTTCTTGTCTTCACAGTGTTCCCGCTGTATTGGATTTTCGTTACTTCATTAAAACCGTCGAATGAAATGTTTACCATCCCCATCCAATATTGGCCGGAAAACGTTACCTTCGAAAACTATATAAACATCATTAAGATTTCAAACTTCGATGTCTATATTATGAATAGTTTGATTCTCTCCTTGATTGCAGGTGTTATTTCCTTAATTATTGCTACACTTGGCGGTTATGTTCTAGCCCGGTTTGAGTTTAAGGGTAAAACGCAGGTAATCTTTGCTTTCTTCATTACCCAAATGATTCCCTTATTTATTGGGCTGGCACCGTTATATTTGTTAATGTCGAAGCTGGAGCTGATTAATCGATTGCCTTCGTTAATGCTCATGTATACGGTGATGATGGTGCCGTTTTGTACGGTTATGATGAAGGGGTTCTTTGAAAGGATTCCGTCAAGTTTGGAGGAGGCGGCCATGATGGATGGCTGTTCACGGATCACTGCGTTATTTAAAGTGATCATTCCTGTCATGCTGCCGGGATTGGCTGCAACCTTTATCTTCGCCTTTGTACAGTGTTGGAATGAATTGTTCTTAGCGGTTATGTTCATCGATAAAGAAGAGGCCAAAACCATTCCAGTTGCCATGAACTCGTTTATTACGAAATTTGATATCGATTGGGGATCGATGTCAGCCGCAACCGTATTATCTGTAATACCGACATTGCTGTTGTTCGCTTTTGCTCAGAAGTATATTGTGGAGGGGATGACACAAGGTTCTATTAAGGGGTAGTGATGGTGCTATCCCTTAGTTGGGGTCTGACCCCATTCTCTAAGCACCCGATAGGCGGAGAAATTTCTCTTAATCAGTAAATAGGATCAAATATGGCTTCAATAGACGGAGGGATTCCTCCTATTACCTCGAAAAACATGAAAATAGGTGATTCCGGTTGGCATAATCGGAAAACCTCCCCTTATATACCCCGGATTCACCTCTATTCTGAATTTAACCGAAAAACCTCCGGTTATTACTTTTTCCATTCTGGAAGTTGGGTCTGACCCCATTCACCCGATAAAGGTTTACTTTTAAATCCTACTCCTGAAACTTTATATTCCTTTTTAGACATTAATCCCTCAGTAATCGCAGGTAATATTTGAGCTTCTTTACCGGCTATTCTAACCTCCCTTGTTACTCTCATTACATTACTCTTATAGCCTTTATATTTATTGGCATTTGCCACTTCTAGGGCTGCTTTTTCAACAGCTTCTTGAATGGTATTGTAATATTTCTTAGAACCACCTATGTTAATAAACATTGCTTTTTCTGTCGGATCGACTAGTACCATATAAACTTATAGTCCGATTGATTGAGACGGAATATTAAAATAAAAGTTTTATTATTTAATTCTTTACTGAATTTCTACTAAAAACAAAAAATCATAAAGATTATAATAACGGGACTTTGTTCCTGCAGACTAAAGTATACAAAATTCACTGAAATTCTACAGTTTTTTGACAACTATCTTTCCCTGCATTCGACATGCTTTTCTATGCCGTATGGATAGAAAAGCCGTATTTAAAAGGGGGTTCAGCGTTTCTAATTAAACGTTTAATGGATATCGATAATTGTTGAAAACTAGTATTCTTTGAAATTTATCATAGATTCTGGTATTTCGTGAAAGATTTCCAACTCATTTTTCGACAATTATTTTTTTGAAATGCATTTGGAGTTCGTTTTTCCAAGAGGGTTTGTCAGGTTTTTAATCAAATGATTAATTGGAATAGAAGAAGGGGGAAAAAGGTCGAAATGTGGGATATCCTTGCCATTAATTCCCCGTTAAAGCCCTAGAAATTGCAAATAAAACCGGACCCCATCCAGCTGCTCCAACTATGAAAAATGTCCCGCATAAATTTTGAAAGTGCTTTCAAAAATAGGTTTTTAGACTCTATGAACCTCTTGTTATATTGGTTATGATTCCCAGTGTAGGAACGAATATCAAATTCGCATGTTACTGACTCGATCAGGCAGGGCGGCACTATGGAATGGGGATTTCCCCGTTGCTTAGTGGTGCCCTGTTTTTTTTTTTGGCCGAGGCTATGGGAGTGGCTCTGCTGGCATTCTCCTAAACACTCTAAAGAGCCGGAGCACCTTGATACCTGAGGTTCGTCCCTGATTGTTCAAAATGATAACAGAAGAGGTGGTTTTGTTGGCAAAAAGTAAAGGAATAAAGGCCGTTGTTCAGCTTGTTTGGTATCCGGATTAATGGTTCCGCTGGATATTCAAAACATAGGGGAAGCAAAGCAGCTGGGGCTACTCATTATACGAAATCAGCGTCTTTGAAACACAAAACTAAGATAAGGCAACCAGGGGGGAGGATTAAGAACCGTCCCTGCTGGAAGCGATTTGAGGAGGAGTAAACGAATGACTTTTTTTAAGCATGGTAAGCAGAAGTTTGTGGCTTGTGTTACGTTCATGCTGTGTTTTCTGTCAGCTTTTCCACAGGGAACACCACAGGCATCTGCGGCTGGCACAGGAGTCCTAGACGTAAATCCGACACCGCAGGAGCAAAAAATATCAGAGGATAAAGGGTTTCCTTTGACACCGGATGTTGGGATTGTGGTAGGCAAGGATACAGATGAACAGGCGATTCATGAGGTTCTTCGGGCATTGAAGGACGCAGACGTCAAACGAATCGTCCGGATCAATGCCGGGGATAAGGTGACAACTCCTGTTACCATCTGGATTGGCGGACCTTCGGAAAATAAGGATACAGCCCCTGTTTTAAATCAGATGGGTGTGGAAGGACCTGAAGCAATGAAGGATGAGGGGTATGTACTCGCTTCTAAGCAGAAAGGAAAGAAGCAGATCGTTCTTGCCGGTAAGGACAAGACGGGGACGTATTATGCTGCCAAGACATTCAAACACTTGATTGGGGAGCGGGAAGGAAGAGACTGGATTCCGGAGGCAGAAATTCGTGACTGGCCGGAAATGCCGATTCGCGGCTCAATCGAAGGATTTTATGGCCCGCCATGGACTCATGAGGACCGGCTCTCTCAGTTAGAATTTTACGGGGAAAATAAACTAAATACATATATTTATGCCCCGAAGGATGACCCATATCACCGAGAAAACTGGCGCGATCCTTACCCTGAGGAAGAATTAGCGAGAATCAACGAGCTGATTGATAAAGCCAAGGAGAATCATGTAAAATTCACCTTCTCCCTGTCGCCTGGTCAATCCATTTGCTATTCTGGGGACCAAGATTTTGAATTGCTGAAACAGAAGATGGAAACGGTGTGGAACTTGGGTGTCCGGTCTTATGCAATTTTTCTAGATGATATTGATAAAAACTTTTACTGCCAGCAGGATCGAGACAAATTTGCGGGCGATGCCGACCCGGTCGCGGCCGCCCATGCGTTTCTATTAAATCGTTTTACGGAAGAATTTATCGACACACATGAGGGGGCAGAGCGGCTGATTACCGTTCCAACGGATTATACCGGAAATGGGCCATCCCCTTACCGTGATCGATTTGCTGAATTGCTCGACAAGGACACGGTTGTTATGTGGACAGGTCAGAAGGTTGTGTCAGAGCAGGTCACTGCCGAAGAGGCAGAAGAGGTCTACGGAGTATTCAAACACGATATGTTATTATGGGACAATTACCCGGTAAACGACTTTGACCGGAATAGCTTGTTCTTCGGTCCGATTGTCGGACGTGATGCGGATATATCCAAGCATGGTGTTGTCGGGATAACAGCGAACCCAATGAATGAAGCCGAGGCTTCTAAACTTCCTTTATTTACGATAGCTGACTTTACCTGGAACCCTGCGGCCTATGACCCCGTGGATTCCTGGGAGCGCAGTATTCAAGCCTTCGGCGGAGAAGCGGCAGAAACCTTAAAAACAGTTGCGGAGAATATGTATTCTTCACCGATCAATTCCACAGAGTCACTTACCTTAACGCCCTTGATCGACGCGTTCTGGAAGGCCTATGTGGCAGGGGATGCCGATCAAGCGGCACAGCAGTTAATAGCTGAATTTAGAAAGCTCCAACAGGCGCCTGCTAAACTTCAGCAGGAAATGGATAATGAAAAGTTCCTTCAGGAAATAGCGCCTTACTTGGAGAAATTATCTATTTATGGCAAAGCAGGCGAAACGGCTGTTCAATATGTGATGGCCCAGAAAAACGGTCAAACCGACCAGGCAGCTGCATTAAGGGATCAGTTGATTACCTTGTTCAACCAATCCGAGCAGATTCCGCAAAAAGTAGGGCAGGGAGTCATCCAGCCATTCTTAGTTAAAAGCGCCTTAATCGTACCGCCATTAGAGCTTACGCTGCAGCCGGTTATTGAACAGTTCTGGGAGGTGTATGATAGAGGCGGTGCCGATCAAGCAGCCGAGCAGTTAACCGCTGAATTTGAAAAGCTTCAGCAAATTCCGGAAGCTATTCGCTCAGACATTGATAATGAAGCCTTTTTAAAGACCATTAATCCTTACCTTGAGAACCTTACTATTTACGGGGAAGCTGGCAAGGTGGCGGTCCAATATTTAATGGCACAGAAAGCCGGCCAGTCCGATGAGACCAATTTTTATAAAGAACGCTTAAAAACGTTAATGATGCAGGCCTATCAGCAGCCGCAGGAAATTGGCAAAGAGGTGATTAAGCCGTTCTTAATCAAGACTATGTGGAGAGACCTCGATGTAGTCGATTATCGAATACTAGATGGGGTCAATAAATCCCGCGGAGCCGGGCAGTTGATTCAATATACTCCGGCCTACGGAGAGACGAGCCGAACAAACCCATGGGGATATGAAATCACCGTTGTTGAAGGGAAAGTCGTCAAAAAAGGCGGAAATAATTCCACCATCCCTAAAAACGGCTATGTCCTAAGCATTCACGCGAATGACTGGCTGCGAGACAATACGACCATCGGAACCACCATTCTAATCGAAGACGGCGTCGTTCTGGTTATATCGCCAGAACTGACAAACTAGCAATCTCTCAATCTATATCAAAACGAGCGCTGAAGAGTTTCATTAAAGGAGGAGTTAACGAGATATGGTTTTTTCAAAGCATTTGAAAAAGACTTTGAGCATTTGTTCCACCGTCCTGCTGTGTGTTCCATTAATGTCGCTAAATGGACCAGCCCAGGTATCTGCGGCAGCAACAGGAGAACTTGCCATAAATCCAACACCGCAAGTACAAAAGGTAACGGATAAAGGGTTTCCTCTGACACCAGACGTGGGAATTGTGGTAGGTAAGGAAACAGATGAACAGGCCATCAGCGAAGTGGTTGAGGCCTTGGAAGCTGCGGACGTAAAGCGGGTTGTATCCTTCCAGGCCGGGGAAAAGGTAACAACCCCTGTTAGTATCTGGATTGGCGGTCCTTCGGAAAATCCGGATTCGGCAGCTGTCCTAGACCAGATGGGGATAGCCGGCCCTGAAGCATTAAAGGATGAGGGGTATGTCCTAGCATCCAAGCAAAAGGGGAAAAATCAGATTGTGCTTGCCGGTAAGGACAAAGCGGGAACGTATTATGCTGCCAAAACGTTCAAACATTTGATTCAAGAACGGGAAGGAAGAGACTGGATTCCGGAGGCAGAAATTCGTGACTGGCCGGAAATGCCGATACGAGGCTCGATCGAAGGGTTCTACGGCCCGCCATGGACTCATGAGGACAGAATCTCCCAGCTGGAATTTTACGGGGAGAACAAACTGAATACGTATATCTACGCTCCGAAGGATGATCCTTATCATCGCGAAAACTGGCGTGATCCTTACCCAGGGGAAGAATTATCGAGAATCACCGATTTGATTGATAAGGCCAAAGAGAATCATGTCAAATTTACCTTCTCACTGTCGCCTGGACAATCCATCTGTTATTCCGGCGATGAAGATTTTGCCTTGCTGAAGCAAAAGATGGAAACAATCTGGGACTTGGGTGTCCGGTCCTATGCGATTTTTCTAGATGATATTGACAAGAACTTATACTGCCAGCAGGATCGAGACAAATTTGCGGGGGATGCCGACCCGATCGCGGCCGCCCATGCCTATCTATTAAATCGTTTTACGGAGGAATTTATCGACACACATGAGGGAGCCGAGCGGCTGATTACCGTTCCGACAGATTATGCAGGCAACCAAACCAACACTTACCGCGAGCGCTTTGCAGAGCTGCTCCATAAGGATACGATTGTGATGTGGACAGGACCGGATGTGGTGTCCAAAGAAATCACCGCTGAGGGAACCCAGCAGGTGTGGGAGATTTTTCAACATGATTTGCTTTTATGGGATAATTATCCGGTGAACGATTTCGAACGAAATAAATTATTCCTTGGTCCGCTGGATCAAAGAGACCCTGAGTTAACGAAACACGGTCTCGTCGGCTTAGCGGCCAATCCCATGAATGAAGCAGAAGCTTCCAAAATTCCTTTGTATACCATCGCCGATTATACCTGGAACCCGGCTGCTTACACTCCGGAAGCTTCGTGGGAGCGCAGTATTCGCTCATTTGGCGGGGATGCAGCGGAAGACTTGAAAACATTCGCGGAGAATTCCTACTCATCTACGTTAAATGACCAGGATTCTCTGACCTTAACACCATTAATAGAAAAGTTCTGGAACGCTTATGGCACCGATAAGATGAACCCGGCTGCCGACCAGCTCCTGGCTGAATTTGAGAATTTGCGGACAGCACCAGAGGGACTGCGGCTAAACCTTGACAATGAGAAATTCCTTCAAGAGGTAGAACCGTATTTAGAAAAAATGGAACTGTATGGAGAAGCTGGTAAGCTATCAGTTCAGGCATTAACGGCAGAGAAGGATAACGACACCGAAGCAGCGATAGAATACAAAGAACTTCTGAAATCTTTGTTAAAAGAGATTGATGCGATTCCGCAAAAAATTGGTGAGTCTGCAATCAGACCGTTTCTTGTCCAAGGTATTTGGGGCCAGCATGTTAAATCACGTGCCCTAGACGGTGTCAACACAAAACGCGGAGCCGACCAGCTGATTCAATATACACCAGATCACGGGGCGACCACTCGAACCAATCCTTATGGCTATGAAGTCACAGTGGAGGATGGCATTGTTGTCAAAAGAGGAGGCAATAATTCTGCAATTCCTGCTAACGGCTATGTACTAAGCATCCATAACAGCAATTGGATGGAAAGGAATTGGCTCGACGTGCATGCCGTTATTGGCGCAAACGTACTGATAGAAAATGGGCAGGTTCTCATCACGCCTCCTAAGTGAAATTAAACCATGGGGACGGTTCTCAATCTATGAGAACTGTCCCTGCGGTATTTTCATTAGCTTTTTGGGTGTATACTTTTTAAACCGGTGGATATGGTTTAAAACTCGCAGGTATGAGAGCTTATAGGCTGAGGATTTCCGGCTAAGTATATAGAGGAAACGTATAAAGCATGTATAAGCGGAGATATTTCGATTAACTGCTCTAAATAAGACAAATTCCAAAGATTTGGAGCATATAAACGGAAAAAATCCCCTTATTTTTAAGGAATTATGGGTATTCCCAAACTAGCCGGAATTTTTCCGTTTATTTTTCAAACATAGTGAAATCAACATTCAGTTATAACAGAGCCATAACTTAAGACGCCATCATGCCAAGCAGGTTCTTAGGAGATTGTGATTCAAATGCCAAAACATCTCGACCATTGACAAACAACAACAGATCATCACGATTCAACCTCCACTATCTATTCAGTTACCTGAAAGTTAATAGTGTAGGCTTGTTCCCAATCATCAAAAGGTAAAATGTTGAGTTCAGATATTCCTGGTTGAACGCCAATAATCGTTGTTTGCTTATCCATATTCCAAGTGATGGGCCCGGAGCTAATCATAAGTTCATCATAAAAATTATTTTTATCCAGGGAATCTGTTCGTTGGATGACAATTTCTTCTCCCACTTTCAATGAAATGGTGGCGCCTTCCTCATAAGAGGCTGTGATTGTTCCATCTTCATGGAAGGCATATTCTAGCATAAGTGGGCCGGCTCCTTCTTCATTTTCATTTATCTCAGCCGTTGGTACCAAATCTTCCGGTATGTCAAAGATAACATTTCCACTTGCGGCGGTAAGTCCATCTACGCCATCTGTAAATTCACCTTTCACTAAATAGACCTTTGTTTCGCTTTTAACCTCGTTCCTTGATTGATCATAACCGATTGTTGCGTTCATGGTAATAGTCCCTAAGTAAGCTAAGCCATTCGCTTGAATGAACTTTTTGATTTCATCTTCCGTAAAGTTAACAGCTTCTTCCGGTGCTGAGGTTAGGGTGACTTTATCAATTAACCATTGACCGTTTTCCTTAATGGCTGTGATATAAAAATTATCCGCAAATTCATTATAATTTGCGCCGTAGATGAGCGGTTCCACAAGTGATTTAACCGTTACTTTTGTTGGTGTGTTTTCAATTATCTCAAATCTTGTATCATAATTTGGATGTGGCAGCCCTTCTCCACTTGTGGCAATAATGGTCTCCAGAAAGTCCTTATGTTCGTTCATATAGTTCCTTGATACGAGAGTAGAAATTTCCTCTTCATATTCCCGGTTATATGTATTGATAAGTTTTGCATCATAGTGAAGCCGTTCTGTTAGAAACGTGTAGCTTGTTTCCAGCCATTCAAAATATTGATCCATTACAGAGCGAATTTCGGAATCGGTTAAGAGTGCCTCAGTTGAAGAAGGCTTTTCTTTCTTGTCCTGTTTTTCTTCAGGAGCTTTTGTAATGGTTTCTTCTACTGTTTTGCTCATAAAGAATTGATAAGCCCCGTATGTTGCACCACCTATGCAGAATAATGCTAATAAGGGAAATAGCAGTTTTACTATTCGTTTCATCATTCCAAATCTCCTTAATTGACTGGTGCCAAATTCTCTTCAAATTGTTGAAAGTAGGCCTCGGATTCTTCGAGACTAACTTTATCTTCTTTTATAAGTTCGGTCTTTCCTGTAGCGAAGTCCGTAATTTTATAGGTATACAGTTCATAATAGAGCTCAACATCGGCATTATTGTACCAAGCAGTAAGAAAGGTATCTTCGCTGAGTGGATATACATGGTCACCACTGTAAAAAAATCCGCTGCTGTTGCCATCTGTGTCTTTTACTTCAACGATTTTTTCATCATGGATATAGAATAATTTACTAGAGTATGAATTCGAAGATTCTGTTTGTTTGACGACAATAAAATTAGGCTTGCTTCCGATGACTCTCCCGCTATTACGTTCCATGTTGAAAAGCCAATCGCCAATTTTTTCGGATTGCTTGATATCATCGACACGGAACTCATAAGAACCTTCGCGAATTAAATCAAACTCATTCGCACCGGCCCAAGTCATGTCTGAAGGATAGCTCTTCTCTTCAATGGGAACGATGTCAACCTTGTGCTTGCCACCAGCAGTGTCTAACACTTCATCCCAATGATAGACTGGCTCTTTCGCTGCTGTTTGGTTACTAATAAACTCTTGAAGTCCTCTTAGTTGGACAAGGGCCTCTTTATTTTGATTCTCTACATAAATGAGTCCAACCTCTTTTGCGTAATAAGCAGTACGGCCATCGCTTGATTTAACCCGGACAACATCCGCAAATTTACCAGCGGAAGTAGTATAGTAATCTAGTAAAGCTACAATCTCATAGTTCATACACTCATTCTCTTTATTGCATTGCTGCCACGTTTGACCGAGCTCAATTGGATAACGTAAGGCAGGGGATTCACTTAGACCATCTCCTATCATCAAACCATCTTTTTCCTCAATCATAATGGTTTCTTTGGTCGATCCATCTCCCATGGACTGATTCCAAATTTGTTCATTCGCGTTCTCACTTTTAATGGTTTCAACGACAAAGGTGTCATCACTATATTCATATGTATAGGTTTTTGTCGGGTCACGCAAAAAAGACGCATCCTGAAACTCATTTAGAATCTTCTGTTGAGGCTGTTCTTCTTCTATTTGTTCCTTAATGATTACATCATTATCACTGCAAGCGGACAGTAACAGGAGGAAAACGAATAAGATGAAGTTCCTTCCTTTTCTCATTTTAGTTCGACCCCTTTGTAAAAATATTCTAAAAAACATCTTAACAGGTATAGGGAAGAAAGACTAGATTAATAGAGTGAGTGATGACTAAAAAAGCAAGAGAATTATGATTTCAATCGCTTGAATTAGACCGTTCTGTTCAAACTTTCGTCACATTTTACCAAAAAAATGTTATAATATGGTGCTAAAGGCGGGAATTCACTAGAATTTTTCGGAGGAAATGAACGGATGAAATACAGGGCCATAACAATCAGTCTATTAAGCGTTATTATATTCTTTCTTGCAATAAGTTCTTATCTACTAGTAAGTGCAACCAATAGTGCTCCAACTGTCATCTATCTTCCCTCTTCAGCCGTGGAATCTCCTGCTCTTCAAGATTCATCACCTAAACAGGAGATGGAATCCGCAAAGCAAGGTAATTCACTCATTTCATGGGAAGGAAAATGGAGTCGAAATAGTCAATCTTCTCCGGGGACGTTAACGATAACAGACGAAACGGCAGCAGGTTTTTCTTTCAACTTAATGAGCCTGAGTGGAGTCAACGTTGGGGAATTGGCGGGAACTGCAACGGTTCATGGTGAGCGGGCAACTGGCAAGCTTTCGGAGGAATTTGAATCGGAGGAAGAAGAATGTACCGTTTGGTTTACGAACAAGCAAAATGAGATTGAAATTGAAAAGGTGACGCCTTCCTGTTATAACTGGGCAGGAATGGGTGTGGATTTTACTGGTAAATATAAACAGGGAGATGCGGAACCTGTTCAAAGGACTTTAGTAGGAAGTGTGTTTGCTTCAGCTGATGATGACGCAAGATTTCGAGTGTTAGTGGGGGAAGATTATTCTCTCTTTACGGATAATTTCATGTTTATATCCGATGAAGAAAACTTGGATCATTTTGGTGCGACAGTAAAAGCTGGTTACATTCGTGGCTTGGCACCCATTAACTATGGAATCATTATGTACGATGATACCTATATATGGGCAGCCGTATCCCATCTGCCAAATGAGAACGAAATCCAGTTGAATTATTATAGCAACCACCCGGATTATCGTGATAAGTTGCCAGTGACGATGGAGAACTATGTCAAAGGTAATTATGATACGTTAATTTTGAAATCAAAATAAAGGGTTCACTTTTTAGAAAGGATTTAGAATATGGAAAAGTTAAACATTCAGTTTGAGGAAATTGAGACTCATGATCTTGAGCAAGAAGCTCAAACGAAGGTACTTCATGAGCAGGCAGAAAGTGAAGATGTTCCACAACCCATTCGTCTCCGTAGAACCGTTACGGTCGCTGCGCTTGCAGGGTTTGGAGCTTTTATTGTAATGGGAATCCTTTCATTCTTGTTAAAAAAACCGCTATTACCTTTAATGAAATCCTTATATAGCGAAATGCTTGCAGATGTCCTCCCAAAGGATGGGGAGGAACTTCAGACCATTATTGAAGGACTTGACTGGAATCATATTTTCTTGGCTTTCTATCAGCAATTTGGTTCCATTATGCTGCAAAGTACTCCCCAAGGAGATATGTTTACAGAGGGAGGGGAGATAAGCAACCTATTCGTTCACTATCAATTAGGTGTCGGTTTCCTCCTTATTGTTCCATTTGCTGTGCTTTATATCACTTATCATCTAAGTAAAAAATGGCTGGATCAAGACAAAAATACAAATCGATTATTTATCTTTTTAACAAGTCTCGTAAATTCCTTTTTACTTGCGGTAATGGGACTATTCAGTCGTCAAACAGCGCCCTCAGCGTTTAAAGGAGCAGATTACCAATTTTCCTATTCATATGTAGCAATCCTTGCCTTTTCATTTATTACGAGTGTGCTATTTTTATATCTTCTTATTTTGAGACAGGAGCGAAAATGGAAAAAAGGAATCAGTTATCATGTCAATGCATTTTCCGAAGCCTTGAAAGTAACAATCCAAATGGTGGTTTTGACTTATCTCGTTTTGTTTATTGGTGCATTTATAGGTGTAAATAAAGATGCCATTGATGAGGATTCGCTATACTTTGGATTATTATTTGCGCCTCTGTTCCTAGGAGTTTTGTTATTTAGTCCTTTGAATATTATTTCAGATGAGTCAGGAGTGCAGGAGTTCCTAACCTATTCTTTATCAAATGGTGTTTATTTAGAGAACGAGCGTACTTTTGATGGGATGGTTGAAGTTTTTACATACGTTGACAATACGCTGGTTCTGAAAATAGTGTTTTATCTGCTAATCGTCTATTTCTTTTCTATCTGTGTCCGTAAAGGATATTTGATTACAAAATATACAAACAAGAACCCGATGAACGAATTGATCATTTTTGCAAGCAGCCTTGCTGTGATTCTCACAATGGTTATGTATTTATTTCATTATGATCTTTACGTTTCAAGCAAGGTATTCACCTATGCACATGATTATATTGAAATGAAAATCAACGTAGAGGAAATTCCTGTCCTTCTTCATTCGTTTGTAATTGGCAGTTGTTGTTCTATTGTTGGGGCGGCTATTTATATGTGGAAATTCCGACGCAGACAGGAGGGATGATAATGTCGAGGGTAGCAATAGGTGTGCTAATGTTGCTGATCTTAACAGGCTGTTCAAGTTTTAATGTCTATAAAAGTGATAAAAATACCTATGAACAAAATGATTTAATGAGAGCTGTCTATTATCAGGATCTCAATAAAGTAAAAGAACTCGCTCAAGATTCGTCGTTGCTTCATGAAAGAGACGTGCGAGGAGCCAATATACTCCATTATGTGGCCAAGTACGGAACTGCTGAAATGGCTAAACTATTGATGGAGCTTGATACGAAACCGTTGTTAACGGAGAAGGCGGGAGCGAGGAATAAAACGCCCCTGCAGGAGGCAGTGGTTGAAGGGAATGATGGGGTAGCGAAAGTATTCTATCAAGCTACTCCGGCAGATAGTAAAAATCAAGTTGATGATGAGGGGCGTACCTTGCTTCATTTAGCTCTTGTGGGAGAGCAGGGATGGCTGGTAACGAAATTGTTGCAACAAGGGATGAATCCGAATAGTCAAGATGATGACGGAAATACTCCGATGCTCTCGTTGTTGTATTGTTTAGAGGACAATATCTGTGATTCCAATCATTCGAGTACGAAGAACTCTACCCGTGAAATGATTGATTTTGGATTGAATCCGTATCTTGAAAATTACGAAGGGAAGTCTGTCATGTCGATCCTTGAGGAGTATCGTGGTGCCGACCTCCTATTTTCAGGTTCAAATGAGAAGGATAATAATTTAGCTCGAGCTGCCTTATTTATCCGAACACAGCTAAGGGAATTTAATTAAAAAGAGGTACAAAAAATGGAGTTCATGTTAACGATATCGGTTATCATTCTTTATCTAGTGTTTTTTTTCATCTGCCTTGTCTGCTTTGATCGCTATTTTTTTCAAAAAAATATAGGAATCTTATCCTACTTTTATATTCTAGTTTATAGCATGTTTATTCCTATGACCCATACGGTTTTTTTCACAGGATCAGCCATCATCATGTTTAATGCTTTCTATGGATCCGTTCCATTTTCATGGACCGTTCCGGTGCTTTGTATTTTAGCTGCACTGATACTTGGAATTGTGCCAACAAGTCTTTCTGGTAAGACAAAAGGGCTTAATGCCTGTCTAGTCATTACACCGACTGTATTATTCGTAGCTGGGGTGTTTGTTATGGTCCTAGATCCTTGGTGGAATCAGCAACTTTCAAAGCATCTTCATCCGTCGTTCCCGTCTTTGGGATTATTACTGTTAATCAGTAATGGATCCATGCTGTTGAGTCATCTTAGTTGGATTTTATTTGGTCAAAAATTAGGTCTTATTCGAGGAGGGGCAGGGCATGCCAAGGTCAAGTAAAATATTTCGCTTATTTGTCAGCTCTACCTTTACCGATTTAAAGCACGAGCGAACCGCATTGCAACGATATGTTTTTCCGCGTTTGAAGGAATTATGTGAACAGTATGGAACAAAGTTTCAGGCGATTGATTTGCGCTGGGGGGTTCCTACAGAGGCTCAGCTTGACCATCGAACCATGGATATTTGTATCAATGAGCTCCGCCGTTGTAAGGAGCTTTCTCCTAAACCCAATTTTTTAATTCTCTTAGGAAACCGGTACGGCTGGCGGCCTGTTCCTAATAAGATTGAGAAGCATGAATTTGAAATGATTTTAGAGTGGCTGAAGAACCACGATTTGTCTGGTTATAACCTATTCCAAGAGTGGTATCAAGAAGATCGTAATCAATTGCCTTCTGCTTACCGTTTATTGCCTCGAATGGGAAAATACGAAGAGGTTGAAGTTTGGGAGGGCATTGAGGGCAAGCTGCGGTCCATTTTTGATGAAGTCGTCGAGCAGCTTCCGTTTTCAGATGAACAAAAAGATCACTATTTGTTGTCGGCAACTGAACACGAGATTCGGGAAGGGGCCTTTAAGCAAGAAGACGCTGCGGACCACGTATTTGCGTTTTTTCGTGAATTCAACCATCCACCCGAAACCTCTCATGCACGGGACTTCATTGATTACACAGAAAATGGCACGGTGGATGAGGTGAACCAAGATCGTCTTGCTCAGCTAAAGCGAGACATTGAAGAATTTCTGCCACAAGAAAATATTCGTTCTCATCGTGTTGATTGGGCTGGTGATGATATTGATGTGAGTTACTTACCAGACTTTTATCAAGATGTGCTGACCAAATTAGAAGGTGTCATTAAAAGGGAATGTGAAGAAATATTAGAAATTCCTGTTGCGATGAAAGAGAAGGATATTCATGAGCAGTTTTCGAAAACGCACTCGCAATTCTTTATTGGCAGGGAAGAACAATTCCTGCAAGTCGAACAAAAGCTGGAGCAATCGTTGAATCCAATGATCATTTCCGGAGAGTCTGGAGTTGGAAAAACGGCTTTTGCAGCCGCACTGGCTAACAATTTAAAAGAGAATGGTTCGATGGCACACCTTGTGCAGCGTTATATTGGGGCGTCCTCTTTTGGATTAAATTCCTTCGAATTGCTGCAATCTATCTTGGTTGAGCTGGAGCCAGAACGTGCAGTAGAAATTTTTGAAATGCGTACCATCGATGAGTTAGAAGATGAGTTGCTGGCCATAGTGGAAAAAGCCTCATCTGCAGAACCAATTGTGATTGTGTTGGATGGGCTAGACCAATTACAGGACCGGCGAATTTTGTCCTCTTTGTTTGTAAAAGAGTTACCTAAGTACGTCACCATCATTGGAACAGTAGCAAAGGATAGCATTTTCTATTCCGCTATGAAGAGAACCTTTTCGGAAAATCATTTCATTGAGATTGTACATATGAGCAGGCATGAAGGGAAGGAACTGCTTCGTTATTGGCTTAAACAAGAGCGTCGAACCCTGCAGCATGAACAGGAGCAACTTGTGCTGCAGTCGTTTGAAAAGAGCCCCTTGCCTCTCTATTTAAAGCTGGCATTTGAAGAGGTGAAGTTGTGGACCTCATTTCAAGAGACGCGACCACTTCTCCCCAGCATTGATGGAATATTAGAGCAGTTCTTTGAGCGATTGTCTCATCCATCCAACCATGGATCTGTTTTGATCAACCATGTGTTCGGCCTATTGGCAGCATCAAGGAACGGCTTAGAAGAGGCTGAGCTACTGAACTTGTTATCGGAAAGTACGGATGTCATGGAGGATTTTTACAAAAAGGCAAAGCATGAGTATCTCGGGAAAAACTTGCCTGTTGTCATTTGGGCACGCTTGTTTAATGATCTTGAGCCCTATTTGATGGAGCGAAATGAGAATGGTTCCTATATCTATAGTTTTTACCACCGTCAAATTGGTCGAAAAATTAAAGAGACCTATTTAAAGCAAGTTTTTCATAAAAAAATCGGTGACTATTTTCAAGATATGCCGAATTTTTTGGATGGAGAGGAAAATAAGATTCCAAATCATCGGAAGGCATTCGAACTTCCACTCCAATTGTATCATTCAGGATATAATCGACAGATGGAAAGCTTGTTAACAGATTTCAACTTCCTCCAGTCAAAGATTCAAACCAAACTTTCTCATGATTTACTGCGAGACTATGAAAATCTGAAAAACTTGCAAGCAGATTCAAAGAATTCCACAGAGTATACAGATGATTTTTCGCGCTTTTGTCAAATTCGGCATAGCTTACTTGTGCAGTTCCCAGACCAAATTTTACCGTTTGCGATCAGAATGCCTGAAGGTTCAAAGGTATTTCTTGAGGCAAAACGCTGGTATGAAGAGAGAAAAATCCCATACCTTCTATCCAATCAAGGTCAAGATCTTGATTTAGATTATTATCAACATACCTTTCAATTGCCTGATATTGATTTATCCTTTTGTAAATGGCACCCAAATGGCCGGCATTTGTTAACGATTCATGACGATATTATTAAAATTTGGGATATCCATACAGGGGAAGAAGTTATTCAGCATTATCCTGGAATTGGGGCGATTAAACAGGTTGTTTTTTCTGAGGGGGAAGATTTCCTAGCGCTTTCCAGTCAACATAAACTGAGTATCTTGGAATCATCTACATTTAGGCTTGTTTACGAGACACAGGTAGAGGAGACCATTTTAAATCTAGCTTGGAGACCGAATGGTGAAGACCTAGCCTTTGGCACAGAAGAAGGGATGGTTGGAATCCTTCATTTGCCATCTCAAGAGAAAGTGACTTTTTGGCCCATTGATCAGAATGTTCTTCAATTAGCTTGGAGACGTGATGGGGATGAACTTGCAATCTGGTATCAGGCAAATTTTAGTTCGGATTATCGAAAAATTGTGATCTGGGATGTTCAAAACGAGACTGAAAAGAAAGTGCTGCGCTCGAAATATCAACTCCAGCCAGGTACCTCACGCTATCATTACATGTGCTATGACGAGATGGGCTTCTTATGGACTAGTGAAAGCACTGGCATTATGGTTTGGAATGTAGAACGGGGCGTAAGGGAAGATAGTACCATTGGTTTAGATATCGGCCGGCATTATTTTTACCATTCTCATATTCTTTCTGTTTTAGATAAAGGCGACATCTTTATTTGGGAAGGACAATCAGGATATGGCAAGCTTCGACTTGCCTTGCCGCCATCCGAAACCTTGCTGACAATTGATTTTAAGGACGGTCTCCTTGCTACTATTACCGTTGACGGAAAGGTAACAATTTGGGATCTTCGTAAGCTGGATGAAAAGAGCAGAATTAGTGATCAGGTTAGTTGGGCCTATAACCATCCATTATGGGTATTTGCCCACTATGCACAATGGCTGAACACATTGTTTGGAGCCTTTAATGTACTCATACCACGTAGAAAAGCCTTATCCAAGCAGGTAGAAGACATCTTTGCTGCCAAACAGGTTAATACCCAATTTATCGATTCGCTGATTATTTCTAGTTCGCTTTCTTCCTCAAAATCTTATTTAGCGACAGGGCACCTAGGCCAATATATGCAGATTCATAATCTCAAAGATGACTCTATCATTAAATATCAGCCATTTAAATCAGGGAATATCCGTTTTTGTGAGTTATCTGCAGATGAAAAATTAGCAGCATTTGGGACAAAAGATCAAGTTTGGGTTGTGAATATTCGCAACGGTAATGTTAAAAAGACGTTTACATCCAGCAGTGAAATCATTACCGCAAGTTGGTCAAATAACGGACAAGTGATTTCGATTGCACACTCCGATGGATTGATTGATTTACTAAATCTGCATGTAAATGATGGGAAAAGCTTACATCTTGAAGTAGATTCTGACAGTGCGGGTCAAATTCTTATGAAGTGGAGCCCGGATGGTCGATTCTTGTCTATTTGCATCGGGAATCAATTTTATGTCTATCAGGTAACGGTTACAAGTGGAAAATTAGTGGAGAAATTACTAGCCAAGGGAAGCTTAAATCAACAGGTGGAAAATCATGAATGGAGCCATGATAGTAAACAAATTGCCTTTTTAGGGATGCAGTTTGAAATTATTGTTGTTCAGGTCCATTCGAAGCAAGTCGTCCAACAACTGGAATGCTTCTCAACCAGCATATCCGAAGCCCTTTCAGCCTACTTACACGATATTGTATTACTGCCACATGAGAAGATTGCTAGTTTAGAAGACATGGCCAAACAAGAAAGCGAGCATGCAAATCTGCAAAGGATTCAACGGTTTGGCCAAGTATTGGGTGCGAATTCCCTGCTGGCTTGGGATGAAACAGGAAATTATCTAGCTGTGGGGCTGGGCAACTGGCTAAAGGTTTTCATGCTTATAGAAGGTAAAGAAACAGCGCTTTTTTATACTAATGAACCGATGATTAGTTTGTTCTGGAACGGAGAGAAATTACAGACAATTGAAGGAAATACGATGAAAAGGAAGGAATACTATTTTCCGCAGAAAAAAGAAGGGGCCAGCTAAAAGCTCCCTTCTTCTCCTTTTGTTAGGAATTCATTTTCATAGAATGGCCCAGATTCAGTTGGAACCTCAATGGAAACAATTCGCTTTGATTTTGGAAACAGATCCATGATGAGGGTATTGCCAATCTCACCTTTTAATTTTTCTAGTGTAAAGGTATAGTCGTGTTTTGAATCAAAGTAGGCAGTTTGGTAGACTTGATGATTGGTATCAATGAGTTGAATCCCATATCGGTGCATGTTACCGTGAGCATCATATGGAATTTGACCATATAAACTGTTATCGATTGGACCAAAGAATTTCTCTTCGATGGGGATAACCTCAGCTAACGTACTTTTCGTTTGAACGGGAAGGTCATCTTGGAACGCTGTGAAATATTGCTTCATCATCATTAAGCCGAACAGGCTTGAAAAAATAAGAAGCATGGTTAAAACACCAATCCAAAGTATATGTATGATGTTGCTAGGTGCTTTTTCATGCCATAAATTATTAAGAAGCCGGCTGATAAATAGGCAAATGAGGAAAATGGCAAAGTATGCTAGGAACTTCCCTTCAAAATAAAGCTGATATTCTGTATGCGGCTTAAAAAATAGGAAAAGCGCAAACCCGAAAATGGGGAATGCAACAACAAAGGTTAACATCAGAATATTTATAAAACGAAAATAATAGTTGAAATAGTACATAAGTCCACCCCAAAAAGATAATCTATCATTATCGTAAAACAAATGAAGCAATAGGTAAAGAGAGTTAGGGGCGTTTAAACTTGAGATTTCTATCTTTATTGATTAATTCTATTTTTATAGTAATAGGATTTGTTTTTCTTGCCATGATCGTTGGTGATTTCGGATTCCAGACCGTGCTTAATTTTCTTCTTGCCATGGCCATCTTATATGGATTATTCCGTCTGAAAAATTTTTATTTCGGTAAAAAATTTGTACGGATGCAGTACATTAAACGGGCAAAAAAGGGTCAACAAACTCATTTTTTGTTGAGAGGTCTGAGTATTACAGGCTTCATTGCGGGAGTAGTACTGTTTATTTTAGGTGGAACAAATTATGTTGTATCGGGTATTGGATTCTATCTATTGTTATTTTCCATTGTCTTGGGTGTTTTTTTGTTTAAGCGCTGAAGATTAGCGAGAGAAGCAGCTAGTAAGCTAAGAGAAATGATACCTGCTGATTTATTTACAAAGAGACTTAGAGGAGAAAGGGTGGGGGGAATGACGTATAAACCAGAGCCGATTGTGACAACGGAAATTGAGTTGCCCGTAGAAATCTTGGGACTCAAGGAGGAATTAGCTAGAAATATTCATGAAGTCTGGGCATCACAAAGAATAGAACAAGGATGGATCTATGGACCAGAGCGGAACGATCGGAAAAAAACGCATCCGAATCTCGTTCCATATGAGAAGTTAACAGAAGAAGATAAAGATTATGATCGGAATACCGCAATGGAGACGTTAAAAATGATTTTATCATTAGGATTTAAAATTGAAAAAAACATTCGAAAGGAATAAGGAAAAGTGAAAAAATACATTTATACTCATGCCACTGTCCTTATCTATAGTTTATATACCCTGATAATGGTTGCTCTTTTATGGGGATTTCATCTAAAAGAAGGGACTCCCAATTACGTCTTAGCAACGATCATTACAATCGTCCTATGCGGATATTGGTTTATCTTTTATTACCGTATCCTTAAGAAAAACCGTATACAGGTTTTATTATTTATTGTTGCGGTCACGACAGGAGTTTACGGTTTTAAATTTCAGGCAATCGAAGAGTATTCATTAACAAATGCATTGTATTCAACCTTTCGTCTGTTCTTATTAGATGTAGACCCTGTTTTCTCAAAATCAGCCAGTAAATTTACAACCTACCCTCTAGCCATTGAGATTTCGCGCTGGACGGCGGCTGCCTACACGATTTCAACTTTATTTTCATTAATATATTTGTTTTTCAATCAATCTCTCAAATTAGCTTTATATAGGATCTTCGGAAATCATATCGTTATTTCTGGTTATCATAAAAAAAGCAAAGTGTTGATCGAGAACCTGCGCAAACAACAGAAAAAGGTTGTTTTAATTGTAGAAGAAATCTCTGAATCGCAAATGACATATTTACGAGAGTTAGGAGTTATTTTACTGATTGGAAAACAAGGAAGCACCTCTTTATATAAGAAATGCAAACTATCAAGTGCAGAGTATTTTATTATTTTTCATGAAGAAGATTCGAAGAATTTAAATGAAATACTCTCATTAAATGTGTTCGTCAAGGAAACGGGTGTATCACTGAGTCTAAAACAGGTTATCGTACATCTAGGTTATCACCAATCATATGAGCTGTTTGAAGAAATCGAAACAGATCTCTCCTTAAAAACAAACCGAGCGGACTATCTTCCTGTTAAACCATTTAATCTACAAAAATTAGTGGCAGAAAAACTATTTAATGAATATCCGCTTCATGAGGGTTATGAAGAACGACTTCGGAGTCCAAACGGAGAAGCATTACATTTGTTAATTATTGGATTTGGTCAAACCGGACAACATTTGGCTGTTCAGGCAATAGAACGGGCACATTATATAAATTCTGCACAAATCAAAATAACGATCCTGGATAAACATGCTGAGAAAGTAAAAAAAGACTGGTATGATAACTATCCAAAAAGTAAAAGGGTTGCGGATTTAACGTTTCATACGATCGATATCGAAACAGATTCGATTGATGATTATGTCCTTGCGAAAGAAGCGGGCTACACGCATATTTTTGTTTGTTTAAAAGATGATTTTGAAGATCTTAAAGCAGGCATACAGCTTGGTAAAACGATTCCTCACCTTCCGATTTACTTGAAATTAAGTGAAAAGGCCCAAATAAGTCACTGGCTGCACACAAACACAGAGAAGTTTAATAAGCTTTATCTTTTTGGAAACTATGAGGAAGCATTGACTTATGATTATGTTGTCAATGACCAATTAGAGAATCGCGCAAAAAATATTCATGAAGCTTATAAAACGAGCAAGGAAGTAGGGTCGAAAAAGAAACAAGGAACGTGGGACCAACTTTCAACCTTCTTAAAAGAATCCAATCGGAATCAGCTCAATCATGCTGAAGTAAAACTTATGCTTATGGGATTAAAGGCAGTTGCAGCAGATGAAATAGCGAAGAGCGGTCAGAAAGCCTTAACAGCAAAAGAGTACCTAGCAGTAGCGCAGGAACAGCTTGCGTTACTAGGGGCTGCTGAACATCAACGTTGGAATGCTTTCCATTTTCTAAGAGGCTGGGACACTCTTGAAGAAATTGCTGATGGGAAAACAAAAGACCCAGACAAAAGGCTTCATGCTTGTTTGGTCACCTATGATGACTTGAAGAAAATCGAAGAAATAACAGGCGAAGATTATCAAAAGTATGACTGCGATGTCGTGTTGGAGCTTTATCAAACCATGCAGATGGGTAGATATGGGATTGTAAAAGAATAATGGAAAGATCAAGGGGATGGTTCTTGTGGTCCAAAAAACATTAAAATGAACCCTGAGAACCGTCCCTCTGGCGTTTTCCTAAGAATGGCTATAATAGTACTATTTTGTATTTTAAGGAGAGAATAAACTTGCAGGAAATTATTACGACAACACCCCTCGCAGAGAGGTTTGAATTCGCTTTTAATCGAATACATAAATGTTTATTAAAAATGGTACGAAATGCTAGAAGTGATGGATTTAAAGACTTATTGAATCATGGCGGAAGTCATGCGATTATCCGAACCTACAGACGGGATTTATCTCAATATGCAAAGCTGCGCAACTCTATTGTCCATGAGAAAGTGAAGTCAAAGTTCTATATAGCAGAGCCTCATGAGGAAATTGTTTTACATATTGAAAAGATTGCCATGCTTTTTGAGCAGCCTATGAATGCTCTGGAAATAGCAAGTAAACCAGTTCTATATTACAAAGAGGAAACACCATTAAAGGATGTCATGAAAGTAGTTGACAAGTTATCATGCACGACATTTCCTATCTATGATTCTTCAGGTTATAAATGGCTACTTACTTCCGAAGGGATTATTCGTTGGTTATCGAAGCAGCCTTTAACGGGAATAAACATTGAGAATACCCCAGTCCGTGATATTTTTCGTTACGAAAAACATCATGAGGTTGTTTATGTAAATCAAAATGTTGATATCTATCATGTCGAAGAATTGTTCGAGGATTACCATTTGGCGCATAAAAAATTAGAAGCTGTTGTTATTACTGAAAATGGTAATATGTCTGAAAGGCCATTAGGGATTATTACTTCTTGGGATTTGGTGGAAATTGATGCGATGGAGCAGGAGTCGGAATGATTAGGGTGGTGCCTGTCACCACCCGGTTTTTTTCGAAGGTTGATAGTTTAATGGCTGTGTTAAAGGTTATGGTTGATTTTAAGAATTTTAAGAATGTGCAAATAGACGGAGGAATTCCGCTAAATTAATAATTTCCATTAAAAAAGGCTCAAATAAACGGAGAGATTCCGCCTATTGGCTTGAGAATTTCAAAAATGAGAGGTTTTGCTTTACATAACCGGAAAACCTCCGCTTAACTATCCCCAAACAGGCTCCATTCTGCATTTATCCGGAAAGTCTCCGTTTATTTTACTTAGGCTGGTTTCTGAGGCGCAAACCAACAGCATTATATAACACATCCAAAATAAAAAATAGCCCAATCCTATATAGATTGAGCTGTTCCTACATTATTTGTTTAATACTAATCGGTTGAATTGTTCCACTGTCTCAAAGTAATATTTTGATTCCAATTTCATTTGTTCTTTGATTTCGGGAATAGTGTGAGACCATCCAGCTGCCGCAAAATCAACATTACAACTCCTTGCCATCTCCAATCCAGGCTTTAGGTCATCCACCATGAGTGCTTCGGTTTCATGTAGATTAAAGCGTTTCAAGATTTCCTTTATTGGATATGGATGTGGTTTTCTTTGATGTTCAGGGAGCTCCCAACCAAAGACTGCGTCTGGCAAGAACCCGCAATGGATAGAATAATCTCTTTCAATTCGACTTCTCTCAGAATGGGAAACAACCGTCACAATTCCACCTCGTCTTTTAAACTCTTGGATGGTTTCAGTAAACATTTCATAAAAGTCTGGTACAGTTAATTCCGTATATTTTTTCCACACCTCTTGTTGATGTTGTTGCTCTGCGTTTGTAAATTTTATAATATCTTTACATAAAGAAGAAAAACCTGGATTAAAACAGTATTTAACAAACTCTTCGAGGTGAATAGGTTCCTCATTTGGCCGTAAATTTTTAAGAGCTTCTACAAATGATGGATAATGTATATCTGGAGTGCTTTTTACAGCTGTATCATCGTGATCTAAGATTAAACATTTATATTTTAAAGTCATTTAATATCCCCCAATATGAACCTCTAGTATTTTGATATTCTACCATAATTTCTCTAAAATTATTAAAAGCCTTCTTATATATTAAACAGTATTTATTTGATTCAGATTTGCAGGTAAAAATTACAATTTATAACGTTTACGATAACGTACGGAACTCGCTTTCATAATTTGATTTCTTTTCCTTCAACTTTCTTATTGCCCCTGATTTCCACTGCTTAACGGCTGAAACTGAAACCTTCTCTCTTTCCGCTAATTCCTTAATGGATAGTTGGACGATAGACATAGCCATTACCCATTTCGCTTCTTTTTCCGTTAGACCATTACAATAATCTTTAATGGTTTCCGTCTCAAGATAAAGAGATTCCTGCCCCTCAATCGTTTCCCAGTATTCCTCCTTTGGATGGATAAGTCTTTCATTAACTTGGTTGTTTTTCGACATTTGCGTTAACATTTTTCCTTTGATGTAGGTGTAAGCGTAATTTGAAAAGCTGCCTTTTCTTTCATCAAAGGACTGACTAGCTTCCCAAAGTCCAATTAACCCCGTCTGATAGAATTCATCTTCATTTTTATAGATGTGCAGGGTTTGAATAATCTTATGAATCATGGGCTGAAACTGTACAACTAACTCGTCAAAGCTCTCCACTGGTAAGATCCTTCAGGCAGCGCGCTTCCGATTTATTCCTAGGTAGCTCTACCTTAATCGATTCACGGGAAACCTTCGAATCAGGGAAAAATGAATTTAACAGTAAAAAATAGATTTAACGGGTAAAATTCTATTCAATTTGGAACAAACAACACTTTAATAGGATTTGTTTTTTGAAAAGGATATGAGTTAAGGAAATCAAGAATAGTAGCATATGGAAAGTTCAAGAATTTGAAATTTTTCGTTGTGCAGGAGGTTTTTTCGACAATAATTTCCCCTGAAAAACAGGTTAAGGGGCTTTATAAAAGGGTTTTTCGCACTCTTAATCAAACGTTTAATTAGTAGAGTTGGTATTAACTAATCGTTTGATTGAAATCGCATTAGAGGTTGTCAAATCAGGGTTTAATCGACACTTTAAAGGAGAATATTGTCGAGAAGATGATCTAATAATTACTTCAAGAATTTTTTAAAAAACAGGAAAAGAGATACGAGATCTTTTCCTGTTTTGTCATTTTATTTATTTTTGTGTTTTACCTAATATATCCGTTTCCTTGATTATACTCAAAAACGCATCTACTACTGCAGGATCAAACTGTGTTCCTTTATTTTGGCGAATCTCATTCAGAACAAAATTCAAATCCAATTCATTTCTATAAACACGTCTGGAAATCATCGCATCAAACGCATCCGCAACACCGACAATCCGAGCAGATAACGGGATTTCGCTGCCTTTTAATCCTTTTGGATAGCCTTTTCCGTCATATCTTTCATGATGATATAAAACAATATCTAAAACACCATTTTTCTTAAAACCATCAACATGATCAAGTATGTTATATCCAATTACTGGATGTGTCTTTATTACCTTATATTCTTCTGGAGTTAATTTTCCTGACTTGGTCAAGATATGTTCAGGAATACCAATCTTTCCAATGTCATGCAATAACCCCCCTGTACGAATAACATTGCACAGGTCTTTAGAAAGATTCATCTTCTCAGATATTTTAACAGCGTATTTTGAAACATTATCAGAATGGCCAGAGGTATAAGGATCTCTGGAATCTAAAGCGTTAATAAGGGATACTGTTAAATCTAAAACATTCTTTTTAACTTTTTGAATATAAAGCATTGTACCTGCGGAAATATACGTAATTAAAAAGTAAATAAATAAGTAAATAAAAAAAACACTTTCTTCTGCTTTTGGTACAAAGTAAAACCTTAAAATAACTACTAATACAGTGAAAGTGAACAAAAAAACGGGTTTATTATAATATCCCATACCTAAAAAAATAACCGATACGATATAAAACATGAAGAAATTATCATTTTGAGGAAAAACAATGCTGAGAAATAAAATTAATGATAAAAATATAAAAAACCCATAACGAAAGTAAATATAATTTCCTATTTTATCAACTAACTTATCTTTCATCTCATCTTCCCTTTTATTCAATTTATTGAAGAAATGTAAATTAATTTCCTTCAAAAGATACCATACTTTTTCCCGATAAATCCTAATTTCAAACTAGAGAGTTTTTTCAGATTAATTAACCTTAACAAAGGTAAACAATGAATAGGTTATTTTCCATCTTTATTTGCAAATAAATTTATAATCAGAAAGACATAATAACATAATCAATTGAAAATCCATGTAATAAGGTGTGGTTATTCTGTCTTCTAAAAACCATCGGTTATTTAATATGGCAATAATACTAATTTCTTGGCTTACAGTACCTCTATTAGGGCTGCATAATATCAAAAAATTTTTACCTTCATCATTAGCAGCTGTCATATTGTGTAGTTTAGATGCTCTGATTGGGAAGAGGCGCAGATGGTGGCGCTTTTATAATAAACCACATTCTTTTCTTAAGAACGAAATGCCTTTCCTCATCGGACCAATGTTAGTGTTATCTCTATGGTTGTTAAAATGGTCATATGGAAATTTTAAGAAGTTTCTTATGTTAAATGCCTTTGGGGATATAATTTTTGTTTATCCATTCTCAAGATTATTTAAAAAAGTAAGACTGTATAGACTCGAAAAATTCAACGAGTTTCAGTTCTTTTTATACTTTTTTTACAAGGCTTTTTTCTTATATGGATGCCAATATCTCTTCGAAAAATACAAAAATCCTTCAACTTAACAAGAGCTTTGATTTCTAGAAAAGAGGCCTTCGGTGCTTTTTTATTTTGGTAAAAGGGGATATAAATGGTGAAAGCATGGAACCTGCTATATGCAGTGGATCATGCTTCTAATCAATGAACTAAATTATAAATAAATGAAGCGAGTGCTAACAATAGTGCTCCAATAAAAAAACAAGCAATAAAGATTAGAAAAAACGAGTTTTCTGATTTTCTTAGATTATCTTTATAGATTTTTTGAATTTGTCGTTGTTTTAAATCAAATGGACCTTTCTTTGGCATTATTAATTCGCCACCTTAATTATTTATCAAATTAGACTAAAAAATTTGAAAAAGGTTTCTAATTTTCAAAAAATTAAAAGGGAGGAAAGCAAAAAACTTTTTATGCACTTAACAAAATATCTTTATTTTTTATTCATAATTTTGACCTTACCACGGGACATCTTCATTCATAGTTTATGGTAAAGAAATTTGTAAAGAAGTGCACGTAAGTTAACGGGTAGTTTGTTCCTCGGGTTAATTGTGATCTTCCATTTTCCTGAATAGAATATCATTACTTATTTTCTTTTCATCCTGGTTTGTCAATGTGAGTACTGCTGCCTTCCCGTCACTGGGAGATCCGTCTGAAAAATACATAGGAAATAGTGAAAAACAGGATATAAAATGAGAAATAGGTAAACTGAGACAAAAAAACTGACTTATCTAGAATCCCTTGAGAGCGGAAAACCTCCGTTTAAATTCCCCGAACGAAGCTCTATTCGTAGTCTAAGCGGAAAACCTCCATTTTATTTAAATATCACTTGTTACTTCAATAAAGCCATAAGATTTCTATGTTTCATTTTAGAAAAAAGAGTAATAGAATAAGAGGGTTATATAAGAATTTTTATCCATACTTTTCACAAAAACTGACAATTTTCACATATTTCGTTTGAGAAAACTAGCAAATTATGTTATCTTTTATAGATACATAAATATAAAATAGAGGGTGAAGAGATGAATTTTAAATCAACTTTGAAAAAGGGGTCTGTGATTGCAGCACTTAGTTTGGGTTTAACTGCATTTGCTGCGGTTCCAAGTAATGATGTTTTAGCAGCAGGAAATACAGATTCTCAAGCACAGAAATTGGTAGATTCTTTAAAGGCATTAAATATTGCAGAGGTAGATTATTTATATGCTTACTTGCAATCTATTACGTTAAGTGACGCCGAGTATAAAGGAATTCTTGACAATACTCAAAAGGTGAGCCAGATCTTAAAGGGTGCAGCGAATCCAGAAGATCTTCCAAATGCACAAAAGGTAGAAGTAGCACGTTTATTCTTAGAGAGCGTGAAACTAGCACACCTACAAGCAGCTATTACAGATGAAAAAGGGAATCCAATTGACATCACAACGTATAAGGCTGGATCTTCCACACTTGTCATTCAATTAAAGGATCTAAATGGTAACGTACTTGCAGTCGTGAATCCGAAGAAGGAAGATTTAAATCTAACTGTTATTCAATCGAAATTGAATGCATTAAAAAATGCTGTACAAGCTAAAAAACAATTAGATAAAAAAGGGACATTCGTTCCAATGCCAAATGCTCCACTTCCTAACACAGACAGCAACACCGTAGATTACATGGCACTAGGCGGATTATTAATTCTATTAGGCGGAGTTGCGGCTGTTCCGGCGGTACGTTTGGTACGCAAATCCGAAATCGAAGCATAAGAAACCATGGAAAAAATAAGAAAGAAAAAGCGGAAAAAGAAGTGGTATCAGAAGTGGAAATGGGTACTGCTTAGTTTTCCAATTTTACTGATTGCAGCCGGTGTTGGCATTGTTGCTTATTTTGGATGGGATTTATCAAAACAGACAGTCTTATTAGCGCACCAAGTAGTTGATGAATACGAACCAGAATTACCTAATCAGACATTTGACCAGCCATGGCCAAAACTGCCAGACCCAGGTTCATCGATTGGTGAATTGCAGTTCACTTCAATTGACCTTAATGTTCCTGTTGTCCAGGGCACCCATGACAATGAGTTGAAAAAAGGTGCTGGCCATTTTGCCGGCAGCGCGCTGCCAGGTCAAGGCGGCAATGTCATCTTAAGCGGACACCGGGATACTGTATTTCGGAAGCTCGAACACCTAAAAGTTGGTGAGCAGCTGACCTTCAGTACTCCGTATGGTGATTTCGTTTATGAAACCACAGACTTCAAAATCGTCCCAGCTGACGATATGACGGTTATGGTACCAACTGATTATGAAACTCTAACATTAACAACGTGTTATCCATTTGATTTTATTGGGGATGCACCAGATCGTTATGTCGTTTATACGAAGTTGGTTTCTAGTCCGATTATTGCAAGTAACTAAAGGAAGCAGCCCGATGAATTTGTTCATTGGGCTGCTTCTTTTTATGGCTTTGTTATTATTCATCGTTGATTTTCGTATATGAATAGAACTCATAGGCGGAGAATTTCCGGCTAATGTATATAGAGCAGCTTAAGAAGGATATATAGGCGGAGATATTTCGATTAACTGCTTTAAATAGGCCGAAATTCAAAGATTAGGTTGATATAGGCGGAAAAACTTCCCTTTTTAATAAGGGAATAGGGGTATTTCATAATTTAACCGGAATTTTTCCATTTATTTTTCAAACACAGTGAAATCAACATTCAGTTATAACAGAGCCTTTTTTAATAGATATATCGGTACCGATTGAATAATCCAAATCAAAAGCCATTTGCTTTATCTGTGCATGAACTTTTCTTTATACATTTCCTGGTCCGCCAGTTCAAGGATTTCTTCAGGACTTAAGTCGGTTCCAGGTTTATATTGATAGAAACCGTGGCTGGCTGAGATTGGATATGGCTTTTGGCCCGTTCTAACCATATCCTGAAACTCACTTCGAATGCGGGACCAGATTCCCTGTGCAACTTCCATTTGTGGCTCGAAAAATAGAATGATAAATTCATCACCGCCTAGGCGGAAAAGGACGTCATTTTCCCTGATATGCCGTTTGATGGTTTCGCAGCAAGTCATAATCAGGTCATCGCCTGCAGAATGTCCGTACTTGTCATTTACCATTTTTAAATTGTTTATATCAATATAGCAGACGATGAATTCTGTTGATCCATCTTGCAGGTATTGTGAAAGGATTTCCATTCCTCGCCTTCTGTTGAGGACCCCTGTAAGCGGGTCAAGGGATGCATGTTGATAAAGCTCTTCTTCCGTTTCCTTCAAATCTGTAATGTCTGTGCTTCCAATAAGGACGCAGCGCTCCCCTAAGTAATTGACCAGTTCAAAATTAAGCATGGACCATTTCTGTTTATGTTTGACCATATAATTTTTTAAATTCTGATGTTCTTCAAGTTTTTCTACGATCGATTGTTTTTCTTCAGGCGTGGTCAGCATAAACCAGCCATCAAGCTTTGTCATATCTTTATTTTTCAAATGGAAGTATTCGATTGCCTGCTGATTTAGGAGCAAAATGTTGCTGGTTTCAAGATTAAAAAGGACCAACGGATTAGGATTGATGTGAAATAATCTGCGAAAGCTCTCTTCATTCTTCTTAAGTTTCCATTCGTTTGTAAAGTTATTTTTGCGAAATGAATAGAAGGCATACGCAATCGTAAACGAAATGACCGCTGCACCTGTTGAATTCACGAGTTTAAATAGGAACGAAAAGTGATTTTTTTCAAGCAGGAACAACCCTGTAATGAAAAATAGATGAATTCCTGTGATGATGCCAGCCTGGTGCCGTGGCTGAACCGGCAAAATAACAGCGGCCGCTAAGAGAATAATTATATAAGCATAGATATTACCGTTATTAAGCTGGCTGTTGATCGAAGACACGGCGCCGATAAACAAATAAAGAAATAAATAGGTGAGAATAATCGGTCCTCTGGCGTTACTCTTGCTACGGCGGTAGAGGATCAAAAAGATAAGCGAGATTACCAGGTCTATGATATGAAAGGTTGAAAGGATAAATTTATAAGTCGGGTTGTTCAGGTTGGCCAAAAGGATAAAGTCCACAATGAAAAAACAGGGATAGGTGAAGATGAGCATATAGGAAATGTGTTTAATCCGTTCGAATAAGAGGTTTTCATTATAGTTGATAAATTGTTGCTCCAAATCATGTTCACTCGCTGCGTTTTTTGCCAAGATCTCCATCAGAACAACCATCCCTTGTAATCAAATAACATCTGTATTTTATCATTGAAAACAGCGACCTGTCACGGAAACAAAGGGACGGTTCGGTTTCTAGTCCGATTATTGCATGTAACGAAAGGAAGCAGCCTGATGAATTTGTTCATTGGGCTGCTTCTTCTTTTAAATAGATATGAGCTAATATCGGTGGCAATCAAAATGGAGTGGATAGTCCAAATTAAAAACCATTTGTTTTTGTCTAATTTGAGTTGCTCCTATAAGCAGCCTTTCGTTTCACGGATTAGCTAATAATGGACGAATTACGCTCTCAACCGTAACGTTAATGTGATAAAGACCTTTAGCATTCCACAAGGTAAGACCTTGTGAGAAAGATAAATAGTACGCGGCCAGTTCCATTGCATCACCCTCTATAAATATTCCATCTCGCTGACCGGCAGAAATAATTCTTGAAAGAACTTTTAATGAGTCAGCGTACTCTTGTCTAATATTTTGTTTAATTTCTTCAGACAGAAAATCAGCTTGAAGTGCTTCATTAATTAAAATATGCCGATCTAGCGCTACCTCTGGAGAACCTGAAAATGTAAGTGCTGAAAACCAATTAAGCTTGTCATATGGGGTCCCTTTTTGGTCCTCTGCTTCCGTAACAGCTTGCTTAAACTGGTCAAGGATATTCATTATAATTGCGACATATATTTCTTCTTTTGATTTGAAATAATGATAAAGTAATCCGTGACTTAAATTGATGGAAGACGTTATATCACTGATTTTGGTTCCTGCAAACCCTTTGCGGGCGAAAATTTTTAATGCCGCATGACTAATTTCTTCATAACGTTGGTCACGTATCATTTTAAATTGTTCTTCACTCTTTGCCATATAAAATCCCCATTTAATATTTTTTCTGCGATAAATGCAATCACTCTATTATACCATTCACTTCTAGATGACCAAATGATTAAGAGGTGCCGCCATGGAGTAAAATGTGGGGGGATTTCCAATAATTAATCTGTATATCTTTGACAGGAATGTATTGATTGACTAGTTAGTCAATATCCTATATTATTACTGTGCTAACGTTATTAAATGCAAAGGGGATATAAAAATGAGCAAACTTCATGGTAAAGTAGCGATTATTACTGGTGGAGCAGGTGGTATTGGTAAAGGCATTGCAACTGCTTTCGTAAAAGAAGGGGCAAGAGTAGCGATTGTTGACCTAAATGCAGAAGCAGGCCATAAAACGATAAAAGAGCTGCAGGAATTTCAACCAGAGTCTATTTTTATTCAAGCAAATCTTATGGAGCACGATAACATAGCCGGTATTGTCAAACAAGTTGGAGAAACGTTTGGAAAGATTGATATTTTAGTGAATAATGCTCACGCATCAAAGATGGCCTCTATTGAAGTAACAACTCAAAAGGAATTGGATTTATCATTTAACACTGGATTTTATCCAACATTCTATTTTATGCAAGCGGCACTGCCTTATTTGAAAGATACAAAGGGTAAAATCATTAATTTTGCTTCAGGTGCCGGAATTAACGGTGATGTCAATCAAGGTTCATATGCAGCTGCTAAAGAGGCAATTCGTGGAATTACTCGTGTAGCGGCAAATGAATTCGGGCCTTTTGGAATTAATGTAAATATCATTTCTCCCATTGCAAAATCAGAGGGAATGCTTCAATGGGCTGAAGCGAATCCGGAATACTATCAAGGTATGCTATCAAAAATTCCGTTAAGAAGACTTGGTGAAATTGAAAGCGATATCGGACGTGTGGCCGTATTTTTAGCGAGTGAGGACTCCGATTATATTACTGGACAAACGATTATGGTTGATGGCGGTTCCATTAAATTACGTTAATATCCTTTTCATAAGTTATAGATTGCTTGCTTGTGAGAAGCTTTGTCAAACCATAAATCAAAGGGAGAAATTACTGTGGGCAAGCAAAAAAAGGGGAAAATTCACTTTGCCTGGTGGGTATTACTAGGACTATCTATAATGATTGGTCTTGCTAGAGGTGGAATTAATAATGCAGGGGGATTGTTTTTAACCCCAGTTACAAAAGACTTAGGGATTGGTATGGGCAGCCTATCATTATACTTTAGTATTTCATCCATTGTTACCATGCTATTCTTACCGATAGCAGGTAAAATGATGGCGAAATATGATATAAGAGGACTTTTAATCTTTGCGATTATCTTACAAGCGGGTTCCTTTGCGATGTTCGGATTAATGAACTCTGTCTGGGGCTGGTATGTCTTCTCGATTCCAATGGCGATTGGATCCATATTTGTAGCTACAATGGCTGGACCTGTTATCATCAATCGCTGGTTTAAAAAGCACAATGGCCTGGCAATGGGAATGATGATGGCGGCTGTGGGACTCTTTGGCGCAATCATTCAACCAATGGTCGGTAACTTTATAGCTGAACACGGGTGGAGAAATGCTTATATAACATTGGGCCTTGTCGTAATGGTCATCGTAATCCCTGTTGTTCTATTGACCATTAGACTGAAACCTGAGCAAAAAGGCTTATTACCATATGGAATACAAGAAACAGCAACTGGAGGCGGACAAGCAGCTCGGACTGATATAGGAGTGACAATGGCTGCCGCAAAAAAATCATTGGCTTTTTATTCATTACTACTGTTCTTTTTCTTTATGACAGCGATTGCGAGCTTTGCACAACATATTGCACCATATGCGATGGGAATTGGATATGATGTTGAATTTGCCGGAAAAGTAATGGGCTCATTTATGGTTGGTATGTTAGTAGGAGCATTAGCATTTGGTTTCTTGACAGACAAAATCGGGGCAAGAAATACGGGTGTCTTTTCGATGTTATGTGGAATGGTTGCAATTGGATTATTAATTTTTATTCCTGGGAACGCTGCCATATTTAGTATTGCCATTGGTATTTTTGGATTTGTAACAGCTTCAATCGGAACGTTAGCGCCATTGATCACTACAGCTGTTTTTGGAATGAAAGAATATAGTCAAATTTATGCTACGCTTGGGATCGGCTTAGCTGTTGCAGGCATAGTAGCATTACCGGGCTACGGATACGTGTTCGACTTAACAGGAAGCTACACACCTGTGTTGTATACCATTATCGTGATGCTGCTTATTAATATCGCGCTTATTATTATGGCTTTCAAAGGCAAAAAGAGACTAGAAAATGCGGGTTCGTGGAATTGATTACTATTGGTATTACAAAAGGCGCTAGGCATTTCCGCGTCTATTATCCTATTAAAAATATTTGTTTTGGAGGAATTTATGATGGGTCGATTAGATAATAAAATAGCCATTATTACAGGAGGAGCTTCTGGTATTGGTGAACAAATGGTAGACTTGTTTAGCCGAAAGGGTGCAACTGTCATTGCTGCAGACATCAATGAATCTGCGCTTGAAAAGGCAAGCCAAAAAGAAAATGTATTTGGAATGAAATTAAATGTTGCTTCAGACGAAGATTGGAAAGCACTTGCTGAAGAAGTGAATAACCGTTTTGGCCGCATTGATATTCTTGTGAATAACGCTGGGATTTCATCTGAAAAGCCGTTTCAGGAAATTGATCTAAATGATTGGCAGAAGATGTTGTCTATTAATGGTTTTGGTCCCTTCGCCGGTATTAAACATGTTGCGCCTTATATGGCAGCTCAAGGAAATGGGTCAATCATTAATATTTCTTCTTACACCGCCCAAATTGGTCAAGGATTTAATCATTACTCTGCATCCAAAGGAGCGGTACGTGCTCTATCAAAGGCAGCCGCAACGACTTTTGGCCGCCAAGGAGTAAGGGTAAATACTCTTTTCCCTGGTATTATTGAAACACCAATGACTCAATCATTAAGTACATCGAAAGAGCTGCTTGGTCGCTTAATACAAGCAACACCACTGCAACGTTTAGGCCAACCTGAAGATATTGCAAATGCAGCCTTATTCTTTGCATCTGATGAATCATCCTATATCACCGGTTCAGAATTGGTTATTGACGGCGGATTTTCAGCACAATAAAATACTCGGTTATATAATCAGGACAGTTTACCAAGGATTAAAGCTTAATCCGGTGGAAAACTGTCCTTTTTTTTGAAAGACCTTTTCCCTGAAAGTGTGAACTTCGGACAAGGTAGAGCATAAAAA
>NZ_BCVA01000037.1 GCF_001591505.1 Neobacillus niacini NBRC 15566
TGATGACCATATTCCTCAAAAATGGACTAAAGCGGTCACCATCAACAGTTCTTGTAATGAGATTACTACATAAAAGACACCCATTAAAGGGTGCCTTTACATTTACCTATTCTGCCTTCATCTCAGCTACTTTTTCTTTTACCTCTTCAATATTTCTCATTTTGTTATCCCAGCATTTTTGGCTAAGATCGACCGGATATTCCTCAGGGTTCATTGTACGTTTATACTCATCCCAAAGGGCATCCAGGTTTTGCTTTAAATAATCACGTGACTCCTCGAGACATGGCATTTCATAGACAAGCTCACCTTTGGAGAAAATCACTTCATGGAGCTCTTTTGCAGTAAAATTTGTCACGATCTTATTCATATAAGTATGTGTTGGATGGAACATTCTCAGGCGCTTCTCTGGCAATTTTTCATCCTCGAGCGCAATGTAGTCTCCTTCAGCATGGTTATTCTTATTATTGATGATACGGTAAATTTTCTTAATGCCAGGAGTCGTGACTTTTACTGGATTGGAAGAGATCTTAATCGTATCCTCCATTTTGCCGTTATCGTCTTCTATAGAAACAATCTTGTAGACGGCCCCTAGTGCCGCCTGCTCGTAAGCGGTAATAAGCTTAGTTCCAATTCCCCAGCTGTCTATTTTTGCACCCTGTGCTTTCAAGTTAAGAATGGTATACTCGTCGAGATCACTGGAAGCAAAGATTTTTGCGTCCTTAAAGCCTGCCTCATCGAGCAGTTTTCGTGCTTCCTTCGAAAGATAGGCAAGGTCACCGCTGTCTAAACGGATTCCTATGAAATTAATAGAATCGCCCATCTCCCTTGCCACTTTAATTGCATTCGGAACACCCAAACGCAGGGTATCATATGTATCAACCAAAAAGACACAGTCTTTATGAGATTCAGCATATTTTTTGAATGCGATATATTCGTCCTTGTAGGCTTGGACCATCGAATGGGCATGCGTGCCAGAAACAGGAATTTGAAATAATTTTCCCGCTCGAACATTACTCGTTCCATCAAAACCCGCTAAGTAAGCCGCTCGCGTCCCCCAAATGGCAGCGTCCATCTCCTGAGCGCGGCGAGTACCAAACTCCATTGCAATTTCACTTCCAAGAACCTGTTTAATTCTAGAAGCCTTCGTCGCAATTAATGTTTGATAATTAATGATGTTCAATAGTGCCGTTTCAATCAACTGAGCTTCACAAAGTGGAGCGTCTACGCTTAAAATCGGCTCATTTCCAAAAACAAGCTCGCCTTCTTTCATACAGCGAATGGTGCCCGTAAAGCGTAAGTCTTTTAAATAAGCTAAAAAATCATCCTGATAGCCTACTTCATTTTTTAAATACTCCAGATCATCTTCAGAAAAGCGGAAGCCTTGGATAAACTGAATGACCTTTTCCAAGCCAGCGAATACCGCATATCCATTTCCAAAGGGAAGTTTACGGAAAAACAATTCGAACACTGCTCGTTTATTATATCTGCCGTCTCTCCAATAGGTTTCTACCATATTGATCTGGTATAGATCAGTATGTAAAGCTAAGCTATCATCCTGATAAATGTTTTTCATCATAACCCTCCGAACAACTACTTTTTCAACATATTAAATAATTTTACCATTATAAAAACTATTTAACCAGCGCTCCAAGGGATTGTTCAAAGTGCCCTAATGCCCATTCATGTCCTTTTTGATTAAATGAAGCAACTGCGTCTTTATAAACAACGATGTTAAACCCCTTATTATAGGCATCTACCGCTGTGTGAAGAACACAAATATCGGTGCAAACCCCAACGAGGTGCAGCTCCGAAATCCCTCGTTCCCGAAGCTTAATTTCAAGGTCTGTACCAGCAAATGCGGAGTATCGGGTTTTATCCATGAAATGCACATTGTCGCACTCTTTATTCTCCTCAAAAAGTGCTTGCAGTCTGCCAAACAGATGTCTTCCGGAAGTACCACGAAGATTATGCGGCGGAAATAGTTTTGTCTCTGGATGAAAAGAGTCCCCATTATCATGAACATCGATAGCAAAAACCACATAGTTGCCATCTTCGATAAACTCTTGCGTTATTTGAACAATTCTCTCTTCAATAAGCTGCCCCGGCTCCCCGCAGGTTAATGCCCCTGCATCTGCAACAAAGTCGTATGTATAATCAATATTAATGAGTGCCTTTTTTCCCATTTCACTGCCTCCCCTTTCATACTTTATTATTATATTCTGTACCAATATCTTTTTTCCTCTAAATAAAAAAGTTCGCTCCACAGCGGAACGAACCCTTTATCAGCTATATCTCTGCCCCGGCACCCAATCGGTTGGTTTATCGAGGGGACGGATGTCATCGATTGGTACAAATACTTCTAAATGCCTGTACAAGTTTGCAAATTCAGCGGGCAGCAATCCACCGAATTCTCCATCAAGATTCAATTGAACCTTTTCATTAGAATGTACTTTAATTCGGCTCGCTTTCGCATAAATAACATTGGGATCATTCACATGCTCTCCGCGAATGGCCAGCGTTGCAACTCGAATAAACTCCGCCAAATTAATTTTTTTCAAGATCAATAATGAAAATAACCCATCATTAATCGATGAATCTGGAGCTATTTTTTCGAAGCCGCCGATTGAATTCGTCAGCCCTACAAGGAACAACATGGCCTCTCCTTCGAAAAGCTTGCCATCATACTCAATACTGATATCTGACGCCTTGATGGAAGGCAGCATTTCCATACCTTTTAGATAGTAGGCTAACTGGCCAAGCATCGTCTTTAGTTTACTTGGAACTTCGTATGTAAGCTCCGTGATTCTCCCGCCGCCGGCGATATTAATAAAATAACGGTCATTAATCCGGCCAATATCCACCGGGATTCGATCACCCTTTGTGATAATATCTACCGCTGCGCCAATATCTCTTGGTATATGCAGCGCTCTCGCAAAATCATTTGTCGTACCTGCTGGAATAATACCTAGTTTTGGCCGGAACTCCTGCTCAGCAAGCCCGTTAACCACTTCATTAATGGTACCGTCACCTCCAGCAGCTATGACAACATCATATTGCCGTTCAACCGCGATCCGAGCAGCAGCCGTTGCATCACCAGCACCTGTGGTTGCATGGCAAGAGGCTTCATACCCGGCAATCTCAAGTTTTTCTAATATTTCTGCTAGATGACGCTTAAGGATTTCCCGCCCTGAAGTAGGATTATATATTAATCGTGCTCGTTTCATTATTCATCATCCTATTTTTATGAAATCAAATAAATAAATGGTATCTGATGGATATGTTCAATATTCTACCAATTAACTCCTAGGCTTACAATTATTAACCCTAGACACAAATATTATTATGTCCATATCACTGCCGTCTTCTATCATACCTTTTTTTTATTTTTTTGCAAAAAATTAGATGTGAATTAATTAGTTGTTAAATTAACATAATGGGTATTCGAAATTGTAATATTATACTTACCCTCACCAGACTGGTGAACAGCGTCAACACTATCCCCTGTATTTGGATCACCTTCTTCTGTTACATTCCATGCACCATTAATGGAGTCTACACCAACAGCTTCAATTTTCAAATTGCTGCTTTGATCAACTTTTACATCCAGTGACGATGCACCTTTAATACTCCAATTATTCTCGAGTGCCCTCGGATTTAACGTAAGATCTGCTCCGGTACTAATTACCTCAAGTTCAACACCCTTTGGAATGAGAATGGTAGAAGCAACTTCCTGATGACTATAAAAAGGACCTAATTCGTTCGGAAGTGTCTTCACATTTACATAAAGAGTATCTCCCTTTTTATTTGCATACACATAATCATCTGCACTCGCTAAGAGCTTCTCCTTTTTCGCGGTCTGGGTACGGTACGTCCCAAACATGGATACCTCTTTTTCATCGGTTGCTTCAATTGTCGTTTGATAGGCTGTCGTTTTTAAGACCACTCGTTTAATCGTATCGTCTATTTGATAGGAGAAGTCCGGCAGCTCAAACGATCGTTCTTCCCTAGCTACCACTTCCTCCACTTTTCCCATAATACCGGTTGCACTTAGTGTAGCAAACAATATTCCAACCATTCCGAGCAAACCAACAAAGAGGATACTGACAAAATCATATTTCAATATTGGCTTCTCCTGTCTTGAGAAGAATAGGTAAAGTAGAATTTCAATCCCTAAAACAATCAATAGAACCGGCCACCATGCCGACATCACATGGACAAGATCCAGCCCCATGAACCTTAAGAGAAAGAGGAAGAGACCTAGGAAAAGAAGTGAGGCCCCCATTGAAAACGTACCAACACGCCATGTTCTCATGCCTGTTCCTCCTTTCTTTTTCTAAAAAGAAAACCTATTCCAGCCCCAATTAAGAGCACCCCTGTCAGTGCGTTTTGCCACCTTTTCATGATTTTTTCTCCTCCCTCTTATGCTTGCTGCCTGCTAAAAGCTTAATACCGCCGCCAATTAACAGCACACAAACAATACCCGTTTGAAAATAGCTTTGTACCCAATACATTAAATCGATTTGGATTAAATTTGATAGCATTGGAGCAAAGACAGGAATGATTACATTCATTAATAGGTAATAGAGCCCCATCACCACTAGACCAATTCCAACCCACTTTTGATGATTAATGAGGTAAGAAATAATCGGAACATCCTCCATTTCTTCCTCCCCATACTTAGAAACCTTTTGCATAGCATCAAAGAAGCTGTAAAACCAGATAATCGGGATTAGGAACAAGAAGATTCCAAGGCGTAAGATATCTAAAATATAGATGGAAAACAGGAAAGCTGCCATTAACTGAATCCCACGTTTTTGTAAACCTAGATAAAGGTGTCCTGCACCAGGAAAAATCGCAAGGAATGTGGCAATGGATTTGCTCTTCTTCCCATCCTCTCTTCGTGTTTCAAAGTCTTCAAAAATAGTGCGGTCAACAAGTTCCTCGCCACGCTGTTTCTTGTTTAATTGCTGGACAGAATCAAAAAAACCATACACCCAGATAATTGGCAAGCCTGCTAAGAAAACGAGAAACTCCGAACGACTGCTAAGAGCCGTTATGAAAATTACCATAACACCAAGGCCTAAAAAAGCTGCCAACAAGGTGAGTCCTCGGTTCATCAGTCCAAGCTGAAAATGGCCTAAACCCGGGACAAATGATAGGACAATCGTATAAAACCGCTCTGATTCCTGTGTAGCCTGTGCAGGTGGTACATCAGGATTTGCTGCTGTCAATGCCCTCTTTTGTTTTGAGATTTTTAACCCCAAATCGATAAAACTAACTAAATAGATAAAGATTCCTACCATAAAGCATAGTACAGCCACTTCACCACTGTTGGAAAAAACCGCTATGACCGTAATGAATGCTAAACCCACCACAGACATTAAATACAGTACACCACGAATCATGTTACCAAAATAAATATGACCGAGGCCTGGAAAGAGTGATAGTGTTAACGCCTTCGTTGAACTTTTCATTTTTTATTTGCCTCCTTTTTCTCCAAAGAATCCATCCATGCAAATGTTTTATCAATAACGCCCTCAGTGACTGTTGGCTTTTTTTCCTTGATATGCTGTGGTGCCTCTATAGCACTTGCATACGTGGCAAGTGATTGAAACACTCCTGAAAAAGTAAGTAATAGTGTTGCAGCAGCTGCGATTAAATAGTGGAAAGCCGACTGTTGATAGAATGGCTTTTTCTTTTTTACAGGTTGTTTCAATACTGCCGGTTTTTCTCTGAACTCTTTTTGTTTAGAGACTTCCGCCATTACCAAGTCTGTAAAGCTGATCTCATTTGAAAGAACTGGAAGTGATGATTCATGTTCTGAGACAGCTAATAAATAATTCTCTAGACATTGGTCGCAAGTATACAAATGACTTTCAAGTTCCTCTCGATTCCGGTCGTTTACTTCGTCTTTAACATAACTCAACCACTCATCATAACTGAAATGCTTCATGAAAAATCGTCCTCCTTCCAATTCTTTTTCATCCAAACACGTGCCCGATAAAGCTTTGTTTCAATTGTTTTCACCTGTACATTTTGTTCTTCAGCCATCTGCTGATAGCTTTTTTCCGCTATATAGAAACCATAAATGACATCCCGATAATTCTCAGGAAGCTGATCCAGTCTCTTTCTTACCAGCCTTCGTCTTTCACTGACGATTAGTTCTTTTTCCACGCCATCCTTTGGAGTGCCAAGCGTCTCCTGCTCCAAAGCCTCCATCACTTCTTCTTTTCTTCGTGCTTGCTTTCTCTTTATATCAATTGCATGATTAACAGCGATCCTGGTCATCCACGTCTTAAAGCCTTGATTTTCATATTGGGAGAGAGAGGAATATATTTTCATAAATACTTCCTGAGCAGCGTCCTCTGCTTCCTTTTGATCACGAAGAACAGCAAAGACGGTCCGGAACACATCATTACGGTACTTCTCAACCAAAAGGCGAAAGGCATGGTCACTGCCATCGATCACTTTTTGTATTAAAGCTGAATCACTAATCGCACTCTCCCCCTTTCTCTCTGACCTTCACCTTAATAGACGATATACAATCTTGAAACCCCTACACTATTTTAAAAAATATTTTTGATTCCATTTAAAATAGTAGCATAAAAGAGTCTTGTCATGGATTTATGTGCTGATGATAGAATACGTGTCAAAATCATGGATTGAGGACAAATCCTTATGACGACTGCTGCGTTTTGTCCTTAAGACCCTCCATTAAGGACAAATCCTTCTGGTGGCTCCTGCGTTTTGTCCTCAAGACCATCGATTGAGGACAAATCCCTCTGACGACTGCATGCGCTTTGTCCTCAAGACCCGCCATTGAGGACATATCCTTCTGGTGGCTCCTGCGTTTTGTCCCCAAGACCCTCCATTGAGGACAAATCCTTTGACCACTGCATGCGTTTTGTCCTCAAGACCATCGATTGAGGACAAATCCCTCTGACGACTGCATGTGCTTTGTCCTCAAGACCCTCCATTGAGGACAAATCCTTTGACCACTGCATGGGTTTTGTCCCCAAGACCATCGATTGAGGACAAATCCCTCTGACGACTGCATGCACTTTATCCTCAAGACCCTCCATTGAGGACAAATCCTTTGGCCACTGCATGCGTTTTGTCCCCAAGACCCCTACTTAAGACTATTCTTCCTGCCGTATTCAAACTAGCCTAAGAAAACGAACGCAACTGATCCAATTAGCTGCTATTTTAAAATTCTTAAAATAAACTGAGTTTAGTTCAAGAGAACAAACACTACGAAAACCACATAAAAAAACGTACGGAAGAACCGCACGTCTTAAGGATAACTATTCTTGAAGCCTTAATATACAAACATTACATTCGTGTGGAATGACAAACGCTTCATGGCCAGATAAGGATTCGGTTAAAGCATTCAGCGCCTCATTCCTAACATCTATTTCTAACCCTGCTAACCATGAGATGGATTCCACTCTTTCTATCCATGCCTCTTTTGTAAAGGACACATTATAGTTAAGTTTATAAAAATCTCTTAACGCGAATCCATTGGTTTGCCATTCATCAAACCACTCTACCGGAAAGCCGTTGATCCTCTGACTCGAATTGGCCTTTGTTCCTGCTGGCTTAAGACCTCCACTAATGTACCTTGATAGAACTTCAAACGTCTTTTCAATCACTGAGGATCCCGCAAGAAAACCAGAATCTATGACAATTAGTGTCCCTTTTTCTTTTAAGATTCGCTTCATTTCAGCGATTGCCAGTTCACGGTCAAACCAGTGCCAGGCGCGCATAACCGTTACGATATCAAACTTGGAATCATCTAAACCTGTATTCTCCGAAGTACCTTGCAGATACGGAATCGTATAATTTTTCGTCCTATTTAACGCAACTGCATGATGAAGTAATTCTTTTGATGGATCTACTCCAGTGACTTCTGCCTTCCTCATAGCGATTTTCCTTGTTAATGCTCCTGTTCCACAGCCAATATCCGCGACTTTTCTCCCATCGAAAAAAATCCCTCGGACATAAAGGCTATCCATTAAACTTACAGGAATATCTTCTCTTGCTTTCGCATAACTTGTAGCAACTTGACCAAAATCGATCTGTTTCATGCTGGTCGCCCCTTTAATATTTCCTATTTTAGGAATTATAAAAATGATACCATTTAAGTATAGTAAAATGCTATTGTTATAGAAGAGAATCTGACAAAGGAATGATGATATGCTTTGGTTGCTGCTCCTTTCCTCCTATTTGATTGGAAGCATTCCGACTGCACTAATTGTGGGCAAGCTGTTATTTGGTGTTGATATTCGTGACCATGGGAGTAAAAACCCTGGTGCCACCAATACGTTAAGGGTTCTTGGCAAAGGATCAGCCGTTATCGTGGTACTTGTGGATATTGGTAAAGGGGCACTCGCTGCTTACCTTCCTCTACACTTCAACCTTAGTGTGGAACCGCTTTATTTTGGTCTTCTGGCTGTGATTGGACATTGCTATCCCATTTTTGCTGGTTTTCGCGGAGGGAAAGCCATTGCTACCACTGCAGGAACCTTGGCAGTAGCTAATTTCCCATTAGCCTTGATTGCTTTTGGTACTTTCTTTTTGGTAATTTTTATATCGAAATACGTATTCTTTGGCTCCATTTCAGTTGGTTTAAGCCTTTTAATTTATTCTTACTTTTCATCTAAAGTCGATTTTGAACTTATCTTCTTATTCTTTACTTTCTTTTTAATTTATCTTCACCGCTCAAATATTCGTAACCTCATCTTAGGAATTGAACCAAAAATTAATGATAAAAATTTAATTGATGACCGCATTCCACCAAAGAACAGCAACCTAAAAATGTAGAAAATCCCTGGCCAATGGCCAGGGATTCTTAATTATTACAAGAAGGCAGTCATAATACTATTTGCTACGGTCTGCCAAATCGATGAGTCAATCTGATAAGATTGACCTAGACGCTTGTATAACGCCATCTGCTTCTCCTGAAACTCCGGAGCTTCCTTATCAGGCAGTTCTGCACGGCCTTTTTCCACTAGGGCTTGCATTTCAGGCGCACGCGGTCCCCATACCCCAACTTCATTTCCCTCTTGATCAATGAAAATAAAAATAGGAATTGCTCTGGAGGTGCCATTCGTTAAATATTGGTCCATTAGTTCAAGGTTCTGGTCCCGTAGTACAAACCGGACCTCCATGCCTGCAGCTTCAGCCACTCTTAGCAATACTGGATTGTTAAGCATAGCGTCACCGCACCAATCCTCTGTTAGAACAATCGCGCGTAATTTTTTTGACTGAACAGCTTTAAGTTTCTGTTTATCGCTTTCCGTTAACTCAAAGCGATTATAGATGGAGGTCATTTCTTCTTTATTCCGAGTCATTAAGCTTATGTACTCATCTTTCGTTAGTCCCTTTTGAAACCAAGAATTTAATTCCAAATGTAACACTCCCTTCAATTTCTCTTATCATAATCCTTTCATTTTCTACTTACAAATAAAAGGCTTTCTGCCTTTTTTACTACTATTCCAAGAGTAGTTTAACCTATTTTGAGAAAGTAAAAAAATACTAGTAGATATTGCTATATCAAGTTGATAGAATATTTTATATATAAAAAAAATTATTTTAAATTTTTTCTAAGATAATAAAGGGGGAAAATGGATGTCCACTGAAACACTTCAGCTTGTGTCGATTGGAATATACATTGCGATGATGCTTTTCATCGGTTGGTATTCTTATCGCAAAACAAGCAACTTAACAGATTATATGCTTGGAGGAAGATCCTTAGGACCTGCTGTAACGGCCTTAAGTGCTGGGGCTGCTGATATGAGCGGCTGGTTATTAATGGGGTTGCCTGGGGGTATTTATGTTACCGGTTTAGCGGATGCTTGGATTGCTATCGGTTTAACGATTGGCGCTTATTTAAACTGGTTATTGGTTGCACCTCGCCTGCGCTCTTATACACAGGTAGCCAACGATTCTATTACCATTCCAAGCTATCTTGAAAATCGCTTTAAAGACAATACGAAACTTCTCCGAATCGTATCTGGTATCGTCATACTAATATTCTTTACTTTTTATGTTTCTTCCGGGATGGTTTCAGGTGCTGTCTTTTTTGAAAGCTCCTTTGGCACAAGCTACCATACAGGTCTTTATATCGTTGGCGGCGTTGTCGTTGCCTATACTTTATTTGGCGGCTTTTTAGCCGTAAGTTATACAGACTTTATCCAAGGATTGATGATGCTCATTGCCCTTATGCTTGTTCCGGCAATTGGCATTTTCAGTACTGGTGGTCCTGCCGAAACATTTGATACCATCAGAGCAATCGATCCGTCTAAACTTGATTTATTAAAAGGAACGACCTTTTTAGGTATCGTGTCTGCAATGGCATGGGGACTTGGTTATTTTGGCCAGCCGCATATCATCGTCCGCTTTATGGCAATCAAAACGGTTAATGAAACAAAAAGTGCTCGTCGTATTGGTATGAGCTGGATGATTATTTCGCTTGTCGGTACTATCTTTACAGGATTGATTGGAATAGCCTTCTTCCATCAGAATCCACAACATGTATTGGAAAACCCTGAGGCTGTTTTCATTGAATTAAGTCAAATCTTGTTTCATCCATTGTTTGCAGGATTTGCATTGGCTGCAATTCTTGCTGCGATAATGAGTACCATTTCTTCTCAATTAATCGTCACTTCTAGTGCACTTGTTGAAGATTTATATAAAGTGGTCATGAACAAAAATGCAAGTGATAAACATCTAGTATTCTTAGGAAGAATGGCTGTTCTCCTTGTAGCTGTGGTTGCAGCAGCACTGGCTTTCAAACAAAACAGTACGATTCTAGATTTAGTTGCCTATGCATGGGCTGGTTTCGGTGCAGCATTCGGTCCAATTATTCTATTAAGCTTATTCTGGAAGAAGATTACGAATTGGGGAGCCCTCTTTGGTATGATCGTCGGTGCAGTCACCGTTATTGTGTGGAAAAATATTGGACTTGGCGATACACTTTATGAAATCGTTCCTGGATTTGTTTTTAACTTACTTGTTGCTGTTATCGTAAGTCTAATCACATACAAGAAAAATGAAGCAATTGAAAAAGAGTTTGATGAAAGTGTACGTTTATTAAAACAAAATTAAGTCACGAAGAAACGCTCGAAATATTTCGAGCGTTTTTCTATTGGGTATTCAGCAAATTTCTCCTTTTTCCATTACACAAACGTTTGATTAGGATGGACTTTAACCTTTGTTATAAAGGATTTTATCTATAAAAAAGGGCGGAATTCTGTCGACTAAACAAACGTTTGATTAGAATTGGAATAAACCCTTGTAACCACTTACTTTCTACAGCTTTTCTTATGAATTTATTGTCACTTTTCACACTATTATTTCCTGAATTTTCAACTTTTTTATATTTGCCTAACTACTCGACAAAAAACCACTCAAAATATACTAATTAAACGTTTAATTAAAATGGCTTTCATGCCTATTGCAAAAGGATTTATTCCCAAAAAAGAGTAGATTTTTGTCGTCTAATCAAACGTTTAATTAGTTTTGCTCAAAGCCTTAGGAAATAAAGCTTTTTCCCAGGAAATGATGCGGAATAAGTCGATGATAGATTCGACAAAAAAACAGACAGAGTAGAATCTGTCTGTTTGCCGTTTATCGTTTGCCTAGTTCCTGCTGCAATAATTGATTTACCAGTTGTGGGTTCGCCTGACCCTTTGTTGCCTTCATTAACTGGCCAACGAGGAAACCAACTGCCTTATTCTTACCATTTTTAAAATCCTCAATGGATTGTGGATTTGCGTCAAGAACTTCCGATATGATTTTCAACAGTGTTCCTTCATCAGAAATTTGCACCAAGCCTTTGTCCTTAACAACTTGCTCAGCATTCCCGCCGTTTTCAATCAGCTCATTAAAAACGGTTTTAGCAATTTTTGATGAAATCGTTCCGTTTGTGATGAGCTTAATCATACCTGCTAAGCTTTCCGGTGTCAGGGAAATTTGATGAAGTTCTTTCCCTTCTGCGTTTAGGTAAGCAGACACATCTCCCATGATCCAGTTTGAAGCTAATTTCGCCTCTGCACCCGCAGCGACGGTACCTTCAAAGAAATCCGCCATTTCTTTCGTTACCGTCAAAACTTTAGCGTCATAAACAGGTAATCCCAGCTCTTCTACATAGCGCTTTTGGCGCTGATCAGGGAGTTCTGGTATTTCAGCTGCTATACTAGCTTTCCATTCCTCATCAATATAAATATCCAGCAAGTCTGGTTCCGGGAAGTATCGATAATCATCCGATCCTTCTTTTACCCGCATAAGTAAGGTAGCGCCTGTTGCTTCATCAAAACGACGTGTTTCCTGATCAATTTTTCCGCCATTCGAGACCACTTCACGCTGCCTTTTCTCTTCAAACTCCAGCCCTTTTCGAACAAAATTGAACGAGTTTAAGTTCTTTAATTCTGTCTTCGTTCCAAACTCTTCTTGTCCAACGGGACGAATGGATATATTGGCGTCACAGCGAAGAGAGCCCTCTTCCATCTTACAATCTGATACTCCAGTATATTGGATAATCGATTTTAGTTTTTCAAGATAAGCATAAGCTTCATCAGGTGTACGGATATCAGGTTCAGAAACGATTTCCACAAGCGGTGTTCCTTGGCGGTTATAGTCGACTAGTGAATAACCATTCCCGTGACTGAGTTTTCCTGCGTCTTCTTCTAGATGAATCCTTGTGATTCCAATTCGTTTTGTATATCCATTCACTTCAATTTCAATCCAGCCATGCTCTCCAATTGGCTTATCAAATTGAGAAATCTGATAGGCCTTCGGATTATCGGGATAGAAATAGTTCTTCCGGTCAAATTTTGTATGAGTGGCTACCTGGCAATTCAAGGCCATCGCTGCCTTCATTCCGTATTCAACGGCCTTTCTATTTAGGACCGGCAGTACACCGGGATAACCAAGGTCAATGACACTTGTATTTGTATTAGGCTCAGCACCAAAATGGTTTGGGCTTGCCGAAAAGATTTTCGAATCCGTCTTTAACTCAACATGAACTTCTAGACCAATGACAGTTTCAAATTCCATCTATTTCACCCCCTATATTCCTGGCTTTTGTTTATGATAATCTGTTGCTTGTTCAAATGCATGTGCCACCTTATAAATGGTCGCCTCATCAAAGTGCTTGCCAATGATTTGTAATCCAAGCGGCAGCCCATTATCAAATCCACACGGTACAGAGATTCCCGGTACCCCTGCTAGGTTCACAGGAATCGTCAAAATATCGTTGATGTACATAGTTAACGGATCCTCAATATTTTCACCGATTTTAAACGCTGGAGTTGGAGTCGTTGGTCCAATGATAACATCATATTTTTCAAACACATCCTCAAAGTCCTTCTTAATGAGAGTACGGACTTGCTGTGCTTTTTTATAATAGGCATCGTAATAACCTGAACTTAATGCAAACGTACCAAGCATGATACGGCGTTTTACCTCATCCCCGAAACCTTCCGCTCTTGACTTCTTATATAAATCAAGTAAATTATCAGCATTTGGACTCCGGTACCCATAGCGAACACCGTCAAAGCGGGCTAGATTAGCAGACGCTTCAGAAGATGATAGCAAATAATAGGCTGCTAATGCATATTTAGAATGCGGCAAGGATACCTCTTCCCAAACAGCACCTTGTTTTTCAAGGACCTTCAATGCATCTAGGACAGACTGTCGGACAGCGTCAGTCACACCCTCACCAAGATACTCTTTTGGGACCGCTATTTTTAACCCTTTCACATCCCCCGTTAACGCAGATACAAAATTCGGCACTTCTACATTTGCTGATGTTGAATCCATTTGGTCTAATCCGGATATTGCTTGTAATAAATAGGCATTATCTTCAACGGTTCTTGTTATAGGACCAATTTGATCAAGGGACGAAGCAAATGCAACTAGTCCGAAGCGGGATACTCTTCCATAAGTCGGTTTTAACCCTACTACTCCGCAAAAAGCAGCTGGCTGTCGTATAGATCCCCCCGTATCGGAACCTAAAGAAAATAGCACCTCACCTGCAGCTACCGAAGCAGCAGAGCCGCCTGAAGAACCGCCTGGTACTCTATCAAGATCCCACGGATTGCGTGTTTTTTGATAGTGGGAATTTTCGTTAGAAGAGCCCATTGCAAACTCGTCCATATTTAACTTTCCGATTGTTACCGTCTCATGCTGCTGCAGCTTCTGCACAACGGTAGCATTATAGATGGGATTAAAGTTTTCTAGAATCTTACTTGCACAGGTTGTCCGAAGTCCTTTGGTGACAATATTGTCCTTTATGCCAATTGGCATTCCAAACAACAAACCATTTTTGGATTCCGTGGTAAGCTTGTCATCAAGGGAACTGGCTGTTTGCCGAGCCTTCTCTTCATCCAATGTTAAAAATGCTTGAACCTTGCCCTCTACTTGGGCAATACGTTTATACGACTCATCTACCAGATCAGTAACCTTTAGTTCCTTTTTATGTAAAAGTTCATGAAGATCTGAAACTTTATAATCAAATAAGCTCATTTTTTCCCCTCCTTTAGTTAGCTCCAGCAACTAGGCATTACTCGCCTATAATCGCTGGAACTTTGATTTGGCCTTCCTGATGTTCAGGTGCATTTTTTAATACTTCTTCAATCGGCAATCCTTTTTCCTTAATGTCCTCACGGAATACATTTTTCATATCGAGTACATGGTAAGTTGGTTCAACATTTGTCGTATCCAGTTCATTTAACTGTTCTGCAAAAGTAATAATCGCGTCAAGCTGCTTCGTGAACCTTTCCGTCTCATCCTCCGTTATGGCTAATCTCGCTAGGTTGGCCACATGCTTAACCTGCTCGTTTGAGATTCGTGTCATTTTTCAATCCCCCAATCCCTTATGTCTTAGTTAATTTACTATTGATAATACCAAACTTTTTCGCTTCACCGCAATGATTGCTTCATCAGTATTGGCGTATTATGTTCTTTTTAGATTATTAGTCAAAAAAAAAAGAGCATTTAGCTCCCTGAATTATGTATTCGTTTATTGCTGTGGAATAACCTCTCCATTACTATTTAAAGCTCTAACATGCGGGCGAAAGCCAATTCCCACATAGTAGCGTTTTCCATCTTTCTTAATTATCTTTGCCTTTTTATAATCCTCGGTATCCTGATTGGCTATTTCAATCGTAGTGATATCTTCATTTTTGATTTCTCCAAATACAACGTAAATATCTTTAAGAACATTCCCTTTTTCATCATATTTTGTGTAATTTTCATTGTAAATAGAATATGTTTCGCTCTCTGCATGCTCCCAGCCATTTGGACCATCATTTTTCCATCCCTTGTCATCATTCCCTTCAAAGAACGAGACACCTAGAACTGGCTCTTTAATATGTTCTACTTCTTTTCCTTCTGCTTTCGTAGTGTAAAGAACGATCGTTATTCCATCACTTTTCTTCTTGTACAAAACCTCTTGAACTTTAAAGGGTATCGTTTCAGCAATGGCTTTTTCTAGTGTTGGATACTTGCACCCCGTAAGAGTAAGCATTAGAATAATCACGATAATAAGAACCTTACCTTTTCTCATAATTCTCCTCCTAGACTTGGTCAGAGTATAGTAATCTAGTAATCTTGTGAAAGGTAAAAGGATTATTAATCCCCGGACCTTACCTGACCATTTTTCTTTTCGTTTCCATTATGAGTTCTTCTTTCCCCCTTTTATAAATGATTCTAAATAGAGCTTCCATATATTTATAATATTCTAATTCCTTACGTAATTCCAGTTATACCCAAATATAGGTCGAATTACCTCCTCTGATTAACCCAATAAATAATAAAAGCAGTCTCATTGACTGCTTGGCTGTTTGCCTATTATCGTTTAAATAATTTCGCAAATAGGCCTTTGCTTTTTGGGGGTTCAGGCTGGCTGATTTCCTTTTGGGTGATATAAATATCATCCTTATCAATGGCATGGTCCATAGCCAACAGCAGGCCGATATCTGTATCGTGTTCCTTATTGGTTACAATTGTGTGTTCAATCTTGTGTTTGGCTGCCAACTTTACATATTTGGATAAAGCGGAGTACTCGATATTTCCATTTAATAAGAGATTTGCCTGTGGATTTTTTTTCATTTCCCTCTCCACTTGAGGATAAATCGTTGCTTCCGCCACTTGGTTCTTCTTAAGAGCAAGAATAATACGTTCCCGTAATGTTCCTAAAAACTCCCGTCTCTCATCCGGCTTCGTTTCCAAAGGGCCATGAATCCCCTGTTGAAGGACTTCCTCCACATTCTGCTTTTTCAAATAGATCAACTCCATTAAAAGGGCTATTATTATGTATGATAATACCCTAAAAAGTGTTCTTTTCCAAAAATGCGGGTTTAGTGTTGGTTTTATCTGAGAGTGTTTTCGGCTATCTGTGAGATGTAATCCGCCAATACGCAAGAAACCCCCTTCTCCAATTGGAGAGAGGGGTTATACCACCAAAAATTATTTTGTAAACTGCTCTTCTTCTGTTGATCCTTTTAAAGCGGTTGTGGAGGAGGTTCCGCCTGTAATTACCATTGAAACTTGGTCAAAGTAGCCTGTTCCTACTTCACGCTGGTGTCTTGTGGCTGTGTAGCCGTATTGCTCACTATCGAACTCAGCTTGCTGCAATTCAGAGTATGCCGCCATACCGCGCTCTTTGTAGCCGCGAGCAAGTTCAAACATGCTGTGGTTTAGGGCATGGAACCCGGCAAGTGTAACGAATTGGAACTTATAGCCCATTTTTCCAAGCTCTTGCTGGAATTTTGCAATTGTATCCTGATCAAGCTTCTTCTTCCAGTTAAAGGATGGTGAACAGTTATAAGCAAGCATTTTGCCAGGGAACTTTTCATGAATTGCTTCTGCAAAGCGTCTTGCTTCCTCAATGTTTGGTTCAGATGTTTCACACCAAATCAGATCAGCATATGGTGCATAAGCTAGACCGCGTGCAATCGCCTGGTCAAGTCCTGCTTTTGTTCTGAAAAAACCTTCCGCAGTCCGCTCACCTGTAATGAACGGTGCGTCGTTCATATCAATATCGCTAGTAATTAAATCAGCAGCATTTGCATCTGTTCGGGCAACCAATACAGTCGGAACACCCATAACATCTGCGGCCAAACGAGCAGCAATTAAGTTACGAACTGCTGTTTGTGTTGGAAGCAAGACTTTACCTCCTAAGTGACCACACTTTTTCTCAGAAGACAGCTGATCCTCAAAGTGAACACCGGCAGCTCCGGCTTCAATCATGCCTTTCATCAATTCAAAGCAGTTTAGCTGCCCGCCAAAGCCTGCTTCTGCATCGGCTACAATCGGCACAAACCAGTCGATAGAATTATCACCTTCTGAATGGGTGATTTGATCTGCACGTTGAAGTGCTTGGTTGATTCGTTTTACCACACTCGGTACACTGTTTGCTGGATATAAGCTTTGGTCCGGATACATATGTCCAGAGAGGTTAGCGTCCGCTGCAACCTGCCAGCCGCTTAGATAAATGGCCTTTAATCCTGCTTTGACCTGCTGAACAGCCTGATTTCCTGTTAGTGCTCCTAAAGCATTAATGTAGTCTTCTTCATTCATTTGCTTCCAAAGTTTTTCTGCTCCCCGTCTAGCCAATGTATGCTCGATGTCAATGGAACCTCGAAGCTTAATAACATCCTCAGCACTATATGGCCGAGTAATTCCATTCCAACGATTATCCATTTCCCAGCTTTCTTGTAACTCCATCGCTCTTGAATTTGTCATTTTAAATTCCTCCTATTAATCTATTTAAATTTTTTATAAAAGCGTATATCCAGGTAAGGTTAAAAACTCTTCAAATTCATCATTTAAGATTAAGCTGTCAAACAGCTCTACAGCCTCAGTAAAACGCCCATTCTCATAGGCAGACAAGCCAATTTCATCTTTAATTTTCTCTAATTCCTCTGCCTTTAACTGCTCATACATGGCTGAAGTAATTTTTCTGCCATCCGCGAGAATACCTTTTGGGTGGCGGATCCACTGCCAAACTTGAGCCCGTGAGATTTCAGCAGTTGCTGCGTCCTCCATTAAGTTATGAATGGGTGCAGCTCCTCTTCCTGATAACCAGGAAGCAATGTAACGAATTCCAACATTGATATTAACGCGGACACCTTCTTCGGTAATCTTACCGCCTGGTGCCTCGAGCAAATCACTAGCTGTTATCGTGATCTTTTGTTGTTTGGTGGTATGAATTTGGTTGGCTACCGGCATATCTCTATCAAATACTTCAAGCGCTACTGGTACTAACCCGGGGTGTGCTACCCATGTACCATCATGACCATCACGTACTTCCCGTTCTTTGTCAGCACGAACCTTCGCAAATGCTTCTTCGTTTGCCTGTGGATTATCGCGAATGGGTATTTGTGCCGCCATTCCTCCAATTGCTGGTGCATTCCGGCGGTGACAGGTTTGAATGGTAAGCAATGAATAGGAACGCATAAACGGTACAGTCATGGTTACCTGGGATCGATCTGGCAGAATGATTGTTTCATGGTTACGCAGTTTTTTTAAGTAACTAAAAATATAATCCCATCTGCCGCAGTTAAGGCCCGCTGAATGTTCCTTTAATTCAAATAGGATTTCATTCATTTCAAACGCCGCCATAATCGTTTCTACTAAGACAGTCGCTTTAATGGTACCTTGAGGGATGCCAAGTCTGCTTTGCGAAAAAATAAAGACATCATTCCATAGCCTTGCTTCTAAATGGCTTTCTAACTTAGGCAAATAAAAATAGGGTCCTGTTCTACGAGCTAACAAATTTTTTACATTGTGGAAAAAGTACATACCAAAGTCAAAAAAGCTCCCAGAAATAGGCTTGCCATTAAGCAGCACATGTTTTTCTTCTAAATGAAGTCCACGCGGTCTTAAAAACAGGACAGCTGTTTCTTCATTCAACACATATCTTTTTCCATTTTGATTTTCATACGATATCGTCCGATTTACTGCATCTCTTAAGTTGATTTGTCCTTCGACGATATTTTCCCAGGTTGGTGAAGTAGCGTCTTCACAATCCGCCATAAAAACTTTTGCGCCCGAATTTAGAGCATTGATGACCATCTTTCTTTCTGTTGGTCCGGTAATCTCTACCCGGCGGTCCTGAAGGTCTTTCGGTAATGGCGCGATTGTCCAATCACCATTACGAATTTGTTTTGTTTCAGGAAGGAAATCTGGAAGATTACTGTTATTGATTTCCTCTTGGCGTTTTTCTCTGTACTGTAACAGTTCAATCCGCCTTGCCCCGAAATTTTGCTCCAACTCCTCAATAAATTTCAGCGCCTCGGGTGTTAAAATCTCATTGTAATGCGCTTTGAGAGCTCCAACTACTTCTATACCTGCTGTTTGCGTCGACATGGACTCGTTCACCTCTTTGTTATAATACAGTGTATTACCATGTGTTGTATTATATAACACATTTTTTAAAAATGGAACTAGTTTTCAGAAAATTTTATAAAAATAGGTAAAATAATACATTAGTCCTATTTTTATTAACAAGCCAGTCGCTCAAATACCTCTTACCTGGCTATTTCTCATTTCACCTGCAATTTCCCCTTGTTTATCTGCCTAACCAATTCCATATCAACTAGCCAGGTGCTGTTCTTTGAAAACTAAAAAAAGAGGCTGTTGAAATTCTCAACAGCCCCGCACTTTACATTAATCCTTCATATCGTTCTTTAGCTAGGATATACATTGCGCTTCCCCAGCCTAATGGGGTATTAGAGTTGTACCTTTCGGATTGGGCAAAATACAATTCTGGTAAGCTGCCATCATCAAGCATGACGTTCTCGGTTTGTTCTATATACTGTTTTGCCTTTTTGACATTACCTAATTCTAAATGGCATAGCGCCAGCCATGGTAATCCAAATGTCCACTCTGCTTCAGTTCCATAATAAAAAGATAAATCGTGGTGCCTTCCCATATGTTCGATGGTTGAATAATAGGAATCTCCCTTATAGCGGATTACGCCTCGTTCCCGTAAAAGATGCGTTTCAATTTGGTCGACAACTACTTTCGCTTCTCCCCCTGAAAAAACTCGGTATGGATAGATTAAACTCAATTGAGCTAAATCAAATGGGCGCTGGTTACTTTCTTGTGGATAGATATTCGATAGGGCTTGATACCCATTAGTAATCCATTCTCCGGGAACAAATACGAGATCTCTTACAGCTTGGAGGCCAGCAACGCAGGCACCGACTGAGCTTGAATGGATCTCTCTCCATTCCTCCCACATTCCATTATCCTCGTCCTCCCAGTATCGAACACAACCTAAATAGCCAACCAGCTTTTGAACAATTTCATGATCTTTTGCATCTCTAATAATATTTTTCCCCTTCTTCTGACCCATTCCAATTCCCCACAGTATCGCTCCAATGGCATCATGCTGAGCATGTCCCCAAGGGGTATCCATTTCCCTTACTTCCGAAGCAGAGTACCTCGAATGAATGTATTCCCATTGCTCTCTTGGTCTTTGAACGGTATGAATATCCAGCTTCCATTCGTATTCTCTGAATAGGTCCAGAATCCGGTGGTAGGTCATCTCATAAATCTGATTGTTTTGATTCAAATATGGCAGTGACATATAAAAAGAATCACGTAACCAAACATATTGATAGTCATGGGACGAAGAAGCTAAATACAAACCATGCGGTAACCGTAACTGATCTAGGATTTGATAGCTATGGATTATTTTTTCGTTCATAATTCACCCTCGCAGCTTTTTTCTATCTTTTTGGCCAATTCATGGACTTTTTATACAAGAAAAATGATGTATAAACTAGCAAACATTTGCCAATGCTGAAGATATAGAAATAGATTAGGAGAGTGTGATAATTTTGATGGTTGGAAAAAGGAAGGAACGATTAAAATGGGGAGTGTTTAGAGATGAGCGTTGATGAATTAAGTAAAATTATTGCAGTAAAAAAGATGGACTTAGAGGAATGTGAACATGAGCTTAATAATCGGTATTATCCTTCGATCGTAAGAATAGCAATGATGAATTACATTATAAATTTACAAGAACAACTAGAAGAATACGATAACGACGTAATCAATTTATAAAGAAATGACGTGTGGATTCACACGTCATTTCTTGTGTTTTGCAATAACCGTAACAAGTCAGCCTCACGATTCTGGCTATTTAAAAACTCTTTACTAGCGATTGCTGTTAATAGTTTTCGTTTTATAGTAGTTTCGTTCACATCTTTCAAAATACGCTGCCTTGCTGAAAATAGGAATTCTAGATAGCCCTCATATTCGTCATCAAATTGCTGTTCTAGCTGTTCCCTTATTTTCCTTGCCAACGTTGGACTCGCTCCACCTGTTGATACTGCAATACTTAATCGTCCCCGCTGAATATGGGAGGGAACATGAAAATCCGATCCTTCCGGGTCATCGGCAATGGTAACAAGCTGATGATCACTGGCCGCCATTTTAATATATTGATTTAATTCATTGTCGTTCGTCGCGGCAAAGACTAAGAACGCATCATCCATATCTTCTTTTGAAAATGATTTTTCTAGCCACTCTATCCTTTCGGAGCCAGCTAGCCTTTTTAGTTCATCTGTAGCATTAGGACTAATCACAATGATATGTGAGCCCGTACCAAGCAAACCGGTAACTTTCCGTTCAGCAACCATTCCGCCGCCTACAACGACTACTTTTTTACCCTCTAGCTTTAACATAATTGGATAATTCGAATTCAAGCATACACCCTGCCTTCCCTAAACAATCGGACACTGAATTAAGTAGTCAATCAACGCTTCTCTCGTTGCAGAAATCGGCATGCCAACTGATTCTAGACCTGCACGTTCCACTTGCTCTTTTGAGTGCTGTCCCATACAGACTACTTGTACATCTTCTAAAAGGTCGAAAAGGTCAATACCGCATTTCTTTAAGCCTTCGATAAATACGCCTACAGATGCCCCGCTTGGAAATACCATTGTATTTACTTGAGCTTCCTCAAGCATTCGTTGAAAAATTGGCAGGAACTGTTGGTCGAGCTCTTTTTTACTTGTCACTAAGAAATCAGCCTTTTCAACCTCATATTGCCGATCGTCTCCGACCACCAGTAAACGGCCTTCTTTTGGCATGTCCTGGCTGTGTCCAGCGATAAATCCGCGTCCTTTTAGTGCATTTATTGATTTGCTGGAGCCGCCATAGAAATCAGCCTTTATTTTTCGTATATCAATTTCTTCCTCTATCATCGCATTAAAAAAATCACTGACGCTTTCAGGAGAGAAGAACAGTATTCTATCATATTCTGCTACTTTCCCTAAATCAACAGGTAGAATGGTCTTTTTCCATTTTGGAAATTCAATCACATCTGCTCCCTTTTCCATTAATTCCTTTGCTAAGCCGCTAACACTCTCACTAGTCCGTGCTAACAATATTTGACGGCCATACAAAGGCATTTTTTCAAACCAGCTGATTTTTTCACGTAATGAGATAACATCTCCAACAAGAATAATTGCCGGGTTGCTAAATTTAGCCTTTTGAACCTTAACTGTGATATCTTCCAATGTTCCCTGCAATGTTTTCTGACGGCCAAAGGTACCCCATTGAATCAAGATGACAGGAGTTGAGGATGGTTTGCCATGTGCAATAAGACTTTCACAAATATAAGGGAGATTTCCTACCCCCATATAAAAAGCAATCGTATCGACACCACGGACAAGCCCTTCCCAATCAAGCATTGGCTTTCCATCTTTCGATTTATCATGTGCGGTTACAACTGCAAAGCTTTCAGCATGTTCCCTGTGGGTGACAGGAATTCCTGCATAAAGGGGGGCTGCAATCCCCGATGAGATACCAGGAACGATTTCAAATGGAATTTGATAATGAGCAAGGGCTGCTGCTTCTTCACCGACACGTCCAAAAACACCAGGGTCTCCGCCTTTTAACCGGACGACCACTTTCCCTTTTAGTGCCTTTTCTACTAAAAGGTCATTGATATTATCTTGGCGTAAAGTATGGCGGTCAGGTAATTTACCGCAATAGATCAGCTCGCAATCCGCTGGTGCATACTCTAGCAATTTAGGATTGGCCAGCCGGTCATAAAGAATGACTTCTGCTTGTTTAATGGCTTCCAATCCTTTTACGGTGATTAAACGAACATCCCCTGGCCCTGCTCCTACTAAAAATACTTTTCCTGTCTCCATTCTGCAGCCATCCTTCCAAACTCTCTATATAAGATCCTTTACACAACAATCTTACGAGAACTATCTTAAATAATAATATAAACGTTATTTCCTTCGACTTCCACTTGATACGCTTTTACCTGACCTTCATCTGGTGCCTGAACTTTTCCGTCACTTAAGGAAATCTTCCAATCATAGACTGGGCAGAAAACATATTCACCGCTTACGAGGCCTTCCGTTAAGACTCCGCCTTTTGGATGCGGACTCCTATTTTCAATAGCATATACCTTACCATTTGTTACTTTAAATAAAGCAATCTCTTTATCATCGATTTTCACAGAATAGCCAGACCTAACTTGAAGTTCAGAATAATTAGCAACTAGAGTCCGAGTTTTTGTTACGATCATTTTATCATCACTCCCCAGCCTTAACAGTGTGTACTGCGTAGTATTTATCTTTAATGTCTTCACTTTGGATTGCTTCATTCCAAGGCTCAATATATCTCTTCAATGTCTGATCCATACGCGCATTTAATTCTTTTCTAGTTTCTTCGTTTGCTAGGACTTCTTTTACATGCTCTAAGCCAACACGTTCTACCCACTTAGAAGTACGCTCTAAATAATTTGCAGTTTCACGATAATATTGTAGATATGCACTGGTCAATTCCATTACTTCAGCTTCTGTTTTTACTGTAGCTAATAGATCACCTGCTCGCAGGTCTACACCGCCATTACCTGCCACATAGATTTCCCAGCCTCCATCAATTCCAACAAAGCCAATGTCTTTAATACCTGCTTCTGAGCAGTTTCTTGGGCAGGCTGATACTCCCATCTTCACTTTATGTGGAGTATCAAGACGTTCAAATTTCTTTTCCAGTTCAATACCTAGTGACATTGAATCCTGTGTTCCATAGCGGCAGAATTGTGCTCCTACGCAAGTTTTTACCGTACGAAGTGTTTTTCCATATGCATAGCCTGATGGCATATCTAGCTCCTCCCACATACTTGGAAGGTCTTCTTTTTTAACTCCAAACAAGCCGATCCGCTGTCCTCCCGTTAATTTCACAAGTGGAACCTCATATTTTTCTGCCACTTCCGCAATCTTTTTCAAGTCGGCAGCAGTCGTAACACCGCCATACATTCTGGGAACAACGGAGTATGTTCCATCTTTTTGGATATTGGCGTGTATTTTCTCGTTTACAAGACGGGAGTCACGGTCATCCTTATATTCATCCATGTGAATCATACCTAGGTAGTAGTTAATTGCAGGACGGCATTTCGTACAGCCTTCCTCGTTATTCCACTCTAGAACGTTCATCACTTCTTTGACACTTGTTAAGCCCTTTTCTCTAATTTCAGCAACCAGATCTTCACGGCTGATGGTCGTACATCCGCAAATACTTGTTTTCTGTGCAGCAGCTGCGTCAAATTGATCACCTAGTGTATAAGCAAGAATGTCATTGACCATTGGCTTACAGCGGCCGCAGGAACGGCCAGCATTGGTACAATGACTAACTTGATCAAGTGTAGTCAGACCTTGAGTTTTAATTGCCTCTACAATTGCTCCTTTTGTTACACCATTACAGCCGCACACCAATTCATCATTCGGCATAGAGGCAATATCTCCGCTTCCGCCTTCGGCTGAACATTGTGATTCAAAAATAGAGATTTCTGTGATATCCTCCTTTTTTGAAAGCATTCGGAACAACCTTGTACTATCTTTGGTGTCGCCATAAAGAACAATCCCAACAATTCTGTTATCTCGAACTAGAACGCGTTTGTAGATACCTTCATATTCGTTATAGACCATAATTGATTTTATTGTACCGTCTTCATAAATCTCACCTGCTGAGTAAAGATCCACTCCAGCGACTTTAAGTTGAGTTCCAGTTACGGAGCCTTCATATAGTGTTGAATTTTTCCCACAAATTCTTTCGGCAAGAATTTTACCTTGTTCGTATAATGGTGCAACCAGCCCATAAACAATCTCCCTGTGCTCGGCACATTCACCTACTGCATACACATTTGGTAAACTTGTTTCCATAAAATCATTGACGACAATTCCGCGATTTACATAAATTCCGCTTTCTCTAGCAACCATTGTGTTTGATTTAATACCGATTGCCATTACAACAAGATCCGCTGGTATGTGTGACCCATCTTTAAAACGAAGGCCCGCAACACGCTCATCTCCGATAATTTCAACCGTTTCCTTTTCCATTAAAAATCGCATGCCCTGGGATTCTAATTCCGCTTTTAGGAGACTAGAAGCAATTGGATCTAACTGCCGTTCCATTAAATTCGGCATTAAGTGTACCACGTCGACCTTCATTCCAAGGTTCAGTAATCCTCTTGCTGCTTCAAGTCCAAGAAGCCCGCCCCCAATTACTACAGCCTTTTTGTAGTTTCGCGCTGAATTGATCATCATTTCACAATCTTTTATATCCCGAAAACCGGTAACGCCAATTTTATCCGCACCTGGAATTGGCAGAATAAAAGAATTCGAACCTGTTGCAATAATTAAGTCATCATACTCTACTTCACGGCCTCGGTCAGAAATAACCTTCTTTGCTTCTACATCAATCTTCGTTACTGCTTCACCGGTGAACAATTGAATATTATTTTCTTTATACCAATCTAGCGGATTAATAATGATTTCTTCGAAACTTGTATCTCCTTGAAGGATATTCGATAATTTTATGCGGTTATAGTTTGGATGTGGTTCTTGTCCAAAAATAGTTATTTCAAATTGATTTGGTGAAAGTTTAAGAATTTCTTCAATCGTTCTAACGCCCGCCATCCCGTTTCCAATCATTACTAGTTTTTTCATGTTGGATCGCTCCTTATATTTGATTATCTATGAATTTCCCTTATTTAAGTTTTTCTCTATAGTTACATTGTAAATGCTGAGGTGTTAAAAAATTGTGAGGTACGTCACAATATACTCTTACTTTGTGAATCGTTTCACATCATTGTCAAATATTAATATGAAATTGAAAGGGTAATAATGTTTTGGACTACTTTAGTGGGGTTTTGAATCATTTTTGTAGGAACATGGACGTTTTTCAAATGATTTTGGACTTTTTTCAGTGAGTTTTGGACATTTATACATTATTTTACATAGCTTCCACATATACTATAATTTTTTCATGACAATAATGTAAATTGTTCATGACGATTTAATTTGTACACTTGTGCAACGATCATTCACCATTGTTTAAAAGAATTTAATTTATTGCCCCGTATCTTTGATCCTAATTCAAAACGTTTATAGATTGAAGAGATATTTAGAAAGGGGAATTGTAAATGACTCTGACTATTCTTAGTTTATATACGTCAAAGCTTGGAGAAATATATCAGACTAAAGCAGTAATAAACAATACTCCATAGTCACGATTTCTTTCGTTCACACACTTTATATACTTTACCTATAAAAGTTTAAGGAAAAATTATAATTAATAAATGGTCATTTAGAGGAGGGATTTTAATGACTGTGAATATTTTGTTCTTAACCATTATGGTCAAAAAACGAGAAATAAGTATTGAAGAAGCTATCCATCAAGAAGTCGTTGAAAAAATGTATGAGAATAATAAAGTTCAGCGAATGTCTATGTATGATTATATCTAACGCTCTTGCTATTGCAGCACATTTTTATAAACTATAAACTTTGTTGTCGGACGTTACCTAATGCGTCCGACAAGTTAAATGGATTGATTCGATAGCATCCGTAAATAGTGAATAATCCATGAAATTTATCACTATTAAAAAAGCCCAATTCATATGAATTGGGCTTGAAATATAGATATTAATACATTTCAGATGTAGTCTTAGCTTGCATATGCAGCAACAGGTAGTCAGGACCGCCTGCTTTGGAATCCGTTCCAGACATGTTGAAACCACCGAATGGCTGATATCCAACAATGGCTCCCGTACATGAACGGTTGAAATACAAGTTACCTACATGGAAGTCCTCACGAGCCTGCTCTAGGTGTTCACGATTCGTTGTGATAACCGCACCTGTTAAGCCATACTCAGTGTTGTTGGCAATTTCGATTGCTTCCGTGAAATCCTTAGCCTTAGTGAAACCAACAACAGGCCCAAAGATTTCTTCCTGCATTATTCGTGCATCTGGAGCAAGGTCAGCAATAACAGTCGGTTGAATGAAATACCCTTTGGAATTATCTCCTTCTCCGCCAGTCATTACCTTACCTTCTTGCTTTCCAATTTCAACATATTCCATGATTTTCTTGAACGCATTGTTGTCGTTTACTGGCCCCATAAACGTTCCTTGCTCTGTTGGATCTCCTACCGTTAATTGGTTGGTTAATTCAACCACACGGCTCAATACCGTATCATAAACATCCTCAACGATTACCGCTCGTGAACATGCTGAACATTTTTGACCAGAGAAACCAAAAGCTCCTGCAACGATTGATTGTGCAGCCAGTTCAAGATCTGCTTCTGAATCTACCACGATCGTATCTTTTCCGCCCATTTCCGCAATGAGACGCTTCATCCAAACTTGACCTGGATTTACTTTAGAAGATCGTTCGAATATACGAAGTCCAACATCGCGTGAACCTGTAAAGCTGATGAAGCGAGTATCCTTATGGTCTACTAAGTAGTCACCCACCTCGGCACCGCTTCCTGGTACGAAGTTTAGTACGCCTTTAGGCAGACCTGCTTCTTCCATTACTTCTACGAATTTTGCTGCAACAATTGGAGTTGTTGAAGCTGGTTTTAATAGAACCGTATTACCTGTAACAATCGCTGCTACTGTTGTACCAGCCATAATCGCTAATGGGAAATTCCAAGGTGAGATAATGATTCCAACACCTAGTGGAATATAGTTATAACGGTTAAATTCATTTGGACGGCTATTAACGGGAACACCATCTTTTAGTGCCAGCATTTGACGGCCATAATATTCAAGAAAGTCAATTGCCTCTGCAGTATCTGCGTCCGCTTCCTTCCATGGTTTACCTGCTTCCTTTGTTAAAAGAGCGGAGAACTCATGCTTACGGCGGCGAATAATGGTCGCTGCTTTAAATAAAACATCCGCACGTACTTCTGCTTTCACTTTTTTCCAAGATTTAAACGCTTCCACAGCAGCCTGCATTGCTTGTTCTGCAAGATCTCTGCTAGCCTTTGAAACCGTACCAATTACTTCTTCTTTATTTGAAGGATTATAAGAAACAATTTTATCTTCTGTTGTAATTCTTTCACCGCCAATTACAAGTGGGTAATCTTTGCCTAAATAGCTCTCAACTGTCTTAATTCCGTTAAGATATGCCTGGCGGTTTTCTTCAATTGAAAAGTCTGTGAATGGTTCATGCTTATAAGGTTGTACCATGTCTTAAAACCTCCTATGTATTAAAAACATTACATCCTCGTTCATTCTAACATGTTTCTTTTACACGTATCAACGGATACCATTGAGGCATAGAAGGGTATATAACTTTTTTACTATTTTTTAATATTTCTTTAACTTTTCTTATAATTTATGTATACTAAAACCAAATTGAATAGAAATAACTAGGGGAGTCCAATAAGGTGGGCTGAGAGAGAAACACGTTGAAGTTTCTTGACCCTTTGGACCTGATCTAGATCATACTAGCGTGGGGAAGTTAGAAAAAGTCATCATGTATTGAATAAACTTCTACATAAAAAGCCGGTCCATCCTTTTTGGACTCGGCTTTTTTTTTGTACTTCATTACTTTTCATCCACTCGTTTTGTTCTAGATCTCGACCTTTAATTTTAAAAACAGGGAGAGATTTACTCTATGTCAACAAATTCATTAAACGAAAAACGCATTTCCATCATGTCTAGCTTTTCAGGTAGTAAAAAGGTTTATGTTGAAGGCTCAAGACCCAATATCCAGGTACCTATGCGGGAAATTGAACTTAGTCCGACAACAGGCACCTTTGGTGAAGAAGAAAATCCGCCAGTTCGGGTCTATGATACAAGTGGGCCTTATACGGATGCTGATTATTCAGTAGATATTACAAAAGGTCTTCCTTCTCTTCGAAGCTCATGGATCCATGAACGCGGAGATGTTGAGGAATATGAAGGAAGAGAAATTAAGGCTGAAGACAATGGATATAAGGATGAGAAAGATCCTCGTGCTAATCATAACGTTTTTCCTGGTTTAAAGCGTAAACCCTTACGTGCAAAAAAAGGGAGAAATGTCACACAGCTTCATTATGCAAGGAAGGGTATTATCACTCCTGAAATGGAATTTATCGCAATAAGGGAAAATATGAAACCTGAATTTGTGCGTGAAGAGGTTGCAAGAGGGCGAGCAATTATTCCTTCCAATATCAATCATCCAGAGGCAGAGCCTATGATTATAGGACGGAACTTCCATGTTAAAATCAACGCAAATATTGGGAATTCTGCTGTTTCATCATCCATCGAAGAAGAGGTCGAAAAAATGACATGGGCCACACGGTGGGGTGCTGATAATATTATGGACCTATCAACAGGTAAAAACATTCATACAACAAGGGAATGGATTATTCGCAATTCGGCTGTTCCTGTAGGAACCGTTCCTATCTACCAAGCACTTGAAAAAGTAAATGGTATTGCCGAAGATCTAACATGGGAGGTTTATCGTGATACCTTAATTGAACAAGCCGAGCAAGGCGTGGATTACTTCACCATTCATGCTGGTGTTCTTTTGCGATATGTTCCGTTAACAGCAAAGCGTTTAACAGGTATTGTATCTCGAGGTGGATCTATTATGGCGCAATGGTGTCTTCACCATCACAAAGAAAACTTTTTATATACTCACTTTGAAGAAATCTGTGAGATTATGAAAACTTATGATGTTTCATTCTCTTTAGGAGATGGTCTACGTCCTGGTTCAATTGCGGATGCCAATGATGAAGCACAATTTGCGGAATTAGAAACTCTTGGAGAATTAACAAAAATTGCTTGGGGGCATGATGTACAGGTAATGGTTGAAGGTCCAGGACACGTACCTATGCACCTTATAAAAGAAAACATGGACAAACAACTGGAGATTTGTAAGGAAGCCCCTTTCTATACTCTAGGCCCACTTACAACTGACATAGCTCCTGGCTATGATCATATTACATCCGCGATTGGTGCAGCCATGATTGGCTGGTTTGGTACGGCTATGCTTTGTTATGTAACACCAAAAGAACATTTAGGTTTACCAAACCGAGATGATGTACGTGAAGGTGTTATAACTTATAAAATAGCTGCACATGCTGCTGATTTAGCAAAAGGACATCCAGGTGCACACAAAAGAGATGATGCCTTATCAAAAGCTCGTTTCGAATTCCGTTGGAGAGATCAGTTTAATTTATCGTTGGACCCTGAACGAGCTTTAGAATATCATGATGAGACGTTACCTGCAGAAGGTTCCAAAACGGCACATTTCTGTTCAATGTGTGGACCAAAGTTTTGCAGCATGAGAATTTCTCAAGATATTCGTAATTACGCCAAAGAAAACAAGCTTGATACGAATGAAGCTATCGAAAAGGGTATGAAGGAAAAAGCTACAGAGTTTAAACAATCTGGGGGTAATATTTATCAATAAAATTCTTGGAGTGCTGTAGAAATAAATAAACAAAAGGACAATACATGTTAGTCATATAAAAGATGTATTGTCCTTTATTTAATAAAGTTTTTTAAATTTAGGTCTTGCTAATTTTCACCAGGTTAATAAATATGCACAAACGGTTCTGCTTCATTTGCCTTGCGGACGATTATTGCCTCTGGTCCATCGACAGATGTAACACTTACCGAAACCGATATATAATTTGGAAAATGTTCTAAGACAAGCCCTGTTACATATTGAGTAAACCCAATGGCTTCTGACTTTCCGTAGAACTGAATGGGAATCGAAATATCTAAGTCAGTAAATTGATCTCCAATATAAAAGGCACGTCCAATAACACCATTAAAGTTTGGAAAATATTCCTCAACATCCTGCTTAAAGTTTAAAAATGCCGTTACATCATCACGATGTGCCTCTTGTGCCTCAGTAGAAGGAAAGAGGAAATACTTTTCCGCAACAGGCTCCCACGAATTAATCGTTGAGCTTCCTTTTTCGACATTTGTATACGTAAAAAAGGTGCCAGGCACAACAGACGATCGGCTCTGCTGCTCAAACAGTGCAATGGTAATCGGAACATCCTTTAAGTTTTTCATAGCCCTTAGACGCTTAATGACCTCCTCGGCAATTTTTTTCCCTTCCCGTTCCATTTCAGCAAATTCAATTTTCCTCTCAAAATAAGGTTCACCCACTGCTGTGCGGTAATAGTGGACGGAATTTAATGCCAATCCGATTACAACACCACCTAATTTTACGGTATCGTTTTCCCCTTTGATTAGGTAATCATGTTCTAAGATATGGGCTAAATAGATAGGACTATTGCTATTCCCTTCTTTAAAATCAGCTCCGTCTTCCATTAGCGGATTTAAGCCGATATTTTCATCTGCTTTTAAACCCTCTTCCTTCAATTGTGCTTCTGTAAATTTACGATTTAACCAAAGTCTTACGGTATTACGCTTTAGCTCCTGGCCTTCACGGAACAAATAGGTTTTAGGGTCAAATTGATTCTGGGCAATCCTCATCAATCCGGTCTCAAATTCATTAATGTCATATCTAGTATTAATATTTCCAACGATCAAACCACGTGCTTCCCCAGGCTCGAACGGTAAAATCGTCCGATAATAGTTGTCGGAAATATTATATTTCGGAATAATTGCTTTCTCTTCCGCCTCTTCTTTTGTTTTGACAACGTTGTCCTGCTTTTGGAAGTTTGGTGCACATCCACTAAGCAGTAAGAGAAGGGAAAGAGCGAGCAATGAGAGTTTTCTCACGTCATACACCTCTTATTTATTTAATTCTATCAAGAGCTTCTCCTCGTCCCACACTTCAATTCCCAGCTCCTCGGCCTTGGCAAGTTTGGAACCAGCATCTTCACCAGCAATAACAAGATGCGTTTTCTTGCTGACACTTCCTGATACATTCCCTCCAAGAGCTTCAATCTTTTCCTTGGCTTCATTTCTTGAAAGCTGCTCAAGCTTCCCTGTTAAAACCACTGTCTTCCCAGCAAAGATACTGTTGGATTCTTCAGCAGAAACCGGTTTGGCACCTTTATATTCCATATTGACTCCAACAGAAGCGAGTTCCCTCAACAGTTCCTCTGCCTCTTCCTGATCAAAAAAAGCAACAATAGAATCTGCCATTTTATCACCAATTTCATTGATTGCCAATAAGTCATCCTTTTTGGCATGAGCGAGTTTTTCCATAGTATCAAAGCTTTGAGCAAGTGTTTTTGCTGCTTTTGCACCCACATGTCGAATCCCAAGGCCAAATAATAATTTTTCTAGCGAGTTTCCTTTAGAAGCCTCTATTGCTTTTAAAAGATTAGTAACGGATTTCTCGCCCATTCGTTCAAGAGCTATAAGCTGATCATGTGTAAGCTTATAAATATCCGCAACATCACTGATTAATTTCTCAGCGAAAAGCTGGCTGATTACTTTTTCACCAAGGCCTTCAATATTCATTGCATCTCGTGATACAAAGTGAATCAATCCTTCACGGATTTGCGCAGGGCATTTGGGATTAATGCAGCGTAACGCCACTTCTCCTTCAAGCCGGACAAGTTCGCTTTCGCATTCAGGACAATGCGTTGGCATTTGGAAGTCGCGTTCATTTCCAGTTCGTTGTTCTGCAAGCACATTGACCACTTCAGGAATGATATCCCCTGCTTTTTTAACCACAACTTGATCGCCTATTTTAATATCTTTTTCTCTTATTAAGTCTTCATTATGCAAGGAGGCACGCTGAACAGTGGTACCAGCTACCTTCACAGGTATTAGAATCGCTGTTGGAGTAACAACACCTGTTCTTCCAACGCTTAATTCAATATCTAAAAGTGTTGTAACGACTTCTTCAGCTGGAAATTTAAAGGCAATTGCCCAACGCGGACTTTTCGCAGTTGTTCCAAGCTTGCTCTGGTGCTCATAGGAATCTACCTTAATCACAATTCCATCTATTTCATATGGCAAATGCGGGCGCTTATCACCCCAGCTATTTACATACTCGATTACTTCGTTAATTGTAGGGCACTTTCGGCGCTCTTTATTTGTTTTAAAGCCAAGTTGATCTAGGTAATCTAACCCTTCACTATGGGACGCTGCATTTATCGCACCGCCGCCGATTCCATATAGGAAGACATCAAGATTCCTTGATGCAGCAATTTTTGGATCAAGCTGTCTTAATGATCCAGCTGCCGCATTTCGTGGATTTGCAGCTAATTCTTCCCCTCGTTCTTCCTTGGCTTTATTTAATGCTTCAAAGGATTTCTTCGGCATATAAGCTTCACCGCGGACTTCTAATGTTGCATTTTCACGCAATCGGAGCGGGATGGATTTGATTGTCTTTAAGTTTGCCGTAATATCTTCTCCAATCGTTCCGTCTCCTCTTGTTGCACCTTGGATAAACAGGCCATTTTCATAGCGTAAAGAAACTGCAAGACCATCAATCTTTAATTCACAGACATAGGAGACATTATCACCAACTGCCTGACGAACACGGCGGTCAAAATCTTTTAGGTCCTGTTCGTTAAAGGCATTTCCTAAGCTTAACATGGGTGTTCGATGCTCTACTTTTTCAAATACGTCCAGTACTTTACCGCCAACACGCACAGATGGTGAATCTGATGTTATTAGTTCTGGAAATGCTGTCTCTAAGTCTAAGAGTTCCTGCATTAAACGATCGTATTCTGCGTCAGGTACTGTAGGCATATCAAGCAAATAATATTCGTAGCCATATTGATTTAACAGGCTTCTTAGATCATTGATTCTCAACTCAGCTGTTTGAAGGTCCATATATCCAGCCCTTTCATTGTAAAATGATACGAGAATAGCCCCGTAACAGGGGCAATTCATTTTTTTATCTTACGCTATTGTGATTATACTTTTTTTGTAATGGGAGCGAACTTAGCCAGAAGACGCTTGATTCCAGTAGGACTTGGGAAAGCAATATCAAGTTCTGTACCTTCGCCTTGACCTTTTACACTTACCACCGTGCCTATGCCCCATTTACCGTGTTCTGCTTTATCGCCGACTTTCCAGCCGACAGTATCCCCGCCAGTTGAAGAGGCTATTGGTCTCATAACTGGTTTTCTCGTTACTGGTGTACCAAACGAAGTACTGGTTGTACCAGATGCGCTTCGTCCAAAAGAGGCTCCTGTTGTACCAGAAGTGCTTCTTCCAAAAGAATTCCCTCCTCTGGATCCAAACGAAGTACTTCTACGTTCCTCTTTTTCCACGCCTTCTAAAAGATCTTCCGGAATTTCACTAATAAATCGGGATGCAGGGTTCATGCTTGTACGCCCGAATAACGTTCTCATCTGGGCATTTGTCAGGAATAGAGTCTGCTCCGCCCGCGTAATACCTACGTAAGCCAAGCGGCGCTCTTCTTCCATCTCAGCTTCTTCCATTAATGACCGGCTGTGCGGGAATACCCCTTCTTCCAATCCAATTAAAAAGACTACCGGAAATTCTAATCCTTTTGCAGAGTGCAAAGTCATAAGCGTAATCGCGTCTGTTTTTTCACCGTCTTCATCTAATGAATCAATATCAGCAACTAGTGCTAAATCTGTTAAGAACGCAACTAAGCTCTTATCTTCATTCACTTCTTCAAAGTTCTTGGTCACAGATAATAATTCGTCTAAGTTCTCGAGTCTGCTCTGGGCTTCAATTGATTTCTCTGCCTTAAGCATTTCACGATAACCAGATTTATCTAAAATATCCTCAACCAGTTCCGTAACCGATAAAAACTCTTGCATTTGTGTATAGTTTTTGATTAAATCCCTAAATTCTCTAGCACCCTTGGTGATTTTTGGACTTAGTCCAAGTAACTCAACGGAATCAAGTGCTTGAAAAATAGAGATATCATGCATGGCAGCAAAGTTGGCCATTTTATCTACTGAACTCGATCCAATTCCACGTTTTGGCACATTAATAACACGCTGTAAACTAATGTCATCATCGGGATTCGAAATGAGCCTCAAATAGGCAAGCATGTCCTTAATTTCTTTTCTGTCATAGAACTTTGTTCCGCCGACGATGCTGTATTCAATATTTGATTTTAACAGTACTTCTTCCATTACACGGGACTGAGCGTTCGTCCTATAAAGAATCGCGACATCGGAGAGCGTATACTTGCCTTCGCGTGTTAATTCTTTAATTTTACCAGCAACGAATTGAGCTTCTCCCTGCTCGCTATCTGCACGATAGTAAACAAGCTTGTTTCCCTCAGGGTTTTCCGTCCAAAGATTCTTTGCCTTTCGGGTTACATTATTTTCAATTACCTTATTTGCTGCTAAGAGAATCCTCTTTGTTGAGCGGTAGTTTTGCTCCAGTAAAATGACCTTTGCAGCGGGATAGTCCTTTTCAAAGGAAAGGATATTCGCAATATCCGCTCCGCGCCAGCGATAAATCGACTGGTCGGAATCCCCGACTACGCATAGGTTTTTAAAGCGGTTTGCTAAAAATTTAACTAGCATATACTGCGCTCTGTTTGTATCCTGATACTCGTCTACATGAATGTATTGAAATTTCCGTTGATAATATTCAAGTACCTCAGGTACACGTTGAAACAGTTGAATCGTCATCATGATCAAGTCATCAAAGTCGAGTGCTTGATTTTTTCGCAGTCGTTTTTGATATTCTGTATAGACATCGCTGACTGTTTGTTCGAAATAGCCTCCAGCGGTTTTTGCATACTCTTCCGGGTCAATTAATTCATTTTTGGCTGAGCTGATTGCACCTAAAATCGCACGTGGGTCGTATTTTTTCGGATCTAGGTTCTTATCTTTAAGGATTCCTTTAACCACCGATTGTTGATCACCTGTATCTAAGATTGTAAAGTTGCGATTAAAGCCCATTCTGTCGATGTCTCTTCGGAGAATTCTTACACACATGGAGTGGAAAGTGGAAATCCATATTTCTTCTGCTGCTCCACCCATCATTTTTCCGATACGCTCTCTCATTTCTCGCGCAGCTTTATTTGTAAAGGTAATCGCTAGAATATTATAAGGATTTACACGTTTTTCAACAATTAAATAAGCAATACGATGTGTTAGTACTCTCGTTTTACCACTACCCGCGCCGGCCATAAGTAAAAGCGGACCGTCCGTTGCTTTCACTGCATTTTGTTGTTCTGGATTCAAACCATTTAAAAGTTTTTCTGATAAATATTGCAATTCCTTCACCACCATACCAAACATTTGTTCTTATTTTAACTCTATATGATTAATTAAGCAAATTTCAACGTACGCTTTTTACTGTTGCTAAGGCTTGGTCGAAATCATTATAAATAGCATTTCCAACCACAATGACATCCGCATGTTCAGCCATTTCAACTGCTTGTTCAAGCGTTGAGATTCCCCCGCCATAAAACAGGACCGTTTCCTCTAAAGTCTTTTTAACTGCAGATACCACTTCTACATCTCCATACGTGCCGCTATATTCCAGATAAAAGATTGGTAAATGAAACATTTTCTCTGCCATCATCGCATATGCCGTTACTTCTTCTTGTGAAACATTTGTATTGGCAGAAGTCAATTTTGCCGCTTTGCATTCCTCATTCAGAATGCAGTAGCCTTCCATGACAATTTCTTCCCAATCCATAATTTCACCAAACTCTTTTACAGCCTGATGGTGCAGACCAGTTATCCACTTTGTATCATTACTATTTAAAATTGTCGGAATAAAATAAAGGTCAAATCCAGGGGTAACTATTTCAATACTTGAAACTTCGAGGACACAAGGAACGGTGTAGCGGCGAATTCGCGCCATTAAATCAAGGACTTTTTCCAGGGTTACCCCGTCTGTTCCTCCAACCATTACCGCATCTGTTCCAGATTCGCATATTCTTTCTAACTGTTCATCACTTATCTCTTTATTTGGATCGAGTTTAAACACATGGCGCCACTCGCGAAAATCGTACATCCCAAGATCCTCCCATTCAATCTTACATTACACCATTATAGCATTAGCTCATTCGATAAAAAAAGAAAACACTAAATTACTTAATAGAAAATGTACCCATATAAAAAACCGAAGAGTGGTCTCTTCGGTTTGGCTTACTTCTCTTCGCTTGCATTTTCTGTTTTGACCCGCTCTAATACCATTTCATACGTGTCATTGCCGAAATTCAAACAGCGCTTTACACGAGAAATCGTTGCTGTGCTTGCACCTGTTTCGGTCTCGATTTTATGATAGGTATTTCCTTCACGCAGCATTCTTGCTACATCTAAACGCTGTGCTAATGATTGGATTTCATTTATTGTACATAAATCGTCAAAGAAGCGATAGCATTCTTCAAGGTCCTTCAGTGAAAGAACAGCTTGGAATAACTGATCAAGCTCTTTTCCACGTAACTTATTAATTTGCATATATTTTACCCCTTTAATTAGTTAAGATTATTTACATTAAATGAAACGCTTGATTGAAGTCCAGGATTGGTCGGAACCACGTTCACCCACGTCTTCCCTTGAACAAACGGTACCACTTCTCCATCCCTTATTGGAACAATTAAGCCGTTATCATTTTTCCATTCTACTTCCATGACCTTACCTTTTTGCAGCAAGTAACCAGATCCCCCAGAAACTAAATCAATTTCCTTATGAGCAGCCTCATCAATGACTTGATGTTTAGTCTCAATGATAAACAAATTATCTAACAGAATGGGTTCTTTCGTTTCATAATCTATGGTTTGATCCCCATTAGAATATCGCTTGTATTTTCCGACTGACTCATCATACTCGTAGATGGAATTGAAAATTCCACTAGCAGAGTAAGAAATCATTACTGTATTTGCTTCGTCTCCCGTTATGGATTGACTATCTTTCTCTGATAAAAAATGAAAATCCGGCGGGGACTGATTCATTGAGTATTTCTTTTCCTTGGCTCCTTTTAAAACATTTTCATACGTAATATAGGAATTATGAGGGGCATCACGGAAGCTTGCCCTTTTAAACAGGGTACCATCATAGACCATACCATTTAAATTATCAACAAATTCACGTTCGAGCAATTCTCTTGCCTCTTCACTATAGCCATGGGCGATAAAAAGCGCATCCAGACCCTTTGCCAGGTCAATGTAATAGTCCCTTGCACTTCGCACTGGACCCATATTATCTGGTTTTTCGCTTTGGAAAACAGCAAGGAAACGGGTCACATCTCCTTCTGCTAGAATTTCATATACAATATCCGCTTTATTTAAGCCAGATTGAGGCCTAGCTTTTGGATGATTATTAATTATGACGGCAACTGCTCTTCCATCTGTCTTCGCTTCCGAACCCACCCCAGTTAATGGGAAGACATATGGGAGTTCATTTTCTACCTCTTCCTGTATCACTTCTTCTACTTCTTTAACCGGCTCCTTTGGGTCGCTAGCCTTCTCTTTATCGTTGCAGCCGGTGAGGAGTAAAAGAACCGCTGTTATGGCAACAGCCCAATTCTTCATACTTTAACACTCCTATCGTCTTCCCTCAGAAGCGGAATTATCCAATTAATTTACTTTTATAGTTTAACGCATTATCGACGGAAAGAGAACAGTTTTGTTCATTACATCGTACATACCCTGTTGGGTGATTCGAATATAAGGTAAATGAGTTGCCGAAAAAAATAATAAACTGTACACAGGATCTGAGAAGGAATACCCGCGATCCTTCAATTCAACTAATAATTTCTTTTCTTCGTCGATTAATTCCTTAAGCGGAAGGTTTGACATAATTCCGTTAAGTTTTAATGGAATCTCACATACCACTTGCTCTTCCTCGACCATAACAATACCGCCGCCTAACTCCTTCATTCTCTCAAAGGCAGTAAGCATATCACGTTTATTTTTTCCAATTAAGATAATGTCACCTGTATTGGAAAATGAACTTGCCAATGCAGAAAGATTCGTAGCAAATCCTTTTAATAATGTATTTATCCTCCACTTGCCGTTCCTGTCCAGAAGGGTAAAATAGCATTCGTCATGGTCTGTTGACAATTCATCATATGAGGCGTCAATCGCAATGGAATATGGTTTCGTAATGACTGAATTCTCCATCTTAATCCCAAACGGCATTGAAAATTGTAAATCATCAATGCTTAGATTCCAGTCCAGTTCCATTGGCTTTAGACCGTAATCAGCCCAATTAATCGAGTGATAAGCCTCGACCACTTGTCCTTCACGTTTTACCCATTTACCTTTTGCCAGCACAGAATGAGGTGTCGGGTTCTCGATACTTGATAAGAAGTTGATGTTTGCAACACGTCCAGTTGCAATATTGCCATGCAAATGATCAATATTGTAATATCGTGCAATATTTACTGTAGCCATGTTATAGGCGTCAATAAGTGGTACGCCTTTTTCAATGGCGATGCGAATCATTTGATCCGTGATACCTTGTTCATAAAATGTGGATGTTGAACCATCTGTGTTAAACATCAAACGATCATAAGCTTCAATTCCTAATCGTTTCATATCATCCAGTAATTCCGGCAGATCAGGACGTATAGAAGAATATCTAAGTGAAACCATATAGCCCTGCATTAGTCGGTTATATACTTCTTCACCTGTCATTGCCTCATGATCACTATCTGAACCTAACAGCATCATTTTCGCTAATGTTTTCTCGGAAGCACCAGGAAAATGTCCTTCAATCTTTTTGTGCATTCGTTTTGCTTCTTGTATCCAATGCAGCATCATATCATCGCCGTCTAATAATTTTGGCCATCCAGTCAATTCACCGCCTTGAAGAACAGCGTCATGCTCTAACCACGATTTTATATTGCTATGTGAAAATACATCTTCTTCATTTAGAATTTCCGTTTGCGGATCAAACCGGCACCACCAGAACATGGTTGTAGGTATGGATCGCAAGTCCTTTAATAAAGAAAACGCTTCCTTTTTCTTTAAATTCATAATCAAGGACATGTTGTCATTGATTAGGGTCGTTGTCCCAAACTGGGATGCATAAGCCGCCAGCGTATGGGGATTATATAATTGATAAGGATGGGCATGTGGCTCGATATACCCAGGAACAAGAATTTCATTTGTACAATCAATGATCTCACAGTTTTCCACTTTTGGCGGTAAATTTTCGCCAACATATACAATCCGATCTTCATATATCCAAATATTCGCGCGCATCCACTGGCGAAATGTCTGATTTAAATATAAGGCATTTTTTAATAAAATGGTTGGTGAAGTTTTTCCATCTAAAACGGATACATGCATGCGTAAATGTTTGTTTTTCCATCGAAAACGTTGATCGAGCATACGATACCCTCCCTTTCTAAGAAGCTATTTATCTAGTAAGAATGTTGATTTCTCAATAAAGAAAGCCCTTACAAAAATTAGTTTATCTCTATACTAACATACTTTACTTTTTAACGCATTAAAGAATTGGATAATTCCTGTAAAAATATTGTGAAGGAGTGAACAATGTGAACATTACTAAAAATATCGGGATTCTGAATGCATTAATAAGGATTACAATTGGGCTTACCGTCCTATCTTGGAGTACAGCAAAAATGGTGAAGTTTCCTTGGAGAGATTCCTATTTATTTATTGCGATATGCGGCGCAATGAAGGTGGCAGAGGGAATCGTTCGTTTTTGCCCTGTGACAGCGCTATTTGAAAGATATCAGGAAATGGAACAGGAAAAACCGGTATTGGCACTTGGTGATGGGGCAGACAATGGCGATGTTGATGAAGTGCTGCCATATAACCCGACTTAATCTTTTATGATTTCCGATAGTTAGACGCTATTCGTGCCCTTATCCTCAGCTTTTTGGGGTTTGTGGTAACGAATAAACTCTATTCGTGCCCTTCTTCCACGACTTTTTACGTTCACGGTAACGAATAGACGTTATTCGTGCCCTTCTCCCCCGACTATTTGGGCTTACGGTAACGAATAGGAATAGACGCTATTTGTTACCCTTCTTGGGGTTTATGAATGTTTAACCGACAAACCAAAAAATAAACGGGCTGACCGTGTTTGGTCAGCCCTTGAAAGGAAGGTAATCTGTCATGTTTTGGGAATATTTATTAGATATGTCGTTCGTGCTTATTAGCTTAATCGGTGGTATTGTTGCTCTTCTGTTTGTGTTTATCCGCCGCTCTAACAGAAGACGCGCCCGATAGCCTTAAAGCCAATATCTTTTCGATAAAAAACTCCGTCACATTTTAGTTTATCCAGCTCTTGGTAGACAATATCCTGCGCTTCCTTTAAATTATCTGCTTTTGCACCAACTAAGAGAACCCGGCCTCCTGCGGTTTCAAATTCACCTAAACCATTTTTATTTGTTCCTGCATGGAAGGTATAGACTTCATTAGAAAAGTCCGCCAATCCTTTTAGAACAGCACCCTTATCATATTGCTCTGGATAGCCTTTAGCCGCAACCACAACGCCAATCATTGATTGTTCATCCCAAACTAACTCTGGGGTGCCGCCGTCTAAAATAGCTAAGATAGTCTGAACCAAATCAGATTTTAACCTTGGTAAAATTACTTGTGTTTCGGGGTCACCAAAGCGGGCATTAAACTCGATCACCTTTGGCCCTTTTTCACTTGCAATTAACCCTGCATATAAAATTCCACAAAAGCTTCTTCCCTCTTGAACCATTGCTTTCGCTGCAGGTATAAGGATTGTTTCGATTGCTGTTTCAACTGTTTCATGGGCAATATGCGGAACAGGAGAATATGCACCCATTCCACCTGTATTAGGACCGTTATCACCATCAAAAGCACGTTTATGATCTTGCGCGATTTCTAACGGTATAACCACTTCGCCATTCACGAATGCCATAAGAGAAAATTCTTCACCGCTTAAAAACTCTTCAATCACCACTCGTGATGATGCGTCACCAAACTTTTGTCCAACGAGCATTTCTTCTGTACTTTGTAATGCCTCTTCAAGTGTTAATGCTACTGTCACGCCCTTACCTGCTGCTAATCCATCAGCTTTGATGACGATAGGCGCGCCTTTTTCTTCAATATACTTCTTGGCTTCCTCATAATTGGTAAATACGGCATAATCTGCAGTAGGAATCTCATATTTCCTCATGATTTCCTTTGCGAACGATTTACTTCCTTCGATTTCGGCTGCCAATTTACGTGGTCCGAACACTGCCAGACCTTCAGCTTCAAATTTATCTGCTAACCCTTCTAGTAAAGGTACTTCTGGCCCGATAATCGTTAGACCTATTTCCTGTTCTGTCGCAAATTGAATTAGTTGTTCATGGTTACTTTCGTCGATTGCCACACGTTCTGCAACTTCTTCCATTCCGTGGTTACCAGGAGCCACAAACACCTTCTCCACAAGCGTGCTTTCGCTTACCTTTCGGCACAATGCATGCTCTCTTCCGCCTCGGCCAATGATAAGAACCTTCATCCATTCCACCTCATTTTAATGTTTAAAATGTCTAACTCCGGTAAAGACCATAGCAATTCCGTATTCATCCGCTTTTTTGATGGAATCCTCATCGCGGATGGAACCGCCAGGCTGAATGATTGCAGTGATTCCTGCTTTTGCAGCTGCCTCAACGGTGTCATCCATTGGGAAAAAGGCGTCGGAAGCGAGTGCTGCCCCTGCTGCTTTTTCACCTGCTTGTTTTAAGGCGATTTCAGCGGCACCTACCCGGTTCATTTGACCTGCACCAATTCCAATTGTCATATCCTCTTTCGTCACGACAATGGCATTTGATTTAACATGTTTTACTACCTTCCAGCCAAGCTTTAATGCTTCCCACTCTTGCTCCGTTGGCTGTCTCTTTGTTGGTACAGAGATTGTAGCATTTTCTAATGTAAAGCGATCTTGTTCCTGCGCAAGCAGTCCGCCTTCGATTGTTGTTAACTTCATTTCTGGTTTCTTTGCACCTGAAAATGGAATTGTTAATAAACGTAAGTTCTTTTTTGCTGTTAATATTGATAATGCTTCCTCAGAGAATGAAGGAGCAATAATGATTTCTAAGAAAATCTCATGAAGCTTGCCAGCTGTCTGTGCATCCACTTCACTATTAAAGGCAATAATTCCACCAAAAATTGAAACAGGATCAGCAGCAAAAGCTTTTTCGAAAGCAGCAAAACTATTTGTTCCAGTACCAATACCGCATGGGTTCATATGCTTCACCGCAACCGCTGCAGGCTCTGTAAATTCTTTCACAATCTGCAATGCAGCGTCGGCGTCATTAATATTATTATAAGAAAGCTCTTTACCATGAAGCTGCTCTGCATTAGCGATGGAGAACGTGGAACCAAGTGGTTTTTTATAAAATGCAGCTTTTTGGTGCGGATTTTCGCCGTAACGGAGCGACTGCTTTAGCTCATATGTAACGGTTAATTTTTCAGGTGTTTCTTCCTGCGCTAGCTCTGTCATGTATTCGGCAATTAATGCGTCATAAGCAGCTGTGTGACGGTAAACCTTTGCCGCAAGTTTTCTACGTGTTTCTAGCGTCGTTTTACCATCTGCCTTTAATTCCTCAATCACCTTACTATAGTCAACAGGGTCAACAACCACTGTTACATATTGATGATTTTTTGCTGAAGCACGTAACATCGCCGGCCCGCCGATATCGATATTTTCAATCGCGTCCTCCGTTGTTACATCTGGTTTTGCAATCGTTTGTTGAAACGGATAAAGGTTTACACAAACAATTTGAATCGGATCAATACTATGTTCTTGGAGCTGCTTTTGGTGTTGTTCGTCATCATGTTTAGCTAGCAAGCCTCCATGAATGAACGGATTTAACGTTTTTACACGTCCTTCTAATATTTCTGGAAAGCCGGTAACATCACTCACACCGAGAACGGGAATGCCTTGTTCTTGAAGAGTCTTTTTCGTTCCGCCTGTTGAAATAATTTCAAAACCTAAGCTGACTAATTCTTTTGCAAAATCAGAAATACCATTTTTATCGGAAACACTAATAAGTGCGCGCTTTTTCGTCATGTTGAACTTCCCCTCTCGTTAACAGCATTTGCAGGATAGATGGATATAGCTTATGCTCGATACCTTGTATTTTCCGTTGCAGACTCTCTCTTGTTTCCTTTTCACTTATCCGAACGCGTTCCTGTACAATAATCGGTCCAGTGTCCATTCCTTCATCAACGTAGTGGATGGTCACTCCGCTCCATTCTGCTTTTGCAGCTAATGCTTGACCGATTGCGTCTTTACCTGGAAAATCTGGAAGTAGTGAAGGATGTATATTAATAATACGTCCAGCATATTCACCAAGCAAGGTTGGACCTATTAGCCTCATGTAACCTGCAAGCACGATAAATTCTACACCATAACTCGTTAATTGCTCCGTAATGACTTTTTCATACGCTTCTTTGGAGCTAAATTCCTTTGGATTAAAAGAAAATGTCGGGATACGGGCGGCATTTGCCCGCTCAATAGCAAAAGCACCTGGCTTATCACAAACAAGAAGAGCTATATCCGCTTTTAGCTCTCCAGTTTGTACTACATCAATAATCGCTTGAAAATTGCTTCCGTTTCCTGAGGCAAAAACAGCAATCTTTCTCATCGGCGGCCACCGATTGTAATGCCTTCTTCTGCCGTTACAACACCAATTTCATAGGCAGTTTCTCCGCATTGCTTTAAATGATCCATCACGTCTGCAGCGATATCCTTATCCACTGCAATCACCATGCCGATACCCATATTAAAGATATTATACATTTCCAGTTGGTCAATTTGTCCAACTGTTGTAATTAAATTAAAAATCGGCGGGATGTCCCAGCTTTTTTCAAAGATGGCTGCTCCAAGTCCATTAGGAAGCATCCGAGGGATATTCTCAATAAAACCGCCTCCGGTAATGTGAGCCATTCCTTTTAGGTTGAACTTCTTCAATGCTGAAAGAATTGGTTTAACATAGATTTTCGTTGGTTTTAATAACTCTTCTCCTAAGGTGCAGCCAAGCTCGTCAACATATTCTGTTAGCGCCCAATTGTTAAACACCTTTCTTACGAGTGAATAACCATTGCTGTGGATTCCGCTTGAAGCTAATCCGATTAACACATCGCCAGCCTGAATGGTTTCCCCTGTAATCAATTGACTTTTTTCACATGCGCCAACCGTAAATCCTGCTAAATCATACTCATTTTCACTATATAATCCAGGCATTTCAGCTGTTTCTCCGCCGATCAGTGCACAGCCAGCCTGCTCACATCCATCAGCTATGCCCTTGACAATCGCTTCAATCTTTTCAGGCTTTGCTTTTCCGGTAGCAATATAGTCTAAAAAGAACACTGGCTCTGCGCCTTGAACAACGATATCGTTGACACACATTGCTACTGCGTCAATGCCGATTGTTTCATGCTGATCCATCCAAAATGCAATCATCAGCTTTGTACCTACGCCATCCGTTCCTGATACTAGAACTGGTTCTTTCAAATTCAACGATGATAGATCAAACATACCGCCAAAACCGCCGAGACCACCTATTACGCCAGCTCTGGCTGTTTTTTGTACATGCTTTTTCATTCTCTCAACAGCTTCATAGCCTGCTTCGATGTTTACCCCTGCCTGTGTATAAGCATTCGCCATGATGGTCCCCCCTATTTTTGATAGTAATATTGGAGTGTGTCCGGATAAATTTCTGTTGGATAGTCTCCTGTAAAGCAGCCAAGGCAGAAACCATTTGTTCCTTCAGTTTTCATGATTGCTCCTACCATTCCTTCCGTACTTAGGAACGTAAGAGAATCTGCACCAATCAACTGCCTAATTTCTTCCACTGATTTATCTGAAGCGATCAATTCTTCTTTAGATGATGTATCAATTCCATAGAAACATGGATTTTTTATTGGAGGTGAACTGATCACAACGTGTACCTCTGTTGCTCCTGCCTCTTTTAACAGGTTTACAATTCTTCTGCTCGTCGTTCCTCGGACAATAGAATCATCCACCATAACCACACGTTTTCCTTCAACAACGCCGCGAACTGCAGACAGCTTCATCTTCACACCCTGCTCCCGTAACGTTTGGGTTGGCTGAATGAAGGTCCTGCCGACATATTTGTTCTTAATTAATCCCATTTCATAAGGAATACCTGCCGATTCGGCATATCCTATCGCAGCAGAGATACTAGAATCTGGAACGCCAGTTACTACATCTGCTTCAATAGGTGCCTCTACTGCCAATCTTTTCCCCATGTTTTTACGGGCTGTATGAACATTGATTCCTTGGATATTACTATCAGGTCTTGAAAAATAAACATATTCCATCGCACAAATGGACTTTGTCGAGTTAAACGCAAATTGTTCTGAGGTGATTCCCTCTTCATTGATGATTAATAATTCTCCAGGTCTGATATCACGGATGTATTCTGCTCCAACAACATCAAAGGCGCAGGTCTCAGAAGCAACCACATAGGCCTCTCCAAGACAGCCAAGTGAAAGTGGTCTTAATCCATGAGGATCGAGAGCAACCATTAATTCCTTCTCTGTTAAAATTAAATAGGCATAGGCACCTTTTAACATCGAAAGCGCATTTTTTACCTGATCCTTCAACTGGGGATAACCACTTCTCCTAATTAAATGAGCTAATACTTCTGTGTCAGAGCTTGTTTGAAAAATACTTCCTTGTGCTTCAAGCTGATGTTTTAAGAAATTGGCATTTACTAAATTACCATTATGAGCAAGTGCCAGGCTTCCAGTTTGAGAATGGAACAGCAAGGGCTGGACGTTCTCATAACCGCCGCCCCCAGCTGTAGCATAGCGAACATGCCCAATTGCAGACGTACCCTTTAATTTTTCCATCACGTCAGCTGTGAAAATTTCCGAAACTAGTCCTTCACCTTTCACAACACTAAGCTTTTCCCCGTTGGATACGACAATACCCGTACCCTCCTGACCACGATGTTGCAGGCTGTGGAGTCCGTAATAGGTAAGCTGTGCGGAATCTGGATGTCCAAAGACACCAAAAACTCCGCATTCTTCGTTTAACCCCTTGATTTCAGCAAGCATGGAATAGCTCCTTTCCAGGCATCCTTTAATTCGTTTACTGAAGCTTCTAAAATCGTGTTATTCTCAGCATTCACCTTTAAAACGGCTGTATCATTTACCTCACCAATCAGTCTTGCAGCTACTAAACTTTCAAACGCTGATTGATGTTCTTTTTTCACTGTTAATAAGAAACGGGATTGTGTTTCACTGAATAAAGCAGTTACTGGGTTACCTTCGATTGTGATAGCTGCCCCAAGCTGTTCTTGGCCAAAAAGACTTTCAGCAACCGCTACACCTAGACCGCCTTCAGATAGGTCGTGTGCCGATTGAACCACTCCTGCACGAATAGCAGCCAACACTTGATCCTGTCTTTCCTTTTCTAGTTGAACATTAAGTTCTGGAGCTTTACCAAAAATCCGGCCGTTTTGCAGTTTCTGTAACTCACTGCCTCCAAATTCTGGTTTTGTTTCGCCGACTAAGTAAATAAGGTCTCCACTAGTCTTAAAGTTTTGAGTTGTAATATGATCAAGGTCAGTGACTAAGCCAACCATTCCAATGACTGGTGTTGGGTAAATCGCAGTTCCGCTTGTTTCGTTATATAAAGAGACGTTACCGCCTATAACTGGAGTATTAAGAACACGGCAAGCCTCGCTGATTCCATCTGCTGCTTTTTCAATCTGCCAGAACACTTCTGGCTTTTCGGGATTTCCAAAGTTAAGGTTGTCAGTAATCGCTAATGGTTCCGCACCCGAACAAACAATATTTCGTGCTGCTTCAGCAACCGCAATTGCGCCGCCAACTTCAGGGTCTAAAAACACATAGCGTGAGTTACAATCAGTCGTCATCGCCAATGCCTTACGGGTTCCACGGATTCTGACAACAGAGGCGTCAGATCCAGGTGCAACGACTGTATTCGTACGTACCATATAATCGTACTGATTATAAACCCATTCCTTGCTTGCGATTGTAGGCTGACTGATAATTTGTTTTAATGTTTCTTTTAAATCTCCAACCTGTGGGACTTCCACATCTAGTGCTTGGAATTCCTGATAGTACATTGGTTCTTTTGATGGCTTATGATATACAGGCGCGTCCTCAGCTAACGCATCTACTGGAACATCTGCCACGATTTCGCCATGGTGCACAAGACGTAGTTTTTTATCATCTGTCACTGTACCGATCGCTACTGCTTCAAGATCGTATTTTGTAAATAGATCTTGAATTTCCTGTTCTCTTCCCTTTGTAACAACAATCAGCATACGCTCCTGTGATTCTGAAAGCATCATTTCATATGCCGTCATACCTGTTTCACGTTGTGGAACAAGGTCTAAATTCATTTCTATACCCATTCCAGCTTTACTTGCCATTTCTGCTGAAGAACTTGTTAAACCGGCAGCACCCATATCCTGAATACCGACAAGGGCGTCAGATTGAATCAATTCAAGGCAGGCTTCTAGTAAAAGTTTTTCCATGAATGGGTCGCCCACTTGAACCGCCGGGCGGTTTTCATCAGACTGTTCTGTTAATTCTTCCGAAGCAAAGGTTGCACCATGAATTCCATCACGACCTGTTTTCGCTCCAACATACATCACCGTATTGCCAACACCTTGTGCAAGACCTTTTTTAATATCTTTATGGTCAATTAAGCCGACACACATGGCGTTTACTAACGGATTGCCTTCGTAACATGGCTCAAATTGAATTTCGCCGCCAACCGTCGGGATTCCGATACAGTTACCGTAGCCAGCGATTCCGGCAACAACTTCTTTGAATAAGTAGCGTACTCTAGCAGATTCATCAAGTTCTCCGAAACGAAGTGAGTTTAATAGTGCGATAGGACGTGCACCCATTGAAAAAATATCACGGATAATCCCGCCAACACCTGTAGCCGCCCCTTGATATGGCTCGATCGCTGATGGGTGGTTATGGCTTTCGATTTTAAATACAACCGCTTGATTGTCACCGATATCGACAATTCCTGCCCCTTCTCCAGGACCCTGAAGAACACGCTCACCTGTCGTTGGAAATTTTCTTAGAACCGGTTTTGAGTTTTTATAACTACAGTGCTCAGACCACATTACTGAGAAAAGGCCTGTTTCAGTGTAATTCGGTGTCCGTCCAAGAATGTTTTCAATCAGGGTAAATTCTTCATCGGATAAGCCCATTTGCTGATAAAGTTTTTCTGCCTTTACTTGATCTGGTCTTGGTTCATGCTTTAACAACATTTGCTTCCCTCCAGCTTCTTACAATCGATTGAAATAATTTTAGTCCATCTGCTCCGCCTAGTAACTCATCAACGGCTCTTTCAGGGTGTGGCATCATCCCAAGGACATTTCCTTTTTCATTGATAATTCCTGCTATATCTTCTAAACTTCCGTTCGGGTTATCTTGGTAAGTAAAAACGATTTGGTTATTTTCTTTAAGCGCAGCAAGCGTTTCTTCGTCGCAATAGTAGTTTCCTTCACCATGAGCGACAGGGATTGAAATCGTTTCTTCTTGCGTATAGGCGGTTGAAAACATCGTCTGATTGTTCACTACCTTTAAATCAACTGGTTTACAGATAAATGATAGACTTTCATTTCGTCTCATGGCACCAGGCAGTAATCCTGCTTCCAAAAGAATTTGAAATCCGTTGCAGACACCTAAAATCGGTTTCCCTGCTTCTGCTGCTTTTACAACTGCCTGCATGACTTTACTAAAACGGGCAATGGCTCCTGTACGTAGATAATCACCGTATGAGAAACCGCCAGGAAGTAAGATTCCATCAAACTCATCTAAGCTCTCAGTATCATGCCACACATATTCAACCTGTTCTCCAAGTTCATCCTTAATCGCATGGTACATATCTACGTCACAGTTAGATCCCGGAAAAACGATGACTGCAAACTTCACTGAGGAACACACTCCTCTACTTCATACCGGTAGTCTTCAATGACTGTATTTGCTAATAGCTTGCTGCAAATCTCATTGATTACTTCATCAAGGTCGCGCTCTGATTTTTCGATCGTTAGTTCCATATATTTACCGATTCGTACATCGGATACTTCCGGATAATTTAATGAATGCAGAGAATGAGTTACTGCCTTACCTTGTGGATCTAATACACTTTCTCTTAACGTGACATATACCTTTACCTTAAACATGCTGTTTTCCCCCTAATCTAGCTAATATGTTTTCATATGCTTCTGTTAAACTACCAAGGTCACGACGGAATACATCTTTATCGAGCTTTTCATTTGTCTTTTTGTCCCAAAGTCTACAAGTGTCTGGTGAAATCTCATCCGCTAATAAAATGCTGCCTTCAGCGTCTTTTCCAAACTCAAGTTTGAAGTCTATAAGATTAATCCCTAATTCGTTAAAAAAGCTTGATAAAACTGTATTAATTTTTAATGCCTTCTCTTTTAGGACGGTTAGTTCCTCTTCTGTTGCTAAGTTCAATTCGTAAATATGTTCAGTAGTTAGTAATGGGTCGCCAAGATCGTCATTTTTTAAATAAAACTCTACAAGCGGCTTTGATAATTCTTTACCTTCCTCGATTCCTAATCTTTTTGAAAGACTTCCTGCAGCAATATTGCGAACGACAACTTCAAGCGGGATAATGGTTACCCTTTTCACCAGCTGCTCGGTTTCTGAAATACGCTTAATAAAATGCGACGGGATGCCCTGTGCTTGAAGGTTTAAAAATAGCAAACTAGTAATTTCGTTATTTAAACGCCCTTTACCGGTAATATCTGCCTTCTTTTGCCCGTTGAAAGCAGTTGCCGAATCCTTATATTCAATCAAAACAGTTTGTTCATCATCTGTACTAAAAATTCGCTTCGCTTTTCCTTCATAAAGAAGTTCTCTCATAAAGAATGCCTCCTAAATTGCCAATATTGGGAATCTTTTTGATAAGTAAGGGGTGCTCGTGCACCCCTTCTATTTTTTAGTCGTTCAACCCTAATCGTTCAAAAATCGTATTAACATGCTGAAGGTGATAGTTGTAATCGAAGCAGTCCGCAATTTCTTCTGCAGAAAGCAGGCTTGTAATTTTTGGTTCTTCTTCGATCAAACCGCGGAATGGAACTTGATTTTCCCATGATTCCGCTGTTTTTGGCTGAACGGTATCATATGCCTCTTCACGAGATAAACCTTTGTCAATCAGCGCTAAAAGAACTCTCTGGGAATAAATCAAACCAAGCGTCCGGTCCATGTTACGTTTCATGTTTTCCGGATAAACGGTTAAGTTTTTAATGATGTTACCAAAACGATTTAACATGTAGTTCAAGGCAATTGTTGCATCCGGTAAAATGATCCGCTCCGCAGAAGAGTGGGAGATATCGCGCTCATGCCATAGTGGAACATTTTCATAGGCTGTCATCATATAGCCTCGAATGACGCGTGCCAAACCTGTCATATTTTCAGACCCAATTGGGTTTCGTTTATGAGGCATTGCAGATGAACCTTTTTGTCCTTTTGCAAAAAACTCTTCTACTTCACGCGTTTCGCTTTTTTGTAATCCGCGCACTTCCACAGCAAATTTTTCAATCGAAGTAGCAATCAATGCAAGAGTAGACATATAGTGTGCGTGACGGTCGCGCTGCAAGGTTTGGGTTGAGATCGTTGCAGGCTGAGTGCCAAGTTTTTCACACACATATTGTTCAACAAACGGGTTGATGTTGGCGTATGTTCCAACTGCCCCGGAAATCTTCCCAAACTCAACACCGGCAGCTGCTTGATTAAAACGTTCCAGGTTTCGTTTCATTTCTTCGTACCAAAGAGCAAGCTTTAAGCCGAATGTTGTTGGTTCCGCATGTACTCCGTGAGTACGTCCCATCATAACAGTAAATTTATGCTCAATTGCCTTGTTCTTTAAAATTTCAATAAAGTTTTCAAGGTCCTTCCGGATAATTACATTAGCTTGTTTTAATAAGTAAGATAAAGCCGTATCCACTACATCTGTTGAAGTTAATCCGTAATGTACCCACTTGCGTTCTTCCCCTAATGTCTCGGATACTGCGCGCGTAAAGGCAACAACATCATGTCTAGTTTCTTCTTCAATTTCTTTAATCCGGTCAATATTAAAAGATGCATTTTCACGAAGCTTCTTTACGTCTTCTTTCGGAATTTCACCTAACTCAGCCCATGCTTCACAAGCAAGGATTTCAACCTCCAGCCAAGCTTTAAAGCGGTTTTCCTCTGTCCAAATCGCACCCATTTCAGGTCTTGTATAACGATCAATCATCTTTTTGCCTCCAGACTTTTTTCTTCCCAGATGTTACTGTTAGCCACATCTTCAAGGACAGTATCAACCGTATCACAAAGAATCGTTACATGCCCCATCTTTCTCTTAAATTTAGCCTCTTTTTTACCATATAAATGAACTTTCCAATCCGGTACGTTTGTTAATGTTTCTAACACGTTTTGAACATGCTCTCCTAATATGTTAACCATCACCGCTGGCTTTAATAGCTCTGTCTTACCGAGGGGCAAGTTACACACAGCCCTGATATGCTGCTCGAATTGTGAAGTTTCACATGCTTCAATCGTATAATGCCCTGAATTATGCGGTCTAGGAGCGAGTTCATTTATGTATATCTTATCCCCCGCTGATAAAAACATTTCAACCGCTAATGTCCCTACTAACTCAAATGCATTAGCAAGTTGTACCGCCGATTGAATTGCTTTATCCTCCGCTAGTTTACTAATACGTGCAGGAACAATCGTTTGGTGTAGGATATTATCCTGATGAATATTTTCTCCAACCGGAAATACTGCTGTTTCGCCATTTGGATTTCTAGTAATAATCACTGAAATTTCTTTCGTAAAAGAAATCCATTTTTCCAAGATACATTGTCCGTACTCAAGAAGTACTTGAGCCTTTTCAATATCCTGACTATTTTTTAGAACTACTTGCCCTTTGCCGTCGTAGCCGCCCCGTGCTGTTTTTAATACAACAGGGTAGCCAAGTCGTTCACAATTTTCTACAAGGTCATTCACGGAATTAATGACTGCATATGGTGCTACCTGGACACCTGCATTTACAATTGCCGCTTTTTCTTTCACCCGGTCCTGAGTAATCTCAAGTAAACTTTTACCCTGTGGCACATATGCCTGATCACAAAGCCATTCAAGCGCCGCAGCGTCAATATTTTCAAATTCGTAGGTAATGACATCACTGACATCAGCTAGTTGGCTAATGGCTGCCAGATCATCATAGTTGCCGATAATCTTATAATCTGCCACTTGGCCGCACGGTGAATCTTCTACAGGATCTAATACAGCAATTCGATAACCCATTGCTCTGGCCGCAAGTGCCATCATCCTGCCTAGCTGACCTCCGCCTATAATTCCGATCGTTTGTCCTGGAAAAATCGTTTTAGACAAGCTCATCACTACTTTCTATAGCCGCTGCTTCAGCTTCTTTGCGGACCTGCTCTAGTCTCTCTTGTAAGCTAGGATCGTTAATGGATACAATTTGAGCAGCCAGCAGTCCTGCGTTTTTTGCTCCTGCTGCACCAATCGCAACGGTTGCCACCGGTACCCCTGCTGGCATTTGCACGATCGATAATAGAGAATCCATACCATTCAGTGCTCTCGATTGAACAGGAACGCCGATTACTGGTAATATCGTTTTAGCGGCAACCATTCCTGGCAGATGAGCAGCACCGCCTGCACCTGCGATGATTACTTTAATTCCTCTTACTCTAGCATTCTCAGCAAATTCAAACATCAAATCAGGAGTACGGTGTGCTGAAACCACCTTTTTTTCATAAGGAACCTCTAACTGGTCAAGGATTTCACAAGTAAGCTTCATCGTTTCCCAATCTGATTTGCTCCCCATTATTACCGCTACACTTGGATTCATACTCTCTCTCCTTTTTTCTAGCTCCAGCGCCTTTCAGTCATAAGCCCCTAGGAAAAATTGAACTGTATTTTATACCTTAGGTAAAATTGACTTCATTTTACCCTAGGAAAGAAGCAGTTTCTGTTTTCCCCTGTTCAAGGCGCTTACGCTTTTTTCTTACTTTACCAATATAAAAAGCCCAAAACAGATATACTTTCCCAATTTCATGAGAGAAAGCAGTCTGTCCGGGCTGAAATCGGCACAGTAAATGACCATGAAACAAGTTAACGTTTCTGGCATTTCCACTTCCCCTCATAGTCCAATCATTTACGGTAATTGGGTAGATACTTATGGGCCATATTCCCATTATTATACGAGGGTGTTACGTTATATATTTTTTTTACACCTTTATATTACATTTTAAGACGCAAATGGTCAATAAAAACGAACGATTTTATTTCTTCGAAAATTATTGTTCGTTTTTACTCAGTGCTAATGGCTTCAAATACAATCTGCCTTCCGACCGGTTCATAGGAAGTTTCCTTTCCATTAACTACCTCTTGGAAAATTGGCTTTTCTGTCCTTCGAACCGGTATATATCCCTGTTTTTTCATCCGCTCTAAACAATCTTCAATACTTTCATTTTCTTGTACCTCAAATTGCATTTTCTTTTTACTCATGAAAATAATTTCCCTTTCTTCACAGATTTCACCCAAAATCCTCCATGTATTGACTTTGGTTCATAGACAATAATAAAGGCTTTTGGATCCAATGATTTAATCAAGTCATATAATTTCAGTTCAAATTTTCTAGGTGTTAAGATTTGTAAGGCCATCCGATTCCCCTCAAGCCCGTTTGCTTCCCAGTTTGTTACACCGTAACCTTTTTCTCTTAACACTTTAGGCAATTCTTTATCATATTCTTTTGTAATAACATTAACTGTAATATAGCCTAATGCCAGTTTTTCCTCTATTTTCATCCCGACAATAACCCCAATCCCATAACCAATCGCGTAAGCAATCAGATTTTGGATTTCATTAAGATTATTTAAAACAAGACCAAGACCTAAAACATAGATAACAACTTCAATCATACTCAAGCCCGCAGCCAAATAACGCTGACCTTTTAACGTTAGAATCATTCTTATCGTAAAAAATGAAACATAAACAATGTTGATAAGTAAGATAATTAAAACCATCATAAAACTATTTTCTAACAAAGACCTAACCTCCCATTTTCATACTAGCCAATTCTAGTATTGTTCTTTTGTTAGTGTAACCCTTTTGGTTAAATTTTTCATTTAAATTGAAGAAGACCCGTCATTTGACAGGCCCTTCACTAGGATTATTTTACTAAGGAGAGTGAAATTGAAGGATTTTCTTTTGCACGTTCAAGAATAGTTGTCAGTATGTCCTTCCAAATTTGTTCATCATCTGTTAAAAAGTGTCCCGCCTCAGCAATAAAGTGAGTATAGCAAATCGGAATGGCCGAAGCGATTTTTCTCATTTCCGCAGCCGGGGCCATCCTATCCTCTACTCCATGCCACACATCAATTGGAACAGTAATATCTTTAAAGGAGAATCCCCATGGCTTTGTTAATAATACAGGCTCATTCACACATTCATCCACGGATATCCGAAAAGCTTCTCCCAAATGCAACATCAGCCCTTTTAACTGTTCGTCTGTTTGTAAAAATTGACGATCCCACTCATGTAAATGCTTGTTACCCTTTTTGTTTTGCTTCATGAACTTTTCTGGCTGCTCTTCAAGCAGCCTTTTCGTAATCCGATAGCTCGCTTTTACAAGCCACGGTGCCTTTCTAGCTAGAAAAAAAGCGATTTTATTAGCTGTCATGGTACCTTTAGGGGACTTACCATTTACAAATGGAGTCGTGCTGGCTACTAATGATACTGATTGGAGTCTTTCTGAGAGCTTATAGGCACAGGATGCAGCAAACGCCCCGCCGCCTGAAACACCAATAATCGAGAACTTATCAAGCTTTAAAAAATCAGCTGCTTCGTTTATGTCGTCAGCCCAATCCAGCAGTGTTCGATTTGGTTTCGGGTCAGATAATCCAAAGCCCGGACGATCCAACGATATCAATCGAATCCCTACTGTTTTTGATATTCCATCGTCCTCAAGAAAAAGCAACCGTGAACCTGGTGTCCCATGAAAAAACATTACTGGCAGCCCTTTTGGATCTCCATATTCAATCACAGCCAACCTTCTGCCATCTTTAAGCGGCACCATAAGGTCTCTCATCGAATTCTCCTCCATTATTTAATTCTTTTAATAGTTAATCTCACTTAAGTATTAGTTAAAAAAATTTATTCTTTCTGTGCTTTAACCGCAATATGATAGAGTTTTTCATGGATGTCTAATAGCTTTTCCAAATCATCTTTTGGCAATTGCGCATAATATTTTTCAATTATAAAGAGTTGATTCTTTGCGATCATCTCATTATAGTGATGGCCCTTTTCACCTAGTTGGACGATAATTTCACGGCGGTTATCAGGATTTATCTCTCTTTTTACATAATCCTGCTTTTCAAGCTTTGAAATGAGCTGACTCGCTGCACTGGCTGTAATCGATAAAAAGTGGGAAATTTCATTAACGGTTCTTGTTTTCACCCTCAAAAGTTCTAAGATTACTTGCTGTTTTGTTGATAGGTCGGCAAACTCATCGTTAATTAACTTTTTATAGTCCTCTAAAAATAGTGAACTCAAGGCATTGGAGTAATCTACAATTTTACTGCATATTATTTCTAAATCTTTGTTCATTTCTTTCACCTCTTCATATTACCATTATAAATAAATGTTAATATTTAAGCAAACTTAATTATTAAATAAAATTAAGAAATAGAAAATCGGAAAACTAAGAAATAAAAATATTAAACATACTTTTAACCTATTATTGGGAATTCTAAGATTTAAAGATATAAGGCAGGTGACTGTAATGATGAAGAAGATACTTTTCTTGTTTTTTCTGATAATTGCTTTCCATTCCAATTCTACCTCCGCAGAACCACAGGAAAATTTGAAAGCCGCTTTTGTAAGGGACGATCATTTATGGATAAAGTTGAAAGATAAAGAAATACAGATTACCGATACTGGTTATGTAAGATATCCAAAGTGGTCATTCGATGGCAGCTGGGTTGCTTATTTAAAGGGAGCAAAGGAAGGGGATATTTTGGATCTTTGGCTATACAGTTTAAAGAGCAATAGATATTTTAAAGTTAAAGAGAATGTTGACGTAAATTTTCAGTGGTCCCCAAATGCTAATACGATTGGTTTCCAGGTTACAAAAAATCTAGTTATTTTACATACCGCCAAATTGGGCCAGTTTACGCAGGCAGCACGAAACATAGAAAACTTTTCTTGGCTGCCATCCGGTAAAGGTTTACTTATATCAACTAAAAAAAGCCCTGAACTTCATTCAGATATTACTTTATCAAAAGTTATCTTAGGAAAAAAAGAAATGCCTGTTGTTAACGATTTTTATACCGTTAAACTTGACCAAAATGAACTATATGCTTCTACTAGTGAATTTAAATGGTCAAATGATAAGAAGTGGATTAGCTTTTTGTTAATCCCTACCGCTTCCTTATCGGCTGATGGAAACACTTTATGCATTCTTTCTTCTAATGGTAAAACATTTAAAAAGATAGATGAAATGTTAAATAAATCCGCTTGGCTCCAATGGGCACCATATCATGCGTTGTTCGGATATATAAGTGGTGATGGTCGAGAAGCGACGATAAACAAGAGACTAAAGGTTTTAACAATCCCATCAATGAAAAATGTTATTCTAACCCCAAAGGGTTTTGTAGACCTTGATTTGACGTGGCAAAATCATCGAACCATAATCGTGTCACGTTTGAAGGAAAGTGGTTCTGGGGACTTGGACGAAAGTGCATTGCCAAGCCTATATAAATTAAGTCTGTCAGATAATAAACAAACCCAAATCACTGTTCCTTCTGAAAAGGATGGAGACTTTAGACCAGAAATCGTTAAGAATAATTTGTTCTGGATTAGAACGGACCGAAAGAATGCAGATGTTATGCTTTCTCCTACCTATCAATCTAAAGTGATGACTTGGATAAAAGATATTAACCTCGGGAGTTCTTATTATGAAAAATGGAGTTGGGATGAAGTGTTTAGTTTATACTCGGGGCGGTAATTAATACATTTTGGGAGTGCCAGGCTGGCTTTAGTGCCTGGCTCTTTACCCAAACTTTATTTTTCTTCAACTAATTTATTGGTCAATGTACCTAACTTTTCAACCTCAACTGTTACTATATCACCCGGTTTCAAGTAAACCCGTTTTTCCAATGGGTAGCCTATGATAACACCCTCCGGAGTTCCAGTTAGAATGATATCACCTGGTGTAAGGGTCATGTGCTGTGAAATATAGCTGACAATTTCATCTACATCAAAAATCATATCTGATGTATTGGAATCCTGACGCATTTCCCCGTTCACAAATGTTTTTAACTGCAAATTGTTAGGATCCCGTACTTCATCTGCGGTTACGAGATATGGCCCTATAGGACTGAAGTCATCACATGTTTTTCCGAGTAACCATTGGTTTGATCTTTTCTGCAGGTCCCGTGCTGATAGATCATTCGCTGTACAATAGCCGAATACATAATCTAATGCATTTTCCTTACTAACATCCTTCGCTTCCTTCCCAATTACCACCCCTAACTCAACTTCGTAATCCAGCCTTTTGGTCACTCTTGGAACAGCAATCTCACACTTATGTCCTGTTAATGTATTATTAAATTTACTAAATAATACAGGTTCTTTTGGATATGGCGACTTTGTTTCGTCCGCATGTTTACGATAGTTTAAACCTACACATATAATCTTGTTTGGTTGCGTAACACATGGTCCCCATTCAACCTTCTCTTCATCCATAATATAATGTGTTTGATTTTCAGTTGGCAGATTTTTAATGTAGTCTTCAAGTATAGAAATGACCTCATTACCACCCGCGATTACCTCCATAATATTTGTATGTACTTGACTATTTGGTCTCACCCTTAATGCCTCTTCCAGGTCAATAAGTCCATTCTCTACTTTTACTCCTAACACCTGTTTTCCTTCTTTTTTAATGGTTACAAGTTTCATTGAATATTTAATCCTCCTTGTTTTATACAGCCTTATCAACGAGTTCTCTATTACATACTTTTTATCCTTCTTTTGTTAAATACAAAAAAGCACAACCCTTATCAGGTTGTGCTTCGTGT
>NZ_BCVA01000038.1 GCF_001591505.1 Neobacillus niacini NBRC 15566
TCCTCAAAGCCCTGGATTGAGGACAAATCTATCTGGCCACTCAAGAGATATTATCGAACGAGTATAGATTGATAGATCGAAAGCCCAGCCAATAAAAAAATGAGAACGAGTAGAGGATTATTCCCATACTGTTCTCATTCTATTTATGCTCTTTTTCTTCTATTAAAAAATAATGCACCTGCTGCAACTAAGAAAGCACCTAAAATTAGATAGTTATAAGAGTTTGTTGCAGTATCCGGAAGGCTGTTGCCATTTGAAGGTACAGCAGCTGTTTTTACAACATTTACGGATGGTGCAGATTTTTGTATGTCGTTTACGACTGGAGTTACGACGGGTTTTACCTCGTTTTGCTCTGGCGCTGGCGTTACAGGAGTCTCGTTAGTATTGCCATCCCCATTGCCGGGAGGAGTTGGTTCGTTTTCACTTGGCGGCGGTGTAACAGGAGCTTCGCCATTGTTGTCATTCCCATTGCCAGGAGGAGTTGGTTCGTTTTCACCTGGCGGCGGTGTAACAGGAGTTTCGCCATTGTTGCCATCCCCATTGCCAGGAGGAGTTTGTTCATTATCGCTTGGCGGCGGCGTAACAGGAGTTTCGCCGTTATTATCATCTTCATTACCAGGAGGAGTTTGTTCATTATCACCTGGCGGCGGCGTAACAGGAGTTTCATTATCTTCTTCTTTTGGCTCTGTGCTGCATGCACATGAACGTTCGATACCAAAAACGACAGATAGGAAACTAGTCATTGACGTGTTAAAAACGTGTAATGGTTCATTATAATTAATCGTTGCTAAGTTCTGAACAAAGATACTTCCCCAATCATAATCTTTTTGGTAGGTTTGGTGAGGCATCTGAATACCAATTTCGTCAACGTTGTAATCTTGGTTGATACTATCCACTAATTCATCATTTACAAAAATTTCTTGAATGACTTTTACAAAATTTGCAGCTGTGTCTTTTACAATCTCAATATAGTTCCTAGAGGTAACAACTACACCTGCTTCAAAAACTTTTTTCAGGGTATCAACTGCACTGCCTTTTACTTCTGCTGTTTGGGTTTGTTCCATTATAGCTGAACCCGAAGTCGTCATGTTTTGACTTTGAAGTGCTTCTATAGCGGTTTGTTGTTTTAGTTCGTCCACCGGTTTATTCGTGTCAGACAACTGTTGTCTTTGATTAACGGCTATGTCAACCAGTTGGTTCTGTACGAACAATGTTTGATCTTCTGCACTTACCGTTTGTTTTTGGCTTGAAGACGCATTTGTTTGTTGGCCATGTGAAGTATTTTCTCCTGCCGGTTTGGCAGCCCCCTGCACCTGCTCTGCCTCAACATTTAAATTTTGATTTTGTTCTGCTTCTACTGCTCCAGATGATAAACCATTCTGTTGTTGCCCCGCTTCAACTGTAGTGGTTTGACTTTGGTCAATATTCCCTTCAACAGTACTTTCGAGTTTTTCTTCACAGGAAATGGTCGCATGAACGGATTGTTCTTGGCAAAGAGAGCCGGTAACTTGCTGGTCCTGGTCAACCACGATATCTTCCGTTACATTTTGATCTTGGCTTCCGCTTGTATCAGCTGATTGGTCTTGATCAATCTTTCCTTCAGAAGCATTTTGTTCCTCAGCAATTGGGGTAAGTGGCTCATGAGTCTTCTCAACAGAACTAGTCTGTTCTTCAGAGAACGAAATTTCTTCAGAATTAGGAGATTCTGCTTGTAATTCGTTTAAGGATGTTAAGTTTTCTGCCTCTTGTTCACTAACAACGGGTTCTTCCACATTTCCCTCTGCCATAACATTCGTCACGTTTAACCCCATTGTAAAGGTATGTAACAGTAATGCTGTAAGTAAGAGCTTTTTTAGCATCCTTTCCCCTCCTTTCAAAAATAAGATTTAATGGATATGTTCAGTATATAGAACAAAATGATAATTTAAAAAGTCCGTTTTCCGCCGTTTTTGTAAATAAATATACATTTTTTACCCATTTTTACACCTTTTTCTCCCATTTTCACAATTTCTCTATTTTGAACAAAATTTTCACTATAAAGAATTAATCACTAGCAAAAATAACTGGAGGATTTAATTTCATAATTTTGTAAAAATATAACTTGTTCACCATTGACCAGACCAGTCAACAGGCGTAAACTGAAATTGACTGATGTGGTCAACGATTAATCGAAAGGGGCCAGCCCAGATGTTTTCGAAATTTTTAAGCCTGGATTCGGAGAAACAGGACCGCATAATAAATGCAGCCATAAAAGAGTTTGCCCAAAAAGGATATGATAGTGCCTCAACGAATGAAATCGTAAAGGATGCGGGTATCTCAAAGGGACTGCTTTTTCATTATTTTCAAAGCAAAAAACAGTTGTTTTTCTTTCTATTTGATTACTGCTATAACCTAGTTGCCGATGAATTTTATAAAAAGGTTGACCTCACCGAACGTGATTTTTTTAAACGAATTCGTCAGGCTGTACACATTAAAATGGACCTTCAAACGAAATATCCAGAGATCTTAACTTTTATCCAAGAGGCATTTAGGCAAGACTCTCCGGACATAAAAGACGAATTTGATAAAAAGAAGCAGGAGCTAAACTCAGTTAATGCAGGGATTATTTATGATGGGATTGATCTCTCAAAATTTAGGGATGATGTGGATGTCCAAAAAATCTTAAAAGTCATATCTTGGACGTTTGAAAAAATGAGTGATGAGGAGCTGCAAAAAGCGAAGGTGGTTCCGGGTCACAAGATTGATTATGAAAAAGTCTTTTTAGAAGCAGAAGAGTATTTTGAGATTTTCATTAAATGCTTTTATAAATAAGGGGGCTGTGACGATGAATGTGATTGAGATTAAGAATCTTACAAAGATGTACGGTGCGTCAAGAGGAATTAGCGATATCAGCTTTACCGTTGAGGAAGGCGAAATTTTTGGTTTTATCGGTCCAAATGGTGCAGGCAAGTCAACCACCATTCGTACTCTTTTATCACTCATCTATCCAACAAGCGGCAGTGCCACGATTTTTGGCAAAGATATAGTTCAATTTGCTCCCGAAATTAAAAAGGAAATTGGCTATTTACCATCTGAGGTATTCTACTATGACAACATGAAGGTGAAGGATCTATTAAACTATTCAGCTAGTTTTTATAAAAAAGATTGTAGAAAGAGAATAAAAGAGTTAGCAAATATTATGGACTTAGATCTCAATAAAAAAATTGATGACCTTTCACTGGGAAATAAAAAGAAGGTCGGGATTGTTCAGGGGCTGCTTCACGAGCCGAAACTGATCATCCTTGACGAACCTACGAGCGGGCTTGACCCGCTAATGCAGCAAAAATTCTTTGAACTGCTGGAAGAAGAGAATAGAAAAGGCGCGACAATTCTATTTTCCTCTCATATTTTAACGGAGGTTCAACGTTTGTGTAATCGGGTTGCCATTATTAAAGAGGGCAGGATTGTGGCCGTTGAGAAGATTAGTACATTAAAAGAGAACACCTACAAAAAGTTCAAAGTAGAAACAAAATCAGCCCTCGATCCTCATTACTTTAACCTCGCAGGAGTTAATAAGTTAGAGGTAAAGGATACCCATACAAGCTTTTTGTTTAAAGGGAATATTAACGAAGTTATGAGAAAAATTGCTGATGTTGAAATTACAAATCTATGGATTGAAGAGCCAGACCTTGAGGAGATCTTTATGCATTATTACGAAAAGGAGGCCTAAATGAGGATGAATATTCTGTTGCATGAGTTAAGGGCATATCGGAAGTCTACGATTATTTGGACGATTTCATTAATCATGGTTGCAGCACTGTTTATGTCATTTTATCCTTCCTTTACAAAGGATACAGAGGAGTTTAGAAAGCTGCTTGAGGGGTATCCGGCTGCATTAAGAGAGGCGTTCGGGATTAACCTGGACAATTTCTTTTCAATCCTTGGATTCTACTGTTATGGGCTGTCGTTTGTTACCCTTTGCGGCGCAATTCAAGCAATGAACCTTGGTACGGGTATTATCAGCAAAGAGGTGAGGGAAAAAACAGCTGACTTCTTATTAACAAAACCTGTTACACGTGCCGCTATATTGACGAACAAACTATTGGCTGCATTCATTTCCATCATCGTGACGAATATTTTTTATATAACAGCAGCCATTCTACTTGCTTATCAGGTGGCAACGGAAAATTTTGATGTGGGCATTTTCCTCCTGCTTTCATTGACTGTCTTGTTTATACAATTAATATTTTTAGGACTAGGAATCATCGTTTCTGTTATTTTTCAAAAGATTAAGTCAGTGTTAACGGTGTCGCTGGCAACGGTTTTTGCCTTTTACTTTTTAGGGATGTTCAGCTCGACTTCAGGTGATGAGGCAAAACGGTATCTTTCCCCGTTTAAATACTTTGATACAGCGTATATCATGGAACATTCTAATTATGAAACCCCCTTTTTAATCACTAGCGCATTGTTCATTATTCTCGCAATTGGAATCAGTTATTTCATTTATGGTAAAAAGGATATCCATACGGTATAAAGGCTGCCCAAAGGAGGGTGATGGAAGCATGAATATTTTTTTAAAAGAACTGAAGTCACATAGAAAATCGCTTATATTTTGGAGTATTGGGATATTCCTTATGGTCACGTCTGGTATGGTTAAATATGAGAGTCTTTCTTCTTCTGGACAGCCAATGAATGAAATGCTCGCAGGAATGCCAAAATCATTACTGGCTGTGTTAGGAATAGGAGAATTTGATATCTCCACAGCGAGCGGTTATTACGGATTACTGTATATTTATTTGTTATTAATGGCGACCATTCATTCAGCCATGCTCGGCGCAACGATTATTGCTAAAGAAGAGCGGGATAAAACCACGGAGTTTTTATTTGTTAAACCAGTATCAAGAAATGGGGCCATTCTAGCAAAATTGGCTGCGGCGTTTGTAAATATCTTAATCTTGAATATCGTGACATTCGTTTCCTCACTCGTATTAGTTGGAAAATATAGCAATGGTGAAGTGGTTACGGGTGATATTGCCATTACAATGGCTGGGATGTTTATTTTACAGCTGTTATTTATGGTCATCGGCAGTTCCCTTGCAGCAGTAAAAAGGAAGTCTAAAACAGCGGCCTCCTTCGCAGCCGTGATCCTATTACTTACGTATCTGATTTCGGTTGTGATTGATTTAAATGAAGGAATCGAAGGATTAAAATACCTCACCCCATTTAAATATTTTGAGGCAAAGAATATAATGTTTGGCGGCGGACTGGAGTTCATCTATGTACTATTATCAGGCGGATGGATTGCTGTACTCACAGCAGTAACATTTATTTTTTATAAAAAGCGGGATTTGAATGTGTAAACGTTTTTAATAACATGGTGATAGTGTTAAAATAGTGAAAGCACAATTGAAAAAAGGAGGATAACAAGATGAGTCAAAATGAAAACACTACACTGCCGCCAAAAACTTGCTCGATTGAACGATTAGTAACGATGGAGTCTGATGTGAAAAAGGTGCTTGCAGGAGAAAAAACGGCAACCCGTAGAAATGGAAGATATGCCGATCCAGGAGAAATCATGACGCTCGAGGGACGTCAATTTGTCGTAGAAAAAGTTTATTCACAAAGTTTAGGTGAATTAACTGATGATGACGCTCGCCGCGAGGGGTTCTCTACGGTTGAAGAGTATAAGCAATCGATTCTTGCCTATCACCCTGGAATGCCATGGCTTCCACAAATGCGGGTTTGGGTTCATGAGTTTCGCCCGCTGGAAGACTAAGCAAAAGTATGAGTTCTTATCCTAGAACTCATACTTTTTTTTGCTATAATAGCTTTATCCATAAATTTGAAGGGGAATCCTCGAGGTGAAGGTTCATGGGGTTTTTAGCAAAATACATAAAGAAATATTGGAAGTCTTTTAGCTTAGCAGTTTTGTTTTTAACCTTTGAGACGATAAGTGATTTGTTAATGCCAACCATCATGGCAAAAATCATTGATGTTGGCGTGGCAGGCAGGGATTTAAACTACGTATTAAAAATGGGCGGGTTCATGCTGCTGATTACCCTTTTTGGAGCGATAGCAGCCTCTACAAGGAGTATAGTAGCTAGTATTGTCTCGCAAAGTTTTGGTTCTGAGTTACGGTCGGATTTATATAAAAAAATCCAAACGCTGTCATTCAAAAATATAGACCGTTTTGAACGCGCGTCGTTAATCACTAGGCTGACCAATGATGTGACACAGGTCCAGGTTTTTGCCAATGGTTTAATGCGGATTTTTGTAAAATCCCCCCTATTAGCGATTGGCGGATTAATCATGGCAACGCGGTTAAACCTTCATTTATCCGTTGTATTGGTTGTCGTTGTCCCGATTGTTGCAATATTTATTATTCTAAATCTTAGACTTGGGTTTCCAAAGTTCTCAAAAGTACAAAAGGCTTTAGATCGTGTTAACAGTGTAATGCGTGAGTACTTGTCTGGTGTCCGGGTAGTGAAGGCATTTAATCGTTTTGATGTTGAAGTGAACAAGTTTGATAAGACAAATGAAGAGTTTAAACAGCAATCGATTTCTGCCACGAGGTTAATGGCAGTATTCGGTCCTGCGATTATGTTGACAGTTAACCTTGGGATTGTTGCTGTCCTCTGGATCGGCGGTTATGGCGTAACAAATGGCGATGTACAGGTTGGCCATATTATTGCGTTTATTAATTACATGACACAAATTCTTTTTTCATTAATGATGATTTCGATGGTGTTTAATATGTTTGTCCGGGCAAGGACTTCTGCAGTTAGAATAGGCGAGGTTTTTACCCAGCAGGATGACCTGACTTGGGAGAAGGGACAGAGTCAGCACCCAGGTGAAAAAGGCGGAATAGAGTTTAACAATGTCTCCTTTTCTTATGAAGGAACGAGCGGAGAACCTGTTTTGAAAAATATTAACCTATCCATTTTACCAGGTGAAACCGTGGGAATCATTGGCTCGACAGGCTCTGGTAAAAGCACCCTTGTTGGCTTAATACCTCGTTTTTATGATGTAAGTGCCGGAAGGATCAAGGTGGATGGTGAAGATATTCACCTTGTTGATCCTAAAAGACTACGGGAAAAAATTGCCTTTGTTCCGCAAAAAACAATTCTTTTTACCGGAAGTGTTGAAGAAAACATTAAATGGGGAAAAGAACACGCGTCAATTGAAGAAATTATAAAAGCGGCGGAGATTGCCGGAGCACATGATTTTATAAGCGCTTCTCCCGAAGGATATCAAACGAGAATTGGACAAGGCGGAGTGAATTTTTCAGGCGGCCAAAAGCAGCGGCTATCGATCGCAAGGGCATTAATTAAAACTCCTGATATATTGATATTAGATGATAGTACAAGTGCGGTTGACGTCACCACAGAGGCAGGGATTAAAGCGGGCTTAAAAAAATATGCAAAAGGTCTTACCTGTCTTCTCATTGCCCAGCGGATTACTTCGATTATCGATGCAGATAAGATTATCGTCATGGACCACGGGGAAATCGTCGGAACAGGAAAGCACGAGGATTTATTAAGAGACTGCAGCGTTTACCAGGAAATTTATCAATCACAAGTGGGTAAGGAGGTGGCACTCTAAATGTCGAAAACACGAGAGCAATCAAGTAACACTCCTCCTCCCCTGTCAATTCCGGGAAGACCAGGCTTTGGAGGCCATCGCCGGGGTGCACCCATTGTCAAGCCGAAGAATTTTAAACAAACAATTAGAAGGTTATGGCATTATTTTGGCAATGAACGAAAAATGCTGAGCATTGTGTTTTTGTTCATCTTAATGAGTGCTGCATTATCACTGCTATCTCCGTTTTTAATTGGAAAAGCCGTGGACGCCATAAGTCTTGATACACAAGTGGATTTTCATTTTCTGGAGATCATGGTGATGGTTCTAATAGGAGCCTTTATTTTAGACGCGGTGTTGACGTTTCTCCAGGGCTGGTTGATGGCTGGAGTTTCACAGCGAATCGTCAAACGTTTGCGCGCTGCGCTTTTTAAAAAGCTGCAAAAGCTGCCAGTCGCCTTTTTTGACAAGCGGACACATGGAGAATTAATGAGCCGGCTTTCCAACGATATCGATAATGTCAGCAGTACAATCTCGCAATCGACGACACAGCTGATGTCAGGGGTCATTGTGATCAGCGGCTCATTAATTATGATGCTGATTTTGAGTCCGATTTTGACTGTGGCGAGCTTGGTAACCGTTCCGCTCGTCTTTCTGTTAACCAAGACGATTGCAAAACGAACCAGTGTACTGTTTAAGGATCAGCAAATTCAACTTGGAAAACTAAATGGACAAATTGAGGAAACCATTTCAGGTATTGAGGTAGTGAAGGCGTTTAACCATGAAGAAAAGGTGATTTCTGAATTTGAAGAAGTCAATCAGAAACTGCGTGAGGTCGGCCTTAAGGCGCAAATTTGGTCCGGCTTTCTTATGCCAATCATGAACGTAATAAATAATCTGGGTTTTGCCATTGTAGCCGTAACAGGGGGATTTCTTGCTGTTGAAAACATGATAACCGTAGGTGCAATTGCGAGCTTTATCACCTATTCTCGTCAGTTTGTCCGGCCGCTTAATGATCTTGCGCAAATTTTTAATATGCTGCAGTCAGGTGTAGCAGGTGCAGAGCGTGTTTTTGAGATTCTCGACGAGCAGGAGGAACCAGATGATTTGGAAGACGCAGTTGCGTTGACCAATCCAAAGGGACATGTTGTGTTCGAAAATGTCAGCTTTGGCTACCGCGGCGATGTACCCATTTTGAAAAATGTTAGTTTTGAAAGTGACATTGGCAGCAGTACGGCTCTAGTTGGACCAACGGGAGCGGGAAAAACGACCATCGTTAATTTGCTGACAAGGTTTTATGATGTCACAGAGGGCAGAATATTGCTTGACGGACGTGATATTCGCGAATATACCCGCGATAGCTTAAGAAGCTGTTTCGGCTTTGTTTTGCAGGATACGTATTTGTTTTCAGGGACTATCAAGGAGAATATTAAATATGGAAAGCCGTCAGCAAGTGATGAGGAAGTGATCAGTGCGGCTAAAATGGCGAATGCAGATGCGTTTATTAAACGTCTGCCTAAACAATATGAGACCATACTCTCAGAAAATGGCGGAAACTTAAGTCAAGGGCAGCGCCAGTTGATTGCCATTGCAAGAGTGATCCTCGCAAAACCTGCTGTGTTGATATTAGATGAGGCTACTAGCAGTATTGATACCCGTACCGAGCTGCATATTCAAGAGGCGCTGCTATCGCTAATGGAGGGCAGAACAAGCTTTATTATCGCCCATCGTTTAAACACCATTCGTGATGCGGATAGAATCATGGTTATTGACAATGGGAAAATAGTAGAACAAGGAAACCACGGAGAACTCATGGAACAGCAAGGAAGATATTATCATATGTTCTTTAATCAATTTAAAAATGTAGAAATTGCCGTAGATTAAATAATGGCAAATCATTAGGGAATAATGTCACTAATGGTATTCAATAAAGGGGGTTGGTTATGAAAAAGGAGATTTCTAACCGGAGATTGCTCTGGGTTTCTGGAACGGGCTGGATGTTTGACGCAATGGATGTAGGAATGCTTTCTTTTATTATTGCTGCATTAAGTGTGGAGTGGGATTTAACGGCGCAGCAAATGGGATGGATCGGCAGTATCCAATCAATCGGAATGGCTGTTGGGGCACTGATTTTTGGCTTAATGGCCGACCGAATTGGACGTAAAAATGTATTTATCATAACCTTATTATTATTCTCAATTGGAAGCGGGATTTCTGCATTTGCCACTTCCATAACCATTTTTCTTATATTAAGATTTTTTATCGGAATGGGACTTGGCGGTGAGCTTCCTGTTGCCTCGACTCTTGTTTCGGAAAGCGTTCCGGCAGAAAAACGAGGCCGTATTGTCGTGTTATTAGAAAGTTTTTGGGCGGCCGGCTGGCTGATTGCTGCTGTCATTTCTTATTTTATTATTCCAAAATTCGGCTGGTCAACAGCCTTGTTAATTAGTGCCACACCTGCACTGTATGCCTTATATTTACGCATTGGATTACCGGACTCTCCTAGATTTGAAGCGCTTAAGGATAAAGAGAAAATTTCCGCATGGCAAAGTATTGCAAATCTATGGACCAATGAGTATCGCCGCAGAACCACAATGCTCTGGATTGTTTGGTTTTGTGTTGTTTTTTCCTATTACGGAATGTTCTTATGGCTTCCAAGTGTAATGGTTTTGAAAGGTTTTAGTCTCATTAAAAGCTTTGGATATGTCTTAATTATGACACTAGCACAATTGCCAGGATATTTTACGGCTGCATGGTGTATTGAAAAATTCGGCCGGAAGTTTGTTTTAGCGGTCTATTTAATTGGAACAGCAATCAGTGCGTTTCTATTTGGAAATGCTGAGTCTACTGCCTTGTTAATTACATCAGGGATTCTTTTATCCTTCTTTAATCTCGGTGCATGGGGTGGCTTATATGCTTATACTCCTGAACAATATCCTACGATTATCCGCGGCACAGGGGCAGGCTCAGCAGCGGCATTTGGCCGGTTAGGCGGGGTGTTAGGTCCCTTATTGGTAGGATATTTGGTAGCACAAGAAACATCGATTTCGACTATATTTACAATCTTTTGTATCTCGGTTTTCATCGCTGCTATTGCCGTTATTTTCTTAGGAAAAGAAACAAAAAATAAAGTATTAGTATAATGTTTAAATGAGAGAGATTCCTATTAAAGAATCTCTCTTTTGTTTTTTAACTCAGCATGATTTTATTCCTTTAGTGCACCAAAGCTATTATTCAGAACCTGTTTAATCTTATGATAGTAGTAGAAATTCCTTTTTACACTGATTTTTCAGAATTATATTAAAATAATGCAGTTCCTACTAGACGAATAGGAAATTATTTTGTACAATGTTTTCAGAATATTATCTTTTTTTAAACATCTTGAAGATAACAACGGGTAAGGGGACTATTCAAAAATAGGGGGGTTAAACAGTGAGAAAGAAAAAATTAGCAGGTGTTTTTATGTCGTTCATGATGGCGGCAGGTGTGTTGGCTGGCTGCGGTGGTGCCGCCAGTACCAGTGGTGGAAAAGACGGCGATACCATTAAGATTGGTGCCAACCTTGAACTCTCTGGCGGGGTAGCTTCTTATGGCCAGTCCATTGAAGAAGGTATCAAACTGGCATTGGAAGAGATCAATAAAGAAGGTATTGACGGAAAGAAACTAGAACTTGTGACATTCGATAATAAATCAGACGCGGCGGAAGCAACAAGCGGTACAACCAAGCTAATCAGCCAAGATAAGGTAGCGGCCATTATCGGTGCAGCTACTAGTACAAATACTTTGGCGCAAGTACAAATCGCTCAGAAAAATAAAATTCCATTATTGACACCGACTGGTACAAATCCAACGATTACAAATAAAGACGGCGTCTTAAGTGACTTTGTGTTCCGTACTTGCTTCATTGATCCTTTCCAAGGAACAGTTGCAGCCAACTTTGCTGCTAAAGACCTTAAGGTGAAAAATGCAGCAATCATTATTGACAGCTCAAGCGACTATGCAAAAGGGCTTGCAGCCGCGTTCCAAACGGCATTTGAAAAAAATGGCGGAAAAATCGTGAAGGAAGAAGCTTATGTTGCCAAGGATACAGACTTTAATGCGATCTTAACAAATATTAAATCTGCAAATCCTGATTTTATCTTCCTTCCTGGATATTATGAGGAAGTTGGCTTAATTATCAAACAAGCTCGTGCTCTTGGTATTGAAGCCCCATTCATGGGCGGCGATGGCTGGGATTCTCCTAAACTAGTAGAAATTGCTGGTGCTGATCCGTTAAACAATACCTTTATCACCAACCATTATTCTTCTGGTGACTCTGATCCAAAGGTACAAGATTTCGTAAAAGCATTCGAAGCAAAGTATGATGGTAAATCTCCAGATGCCTTTAATGCATTAGGCTATGACTCCCTATATTTCCTTGCTGACGCAATTAAACGTGCAGGAAGTGCTGACCCTGAGAAAATTCAAAAAGCACTTGAGGAAACAGATGGTCTTCAATTAGTATCTGGAACAATGAAACTTGATAAAAACCATGATCCAATTAAATCTGCTGTCATTCTTGAATACAAAGGCGGAAAGCAAGAGTTTAATACAAAGGTAGACCCAGAATAAAAAGAAAAGCGGAAGCGCCTGGGCTGCTTTCACTGGACAAATTTTATAGTGGTCAAAAAGAATAGGGAGCTATTTTGTCTCCCTATTCCTATTTAGAAATATATTTTCCTAATTTTAGGAGGAGACTAGACATGGAATTTTTACAACAGCTGGTTAACGGGGTGTCATTAGGCAGTATATATGCGTTAATAGCCCTTGGTTATACAATGGTCTACGGAATTGTAAAATTAATTAATTTTGCTCATGGAGACGTCTTCATGGTTGGTGCATTTATCGGTTTTTATTCTATTACTATCTTAGATTTAGGATTTTTCCCGTCTTTGCTTATTTCCATGGTAACTTGTGCCATCTTAGGGGTTCTCATTGAAAGGATTGCCTATAAACCTTTGCGTAATGCCACTAGGATTGCAGCACTCATTACTGCGATTGGAGTCTCTCTGTTAATTGAATATGGGATGATTTATGTACGCGGTGCTCAGCCAGAGGCGTATCCCGGCAATCTAATTCCAGCAACAAGCATCGATTTCCTTGGAGTTAAAGTAAGCAGTCAGTCACTGCTAATTTTAGGTACATCCCTCGTTTTAATGATTTTATTACAATTTATTGTTCATAAGACGAAAATTGGGAAGGCAATGCGTGCTGTATCCCACGATATGGATGCTGCAAGACTGATGGGAATAAACGTTAATAATACCATTTCCGCAACTTTTGCGATTGGGTCTGCGCTAGCAGGTGCAGCCGGTGTTGCGTTTGGAATGTATTATACAAAGATTGAACCATTAATGGGGATTATTCCAGGACTTAAAGCCTTCGTTGCGGCCGTACTGGGTGGTATCGGAATTATTCCAGGCGCAATGGTTGGCGGCTTGTTATTGGGTGTCATTGAGTCACTTGTAAGTGCTGCTGGCTTCTCCTTATGGAGAGATGGGGTAGCGTTTGTCGTACTAATCTTAATTTTGATTTTCCGTCCAGCCGGTTTATTCGGTAAAAATGTACGGGAAAAAGTGTAAGGGGGCAAGCGCATGAATATTCTTAAAGGTGCAAAAGGTTTTTGGTCATCAATCGTTTTAGCCGTTGTTTTTGGTATTGTCATGCAATTTTTAATTACCGGCGAAATCATTAATTTCTTTTATGTAAACACACTTTATTTTATTGGTATTAACATAATTCTTGCTGCCAGCTTACATCTGATTATTGGAATTACAGGACAGTTTTCAATTGGACATGCAGGCTTCCTTGCTGTCGGTGCTTATGCATCTGCTATTATTACGATGAAATTAGAGCTGCCATTCTCACTGGGATTATTGGCGGGAGGAGTTGCAGCCGCTATTGCAGGTTTAATTATTGGAATTCCTACACTTCGGCTAAAAGGAGATTACCTTGCAATTGCCACGCTGGGATTTGGTGAAATTGTCCGGATTATCTTTTTAAATATTGAATATGTCGGCGGAGCAAGCGGGATGACCGTTACGCAACTGACTACTTGGCCATGGCTTTTCGGGAGTATCCTTTTAACACTTCTTGTCATCAGGAACTTTACGAATTCAACGCATGGACGAGCTTGTATCTCTGTAAGAGAAAATGAAATTGCGGCGGACGCCATGGGGATTAACACTACTTATTATAAGGTCATTGCGTTTGCCATTGGGGCATTTTTTGCTGGAGTGGCGGGTGCTTTATATGCGCACAACTTTTTCATTATCCAGCCGACGAACTTTGGTTTCTTAAAATCGTTTGATATCCTAATCTTTGTCGTTCTCGGCGGGTTAGGCAGTTTATCTGGGGCGGTACTTTCGGCCATCCTGCTAACGATTGTCTCGACCTATCTGCAAAGCTATCCGGAACTTCGGATGATTATTTATAGCTTAGTATTAATCATTATGATGCTTTACCGTCCACAAGGAATTATGGGAACAAGAGAATTAACTTCATTCTTTAAGTTTGGTAAGTCTGGAAAAGGAGGAGTCAATGATGACAGCAAACAACCCGTTGCTTAAAGTAAATAATGCAGGCATCCGTTTTGGCGGATTAAAGGCTGTTTCAGACGTGAACCTCGAGTTGAAGCAAGGTGAATTAGTAGGGTTAATTGGGCCAAACGGTGCCGGTAAAACCACATTCTTCAACTTGTTAACAGGCGTATATGTACCAACTGAAGGCAGTATTGAGCTAGATGGAGATAAATTAAATGGATTAGCACCTTATAAGATTACGAAAAAAGGAATCAGCAGAACCTTTCAAAACATTCGTTTGTTTAATGAATTGTCGGTGCTTGATAATGTAAAGGTAGCCTACCACTCTCTTGCAAAGCATTCGATTATGAGTTCGATTTTCCGCCTCCCTAAGCACTTTTCAGAGGAAAAGTATATGGAGGAAAAGGCGATTGAGTTTTTGAAGATCTTTAATTTAGATAATGTTTTACATGAAAAGGCAAAGAACCTGCCGTACGGCCAGCAGCGCCGTCTAGAGATTGCTAGAGCACTGGCAGCAAATCCGAAATTATTGCTGCTGGATGAACCTGCAGCGGGTATGAATCCACAGGAAACAGAAGAATTAATGAATCTCATTGCCTTAATTCGTAAAAAGTTTGATTTAACGATTCTTTTGATTGAACATGACATGCTCCTTGTTATGGGTGTATGTGAGCGAATTTATGTACTTGACCATGGTCAGCTTATTGCAGATGGGACTCCCGAGCAAATCAGAAATAATCCAAAAGTCATCGAAGCGTATCTTGGGGAGGAGGTTTCGTAATGCTTAAAATTGAAGATATCAATGTATTCTATGGCAATATCCATGCCTTAAAGGGTGTTTCTCTCGATATCAATGAGGGGGAAATCGTTACCTTGATTGGAGCGAATGGAGCAGGAAAAAGTACGCTGTTAAAAACGATTTCCGGATTACTAAAGCCAAAGAACGGCAGCATTTTGTTTGAGGGCCAATCGATTTCAGGGAAGGTAGCACAAACCATTGTAAAACAAGGACTTTCCCATGTTCCTGAAGGACGCCGTGTCTTTGCCAATATGTCTGTAGAAGAGAATCTTGAATTAGGTGCTTATTTACGAAAAGATAAACAAGGTATTAAGGAGGACTTTGAGAAGGTCTATAGCTTGTTTCCGCGCCTTCTAGAGCGCCGTAAGCAGCTGTCTGGAACATTATCCGGGGGCGAGCAGCAAATGCTTGCGATGGGCAGAGCCTTGATGGCGCGTCCGAAGCTTTTGCTATTAGACGAGCCTTCAATGGGACTTGCTCCTCTATTAGTTAAAACGATTTTTAAAATTATCGAAGAGATTAATAAATCGGGTACTACCATCCTGTTGGTCGAGCAAAATGCGAACATGGCCTTATCCATTGCAGACCGAGCCTATGTAATTGAGACAGGAAAAATCGTCCTATCAGGCTCTTCAGATGAATTGAATCAAAGTGACCAAATAAGAATGGCCTACCTAGGTGGACATTAAAAAGACATGCGAATTCACATGTCTTTTTTCATGGATTAGTACACTTTTGCCTTCTGGTGTTGCGTGTCAAGTTTGAATTGATGGCGGAGCTTTGGCTGGAAGGCATGTTTAATTTTAATCGCATACTCTTCGTATAGCTGCTCTAAACCAACTAATGCCAGGGAGAAGAAGTTCGCATAATTCTTTTGAACCTCCCACTTTAATTCGTTCTTACCACAAATGCTATATTTATTTAATTCTTCAATTTCTTTTTGTATTTTTGCTAATTCTACTTGCTGTTCTGCCTCAGGAAGAGAAAGGACATAATCAATCTTTTCAATATAGGCTTGTGATTTTTCAATCTTGCCTTTAATTTCTTCGTAGCCGTCTTGATCAATCAAATTGTACTTTAATTTAAAATCGTTCAATTTTTGAGCAGAATCATAGGTTGATCTTACAATATCATCGCGTGTCATCTGAGTTGTTTCATAGCTTAGCATATGCTTCCAAGATGGCTGGGTAATGGCCTTGCGGTGGTCCTCAAGGGTATGACAGAATTTTTTAAAGCCGTGAAGCTCTGGATTTTCAAAAGCTGGGCTTGCAGGGTCAAGGAACGGTGCAAGCGGTGCGACAAAGTAGAAAAGTCTGGGATCTTGGTTGCATGCAAGATGAATTTCCTCGCAGAAATCAATGTTTTCAAGCGCACTTTGATAGGTTTGACTCGGAATACCTGTCATAAAGAATAAATCAATTTTTTTGGCACCATGCTTTAAGGCAAAATTGAGCGTTTCAATTACCTTAGGATTGGTACAATTAAACTTACCATTATAGCGTCTAATTTTTTCATCATGAGTTTCAAGTGTAATTTCAATGCTGTATTTTGGACAGCTTTCGTTCATCATCTGGAAGAACTCTTCACCCGCATATTGGAATAATTCGAACACGATTTCATTTTTAAGATTAAGCTGTTTAAGACGGCTGAAGAATTCTTTTACATATTCACGTCCGCCTTGACGCAGATCATGCAGGATAAAGATTGGAGCACGGCTGAAGCGTGAGATAAATTGAATGTCTTCAACCAGCTTTTCTGGCGACCGTAATGCTAAAGAACTTCTGCCGCAGTTTTGATCATAAGCGTCCTTTGAACCGCCGCAGATGAGACAGTTTTGCGAACAGCCTCTTGCTGTCAGTAATGCGGTATTAGGATATTGCAGCCAGCCGTTGTATGGCAGCGGGTCAAGGAAGTTGCGATATTTAAAGACAGACCGGACGGTGTACCGATAGCCTGGAACATCAATATCATCCAAATCCTTTGGTACATAAGTGAGGGGGTTATAACCAATCTCACTGCCTTTTTTCCAAGTTAGATTTGGAATGTCAGCATAGTGCGTATTTCCAAGCTCCAATTTATTCATCAGCAGAAGCATAAGCTTTTCTGTTGAGTCACCACGCATAACGAAATCAATAAAAGGATATTTAATTAACTCTTTATGATAATAGGTGGCTGATAAGCCCCCAAAAATCATCGGTGCCCCGGGGTGAAGCTTTTTTACAATTTTAGCTAGTTCGATACTGCCGTGTGCATGCGGCAGCCAGTGCAGGTCAATCCCGAACGCACGTGTTTTGATTTTTTTGAGCTTTTTTTCTACATCAAATTTCTCACTCATCAGCATTCGGTTCGCGATATTGATAATTTTTACACGAAGTCCGAACCGCTCTAAATAGTCAGCAATACTTGTTAATCCAATGGGATACATTTCAAACACTGGTGATGACGGCACTACATCACTGATTGGACCTGCAAGCAGGGAGTTTTTTCGAAAGTCATACACACTTGGTGCGTGTAAAAGGACCAAATCATACTTCATTTAAGCCACCCTTTTCCATTTAAAAATTTATATATTTATATTTATCCTTGTGAAGAATTTCACATATTTTCTATAATTTAAACGTGGCAACGTTATAGTCAGATAAGCTCTTGCCAAAATCCAAAACTGTAATTATTTTCTATCTGCCTTTATTTTACTATAATGATGGATTAATAGAGTGACAAACGGGTGACAACAATGTGGAGATTCCGTGGAAATAAATGAAATCCAAATAGACGATTCGAGCATATTTTAATGGGAACACACATAAGGAGGAATATGTCTTGAATTATTATGGTTATCCCAATCAGTACGAAATGTATCCTAGTTTAGATCAGAGCCAGCAGCAAGCTCGTTTTGGCGGTGGGCAGCCGCCTGGATTCCAGCCACCTCCATTTGGCGGCGGTGGACAGCAAGGGTTCCCGCCTTTTGGCGGAGGACACCAACAAGGCGGAGGACAACAACATGGCGGGGCACCATCCTCACCACCACCATCTTACACGCCACAGGAATCACCCTCTTTATACGCTGTAGACCCCGGAGCAATTAGAGGCTGCCTTTACCGATACACCTATATTTGGCTTAACAATGGCAGCAATTTCTGGTTTTATCCAACATATGTTGGAAGAGATTCAATTGCTGGATATCGCTGGAGAGGATTCCGCTGGGTATATTATGGAACAGACTTAAGAAGAATTCGATCATTTAGATGCTCATAAAAGCAAACGAGAGGTAAGGAAGCCTGCGATTCCTTACCTTTTTTATCTTTGTTGGAGAAAATTGTTATAATAAAGAAAAAAGATGAGGATGAGGAACTTGGCAAAGGTCAAAACGAATGCAATTCGGATCCTCGATAGCAAAAAGATTGCCTATGAGGTGCTTACATACGATAACCAAGATGGACAAATAGATGGAGTTTCTGTCGCGTTGAAGATTGGCAGGGAGGCGCGTGAAGTATATAAAACGCTGGTCGCCCAAGGGGCAAGTAAAAACATTTATGTATATGTGATACCCGTGGAAGCTGAATTAGATTTAAAAAAGGCGGCAAGAGCTGCAGGGGAAAAGAATGTGGAAATGATTCCAGTTAAAGATATTCTGAAATGGACGGGATATATCCGCGGCGGCTGCTCACCGATTGGGATGAAAAAGGAATATAAGACATTTATTGATGAAAGCTGTTTAGAGCTGGAAAATATGGTTGTCAGTGCTGGGAAAATAGGTGTCCAAATTGTCATAAATCCCAAATTTTTAATCGGCCTGACAAAGGCTGAAACTCCCCTTGTTAGAAAATAATGAAGTAGGCATTCACCTATAAACACCCCCTGCATAAGATATGGTGAAAAGAATAGCGGAAGCGCCTTGCTAAGGAAAAAATGAACTGCTTTTTTCCTAGGGAAAAAAAGAAGTTCGATTTTGGCTAGGCGCTGCAGCTGGATAAATGAAACTTTGCTATGTCACGTAAAGGAGAGTGTTTGCGAGTGGCAGGAAAGATAAAAAACTATTATGCAGGCGGGAATACAGCTAGAGGGTTCCATAACTTATATGATTCAAATCTTCAAGGACTGGAACGGATCTTTATCCTTAAAGGCGGACCCGGAACGGGAAAATCCTCGTTGATGAAAAACATAGGCAATGAGTGGAAGGAAAAAGGGTATGCGATTGAGTTCCTACATTGCTCGTCAGATAATAATTCCATCGATGGAGTGATTATTCCTGCATTAAAAGTGGGGATTGTGGATGGAACGGCTCCACATGTAATTGAGCCCAAAGCTCCAGGAGCAGTGGAAGAATATATCAATCTAGGGGCAGCATGGGATGCAAAGGCACTTGTCGGTGAGAAAAAAAATATTCAGCGGTTAACCAATCAAATCAGCGCCTCCTTTAATTTGGCGTATTCAACCTTTAAGCAGGCTTTAGATGTGCACGATGACTGGGAGAAAATCTATATTGAAAACATGGATTTCGAAAAGGCTGACCAGCTAACCAATAAATTGATTCAATCCTTTTTTGGTAAGTTAAAGGTAAATAAGCAATCGGATATCCGCCATCGATTTTTGGGAGCGGCAACACCAAAAGGAGCAGTGGATTTTGTCCCGAACTTAACAGAGGATATCGAAAAACGTTACTTCATTAAAGGACGTCCTGGTTCCGGAAAATCAACCATGCTGAAGAAGCTCGCGGCAGCTGCAGAAGAAAGAGGAATTGATGCAGAGGTTTATCACTGTGGGTTTGACCCCAACAGCTTGGATATGGTGATTTTTAGAGAGCTGGGCATTGCCATCTTTGACAGTACAGCTCCTCATGAGTATTTTCCAGACCGTGACAGCGATGAAATCATTGATATGTATGAACTGCTGATTACCCCGGGTACAGACGAAGCCTATGAGGATAAAATTAAGCCGATTGCTGAAAGCTACAAAGGGAAAATGAAAGAAGCCATCTCGTATTTAGCGAGAGCGAAAGAACTTCATGATCACCTAGAAGGTATTTATGTGCCGGCAATGAATTTTGCGGTTGTTGATCATATTCAGGAAAGAATTTCAGAGGAAATTCGAGAATTAGAACATGATATAATTGTAAACACCAAGTCATGATAAAAAAAGCGGAAGTATGTGAACTGTCCCAAATAGGGGCAGTTTATTTTTGATACTTCTGTGCAGACTAGGGGAAAATAATAGTAGTGCCTATTATTTTACTTCAGAAGGAGTTTTTTTATCGTGAAAAATGATCCAAATTCATCAAATAAGATTGTAGAAGCGAACATTGATATCAATAACCAATTGGAAGATGGAAAGGTTCATGAGCCCGTACAAGCAAGTTCAGAGGCAGAAAAAGCTAACATCGAGCTGCAGAATCAGTTCAATCATGATGAACATAAAGATATTCGTACTTCGCCTGCAGCCATTGCCACCCCTCAGTAAACCCAACGAGAGTCGGCCTTCCTTAGCGGTAAGCCGACTCTCTTTTATTCATGAGGATTGGTCTTGCTTTGCTGACTCTTATTTCGCTTATTCCCCTTGCTATTATCTCCGCTTACGAACTCACTAGCAAATTCAGCTTCAGCATGTCCTGCACGCGGTGAATTTTGGTTTTTACTTCCTTTATTAACCTTTTTTGTCATAATGATTGTCTCCTTTCGTCTTTCGGTACAGTTTAGTTTGGCATTTGCATCATTCTTTATGCACTTTTATAGAGGGGATAGAAAGTGTTTATAGAATTACTAGGAGAGTTAAAATAGAACGATCGCAATTTTCTAGGGGGGAACCTTTTTGATAAACGATCTTGAGAGGCTAACACTTTTGTATGAAGAACACCGGAATGAAGAAAATGCAGGTCCGATGAAAAAGTATATGAAAGACCATTTTCCCTTCTTAGGAATGAAGTCACCGCTTCGCAAAGAGCTTGAGAAGGAATTTTTTAAAGAAACAGAGATTTTGAAAAAGCCATTTAACCAGGAGTTTGTTGAAGAACTTTGGGAGAAAGATGAAAGAGAATATCAATATACTGCGATTACATATATGGGGAAATTCGTAAAGAAATTACCGAAAGATAGCATTGCTTTTATAGAACAGTTAATCACAACTAAATCGTGGTGGGATAGTGTTGATTCCATTGTCCCTTTAGTGGGAGAACTCGCTCGGAGGTATCCTGAAGTAATAGAAGAGACGATTAATAGCTGGGCGGTCGATGATAACGTTTGGCTGCGGAGAACCGCAATTCTTTTTCAATTAAAATTTAAACAACAAACCAATGAAGAACTTCTCTATGAATACATCACAAAGAACGCCGGTAGTAAAGAATTCTTTATTGAAAAAGCGATAGGCTGGGCGTTAAGAGAATACTCCAAAACAAATCCAGTGTCCGTTAAGAAGTTTATTGAAGGACATGTGCTAGCTTCCTTAAGTGTTAGAGAAGGCAGTAAGTATCTTTCATGAGCATAATGGTGAAAATGTCTAGTGGAATCATGTTAGAATGGCAATAACATATAAAGGAAACAGGTGAACAACATGATTAAGTGCATTGCATCAGATATGGATGGTACCTTATTAAATTCAAATCAACAAGTTAGTCAGGAAAATAAAGAAGCGATTCTAAAAGCCCAGTCCCAGGGAATTGAAGTAGTAATTGCATCGGGTAGATCATATCAAGAAATACGGTTTGTACTTGATGAAGCGGGTATCGATTGCCCGGCCATATGTGTAAATGGAGCAGAAGTCCGCACAAAAGACGGAGAAATACTATCTGCCGTACCTATTGAAAAGCACGTAGCTAAAAAGGCTGCAGAAAAGCTAATGGAAAAGGATATCTATTTTGAAGTATATACAAATCAAGGTACATACTCGCTAGATCCTAATAAAGCTGTAGAAATTTTAGTTGATATTGTAGTCAGTGCGAATCCTGATGTGGACCGGGATGATGTAGTTAAACGAGCAGGAGAGAGAACTCGTCATGGATTAGTCCATCAGGTTGATAGTTATGATCTTCTATTTAATGATGAAACACATCAAATTTACAAGCTTTTTGGATTTGCTATGGATGCAGACAGGCGTGGAGCTGCGGAAGACGCACTAAAAGAATTAACCGAGTTGGCAGTGTCTAGTTCAGGACATAACAATCTAGAAATAACACATCGAAATGCTCAAAAAGGAATTGCGTTAGAAACGTTTGTTAAATCAAAAGGAATCGATATGTCCGAAACGATGGCAATGGGTGATAGTTTTAATGACGTTTCCATGCTTGAGCGGGTCGGCAGGGCCGTCGCGATGGGAAATGCTGACTATGAAATTAAATCTCTTTGTGATGTCATCACCGCTACAAATGAAGAACATGGTGTAGCCAAGGCGATCCTCGAAGTTTTATAAGAAAGGAAGAGATGGATGGTCAAAGTATGTTCCATTTTTTTATCAATGATCCTATTGATATCAGGTTGTTCCCTTTTTGAAAAAGAAAAGCTGCAGCCGAAAGACCATGAAGAGGATGAAGCAATTGTCCTGCAGCCGGAAATGGAAGTTGTTGCAGATACACTGAGTGTCCCATGGTCGATTCATAAGGTTAATGAGACTTTTTATGTGAGTGAACGAACAGGAAGTATCGTGAAGGTTGATAATGGAAAAATGGAACGACAACAAGTAGAGTTACGAAAGCCGCTCGCAAAAGCAGCGGAAGCTGGACTGCTTGGCTTTGTGCTAGATCCGGAATTCCCTGAGAATCAAAAGGCATATGCGTATTATACGTATGAGAATGGACAGGGACAGTTTAACCGTGTTGTAGTCTTGCAGCTGGCAGGGAATAAGTGGACGGAAGAGAGGATTCTGCTTGATGAGATTCCGAGTGCCGCGTACCATCATGGAGGTCGTTTGAAGATTGGACCGGAAGGCAAGCTGTATATTACTACAGGCGATGCCACTACCCCTGAACTTTCACAGAATCTTAAGTCCTTGAATGGGAAGATTTTAAGAATGAATTTAGACGGCAGTATTCCGGCTGATAATTCATTTGAGAATTCTTATGTTTACAGTTATGGTCATCGGAATCCTCAAGGGCTTGTGTGGGTGGGGGAAATGCTATATGCGAGTGAGCACGGTCAATCCGCACATGATGAAATAAATCTAATAAAGCCAGGTAAAAATTATGGCTGGCCAGTGATCCAAGGAAATGAAAAGAAAGCTGGAATGGAGACGCCATTGTTCCAGTCCGGTGACGAAACCTGGGCTCCTTCAGGAATGGCGACCCATAATGGGAAGCTATATGCCGCAACATTAAGAGGAAATGCAATCCGGGAATTTGACCTGGAAAAGAATACAACCAGGCCGGTTATTACAGGATTAGGCAGGTTACGAGATGTGTATGTGGATGGTGAATACCTCTATTTTGTCAGCAACAATACAGATGGCAGGGGAAATCCTGATGAAAAGGATGACAAATTGTACCGAGTGCTGCTAACCAATCTGAACGGGTAAAGGCTGGTGTGATTATGACGACAAAAAGCAATAAATTACAATACGGATGGACACTGATTGCCCATCCAACCTATCAAATCTTTACAAACAAAAACTCCTACGTCATCATCGACGAAGACAATGACGTCATGCTCAGATTTACCCTCCAAGAAAACGAAATCGAAATCCATGGCGCAAACTGGAACCTAAACTACAAAATCAACCTCGGCTTCAAAACCCTAAAGATTATTAACACACCAGAAGACTAAAGAATGAATGGTGACAGGCACCAAATATACAAAAACCGCTGTTTATGCAGCGGTTTTTGTATATTTGGCGACGGCGCAGGCAGTGGAGTTGATGATTTAAAGGATTTCTATTTTTAATGAGTTAACTTGTGAGACTAGGAGTTCTTCGTATTGTTTTTGGGCTTGGAAGTTGATTTCTTGTTGGCTCATTTCTGGGTTTTCTTTTTTTACTTTTTCAATCATGTCTTTTTGTACTTTTTGGGAAAGGACGATGAGTTGGTATTGCTGCTTTTCGGTTTCCCAGAATTTTTCTTCACCGTATTCGTTGATCATCGCTTTTGCTGAGGCGAATTGATCGTATTGAGCCCGGACCTTGTTGAGTTCTGTTTCGATTTCTGCGTCGGTTGCGGTGTGTCCTTTTTCTTCAGCAAGCATGGCCATTGAACGAAGGCGGATGATCTGGGTTAATAATTGGTTCTGATCTTCAACCAGCTTTTCTTGGGACGTCCAATAGGCTAATGATTCCTTCAATTGGTCGCCTGTGTAGCGCTTTTGATCGGTTTCACGATTAATCGCAAGTTGGAGATAATTAATAAGCTTATAAAAATCTAAATCTTCATAGGTAATCCATTCACCATTAATGGACGCAACGCCGTTCGGTTTTTCCACTTCATAACTGATTACTTTTTCAGTCTTATCCCCATCCTTTTCTAAGATAAAGAGTATTTCATATTTCCCGGGCATCGGAAGCTCAACATTACCGGAATAAATTCCATCTTCCCCTTCCGTTAATTCCACTTTTGTCATTCCATGATCCATATTCGCCATAGAAAATTCAGCAGTAACATCTAACCCGGTTACACTATCGTCTTTTTCCTTTACTTGAATTTCCATAGGCATTTCCTTATCTGGCTCCTGGTAAATCGGCTTTGTGATTTCAATACTATAGTCAGGGCCCGCACTACAGCCCCCAAGCAGTGCTGCTAGCAGCAGTGCAGTCAACCTTATCGCTTTTTTCATGACTCTATCCCTCCAAGATTATGTGTTTGCAAGAATTCCTCCACTGTGTATTTCTCCATTTTTCCATTATTTAAGTAGGCGACATGCGTACAGACCTGCCTGATTTCATCGAGATGATGGGAGGAGAGGAGGATGGTTTTATCATGAAGCGATTTTAACACTTCTAAAATTTCCTTTCTTCCCATTGGGTCGATTCCGCTTGTCGGCTCATCAAGAATCAATATACTTGAGTCTTGATAGAGTGTGATAGCTAATCCAAGCCGCTGCAGCATGCCTTTTGAATATTTTTTGACCTGTACATCGCAGTCATCCCACAAACTTACCGATCTAAGAACATTCTCAATTCGTCCTTGGTCAGCTTTCTTGCCAACAGCCTCAGCAAAGAAGGTAATATTTTCAAGACCCGTCAGCATGGGATAGAGCTGGAACTTTTCTGGCAAGTAGGCGATTGCTTTTTTCCATTCATGACTTTTCTTTGTGACCTGAACGCCATTAATCAAAATCGAACCCTGTTTCACAGGGAGAAGGCCAAGAAGGCTGTTAATAAAAGTTGACTTTCCGGCACCATTACGACCGACAAGAGCGCAAATTTCATTTTTATGAATCTCAATATCGATCGACTCCAGGATGACTTTTTTCCCGAAGGATTGGTTTAAATCAGATACCGTAATCATTCAAAGCCCTCCTTACGGTGAAAAATAATCGCTGCAGCAATAGAGCTGATGAACCAGAATACCAGATTCCCGAGTAAAAAGAAAACGGGCTTGGTCCACATGAAGGCTTGGAGTAGCCTTGACATGTGACCAAAGGAATAAACACCCATGCCTGTTTCTAGGAACATTCTTACCGACTGCAATGGATTTAAAAAGTATCCTGCAGAAAATAATTTTACATTTTCATAGGTAACGTCAGGCAGCAGTGAGAGTAAGAGAAAATCATGTAAGAAGAAAAAGTAGAACCAAACAAATATGGTATACCCAATAATCTGCATTCTTGAAGTGCTAAAACTTCCGATAGCTGCTCCCATTTGCAGGAACACGAGAGACATGGTCACAATGGCTGCAATAAAGATCAAATATGCCTTTATATCAAGCTGGAATTGAAACTTAAGCAATAATAAATAAAGAAAAAACCACACGATGATTGGTATAAGTACAACCGTATAGAGTCCTATACTTTTTCGTAATAAAAAGCTCGTATAGTTATCTTTCTTGGTCAGCAGCATGATCAACGTCTTTTGTTCCTTTTCCTGAAAAATAGAAAAGGCGCCGATAAACAAGCAAAGAATTGGGATGAAATAAATAATCGTATCAAACAAATTCAGTAAGAGGACATAAAAGCCTTTATCAAATGAAAGGGCCGTGGAACGAAACAAAATACTAATTGAAATCAGAACAATGATGCTTAAGGCGAGCCATAATCCTTTTCCTCTTATATTTTCCTTCCATTCCTTCCAAATGTAATGCATAGTATTTGTCTCCCTTTTAGTAAGTCTCTTTTCTCAACTGTGTAGCTAATTAAAATATCATTATGGTCGATTAAATTGATTATCATTGAAATATGTGAAAACGAATGAGAAAAGAGCATGCAAACTCCACTACGTCGCTAAAATAGCTATTTCCACGTTAAAATCGGCTTTAGGATTTTAACAATTATTATTACGATAACGTGCCTTTATTAAAATCAGCACTGCGGCCAGTCCCATCACTGCAATCAAAATGAAATGGTTCTTGCCTTTGGCAGCAGCCAGCGGGTGCGGGTCATTAAACATAACTTTTTCGTCCATCCATACCGCATTCAATTTTTCATAGATGGGTAATGCGGGACTTTTTAAAAATAAATAAGATAATTCTTGGTCTTCGAGTAATTGATATAAAGAAGAGTGATAAGTTATAGGAAAGTCCCCAATATCATCCTGGTTTAAATCGGTGAGCGGGAAGGAGCTTCCCCAGTCATTTCCTTTGCCATTATAACTCCAGAAATTATTCTCACCACTTCCACCAATGGTAACAGCGGGAATTGTATTTTCGGTAATAAGGTTTTTAGAAAAAATTTGTTCATTGGAGCTGGCCCAAAGCTCAATTCCAATTTGGTTTTGAGAAATTTTATTGCCTTCAAAACGGTTTCTTGTAGCCTGGTCAATGTACATTCCTCTTTGGTTCATGTAAAACGTATTGTTTTTAATTTGATTATCATTGGCTTGCAGCAACAGTAATCCAAATGATTGGTTTCCATAGTTTACGATAAAGTGATTATCTTCTAAAACTAAGTGATTGGAATTCATGACCGCAGCGCCGCCCGTATTCATCGTAAAGGTATTCTTCTTAAAAATATTTTCATCGGAATACATGTAATGCAGACCGTACCGTGTATGACTAATATTATTTTGATAGCTTTCATTCTTGTTACCGTAGTCAAAAAACATGCCATCACGCGTTCCTTCAATGGTGTTATGGGATAAGAGGTTATGATTGGAGTAATAGATATGAATCCCATTACCCTGTGCCGCAATTTCTCCTTTGCCCATCCCTTTGATTTCAACGTTGGTGATTTTATTTTCGTGTGCTTGACTTAAATAGATTCCATGAAAGGAATCTGTAATTTTGATGTCATCTATTACATTCCCGTTGGTATGAATCTTAATCCCCGCATACTCCTCAGAAGAATTACGGTCCATACTGCTATTGGTGACGCTAAGTTTTTTAATGGTCACATTAGGGGCTTTAATCGAGATGACATTTCCCGTTCCATCTCCTTTTATCACCGTATTAACAGTGCTAACTAAAGTCACTGATTTATTGATGACGATATTGCCCTCATATGTTTTATTTTCAAGTTGTAAAACTGCTCCTTCTTCCAAGCTGTCGATCATGGCTTGCAAGTTTTCGGCAGCACTATTTTTCTCGGGAAATACTAAAAAAGTGATAGAGAAAACCAAAAGAAAGAGCAGTAATTTTTTCATCTTGTCCGATCCTTCCATAGCGGAATCAATAATAAAATAAAGGCTGCAATTAGGAAATACGAACCGTAGCCAAGGATACTTTCTGTGACAAAGTTTGCAACTGTATTATGCCCTATAAGCGGCGGAACAAATGGGTCAATTTTTATCGGTGCGGTTGGGCTTAAGTTGGTGCCAAATTTACGAAGGGCACGTGTAAGGTCCCAAACACCGAGACTGCCGCCAATGATAAACACACCAATTAATCCATATAGCACTGATTTTTTTCGCAGAATGGCTGTCAAAAGAGTAATCACTGCTAAACCTATTACTAAGTAGGATAGATAGGATAATTCTGGGAAGTTCTCTTCGCTGAAATTTTCCATTCCGATATAGTGGTTCAGACCATTAACGATATCGATTTCACCTTCAAGCTTATTAGGGTAAACAATAATATTTAACCCTTCTGGATACTGCGGAGCAAAGAAGATCATTTGCCACCAAGGAAAGAATAATGAAAGTCCGACTAGGACCGCAGCAAGGGCAATCAATATCGATGAAACAAGTGATAATTTTTTTGCCTTCATGTAAAACAAGTCCTTTCTAAATGGAGAAGGGTACCAATTGATTCAATTGATACCCTTACCATCCATTTTACTTTGTAGGTTTAACAAGGAAGTAGCCAGTCATTTCTTGGTGTAGGGCTGAACAGAAGTTAGTACAATAAAGCGGGAACGTACCTGCTTTATCTGCAGTAAATTCTAGCGTATTTGTTTGGCCAGGCTGAACTTCCATGTTTAAGTTATAGCTGTTGATGGCAAATCCATGGGTAATATCCTCATCAAAATCCGTATTCGTTAAGTGGATAAACACCTTATCTCCTTGATTGACCTCAATCACATCAGGTCGTTTTGCTTTCGCGTCAAAGATAAATTTTGACCGCATGGCGATACCGTAGACGTGAACTTCATTTCCATTGCGGACGATTTTCGCATCCTCTTGCTTATACGTTGCAAGCTTGTTGTTTTCATCCTTCGGATAAACTTCAATCGTTTTAATCTTATCTGCCTTAATAATTTGAGCGTAGTGCGGCTCAGGGTTTACAGGTGAAGATTGAATCACTTTCATCTTGCCGCTGATATCAATCAATTGCATAGACTCAGGATGTGAAGGTCCAACGGATAAATAGCTGTCTTTTGCAATTTTGTTCAAGGCAATCAGCCATTTTCCATCAGGTGAAACAGTGTCACCTTCAGCCGCTACAGAGTGTCCTGGTGAATACTGAACAGGAACACGGTCTAACGTTTCTCCTGTTTTAGGATCCCATTTGACGATTTCAGAAGAAATGAACATCGTTGTGTAGGCCATACCCTTATCATCAAACTGAGTGTGAAGTGGTCCAAGTGCGTTTTCAGGGTTAACTTCTCTTTCCATTACAGATTCATATTTTAAGATTGGAATACCGTTACGTTCACCAGAGAAATCTTGGTTCTTAACAGCTTCAAATGCTTTTTCAAAAGAGAACACTGTCATAGATGGTGCAAGCTTACCTGAAGCGATAAAGTGCTTACCGTCAGGCGTTACGTCCACACCATGTGGTGATTTCGCAACAGGAACTAAGTAAATACCGCCCTTATGCTTTTCAGGGAAAATCATTTTTTGACCAGTAACTTCATCATATTGTCCCTCAGCGACCATTTTTTCTAGCTCTTTCCAGTTAAAAAGAACAATGTAGTCACGGTCAGCCTGAGAGGCGTTGATTTCTAGATTCGTAGTCGCTTCTTCTGTGTTGTAAGTGGTCATAACTGCCCAATCAGCAGAGCTTTTCTTTCCGGCGTCTGATAAATCATAAGACCATGGCGGAAGCGCCACTTGGTAGGCAATGTTAAGCTTTTCTTTGTTTTGGTCAAACGTTACGGCTGACATTACACCTCGGTACTGGTCGCTGTATTCGTCTAAAGACTTGTATTCAGAGCCAATTGGAACCGCGAAACGTGTTGGCAGGAACATGTACTCAGTATTCTCCGTAACGAACGCCGCACAGTGCGGACCGCTTGTGTTTGGAACATTAATAATGTCTTTAACCGTAAACGTTTCTAAATCCATTGCTGCTGCACGGCTGTTTCCAACATCTGTGGCAAACATGTATTTACCGTCATAGTCACCTTTTGTTTCAGAGAATGCTGGGTGATGGAGGTCTCCCCATGTGTACCCGCCCATCATTTTCTTAGAATGCTCATCAAATCCATATCCTGTTGCAGAGTCTTGTGAGAAGACCGGTACGGTACGGATATGACGCATGGATGGAACACCATAGATAAACATTTGACCAGAGTGGCCGCCTGACGCAAATAAGTAATAATCATCTTTTTCACCGAAGGGAACATAAACTTTCTCTGCGTTACTTTTCGTACTGCCTGAGGCAACTTGAGTGTTTGTGCTCTGTGAAAAATCGGCAAATGAAATCGTTGCTGCTACAAAACCTGCTAGTAAACCAGAGGCAATTGGAACCCATTTCTTCATCTATCACACCGCCTTTTTATTTTTCAGAAGCTTGTTTCAACATATCTAGCACTTGTGTGCGTTCTTCATCTGTTAATGGATTGCCGCCGATTACGCTAGACATAACCGCAGAAGTTGGTTCTTTTAAGAACTCTTCAATCGGCTTGCCATGCTTGCCTTCAACCTCAGTAAAGGCTTTGGAAAGATCTGGCCCCGTGGCCCCGCCTTTTAAGCCCAGTTTATCAACAGCGTGGCAGCCGAGACAGCCCTTGCTGTTAAGAATGTTATTGGCATCAACAGTAGCTGTTTCCGTCTTTGTTTCTTCCTTTTGGTCCTCTGTTGCGGCTTTTTCCTCGGTTGGCTCTGTTTGAGCAACTTGGGGCTGTTTATCAGAAGCTCCCATAATAACACCAAACACCAAGTAACCAAGACCAAAACCAATTACAATGCTGACTGCAAAGCTGATAATTGCCTTTTTCATACTTCCCCCTCCTTCTGTCTATTCAACAACTTCATCCTAATCGGATTTCAAGCGTGAATTTGTGATGAACCTCACTGTTTTTTATATACTCTTGAACGTTTTGTGAAGAAGCTTGATATGTAAGTGTTTTAAAAATTGAACGTTTTGTGAAGATAATCACTTCGAGCTGCAATTTTTTTTACTACAATGGGAAGTAACAAATAAGTGAAACTTTAAGGAGAGGAGGGCAAAAATGAATCCCGTACATGCTTTAGAGGAACAGCCTTTAGGAAGAGTAAGAGCGTTGAAACTCGAAGACTTCCTGCGGAAAATTGTGATTTTTAAGGATTTATCGGCGAAATCCCTTCATCTTATCGCAAATCGTATTCAGACGTTAACGGTTAAAAAAGGAGTACAAGTGATTTGTGAGAATGACGCGGCCAAAGGGGTGTTTTTTATCCAAGCTGGAGCCGTAAAGCTGACGAAACAAGATGAAAGTGGAAATGAGATCATCGTTTGTATGAAGCAAAAGGGCGATGTGTTTGCGGAGGCTTGTCTATTTTCAAAGACTTCAGAGCTGTATCCAGCCACCGCCACCATGCTCCAAGATGGACAGCTTTTCTATTTGGATAAAATGGAATTAGAGAAAGGGCTTCATGAATATCCGGAGCTTGCTGTTCAAATGATTCAATACATGAGTGATTCGCTGCGCGAGATGACCTCAACATTAAGGGACGTAGCGTTGTTAGATGTTTATGCGAAGACAGTGAAGACGTTAGAACGGTTAGGGAATAAATTTAATACCTCTACATCAAGATGGAACATTGAGATACCCTTGACGATTCAGGAGTTTGCAACCGTGGTGGGGACAACGAGGGAAAGTGTAAGCCGGGTATTCTCGAAATTGAAAAAAGAGGAAATCATCGAAATGAAATCAAGGAAAATCATTATTCTTGATATGTGCCGGCTTTGTGCACTGATGAATCATTCCTATTAAAATAAACCCTTCGTCCATGTTTTTGTTGGGCGAAGGGTTTGTTTGTGAAGAGATGGCTTTTGAGGACAAAACTCAGATGAGCTGATTGAGATATGTCCTCAATAAGGACTCTTGGGGACAAAACTTAGATGATCCAGTAGAGATATGTCCTCAATAAGCAGTCTTGGGGACAAAACTAAGCTGATCCAGTAAAGATTTGTCCTCAATAAGGGCTCTTGGGAACAAAACCCAGGTGAGTCAGTAGAGATTTGTCCTCAATAAGGACTATTGGGGACAAATCTTAGATGAGTCAGTAGAGATATGTCCTCAATAAGGACTCTTGGGGACAAATCTTAGATGAGTCAGTAGAGATATGTCCTCAATAAGCAGTCTTGGGGACAAATCTCAGGTGAGCTGATAGAGATATGTCCTCAATAAGGACTCTTGGGGACAAAACTCAGATGAGTTAGTAGAGATATGTCCTCAATTAGCAGTCTTGAGGACATATCTCTCATGAGTCAGCCTGAAATTGTCTTCAATAAGTATTTTTAGTGAAGAGAGTTATTTTTCAAATTTATACGTCCAGAATCGTTCATTATTGATCCATACCATCATTTGCGGATCTTGGTTTTTCAGCTTCTCCGTCACGTCGCCAAACATTTGCTCTGTTTGGGAACGATGTGCTTGGATCGCAGCAAGTTTTTTATCCGCAACGGCACTAATATTATGGACAATGTCGGCCTCACCGAGCTCCTCGACACAATTGTTTGAAAAAGCCACACAATGCAGTGTAGGTCTTGCGTCCGCGGGAAGTTTTTCTACTGCTCTGACAACGGCCGCACCGGTGGCGTCATGGTCAGGGTGAACAGAGTAGCCTGGATAAAAAGTAATGATTAATGATGGATTTACTTCATTTATGATTGACAACATTGCATTTGCAAGTTTTTCGTCGTCTTCAAACTCAACTGTTTTATCACGGTATCCTAACATCCGCAAATCCTGGATACCTAATGCCGCTGCAGCAGCCTTAAGTTCTTCTTTTCTAATTTTCGGGAGATTTTCACGGTTGGTAAAAGGGGGATTCCCCATATTCCTTCCCATCTCGCCCAAGGTTAAACAAGCATAGGTGACAGGAGTACCATTCTGTACATGAGTGGCGATGGTTCCTGACACTCCAAATGCTTCATCATCCGGATGTGGAAAGATGACTAATACATGACGTTCTTTTTCCATAATAGGCTGCTCCTTTCCTTTACTCAAACGGTGTAGCACTGATTTCAAGAGCTACCGCGAGTTTTCCTTTGTTATCATGACCAGCTAGCAGCAAACGGTTTTGCTCATCTACTTCGAAATGAGTGAGACCTTCCGCGTAAATCCAGCCAAGGTTTATTTTTAAGCCAACACGATAGGGGTCGTTTCCGGTGATTTTCCCAATTTCGTATCGAACCAATGCGTTGCGGATATAGGCACCTGCTGAAAAGAAAGTTTGATCGTGATGAGATGCATAGGCACCATTTGTTGTTTCCAAGTGAATGTATACATCCTGGTTCGCGTATGCGTTAATCGCTTCTTGAACCTGGCGATGATTCTTAATCGGTTCCATAATTCTATCTCCTTTCTCTATGCAAGGTATGTAATCAAAACAAGTGTATTTAATAATGTAACTATCATACTAAAATCACATTAAAAAAGCGAAATCCTTGCTTTAAAAAACCAGAGTCGAACCCAAGGTCCGACTCTGTTTTTTTTCCATTAGCAATCTGTGCAGTATTCCGTTTTAGCACCGCGGTAGGCACCATGCCAAGTAGGTCCGACAAATTCATTTAAGCGGAAGCCTTGGCTGATGGCAGCTGAAATGAAGTCTTTTGCCACCTCGACCGCTTCAACAACAGAACTGCCTTTAGCAAGCTCTGCTGTAATAGCAGACGAGAAGGTACAGCCTGCTCCGTGTGTAAAGTTTGTTTCCACCTTCTCAGATTCAAATACAGTAAAGTTTTTGCCATCGTATAGAAGGTCAATGGACTTTTCTTCTGTTAAAAGCTTGCTTCCGCCTTTAATGACAACATACTTTGCACCTAAATCATGTATTTTAATGGCAGCTTCTTTCATCTGCTCTAATGTTTTAACCGGACCAGTTTGAGCTAATTGGCCTGCTTCGAACAGGTTCGGTGTCACAACTAACGCACGCGGTAATAATAGCTCGCGCATAGCGTCGGTCGTTTCTGGATTTAAGACTTCATCCTCACCCTTACAAACCATAACAGGATCGATTACGACCGTTTCTAATTTATGTTCATCAATGACTTTTGCCACTAACTCAATAATCTCGACAGTACCAAGCATACCTGTTTTCATTGCGTCAATTCCTACAGATAAGACAGTATCAATTTGCGGTTTTAATGTCTCAACGGAGATTGGAAAAACACTATGGTGCCAATCCTTTGGATCCATCGTTACGATAGTGGTCAGGGCGGTCATCCCATAAACACCTAACTCTTGGAATGTTTTTATATCGGCCTGAATCCCTGCACCCCCGCTTGTATCTGAACCAGCGATTGTCATAACCTTTTTGATTGTCATATGTACTCCTCCTAAAACGAGTTGGTGAATCTCACTATTCCTATTATAAAACAAACATGAAAATATAGTAGAAATTTTACAATCACTCTGATTTTGTCGGAAACATGACAATTTACCGTTTTTACCCTAATTATATAGTTTTATGTGATAAATCTTACTTCAGAGAAAAAGGGCTCATCGTACGATAGTACTAAAGACACAAATCTTTAAATGCAATCGCTTACAATATGGTGATTTTATGGTGCTAAAGAAACTGGCTTGGACAAAGATTCGAAAATTCGACACAAAATCGACCGAAATTCGTCAAAGCCTAAGAATTTAGCGACTGACATTTATTATAAATTTAGTATAGATAGCCTAATTCATATTGGTTTTGCTATTCATTGTGACAAATGTCGCTGAGAAGGCTAGGTAACATCATTACAATTGAAACGCCATGAAGGTATTCCTGAAAGGAGGGAAAACAATGTATCGCAAAGGATGTCCTGATGAATACCCCATTACCTTGATTTTAAATGGGTATGAAATTGCCGTATTCCAACTAACGAAACATGATTTAGAGGATTGGGCCTATGGTTATTTGTTTTCTGAAGGATTTATTCACGGATCGAGTGATGTCGGTTCCATTAGTATAAATGATGAAATGGGCAGCATACATGTTTCACTTCTGAATGGTTTTAATGAAGAAGAGTTGTTTACGAAGAAGAAGCACTATACAGCAGGCTGCGGCCGCGGAGTTACATTTTTCTCAATGACAGACGTGAAAAATTTTCAAAAAGTATCTTCTCTGCACAGCTATAAATTGAGTTATTTATTAAAAAAACAGAGTGAATTTGCTCGAAATTCTCCGTTTTACTTGGAAACTGGCGGCATGCATGGAGCCTGTATTGTAGATAAAGCAGGCAATATCACCGTCCGGGAAGACATTGGGCGGCACAATGCAGTCGATAAGATCATTGGCCACACCATACGAATGGGTTTGCAGCCTGAAAGGTTAGTTTTATTAACAACCGGACGGGTTTCATATGAAATGCTCTCCAAAGCAGCAAAATTTGGCTTTCCTGTTATTGGTTCACGAACAGCAGCCACCAAACAGGCTGTTCAACTGGCTAAATATTTAAATATCGAGGTAATTGGCTATTTACGAGGGAAAATGGCTAATATTTATACCTCAACAGGCCGAGTTCAAAATGATGTAGTGGAGGAACCCGCTGTAGAGATGCATTGAAAGGGGGAATAAACAAGGTAAGTAATTAGAGAAAAAGGGATGTTCTATTCAATTCTGGGAAGGAGATAGAAAAATGGTTGAAATCAACTTAAACCGCCGGCAATTCTTGAAGTTGTCAGGAGCAACTGCGGCAACATTGGCTGTTGTTGAATTAGGCTTTGATACAAAAAAAGCCCATGCAGCAACTAAAGAATTTAAAATTGCCAAATCAACTGTAACACCAACCATTTGCTGCTTTTGCGGCGTTGGCTGTGGAATTTTAGTCCATACAAAGGACAACACAGTGGTTTATACGGAAGGGGATCCGGATAACCCAATTAACGAAGGTAAGCTATGCAGCAAGGGTACTACTATTAGACAATTATATACCTCTGAAAAACGAGTAAAGAAACCGCTTTATCGCGCACCAGGCAGCAATAAGTGGGTAGAAAAAGACTGGGAATGGATGTATGAAACCATTGCCAAACGTGTAAAAGAAACACGTGACAAAACATTTGTAGCCACAGAAAACGGCTTAACTGTAAATAAGACCGAGGCAATTGCAAGCCTTGGCGGAGCAGCTCTTGATAATGAAGAGTGTTACCTGCTTGCAAAAATGATGAGAGGGCTTGGTGTTACCTATTTAGAGCACCAGGCACGAATATGACATAGTTCTACGGTTGCCGGTCTGGCACCTTCATTTGGTCGTGGAGCAATGACTAACCATTGGAATGATCTGCAGTATACTGATTGTGCATTGATTATGGGCGCAAATCCTGCTGAAAACCATCCAATCAGCTTTAGATGGTTAACAAAGGCGAAGGAAAAGGGAGGAAAAATTGTTTCTGTTGACCCGCGTTTCACAAGAACGTCGTCAATGGCTGACATTTATGCTCCACTTCGTTCCGGAACGGATATTCCGTTTATGGGCGGGATGATTAAGCATGCCCTTGATAATAATCTTTACCACAAAGAGTATGTTGCTAAATATACTAACGCAAGCTTTATCGTAAAGGATAGCTTTACATTCGAAGACGGTCTATTCTCAGGCTATGACGAATCAAAACGTGCCTATGATAAAACGAAATGGGCATGGGAAACAGCAGAAGACGGAAAGCCGGTAAAGGATGAAACCTTACAACATCCGCGTTCCGTGTTCCAATTAATGAAAAAACACTACTCACGTTATGATGTGGATACTGTTTCAAAAGTAACCGGAACACCAAAAGAAGACTTATTAAAAGTTTATGAAGCGTTCTGTGAAACTGGCCAGGTTGGTAAATCTGGAACCATTATGTATGCAATGGGAACAACCCAGCATACCGTTGGAACACAAAACGTTCGTGCTTTCGCCATTATACAAATGCTGCTTGGAAATATCGGGATGCCTGGCGGCGGAATTAATGCTATGCGCGGTGAATCAAACGTTCAAGGATCAACGGACTTCGCTTTATTGTATGACACAATTCCTGGCTATTTAACAGCACCTAAGGCAATTCCAGAGCATGCTACACTTGCAGCATATAACGCAAAAGAAACACCTCCAACAGGCTACCAAAGCAATAAGCCAAAATTTGTTGCCAGCCTATTAAAAGCTTGGTATGGTCCGAATGCAACGGCAGCCAATGAATTTGGCTATCAATATCTGCCAAAAGGCAATAAAAACTACTCACATATTAATTTGTTTAAGGCTATGTATGAAGGCACATTAGAAGGAGCTTTCCTTTTCGGAACAAACCCTGTAGTAGGCGGTCCGAATGCTGGAAAAGAAAAAGAATCTCTAAGCAATCTGAAATGGTTAGTAGCGGTTGACCTTTGGGAAACAGAAACATCTGCATTCTGGCAAGAATCTGCTGGCAGCAACCCAGCCAAGATTAATACAGAGGTGTTCTTCCTCCCAGCATGTTCTTCTTATGAAAAAGAAGGAAGTATCTCAAACAGCGGCCGCTGGATGCAGTACCGTTGGCAGGCTATTAAACCATTAGGCGAATCAAAACCAGACATAGAGATCATTCATGAGCTTGCAACTAGAATTAAAGGTCTTTATAAAAATGAAGCTGGTCCTCAAGCTGCTCCAATCAATGCTCTTTATTGGAATTATGGTGAAGGTCACCATCCAGATATCGACCTTGTATGTAAGGAAATCAATGGTTATGACGTTAATACAGGTAAACAGGTGGCTGGCTTTGCTGCTCTTAAAGATGACGGCTCGACATGTTCTGGGAACTGGATTTATTCAGGCTTCTATCCTGAAGAAGGAAAGAACCGTTCAAAAAACCGTGACAATAAAGATACAGGCATGAGCAATTACTTGAACTGGGCATTCTCATGGCCAGCAAACCGCCGTATTATCTATAACCGTGCTTCAGCCGATCCAAGCGGTAAGCCTTGGAGTAAGGATAAAGCTGTTATCTGGTGGGATGACCTCCAAGCGAAATGGGTCGGTAATGATGTACCAGACTTTGTCCCAACGAAAGCACCAACAGATCCAACAGGAACGGATCCATTTATCATGAACAAAGATGGAGTAGGTTTACTGTATGCACCAACATTGAATGATGGTCCGTTCCCTGAGCATTACGAGCCATTTGAAAGCCCAATTCCGAATGCTTTCTCAAGTCAGGAGTTAAACCCGGCTGCTGTAGTAATTGAGGGTGACTTCAATAAGCGAGGTTTTAAGGCAGATTATCCAATTGTTGCAACAACTTACCGGGTAAGTGAGCACTGGCAATCTGGAACGATGACTCGTAACCAAGAATGGTTATCAGAACTTGTACCTCATATGTATATCGAAATGAGCGAAGAGCTAGCAAAAGAAAAAGGCATTAAAAATAAAGACGAAGTCATTGTAACCTCAGCTCGCGGCGAGGTAAAGGCTTATGCAATGGTGACGAAGCGCTTTAAGCCTCATAAGATTAATGGAAAAAATGTTCACCAAATCGGAATGCCATGGCATTTTGGTTACAAAGGTATTGCAACTGGGGAAACAGCTAATCGCCTGACACCTCATATCGGGGATGCAAATACAACCATTCCTGAATATAAGGCATTCCTCTGCGACGTAAGGAGGGCCTAACAATGGCAACTGAATATGTAAAATTTGTCGATGTAACCAAATGTGATGGCTGTCGTGCTTGTATGGTTGCCTGTAAAAACTGGAATGACCTTCCAGCGGAACCGCAGGATTTCCTCGGAAGCGCTCAATCACATGTAAAAACAACAGCTGATACTTGGAATGTATTGCAATATATCGAGCATGAGAACTCAAAGGGCGGTCTCGATTATCTATTCCGTCACTCCGCATGCTTCCATTGTACGGACGCTGCCTGTGAAAAAGTGTGTCCAGAAAATGCGATCAGCTACACTGAATTTGGTACAGTTGTGATTGATCATGAGAAATGTGTTGGATGTGGCTACTGCGTAAATAACTGTCCATTTGAAGTTATTTCCCTTAAGGAATATGTAGATAAAAATGGTGATAAATACCGTAAAGCAAATAAATGTACAATGTGTACAGATCGTTTGGAAGAAGGCTTGCAGCCAGCATGTGTAACAACTTGTCACACTGGGGCCATGGAGTTTGGCGACAAAGCTGCCATGATCAAGAAGGCAGAAGAGCGTGTGAAGCAAATTAAAGACCGTTATCCGAATGCAATGGTCTATAATCCGCAAGGTGTTGGCGGCACTCATACGGTTTATGTTCTTGCTGAAAAGCCATCTGTTTATGGATTACCTGAAAACCCTAAAGTGCCTACATCTGCGGTTGTTTGGAAGGATTATGCACAGCCAATTGGTAAAATGATGATTGGTGCAACTACGATGGCAGTGGTTGGAGCATTTATTACCAACAAGATTTTCAGTAAAAAAACGAATGGTCATGACGAAGACGGAGGTGAAAGCCATGAGTAAACCTCAAAAGTCGACAGTAAAAGTAAAACGTTTTTCCAAGGCATTTGTCTGGGCGCATGCAGTGAACGCAATTTCGTTCTTTGCTCTTTATATCACGGCGCTTCCAATGTATACGGAGTTTTTTGACTGGTTATATCCCGTTCTTGGCGGACCAGAGGGAGCACGTCTCCTTCACCGGATTTTCGCGGTTGCTTTTGTAATGCCAACGTTTATCTGGGTAATCTTTGACTTCAAAGGCTTTAAACTTTGGATGAAAGAACTGGTTACCTGGAAAAAGAGAGATATCGCATTCTTTGGTAACTTTGTGAAAGAATTATTTGGTCTCAGGTTCGATCATGTAAGACAAACTTTCTTTAACGCGGGTGAAAAAATCAACTCGCTAATTCAAATTTTTACGGCGATTTTGATTATTGGTTCAGGTATTCCAATGTGGTTCTCTGAATATTTCCCAAGAGCACTTGTTCAATGGGGATATTTATTACACAACGTAGGCTTCGGTCTGGCTATTGCAGTAGTTGTGGGACATGTTTACTTGAGTGTTGTACACAAAAACTCACGACCAGGCTATTCCGGTGTTGTTACTGGAGAAGTACCAGCATGGTGGGCGAAAGAGCACTATGAAGAATGGTATGAAGAAGAAGTTAAAAAGGGTAACTTCCCTGACATTGATGCGAATGGCAATCCAAAAAAACCAACTAGTCCTAACAAAAATAAGAAAAAAGGCGCGTAAAACCGAAAAGCGGAAGCGCCTTGCCCAGGGGCGACAGGCATAAGACGAGCCGGCGAGAAGGTTGCTCTTTAACCTTCTTGACGGATTGTCGGAAATGTGGAGGCGACTGCCCTGGGACGAAGGCATAAGACGAACCCTGCAAGAAGGCGCTCTTTGCCTTCTTCAGGGGGCGGCTTATGACTCGAGTCCCAAGGAGCCGAAACTAGACAAGCTTATGACCCCGAGCCACTAGGCGCTGTAGCTAGACACAGCCATAGAACGAATAAACTGAAATGGCTGTCTGTAACAGGACAGCCATTGCTTTATAAATTATAAAAGAGGTGCACAACGATGAAAAAATCCGTTGTTTCAAAAGAATATCTGAATTTACAGAAGGAAATTATAGCACTTCAGGAGAATTGGAAAGAGAGGATTAATCCAGAATCGATTATTCCTAATCTAGATGCGGGAGCAATATCAGCAGGAGTGCCTGCAGCGGCATTAACGTCTATTAATTTTGAAATTTCACTATTCTTACAGTGGATAGAGGAGATAAATGAACTATTAACAAAAAATAACGCTGAATTGGAACCAAAGCTTTCAGTAGTTCTGAGTCTATTAGACGAAGAAACAGCCATTCGCTGGATTGATGAGGCCTTTTCGTTTAACAGTGTTTATTTTGCTAGGTTTGCTGAAGATAATGGATTAGAAGAGTGGATTCCGCAATTTCTTGCAGAAACGGCGCTTCGACCATATTTGCAGGTAACCGCAGAAAAAATACAGCACGAAATTACTCATGCTGTTCCTGGTTCCGGATGTCCAATTTGCGGTGAACCTGCACGACTTGCAGTTTTAGAGGATGAAGGAAAAAAAGTGATGACCTGTCCGCGCTGTCTTGCACATTGGAATGCAAAAAGGGTTGAATGTGCACACTGTGGTAATGATGACCATAAAACCATTCAGTTCTTGACCATTGAGGGCGATGCTTCCTCTCAAATCCAGGTTTGCGACAAGTGTACAGGATATATTAAAGTGATAGATACAAGACAATATCTCAGCAAGCCATCCGCTTCCATGCTGGACCTAAATACCATTCACCTAGACTTTGTGGCCCAAGAACAAGGTTACCAAGCAGTTGGGCAGATAAAACAAACAAATTAAGAAGGTGCGCTATTCATGAAGGCTGCGGCTATTATTTTATCAGGTGGAAAATCTAGTAGAATGGGTACGAACAAGGCTCTCTTAAAACTGAATGAGAAAACAACAATAGAAAGAATGGTTGATATTCTTAAAGTCTATTTTGATGACATCATCCTTGTAACCAATGATATGGAAACGTATCAGTCCTTAGGGGTAAAAATGGTGTCCGATCACTATCCTGGAAAGGGACCGCTGGCGGGCTTTCATGCCGGCTTATTGGCCACTGACTATGATGTGAATTTCATTGTAGCCTGTGATATGCCGTTTATTTCTGGTGAGCTTGCTTCGACACTTGTAAAAAAAATGGACCATTATGATGCTGTAGTGCCAGTTGTAAATGGAAAAATGCAAACCCTTTGTGCGGTTTTTCAACAAAAGACGGTCAAGAAAATTGAAGAATGTATTGAAAATGGACGTCTTCCGATTAAACATCTGCTTGAACATGTAAATGTCCTGTATGTAACGGAAAAAGATCTAGAAGTTGATAGCAACATTGATTTGGAGCGTGTCTTTTTCAATATGAATCACCCGCATGAGTATGAGGACGCTAAAAAGTGGCTTGAAGCTGATGATGCAGGAAGGATGTAAGGCACAGTGCAATTTTTAAAAGTAAAGACAGTTGAAGAAACCTTTGCAATGATCGAAGAACAAATTCCATCTATAAAAGATACCGAGGAGCGCTCACTTGAAGAGGCTCTCCATTATATAACTGCGGCGTGCGTCACCGCGAAAGAAAATGTCCCTAGTTTTGACCGCTCAACCGTTGATGGATATGCTGTTAAAGCAAAAGACACATATGGTACATCTGATTCTATGCCGGGTTTTTTAACGGTGGTGGGAGAAGTCAGAATGGGTGAGTCTGCCCTGATTTCTGTTGGTCAAGGCGAGGCAGTATATGTCCCAACAGGAGGGATGATTCCTCCGGGCAGTGACAGTGTAATCATGATTGAACACTGTGAAGACCATGATGGTCTGTTAAACACCTACAAGCCAGTGGCACCTGGTGAAAATATTATTCGTGCAGGTGAAGATATCCGTGAAGGGGAACTTCTTCTTCCAGAAGGGACCATGCTTAGACCTCAGGAGTTAGGCGCGATTGCCTCGCTTGGAATTAGTCATGTTACGGTCTATCGTAAATTAAAGGTTGGTTATCTATCATCTGGTGACGAAATTGTACCCTATCAAACAGAAAAACTTGCAGAAGGGCAAATCCGGGATATCAATTTTTTAACGATTGCAGGACTCGCTAAACAATGGAATATCGAGGTTGTATATGGTGGAATCGTAAAAGATGACTATCAGGAATTTCAGAAAAAAGCTCAAGGCCTATATGATGAAGTGGACTGCTTAATTCTTTCAGGGGGAAGCTCAGTCGGTGCCAAGGATTACACCACAGATGTGATTCAATCCCTAGGTTCACCAGGCGTTTTTGTTCATGGTATTTCAATCAAACCTGGAAAGCCTACGATTCTTGCCATGGCAAATGGAAAACCTGTCATTGGCCTGCCTGGCCACCCGGCTTCAGCGATGATCATTTTCATGCTTTTTGGTGAAAAAATTCTACGAAAATTAAAAGGCGAAAAGATAGATAAGACACCTGATCGCATTTTTGCAAGGATTACGAAGAATATTCCTTCAGCACCAGGACGGTCCGATTATATACGGGTCCGGTTGGTTGAGAAAGAAGGAGAATGGTGGGCAGAGCCTATCATTGGGAAATCAGGTTTAATTACAACACTAGTAAAAAGTGATGGAATTGTTGAGATTAGTTCAGAAAAAGAGGGAATTTCACAGGGAGACTATGTTCCTGTGATGGCAACACGATGAGGGGGATAAGAATATGGACCAGAAACACTATAAACGGAAAATATATTTAGAGGACAAACCCCGATCGGAAGCAAAGCGAGAAATTCTCGAGAACTTTCAACTGCCCCTTGAAAAAGAAATGATCCCAACAAGTGACGCCCTTGGACGTGTGACGGCTGAGCCAATCTTTGCAAATGTCTCCATGCCTCACTACCATGCCTCCGCAATGGATGGTATTGCGGTTATTGCAGAAAAAACATATACCGCTCATGAACAGAATCCATTACGGCTTAAGCTGGGGAAGGACTTTTCCATTGTGGATACAGGAAATGCCATTCCTGCTCCGTATAATGCCGTCATTATGATTGAACATGTCGATATGATTGATGAGGAAACGATTGAAATCATTGAGCCGGCAACACCTTGGCAGCATATTCGCCCAATCGGCGAGGATATTGTCCAGGAGGAAATGCTGTTTCCACAGGGACATATATTAAGACCTGCAGATTTAGGCGTTCTATTAGCAAGTCAGCAGCTCCATATTCCGGTCATCAAAAAACCAGTTGTCACGATTATCCCAACAGGGAATGAGCTTGTTGAGGCAGACACTCAGCTTTCATCAGGAAATATTATTGAATTTAATGGAACAGTATTTGCGAATTTTGTAAAAGAATGGGGCGGGGAGCCTAGACTTAACAGGATTGTGAAGGATGACCCTGAAAAAATTAAGTCAGTCTTGCTGGAAGCTGCCGAAACCTCTGATATTATCGTTATTAACGCTGGATCTTCAGCAGGTTCAAAGGATTATACGGTTCATATCATTGCTGAAATTGGTACCGTCTTTACCCATGGTGTGGCCGCAAGACCTGGAAAACCTGTTATTTTAGGGGAAATAAATGAAAAGATTGTTGTAGGTGTTCCAGGTTATCCTGTTTCAGCCTATTTAGCATTAGAGTGGTTTGTCCGCCCGTTAATTTGCAAGTATTTGCAGATACCTGAGCCCAAAAGACAAACGGTAACAGTCAAGCTTGGCCGCCGGATTGTTTCGAGTATGGGTGCTGAGGACTTTGTACGAATGAATATCGGCTATGTGAATGGACAGTTTGTCGCCAATCCACTGACAAGAGCAGCAGGTGTAACGATGTCCTATGTTCGAGCAGATGGCCTTCTTGTCGTACCAGCCAACGTAATTGGCTATGAACAAGGTGAGTTTGCTGAGGTGGAGCTTTTAAGACCGCTTGAGGAAATTAAAAACGCGATTATGTTTTCTGGAAGTCACGATTTAACCATTGACCTTTTATCCTCTCAGTTAAAAAGAGTCCGCGCTGATATGAAAATAGTTTCCTCCCATGTTGGCAGTATGGCAGGAATAATGGCGATTCGAAAAGGAGAGGCCCATGTAGCGGGCATTCATTTGCTTGACCCCAATACAAAGCAATATAATATTTCATATGTTAAGAAAATAGCAGCTGGATTGGATGTTGTACTCTATCCATTTTTAAAAAGAAAGCAAGGATGGATTTTACCCAAGGGAAACCCGCTTGGTATTGAAACAGTAGCAGATATAGTTGAGAAAAAAGCGATTTTCGTCAACCGTCAAAAAGGTGCAGGCACGAGAATCCTCCTCGATATGCTGTTAGAGGAAAACGGTATTTCATCAGAAGAAATGATCGGCTACGACCGTGAAATGTTTTCACATCTAGCAGTAGCGGCAGAGGTAAATGGAGACAGCCATGGAGCCGGCTTAGGAATCTTTCCAGCGGCAAAAGCGATGAACCTGGACTTTGTTCCCGTTGCAGACGAAGAGTATGATTTACTGATGACGAGGAGCTTCTATGAAAGTGAAAGCGGAAAACTGTTAATAGAGATTATTCAATCACCAATTTTTAAACAGCAGGTCGAAAAGATTGGCGGATATGAAGTGGTAGAAAATGCAGAGCCAAAGAAATTGGTCTGAAGAGGTGCACAAAATGAATTTTCAAATTTCGAAAGAACCGATTGATATTCAATCTGTAATAGATAAAGTTGTTCAGCGTAATGCGGGAGCCATTACTACTTTTATTGGAACCGTTCGTGAATTAACCAAAGGAAAAAAGACACTATTTTTAATATATGACGCATACGAAGCGATGGCAGTGAAAAAGTTAGAGCAAATCGGCAGGGAAATTGAAGAGCGCTGGGAAGGTGCTCAGGTAGCCATTACCCATCGAGTGGGCAGGCTGGATATAACGGATATTGCTGTAGTTATTGCCGTTTCTACTCCTCACCGTGCCGATGCCTATGAAGCGAACCGCTATGCAATTGAAAGAATTAAAGAAATAGTCCCGATATGGAAAAAAGAGCATTGGGAAGATGGTGAAGAGTGGATGGGCAACCAGCTTGAAACCGTTGCTTATCCTAGTGGAAAGCCTGAGGAGGACGATTTAAATGAATAAAATATTGTTTTTCGCTCATCTGCGCGATGCGGTGGGAGAAGAATATCTGAAGTTGAATGCCACGGGGAAAACCGTAGGAGAATTAAAAGTGGAATTGGCTGGGAGCTACAATCTACCTAAATTAGATACCGTTATGACCGCTGTTAATGAAGAATTTGCCCAAGATGATGAAGTGATTCAAGATGGTGATGAAATTGCCTTTATCCCGCCAGTAAGCGGCGGTTGATACGGTTTTTGGAAAAGGGGAAAACAGAATGGATGAACGATACTCAAGGCAGGTCCTCTTTCCAGGAATCGGTAAAGCAGGACAAGAAAAAATTTGCAAGAAGCATGTATTAATGATAGGGGCTGGCGCCCTCGGTTCTGGTAATGCGGAGGTGCTTACCCGGGCAGGAGTTGGCCGGCTTACCATCGTGGATAGAGATTATGTGGAGGCTAGTAATCTCCAGCGCCAACAGCTTTATACAGAAGAAGATGTAGCTGAAAAGCTTCCGAAGGCCGCCGCAGCTAAGAAACGCTTAAGTGCCATCAATTCAGATGTCGAAGTAAAAGCGATTATCGGGGATGCCACTCCCGCTATGCTGGAGGACTTAGTGCATGATGTCGATGTCATTATCGACGCGACTGATAACTTTGAAACGCGAATGGCCATTAATGATGTTTCACAAAAGTATAAGATCCCTTGGATTTATGGTGCGTGTGTTGGCAGTTATGGAATGAGTTTTTCCATTATTCCAGGGAAAACACCTTGTTTAAATTGTTTGTTACGGACCATTCCTATGCAAGGATTAACCTGTGATACAGGCGGGATCATCTCACCTGCTGTCCAAATGGTGATTTCTCATCAAAGCGCAGAAGTGCTAAAAATGCTTGTCGAGGATTGGGATGCGGTTCGGACTTCATTTGTGAGCTTTGATTTATGGCGAAACCAATATACTAGTTTGAAAATGGGTAAAGCTAAATTTGCTGGCTGCCTATCGTGCGGCGAGGAAAGGACCTATCCTTACTTAGACCAGGAAAATATGACAAAGACGACAGTCTTGTGCGGCCGGGATACGGTTCAAGTTCGTCCATCCACACAAGGTGACCTATCACTAGAGAGGCTCGCAGGTCAACTGAGTACACTCGGGTATACGGTTAAAGGAAATCCGTATCTTTTATCAGTAGAAATGGGTTCTCTGCGAATGGTCATCTTCAACGACGGTCGCGCGCTCATTCACGGCACAAAAGATTTAACCCATGCCAAATCTATATACCAACGAATTTTAGGATAATCAATAGGCCGCCAGTGATTCGATTGGCGGCTTTAAAGGTTATGGTTAATTTTACTAATTTTAAGACTCTAGATAGACGGAGAAATCTCGCTTATTTAGTCATTACTAATATAAATAGCCTGAATAGACGGAGAGATTCCGTCTATTGATCCGAAATACGTGAAATCGGATAAGATTGCTTTGCCTAACCGGAAAACCTCCCCTTATTAACCCCAAAACAGGCTCCATTCTGCATTTAACCGGAATGTCTCCGCTAATTTTACTTTTGCTAATACCTGGAGCGTACATCAACAGCCTCATTTACCAGAGCCCTTTTTATAAATCGACATGTTTCACGTGAAACATGTCGAATTTCTATTTAGCTGTCAGATTTGGTATGATGATGATATAAAGAATGCTATAGAGGAGTTTATAAAATCGTGAATATATCTGTAGATAAATTATTAAGGAAAATCGAAGAGGAATTGACGCTGGCAAAAAACAGCACAAAGCAAGAAAACTTGCGGGAAAAAGTGTACTCTATTAAAATATTATGCGAGCTGATTCTGGATGAAAAACAAAGGCAGCAGGAAGCACCGCTAAAGCCTGTCCCTGCCTATCAGCCTGTAACCGTACAGCCATCCTTTCAGCAGCCAGTAACATTAAATCAACCAAAAAAACTAGAAATGGAAGACGAAGCAAACGGCGATTCACTATTTGATTTTTAATAGAAGGCTAGGCTGTGTCAGTACTAAATGAATTTTTGCATTCTGTTGATTGGAGCGGAAGGCACGAAGACTCCTGCGGGAGGATGGGGCAGGGGAGACCCCGCAGGCGCTTAAGCGCCGAGGAGGCTCCCCGGACCGCCCGCGGAAAGCGAAGTGCCTCGCGACAGGCAAAAACCGCCTGTCCCTGCGGTGATTATTCGAAGAAGCTTTCCTTAGTGGAGCGGAAATCAACAGACCATATTAAAACAGCTAAACCAAAAAATGTGGACGAGGGGGAGAGAACATGAAAACATTTATTATTATCGGTGCAATTAACGCTTTTTTAGCGGTGGCACTTGGAGCCTTTGGAGCTCATGGACTTAAGGATAAGCTAGATCCCTATTACTTAGATATTTGGAAAACAGGCGTTACCTATCAAATGTTTCACGCAACAGCACTTTTGGTGATTGGAATCCTGCTAGGTAAAGTGGCAGCGAGTACATTCTTCACTTGGTCAGGCTGGTTATTTCTAATTGGGATTATTCTTTTTAGCGGCAGTCTCTATGTATTAAGCTTAACGAAAATAGGAGTACTTGGCGCTATCACACCGCTTGGAGGAGTTTGCTTCTTAGCAGGTTGGATTTTAATGATCATTGGCACGGTAAAAGATTTATAAAATAGTAAAAGGCATTGGACTTGAGTTCCAATGCCTTTTACTATTATCTTGGCGGGAAAGTACTTAAACCAGGTGAACCCCCAAAAGGGTATTCGTATTCAAGTTCTTCATCAAATGTAGCATAATCAAAAGCAACCATTGGGATGAGCGTACGCTGGCCAGTTTGTGGATCACTTAAAATGAGATGATCACGACCTGCAGCTTCAATAATGCCGACAAATTTCTTCCCATTCCATTGGCTGTTGCCTTCAAAAGTGGCATATACCGTTGCTAATTTCCCTTTGTTTAAGCGTAAAATATTTTCGATGTACGATTGCTCTAACGGCAGCATTCCTTGCGGCTGAACAGTTCCGGGCGGTGACTGAGGTGCACTAGCCGGTGGAAACTGCGGGAATCCTTGCTGTTGTGTACCAGGAAAAAATCCTTGTCCTTGCCCTTGAAATTGATTCCCTGCTTGTTGTCTAGCGGGATAAGGCTGATACCCTTGTTGATTATAATATTGACTCATGTTTTCCCCTCCTAAAAAATAACGAAATGAATGCCCAACAGACTATTCATACTCTAAAGACCTTTAATTGGTGACAATCGGGAAGGTCCGATATGAGTTGATTCGGAGCTAAAACTCTAGACTCGCTGTTTTATTAGTATGAGGAGAGAAAGGGAAATATGACTCATGAAAACTAGAAAAAAAGTCCTCAGCATACGCCGAGAACTTTCTGATTAAACGTGTAAGAATCGAGAAACTCTTTCCGCTTCTAATAGGTTACCAACAAAGAAAGCACCGAATTCACCATAGCGTGCACTTACTTCATCAAAACGCATTTCATAGACAAGCTTTTTAAATTGAAGAACATCTTCTGCAAAAAGCGTTACGCCCCATTCATAGTCATCAAAACCAACGGAACCTGTAATGATCTGCTTTACTTTCCCTGCATATGTACGGCCAATCATTCCGTGGCTGCGCATCATATTGCGGCGCTCTTCCATCGGGAGCATATACCAGTTATCGTTACCTTCACGTTTCTTATCCATTGGGTAGAAACAAACATACTTTGTTCTAGGTAATTTCGGATATAAACGAGCAAGAATTTGTGGGTTTTGGTATGGATCCTCACCGGCAGGCAAATAATTGCTTAGCTCCACAACGGATACATACGAATGTGCAGGAATTGTATATTCTGCTAATTTTGTTTTATTAAACTCTGTTTCAATCTCATTAAGTTCTTGCATGGTTGGGCGTAAGATCATCATCATGAAATCTGCTTTTTGACCAACAATTGTATATAAAGCATGACTGCCTTCGTTACGTTCTTGCGTGTGATTCCATTTTTCAACTAGACTTAAAAACTCGTGAATCGCGGATTGGCGTTCATCACTCGAGAGCATTTTCCAAGTTGTCCAATCAACGGTACGGAAATCATGCAGACAATACCAGCCATCAAGCGTTTGAGCTGCTTCACTCATTACAATCACTCCTAAATAATCATTCTTCTTATTTACAATCTTTACTATAACATAGTTTGACCAAGACTCGCTCGAATAAACCACCACGGATAATTTTTAGAAAAGAGGTAATAGTAAAGAGAAGTGTGAAGTTTTTTGAATAAAAGAACATTTGTCATGTAAACGCTGCCTGAGTTGAATTTTTCCACAGGTAAAGTATGCTAAATTAGGTAGATATATTTAGGGAGGATGTAAGATGGCTGATTTATTTGAAGGCTTAAAACAAAAATTATCCGGTCGCGATATGAAAATCGTTTTTCCTGAAGGTTTAGATGAGAGAATTGTCCGAGCTGCAAGCAGACTGGCTGAGGAAAAGCGACTAACTCCTATTTTGATTGGAAATATCGAACAAGTTCAGGCTAAGGCACAGGAGCTTGGGGTTTCCTTAGATGCAGCTGAGATCTATGACCCTGCAAGCTATGCGGCAATGGACGAGCTAGTAGCAGCGTTTGTTGAACGCCGAAAAGGAAAAGCAACTGAAGAGGACGCCAGAAAAATCTTATTAGATGAAAACTATTTTGGCACCATGTTGGTGTATCTAAATAAAGCGGACGGTTTGGTAAGTGGTGCGGCGCACTCTACAGCAGACACAGTTCGTCCTGCCTTACAAATTATTAAAACAAAAGCAGGCGTGAAGAAAACATCTGGCGTCTTCATCATGGTTCGCGAGGATGAAAAATATGTATTTGCTGATTGTGCCATCAATATTGCGCCAGACAGCAATGATTTAGCGGAAATTGCCGTGGAAAGTGCGAAAACAGCAGATATGTTTGATATCGAGCCAAGAATCGCTATGCTGAGCTTTTCAACAAAGGGTTCAGCAAAATCTCCAGAAACAGAGAGAGTTTCAGGGGCAGTGGAAGAAGCAAAACGTCGTGACCCATCATTAGTGATTGATGGTGAGTTCCAATTTGATGCGGCATTTGTTCCATCTGTTGCAAAAAGTAAAGCACCAAATTCACCACTTCAAGGGGATGCAAATGTGTTTATCTTCCCAAGTCTGGAAGCTGGAAACATAGGCTACAAAATTGCCCAGCGTTTAGGCGGATTTGAAGCAGTAGGACCAATCCTTCAAGGGTTAAATAAACCTGTGAATGACCTTTCACGCGGCTGTAACGAAGAAGATGTTTATAAGTTAGCATTAATCACAGCGGCGCAAGGAATAAAATAAGACGGATCATGCCAGTCCAGTGTTGGACTGGCTATTTCTTTTTGCTAAAATAAACTTACTACCTATTATGAGGAGAAACCAATATGGAAGGTTTATTACGTCAGCCAGAATGGAGGATTATCGATCAATCCGCCGCTGGCAGGCATTTTCAAGCGTTACAGTCATTCGGGATAGACGATACACTTTGTGCCTCAGTCGGCTCAGGAAAGGCTCCAGCAACGGCACGAACCTGGGTTCATGACAATACCATCGTTCTCGGGATACAAGATACGAAACTGCCATTTTTAAAAGAAGGAAGGCAGTTTCTAAGGGAACAGGGCTATCAGTCCATTGTACGCAATTCGGGCGGCTTAGCGGTTGTCCTCGATGAAGGGGTCCTAAATATATCGTTGATATTACCTGAGAGTGAAAAGGGTATTGATATCAACCGAGGCTACGATACGATGTGGCAGCTTGTTGAAAACATGTTTGCTGATTTTAATAAGAGTATCGAGGCAAGAGAAATCGTTGGCTCCTATTGTCCGGGAAGCTATGACCTTAGTATCAAAGGAAGAAAATTTGCGGGTATCTCACAGCGCCGGCTCAAAAAAGGGGTGGCGGTACAAATTTATTTGTGTGTCAATGGGAGCGGCAGTGAGCGTGCCGAGGTAATTAAACAGTTTTATGAAATTGCCAAAAAAGAGCAGCCTTCAAAATTTACATATCCGGAGATTTTCCCGGAAGTAATGGCGTCACTATCTGAGCTTTTGGAAACACCTTTAACCATCTCGGATTGTTTACTGCGTCTATTAAACCAATTAAAAAACAACACCGAACATCTGTATTCGGGATCTTTAAATGAATTTGAACTAGAACTTCTCCCCGGTTATCACCAAAGAATCGTGGAACGAAATCTAAAACTGGATGAAATGTAAAAGGCCGTAAATCTCAAAAGGATTTACGGCTTTCTTAAAGAGGATATTGTTCTTCTCCCAGATTATCTTACTCAGCGACCTTCTCTAAATTCCCATTGCGGTCCATTTTGAATTTTGTCGCAGGTCTTTCTTCTTCTTCGAATAATACAAGCTTACGAGCACGGTTCATAATTTTCATGAGTGTCTCGTAATCTTCTTGGATGGTTTCGGTATTTTGCTCGAGGCCTTCAATTTTTGCTGCCATTTCCTCATTTTGTCTGCGCAGATCTGCAATTTCACGCTTTAATCTTTCATTCTCACTTTTTAATGCTTCATTTTGCAGATTCGCATGATTGAAGTTTTGTAAGTAATCAATCACGCTATCAAGCGATAAACCACCTGCTGGTACGGATGGTCTGTACGTTTGAACCGGCTGCTTCACATACACTTCAGGTTTTACATACGTTTCCTCGGCAGCTTCCACCGTTAAATCTGGCATTTCATAGGAAGTTTCCATTGGTACTTCCACTGGTGCTGAAAGTGTTTCAAAGTCATCAGCAGCAGGTACGGGAGGATTGTAGAGTAACTTCTTCTTTCCTCCTTGGTCTTTCCCTAGTACTCTTTGTCTCTGTTTCCGTTGTTTTTTTGCTAATTGCAATGCTTTTTCATAGCGGTGGCGCACAACGGCATTCCATCTGAATCCACACGCTGCAGAAGTCCGATTTAACTTGTCGCCTACCTCTTCAAAAGCATTTAGCTGGGTACTGCCCTCGCGTACATGTCGAAGAACGGTTTCAGCTAACAAAAGATCATTTTCATCTGTCCATGCATCTTGCCTTACTTTCATATCTTTTCAACTCCCTAAATAATAATTACGATTAACTCGAGATGAGTTTTTAAAAGTTCTAGTCTTATCTTGGACAAGTTTGTCAAGGTTTATACCAAAATGTCTGCAAGGATAATAGTTTTTTTAACTGAAAGAGTTGGTAGGATTGCTAAAGAAAAGCAACTTGCAATGAATTAAAAGAAATTGTAAGATATCTAAGGAGTTAAACGGTTATAAAGTTGGCTAAAATAGTAGTAATAGATAAGAAAGGGTGGAAGTAATGTCAAATGAATTCCGCGTTTGTGATGATTGTCAGGCCGTGAATCTAAAGACATTAATCCCTCGTTTGAAAGAATTGGATCCTGAAGCTGAAATCAAAGTTGGCTGCCAATCTTATTGTGGACCTGGCCGGAAGAAAACATTTGCCTTTGTCAATAACCGTCCGGTTGCTGCCCTAACGGAAGAGGAATTAATGGAGAAAGTAAATAAAAAGCTAAAATAATCACCTTTTTCTTACGAACGAAGGTGATTTTTCTTTTTATAGGATTGTCGAAAAATCCTGCAGAAAATTGCTGGAAATTGGGATATAATAGAAGAAAGTTTAGAGGAAGAGGGAAAGCAATGCTATATTCGGCGGAAAAACTGAGTGAAGAAAAAGTGTTTAAAGATCCTGTTCACCGCTACATTCATGTACGTGACCGTGTCATTTGGGATCTAGTCGGAACAAAAGAGTTTCAGCGCCTGCGCCGTATTAAACAGCTCGGAACCACTTTTTTAACGTTCCATGGAGCTGAGCACAGTCGTTTCAACCACTCTCTCGGAGTATATGAAATCGTCCGCCGTATCATTGATGATGTGTTTGCAGGCAGACCGGAATGGAATGATGATGACCGCCTCCTAACCCTATGTGCTGCACTTCTCCACGATTTAGGGCATGGCCCATTTTCCCATTCGTTTGAAAAAGTCTTCGATTTTGACCATGAAGATTTTACCCAGAATATCGTTTTAGGAAATACAGAGGTTAACGCTGTTCTAAAAAAGGTTAGTCCGAATTTTCCTCAGCAAGTTGCTGAGGTGATTGCGAAAACATCTGCAAAAAAACTAGTCGTCAGCTTGATTTCCAGTCAAATCGATGCCGATCGGATGGACTATTTGCAGCGAGACGCTTATTTTACCGGAGTGAGCTATGGCCAATTTGATATGGAGCGGATTCTTCGTGTCATGAGGCCGCAAGAAGACCAAGTAGTCATTAAAAAGAGCGGTATGCATGCGGTTGAGGATTATATTATGAGCCGCTATCAGATGTATTGGCAGGTATACTTTCATCCTGTGTCCCGCAGTGCTGAGGTTATTTTGACCAAAATTCTTCACCGTGCCAAGCAGCTGTATGAAAACAACTATTCTTTTAAAAATGAACCGTTGCACTTTTATACTTTTTTTACCGATAAAGTAACGCTAGAAGACTATTTAAAGTTAGATGAATCCATTATATTGTATTACTTCCAAATCTGGCAGGAAGAGGACGACGATATTTTAAGCGACCTTTGCCGGCGATTTGTGAACCGTAATCTTTTTAAATATGCCGAGTTTGACCCTGCAAAGGAATATAAGAAGCTCGCTGAACTGACCCGTCTTTTTGAAAAAGCAGGGATTGACCCGGAATATTACTTAGTTGTCGATTCATCTTCTGATTTACCATACGATTTCTATCGTCCAGGTGAAGAAGAAGAGCGATTGCCAATTCATTTATTAATGAAAAGCGGGGAATTGAAGGAGCTTTCCCGGGAGTCCGAGATTGTGGATGCCATCTCTGGTAAGAGGAGAACCGACCATAAATTATATTACCCCGGTGATTTCCTACAGGATGAATCCTCGGAAACAGACATAAAAAGACAAATACGTACCCTATTAGAGATATAATCCTGGAGTAGGAGATGACTGTGTTGTTAAAAGATCATGCCAAGCTGATGCAGGCTGTTTTAGTATCCGGAGAGATTATTGGGAGAAAAAAGCTGCAGAAGATGATATACATTGCTAAAAAGGTGTCCTTTCCGTTCCACGAGCGGTTTCAGTTTCATTTTTATGGTCCATATTCTGAGGAGCTAACGCTGCGTGTTGAAGAGCTTTGCAATATGGGTTTTCTCAATGAAATAAAAGAGAAAAAAGGCGGCTATTTTCAATATCGCTATACGCTGACAGATACGGGGAAAGAGTTTTTAAGCTTAAATGAAGTCGAGATGCCATTTTTACAAGATTGCCTTGAAGACATGAACGAGCAGAATGCTAGATTCCTCGAGCTAGTTTCGACGGTTTTATATTTTGATAATCTATCGAAAGAAGAAGTAACCGACAAAGTATTTACGTTAAAAAGCAGCCAGCGCTATACAGAAGAAGAAATTGACCAGGCCTATGCTTATATTGCTGCATTAAAAGCTAAGCTTAACTAGAAAAGTGTCCGCGTTTTTGAAGCTGCCTTCAAAGACACGGACACTTTTTTCATTATGTCCAGCTTCGGCGCCTAGGCGCCTCCACTATTCTTATTTGTCGCTTGCTCTAACGCCGGCAACACCGTAATGTTCTTTCTGCATTTCTTCAATAAAAACAACAACGGCCTCTTTTGGAGCGCCAGTCGTTTCACTGACAGCGTCCGTTACTTTTTCAACAAGTGCTCTTTTTTGATCATCTGTACGTCCTGGAAGCATTTTTACAGTCACATATGGCATTATGTATTCCTCCTTTGATTACTACAAGGATAGTTTAGCAAACATTTTCATTTTATATCCAGTTTAAGGTATACTTATAGGAAAAAAGAGGAGAAATGGGGAAACTAATTTGGAAGGATTTCTTGCCTATTCATTAAGGGAAATTCCCTATGTCGCGATTACATTGATGATCGCGTTCACGTTTCATGAATTTGCACATGCTTATGTCGCCTATAAGTTCGGAGATCATACGGCTCAAAAGCAGGGGCGTTTGACATTGAACCCACTGAAGCACCTCGATCCATTTGGGACAATCTTAATTTTTATTGCCGGATTCGGCTGGGCTCGTCCGGTGCCCGTTAACCGTTTTTTCTTTAAAAAACCGCGCCTTGCAGGTATATTAGTTTCTGTAGCTGGTCCTCTTAGTAATCTTGTCCTAGCCGCACTTGGTTTTTTGATGGCATTTGGATTAGCACGGACAGGGTTAGCAGGAAATCTCCCAGGTATATTTGAGTTTTTTGAGATTTTTAACTGGCTTAATCTCGTGCTGTTTGTCTTTAATTTATTGCCATTTCCGCCACTGGATGGCTATCGGATTGTCGAGGATTTAGCTCCAAACCATATTCGGGCAAAAATGACTCAATTTGAACAGTACGGCGTATTAATTTTTCTGATATTGGTGATTACTCCTCTTGATCGTTACACCATTCAGCCGATTTTCCAATTCATTATCCCTGGACTCTGGCAGGGATTAAATAATTTCTTTTATAATTTGTTTTTTTAACATAGGAGGTTAGAATTTTTAATGGAAGAAAATAAGAAAAAACCACTTGGCTTTAATATTATAAAACCTGATCCAACGGATGGACATAAAGGCTTTGGCAAGGGAGCATTAAGCCTTGATAATGTTTCCCCGGTCATTATAGATGTCGATGCTGGTGACGCGGTTATTGATGTGGGCGCTATGCATGCACGCAGTGTGGTTGAAAAGGGAATTAAATTCCTTAAGACCAAAGAAGAAGTTCCCAATGCGAAACCATACTGGCTGGTTTGGGTGACTGTGGACAGAAAGCAAGAGGGTCCTTATTATGCGGGAGTTACGGCCTGTGAAATGACTGTGGACCGTGAAATCCGCCGCGGTTACAAATCACTTCCTGAACATGTAAACAGAATGGATAAATCATTGAAGCGTCATATCATCGTCGATCATATGGACGATAAATCGAAGAAAATTCTATCCGATTTTCTCCAAAATCACAATCAAGATATGTGGAATAACTCAGCGGAAGAGCTGAAAAAGGGATTAGCTGTAGAATAATCATTTTTTACAATAGCAATTTTTGCCGAAAAGTTGTAAAATATATGCAGTGTGTAAACACTGTAAGACTAGGACAGGAAAAGCTCCGGAGACCAATCCCCGGAGCTTTTCCATTTAATCCAGCTATCACACCTGCGAACATTCATATCTAGAGCCTTTTAATTACCCCAATTAAAAATCCTCTTATACCATGGGTCCTTTGTTTCCTGTTTCTTTCCTTTTGGTCTATCTTCTTTATGATTTAAATGATCAGTACAGTATTCTGTCGGCTCGGTTCCAGTAACAAAGTAGGTAAACCGGCGGACAGGGCAATCCTTTGAAGCTAGCTTGCCGTTTTCAGGGTCAATATAAACACCTATGACTCCTTCTTTCGGCGGGCTAAAGGCCTTGACTGGCTTACCTTTTAGCGACTCCTCCATAAACTTTACCCAAATCTTTTTAGCATAACTTTTTTCAGCTGTTAGGGTTATTGGTTTTCCAACATCATGACCAGCCCAAACCGCCGTTACCAGCTGAGGTGTATACCCAATCATCCAGCTGTCTGTTTCTGTCGAGCCAGATTTTCCAGCATAAGGACGTGTAATGTCATCAATCAGGGAGTTGCCCGTTACCTTCGCATAGCCGTTCAGCTTTTTATCAAACATCCCTGTCATCATTTGTGTCATGACAAAAGCTTTAGCAGGGTCTAAGACTTTTTCTGCTTCAGTATTACTTTCAAAAATAACATCGCCATTATAATCTTCTACTCTTGTAATAAGTGTAGGGGTTACTTTTTTACCGCCGTTGGCAAAAAGACTATAGGCATTTGCCATATCAATGACACGCACGCCTGAGGTTCCTAGAGCCAGCGATGGAACTTTATCCATTTTTGTTGAAATACCAAACTTCTTAACTTGATTAATGAGGGTTTCAGTCCCCATAAAAAGGTGAGTTTTAACAGCGTAAATGTTATCAGAGACGGCAAGGGCTTGAGCAAGTGTAATTTCACCATCAGCATACTTGTTATTAAAGTTATGCGGTGAATATTCTGTTTGGCCATCATCCAGTTTAAAGGTTGTTAGTTCACTTCTCATTGTAGAGGATGGTGTAAAGCCATGACTTAGTGCCGCGTAATATAAGATAGGTTTTATCGTTGAGCCCGGCTGACGAACCGCTTGAACCGCCCGATTAAATGGACTTTGTTCATAATTGCGGCCGCCGACCATGGCTTTTACATATCCGTTTTTCGGGTCCATTGCGATGAGACCGACTTGGATTTCGGAACCACTCGCAATAGTATCCTGAATTTGTTTTTCAGCCTCTTGCTGCTGTTTTAGATCGAGTGTGGTATATACTTTTAAGCCGCCAAGAGCGATGGTCCGTTCATCAAGCTGGAGTTGATTTTTTAAAGCATTTTTTACGGCATCTTGAAAATAAGGCGCTGCCTCTACCCGTTTATGTGGATGTTCACCGACAAATGTAAGCGGCGTGGCCTTTGCCTTTTGGACAGCTTCTTTTTTTATATAACCGTTTTCAACCATTGTGTTTAAAATAATCCCTTGGCGCTTTGTAGCATTTTCTAATGATTCCAGTGGCGAATAGTAACTAGGACCTTTTGGAACCCCGGCTAACATCGCGCTCTCAGCAAGGGATAACTCAGAAGCATTTTTTCCATAATAAAATTGGCTGGCTGCTTGGACACCGTAGGCACCGTTACCATAATAAATCGTGTTCAAATAGCCTTCCAAGATTTCTTCTTTGGAATAGTTCATTTCAATACGGATCGCATAAAAGGCTTCATGCAATTTCCGTGACCATGTTTTGTCGTGCTCAAGGAAGAGATTCCGTGCGTATTGCTGGGTGATGGTGCTGGCGCCTTGGACCTTCGCACCTGCTTTTACATCGGCAAGAATTGCGCCTGCAATCCGTTTATAGTCGAAGCCATTATGTTCATAAAAGTTTTTATCTTCAATGGAAATGGTCGCATGGATTAAATCTGGTGAAATTTCTTCGAGAGGTACCCAGTACCGTTTTTGACCGCTGTTGCTCTCACCGATTAACGATCCATCATTGGCAAAGAACAGTGTGGATTGCGGGACAGCCAACGGCGGTGCGCCAAGAATTTTGGCATAACCAAGAATTCCAAGAAAAACAACGAACATGCAGCCAAAGCCTATCAAACTAATGATAATAAAAGCACGCAAGTATTTTAACGTTTTTCGAAACCCATGATTCGTCATAACTTCCACAGCAATACCCTCCTTCACCACTTTGATAAAATGCCCATAGTTACAGTATTGAAATAAGACAGTGTTTTTAAACTACCAAAAAGAAAATATTTCTAGAAAATTTGATAGATTATGCTAGACTTTTCTTTATGTTTGTAATTCAATAGTTTGGGTACGATAAAAATGGAATGAATTCATGGGAATAAATTCGACGGCTGTGTTAAGCAATACTGATGATTTAGAA
>NZ_BCVA01000039.1 GCF_001591505.1 Neobacillus niacini NBRC 15566
TAGAAGAAGAGAAATGTCCTTCAGCAGGTTGAGACAAATTTCCTATTGGGTGAAATTACTAGAAACGATATGATAGAATTAACTAATTTTTACAAGAGGGGGAAGGAGAGAATGAAGAAGGGATTCCATTTCAACATCCAAACGAAAATGATTGCAGGCTATGTATTCATTTTGGTTTGCTTAGTCGTCTCCCTGCTGATCATCATGGATCGGATGTCGGCTCTGCAAAAAGAGATTGATTTCATATCGCAGCATGATATAGAGGTTCACAATTTGGCAAATCAGATTCAAAAAAATGTCTTAGATATAGAAACAGGTATGAGAGGCTATGTCATTACAGGTAATGTGGAGTATCTCGAGCCTTACAATATAGCTAGCCGAAACTGGCTCGACAACTACAATACACTTCATTCCCTGCTGGGGGATAATGGGACGCAGCAGCGGCGTTTAGAAGAAATGAAACCGCTGATACTAAACTGGATTACCGGTTCTGCCGAATATGCTGTCAATCAAAAAAAGGAAAATAACCAGGCGGCATTAGACGAGTATTTTAATAAGAACAAAGGTAAAAAAATGACAGACGAACTCCGGGCACATTTTGAGTCCTTCCTTGAAAATCAAAAGGACATGACAAATAAGCGTGTGGAGAAGTTGAATCAGGAGAATAACAATTTAAAAATCTCGTTGTATGGCCTTATCATAGTGGTAACCTTGATTACGATTGCTACTGCGGTATTCCTGTCCAATTCAATTGTCAACACGATTAAGCAGGTTGTTCGGACTATTAAAAGTGTTACAGATTCAAGGGAGACCGAAGTGGACCTTTCCACTAGAATTGAGGTCAACACATATGATGAAACCCGGGAACTCGCGGAAGCGATGAACGAACTTCTCAGCAATCTTGAGAAACATAATTGGATTCAGAAAAGCGTAGCGGAAATCTCAACCATGTACCAAGGAATGACAGACCTGACAGAATTAACACATGCCTTTATCTCCAAGATTACTCCTATGCTTGGAGGTGTCTATGGTGTGGTTTACCTGCGCAGGAATCAAGGAAGCGAAGTTCGTTACGTGAAAGAGGCTGGTTATGCCATTGTTTCAAAGGAAAGGACTGCGGAGAGTTTCCGGTTAGGAGAAGGGTTAATTGGCCAGGCAGCAATGGATAAAAGAATTTTCCTGATCGATAAGCTGCCAGAGGAACATTTTAAAGTGGCGTCGGGGTTAGGTCAATCTTCACCAAAGAATCTTTTGGTTGCGCCCATTTTAGTAGATGGCAGGGTAGAAGCAGTAGTGGAGTTCGCTTCGTTTCAACCGTTTATGTCGCAGCATCTTACTTTATTGGACTTGCTTCAAGATAAGTTCGGTTCTGCGATTACCAATGTGGCCGGACGGATGGAGGTAGAAAGGCTGCTAGGGGAATCACAGGTGTTAACTGAAGAGCTCCAGGCGCAATCAGAGGAACTTCAAGCCCAATCTGAAGAATTGCAAATGCAGCAGGAACAATTGCGGATTACCAATGAATATTTAGAAGAACAGAAGCAGTACGCTGAACAAAGGGCGTACGACCTGAAAAAAGCGAAGGATGAACTAGAAGACTATTCAAGGAAACTGCAGATGAGCTCGCAGTATAAAACGGATTTCCTTGCGAATATGTCACACGAGCTGCGCACGCCATTAAACAGTATTCTGATTCTGTCGCAAATGCTGATGGAAAATGAAGAGGAATTGGATGGATCAGAAGTGAAGGAGTCCTCCCGTGTTATTTACACAGCAGGAAGTGACTTACTGCGGTTAATTGATGATATTCTTGATTTATCAAAAATTGAAGCAGGAAAAATTGAAATTTTAACAGATGAAGTTAACGTAACGGAAATTCCACAAATGATGAAGAACATGTTTGCCCCTGTTGCCGCCAAAAAGAATCTGACCTTTAAGGTGCATACAGATTCAAATGTACCTTCTGTGATCACGACAGACGGGCAGCGTTTGCAGCAAATTTGGAAGAATTTATTATCCAATGCTTTTAAGTTTACGGAACAAGGTTCTGTAACAGTAAGTATTGAACTAGCTGAAAGAGAAAAGGTTGAGGAACATTTGCCTGGCTTGGATGAAGAGGAATTGGTGCTGGCCATCTCTGTGAGTGATACAGGAATTGGAATTGCTCGGGAGAAACAGCAAATTATCTTCGAGGCGTTTCAACAGGTGGATGGTACAACCAATCGGCAGTATGGCGGGACTGGTTTAGGGTTATCGATATGCCGTGAGTTTACCCGTTTGCTTGGCGGTGCGATTACGCTTCAAAGTGAGCCGCAAAAAGGAAGTACGTTTACACTATATGTTCCTTGCAGTCTGGAGTCTATGGAATATTCCCTTCCGTTTGATTCACAACAGGCGCTCGAGGAAGTGGCTGCAAGTGTGAGCGGAATGACGGAGGAACAGGAAATGTCCATAGAGGAGGAAGAAACGCCTGAGGAAGAAGAAGCGACAGATGACCGGTTTTTTAAAGGAAAGAAAGTCCTGTTGGTAGAAGATGATCGCCGGAATGTATTTGCACTTGTTACTGCTCTAGAGAAGAAGGGTGTGAAGGTCCAAGTTGCGGAAAACGGCAAGCGGGCGATCGAATTTTTACAAGAACAGGGAGACTTTGACCTCGTTTTCATGGATATCATGATGCCGGTGATGGGCGGCTATGAAGCGATGAAAATGATCAGGCAGGAGTTGGAGTTGGAAAGACTGCCGATTATAGCGCTCACGGCCAAGGCAATGAAAGGTGAACGTGACAAGTGTATGGAAGCCGGTGCTTCCGATTATATTATGAAACCATTAAATATCAATCAGTTATTCTCGTTAATGCGGGTATGGCTGACCGAGCAGGTGAATGAAGATTGAACGAAACAACCAGAGAGATCGTAACAAATATCAATCTACTAGAGCCAAATGAGCTTCAGGAAATCGAAATTAAATTGCTGCTTGAGGGCTTATATCAAATGTATGGATATGACTTTCGGGGCTATGTCCGCGGTTCGATTGGCAGGAGGATACTGAACCGGATGAAAGCGGAGAGGCTGCCAACCATTACTGCTTTATTGGAAAAAGTGCTCCATGAACCGGGGGTTCTGGAGCGGCTGTTAAATGATTTTTCTATTCGGATGACGGAAATGTACCGAGACCCTAGTTTTTTTGCCGCATTTCGGAATGAAGTGGTGCCTTTACTTCGGGAGCTTCCGGAGATTAGAATATGGCATGCGGGCTGCGCTACGGGTGAGGAGGTTTACTCGATGGCGATCCTGCTGCAGGAGGAAGACCTTTGGAAAAAAGCGAAAATCTACGCAACCGACATGAATGAAAAAGCTTTGATGGCTGCAGAAAAGGGAGCGTTCCCGCTAAAAAAGATGCAGCAATATACGAAAAATTACTTGAAAGCGGGTGGGAAAATGGCGTTTTCAGAGTACTATTCCACGGACCACCAGTTTGCTTATTTTTCGCCCAACTTGACCGAGAAACTCACCTTTGCTCAGCACAATTTGGTGAGTGACAGCTCGTTTAACGAATTTCATGTAATACTATGCCGCAATGTCATGATCTATTTTGATAACACCCTGCAGCAGCAGGTTCATGGCCTATTCTATGATAGCCTTGCTGACGGTGGATTCATTGGTCTAGGAAGTAAAGAATCGATCTTAGGTATGCCGAAGGGTATGAAGTATGTAGAATTTAATTCAAGTGAAAAGATTTATCGGAAAAAAGTAGATGCCTGAGCGTAGTCAGGCATCTTTTTTATGTTTGATAGAGTGCTTGGAAGGGTATTTCAATGTTAAAAGACTGTGAGGGAACAGGATGAAAATAAGAATCGAGATTTTCTTTGTCATAATGATGGTTTTCTTCTGCTGGATGGTTCTTTTTACAAGATTCCCTTTTTGGTGGAAAGCAATCGGTATGGGGGTGTATGCAGCGATTATACTTTACAGTGTAGGAGAGTTATGGCTGCAGAATCGTCCAGTACCGAGAACTCTTTTATGGACATGCTTGTTAATTTTACTGCCGGTTGCAGGCTATATTTTCTACATATATTCGGGGCAAATGCTATTTAAAGGGGAACTTTTTCAAAGCAAGCGTGCAAGTGACCGCGAGTTGTTCGAGGCACTCGGAAAACGCAAGCGGCCTAATGTGCTCTCCGCGCTCAATGATCACCAACGAGGTTTTGTCAGCTATCTCGAACGAGTGACGTTAACCAACCAAAGCCAGAATACGAGGACCAAAATTTTGCAAAACGGGGAAATAACCTTTCTTGAGGTGAAACAGAAGTTAAAGGAAGCGAAGGACTTTATTCATTTAGAGTATTATATTTTTCGTTATGATCGGCTGGGGCAGGAGCTGATGGAGATATTGACTGCTAAAGTAAAGGAAGGAGTAGAAGTCAGGCTGATATACGACGCATTTGGAAGTTTTGCCCTTTCCGAACAGGATAAAAGGAAAATGGCGGAATCCGGGATTCAGATTCAACCTTTTCTGCCGCTGATATCCGGTTGGTTTACGCAAAAGTTTAATTTTCGTAATCATCGAAAAATTATTGTGATCGACGGAAAAATTGGATTTGTCGGCGGGTTGAATGTGGGAGTGGAATACCTTGGTGAGGATGAAAGGTTTGGTTTTTGGTGTGATACGCATGTGTTGCTGGAAGGGGAAGCCGTCCAGACACTACATGCCGTTTTTTTATTAGATTGGAAATATGTTTGCGGAGAAGCTTTGTTTGAAGACTCCCGCTACCTGCAGCCAGTTTCTTTAGCAGGGAATGGTCTCGTCCACGTGGTCGCTACTGGACCCGAAACTCGAGACATGGGGGATCACTTTTATGCGATGATTTCGAGTGCAACCGAATCGATTTGGATTGCGACTCCCTACTTTATTCCAAGCCAGACTATTATGACTGCGCTTCGGGTAGCCGCAAAAAAGGGCATTCAAGTGAGGCTCATGGTGCCTGAGAGCAATGATAGTTTTCTAACCCAATATGCCACCCAATCTTACTTTCCCGACCTTCTTCGTGCTGGAATTGAGATTTACACTTACCAAAAAGGCTTCTTACATAAAAAAGTAATCATTGTTGATGGCGACATGGCCACGATTGGAACCGCGAATATGGACCAGCGCAGTTTTCATTTGAATTTTGAAGTGAATTTGTTTTTAACAGACACTGACAGCATTGACGACCTTGTGAGTCATTTTGAAGAGGATCTTAAGGAATGCAAGCGGGTAAGGCCGGTTGCCTTTTACAAGAGGGGAATAGGGGTTAAATGGAAGGAATCTTTTTCGCGGTTGTTTTCGGGGGTGCTTTAGTTTGTGGCGGATTTCTTTGGGGAGTCCGCTGATTCCTTTGGTGAGTGGGGTACCTGCCAAAATGTGGTCTTTATCTGCGGATTTTGTTTGCTTACCTGCATAGAATGCTGTTTACCTGCATTTTTCCTTAGTTTATCTGCCTAATAAGTTGAGTGACCAAACTCGACATTGAAAAAGCCAGGCTGCGGCCTGGCCTTAGGTATTATATTTTCCTATATTTGGATATTTGTCTCGGAATTAAGCGTTGCTTTTAGAATGGGGCGTGTTTTTTTAGTTCCCTTTTTTATAGAGAATTCTTTTACCTGCCAAAATGTGTTCTTTATCTGCGGATTTTGTTTGCTTACCTGCATTTTTTCTTAGTTTATCTGCCTAATAAGTTGAGTGACCAAACTCGACATTGAAAAAGCCAGGCTGCGACCTGGCTTAGGTATTGTATTTTTCTATATTTGAATATTTATCTCAGAATTAAGCGTTGCTTTAAGAATGGGGCTTGTTTTTTAGTTCCCCTTTTTATAGAGAATTCTTTTATCTGCCAAAATGTGTTCTTCACCTGCGGATCCCAGAAGCTTACCTGCCATTTTCACCCATTAACCTGCCAAATTCCTTAGTTTATCTGCCTAACCAATTCAGCGGCCATCAACCCTAAAACCCTCGAGCTGCAACCTAACCCTGATTCTATACAGCAAAAAAGAAGACTGCATCCTATGCAGTCTTCTTTTGGTCTATATTACGCTTTTCGTCTAATCATTTTCAAGATGACGCTCAGGATTAGAACAAAGACAATGGCGCCGAGAAGGGCTGGTAAGATATAAAACCCTCCAATGACAGGTCCCCAGCCGCCTAAAGCGGATCCAATCCAGGCACCGATGAACCCTGCAATAATATTACCAATTACTCCACCTGGAACATCACGCCCCAGAATAAGTCCGGCCAACCAGCCGATAATTCCTCCAATAATTAATGACCAAATAAATCCCATGAAAATCTCTCCTTTCTGTTTTTCATCAAGCTATGGTTAGTAAATACCCGGTATCACATCAGTTAAACCTAGTAGTGAAAAAACTTATTACGATTTTGCGCCAAACGCTCCTTTACACTCGTCTCGGGTGTGTTCATTCGTGTTTCCAAGTAACGCTGACAAACCTTTAATTCAAAGGATAATCGATTAAATGCTTCCTGATCCCGCTCATCCAGACACTGATCGATTCTTCGTTTTAACAAACTGATTTTTGTAATTAACTCTGCTTTATTCCTCATATTACCCCTCCAGTTATGCTTTTTTTTAACTGAAGGGTATATACCCCAATATTTAACCATTAAAACTAATGGAATTTTTAATAAATAGGTTTGGTGATGTGGTAGAGGGGTTATATAACTGGTACAAGCTGACACATCAGCTAGAAAAATAACACTTGAGGAGGAATCAACATGGAAAACGTAAAGATTGTGGAAAATGGAGTTCAGGCTAAAAAGGAAATCGCGGACTTTATGATGGAAGGGTTCACTAAGGATGAAATTTATCTATTCGCACATGACGAGGACCGTACAGAACATCTTACAGACGCACTGGAGATCAGCGCGGTTGGTGTTGGGGAGCAGGGAGTCTTTGAATCATTCGCCAATGTATTTCGTTCTAGGGGAGATGAACTGCGTGCGAAGTTAGAGTCACTGGGATTATCAGCCGCAGCGGCGGAGCGTTGTGAAGAACAAATGGATGATGGAAAAGTGGTTGTCGTCGCATCGAAAACGGCTTAACTAAAAAATAATGGGGTGAATAGTCATGAAAAAGTCCAGTCAGAGTATAGAAAGATTGGAAGGTATGCGTAAACGGGCAAGGCATAATAATAGAGATAGTCAGTCACTCATGCAATATTTTAATAAACCGATTATTCACAAGGAGATACATGGGGACCGAGTTTACGTTCCGTTAAGAATCAGCAGGATTTGGAATGGAATCTAAACGTCCACATTACTTATTAACTGCCTAAACACTGATTGATCACACATAAACAGTGTTTAGGCAGTTAATGCGTTAAAAGTTTGCTATAATAGAAACGAAACCTTTCAGGTTTTCATCCGTCAGTATTATATGCACCTACTTTATGCATAAAATTTATGCATAAAAGTGGATTTTTGCATAAATGGTGACAGGCACCGGAGGGGGATTATGGAGAATTTTGGGCAGATTGCTTTGTTGAGTATTTTTTCGCATTTGGTATTTATTGCGCTGGCGTGGTGGGCGCTGCAGTCGATTCGTTTGGATAAGCTGCTGAAACCGAATCATGTTTTTCAAGCGCGATTATTGTATATATTGTTGGCGATTATTATTGGCTCGACGGTTAGTAACTTTTTCCTAGACTATCTTTCATGGTCAAGGCAGCTGCCGTTAATTTTACAATACATACACAATTGGTAAAAATTTAGGTCTTCGTACATGTATCTTTTTTGAGAAAAATTGAGTACAATTCATTTTGTGTGAAAAAATGTGCAATCTTCAAGAAAAAGTTAACAACTTAGAAAATAGATGGATACATGTTTTAGCAAAAATGAGATTACCAATGCAAAAACTAGAACCTGTCTAATGCAGGAATGAGGTAATCTTCAAAAAGATCTTCTGTATCAAAAAGCTTGTCCAAAAGTGTCGACATTTCCCAAGTATGCTATTCCTCCCCTTGGTAACAATGGTAGTAAGGGGGAGAGTAGAGATGAAGAGAAAAACAAAGGTACTTTTTAGCATAAGTCTTATGATAATGGTTGGTTTGATCGCGGTGCTTGGCAGTCGGTTAACGGCAGCCAGCGGTGAGCTTGATTTGGTAAAAATCGCTGACGCTTTTCAAACAGAAGATATTTTGCTCGAAGAATGGTCGTTTTATGCAAGGGAGCATTTGGTTGACCTGACTACAGAGAAAGAAGTGCAGGGCTATGTAAAGGAGCTTCAGCAAAAGTTTCCTGATTGGGATTGGTCCACAAGTAAGACCAGCGAAAAATGGGAAGTAACAGCAGTATCTCCAACTTCTAAACACCACACAGAAATGCTTCAATTGATGGCAACCCACACAAAACAACCTGTTAATGCGTATATAGTATATAGGGTCAGCGGTAATGAGTGGAATAAGGAGATGGAGTCCTTTTTCACGAAGAATCAAGTCAAAAATAGGCTATCTGACATATTTCGAGGAAATCCAACAATTTTCTCTGGTATGAAGGGCAGCATCAGTGATAAGATGGATAAAGCTGTTCCGACTATGACAAGTGAGTTAATGGAAATTTTTGATGCAAAAGAAATCGAAGCGTTAAAAGAGGATAATTTCATGTCTGTATCGGCGAACTCGCCAATGTTTTCAAACTCCATAGCGCGGGACATGAATTTACAAATTGGGATACGCTCCGAAGGATTGGGCGCAAAGACTACCATTGTAGTTGGCACACCAATCATTACGATTGAATATTAATATAGAGAAAATGGACGCGGAGGGGAATACTCTTGGAAAAGATCATCGTCCGCGGCGGAAAAAGGCTATATGGAACCGTGAAAGTAGAAGGCGCAAAAAATGCGGTCCTGCCTGTACTCGCTGCCACATTATTAGCAAGTGACGGAAAAAGTGTAATTCGTGATGTACCTACACTCTCCGATGTATACACAATTAATGAAGTTTTGCGCAACTTGAATGCGGAAGTTGCCTTTGACAATAATACAGTTGTCGTTGATGCATCTAGAGTGTTGAAAGAAGAAGCGCCGTTTGAATATGTTCGTAAAATGCGTGCATCTGTCCTCGTGATGGGTTCTTTATTAGCGCGCAATGGCCGTGCTCGTGTAGCCCTGCCAGGCGGATGTGCGATTGGTTCTAGACCGATTGATCAGCACCTTAAAGGTTTTGAAGCGATGGGCGCAAAGGTAAAAGTAGGAAATGGATTTATCGAAGCGGAGGTTGATGGCCGCTTAAAGGGTGCAAAAATCTACTTGGATTTCCCAAGTGTGGGTGCAACAGAAAATATTATGATGGCGGCGACGTTAGCAAAAGGTACGACCGTCATTGAGAACGTAGCGAAGGAACCGGAAATCGTTGACCTAGCGAACTTCTTGAATAAAATGGGCGCAAATGTCCGAGGCGCAGGCACGGGCACTCTTCGTATTGAAGGTGTCGATGTATTATTTGGTACAGACCATAACATCATTCCTGACCGTATCGAAGCTGGAACTTTCATGGTTGCTGGTGCCATTACGGGCGGAAATGTCCTTGTTCAAGGCGCTGTTCCTGAACACCTTTCTTCTTTGATTGCAAAAATGGAAGAAATGGGCGTTACCATTATTGAGGAAGGTGATGGCGTTCGCGTCATCGGTCCTGAAAAACTTAAAGCTGTTGATATTAAAACGATGCCGCATCCTGGCTTCCCTACAGATATGCAATCACAAATGATGGCGCTCCTGCTTTGTGCAGAAGGCACATCGATGATCACAGAAACGGTGTTCGAAAACCGCTTCATGCATGTAGAGGAATTCCGCCGGATGAATGCTGATATTAAGATTGAAGGGCGTTCTGTGATATTAAACGGACCTTCAAACTTACAAGGTGCTGAAGTAACATCTACAGACCTTCGTGCAGCAGCCGCATTAATTTTAACAGGGTTGGTTTCTGATGGTAATACACGCGTTACGGAATTAAAACATTTAGATCGTGGATATGTAAACTTCCATGGAAAATTAGCAGCTTTAGGCGCGGATATCGAACGTGTCAAAGAGGCGGAAGAAGCTTTCACAGAAGTGGAAAGCTTCATTACGGATATGAACGCATAAAATAACGAGCCGAAGAGCGTATCTAGTGAGATGCATTCTTCGGTTTTTTATTATGTATATTAGTTTTCTGAATATTCTAGAATCTATTTTTAGTCATAAATGCTTGTCCCCCTCCATATGATGGAATGAGAAAGCAACCCAAGAAGGGTGCGCAAATTTCATAATTGGAGGCTCCTACATGAAAAAATTCAAACCACTCATCCTACTAGCGTCATTCTTATTTGCCCTCACCTTACTCATTCCAGCCATTTTAGTATTGCCTTTTGGGGATGGAAAGGTCAGCGGTAAATTAGGTGAAGACCTATCCAACAAAGCCCCAAATACCGAAAATACCTCTACAGCAGACGCAGCAGTGGAAGTGGCCGTTTACCGCTCTTCCATCGGACAAATCGATAACGTTCCACTAGAAGATTACCTGGTTGGGGTAGTGGCAGCTGAAATGCCTGTTGAATTCAAGGAGGAAGCTTTGAAGGCACAAGCCCTGACAGCTAGAACTTATATCGTAAAAAAAATGCTTAGTGATGACAAGATTGGAGTTCCAGAAGGCGCACAGGTGACGGATACGCAAATCCACCAGGTTTATCTCAGTGAAGCACAAATGAGAAACAACTGGGGAATGGAATTTGAATCGAACTACGCAAAGATCCTTTCAGCCGTTCGCGCTACGAGTGGCCAAATCTTAACCTATGACGGTCAGGCTATCGACGCCTCTTTCTTCTCCACCAGCAATGGCTACACCGAAAACTCCGAGGACTATTGGAACAACGAAATGCCTTACTTGCGCAGCGTATCAAGCCCATGGGACAAAAACTCTCCAAAATTTAATTCTGTGAAAGAAGTTACCGTCAAACAATTTGAATCGGCCCTCGGCGTTAAGGTCGGTACGAGCGGGACGATTGGAAAAATTGTTGAGCGTACTGCTGGGAAGCGGGTCGCGAAGGTTGACTTTAATGGGAAGGTCCTGAGCGGGAAGGAAATTCGAGAAAAATTGGATTTGAGGTCGTCGGACTTTGATTGGGAACGGAAAGGAAACAGCATTGTGATTACCACCCGCGGCTTCGGGCATGGCGTTGGCATGAGCCAGTATGGCGCAAACGGCATGGCTGCTGCCGGGAAGGATTATCAAGAGATTGTAAAGCATTACTATCAGGGTGTTGAGGTGACCTCAGCGGATAGTATGATTGCGACGATTACGGCGCAGAAATAAGTTTTGGAAGCCAGGCCTCATGGGGGTCTGGTTTTTTTATGTGGTGTTGTAGCGGTTGGGGTGGCGGCGGGGGCTGAATTTGTTAGGCAGGTAAACTGAGGGAAAATGCAGGTAAGATTGAATCTATGCAGGTAAGTAAATAAAATCCGCAGGTAAGGAACATATTTTGGCAGGTAGGGGATTTTTAATATAAAGAGGTATTTAAAATGCGCACCTGAATCTGTGATTTATGCGTAATTTTGAGATTTATATCCAAATATTGGGAATTTAAATACCTGAGCCAGGCCGCGGCCTGGCTATTTCAGTGTTAGTTGTGGGTGGCCTATTAGTCAGGCAGATAAACAAAGCAAAAATGCAGGTAAAATGAAATCTATGCAGGTAAGCAAATAAAATCCGCAGGTAAGGAACATATTTTGGCAGGTAGAGGATTTTCATATAAAGAGGTAAATCAAAAAAGCGCACCTGAATCAGTTATTTATGCGTAATTTTGAGGTTAGTATCCAAATTTTGGGTATTTAAATACCTGAGCCAGGCCGCGGCCTGGCTATTTCAATGTTGGGGGTGGGCGGCTGAATTAGTTAGGCAGATAAACAAAGCGAAAATGCAGGTAAAAAGGAATCTATGCAGGTAAGCAAATAAGATCCACAGGTAAGGAACATATTTTGGCAGGTAGAGGATTTTCGTATAAAGAGGTAACTAAAACAGCGCACCTGACTTCAGGATTTATGCGTAATATTGAGATTTTTATCTAAAAATTGGTTATTTAAATACCCAAGCCCGCCGCAGCCTAGCTATTTCAATGCATGCCAGAGCGGCCTAATTAGTCAGGCAGATAAACAAAGCAAAAATGCAGGTAAAAAGAAATCCATGCAGGTAAGCAATCAAAATCCGCAGGTAAAGCACACATTTTGGCAGGTACACAAAAACTCCTTATTTCTGTAACAACTTTTATAAAGGAATTCCACACTAAAAAGTAGAATGAATGACAAAAATAGAAAGGAATGCTGCGAATGATAGCTAAACCATGTGTGCCACCGCCAATTCTGGAAAAGTATCATATTTTAAAAAGGAGATTATCAGAAAGTCATATCACAAAATTAGAAGTGATGACCGATATGAATAACCGCATAACTGGTTTTAGTGGAGAGGAATCAGTTATGAACTTCCACCTCGAACCAATTTCAAACATGAAATTCAAAATATATCACGATCTCCGTTTATACTACGGAAACTATTACTTCCAAATAGATATCCTTATCCTGTGTGCCTACTTTGCTTTGGTGCTTGAAGTGAAGAATTGGGCAAGAGATTGGCACTTCGAAAAGGTACTTCATCAGACAATGACAGGTAACGATGGTAAACTGGAAAGAACGAAAAATCCTGTTTTTCAGGCGAGGTTACAAGCGTTTAAGTTAAGGGAATGGTTAAAACTGCATAATATTACGGGTATACCCATCCAGTATTTATTCGTCAACAGTAATGAAAATTCAAATATCATTATCCAAGAAGACAATAAATACAAGTGGAACGTATGTAATAGCGAATATTTGTTAGAGAGAATTGATCAAATCGACAATGAATTCAAGATTGAATTACTAGACGAAAAAGAATTAAGAAAAATAAACAAACTCCTATTAGCCAATCACACTCCTGAAACTATCGACCTTCTCCAAAAGTATCATCTTTCACACAATGATATACTAACAGGCGTTCACTGCCCCAATTGCGATCATTTACCAATGAAATATTATGCCGGGACGTGGAAATGTCCAACATGTCGAACACAATCAAAAACAGCCTTCCTAAACACCATCCAAGATTACTTTCATTTCATTAGCCCCACCATTACCAACGCAGAGGCACGCAGATTTTTACAAATCGATTCACCGAAAATGGCTCATTATTATTTAAATTCAGCAAACCTAAAAATTACAGGAACTTTCAAATCCAAAATCTATCACCAATAAAAAAACCACCGCGCAAAAAAACGCAGTGGCTAAAACCTCCTCACAATCCCAAGCACCTTCCCTAACTTCACAAATCGGCCTTTAAACAGCGCTCCCCGAATGAAATAGAAACACACCAATATCCCTGTGACGTCTTTAACGAGGTCAAACCAGGACGCAGAACGGTAAGGGTAGAAGGATTGGTGGATCTCGTCCGCTAGCCCGTAAAGGCCAGCCCAAAAGGCGCAGAGAACGTTTAACCGCGCAGTAAAATCACTCTTACCGGTTAGAAACGCCAAAACTAGCAATACATATAGAATCGCGAACTCTATCAAATGCAGGGACTCCTTTATAAAGCGGTCAATCTCTGAATCCGGGAGTTCCACAAAGTGATTGGATGGCAGGCTCGACATAATCCAAATGACTGCCATATAGGCAACCGGAAGTAGTCGTAATACGTATTTCAAAAAAATTTCCTCCTTCATGCATAAAAAAATATGGTTTATCGAAAAATAAGTACAAAAAATTTTTTTGCTAGTGTATATAATTCTACTTATCTGTTCAGAATGATTGCTGAGGTGATGAAAATGAGAGAGGAAGAAAACAAACGATCTTCTCAAAGTTCCAGTGTAAAACGCTTTTTCAAAAAGCGTTGGGTATTTCCAGCCATTTATATCGCAAGTGCAGCAATCATTCTGACAGCAGTCCTTTGGTATCAAAGCAGCGACAACGCAACAGACAAGTACGGTTACGAGTCTTCAGACCTAACAGGTAAGAAGAACGATACTCCAGCACTTGAAGTGAACTCGAGCTTAGAGAACTTGAAAATGCCTGTGAAGGATCCAATGAGTGCCGTTGTCAAAATGGAATTCTATGATTTCAACGCAAGTGAAGACAAACAGGAAGCAGCATTAGTATTTTACAACAATACCTATGTTCCGCATACTGGTGTGGACTTCACATCGAAAGATGGCGAAACATTTGAAGTAGTATCTGCCCTAAGTGGAACAGTTACGAGAGTAGAAGAAGACGCTACCCTTGGTAATGTCATTGAAATCGAACACGATAAAGGTATTGTAACACAATATCAATCCGTTAAAGATGTTAAGGTTGAGGTTGGCGATAAGGTTAAACAAGGACAAGTTGTTGCCATGGCTGGACAAAGCTTGTTTGATGAAGAATCTGGAACGCATGTACATTTTGAAATCCGTAAAGATGGTGTAGCGGTTAATCCGACTAAATTTTTCAATAAACCAGTAAGTGATTTACATGACGCCAATACAACGGAACAAAAATCAGTAAGTAATCCAAAGCAACAAATGATAGAAGAACCAACTGGTGAAGAAGAAGCTCCGGCGAAAGAGGAAGCTCCATCTAAGGATGAAAAAACTCCATCTAAAGATGAAAAAGCGCCATCTAAAGATGAAACTCCATCCGATGACGAATCTTCAAATTCTACAGAAAAAACAAACTCTTAATAGTAACAAAGGGGAAAGGGGAATTTACCTTCCTCTTTTTTTTTTGCCGTGGCTCTTATCTTAAGCAAAGAGCCTGCAATTAAATAGCTTGTTCCACGTTAAAGTCGGCCTTAGGATTTCTAAGAAAACAACCTTTACTTAAATATGTTAAAATGGTAATAAAAGGGGGGAGTTTTTTTGAAAAAGATGATGGTGCTGCTGTTAATGGCTGTATTGTTCGCTGTTGTTACAGCAGGCTGCAGCAAGGAGCCGACGCCTGAGGACCGGTTTGACGCCTACATAAAGCTATGGAATGAGCAAAAGTTTGATAAGATGTATGATTACCTAACGGAGGGTTCCAAAGAGGTAATCTCGAAGGAAGACTTTACGAACCGCTATCAAAAAATCTACGACGACCTGCAAATTAAAGACCTCAAGATGGCCTTCAAAAAACCGGAAGAAGAACTGGCAAAGGACGTAGACACCGTCACGTATGACTTTTCCGCGTCCATGAACAGCATTGGTGGAGAAATCCAATTTACACACAAAGCAAAGATGAAAAAAGAAGAACATGACAAAAAGAATAACTGGTATGTCGACTGGAACACGACGTATATTTTTCCACAGTTGAAAGATGGCGACAAAATTGGCATCAGCAGTGTGAAGCCAAAGCGCGGCGAAATTTTTGACCGGGCAGACAACCCGCTTGCTTATAACGGGCAGGTATACGAAGTCGGCGTGGTTCCTGGGAAGATGGAGGGGCAGGAAGGGCCTGTTATTGCGCAATTATCCAGCCTGTTAAAGATGACACCGGAGAAAATCAACAAGGCGCTAACCGCCAGTTGGGTAAAGCCGGACTTGTTTGTACCGTTAAAAAAGGTATCGATGGAGGATCAGGAGCGTATCCAACAATTAATCGCCTTAGAACCTGTACAAACGAAAAAGGTAGAGGCTAGAATTTATCCGTTTAAGGAAACTGCGGCACATCTAATCGGCTATGTTGGTTCTATAACCGCTGAGGAGCTGGAAAAGTTAAAGGATAAAGGCTATACAAGTACAGACATCATTGGAAAAAGAGGGCTCGAAGAAGTGTTTGACGAGCAGCTTAAAGGAAAAAGCGGTGTAAAAATAACGATTAAAAAGCCGGATGGCAGCAGTGAAATCCTCGCTGAAAAGCCGGTCGAGGATGGCCAGAATCTAAAGCTAACGATTGATATTGAGCTGCAAATGAAGATTTACAACCAGCTTAGCGGTGAGGCAGGCGCCGGAGCGGCGATAAATCCGGTAACAGGTGAAACACTGGCACTTGTAAGCTCTCCATCGTTTGACCCAAATCAAGCCACCCTAGGCTTCTCAACGGACGAGTGGAACCAATTACAGGAAAATCCACAAAAGCCGATGACGACAAGATTTAATAAGGCATATGCACCCGGTTCTGTGTTCAAGCCGCTCACAGCATCTATCGGGCTCAAGAATAACATTATTACCCCAGAGCAAAAAATGGATATTAAGGATTTGAAATGGCAAAAGAGTGCCGCGTGGGGCAATTATTTTGTCACGAGAGTTCATGAAGCGAACCCAGTAAATCTAGAAAAAGCAATGGTGTTCTCGGATAATATTTATTTTGCCCAGGCGGCATTAGGAATTGGAAAAGAAAATTTCAGTGCTGGGTTGAAGGAATTTGGCTTTGAAGAAGAGTCGGACTATCCGTTCCCACTTGAAAAATCAACGATTGGTAATTTGGATAAAGAAATCGCCTTAGCAGACTCCGGCTACGGGCAGGGGCAAATTCAAATGAGCATTGTTCATTTGCTGCAAACGTATACGCCATTTGTGAACGGTGGGAATATGATTAAACCAAGCCTTGTACTAGACACAGAAAAAAGTGAAAAGCAAGTCGTTTCACCTGAAATCGCTGCAACACTTTCATCGCAGTTAAGAAAGGTAGTCGGTGATTCGGAAGGGACTGCGCATTCTGCTGATATGGCTGACTATCCACTCGCAGGTAAAACCGGTACCGCTGAAATCAAACAAAAGCAAGGTGAAAAAGGGACGGAGAACGGCTGGTTCATTGCCTACAACACCAATTCACCAAGTTTAATGATCGCCATGATGGTCGAAAATGTTCTGGATCGAGGCGGTTCGCAGATTCCAGTCAAAAAAGTGAAAAATGTCTTTATGGAACTCAAGTAACAGGAACCAGTCTTTGGTTTCTGTTTTTTTTTTAGGATATTTGGACTAAATAAAAGCAAAAATAACAACTAAAAGACAGGAGAACCAAATTGAGCCAATATCCGCAAACCCGAAGACAAAGAGCGTATTTAACTCAATTTTCAACCACTGTACTTTACCCCAGGAACCCATGGGTGGTGGCGTTTTTTTCATTTTCTTATCCAGGCTTTGGCCATTTATTACTCCATCGTTATATTGCCGGACTTATCCTCATCCTCTGGGAAACTTTTATTAATCACAATGCAAAAGTAAATCTTGGAATATTTTATTCATTAACGGGTGATTTTGCAAAAGCAATGGATGTGATCGACGAACAATGGCTGATACTGTATGTAGCGATCTATATGTTTGGAATTTGGGACGGGTATCGACAGACGGTAGACATGAATAAACAATACATTTTAGCCGAACGAGAGGACGCGCCAATACAGCCGATTGCGATGGGGGCGTGGGATATTAATTTTCTTGATAAGCGAAAACCATGGGTCGCCGTTCTATGGTCGGTATTGTTTCCAGGGCTAGGGCATTTATATATTCATAAAGTCATTGTTGGATTTTTTATCTTTGCTTACACGGTAGCAATCATGTATTTTGGACATCTGCCACAGGCTATTCATCTTACTATGGTAGGAGAATTTGATTTAGCGAAAAACATTTTTGAAATTCAATGGGCGATGTATTTACCTTCGATCTATTTTTTTATTCATTACGACGCATATATCGGGACAATTGATTACAATATTCTTTTTGAAAACGAGATGAAAAAATTTTTGCGGAAAAATTACCAAAATAAAGAGTTTAAATTTCCTTTTTAGAAGTGGGTTGAGTAGATGTTTGTTATTGCTACTTTTGAGAATTCCATTTACATTGAGTTAGCGATTACAGCTTTAGAGGAGCAGGGGATCGCAAAGGAATCGATCCTAGCTGCTCCGCTTGATAAACGGAAGGAACTAAGAGGTTTGTTTGATTCGATACATAAATCAGATGGTTTTAGTCTATTTGACGGTCCGGCGATACTAGGAACTTGTTTAATGCTTTTAGGAGCGATTTATGGATATGAATTAGTATGGGGGCCAATACTTTGGGGAATTATTGGAGCTGTTTCAGGTTTATTGTTGGGGTTTTTAATTAAAATGCTAATGGTTAAAAAGAATAAACGGGGCAGCAAAAATATAACGTCTGAAATTGTTCTGATGGTTCGTTGTGAGGAGCAAAAGTGGGAAATGGTTGAAAAAATCCTATGGGACCATCTTGCTCTCGGGCTGACCAAAATATAAAAATACCACCTCATTAGGGGTGGTATTGGTATTTTTCGAGGTCGATGGTTCCGTTGAGTCCAATTTCTATCCCTTCGCTTTCAAGAGAAAATAGCTGCTCATGATAGGACTCATCGTCTTGGAGGGCAATCTGCCCCTTACTATTGACGACACGGTGCCAGGGAAGGCGATGCTTCCTGCTCATGGAATGAAGGGCGCGGACAACCTGACGTGCTGCACGCGGGCTCCCAGCCTCTCTGGCAATTTGTCCATAGGTCATCACCTTGCCCTCGGGAATCGCTTTTATTATCTTAATAACTCTTTCTGTAAAAGGCTGCATCGGTCAATTCCTTTCTGTCTGCTTGTTCTATTATAGAATAAAATTATTTTCAGTAAAATTTTCATTCGACAATTTGCCGCGACAAATTTCTCAGGAAATAATCAAATCACGTGTTATATTTCCTCTCTTAATCCTATTACCATGCGGATTACAGCATTTTCGCAGCGGTGTCGAAAAAGGCACTGTTGTCATTAATTTTCGATTAAAGTATCCGATTTTTCAAATAATTTACAGGATATCTGGTCCTGTTTGGATAATTCGTGCATATTCTCGTATCCAAGCTAATAAAATGGTTACAAACCTTTACAAAGAGAGTGTTTGAGGTGCAGAGTCGTTTGAGGTTTTTGTGGATTTAGTTGGGGACATGATTATTCATCGTATTGCCGCATAATTGCATAAATGGTGACAGGCACCGCTCGTGGACACTTTCCACCTGAGGTGGACAGTTATGTGGAAACAGTATTTCGTCTTAGTGATAAGCGGGTCTCATTTCGCACTTCTCACATCCAATTTAGGGAGGGCGAGTGGTGTGCACGATTACATCAAAGAGAGAACTATCAAGATTGGAAAGTATATCGTGGAGACGAGAAAAACGGTTCGTGTTATTGCGAAGGAGTTTGGCGTATCCAAAAGTACTGTCCATAAAGATTTGACAGAGAGGCTTCCTGAAATAAATCCTGAACTGGCAAATGAAGTAAAAGAGATTTTAGATTATCATAAATCGATCAGACATCTCCGGGGTGGAGAAGCAACGAAAATGAAGTACCAGAAGGAAGAAAAAGAAGGTGAGGCTGTTAAATAGGCCGACTTTCAGAAGAATCTCTGCAATAAAGAAAAATGTTTAAAATGGCCATTTTCAAATGACTTCTTAGAGCATTCTAAGATAGTCGGGGAAAGGGCCATTTTTAATGTTGGCTGTGTTATATAATGCTGTTGATTTGCGCTCCAGAAACCAGCTTGAGTAAAATAAACGGAGAATTTCCGGATAAATGCAAAGTGGAGCCTTTTTGGGAATAGCTAAGCGGAGGTTTTCCTGTTATGTAAACCAAAACCTCCCATTTTTAAAATTCTCAAACCAATAGGCGGAATCTCTCCGTTTATTTGAGCTTTTTTAATAAAAAATTATTAATTTAGCGGAATTCCTCCGTCGATTTTTACATACTTAAAATTAATGAAATCCACAGTCTAATGGTAAAAAAGGCATAAATTCTCTTTCAATAAATTTTTTCCGACAAATTTCTACGTTTTTTGGGATAATAGTATGGAATTTTTATGGAATATGGTACAATTAGCAATTAGGAAAGTATGACCGTTTCAAGGAGGAAAGAATAGAGAATGTTTGCTAGGGATATTGGGATTGATTTGGGAACGGCTAACGTGTTAATCCACGTAAAAGGCCGCGGAATTGTATTGAATGAGCCATCTGTCGTAGCAATAGATAAAAATACGAATCGTGTTCTTGCTGTTGGTGAGGAAGCTCGCCGCATGGTAGGACGTACACCTGGTAACATCGTCGCGATCCGCCCGTTGAAAGATGGGGTAATCGCTGATTTTGACGTAACAGAAGCAATGTTAAAACATTTTATTAATAAGTTAAACGTGAAGGGCTTTTTATCAAAACCACGTATTCTGATTTGTTGTCCAACGAACATCACAAGCGTTGAGCAAAAAGCAATTAGAGAAGCGGCTGAAAAAAGCGGAGGTAAGAAGATTTACCTAGAAGAAGAGCCGAAAGTGGCAGCAATTGGGGCGGGTATGGATATTTTCCAGCCAAGCGGTAACATGGTTGTCGACATCGGTGGCGGAACAACCGACGTAGCGGTCCTTTCAATGGGTGATATCGTTACTTCTTCCTCTATTAAAATGGCCGGCGACAAGTTCGACATGGAAATTCTTAATCACATCAAGCGTGAGTACAAGCTTTTGATCGGAGAACGCACAGCTGAGAATATTAAAATCAACATCGGTACTGTATTCCCAGGATCACGCTCGGAGGAAATGGAAATTCGCGGACGGGACATGGTCAGCGGCTTACCGCGTACGATTACGGTTCGTTCAGAAGAAATCGAAGGTGCATTACGCGAGTCTGTGTCCGTGATTGTTCAAGCGGCTAAGAGTGTTCTCGAGCGTACACCGCCAGAACTTTCTGCAGACATCATCGACCGCGGCGTTATTTTAACAGGCGGAGGAGCCTTGCTGCATGGAATCGACGCATTACTTGCAGACGAGCTGAAAGTACCAGTCTTAGTGGCTGAAAATCCAATGGACTGCGTAGCGATTGGAACAGGAATCATGTTAGATAACATTGACCGCATTCCAAAGCGAAAATTAGGTTAATAAGGTAGGACCTCTTACCAATTTAAAAGTCTAATGACCTCAATCATTGGGCTTTTTATTTTGGATCTATATGACCGTGGAAAAAAGATTTTTCGCCACTTTTTGCCATGGAAATACTTTTTCAGCAAAAAATTGCTGTTTATTCCCTAAATATTTTTTATAATAGAGTATAATATAAAAAAAACAACAAAAGAATGGACAAACTATCTGTCCAAGACAATAGATGGATTTCGGTTAAAGGGGAATAAGAAATGTCAGTAGATCATCTAAACCAGGTGAAAACGAGGGAAGAGTATAAAAAGACAAAAGGCGATGAGCGGAAAGGTCCTGCCAATCAAAAGACACCTAACGTTCAAAAAGCCCAAAAAGAAGACGCTGTAAATAAGCGTGTACGGATTCGTTTGATTCCCATTTGGCTTCGAGTCGTTCTTTTGGTCATTTTTACTGGTGTTTTTTTGGTTGCAGGTGCTGCGGTTGGCTATGGTCTACTCGGTGGTGGGAATCCGGGAGATGTGTTAAAAGGCTCCACTTGGACACATATTATTGATTTAGTTGAAAAAAAATAAACGAGGAAGGGTTTCTTGCCCTTCCTTTTTGTATGCTCTTAATAGTAAAATGTATATATCTGTTCCTATGAGGAGGTACTAATTATGTTAGATGTACAACAAATAAAGGAAATCATTCCCCATCGTTATCCATTTTTGCTTGTTGATAAGATTTTAGAAGTAGAAGAAGGGGTAAAGGCAGTTGGAATTAAGAATGTAACTGCGAATGAAGAATTTTTTAATGGCCACTTTCCCGATTATCCTGTTATGCCCGGTGTGCTAATCGTTGAGGCGCTTGCACAGGTTGGGGCAGTAGCTGTATTGAAAAAAGAAGAAAATCGCGGCAAACTGGCATTTTTTGCAGGAATTGACGGCTGTCGTTTTAAAAGACAAGTTAAGCCTGGCGACCAGCTTCGGCTTGAAGTGGAAATTATTCGCTTACGTGGACCAATAGGAAAAGGAAAAGCAGTGGCAACAGTAGATGGAGAAGTCGCATGCGAAGCTGAAATCACATTTGCTTTAGGAAAATAGTCGGGAGTTTTTCCGATTATTTTTTTTGTAATAGTCCTTTCATACTTGGGGAAAATAACTTAAGACCGATAAAAGGGTCAATATTTTTCCTATGGAAAGGGGCTTTTACGTTTGAAGAAAAAGCTGTTTTTTTTACTAGCAAGTGCGCTTCTATCAGGATCTATGTTAGCGGGTTGTAATAATAATGATAACAACAATCCGCCGCCGCCAACGAATGACAATACACCGCTCGATGATAATAACAACCTAGACAACAATAACGATTTAAACAACACCAACACGCGCTATAACAACGATAACAATATGAACAACAACCGTTATAACAACAATAACGGGTTGAACGACAACAACTATCCAGAAAGCGAAGACAAAAATACGGACACTGATAAAGATCCGGCCAAAGACAGAAATACACCACGGGAAGATATCATAGAAGACGACATTGATAGAAACGACCGCGACAACAAAGACGAATAAAGGACATGGGGCAGGCTAAAGCAGCCTGTCCTTTTCCTATTCGTGTTTCATTTTGAGCTTTGGTTTGCGCTTCATTTTGTCCCTAAATTCTTCGAGCAAGGCCTGACCGCCAAGTCCCTTCTCAAGCAGGCTGTCGAGCAGGAGTTCAGAGTAATCACTTCGATTGCGGCGTAATCGGCCTTCAAACAAGACGCTTACGTGGTTCTGGAATTTATGTAGTGAAGCAATTTTGGTTTGGAAGTAGGCAGGGTCGTTTTCGCGTTTTGTTATTACCGCTTGCACAATCACCTCGCGGCTTTGTTCGTGGATTTTTTGGAAGTAGTCGTAAAGAGATAAATCAGTATAGGCTTCAAGCAGCCAGCTAGCGCGTTCATTTTCTTTATTGATAATTAATCCGTCTTCTAATGGAACTTCGATGGAATTCCCGTCCTCAACAACTTCTAAAGCGACTAACTTAAAGGTTTTCATCTGCAATACCTCCGTTTACCGTTTATCGTGTCACATTTTCTAAATTATAACATATCAGTACGATAAGCAAATGTCGAAAAAAATTTGTCGTATTTTACAATTTGGATATTTGGTTATAAATACTTGTTTAGAAAAGGCAATTTTACCTAGGTGAAAAACCAATTTTGAAGCAAAAAACACGGTTGAAAGCCGAATTTAACCGTTTTACAAACTAGTGGTCAAGGTCTATGATTAAGCCATCAAAAGGAGAGGAGAAAAGTGTATGATCAATCAAGTCACGCTTGTGGGAAGACTCACGCGGGATCCAGAATTGAGAAAAACAAGTGATGGGCTGCCAGTTACCACTGTGACCCTGGCGGTTAGCCGCCAATTCCGAAACCAGCATGGGGAAATTGAAGCAGACTTTGTCCAGTGCACCATTTGGAAAAAGGCAGCTGAGAATACTGTCCAATATTGTCGAAAGGGTTCTGTTGTCGGGGTTACAGGCAGGCTTCAAACCCGTCATTATGATAATAAAGAAGGGAAGCGTGTGTATGTAACAGAAGTGGTGGCCGAATCCATCCAATTCTTGGGGGCGAAGCAAACCTATACAAACGCTGAATCGCCACCGCCAGTTAGGGTGACGGTTACGAAGGAGGAGCTTCCATTTTGACAAATCATGATGATGTAGCCACTAGTTTAGAGCAGTTGCTTGAAAGTTTGATAAAAATGGTTGGCCGAGCCAATAAAAATAATGGCAATCTACAAATCAAGATCAATGATATGAATGAAACCATCGAAAGCCTTCAAAAGAGAATTTGCCAGCTAGAATGGATTATGAAAGGGCAGCTAAAGGAAAGAGATTGGGGCCCAATCAGAAATTACCCCACACACCCGCACACACATACACCATCCGAAATTCACGACCACATCTCACATTTCTGAAAAACTTCTCTGCTGACGTCGTCACTTGGGTTATTTTTGGTAAACAAAACGGTTCCTTTTTTAAAAAATTTTCCCCGAAAGTTGAGGTTCCTTTGTTAAAAGATAAACGATTATCCTCTAAACTAATCCTCATTCTCCGGCCACGAAGCGCCGGAATTTTTTTGTTCATAATATGTATAACTTTTCTCGAGTCGGGTAAACTAGTACAAAACCCCCTGTGTTTTATTTTTCAAGGCCGCTGATAATCGAACAGCGGCCTACTTTTTTAGATATTTTTATGTTTTTTACTAGCTTTAATCTGATAGGTTAATAAGTCGATAAAAAACGCCCGCCTTTTGGGCGGCATAAGATAGATATCAAGTAGATTCTTTTTCAAATCAGGTTCTTGTTGGAGCAATTGGAGGATAATCCCCAAATCGTGGTCCTCCAGGCTTTCTTTTGTCAAGTATCCAGGCTCCTCAGCCTTGGGCAGCAGTTGGTCTAGTTCCTCTACTAAATACTCCTTATCCACCTGATAAAGATCAGCAAATCGGATGACCGTTTGGTAGGTGGGAATGCTTTTTCCAGTTTCATACCGACTCACTGTCGACCGGTCCATATTCATCATGTCTGCCAGGGTTTGCTGGGACCAGTTTCGATTGTCGCGCAGCTTGCGCAATTTATCCGATAAAGACATCCTTTTCACCGCCAATAAACAATTGATGTTTTTAACTTAACGGCAAAAGAAATGGGATAGTTCGAATATGAGGTTTATGCACGGAGTTCCATGTGAAAAAAATGCACATATGTGATTTAATCAAGTTTGGATTTATAGAAGAAAAAAGGAGAACAGAAATTATTGTCGAATAATAAACAAAGATGTAAATATTTGTCTTACTGGAGGTCATATACATATATGCCAAACTCGTTAATATTTATTGGGGAACGACCGAGCCACTTAGAAATGCATATCAAAGGAAAACCAGAATTCTACGATGCCATGCTGCTCTCGAAAAATCCTTCTTCACAACTGTCTTACCATTCTATCCCTCTTCATCAATCAAGAGTTACCATCCTCATTCGTGAGAATAATTGCCAATTTAACTGTTACCATCAATCCTTGCAGCTAATCGAAGGCGAAAGGCCGCTTTCTGAGGACGATGCCTACGATATATTCACGAACTTTGCATTTATGGAAGACAACAAAGTCGCTTTCATCATGCTTTCAGGTAAGAACAGAATGAGACTGCGAGAAAAGGAAGGGCCTAGGGCTCTGGCTGCCTATGCATATGAGAAACTTGATAGCTAAGTTTTTTAATAAAAGCTGAGCTAGTAAGAGGAAGATTTTTACTAATATTACAAAAGAATAACAAAGAAAACACGAAGAAAGGGTCCCGAAATAATTCGGGACCCTTTTCCTGTTATTCAGTGAAATTCCAACGCACCATTCACCATGCATTTCACAAAATAGACAATAAAACCCCAATTTTTTCCCCTCTGCGCGTGCAAACCACTCATTCAAACACCATTGAAAAGGCGTAAATAGCACATATGGAAACAAACTGTCCGCCCCACGTGGACAAAATGGTTGAAATGTCCACGAGTGGTGACAGGCACCGCAATAGTACCTATATTTTTCATCTGTTTATGTTGTTTTCCTCTGTTATATGACAATTTGTGATAGAGTTTTAATGTTTTTGTAATATAACTGGCATATTGTCATGGTATAAATAGATTAATAGAGAAGGGGGAAAACGTATGCAACTTGTAAGGCGTATGATTTTCATGTTTCTAACATGCGTAATATTGGTGTCAGGTACCGTAGTGGCACATGCACAATCAAGTAAGGAAGCTTTACATAGTGTGGAGCAAGAGCTTGAACAAAAGGCAAATGAGAAGAACTCTATTAGCAATGAAATTAATAAGCTAAACAAAGAGATGGAAGAATTACAGACATATATTACACAAAATAGAGAAGCCTTAGCAGAAACTCAGAAGAGAATTGATGCAACACGCCAGTTAATCGAACAGAAAAAAGAGGAAATTGTCTTCCTTGAGGATAAAATCCATAACCGTAAAGATGTAATGAAAAGCAGGTTAGTGGCTTTACAAGAAGATGAGAAACTGAATGTAGCCATCAATGTCATCCTAGAATCAAAAAGTGTTGCTGACCTTATTCAACGTGCAAGTGCAGTAACCACTCTGTTTAACGCAGATAATGAAATTATTAATGATCAAGAAACCGATCTAAAGCAAATTGAGGAAAATGTAAAAGTAATTGCTGAGCAAGAGAACCAGCTAGCTGTAGAACAAGAAAATCTTGCAAAACATCAGGCAGAACTTGATCTTAATTTACAAAAGAGACAAGAATCCTTAACCGTCATGCAGCAAAAATATAGTCAAGTGAATCAAGAAATGGCAGGAATTCAAGCACAGCTTCAAGCGGCGCAAGAGCAAGTTCGTCAAGAACAAGCAGCTGCAAGAGCAATCGCAGCAGCCAACGCTCCAGCACCAGCTGCAGCTCCAGCACCGACTGGTACGCCGGGCAAAGAAATGTATGTAACGGCGACTGCTTACAGCTGGCAATCCGCAGGAAATGTTACTTATATGGGCCACAATATTAAAGAAAATCCAAATATCAAATTAATCGCGGTTGATCCATCCGTTATTCCATTAGGATCAAGAGTTTGGGTAGAAGGCTATGGTGTAGCGATTGCTGGTGATACAGGCGGCGCTATCAAAGGTCATAAAATTGATGTGGTAATGCCAGACAATGCACATTCTATCGCATGGGGAAGAAAAACGGTTAAAATCGTCATTTTAAACTAGAAATTGATAAAAGAGATCTTACATCATTACTGGATGTGGGATCTCTTTTTTTATACCCATAGTATTCTGCAATCAAACATAACAAAAAAACCAGTCCGAAGACTGATTAGGGTTTACAGACGGTGCCTGTCGGTGACAGGCACCAAATATACATCATTGTATAATTAGACAAATTGTTCCAAATGGGCTTACTAAATGTTTCATGAGGCCCATTTGATAGGCTGAATCCTACTTTTTGGCCTTATGAACGTTTCATGAGGGCCATTTTTGCTGCAAATTCTTTTCTTTGGGCCTTATGAACGTTTCATAAGAACCATTTTCCAAGCTGATTCCTTTTTTGGGGCTTCATGAACCATTCATGAACGATTCATGAGGGCCAAACATCTATCCTAGATACACCAAATCTTTCAGTTCATCTGTAGAAAGTTCGGTGATCCAGTTTTCGCTTTGGATAATTTGGTCGTTTAGGTGCTGCTTTTTCTCTAGCATGGCGTCGATTTTCTCCTCTAGTGTGCCGGTGCAGATCAGTTTATGAACGTGAACGAAGCGGGATTGACCGATACGGTACGCTCTGTCTGTTGCTTGATTTTCAACTGCTGGATTCCACCAGCGATCGTAATGGATGACGTGGTTGGCTGCCGTTAGATTCAGCCCGGTTCCTCCTGCTTTCAAGGAAAGCAAGAACACTGGGAACTCCTGATTTTGAAACCGCTCAATCATGTTATCACGCTGCGACTTTGGTACACTTCCGTTCAGGAAGGGCACCTCAATCCCAAACCTCTTCTTGATTGTCGAACGAATCATCTCGCCCATTTCGATATATTGTGTAAAAATGAGACAGCTTTCGCCAGAGTCTAAAACGGCATCCACAAGGTCGACAAGCTTCTCCAATTTATTTGAGCGATCTAGAAGCAGCCGATCAGCGGATCTTTCCTTCAGATAGAGAGCAGGGTGATTGCAAAGCTGCTTCAGCCTGCTGAGCATTTGTAAGATTAAACCCTTGCGCTCAAAGCCTGACAACTTTTCAATTTCAGCAAAAGTATCACGTACCAGCTGTTCATACAACGAAGCCTGCTCGGTTGTAAGCGGACAGTATTCTTTTTGTTCCTGTTTGTCAGGAAGATTAAGTGCCACTTCTTCATCCTTTTTCGTCCTTCTCATCAGGAATGGACGGATTAAGGATTGCAGCTCATTGACCTTTTCCTTTTTCTCATCCTTCTCAATTGGAATGACAAATTTCTTCTGAAACTGCCCCAAACTGCCAAGATAGCCATGATTGGTAAAATCAAAAATCGACCACAGTTCAGATAATCGGTTTTCCATCGGAGTACCGGTCAAAGCGATATGATGGCCGCCGCGCAGCCTCCGCACTGCCCGCGATTGCTTTGTCCCCGCGTTTTTAATATTCTGTGCTTCGTCAATGGAAATCGAACTCCACAGGATGGACTCGAACTCCTCAGAATCCATATGGCTTAACCCATACGAAGTCAAAACGACATCGACATCTTTAATCTTTTCCTTAAAAGCCTCTTCCTTCAAGCGGTTAGAACCGTAATGCAAATATACATTCATCTCAGGAGCAAAACGTTCAAGCTCCTTCTGCCAGTTACCAAGAACGGAAGTCGGGCAGATAATTAGAGCAGACTTAACGGGTGTTTTTTCAGTGGTGCTTTTCGTACTATCTTTAGTAGCAGTTCCGTCCGCGGTGCCTGTCACCATGTCAGGAATTGCCCCGATATCTTCTTTCACCTTCAATAGATACGCGATTAATTGCACGGTTTTTCCGAGCCCCATGTCATCGGCAAGGACAGCTCCAAATCCATATTGACGCAGGAACCAGAGCCAGCTCATCCCTAGCTGCTGGTAAGGACGGAGTTCACCTTGCAGACCTGCAGGAACTTCTTCAAGCGGTATCTCATGTGCTTCAGATAGCTGCTTAATCATTTTTTTCCATTGGCTATTTAATTCGATTTGGATTCGTGCGAAGGCTTTTGGATTTTCGAGCTCATCTTCTGTCGGTGGAGTCTCAACGAGCTCCTGCTCGAGTAAATCCCGTACATGTAATCCTTCTTTTTCGGCACGTTTCATCAAATCCTGAATTTGTCGAATAAAGCCTGGGTCAAGCTTCACCCAGCGCCCGCGAATAAACACGAGTCGACGTTTTTCTTCGACAAGCTGACCGAACTCTTCCTCGGACAGGTCGACACCATTCATGGAAAAACGCCAGTTGAAATCAAGCATCGCCTGCAGCCCGACAAAGGATGGACGATGGCTGGAGGAACCTTTTAAAGAAGCCTTCACCTTTAAGTTGGCATTCTTCATTGCCTGCCACCAAGCAGGGAGGAGGATTTCCACATCCAAAGCCACAAGGGTTTCACTGGCCTCAGTCAAAAACATCCAAGCTTCTTCCTCACTGAGTCCCGATTTCAATGTCACTTCATCTTCACTCAGCCAAGGAATTAACTTGGCCCAGCGCGCTTGCTCACGATCGACTCTTTCCAAAAACGGCTTCCATCTTGCAGGAATCTTCGCCTCCAAGCCATAAACATCATCGACATTTTTTTTACCGCGCAAAAAGACATCCAGGTTCCAAGGTCCTTCTCCATCTAGTGGTTCCTCTAACCTCAATCCTATCGTGAAAGGGGTGTCGCTCTCCTTGATTCCGACCCATTCAAGCCAGGATTCTTCGTCAAAATAGCGTGCCAGTTCGCCACCAGAAATCCCTTGTTTTCTCAGCAAAGCAAGCTTCGGGCCAAACAACTCTTTCATCGAAGCATTTCGAGTAAGGTAGGAATCTAACGCATGGTCATATAAATCAGAAATAAATTTCTGAACGGTTTCAGAGTTTTCATCTTGGGGGTCCACTTCCTGGTCCCAAAAGGAAGGGTCAAACTCATCTTCCACCCGGAGGGGAAGCTTCCAGCGGAACTCGCCATTCTCCCAAACGGAAAAGTCGGGCAGCCAATCCTTCTCAAGTATTCCCTCATGGAGAGAGTGGGCGGCAGCTAAACAGATCTCCGATTGTTCACTCCAATCCCATTGGATAAACCGGTTGAACGACTCCTTCGCAAAAAGAGAAACAAGGTGCCAGCCAGTTACCACAACACCCTCGACGCCATCCACTGACTCCGTTTCCAAAAGCGTGCCAAAAAAGCTCTCGTCATGACGGCTGAACAACACATTCTTCCACTCAGAAGGAGGTAATCCATACCCGTGCTCATCCTCAGCAGCCAAAAGATAACGGCCCTCATCTAATTTAATTGTCAGAAGCTTAACAAATCTAGTCTTCAGCATCGTAAAGTTACTCCTTTTACTGGGGTGGGGGACAAAATTCAGGGTTCCTACGGGACAAAATCCAGGTCCTAGTTTAGAGATAATTTCTAAATGTATAAAAACCACATTAAATCACAAACACAGCAACCAACTGTCCACCTGGGGTGGAAAGTGTCCACGAGCGGTGCCTGTCACCACAGAAAGACACTGTCCACGAGCGGTGACAGGCACCGCCCATTAGGCACCCATCCACCAACTACTCTTCTATAAGTTTGCTCCGTCTGCATTCTTCGTGGAAGGCGCGGAGTCTTTTGGTTTTGTCCATTAGGTTGTCGAGGAAGTATTGCCAGTCGTCGACGCGTTTGATTTTTTTGTATAGTGTACGCAGCTTTTTTAGGTGCCGGACGGCGGCTTTGTAGCTGGATCGGTTTTTCTGATTGATTTCGTGCAGCGCCGATTGGTGCAGCATGCCGAGCAGGACTTCTGGATTTTCCTTTTCGATTACCTTAACCCGCTCGCGAGGCAGGTCGTAAAAACTCCAGCCCATGAACGCCTGAAGGTCACCCCATTTGTCGAATTGCTTCCGTTCAAACAATGAATGTTCGTATTCTGTATAGCTATAAGGCAAAGTCGCGAGCATGGCGCGCTCATATAATTCAACTTTCCCATTCTCCGAAACATAAGGGGAGATTGCCTTAAGCGCCGATCGGGTAAAAGACGCACACGAATGGTAGGTCCGCAGAAAATCTAAATAGCCTTTAAGTTTAGAGATAAACAGCTCAACTAGCGGTCCAACTCGTTTCCATGCTTTTGTCTGTGACAATAGTTCAATCCAATGAAGCATATACGGCGTAATAACCTTATCATCAATTTTATGAATCAAGTCCAAAGCCAGCTCATCTTTTTGCTGTAGAAAACTGATATGAATTCCAGCAACCAATAGCGGATTCGGATTCTCCCAATCCTTTAAAGACTTCAGCCGGTCATTAATCAATATGATTTCTTGCTCACGCCATTCCTTCTTTTTAAAAAGGTTGGTCCAGAGAAGACGGTAGAGATAGATCCGTTCCTGCTCAAGGTCTGTACACACAGTCAACAGCTCAAACACTTCATCCTTTAATTTTAAAATAAACTGATCAAAGTCAAACGGCAGCGATTGAACACCAATTTTCAAGACAACCTCATCGGCGTCCTCAATTAAATTATGGAACACAGAAAGGTAGGCGCGTCTGACAACATCCTCAGCAAATCCCGATTGCACGGTTAAGATCGCAAGCTTCTTAAATGAAACGATAATCCCAACCATCTCATAGAGCAGCCGCCATTCCTGTTCCACGGGAGCACTCGCTTTAATCCGTCGTTCGTAAATATTGAATAACTCCGCAATGATAAAAGCGCTTGAATATTTCTTCGAGTTAAGAATCGTGTCAAAGCTGACTTCGAACGATTCAACCCAGCGCCCGTAATCAGGCTTCATCACACCGTTCGCTTTGATCAAATCCTTTGCCTTCTGAAGCCCCCAGTTCGCAACATCATTCTTCTCCTTCATCGGTTCACGCCACTCTGCCACCCACTCGGCGACACTGCCTACTCTCGAATAAGCAGCAAAAAATACAGCCATTTGATGGCGGCACAGTCCCTCGTGAGGACAAGTACAACTATTTAGCGATAAATGAGAAAAATTCAGTTTCACATGGCAAGGTGTTACGTCCTGTACCATCGCAGTAATTTGGGCATTCCATATTTGTAATTGCTTGACCATCCCTTGCCGGTACAGCATTAAGCCCTTTTGAACGAGCTTCACATCATCGGCCGCATGCGGATGCAGCAACTCTTTCATTTCTTCTGCAAGAAGTTCTATCCGTTCATTAGCAGTCGTTGCCTCCAAGCCACGACCCCCTTTTTAGAAAAATCCATATTCCTATATTATACCCAAAAATTGCCCATTCGAGGAGAGAAATGAGGATTTCTATTCAGAACCCGCTTTTTTATGAAAAAGATTCTGGTTTATTTACATGTCGATTCAAAGTTTTACATGCCAAATTCAAATCCACCACCCCAAAAACAAAAAAAGTCCAGGCATTTATCAACGCCTGGGCTTTAGATATTTTCCATTTCGGTGGTGGTTGGTGGATTCTGTCCTAGTTGATTTGAGACAATGTCAAACAAGTGACTTAAGTAGTTACTAAGCTCGAAGCCTTCTTCATTAGCAAACTGTGATAATAGCAATTTTGATTCATTCATGGATTCCGTCCCCCTTAAGATTATCTTCTATCATTACTTTTCCCAATCTATCATTCTCTTATACATAAAAAATAAATTTTTTATATTCAACCTTAAATCCTTGTCCACTTACAAGGTATGTCTAAACCTGAGAATTGGTGACAGCAAAGCACGCAAAAACCAGCCCCAGCACCGCTAGGACTGGTAAATTTTTTTATAAATTTTCGACTGAATTTATCTCGTGAGTAACCCCAGGTTCCTGTGTTTCCGTGTCAGACGAGAATCGTTCCAACCCTCCTGTCGCACAAAACAATACGAGCGCAATAAACAACGCAATTAACAGCCTTTTCATCGAAGTGATCCCCCAATTATTTCCTTTTATCTCTACTCAATAAGACGTCAGTAAAGGCTGTTTAGTTCCATAAAACCGTTTGACAAAATTCGCACTTATCATGTTGCTTTTCTAAAATGGCTATGTTATATTATTTTTCGTACAAATGACCGAATTGGTATTTTAGTCAGTTTTGGAGGTGAAGCGATTGGCAGTAATTGATCGGAAGAAGTTGATACTAGAGGCAGCAGCGAAGTCTTTTTCCTTGTATGGGTATAAGGCAACGACGATGGATCAGGTTGCGAAATTAGCCAATGTGGGGAAGGGAACCATCTACACCTTTTTTAAAACAAAAGAAGAGTTATTTGATGAAATCATCAGTTCGCTTATTGCTGATATTCGATTTGAAGTGGAGAGTGCTCTAGATGATTCAGCTTCAATCCTTGATAATGTGAATCATGTATTAGCCCGGGTTCATGAATTTCGGAAATCGCATCAATTGACGATTAAGTTGATTCAAGAAGAACGGGACATGGGAACGCAAACGGTCGTAGAAGCGATGCAGCGGGTGGAGCAATCCATCATCCAATACATGAAGGGTATTATTCAAAAAGCGATCGAGAAGGGTGAAATCAAATCCTGCGATCCTGAGATTACAGCCTTTGTGATGCTGAAAATGTACTTTTCTTTGGTAAATGAGTGGCAAAGGAACCATCCGCCATTAAAAAAAGAAGAAATCGCTAAGCTCTTTGAACTTTACCTATTAAAAGGCTTATTAGCATGAGTCATTTATTTTGCAGTAAAATGACCATTTGAACAAAACGGTCAGTATTTTTTTAAAAATAAAAATGACTAATTGAATATAATAGTCAGGAGGTTGCAAGTATGAATGGATTTAAAGCAGAACTAAAAACGATTCTCAGCAATCGCAAAGTATTAATCCCTATTATCGCTATCCTATTTATTCCAGTATTGTATGCGGGAATGTTTTTGTGGGCATTCTGGGATCCTTATAAATATTTAAGTGACCTGCCTGTGGCGATTGTCAATCAGGATAAGGGCGCGGAACTGGCCGGTCAGAGGCTCGAGATTGGCGATGACCTGGTCGATAATCTAAAGAAAAGTAATACCTTCGACTTCGATATCGTTGACAAAGAGCAGGGATACAAAGGTTTAGAGGATCAAAAGTATTATATCCTAGTAGAGATTCCAAGTGATTTTTCAAAAAATGCGACAACGCTGCTTGAGGATCAGCCTCAAAAAATGCAAATCAAGTACGTGCCGAATGAAGGTGCAAACTTCCTATCGGCGCAAATCGGCGAAACCGCGATGAAGGAAATCAAAGCGGAAATTTCAAAACAAATTGTCGCAACCTATTCTGAAAGCATTTTTGAAAAAGTAAACCAAATGGGCGACGGGTTAGCGCAAGCAAGTGACGGAGCCGGCCAGCTAAACGAAGGCTCAGCAAAACTCAACCAAGGCGCCGGCCAAATCAAAGAAAACCTTGAAACCTTAGCAAGCAAATCTATAGAATTCGAACAAGGCATCAACAGTGCCGCAGCTGGATCCACTGAAGTAGCCCAAGGAACAGCAGCCATCCAGCAAGGGTTACAAAAAGTAGATGACAACATGTCACTTTTGGTGACAGGCACCGAAAAAGCAAAAGCGGGGGCTGAGCAGATCAAGAGTGAATTACCGGCTGGAATTGCGGCTGGAATCAACTCACAGCTTAGCGGTAGTACGGAGAAATTAAATGAAGGTATTAATCAGTTTGAAACGCAGTTGAATGCTGGGTTATCGGCACAGATTGCGGATCAGATGATTGCGCAGCAAACAGCGAAAATGCAGGAGCTTGCGGGGGCGTTAATTGCCAATGGTGTTCCAGCGGAGAAGGTTTCGCAGATTATGGGGCAACAAGCTGCACCAAGCAAGGCAGAGGTTCAACAGCAGGTGGCACAGGCGATTACGCCTGGATTGCATCAAGGCTTTACACAATTTAAAACTCAGGTGAATAGCCAGTTGTCTGGCGCAACTCAAGGGTTAGAAGCAAAATTGAAGCAACAAACGGACCCAGTGTTTGACCAACTAATTGGCGGAATTGGTGAAATCAATGCAAACCAGGCGAAATTAAATCAAGGAATTCACCAGCTCTATTCAGGGTCAACCGCGCTTAATGCAGGGGCCAACCAATTGACAGCTGGGATGGGTGAGTTGTCTGCTGGTGCCAATAAAATAACAGAAGGTACTGGCAAGCTTGCGGAAGGTTCCAGTGAATTACAAGCAGGTACTGAAAAACTGCAGGACGGCACCTCCGAATTAAACGAAAAGCTATCCGAGGGTGCGGAGGCAGCCAACAGTGTTCAAGCAGATGATGATACTTTTGACATGATGGGCGAGCCAGTGAAGGTGGATAAAAATGAGATTAATACCGTGCCAAACTACGGTACTGGATTTGCACCTTATTTTATCTCACTAGGACTTTTTGTGGGTGCACTGATTATCTCTATTGTTTTTGGTTTAAGAGAACCTGCCGTTCAACCGGCTTCTGCAAGAGAATGGTTCTTCGGTAAATTAGGAGTCATCACCATAATCGGTGTCGTTCAAGCACTATTGGTCGATTTTGTGTTACTAGTCGGTTTACGTATCGAGGTACAAAGCCTGCCGTTGTTTATTGTGACAACGATTATTACCAGCATGGTGTTTGTAACTTTGATTCAAATGCTTGTCACGACGCTAGCGGATGTTGGCCGTTTTATTGCAATTCTCATCTTGATCATGCAATTAACGACAAGCGCGGGCACTTTCCCACTTGCGTTAATTCCAGAGGCACTGCAGCCATTTAACGCGTTCTTCCCGATGACGTACAGCGTGCAGGCGTTTAAAGCGGTGATTTCAAGTGGAGACTTTGCTTATATGTGGCACAACAACGCTATCTTACTTGGGTTTATTGCTGGGTTTATGGTTGTGACATTTACTTATATGGCGATTCGTTTTAAAAGAAAACAGGGTAATGCTCAAATGATGGAGCAAGCTGCATAAGAAACGGAAACACCGGGTTCGCTGTATTAGGCGGATTCGGTGTTTTTTTTGTATTTGCCTTTTAAATTCCTTCTACCTGCCAAAATGTGTTGGTTACCTGCGAAATTGAGCCGCTTACCTGCATAGAATCCATTTTACCTGCATTTTTGTTATGTTTACCTGCCTCAAGACTGAAACTGCCAGGGTGTGGCCTGGCTCAGGTAATTAAATTTCCTATATATGGATATTCCACTTAAAATTAAGCCTGAATTCGGGAATCCGGGAAGGTTTTATAGTCACCTATTTTGGGGGGAAATCCTCTATCTGCCAAAATGTGTAGCCTACCTGTGGATTTGGATCGCTTACCTGCATAGAATCCATTTTACCTGCATTTATGCTAAGTTTACCTGCCTAACAAATTCAGTTGGCCAGCCTCAAGACTGAAACAGCCAGAGGGTGGCCTGGCTTAGGTAATTGAATTTCCTATATATGGATATTGCGCTCGAAGATAAGCCTGAATTCCGAAATCAGGGAAGGCTTTTTAGTTACCTTTTATAGAGAAAATCCGCTATCTGCCAAAAAGTGTAGTTTACCTGCGAATTTGGACCGCTTACCTGCATATCTCCTTTGTTTACCTGCCTAACAATTTCAGCCATGCACCCAACCCCAAACCTGAAAAAGCCAGGCACCAGCCTGGCACAGGTAATTGTAAATGAGTCTCCTAATCTATCTAAACCCAATCTCAAATTTTTTCGCCATAAATAAGATCACCCAAAGGGCACCGCCAGTTAGGAGAGACGCCCACCATGAAAACGGAAAGGCAGGGCCGAATTCTGGTAAAAACTTGGTCGCAGCAATAATGAGGCCCATGGACAATGCTCCGAAGGTACCAACTTTCACCATGTCTTTCTTTTCACTCGCCTTTTCGCTAAACAACGAACGGCGGATCGTTCTGAAGATAAACCAGACACCGAATGCAATCGATCCTAAGATAAGAGTAAATGTTAATAGAGTGGGGAACACATAAACACTTGAACCCACAGGCTCCTTTTTAAATTGTGAGACCACGGGAATCATCACTCCACGAATCATAAGCATCCAGCTTACTAGATTGAGAACGATACCCATCATAAATGGAACAACTTCTCGCTTCTTTTCCTTCGGTAAGTTTTCAATAATTTCATCTGCATAGCCTTTAGGATCATCGCCAAAGATTTCATGCGCCGACTTACCCTCGTTTTGACCATCAAGGAGATGATCCAGCATTTCCATCAACACTTCCTCCGATTGTTGTTCGGACAGGGTTAATTGTAGTCGAATGTATATCATCATATCACTATAGTATTTTTCATTCTCGGGTGTGAGTTGTTCCCGTTTTCGGTTATTCTCCTCAATTAAATGTTTCGCCTTCATTCTCATCTCTCCCCTTAAATAAAGAATTAACTGGTTCCACCATCTGTTTCCACTCGGATACAATCATGTTTAGTGACTCTTTGCCTTCCTTTGTTAAAAAATAATACTTCCGGTTTGGCCCCGATTCGGATGGCCGCATTTCTCCCATAATCAGGCCGTTTTTCTGTAAGCGGAGTAATACCGGATAAATCGTGCCTTCACTTACATCACTTAAACCAAATTCCTGAAGCTTTTTGGATAATTCATAGCCATAAACGGGTTCCTTTTCAATAACGGCTAAGACACAGCCATCCAAGATTCCCTTTAATAATTGGCTTCGCAAGGACATGGTATAGCCCCTTTCCTTCAACCTTTCAGCTATTTTGTTAAGCAAGATAGCTGGGTAAAAAAACAACTACTTGGTTATACAAAGTAGCTAAGATTATAATACCTTTTTATTCCATTACTGTCAATTGCGTGTTAGTAGCAATTTTTTTACGAACGTTAAAGGATTATCCTAATTCATCTTGAATACATATATTCTGAGTTTTTGGAGGTGTATAATGGAAATTTATCATTTTACAAAAGAGAGCGGAAAGAAGATTTCGGCGTTTCAGTCTGACTTTATCATGTCGCGGACTATTCAAACGACCAAGGGTGCACATATAGGATGTATGCACCTAGAGGAAAATGGGTTAATTGGCTATCATCAAGCGGTAACTCCGCAGCTTTTGCTAGTGGTAAGCGGCGAGGGTTTTGTCAGCACAGACCGTGATGAATACGTCAAAGTGCAGCCTGGAGAGGCGGTCTTTTGGAAGAAAGATGAATGGCACGAAACCAAAACAGATAAAGGGTTAACGGCGATTGTGATTGAAAGTGAAGAACTAAATCCGGCAGCCTTTATGCCAAGAAAGGATACATAGATGAATTATTTTGTGATTGGTGATGTGCATGGTTGCTACTATACATTTGTTGCGATGCTTGCGAACCATTGGGATAAGGAAAATGAGATTTTGATCCAGCTCGGGGATTTAATTGACAGAGGCAATCATTCACCGAAGATGGTACAGTTTGCTAGGCAATTACGTGATGATTTTCCAAGCCAGGTTTATTTTTTAAAAGGAAATCATGAGTTTGAGATGATTGATCACTTCACGAACCAGCCAAATCAGAATTGGCTGAGGCAGTGTGGGGAGGAAACGTTACGGCAGTATGAGGCCGAGGAGCGGGATTGCATGAGCGATGTGAACTGGATGAAACAGCTGCCGCTATTGTTTGAAAATGATCATTTGTTTGTAAGTCACGCAGGGATTTCGGCAGACACGGAAAACCCATTCGATGAAGAGGATTCCTACGGTGTTTTATGGAATCGGAGTCCATTGAAAAATATTCAAAAGCTGCAAATCATTGGCCACACGCCATGTGAGGAGCCGAAGTATGACGAGCATAGTCATTCGTGGAATATTGATACTGGTGCCGCGTATTCTGGGTATTTAACCGGTGTAAAAATTAAATCGAATGGCAAGGTCATCGAATTTATCCGTGAAAATACAGATCACAGAGATAAATAGGTTTGAAATTTCCTCCACGTTCTGGTGTATTAAAATAAGAGGGGACAACCTAAAATGCTAAATAATAAAGTTGATATAATCAAACTAATCCAAAGCGACGAACAAATGATGGAGATTATAAAGGCTGCAAGTACATTGAATTTACCGGACTGGTGGATATGTGCAGGGTTTGTACGGTCGAAAATCTGGGACACCTTGCACGGGTTTAAGGAAAGAACGCAGACACCAGATGTGGATGTTATCTATTTTGACCACACTAACATCGATGAGAAGGTTGAAAAGGAATTGGAAAATAAGCTGATAAGAATCATGCCTCAAATACCATGGTCTGTTAAAAATCAAGCGAGAATGCACATCAATAACAATCTTCCTCCTTATACCTCGTCAGAAGATGCGATTTCAAAGTTTCCAGAAACGGCAACTGCCCTTGGAGTGAGGTTAGAGAAGGGTAATTTGGTTCTTACTGCTCCTTGTGGAATAGAGGATGTCATTAATTTGGAATTGAAACCAACTCCCTTCTTTATTGAGACAAAGGAACTTGCTGCCATTTACGAGGAACGGATTCTAGAAAAGAACTGGAAAGCTATTTGGCATAAAATTAAGGTCAGTCATATAGTGAATAACTGATTTATTCGGATAAATTAAATAATGTTTGGAGTTATTCTAGGGCTGCCAATGGGGCAGCCTTTGTTTTTTGATAACCTTAACAATGCACCGCTTTTTATTAATATAGGTGGCGTTTGTGATTGTCCTCATTCCCTAGCATTAAGGAAAAATCCTTCTACAAAAAGAGTACGATTAGTCCCAAATCGCCCGTATTAAAGACAAATCCTTCTACACCAAGAGTGGATTTGTCCCCAACTAGAGCTACAATATTTTGTTTAAGCTGTAATCGTAAATAATACACCGTTAATAGTAAACAATACTGATAAAAAGGAAAATGGAGGATGATTATGCGTATATTTCGCACCATACTGATTTCATTATTGTTGTTGAATCTTGCTTCATGTTCAACCAATGAGAAAGAGGATAATAAAAAGCAATCGGAAAAATCAAAGGAGGAAGCGAAGGAAGGGAATGTTGAGGTGGAAAAAGGGCTCCTCAATGTCGAAATAACAATACCTGCTTCCATGTTTGAGGGGCAAGATATAAACACGGTTATTGCCGATGCGAAAAAAGAAGGCGTGAAGGAAGTCACTCAAAACGAAGACGGATCGCTAACTTATAAGATGTCAAAAGCGAAACATAAAGAAATGATGAAAGAAATGAAAGAGTCAGTTATTGGATCAGTGGAGGAAATGAAAAATAGTGAAGATTATCAATCAATAAAAGATATTACCTATAACAACGATTTTTCAGAGTTTACGGTTGTAGTGGATCAAGCCGCATTTGAAAACAGTATGGATGGTTTTGCTACCATGGGGTTAGCGATGTCAGGTATGATGTACCAGCTTTATAATGGTGTAGATCCAGATAAGTATAAGGTAACCATATCTCTAAAGGATGAAGCGACGCAAAAAGTGTTTGATGATGTTGTTTACCCAGATGATTTAAATGAAGAACAAACGGAAGCGGAATAAAGCGGGAGGTTCAACTATGCGTAAGCGAATCAATCTATTTATAGTGGGAATCTTGTCTATCGCCATACTTGGAGCATGTGGACAAGATACAAAAGATATTACTGTCAAAAAAGAGGACAATCAACAAGAAACTAAACAAACGGAAGAAAAAGGGACCTCTGAAAAAAAAGAAGAAGCAAAATCAAAAATAGGTTCACGTTCCAATCCGGTTCCATTTCAGTCAACAGCTACAGTGGACGATGAAATCTATAATGATAATGGGGATGCCTTCCCGATTAAGTTTGATTTAACGGTTGTAGAGGTGGTTCGTGGAGAGGCTGCTTACCAACAATTAAGATCAATGAATGAATTTAATGAACCTGCACCAGAAGGATATGAGTGGGTTCTAGCGAAAACAAAGGTAAAGTTTGTTGAATCAGAAACAGAGGATTTAGCATTTCATATTGATGGGATTATGAACTTTGATATGGTAAGTGAGAGTGGCGATATTTATAGCGGTGATATCGTCGGATCAACCGAACCTGATTTTAGTTTTGAAATGTATGTGGGCAATGAAAAAGAAGGTTACATTTCTGGTTTGGTTAAAACAGGGGAAAAAGCACAACTTCGTTATAAAGAAGTGTTAGGAGGACAAGTTTTCCTTAACCTTCAATAACATGACAGCGAAATGAATAGCAGTAAAGATAACCTAAACGGGTTCATTATTGCGGGTAAACTCAAGCATTATCTTTTAACTGTAAAAAGCATGTAAAAGAGCAGCCGAATTCATTCAGTTGCTCATTTTTTGTTGAAAAAAAGGAAAGTACACGGTTTATTCTTTAACCGCAAAAACGAAAACAGCATCGGCATAATATTCACCATCCACAACCACTCATAACGCGGCTTTTTGGAATTAAGGTAGCAGTTAAGCGTTCTAAAAGAATAAAGGATTCTGTAATAGTTCAAATATCCTAGTAAGCCTCAATTTTAATGAGGAATTAGTTAGGCAGATAAACTAAGGAAAAATGCAGGTAAATGGAGAATTATGCAGGTAAGAGGAGCAAATCCGCAGGAAGAGGAACCATTTTGGCAGGAAGAGGAACTGCGACTAAAAAAGGTAATCTAAATACCATACTTTGAACTAGAATCTACGAAGAAAATTGAGAAAAACACCATACTTTGGTAGTTCGATAGCCTGTGCCATGCCTCAACTTGGCCTTTTTAAGCTTCAAGTTTTGGTACGGAATTAGTTAGGCAGATAAACTAAGGAAAAATGCAGGTAAACAGAGAATTATGCAGATAAGAGGATAAAATCCGCAGGTAAAGGCATCGTTTTGGCAGGTTGCATGATTTTGAACTATCTTTAAAAAGAAAAGGAGTGGGCAGCATAATGATAAAAGCTGTTTTGTTCGATTTAGATGGAACGTTGTTAAATCGAGATGAATCGGTAAAAAAGTTCATCCATAACCAATATGACAGATTGAATAGAATCGTAGGACATATTCCGAGAGAGACCTATATAAAGAGATTTATAGACTTGGATCAACGCGGTTATGTATGGAAAGATAAGGTGTATCAGCAGTTGGTGGAGGAGTTTCAATTAACGGGGATGACTTGGGAAGAACTACTTCAAGATTACCTCTCAGAATTCAAAAATCACTGTGTTCCATTCCCAAATCTCATTTCCACACTGGAAAAATTGAAAAGCCTCAACCTGAGAGTAGGGATGATTACAAATGGGAGAGGGCAGTTCCAATTGGATAATATCAAAGCATTGGGGATCGAAAAGTATTTTGACACCATTCTAATTTCAGAATGGGAAGGAATAAAGAAGCCAGACCCCGAAATTTTTAAAAGATCGCTGAAGCAGCTCAACGTTTCTGCTCAGCAGAGTATGTTTGTCGGGGACCACCCTGAAAATGATGTGAAGGCGGCTCAAAATGTTGGTATGAAAGGGGTTTGGAAGAAGCACTTTCAATGGGAGTCGATAGAAGCAGATTACATAGTGGATGATTTAGCGGAATTACTTTTATTTTTACCATAAGAGAACTAATCATTTATCGGTGATCATTCCATCATCTTAATTCATGATTCAAACGATTATTCAAATTCCAAAAGGAATAGAAGTAGGAGATTCCATTCAAAAAGCAAAGGATTTATATGGAAACAGGTATTATACACGAATAGAACAAGGCGTTACGATTATTGGATATGTGGATAAAAAGCACAACCAATCCCTTGAATTTTGGTGTGATTCTAAAAACAAAATCATTCTGTATCGATTGGATGATAATTCAATGGAATAGTAGATACCCCAAAATAAAGGAATTTTCGAACCTCTCTCGAATAAAATATAGCCGGTTAATCAAAATGGAAAGAGGTATGTTATGAAAACGATTGAGATCGCATATGGGGAGCACCCGTCACAATTCGGGGTATTGCGTAGACCTGAGGCGCCTGGGAACTGTCCTGTGATGGTGAGTATTCACGGCGGTTTTTGGCAGTCGAAATATGGTCTTGAGGAAAATGAACCGCTAGCTGAAGATTTGGCGAAGCGCGGGTTTGCGACATGGAATATTGAGTACCGCCGGATTGGCGAGGAAGGCGGGGTGTGGCCGGGGACTTTTCATGATGTGGTCAGTGCGGTTAATCACCTAGACCAGCTGAAGGACACCCATCAGCTTGACTTATCAAAAGTGGTGGTCATCGGGCATTCAGCGGGAGGCCATTTGGCTCTTTTACTGGGATCGTTTTTGAACGTAATGGATAGCCCATTGGTTGTTCCTATAAAAGGAATTATCAGCCTCGCCGGGGTTACTGATCTCGGCCAAATGCTGCAGATACATACGGAGAGAGAAATTACGAGCCCCGTTACAGCGTTCCTAGGCGGCTCAATGGAAGAGTTACCAATTGCATCCCCCATCGAATTGCTGCCCTTGAATGTGGAGCAAGTGTTAATTCATGGTGAGTTGGACCGCCATGTTCCGGTCTCTTTAAGTGTGGACTATCATCGGAGGGCCGAGGAGCTGGGAGATAGCGTCCGTCTAATTACACTCCCGGAAGCAGATCACTTTATGGTTGTCGACCCAACGTCTTCGGCATGGAAAACCGTGACCGATTCGCTGGAGGGGTTAATTTGAAATGGCTAGAGTTTGAGCAACAAGCAGAAAGTGAAGGTCTATCGATAACGGGTAGGAGCCAACGTGTAAGGAGTGAACGAAATGCAACCAGAAGTAATAAAAGCGATTGACCTGCGATATGAAGGGAAGACAACGGAATCGAACGAATTACTACAAAAAGTAGTAGAAGAGTTTCCAAAGGACCCTTATGTGAACTATCAATGTGCGTGGAGCTTTGATTTGTTAGGGAAAGAAACCGAAGCGATTCCCTATTATGAAAAAGCGATTGACCTGGGGCTGTCGGGAAAGGACTTAGAGGGAGCGCTGCTTGGTTTAGGAAGTTCCTACCGTACTATAGGAGAATACGCCAAGTCCAAAAGCGTTTTTCAAAAGGGGCTAGATGTATTTCCGAACAATCGAGCTTTAAAGGTATTCTATTCGATGACGCTTTATAATTTAAAGGAACACGACACTGCCATGGAGATTCTGCTAACCAGTCTGATCGAAACCACAGCGGACGAGGATATCCTGCATTATAAAAGAGCCATTCAATTCTATTCTGATAAACTAGATAAAACGTGGAGGTAGCAAAAGCAGGCAGGCACGCGGTAGCAGGTTCCGTTTCCGTATTACAAAAAACATGTTAGCCAAAAAAAACAAGCACCCTTCAGGAGCTTGTTTTATCAGTTTAATCTTTCTTCAATTTTCAGGGTTGGGAAATAATCACCAAAACTATTTGTTTCCTTTTCGTTCCGGTTCATACTAATAGTCCCTGCACCAGGATAGGTAACGGTTAGTACTTGCCAGCCTTCATAATTTAATAACTCATCTGATAATGAACTGTATTCATTAACTGCTAAATCCTTGGCGGAAAACTGTTCCATTGGTGCTAACTCAATGGTTGCGTTGATTTCACCGTTTTTAAAAGAAACGTTATTTACTACATAAGAATAATCACTAATAATTTCCTGTACTTTATCTGCTGTAATTTGCTGTTCTTCGGCTGCTTTGGAATCCGCTTCTGCCTTAGCTGCCGCTTCTTCTTGTTTTGCTTTTTCTTCCGCTAAACGTTTCTCTTCGGCGGCCTTAGCTTCCGCTTCCATTTGTTTCAGATCCTCTTGCATTTTAAACCATGGAGCTGCTTCATCTAGTTTCGCTTGTAAATCTTTATTTTTGGTTTCAAGGCTTGCTACGGTTTCTGTTTTAGTAGATAGTTGCTTCTTTAATTCATCTACTTTGGCGTTCGCCTTATCCACTTGATCTTGTGAAGGACCAGCTGTAGCTCCAATACTAAGAGCAATCAATGCTGTTAATACATACTTCCATCTCATTTTTAAAAATGCTAAAACCACTTTCAATGTGGAACTCCCCCTAGTGTATATTCATATGATGTCTAGTCCAATTTTACCAGAATAATAGAGAAAAAGGCCTTGCCTCTATCAACTACCTTTAATTGGTAAAGCAGCATCTTGGACTCTTCCACCCATTAAATGGAGTTATTATGATCCGAATAGATTTTTATGTAGTACAAAAAAGGCGTTTGGTAAAATTTGTTATATAATACATTAAAGGGGGGATTTATTTGAAAAAAGGAATGACCCAAATTTTTGCAACCACTATGTTTTCTTTACTTCTATTAATGTTAGTGGGATGTACCGAAAGTAAGGAAACGCAAACTCAAGATGAAAATATAAAAACGATTGAAGCTGTATTACAGAATAGCCTTACAGGTCCAAGTGATGAAATGAAACGAATATTGGAAAAAGAAAGTGAAGAAAAATTTGAAGCCTTGAACCAATATGAAGAAAACCTATTTAAAGATTATTTTGCAAATGAAATGTCCTATACGGATTTCGTTAATAACTACGGTTCAAGATTAATGATTCAACCGAATAATGAAGATTACCAATTTAAGATAAAAAAGATAGATTACGAAAAGGTAGATGTGAAAGATAGAGTTTATAATTTCTCAGTAGAATTACAGTTCCAAAGAGAAGGCAGTGAAAAATCAGAAGTTGGGATCGTAACGGGACAAGTGAATTTAACGGAAGAGCACAAAATAGAAGGTATGTTAATTCGCACGAAGGATTTTTGGGGTTCTATGATTGAAGAAACGAAGGAAAATAGAGATGTATATATAAAAGATGGAAAAGCGTTATTGATGGTTGCCCCGGACCCATCTCTTTCAGCAGGAAAACCGTATGGATACGTCTTTCATTTCACTGCACCTTTTGAGACGTTTAAAGGGAAAGAATTAGCTATATATGCTTACCATCAAGAAACAGGAGAAAAAATTACAGGATTGTCCCCAGAAACAATTAACGAGCCGTCAACAGGCTATTCCACTTTAGAACGCTTCACTGCTACCTTTACAATTCCAAAAAGCGGTGTGTGGCGTTATGAAGTGGAGTTAGACGGTGAATTTTATGCTGATGTTGTTTTTGCGGTTAATTAAGTTCCTAATTTGAGTTTTTTTTTCCCCAGTAACCGAACCCGTCAAAGATAATCCACTGCTTCTTCATGTTAAAATAAAATTAAAAGATATACGAGGTGCTTATATGAATAATCCTATCTTAAATCAAATCGGAACCGTATTCATCCCGGTAAAAGACATAGAAAAAGCAAGAGATTGGTATTGTAGTCTATTAGGTATCGAGGCAGCAGGTGAAATCCAGTTTGGCCATCTTTATGTCATTCCCATGGAAGGTACGGGGATTGTATTAGATAGCAAAATCTATTCTGAAAATCATGTATTTCATACACCGGTGTTCCATTTCAATACCTCAAACATTGAAGAAGCATTTACTTTTTTGAAAAATAAAGGTGTTAACGTCGTAACGGAAATTCAACATGGGCATTATTTTAATTTCAAAGACCCTGATGGAAATCTGTTAATGATTTGTAAATGTTAAAAACAAATGCATTTGTTCCTAATATAAACGGAGATTTTTCCGTTAAGCTGTGAATTGAGTTCTGTTCGGGGTAAATAAGCGGAGGTTTTCCGATTAACCTAAGCAAAATGAACCAATTTCACTTCTTTCGAGTAAATAGCCGGAATCCTTCCGGCTATTTAAGCTGTTTTCAGTGCTTTATCCTAATTAAGAGAAATTTCTCCGCTTATTCCTCAAACTCGCATATGTTATTTGACCTGTCCACAGAAATAGCTCCACGGCCTTCCTAATGCTGAGCCTTCTCCAGCGCAAGTTTTACCCCAAAACCGATCAAGATCGTACCAGTGAATCCTTCCATAATACGCTGGGTCTTAGGCTTTTTCATAAAAGCACTAATCTGGTTAAGCAGATAAATATAGAACAAAAACCAGACTGCCGTTAAAAGGGTATAGGTGATTCCCATGGTGAGAAAGGGAATAAAGGTGTCGCTGCCGGAATGCACAAACTGCGGCAGGAAGGTTAGAAAAAATACGGCTACTTTTGGATTGAGAAGGTTGGTAAGGAAACCTTGTTTAAAGCATGATTTACCCTCATATTTACTTTCCGTAGTAATCTCGGGCGTGATTTTCCGGCTTCTGAGTGCCCATAACGTTTTAACCCCTAAATACACAAGATACACAGCACCGACGTATTTGAAGATAGAAAAAACAATAGCTGACTTCACAATAATGGCGGAAAGGCCAACGACGGCTGCTGTTGTGTGAATCAGTAATGCGCAGCAAGTACCAAACATCGTTTGGAAACCTCCTGTTCTGCCGACAGAGAGGGTGTTCTTTGTCGCGATAGCTGTATCAGGGCCAGGCAAAAGAATCAGTAAAACACACATAATCACAAACATATAGAAGTTCTCCAAGGTAATCAGCGCCTCCTAGATAAGAATAGTTAGACTAAATTTATCACAAATTTTTTGAATAGTGTTAAAAATATTTTTAGAATTGCTCTTGAAGTTAGAGACCTCTTCAGTTGCCAGATCGGCGGCTTTTTCTAATTTAGCTAACCTCGCAGAATAGTTAATATGTACCAACACACAGGCATACAATCGCATTAAGACCAGTTGAATTTTTCCAAAGGAGCTGATAGTCATGTCTACTCCAAACCCCACGCAATACTACCTGCTGCCAGAGCATTTCGGAGCAAAAGGTGATGGTGTTACGGATGATACAGAAGCCTTGAAAAACTGCATTGCCAGTGCACTGGGAGGAAGGGGAATCGTAAGCCTTAAGCCTCACGGTACCTATGTAATTTCACAAACACTCGTCATCCCGGATTATATTTCGGTTATGGGTAACAATGCGTTAATAAAGGTTTCCCACGTATGGAATCAAGTAACAGTAGGTGCGAGTGTTCCTGTTAATACGATCATTTGGGTAAAGGGGCGGGAACCTTTTGCGGAATCAGAATTTGCTATGAGCACGAGATTTATAAAGGATTTGAAAATCGATGGAAATCCCCATTACAGGGACATGATAGGAATGTATATGGGGACCGCTGATCAACGTAAAATTACACAGCCCACCAGTATTAACTATGCTGTCCATAAATGTGCATTTAAGAATATCTCAGTCTCTCATGTCTCTATAGGTTTATTTTTAGCAGAGGTATGGGGGAGTTATTTTGAAAATATTAGTACGTCGTTTATTAGGGATTGTGGGTTGAAAATACAAGGACAAATTGTTAATAACACCTTTGTCGGCTGTCAATTTTCTGGTGCTAATGATGGTGTTTATGTAGATGGAGCCATCTATCAAGGATCGATTAGACGTCCGGAGGGCTGTATGTTCTTGGGGGGATTCATCGGTGTAGCGAAAAGGGGTGTCAATGTGGTGCGAGGATTGGCATTCAAGTTCTCTCACGTCATCATCGACTTAAACGCTCACTTTGCTGTTACAGGGGTTGATATGTCAGACGTTGTATTTGATGGATGTTGGATTTACTGTACAGCAAGGGCAATAGATATCCAAGCGATGTTTACCATTTATAATAATACATACGTAGCTTTTAACAATTGTCAGATTTCGAGTGATGGTGTAACGGACCCTTATGTAGCCTATGTCCATGTCAGGCAAAATGGGATTGTGTTCAATGGTTGTAAAATCAATGGTGTTATGTTCTGGGATGAGGGGAGTAGTGGTGTAGTGACCAACTGCCAATGGAGTGACCAAACCACTTCCAAGCCTAGAATTATAAAATATGGTACTGGCTATGTTAGACAATCTCTCAATATGTTTAAGCATGATGGAAGACTAGTTGCTACATTAGGAACGTGGTAAAAAAATACTTGGATCCATAATAGGCTCCAAGTATCACAACAACCGTGTATTTGTCCGCTCGTCCGTACTTACAGGTGAAGCAATGACATTAATAAATAATATGTAAACCGGAAACAGCAAGGATGACCCAAAAATTAAGAGACTAAATCTAGGAAAAAGCGTCACTCCTGTATTAAGAGGAACAAAGACAGTGAAAAAGTAGAATAACATAATAAAGTAAGGTACCCACAGAATGAGTTGCCAATAATGATGTTTACTGCCTAACATCCATTTTTTTGTTAAGTTAAAAAAAATAAGGGTAGAAAGAAGAAGTCCAATAACATTAATAACAGCTATGACAATGTAAACATGGTCCCATGCAAAGCCGTATAATTGGCTAATATGAGAAACATTGATAATGAGTTCGATGGCGATAAACAACGCTAACGCGTATAAAGCACTAATCGTATTTAACTTTATAAAAAACTTCATCATAACCTCCGTAATTCAGTTAATCTCGTATTCCATTATACATCTTCTAAAAAGGAAACGGGTCTGAATTCGAACTTTAAACCTATTCAATGAATTTTCTGCAGTAAAAATCTAGGTTCCTATCGCAAACATTAAAAAATGTAACTATAGTACGGTTATGTTTTTCGCGTAAATAACCGAAGCCAAATGAATTGAAGGATCCCTGCAACCAATACACCGATTAGTGTGTCTCTCAACCTATCCATGGCATAATCCTTTGATTGGTGTTCAAAAACAAAAACAAATAGGATCGTAATGGAGACCTGATGAAGGACTTTTTTGTCCAATTTTAAAAACATCGAGACATAACAGCCTAAAAGAATTAAAATTCCTAAGCTCCAACCCTCAATGGTAAATGTCTTGCGATAAAAACGGTAACAATTAATCCGATAATCGTTCCCATCATTCGTTTTATAGAAAGATTAATCGTTTTATCCATTGAAGATTGAATCGTTAGGATGACAGAAAGTGGTGATAAATAAGGATGGTGAGAGCCTAAAAGTTTGGATAATTCCCAAGATAGAATAGAGCCTATAGATAATTTCCATGCTAGTATAGTTAAATCTTTATTAAAAAATTGCTTTTTCTGTAATTCCATAGGGAACCTCAATCATTATTATTTTTTCCTGCTTTGCTTCCATAATAAAGCTTAACCAAACGAATATGTTTATATGTAGAGAATTTACGCCGCTCTTTCGATGATATTGTGAAGGAGTGCGCTTAGTAATTGCGTGTATTACTAAAAAATCAGGGTTCCTTTTTACTGAACTAACGAGACAGGATGAATCATGTTTTAGAATACGAGGGTAGGGTATTAAAATAAAGAATAAATGGAAGGAGGGAAATGATCATGACACATGAACAATATCAGTCTGTAATGGAGTCACTACATGAATGTATGGTTGCGTGTAATCATTGTTATGACGCTTGTTTGAAAGAAGACAATGTCAAAATGATGGCAGAATGTATCCGTCTTGATAGAGAGTGTGCAGATATTTGTGCGTACCTTGAACAGGCGATAGGCAGAGGAACACCATTTATTTCGGAGTTGGCAAAAGTATGTGCACAAATTTGTGAAGCATGCGGGAATGAATGCAAAAAACACAATCATGAACACTGCCAAAATTGTGCTGATGCTTGTTTTAAATGTGCAGAAACATGCCGAAGCCTGATTGCTTAAATTTCCTTTTTCACCTTTTTTTAAAAAAACTAAACAAAATTAAATCCAAAATGCGTTGACCCGAAATGGGTTAATGCGCTTTTTTGTATATAAGAATATTATTAGTAGCAGATACCTACACGTGATTTTATATAATCGTTTCCTTCTATCTGTTTAAAAGTAAATTCAGCTGTATCTTTTACAGATATTTCAGCTCCACCCTCCGGCAAAAAATCTCGTTCTATTCGATAGTTTCCCACCCTTTCCCCATCTGGCAAGTACGTAGGGCAGACAATTGTCCAATCGAGGTTTGATTGTTTGAGCATATCGTAAACTTTATGATGTTCTTCCGCTGCGCGGGTAGATTTCCGCTTTGATTCACTTGATTGATAACGCAGCGAATTCTGTGTAGTTCTACTCTGCAGAATACCTGCTGTTCCTATCGTAATGATTCGTTTTATACCTTCGCTTTCCATTGCTTCGATCATAAGTGGCATACTTTCTGATAGGGTGGTTGTGCCATCAGTATTCAGGGCACTAATAACGACATCAATCCCCTGCATGGCACATACGATATCCTCTTTATTTAAAACATTCCCCTGAATAATGGTTAAATTCTCATTATTTATTTGAATCTTCTCTGGGATGCGTACTAATACAGTAACATGATGTCTTTCATGAAGAGCATAAGGAATGATTTGACTTCCAACTCGTCCAGTAGCACCTAAAAGTAAAATATTCATAAAATTAAGCCTCCCTTGCCAATACTACTATTTTACTATAAAAGTTTTGTTAATGTCTTTTGAGTTTTAAAAGGAAAACATATTGAAAATGGTGGCCTTTGAAGTATCACAAGTTGAAGTAGAGGATATACGGTGGAGCCATTTTACATTAGACGTTTCTAAAGTAAAATGAATCATAGGAAATTGCGTTGCACTATCGTACAACGCATAATTATTGTTAGATCATCTCTGGACAAGAGAACATTCGATTAACCGGAATCTGGTTGTTTTTCTAACCATCCATGTTTAACCATAATATTGTAGGAAATAGCGCCAGCCTCCAAAGCGTGGGTAAATACTTTCGTATAGTTTACGAGTATATCCGATCTAAAGCTGGAACCTAGTGAGGCACCATAGTAGGTAAGGGCTGCATTGACTAAAAAACCTGCATGAAACATGATCAATTTGTCAGAAAAGGGGCTTACGGTAGAATCGGTAATTTCGGCATCCCATTTCTCAGGGATTGGTAAATGGTCCTCTTGTAAAATTGCGTCAAAACCTTCAGCATCTTTTCCTGCTAATTTCACATTTTTTAAAAGAAAATTACGAACGTCTTCACGCACAGCTACCTGACTAAAAGCTAAACTTAACGAGCTGATAAATCCCGTTTTCGTGGAATTAAAAAATAAAGTGCTGATTTCCGAACCATTTAATGGTCGCTTATCTCCAATTAAATTTGCAATGAATCCTGGTGTTTCCATAAACTTCACCCCGTGAGGAGAAGGAATGGAGGGAACACTTTTAAATTTTGGCTGGTCTTTAGCCAATTCCACGATTCTTTGAAACAGGTCCTTTGTAGAAGTCATACAATCATAAAAGTAATTTTGAATGTCCTGTCGCTCAGAGTTTGTAATCGCTAAGCCATAGGCGGTTAAACCATGTATGGTCATAATATAGGAGTAAAAAAGTAAAAATTGGTCAGAAAAAAGACGAGGCGCATTAATATTCACGTCATTCTCTGTAAATCCTAATGGAATTTGGAAATTAGCACTTTGTAAGAATTTGGTGATTTTTGTAACATGGCTCTCAGCCATCTCTAATGCGGTTTCCATAATGGGTTTTATCTCTTCGTTTTTAACAATGGCAAGAAAATATTTGTAAACACAGATGGCCATACTATCACCTGTATATTGCAGCCAAAGAGCAGATACTTCGGCAGCGGTTAACGTGCTGTTTTTTGCTTTCCTAAAAATATCCAAAAGAAATACCTCCAATTTATTATTCAGAGATTATTTTATGGCATTGGTAACCCTGGTTAACATTAAGTCAGAGAAACTATGTATTTTTGCCATTGTTCAATAAAAACTCATCCTTGCCGTTTCTTCTAGCTTTTACAATGATTATGAAAAATATGAGTTATGGACACAACGAACTAACAGCGGCGTAGTTCCAAGCAGGATTAACGCTTCTTTTTGTTGAACTTTATTTTAGTAGCTGAAGAAGGAATTGAGTAGAAATAAAGCCATTTGTGATGTTTTAGTAGATATCACAAATGGCTAGCCTTTTTAGAAAAGTCCCGCTTCTTTGGCAGCTTCTATACTGTTCCTAGCAAACTCAGCCGGACTCATTCCAACATTCTCCCAATGCATATACATTAAGCGCGGTTCTTCAAACAGCCAATGATTATGAAATGCTGTTACGATTATACCTCTGCAGCGTAATGCATCGAGCATTGGATTAATTTCCCTTTGAAGGAGCACAGTTTCACCTAGGTTAAGACCATTATTCTCAAAAGATAACATAAATGGAAGTGCTAGCGGAGAAAGCGTGCGACGACCTAAAATAGTTGCTCGAATATCATCTCGAAGACGCATAACTACACAAACAGGAGTCGCTTGAACAACTTCACCGCCGATTATGTCTGCAAGTCTTTGACAATTTGACATAGTAAAACCTTCTTTCTATTAATATGTTATATCCTATGAATAACAAAAAGGCTTGTTTAGGTTTTTTCATTAACCAGCGATAAAATAGGTAATAAATGGTTTAAGGTTAGTTGAATAACATGTAATTACATAAATAAGGAGTAAGAGAATGAAATATAATATAGAAATTTTAACGGAGAGTCACGAAGAATTTTCTGTTTTTTTAAAAACAATGATAAAGGAGTTTAATAATAAGTACTCCTTACACCATAGAGAAGCGAGGAACAAAGGTTCAGTGCAACCCATAAATATTATTGTTTCGGATAATCATAAAAAATGGATTGGTGGCATAACCGCAGATGTTTACTGGGACTGGCTTGAAATCAATGATTTTTGGTTTCGTGAAGAATTTAGGGGTAAAGGTTTAGGCGGGGATTTGCTTGATAAAACGGAAAAGTTAGCTAAGGAGAAAGGTGCAAAAAAAGCACTATTAACTACTTTTAGTTTTCAAGCACGCTCTTTCTATGAAATAAAAGGATATAAAGTGGTCGGTGAAATTAAAGATTATCCTCCTGGTAGCAGTTATTTTACAATGGTTAAAGACTTATTGGGTTAATGATTTTAATAGTTATGAATTCCCACCCCGAATTAACAAGGCATTTTGGATTAAACAATCTCATACTTAACAATGAGTGGACCAATAGTCCACTCATCCCTAATTTCTTCTGAATAATTTTACATCGGAAACATTATTAGGTATAAATGTAGTGGCATTAAAATCTTTATCTTGGGTAAGAATTTCAAGATGTCGAACTGCTTCATTAAACTCTGCCACCGTTAATTGTTTAGTTGCGAGCAGGGAAGTTAGGATGGCAAATGCAATGGGAGTCGTATCAACAAATACATCAACTTGTACATCCACATCAGAATTGCCGCTTTGTCCTATCGTATTAATGTTTTCACTGTTAATCCTTACATCATCTTTTTCGAAAGCAAAGGATTCAGAGGTGTTAGTAGTATTCAACCTTGACTTTTGCCAACCAGAAGGGGTATGCCTGTTTCTACCTCGGTATTTTTCCATGAATTCCACCTATCCTTATTAAGGGTGGAATACAGTTATCCCACCCTTAATTGTTAATTAAAAATCAACATCCACATCTGTATTTTGGTCTTGATCATTGTCTTGGTCTTGATCCGATCTTACTCGTGCATTACTTCTGCTATTTAGTGCAATATCTACGCGGGAATTTCCTGAGTTATTGATTGTTGCTCTCGCCACATTGGTATTTCTGTCAGTATTACGTACTTCCGCATCTGCATCTGATTCTGAACGGTTGCGAACATCATTTTCAAAATCCGTATTTACATCCACATTAACGTTTGTGTTTGTGTTTGTGTTATTACGGCGGTTTCTACCTGAATTTCTTCTATCCATTTTTATAATCCCCCTAAATGTTTTAAATTTTATTAATAATAAACTCTAAGAAATAAATCTAAAATATCCTAAAACTCAACATCCACATTTGTATTTTGGTTTTGATCATTATCTTGCTCTTGATCTGATCTTACCCGTGCATTACTTCTGCTGTTTAGTGTAATATCTACACGAGAATTTCCTGAATTATTGATTGTTGCTCTCGCCACATTTGTATTTCTATCAGTATTACGTACGGCAGCCTCTGCATTCGAATCTGCTTCGTTGCGAATATCATTTTCAAAATCATTATTTATATCTACATTAACATCTGTGTTGGTGTTATTACGGTTGTTTCTTCCTGAACCAGCTATATTATTATTTCTTCTTCTATCCATTTTGTAATCCCCCAAAATAGTAAATTAATTTATAGAGTTTAAGAAGTATTGATTAAATAGTCTCTAAAAAATCAATCAACATCAATATCCACATCAGTATTTTGGTCTTGATCATTGTCTTGCTCTTGATCCGTTCTAACGCGTGCATTGCTGCGGCTGTTTAATACAACATTGACTCGAGCATTTCCTGAATTGTCGACAGTTGCTCTTGCCACATTTGTATTTCTGTCAGTATTACGTACATCGGCAGTTGCATCTGATTCTGAAATGTTGCGTATATCGTTTTCAAAATCATTATCTACCTCAATATCTATATTAGTGTTATTGTTGTTATTTCGGTTATTGTTATTGCTATTACGGTTATTAGTACTTCTAAACCAACTTTGATTTCCCTGATTATTAAATTGTCTTCTAATCATTTTTATCCACCCCACTTCCTTTACATGTTAATTAGTTTATTCTTCAAATGCATTTAGGAATGGACAAATTATAGAGGGGCAAACACCTTTTTTTATTAATGTGCAATTCGATCCCCTCATGACAGAACCTTTGCAGTGGGGAAGCTGTTATACTGCAAGAAGAATCGAACCTTTTATTAGCAGATACTGTGAACATACTATTATAGTTACTGGTTTTTCTAATCATTTTTAAAAAATTCTCAGTTAATGTATATCTATTTCAAAAAAAATAAAGATCCAGTTCATCAAGGGATGTACGTTTGCACCCCCAGTCCTAACAGATAAAGAAGTTAGGACTTCTTTATAAGCAACAGTATTATGATATAAAAAAGACAGCTAACCAATTAAATGGATAGCTGTCTTTTATAATTAGTTCGGTTCAACATGGACAATGACATCATAGACACTATGCTCGTTTATTAATATATCCTCAACCTCAGTAGTTATATCATGAGCTTTCTTTAAATCCAGGTTGGAGTTGACAAGGATTACAATATCAACTACTACGTTATTCCCGTAATTCCTTGCTTTAATATCCTTAACGCCTTTTACACCGTTACATTTGATAATGGACGCTTTATAGGCTTCCAATTGTTCCTGATCAAATCCATCTGTGAGATGGTGAGATGCGTCACGAAAAATATCCCAAGCGGTCTTACAAATAATTAAGCCCACGATGATCGCTGCAATAGGGTCTAACCAAGGGAGACCAAATTGAGCGCCGATTATTCCCACGAAAGCCCCCACACTAACCCATGCATCTGATAGATTATCTTTAGCCGCAGCCATAACGGATTGGCTATTTATTTCTCTTGCTAGTTTTTTATTATATCGATAAACAAAATACATAACCAAAGCACAAAAAAGTCCTGTCCACGCTGCAAATAAATCTGGAGATTCTTCAATTCTATTAAAAACGCTAGAAATTGCTTGTATTGTAACTTGAATTCCAACCCCCATCATGATGAACGAAGCTGCCATAGAGGCGACCGTTTCCGCCTTCCAGTGCCCATAAGGATGGTTGTCATCTGGCGGCCGCTGTGATAACTTCAGACCAATTAATACAGCGATTGAGGCGACTATATCAGTGGCATTATTAAATCCATCCGCTTTCAAGGCTTCTGAATCAGCTGCAACCCCAACTAGTATCTTTAATGAGGACAAACAAATATAAGCAATAATACTTATTATTGCTCCTCGTTCTCCTCTTTTTAAATCCAAATATGCTTGTTCTTCCATTATCTATCCTCCATCGATCAAGTACCCTATCCATTATGGAACAGAAATATTGTGTGGGTCTAGAGAAACCTTGTGTTGCTCTTCTAACAATATTGATTGTGGTAAACATTTTGTTTAAACCTTTGGGAAGTTATTTCCTAAAAAAATAAGGAGAAATTATTTTTGCAAAGTTAGCAAAAACTATTCAAAAAAGGAGTTTATAAAATGAAAAAAACATTCGATAAAAAAGTTCTGGAGATATTAGAAGACAAAATTCAACTGATTAAAACCGACAAAGGTGCTATTTACTTGGTGGGCCCGATTAGACTTCCCGTTAATTTATACGGAGAAACGGTCGTCTTCCAGTGGTATTGCTGGCTGAATTGTGATGAGGTAACGGAAGATTTTGAAAGAATTATTGATAAATTATCCTCCGTTAACCTAGCAGAGTTTCAACAATCCAGCGTTTTAGTCTATGGAGATTTTGAATATGATAACGATGCTATCATTCGATTCCATTCTATCTGTCATACAGGTGATATATTTGGAAGTAAACGATGTGATTGCGGATTCCAATTAAAGCAGTCAATGAAAATGATTACGGAACATGGGACTGGTGCCTTATTCTATCTAGCTAATCATGAAGGCAGAGGGATAGGTTTGTTTAGTAAGGCAATGGCTTATATTTTACAAGAAAACGGTTTTGATACAGTTGAGGCAAATGAAGCTCTTGGTTTTGTGGATGATTCAAGAAATTATGGGGATGCCATTCTTGTTCTAAAAGCATTACGGAATAAAACAGTAACACTCATCACAAACAATCCTAAAAAATTACAAGCATTAAAGGATGCAGGTTTGGAGGTTTCGGGAAGAGAACCTTTATGGGGAGATATTTCTGAATATAATGAGAAATATTTGAAAACAAAAGTAAACAAGTCTGGTCATTTGGAAGAAGAGGGAACTTGCTGTAATGACTAATATGAATTATATAAGGATGTAGCTCTAAAAAATTTGAAGTGGTTAATCCATTAGTTAGGAACTAAAAAGGAAAAGGAATAAGAATAAAAACACTGTCCATTCCATTCCTTGAAATAGAATGGACAACGTTTTTTTAGGGGAAGGGAAAACTTAATAAGGTGTAATTAAGTAATAAATTGTTTTTATTCTAGGTTCTACGACTTGTGTAACTAATTTTATCTCAAAGTTTTTAATGCTCCACTCCATGCAATCACTTGGTCAAGCATTGCGTTTACATTATTAAGGTGCAAATCTTGAGGTTTGAAATCTGTACCGTTCTCAAAATCAGTAAATAGAGATAAAGTTGGATGTACCCTCACATCAGCGATCATTAATTCCCCGCAGATTCCACGTAAATGTTCAGCTGCTCGGGCACCACCTGTTGAACCATAACTGACAATGCCTGCTGCTTTATTGTTCCAAGCCTCGCGTGCAAAATCAAGGGCATTTTTTAATGCTCCTGTAATACTATGATTGTATTCTTGGACAATAAATACGAACCCATCCAAATTGGCAAGTTTTCCGTTCCAATCGGCAATTCCTGGTTCGGAGCCATCGGTTGTGCCTAAGAATGGTAAATTAAAATCGGCAATATCAACGATTTCGTAATTAGCGTCTCCACGCTTATCAGCAATCCCTTTTACCCATTCTCCAACTTGTGGACTTACACGACCCTGGCGTGTACTGCCAAGAATAATACCAATATTTAACTTTTCATTCGTCATGTTATTTTCCTCCTTCGTTTGAGTACCAAATAATTTACTTAAAAAACCCATCATTCACACACCGCCTCTGGCTAAATTTATCTGTTATAAGTCCCCCTTTTCCTTACTAAATAAAATCTCCTCAAAGCTAATATCAGTTAATTTATTTAGGTTTATACCACTACGGCGAATATATAAAAAACATCCAAGGTTCCTTAGAATAAGAAAAAATTACCGCAATTATGTATGTAAATGGAAACTACACATCTTTATTTTTATTCATAATTTTGTCCACACCATGGGACAGCTCCATTCATAGTTTATGGTAAAGAAACTAGGAGGATGAGGCTATTGGCAGAGAACGATAAAGATTATAAACCGAAGGGAGAAAATGACCGTTTCACAAGATTAATGTTTGGAAACAGTAAACAGAGCGACATTGATGAAAGCGATGATCATCAAGTCCATTCAGAACAAAAAAACAATTCCAAGTTCGTTAGGGAATCATCTGGCTTAGATGATTGGTTTTTGGGGAATAGGAGAAAAGCTCTGGAAAAGAAATCTACAAAACATCTAAACACGATTGAAAATACGCTGAAAAATGTCGATTTGGAATTGCTTATGGAAACCATGCATATGTTTGTTACAACATCTAATCAATATAAACCAATTATTAAAGAAGTCAGCCCTTATTTTAATAGCTTTCTTAAAAAGTTCAAATCCAATAAGGATTAAAAAACCAGAATGTCTCTCTTTTTGATCAGGATTAGTGTAAATAAAAAAGAAAACAGAAGCGTCGGCTGACGCTTCTGTCCTTGAAAGGTTTAGTTTGTCTATTTGATTCTTTTACAATA
>NZ_BCVA01000040.1 GCF_001591505.1 Neobacillus niacini NBRC 15566
CCACATGGGTTTTCTTAAATAGTAAGTGCAAAAGTTGTCATTAAAAAGCCATCAGAACCGTCCCTCTGGCCTTCTTAATCCCCATTGGAATCCTGACTTAGAGTATTTTCCGCGTCTGAAAAGAACAGAGTGGATGGCCGTTGGACTGGTTGGAAAGCTCCTAGTCCGGGATGATGGAAATTGCCAAGTAAATGGTTTCTGTAAACCAAATGATGATGGAATAGCCACTCCAGCACAAAATGGGTACCGAGTAATGAAAAGGACAGGTCCAAACCAAATCCAAATTTTCGTATTCCCATATTCGGGTTAACATAAATGAATAGATTTAAACGTGGTTATTTTAAAACATTAAACACTCACAAATGTTGTCATGTCAATGTTTGCAAACCTAATTTATAAAAAAAAGGAAGGTATGGATCTTCGAAATAGATCACACCTGTCCTCCTTTATTACAAAAAGGTATATCACCCTGGATCATTTGATTTACCCTATTAACTTTAGAAGAGTGGGGTCTCGCTCCAAAAATCCCCAAAAATCTTGAAAATTCAGATGGTGCGTTTCACCTTTAATCCTTGCTCTACCGTCAGATTTCCTGCCCGCTTTAATTTTCCCCAGCCAACCCGGGTTCCTTTGAATGCAGTAAAAATAGATTTCCACGTTACCCATAGTAATAAGTAGCGGTAGACAATCCTTTGCAGGATCAAGGAAATGAGAGGTTTAAAGCTTAACTTCTCCATCCTAAAAGCAACTAAGCAAATAAGGAAATCGACCAAAAAGTAACTGGTAAAAATCAATAATGTTTTTTGGACATCCCCTGCGAGAATGCCTAAAATAAACAATAAATCTAAAAGCGGAGCAAAGAAAGGAACAATAAATTGAAATAGAATCATATTTGGGAGGGCAATAAACCCAAGTGATTTATGCTTTATTCCCCCAAACACTTTCTTATGCTTCCAAAAACATTGTAAAGTTCCAAAAGTCCATCTGAACCGCTGTTTTAGGAAATCTTTAATCGTTTCCGGAGCCTCCGTATAGGCATAGGCCTGTTCATCAATCACAACTTTATAGCCTTGGCGGAGGATTTTTAATGTCATGTCAGTATCTTCTGCAAGAGTATCATCGGTAAAATAGCCTAGCTCTTCAACCACCTGTTTGCGCCACGCCCCCAAAGCTCCCGGGACGACTGGGACACAATTAAGCGAGGCAAAGGCACGCTTCTCCAAGTTAAATCCAGTTACATACTCAATATGCTGCCAGGCAGTTAACAGGTTTTTCCTGTTCCCTACCCTCACATTTCCAGATACCGCTGCAATATTTTCATCAGCAAAGTGCCGAATGAGCATCGAAATCGAATCAGGAGGAACAATGGTGTCCGCATCAATCGCAACAAGAATGTCCCCCTTTGCCTTCCTGACTCCCAGATTGATGGCTGAAGCTTTTCCCCCGTTCTTCTTGTGGAAAAGAAGGACCTTTTTATTAGCTTCGTAATCTCGAGATACTACCAAGGAAGTTTGGTCTTTGGAACCATCATCGACAACAATGACTTCTAAGTTTGGATAATCGCTTTTCAGAATTGACTCAATGGTCCTACTTATAACCTTCTCTTCATTGTAGGCCGCGATAATGACACTTACAAACGGTGTAGACTTCCTCAACGGATGACTGGCATGTTTTTTATGTTTAAAAGCTAAACTGCCCAGAATCAAAATGCGTAGAGCCAAAATGAACATCACACTGTAAAGCAAAATAGAAATACCCTCTTTAAAGTTTGCTATATTGAACAGCATCACCTTAAAGCTTTGTATTATCGGATTTTCTACCTCTTTGACAGAGGGCATGATAGTACTTTTTCCTTTATCCATTAGATCGCTGACCGTAACAAATTTATATCCTTTATTCTGTAACTGTTCGATGATTTCAGGCAGTGCTTCAACGGTTGCCTGCCTATCTCCGCCGCCGTCGTGAAGTAAAATAATATCGCCGCTTGATGCCTGATTCAATACATTCTTGACAATGGCCTGGCTATCCCGCAGCTTCCAATCCTTTGAATCAATATCATAATTGACGGTGACGTACCCCATTCGGGTCACATCCAGTAATTTTTGAAAATGTGATGGCATATACTTTGCCTCTTCATCCCCATATGGGGACCGATACAACGAGGTGGTACGTCCAGTAATTCCTTGAATGATGCGTTGAGTACTATTTAGCTCAAGCTTTAACTGTTTATCAGACATATCAATTGTTTTTGGGTGGGAAAACGTATGGTTGCCAATCTCATGGCCATCCCGATAAATTCGTTCAACAATATCTTGATTGTGGATTGCTTTATTACCAATGACAAAGAACGAAGCCTTAACTTGGTATTGTTTCAGGATCTCTAATATACTTTCCGTATATTTAGGATCGGGCCCATCATCAAAAGTTAAGACAATTTCTTTATCCTCGGGTTGGCTTAAACGCTCAAACTCGGATGATACTGGGTTGGCAATATAGGTTTCACTCGTAATAAATCCAGCGTCATCAAACCGAAGGCTGCGTTCTCCTTCTTTCCAACTCTCTTTCGCGCGATAAATATTCCCTTTACCTGTACTGTAAATATTTCCTCCATTCTTGACAGTAAGCAATTCTTCCATTTTATTCCCTTTAAGAATATCCCAAACAGATGGATCCTCCGCTCCCAGCCTCCATAGTGCAATCCCCTTTGCACCAGCCTCGGCAGACATTTTTAATTGGTTGTAGAAGGTTGCACTGTCCAGGAACCATACTTCATGCACTTTATTGTTCTCCATATATTTAAGATAAGGAGTATGACTCATATCATCCCATTGGATGTTCAAGTTGGCTTTTTCGGCAAGTCTTGTGACGTCATCAAAGGAAACAACTTCTCCCGGCTGCTGGCTTTCCCATTCCCAATCATATCCATAATTTCCAAGCGCAACTATCAGCTTTTCCTTTGGTAATTTTGAGAGAATCTCTTTAAACCAGGATGAAGAAGCAATGGTGCCTGGATTGTCCACATTCTCATCGTAAGCCATGACAATCATCTGATCCACGTGCTTTTCCAGCTCTTTGTAATCAAACGCCTCATTAGCAGCCGGTACATCGATGGAAACAGAGAGACCGTCAGCATGAAAAACCGTGTACAGCTCCTTTATAAACTGGGTCAATAAATCCCGATCATTCTTGTTTAGATTCTCAAAGTCAATATTGATCCCATCAAAGCCCTGCTTTTTTATTAGTTCATGCAGTTTTTTAATTAATTTCGCTTGTTCTTCTGGAGAATTTAAAAGTTGATGAACTGTCTCTTGATTCCACTTGCCATTCTGTATGTTGTGAATTAACGGAACGATTTTAACATCATTCTTTTTCGCAAGCTCTACTATTTCCGGCTGAATATTGCTTTCAAGTTCCAGATCTGCATTTAAACTCAGCCATTGCGGGATTAGGACATCGATTGTATCAATATTTTTCGTTAACGATTGTTTACTGTTGCTATCCCAATTTACATAGAATGCGAAAACATCATCCTTATAGGCAACTTCCTGCTGGAGATACTTTTCATTCGTTTTATTATTTGCAGATGCAACCTGAGGGGAAGTCATGGTTTCAGATGGACTGATGTGTGAGAATTCATCCGTTTCTTTTGTCTCCAATTTAGGAAGCTGGGGATTAGCATAAAGACCTAAACCAGAAAAAAAGATCACCAGACAGAATAGAATAGCGAACAGTGCCATGAGAATAATCAGCAGATTCCACCGTTTACTCGATTCACTTTCAAAAATAAAATCTTTTTGGCCGGGTTCAAAGTGCAATTGTGTTTTATTATTTTTACTGCGGCTTCGGAAGGTCCTTATTTTCATTTTGTTAAATCCCTCATATCATTTTTTATCTTGTATAAGAACGACCTACTAGGATCCTCCTATTCGCTATTTAAGCAAACTACTTTGTTCACACTTTCACATTAATAACATAGTTTTCAAGTTTGAAAGGAAACCGCTGATAACAGAAATCCATAACTTCTACCAGTATTCCAATCAATTATAAGAGTAACAAGAGGATTTACCAGAAGAAATAAGCTAATCTATCTAATTTTCGCCGACATCACCACTTCAAAGTAATCTCCCCTGCATAATTACCTAAAAACGAATTATTTCTTTACCCATTTACCTAGTTCTTTCCCTTTTCATTTCCTAACTATGAAAATTCAAGTGGGATACAGCCATTATTTCAGTAAAATAACGATTCTTAATGTTTTTGTAATACACCTTTAATATGACAGAAATGTTTTGATAATAAAAAAGGTTCCTACTAACTAGGTATATTCTACTGATTAAGGGGGTTTTTTGTCATTTTGTCGCTTCTCTAGTTATTTTGTCGAATACAAGTATTTTTTTTTAGATGCTAAACTAAAACGAGATTACTGCAAAGGAAGTGTTTGAATGGAACAGGAACGCATATCCCCGCTCCCTAAAAAAAGGAAGTTGGGTTTAAAAATAACAATTGGAATCATTTTCCTGCTTATTATTGGTGCAGGCGCATACGGATTTTCCGTTTATAACTCTGTTGCCGGCACGCTCAAAAAAACACATGAACCACTGAAACGTTCAGAATCAGAGCAGCGTGTTATTAATTTAGCAAATGGAGATCCCATTTCCATCTTATTATTTGGGGTGGACGAGCGCGAGGGAGACCGTGGGCGTCCAGACTCATTAATTCTATTGACGGCAAACCCAGGAGATAAATCAATTCAAATGGTAAGTATTCCTCGTGATACATACACCGAAATTATCGGCAAGGGAATAAAGGATAAAATCAATCATTCGTATACATATGGTGGAGTTGATATGTCCATTAAAACTGTAGAAAGCTTTCTAGATGTCCCGATTGACTACTACGTGCAAGTAAATATGAATGGCTTTAAGGATCTTGTAGATGCTGTTGGCGGTGTGACCGTGGATAACACATTGGACTTTTCCTATGAAAAGACAGATTTCCCTATCGGTCAACTAAAATTGAACGGTCAAGAAGCGTTGAAGTATTCTCGTATGCGTGCTTTTGACCCACAGGGTGATATAGGCCGACAAGAACGCCAGCGTAAAATCATTCAAGCTTTCATCAAAGAAGCGGTAAAAATCGAAACTCTCACAAACTACGGAAGCATATTAGAGGTAATTGGCGATAATGTAAAAACAAATTTAACGTTTGAGCAAATGAAAGAAATTCAGGCAAACTATGCTGAAACACGTCACAACCTTGAACAAATCCAAATAAACGGAAGCGGTAAGGAAGAAAATGGTGTCTACTACTACATTGTCCCTGAGGCAGAACGAACAAAGCTGTCTGAGACGATTAAAAAGCACTTGGACATTCAGTAGTTTACGCTTTACTGGAGAGAAAAGTTTAGGATAAAAAATTTAATCAGTCACTGTTAACACTCCTTATACCTCCCTGTAATTGTTAGCCCAATAACAGAGAGTTTAATTGTATGAGAGATTGTTGACAAGTGACTTTTTTTATTTGTCCCCCAAATTAGTACTACATAAATTAACCGCCAAACCTTACATTTTTATACTGCCATAAACAACTTTTTAACTATCTAACGATCTCCAAAAAAAATTCGGGCAGTTACAGGCACCAAAATACAAAAATCGCCTTCAAAAATCTCTTTTGAAGGCATTTTTTGACGTTTCGTTCTAAAAATGCCCTCAAAAACAGAAATAAGCAGTTCGATTTATTCACCCAATCTCGTTATTGTTGAAGTGCCGCTCGTGAGCCTTCACAAAACAGAAAGCCCTCACGAAGGACAACTTAAACAAATGAAAGGATGTTATTCATCGTGAGTTTAAAATCTGGCAACACTAAGGAATTTGAGCAGTTTTCCCAATTCCATTCTCTTCTAGAATTTAATCATCATATGGAGATGTGGTTAGTAGAACACAAGCATGATTTTACAAAAGGGGAACTGGTCGGATTAAAAAGGCTCGTGCGGTTTGCAGCCAAAATCCCCGGCGTTTGCAATGCTAAAATTGGGACTCTCTTAAAATCAATTCACGACCAATACCATGATAACGGAATATCAAGATCTACCTTTAAACGAATGATTTTAAAAGCAAAAGAATTTGGGATCATCACCGTCTTTGAAACAGAAAGGAAAAACGGCTCGCAGTCTAGCAATTTATATCAGTTTAATCGTTTTCCATTAAATGAACTACCCAAAGAGGAAAAAATGAACCACCAATATGAAACTAGTAATCTTTTAAAAACTAATAATCAAAAGATAAATAAACGTTACGAAGAACCGTCTCTTTTAGATCACACCTATGTAAGCAATAGGGTTCCACAACCCTTTATCGAGCTGGTTAAGTGCTTTTTCTCCAAGGCAAAAACCATTGAGGAATTTTGGCAGATGGTACAAATTGCTGCTTTTCGTTTTGAGTGTACAAATGACACAGAGGGTATACTAGACATCTCGATCCAAGCCTTTCGACAACTGATAGGCAAAATAAAAAAGACCCATCTTGTAAAAAATCCTATTGCTTACTTTTATGGAATCTTAAACAACAAATTCATGAAAATCTATCTAGAAAAAATATCTGCAGCGGGAATTAAAACGCCTATATCCTATGCTTTTATCGACGGCATAGACCCCGACTGGGATTGGCTGCAGCCAAATGAATAAAGGATTTCCCATTTTAAAACATGAAAGGAACCATTCCGCAAAAACTGTCGTATTTTTGTCAAAATTCACTCGAATTATAGCGATTCCTGTACACTATAGTCCGCGGTAAAAAATTCCTATTTACCGTATAATAGATATATATGGAAAATGCATACATTGCCTCTCAAACTAGCAGGAAGGAAACCTTTTTCAACCTATTATCTAAAAGGAGTGGAGAACCATTAATAATTTCTATATGAATAAAAAAGTAATACTTATGATGGGTGAATATGATCAAAATGGAAAACTATGTTCGAGGATTTTGGTAGAAAAAACAACTTTACTGGTGGACAGAGCGCCGCTACATTTATTAGACGATACATTAACATACTTAGGCTATGATTTACGGGGAGCCATGGCAGGAGCAAAATTCATTCTTAATAAGAAAATGAAATGTCCAATCATTGTGAATCCGTATCAAAACGTTTGTCTTTTCCCAAGCAAATCCCCCCAAAAACACGACTGCATCTGGTTTAATCCTGAACATATTATCAACACCAAAGCAATTGGCAACAAGACTGCTGTAGCATTAAGCAACGGCCATTTCATGATTGTCGATACAAAATTAACGACCTTTAACCATAAACTTCAGACAGCCAATCAATTAAAACGCCTTACAACAGAAAGAGGAAACCAAGCTAACCCCATCCTTTTTTATTTGGAACCGCCCAAAAAACAGCAGCTTCTTAAGGAAAAATCAGGTAAGTATAATTTTGATAGTTTAAAAGAGGAAAACAAAAAATAAAAACCATATATGGAATATCTACTATTCAAAGGAGGAGTCCCTTGGTGGATGGTCATTTACACCTGAATTTTGGAAAGACAGTAAAAAGACTGCGAAAGGAACGCAAATTATCCCAAGAAAAACTAGCGGACCTAAGCGGGTTAGATCGTTCCTATATTAGTATTCTTGAAAGAAATCTTAAACTGCCTAGTCTATATACCATATTAGCCCTTGCTGCCGGGCTGGGTATAAAAGCTTCAGAATTTATTATGGAAATGGAAAAAATCCAGTATTAGATAAAGTGAATTCAACTTTTTGACATCCATCCAAAGGAAAATTACACTCTACTAATAGATGGCAACGAAATGAAATAAACATGATCTTTCAGCGATTAGGCTGGTCAAGATTACAAAATAGACAAATGAAATTTCCATTATCATTCCAACTCGTTGAGGAGAGTAACGGAAGGCGTTATTCTCCTTCTGAGTGGGGGTCTGACCCTAAATCCAAATATTTCTTTTCAAATTAGCAAAATGCGTATTGTAGTACGTGTTGTAAACTCGCTATGCATTATGTAATGGTCTTAAAAAGGAGAATTCCTTTGAGTGAGGCTAAAGAGGAGAAGTATATAGGAATAGGTTTAAGAAGATTAAGGAAAACAGAGAGAGGTTGGACACAGGAGAAGCTTGCAGAAGAGAGCGGACTAGATCGTCGAACGATCCAAAAGCTTGAAAACAATAAGAGTACCCCCACTTTAACAACCATTTGTGCTCTCGCAGCTGCATTTGAAATGGAGCATTGGGAATTTCTTAAAACTATTAAGGATGAGATAACCTGAAATAACCAACAAAGAAATATGCTATCGAAGCGAAACAAATACATATTCACTTGGAGAATAATCTACATATTCAAATATGTTGTTATACCAACTAATCGTTTCTATCTCAATGGGGGTCCCAATTTTAATTCTCTTGCTACCGATTTTTGCTTATGGATACCCCATCTTCTTAATGTCATCGCTTCCCAAATGGCTGCATCAGATATTTTATCTTCCTCAGCCAAGTCTGAAATGGTCCTAGCTAGTCGGATGATTTTTATTTGCACTCGGTTACCCCGCTTTGCTTTGTAGCAACAATCATAAGCATTTTTTGTTGTTCACTCGTAAGTAGACTTGTTTCTGTTATGACTTCAAATGGAACCTTAGCGTTGGTTATTTCCTTTTGATAGCGTTGATATTGAGGCTTCTGTGTCTTATAAACTCTTTGACGAATAGTACTTGAGGTATAATGATCTTTTGAAGATTGATCTAGATTAACTGACTTTAGCGATAGTAAGATATCCATTCGATCTTGGACTGGACCTGATAACCAAGATAGCCACACGGACATGGATTCATCGCACCAATAAGAATAAAAGACGATGGATAGGTCACAGTAGAGTGGGCTCTGCTAATTGTAACTTGCCCAGTTTCAAGCGGCTGCCTTAACATATCGAGTGTCTTCTTTGTGAACTCAGCAATTTCGTCAAGGAACAATACACCCTGATGTGCTAAAGAAATTTCCCACGGCCTTGGTGAAGAGCCTCCGACAATAATTGCAACTGATGAGGCAGAATGATGAGGATGTCTAAAAGGGACATTTTGTTGTATGCCTTTCCTCTCCCCAGCCAACTGATATAGGCTCATTACTTCTAGTTGTGCTTGATTTGTTAGTGGAGGTAGGATGGAAGGAAGGGTTTCCGCGAGAAGGCTTTTCTCGCAACCTAGTGGTCCGCTCATTAGTACATTATGAGAACCAGCTGCAGCAATTTCAAGCGCTCGTTTTGCGTGTCCATGGCCAATGATATGTAGGAAATCCTTTTGCAGCGTGGTAGTAAATTGGGGTCTTTGATCATGAAAAATTTGCACGGTAATAATTGGAAGTGTTTCTTGCCCTTCTATGTGCTGAAATACTTCTTCAATATGCTGGACAACAATACAATCCAAATCTTTAAATATCTGTATTGGTACGACAGGATCATACGGTAAGTAAACTCTCTGTAGTCCAATACCTTTAGCAGAAATCAATGCTGGCAGCATTCCTTTAGCTGTTATAAGCATTCCATCAAGAGATAAGGCACCAATAAACCCTGTATCCGTAGAAATCATACCCTAAATGATATTTAGTTCCTTTAAAGCAGCAATGGCAATCGCTAAATCAAAAAGCGGACCATTTTTCTTTTGCTCCGATAGCGAAAGATTGATGACAATTTTCTGGTCCGTCAAATCCACAGCAAAATGTCCAAGTGCTGCCACCACTGGTTCTCTTGACTCCTTTACAGATGTATCGGGCAAACCAACAATAATCATGGATTCCGTATCAGGTTTAATTCTTACCTACTTGCACACGATAACCCTCAAGACCTTTCAAGCCAATACTTGAAACCTTTTCTGTCATATAAAAAACCTCCCGATGTTTATTATTCTATTATTAATCGTTCTGGTGGACAGAGTTTTATGGTGTAGATATATATACAAAATGGACCTTCAAAAAATTTGCGGTAGTTTTACTTCTGAGGATCAGGAAAATGGGATAATATTTTTGTCGTTAATAGGAGGAGATTCAACGATTCCAATATGTAGGCAGTATAGTACTCCATCGATAGCCCTCAGGAGACTTCACCATTTTTGCTTCAACAAGGTTCAAATGAATGTATCTACTAACTTCTAGAAGATAATCTGAGGAGTCAATAAGTTCTAATCCATACCTGCCTTGAAAAACGTGTCCTACAAGGCGATGTCGTTTATTAAAATACATTGCATACCTAGAATTAAGCATTTCATCATATCTTTTGGGTGATGTTGGATGGTTTCAATTTGAAGATGAATGTGATTGGTCATAAGACAGTAAGCGTGGAGGTGAAAAGGGAAAACAATGACTGGCTTCTTCTAGAAATTGCAAATAAACTTCACGATCAAAATCATCATAAATAATAGATAGCCTCCGATTTCCACAGCTCGTAATATGATACTTAGTACCTGGAAACCAAACACGATGTTTTCTAGACCATAACATCTCTCTTTCTATCGTTAATTCATATATTTATATATTCTACACTTTTCACTAACATCCTCCTCATTCTGCTACAAACTTACAGTAATAATAAAACTTTAACTTAGCAGGGGTTCGACCTCAGATTTATTGACATATACAAATATTCAAATTAAGCAAAATATGGAATAACACATAAATTAGCATATATTAAGCTTTTTAAATAAAGAAAGAAAGTTAATGAGATTGAAGGTTTATTTTTACACCTTTTTATAAGATTCAATCATCGCCGAAATTTCTCCAACTGCGACTGTTTAGGCAAACATTATTAAAAAACTAATGTCGAAAATTTACATATAGTGTAAAATGAACTAGAAATAAATTAAGGAGGATTTTCTTTGAATCAAACTAACACTATAGCCAATTATTCGAACGGTAAGAATAATAATTTCGACATCATTAGATTTATTGCAGCTTCTTTAGTAGTCTTTTCACACTCTTTTCCTTTATCCCTGGCTAGTGGTAACAAATTCGAACCACTTTATTTTTTATCAGATGGTCAATCTGCACTAGGTAGAGTAGCTGTGTTTGTATTCTTTGTAACTAGTGGATTTTTGATTACGCAAAGCTATGATAGATCAAAAAATCTCGCTAAATTCTTAAGAGCGCGCATTCTTAGAATTTTTCCAGCTTTAATTGTGGTTGTAATATTAACAACTTTTGTACTTGGACCATTATTAACCACATTAACGATAAGAGAATACTTTACTAATCAACAAACATACAGCTATCTTCCAACCATGTTTTTATTGATAAAGTACCATCTTCCAGGTGTGTTTGAAGATAATATCTATGGCGGAGCTATCAATGGATCTCTATGGACTCTAAAATTTGAATTTTTCTTTTATTTGGTCGTGGCTACTTTAGGATATTTCAAGTTATTAAAGAAAGAAATTATATTTTTAATTTTCTTATCTACTCTCATCCTCTCGTTTACAAATATAACTCTTGGCGAAAAATATATAGAAATGTTTTTATATTTCTCAGCCGGCATGGTGCTATATTTATATAGGGATTTTGTAAAACTTGACATGAGAATTGTTAATATTTTCTTATTTATCCTTTTTATTTCCATTTTTCTCGGTGGATTCGAGAAAGCTTTCGGCATTTTCGGTAGTTACCTAATCATGATTTTAGCTTTCTCTCAAAAATTCAAATTCCCTAACTTTAGTAAACATGGTGATTTCTCATATGGAATATATATTTATGCATTCCCGATCCAACAATTAATCACCTACAGTTTCGGTCATACAATGAACCCGATTTTGAATTTCTTAATTGCATTTCCTATAACTTTGGTTTTCGCAGTTCTGTCTTGGCGATTAATTGAAAAACGTGCTTTAAATTTTAAAAATTATTCTTTCATAAAGTATAAATCGAATAACAAGCACGCTGCATAAAGACGGGAAACCGTCTTTTTTTCACTTTAAAAAACTTCATACCCTAAGAATAATTTTGAATAGTTCTGCAGATTTCTAATTAGCTTAACTGTTAAATTTTCACATCCCTATCAGCAATCATACCTTTGATTTTTAAACTATTCCCTGCTGTTCCGTCAGTGTTGTACGAAAACTAAACCTTTTTATTTGAATTCATAATCGTATCCTTTATGGATTTGACTTTGAGTTAGTTTCAATTCTAGAAATCATATATTCAGAATAAGTTAGTAAGTCTTCTACACAAACAAACCCAAAAGTAGAAAATTAAAGAAATTAAAAAAAACTATATAAAATGAAAGACATAATGTTTCATGATGATACACGGGTACAAGTAGTGAAACCATGATTGAGGTAACAGATTTTTATAAACCAAGATTAGAAAATCTATATAGTGAATATCACGTTCATTAATGGTTATGGTTAAGAAGCAATCAACCCGAAGTGTGAGCATTTAAGTGATGATAGCGGATTGCTGGATTATGGAATAAATGGCCTGGGGTGTCGTTTTGGGGGTAATAGTGGCGGAGATTTCAAGTTTGTGCGCCATGCTATTACAATAACGCTAATACTACCGGAAAAGGAGAAACTCACCATACAATTATACGTAATTGTAAAGCTATAGGAACTAACTCACAGTCTTTTGTTACACATGAAAACCACTAAAAATTCACCTTAATAAGCCATGCTTCTACTGTGGGAAATGATATCGTCGGAATATATTTGAGCTATTTCAGGACGAGTAATTCATGCACCACTTGTGACCTTTACTGTTTTTCTATATGAATCTATAGAGGCAACACTCGTTTCAACTTCGAAACTCTTAAACTTAACTACAATTACTCCTGCTTTTTTAACAATGATAGTATTTATAGAACCAACAATTTTCACATTCTTATCCCTTATACTGAAAGAAGTTAAGAAATTGTACTCTCACCATGGGGAAAAATTATGTTATATCCTTTGCTGCTAATCAAGGATAATATTTGTTAATTTAGGTGTAACTTCTGTATCAGTTCCAACTAATCCAACTAATAGTGCAGGAGGATATTTTACATTTATAAAAAACTATCCTGTTTCGTCATACTTTGTTCAAAAGTCACCGATAATACTATTATGTTTAGCTTCTCAATTTATAATAATTATCCTCAAACTAAAATAGAAACTAGTAAATTACGTATCCTGACAATCTAATAAAATTTGTATAACCAATCTAAACAATTGATTAAACTGTCGTGAACCCTTATGAAATATGAATATTGAACTGATATTTAGTAATTTTTTGTCGAGGAGCCACATCAATCCTCTCAACTATTTAGTATAAGTTTAAACATCATAAAAATATAATCGGGATAGAACATTATCCTATCCCTTCTTACATTAAACAAAAGCTACGCCTAGACACACTTTAACTTTAGTTAAAAAAGTTATCTATACTAATGATCCCTCCAAACTATTAATAGCTGCCCTTCCAATTGAATCATAAATAATATTCGCTTTCTTAGCACTTGCAAGATCGTAGCAGTTTCTTCCATCCAAGACAATAGCATTTTTCATTAGTTTGCTATACTTAGTTAGATCAAAACTTTTGACTTCATCCCATTCAGTAAAGATGAAACAAACATCTGCATCTTTAATTGTTTCGTCAATGGTTGAGCAATACATAATTTTATTTGGATAACTTTTCTCAAAGTTCTCCACACCAACAGGATCCCAAGCCCTCACATTCGCTCCATCCTCAAGCATGATTGGAATATTTACTAGTGACGGTGCTTCACGTAAATCGTCTGTACCTGGTTTAAAGGTTAATCCAAGGACAGCAATATTTAAGCCTTTTAAACTATCAAAATATTTACGAGACTTCTTTATCAATTTTAGCTTTTGATTTTCATTTACATCAATGGCTGCCTTAATTGTCTTTAATTCATAATCATGGAAGTTGGCAAGCCAGTGTAGTGCTTTTGTATCTTTTGGGAAACAAGAGCCACCGTACCCAATTCCTGAATTTAAGAAGCGATTCCCAATACGACTGTCATAGCCCATTCCATGGGCAACATCATCAATATCCGCCCCAATAATTTCGCAAAGGTTAGCAATTTCATTGATAAAAGAAATCTTAAGAGCTAAGAAGTCGTTTGAAGCATACTTTATCATTTCAGCACTCTTTCGATTAGTTACAATAATAGGAGCACCAAAATCCTTATATACTTCTTTCAAAACTTCACCAGCAGCGGTTTCTTCCACACCAATCACAATTCTTGAGGCATGTAAAGTATCCCGAACCGCTGTCCCTTGTGATAAAAACTCAGGATTGGAAGCAACCGAAACTTTTACATTATGAAGAAGATTTGTTTTTATCAAATCTTCAATTTTATCATTTGTTCCAATGGGTACAGTTGATTTCACCACTATGACACAATCTTTTTCAATACTTTGTGCAATTTGTTCAGCAGCCGAATACACATGGGTCAAATTGGCTGAACCATCTTGCTTTTCAGGAGTCCCAACACCTATAAATATTACATCTGCATTTCTATAAGCTTCTTTGTAGTCAATTGTAAAGTTCAGTTTATCTAAATTCCTCACCATTAGTTCTTCAAGACCTGGCTCGTAAATTGGTGAAATTCCTGCCTTCATTAAGGAGATTTTTCTCTCATCAATATCTACACACGAAACCAAATGCCCTTTTTCCGCAAGACAAACACCAGTTACCAAGCCAACATATCCAGTTCCTGCTACAGCAATTTTCACATTTAATTCCACCTTTAAATATTTTATAGTCACAATACTATAACAACGGCTAGTTCAAGGTATATATACTTTCTTCAATTTCATCCCAGTTTAAAATGAGACGGTGATTATCCTCTTCCACTAATTGATTTCCGGTCTGCACTTCTATAAACTCTAAATCAGTGACCGCCTTTACAGCATGTTTCATCCTCACCGGTATTTCAACTACGTCTCCTGTCTTAATTACTTTGAACTCATTATTTAAAAGCAGAACACCTTCACCTTTTACTATTGTCCAAACCTCTTGGCGGTGGTTATGGTACTGATAGCTTAAATTTTTCCCCGCTGTTATACTAATCCGTTTTGTTAATACTTCGGTTTGATTCACATATTTGGTGTGCTCAAGAACTCGATACCAACCCCAGCGACGTTCTTCATACATAGGTCTTTGTTTTAAACCCTCAACCAATTCTTTCACACGAGGGCTTGCATCTTTATCAGTTACTAAGATTCCATCAGGACTTGCTGCAACAATAATATTTGATAATCCAAGTATTGAAACAGGAATATCTAATTCATTAATGATATGGGAATTTTTTGAATCATTACTAATATTAGCCTTTCCTAGGATGTTAGTCCCCATTTCTTCTGTTAGGGTATTCCATGTCCCCAAATCTTTCCAATTACCATCATATTGGATAGCCACAATTTCTTGTTTTTTCTCGACAACTTCATAATCAAAACTAATTTTAGGTAAAAGAGAATAATTGACAGACAGTTCCTCGTAGTCGGTAGGTAATCCTTTTTCCTCTAATAATGAAATTATCTTATCTAGTCTGAATGCAAAAACACCACAATTCCATAAAGCTTCCTGCTCAAATAGTATTTTTGCTTCTTCTATATTTGGTTTCTCTTTAAAGTCATTAACTGTCACTATACCATTATTGGATTTTTTATCATTAGGAATAATATAACCGTATTTTTCTGAAGGGAAAGTTGGTTTTACTCCTATTAGTGCCAATTCAGCATTAGTAGATTTTAATACATCTTCTAAATCTAGTAATCTAGCAAAAAATTCATCTTCTACAAACGGATCTACTGGTAATACTCCTACTATTTCATCACGAGATGAATTCATAAGAGAATATAAATAAGCTGATGCTAAAGCAATTGCAGGAAAAGTATCTCTTCTTTCAGGTTCTACAATTAGAGAGACATCTTTACCTATTTGACTTTGAATCATCTCAACTTGAGTTTTACTTGTTGCAATTACAGCGTTTTGTGTTAAACCCAATTTATCTAATTGTCCCCAGACTCTTTGTACCATCGACTGCAATTCATTTTGTTCATCCCTAAGTACTTTTAAAAATTGTTTTGATCGCGCATCATTAGACAATGGCCACAACCGTTTACCTGAACCGCCGGAGAGTAATACTAATTTCATCATAATCCCTCTCAATGCAGGAAAAATTTACTGTTAAAAACACTAAAATGAACAGGTACTTTTCCCCAATTTTTTTATACAAAAACCACAACTATGCCAAAAAACATACCTTTTTAGAAATATATTAAACCTATTACATTAGGCTTATTTGAATATGAAAACCCGTATTAATTAAAAAAATACGGGTATATTAAAAATTTTATATGTCCTTATGGTAACCATATACCAGGAATAACAGAATGTTATCCGTTATTACTTTAAATCTTCAGTGATAGGTAAATCTTTTACCCTTTTGGCGGGATTACCCGCATATAATCCATTTGGAGTTGTACTTTTAATAACTACTGCTCCCGAAGCTATTATACACCCTTCCTCAATTATTACACCTGGCATAATTATTGATCCTAAACCAATCCAACTTCCTTTTTTTATTACTACCCCTTTTGAAACAGTACCATCTTCTTTTCTTCTCCTAATTACTGAAAACCTATATTTATGTGTCCCTGTCAGAACTTTAACATGTGGACCCACTCTTACATAATCTTCTATTACAATTGGGGCATTACCATCGAGAAAACTACCAACATTAACTGCTGTATCTTTCCCCATAGTAATTTTATTTGAGCCGATGTAAACATTTTCTGCAATTCCTGCACTTGAATCTATTGTAGCTCCACAAAAATTCAAAAGAATAATTCTTATTTTTTTATGCAAAAAAGCGGATTGTTGAATAGAGTTAAAAACTTTCCAAAAATAATTGCCCATAATTCACCTCACGGATAAGTCAAAATGGTATATTAAAATGAATTTAATCGTCCTTATTAATTTTATAAGTAAATTTTCCGTAGAATTTTCCATTTTCTTATTTAATGATTAATTTAATAACAGAAAGAGTATTGATAAGTGTACAAGGGTTAATTTATTCGAACTCTTCAACTATTTCCTTTTCATTCTTACCATTTTCTATATTACTTGGAACAGAAGCAGCCATCCCACATAGAACCCAAAAAGAAATATTCCAAAGTCCACTTGATGTTGTAATTGAATGAACCATAACTCCAATAAACGCAGCAAAAATAATAGAATTTTTACGCGAGTTTTTTATAGCAATAATTGTTAAATAGGTCAATAATAAAAGACCGCCTATTCCTTGTTCTGCAGCTATTTGGACTGGAAAACTACTAGCTCCAGTCCTCTGTTCAATATTAGATGGAATCTGGGAAGAAATAGCCTCAGCGACTCCTGCGCCAGTTCCCCAACCAAATAAAGGATTATCTAAAAAAGCATGAACACCCGCAACAATACTAGCAAATCTAGACAATGTAGAATAGTCATATCCGTACCCACGTACGGTTGATAACGTACTAAGTGCAACAATTTGATCTGGTATAGCTAAGAATCTAGAAACTACAGAAAAAATTATATCTGCAACAGATGGAATCGAGATTAATAAAATCATTAAAAAGAAGACTGTAAAAAACAATAATATTATTAGTTTAGAAAATCTTCTAAACATACTAGGATGAAGAATCAAAATCATCACTGTCATTAATAAAACTGCGTATCCAGACATTGATCCACTAAAAACCAAAGCAATTAGGAATAAAATAAGCCTTCCTATAGACTTACGGGAAGTTTTATTTATAACAATAACTATTTGTATCATTAGGGCAGGAAGTAACAAACTTATTAATACAGATGGTTCAGGTGTAAATGCAAAGCTCCTTGCATCGAAATTACCATTACCATAATACATAGCTTTTAATGGTTGGGATACGTTATTTTGTAATAGTGTTGAAAATGGCAAACTATAAGCGAAAGCAAAATATTGATATATGGCATACAAACTAGATATTACTGCACCAAAGATATAACCCTTAATAAACAACTTTCTATCATTTTCTCCCATAACAATATATGATCCACAGATTAGGACAATAAATTGCATCAGGTACCTCAAAAAACCTAAAAATGAATCCTGAGGATATTTTGAAGAAAAAACACTTAATAATAAAATGAAAATCCAAAAAAATACAACGAAAAATATTTTTTTATTTATTTTAGAACTAGAATAAACCATTAAAAAACAATAAAACATAGCTAAAGGTAAAACTAACTGTAATCCTACACGATTCCCAATATTCAAAATAGCAAAACTCGGAAACCAAAGAGTTAGTCCTATTAAATAAGCAAGTCTATTTAATATATTTAATTCAACATTATGATATGAAGAAGAAACCTGTCTAAAATAGTAGTTTTCCAAAATATCCTCCTTTTTAATATTTATAAAATAATATAAAGGAATTAAAGGTTCCAAAATATCTTCAATTGATAAATAATTTTATTTAGTATCCTGTTCAATTACTTTCTTTATTTGTTCCAAATTCATATAAACTTTATTTTTTAGTTCTTTTAATAATGTATTGGATTTTTCATAATTAAAACAATCTATTTTTCTTTTAATATTAATCTCCATATTTTGTGTATCTGTATAGATTAACTCCTCACCTTGTTCCCAAGTTTTAATAAACTCTATTAATTTAGTTATTTTGTCAGTAAAAGCTAGATGAGGAATATTATAAGACAACGAAGTTATTGCACCATGTAAACTAGTACCAACATAAATTTTTGCGTGTGCAATTAAGCACATAATCTCATAAATATTTTCTTCTGAAGGTAAATAAATAAATTTAGCATTATTTGCTTTAGTCTTTATACTCATTAAAGGAATATGGTCTTCATGATTAGCAGCAGTCCCAATAGGTAGTAAAACAATATCTAAATTGGTATACTCATGTATCTTATGAAGTTTTTCTGCTAATATATCAATTTTATCTTTTCCAATGTGTTTATTCACTTGAAAAACTAAATAGGGTTTTTCTCTTTTTATCCAGGTAGAAGTAGCTTTAGTACTCTTTTCTAATAAGAGTTCTTTAGAAAAAATATCAGACATGATTAATGCAGAATCAGGATAAACATTAACATCGTCAATTTTACTATCGATAATATTTCCAAGATTCCCCTTTGTGGTATTATCCCTTACTGAGATAAAACTTGCATTTGCTAGAGCTCTAGATAGATATTGCCTATTTGTTTGTTTAATTTTTGAACCACCAACAGTATTATAGATAACTTTTACGGATGGAGTAAATGAGTTCGGATCTATAACCCAAGGCATATCATTTTTAACTTTCATACGTTTTCTAATATATTTACTTACTCTTGGTTCACCAATTAATTTACTTGCTATCTTATAAGTATAATTAATTACATTATTGGCTTGTAAACTTAGTTTCATTCTATACCATGTTGCACCCAACATTTCGCCGCCAACCATAATAATTGTATCACCATTTTTTAACTCGTTTTCTCTAAACAAACTTGATAATTTTTTTGTTGGTTTTCCTCCTTTTAAAGATAAATCACTTTCAATTAAACCATAATATTCCACTGTATATTTTTTACCATTTATTAACATGTCATGAAGGTAATTTTCTAATATAAGTGGAAACAATAAATCACCATAATTAAATCTATCAAATGCACCCAGTAGGACGATTTTATTCATTTTTATCTAGCACTCCTCTTACTTTATCTTTACCTAACACAAATATTACGACTGACAAATATATAATCACAATTGAAACTTTAAGATAGAAATTTAAATTAGTAAAATACGGTAGAATACAACATATACCAACCAAAACAATAATTATATTTCCACCATTTGAAAATAAATGATCGCCAAAAGCTTTATTAACTAAAATTATATAAAAACAAAGAATTAGTAATGTTGTAAGAATCAAACTAAGTACTGCCCCATAAATTCCTATCATAGAAATAAAAATAAGATTAAATAAAACACTTAATATTAAAGCTATTGCAGCTATTAAAGCTCGCATAGTTTGTTTATTTATAACCGTTATGACCACCCCATATATAGTCGTAAAATAACGTAAAAAAACTACTATTGATAGCATACCGAAAATGGTAGCCGATGTAGCATATGAATAGCCATAAAAGAAATTAATAACTTCTTCACTAAAAAGGGAAAAAACAATTGTTATTAACCCACCTAGTCCTAAAGCTTTTTCATTTACAGATTTTGAAAACTCAATAAGCTTATTATTATCTTCGCTTAGTTTACTTATTAATGGTAGACTTGAGTTACTAATCGCTTGCATAAGTATTAAAGAACCCATAATAAGTCTCATTGGGGCTTGATAATATGCAACTTGTTCATTTCCTAGTAACTTTTGAATTAACATAGTATCAATTTGAAAATATAAAGAACCTAAGATTAAATGAATAGCGAAGGTACTATTTGAAATAATATACTTTAAAGAACCTTTGATTTTTCTTAACAAGTTGAACTTCAATTTCAGGTGTTTTTTTACAGTAATAATAGAATTTATTAGATTGGTTAACCTAATAAATAAATAGGCAAAAGCTACTTCCAGTATAGATGGCGTAAAAAATAACAATACTGAAAATACAATAAAAAACATGCACGAATTCGAAAAGCTTAATTTTGTCTCAACTTCGAATTTATTTAAAGCTCTATGAGGAAGTGTAAAATGAATTGTAAATGAATTTAAAATTGCTGAGAAAACCAAAATTAAAGCCACATAAAATGTATAATCATCATCAAATAAATACCTAGAGCCAAATAGAAATAATAATAATGCAACAATCGTTAGCCACAATTTAGACCATATACTAGTTATAAAAATGTGATTAATGTTTTTGATATTTATACTAATATCTTTAACTAGTTTTAAAGGAAATCCATAATCAATTAACAAAATCAATAAATTTGAGATTGTAAAACAGTACATAAATTTCCCAAAATCCTCAACAGACCAAACTCTTGCTAGAAGTATAAATAAGAGCATATTTGTAAATAACCTTAAAAATAAAGTAAAACACATAAAAATAAAATTTCTTTTCATTTTAATATCCTTCAGTTAAAGTTTTCTAATGATTATTAATAGCAAGCAAGTTATTCCTAAATGAATCTATCCTTTTCGTGAAGATTATAAATGTTTTTTGGCTTATAAATTTGTATTACAAATATTTAAAACCTTCATTCCATTTAACATCAAATGATAAATTAATTTTAAAAGTAAAAAATTCCAAAAAAAAAAGAAAGAATTCTTAACTAAATGAATTCTTTAACAACCTTTGCTTGTTCAAGCCATTTTTGCTTTCTCTCAATTTTAAGTTCTTTAGTTTCTTTTTCTAATTGATTTTTACAATTTATAGCTTCAGTAATCCCCGAAATTAAAGAATCTTCTTCATTTTGAACATAAATTGCACCTTTATAAAATAATTCCTTTAATATTTTAGTGTCTGAAAGCACCATTGCTTTTTCATAACCAACAGCTTCATTTGCAACACTTAACTGAATCCCTTCAAATTTAGTAAGCCCTAAAACGATATCTGAATTTTTCAGAAGTCTATTATATTCTTCTTTACTTATCCATCCTGTAAATATTACATTAGAGCTTGCATTTGAAATATCATGAAATATATTTGCCCTTTTTAAATTACCAGTAATAACAAAATTAATATCTGGCAAAGACCGCGCAGCCTTTAAAATTTGATCTATCGGTTCATCTTCATTAAATGAAGCTGGAAATAGCACAGTAGGTTTTCCTTCATTCTTTTTATTTTCTATAGTTGCTGACATTTCAATTGAATTATCCTCTAATACATAACACTTTTCACTAGATATCTTAAAATTTTTAATAACTTCATTATATATTTCGGAATTATGAACAAGTATTACATTAGACAATTTATTAATTAATGTTATTGCAAAAGGGGTGCTTACCCAAGGTTTCCTAAACATGCCATTATGACAATCTGAAATTATTACACTATTTTTAAAAAATAACTTGTAAAAGTATAAGACATACATTACTGGTGTTGGGGGAAGTTGCACCCAAATAACAGTGGGTCTTTTAATAATTAATTTCATTAAGGTTATTAACCCCTTAAAAAGATATTCAAAGGGTTTTAATTTCTTAGACTTAAAACTCTTATCAATATAAAATACTTCATAATTAAAATGCTCTTGCATTGAATCTACTCTAGCTTGATAATTTCTCCAAACAATAAATATGCTATTTTTTTTTTTCAAAAGATCACCTCAATCTAAACTTTCTATATATTCTAAGATAGATTTTGCTAACAAGTTATTTTCATTATCCGTATATTTCATATAATTAAATTTTTTTACATTATAGATTGCTTCTTGAAGTTTATTAATATCGTATACAGGCTCAATATATTTTTTTTCAGCAAAAACTCTAGTGATTTCCAACTGGTGATCATCAACATGCTCAGCATATTTTGCCATTCTTGGTACTACAATGGCTTTTCTATTTTTTTTCAAAATACTTATAATCGAGCCTGTTCCTGCATGCGTAATTACAAAGCTACTTTTTTCTATTAATTTATTTACTTTTTCATTTTCTATAAAATCATATGTCTCCAAATATTTAGATTCAAAATTAGATTTACCAACTTGCATTATCACTTCTTCTTTTATAATTTTTTTTTCTATAAGTTTTTCTATTTCGTTAAATAATCTTACAAAGGGAAAATTTTGTGTACCAACAGTAACAAAAATCAATAAATAGACCCCCTAAATTTTGCTTCAGGATAATAATGTAGTAACTCTTCCCACTGTACATAAAATTCATCAGCAATTTTATATATAAATCTCCCTGTTAAAGTTGGAGAATTTATCTTAGCATAACTCTCAATAAATACTATTTTAGAACCAAGTAGTTTTGCCATATAACAAATGGGGATAACTGCCCCTGCCCCTGTAGTAATAACTATATCAGGGCGTACTTTAATTAAAATCATCAGTGACTTTAATATGTTATAAATAAAAACGAATAAAAAGCCTTTCATTCTCCTGTCTTGGTGTTTTAAGAAAAATACACGCTCCTCGTTTTCTAAATCCTGGGTAGATAGATTTTTTTCAATAACCCAGCTTATAGTATACTTATTCATAATAAATTTGCTTAAATGTTTTAATTGGGCTAAGTGGCCTCCCGATGAACTTACAAAAAACACTTTTTTAGCCTTATTAGTCATTCTCCCCACCCTAGTCTATTTTATTATTTCTATTTATAAAAGGTTTGTTAGTAGATAGGTTTACAAATTTTGTGATTTAAAATAGTCTGGATGCTTGCCCATTTTACACCTTAAAGCATCAAAAAAACCCTTGTGTAAATACCAAATACGTTCCATTTGTTTATTTTTATTCATTAAAAATATTTTCATCGACATTTTAATTAGATTTATTATCAAAAATAATAGATTAGTTAAATATAAATACCTATTTAACCTATTCATCATAATAAACCTATTTCTCAATTTATAATATTGGACAAAAGGGGATGTCCCTTGTCCTCCAGAAGAAGATGATACTTTGTGATAAACAATAGATTCTGGACAATAAAGTATTTTCCAACCATTTTTACTAGCTTTCAAGTTCCAATCGGTTTCTTCATAATATAAAAAATAGTCCTCTTTTAAATATCCAATAGTATCAATAAGTTCTTTTCTAAACGCTAAGCTACACCCTGTTACATAATCTATTTCTTTATTTACATTGAATTGTCCTTTGTCTTGTTCCCCAATTCCAATATGATGGGTTTTTCCTGTAAATTTATTTATTAAGCCGCCAGCAAACCATATTATATTAGTTTCAAAATAATAAATCTTAGATCCTACAATTCCAATCTTTTTATTGGAATTTAGTAAATTGACTAAATTTAATAGAGCATCCTTATCTACTACCGTGTCATTATTTAATAACCAAAAATATTCAATGCCATTGTTATATGCTTCTTTGATCCCTAGATTATTTGCTCCAGCAAATCCTAAATTACTTCCAGCTTGAATAAAAGTAATTTCTAACTTAAAATGATTATCTTGTGAATCCTTTTTAAGTTTTTCATAGGAACCGTCTGTCGAATCATTGTCTATTAAGTAGACATGAAAGTTTGCATAACTTTGTTTTTCTAATGATTTTAAACATTCAAAGGTATCAATATATGAATTCCAATTTATAATAATTACTGCAACTGGTATTTCCTTTTTACAAGTCATCTTGTCCTCCAACTATTAATGCAATTGATTAATTTTGTGCAAGGCAATCCAGAATCAAATGTAGTTAATGGATTTTCTAATAAGCTTGCATTACTTTACTTAAAATGCATCTTTTGAACCAAATAGTACTAACACCGTTTTTAAGATTATTTTTATGTCATAAAAGAATGATCTTTTATGTATATATTGAAGGTCTAATTCCACCATTTCATTAAAACCAACGCTATTTCTAGCACTTACCTGCCAAAGTCCTGTACAGCCTGGAGTAACCAATAGGCGCTGCTTGTCATAGGCGGTATATTCTGCTACTTCTCTTGGAAGTGGCGGACGTGGACCTACTAAACTCATTTCTCCTTTTAAAACATTAAACAGCTGGGGCAATTCATCAATACTTGTCCTACGGATGAATTTTCCTACCTTTGTGATCCGAGGATCGTTCTTCATTTTAAACATTGCACCGCTCACTTCATTAAACTTTAATAATTCAGCAAGCCTCTCTTCTGCATTCCACACCATCGAACGGAACTTATACATTTTAAATTCTTTACCATTCAAACCAACACGTTTTTGGGAAAAGAAAATTGTTCCTTTAGGGTCTTCAATCTTAATTAAAATGCCGATAACTATAAATAGTATACTTAATAAGAGAATCCCGAATAACGCACCAATAATATCAATGAATCTTTTTGTTAAAAGATAAACCTTTCCATCATTTACATTAACTGTTGCTTTTTGATTATCTAAAAAGGCAACATCTTGATTTGCTAGATTGGACAACTTTGACCCCTTCCTTCTCCTACAATATTACTTTTTCTTTATCTAATGAAGAAACTAGATTCTTCAAATATTCAATCATGTCATCATGGAGGTCTTCATGCTGCAAGGCAAATTCAATTGTTGTTTTTACAAAACCAAATTTTTCACCAACATCATAACGTGTTCCTTCGAAATCGTAGGCAAATACTCGTTGAATTTCATTTAACTTTTGAATCGCGTCTGTTAATTGAACTTCTCCACCTGCTCCTTTTTCCTGACGATCAAGGAACATGAAGATCTCTGGAGTTAGGACATATCGTCCCATAATTGCCAAATTAGAGGGGGCAGTTCCCTGCTTTGGCTTTTCTACAAAGTTATTAACCTGGTAGCGACGACAATCTTGACTCAATGGATCAATAATTCCATAACGATGTGTTTCATTATCTGGTACTGTTTGAACACCAATGACAGAGGAAAAGGTTTCTTCATATTGATGAATTAATTGTTGTAAGCAAGGTGTTTCGCTTTGAACAATATCATCCCCAAGTAAAACCGCAAACGGCTCATTACCAATGAAGTTTCTCGCACACCAAACGGCATGTCCTAGTCCTTTTGGCTCCTTTTGACGAATATAATGGATGTCAGCTAAATTGGTAGGGTACTGAACCCGCTCTAATAAATCGAACTTTTCTTTTTCTATTAGATTTTGTTCAAGCTCGACTGCATTATCGAAATGGTCCTCAATCGCTCTTTTTCCTTTACCTGTAACAATAATAATATCTTCAATTCCCGAAGCAACCGCTTCTTCCACTATGTATTGAATTGTAGGCTTATCAACGATTGGTAGCATTTCTTTTGGCATTGCCTTAGTTACTGGTAAGAATCTTGTCCCTAAACCTGCAGCCGGGATAATTGCCTTTCTAACCCTTTTCATTCTTCTTTCCCCCTCTTTCTTTTTCTTTCGTCTATCTAAAGAACTTTGTCCAAAAAAATAAATACCTAATGGAAATGCAAGCGTTTAACCGGCTTATCCTTTCATTAAGTATCTATAGGTTTATTTAATAAATCAGGCATCTAACCCGTCCTCACATTATGCTTTTGACGACATGCGTCTAAGGCTTGTGGAGACTTCTCTGCATTCCCACAGCATAATCGAGTGCTCCCATGGATAACGGACAGGGAAGCCTCGCCGATCAGTGGTTTTAGCCTGAAAGATGTATGGTCTAGTTGAATAATCTTATCGGCTAAATTGGTTTTAAAATAAATAGAATAGCTTCTTCCTTTTGATTTGTTCAGGATCTTCCTTGTAAACTGCTCTTCCTTCTACTACGAGGTGTGCATTTTCCTCAAAGTAATAGACCAATTCGTTCCCGTACTTTTGTTGTAGTACGCCAAACGCTTCTCTCATTTTAAACGTTCGATTTGTGAGATTATGAGCATCTGAAGCAATGAAATGCGTGAGGTTTGCTTCAATTAGTTGCAGAGTAAAGTTCTTAATCTTTTTTCCGAAGTCACCGCAGACACTTGAAGCGGTGATTTGCGTTAACGCACCCTTTTTCACTAACTGATAGAGCAGCTCTGATCGTTCGATGATTTCCCGGTTTCGTTCTGGGTGGACAATCACAGGGATCAGACCATTCATTTGCAAATCATAGAACAACTTTTCTGTATATCTAGGGACATGGTTGGATGGAAATTCTACTAACACATATGGGGTATGATTGACGGTGAGAATTTCTCCAATTGTATATCCCTCTATCATTTCTCCATGGACGCGTATTTCCTGTCCAGGCAGGATCATCACATCTATGTTTTCCTTTTGAAGGAGTTGGTTTAATTCTTCTACTCTATCAAGTATTTGTCGTTTTGGATTTTCATAGGAGTTATTCAAATGATGCGGCGTTGCCACAATGGTATGTATCCCCTGCTCAACAGCTTTCCTCGCCATGTTGAGAGAGTCTGAAAGAGATTGTGCCCCATCATCGACACCCGGCAAAATATGACAATGTAAATCAATCATGACAGCACAATCCTTTCCAGTTAAATGTTATTTTTACATGACATATTTCATGGTAACACTGTCGAACACCTTGGTAAAGGGGGTGTTTTTGTCGAATTTTAGTTATTTTGCACCATAATAATAGTAATAGTCATTGTCCTTCATTTCTTTATGGTTTAACACAACACCCACCAATTTACTTTGGGCATTCACTAATAATTCCTTTGCTTTTTTCACTTGGTCAATTTCTGTTTTGCCACTAAAAACAACCAAAATGGAACCATCGACCTTGTTAGCGATAATTTGTGGATCCGCTACCGCTAATAACGGCGGCGTATCAAATACGACATAATCAAATTGCTCTTTCGCTTCTTCCATAAACTGTTCCATTGATTTTGAGCTAAGGAGCTCTGCTGGATTCGGGGGAATCGGTCCGCTTGTTAAGATAAATAGATCCTTTTCCTCTGTTTCAACGACTGTGTTCGCAAGTGTTGCTTGCTTCGTTAACACCGTGGTGAAACCAAATAGATTATTGACAGCAAAACTGCGATGAACCGTTGGCTTACGAAGGTCCGCATCTACTAGTAATACTTTTTTGCCTAGTTGAGAAAAAACGACAGCTAGGTTTGCTGCTGTAGTCGATTTCCCTTCTCCTGGACCTGAGGAGGAAACCATAATCGTTTTTAACTCTTCATCCACAGATGAATATTGAATATTTGTCCGAATGGTTCGGTATTGTTCAGAGATGGGCGATTTCGGATCCAATGATGCAATCAATTTACGGCTTGGGTCTGTTGTTTTCACTTTCTTATTTCGTTTAAACACCGTACGTTTCACCTCTTCCTGCCGCTCTCTTGCCTGCAGCTTTGCGGAGTTTCAATTCTTCCATTTTTTGATCATCAATTTGAGCGATGACGCCGAGGATTGGAAGCTCTAATATTTTTTCAATATCCTGTTCATTTTTAATCGTGCTATCAAAGTACTCAAGCAAGAAGGCAAGTCCCACTGCCGCCATTAATCCGACAACAATCGCAATCGCTACATTCATAACAGGCTGTGGTTTAATTGGCGCTTGATTATCTGCTACCGTTGCTTGTGCAAGAATACTTACGTTATCCACACTCATGATTTTTACAATTTCATTTTGGAATACGGAAGCCGTTACGTTCGCTATTTTCGCAGCCAAATTCGCATCTGGGTCTTGTACAGATATATTGACAACCTGGGAATCCTTTTCACTGCCAACTGTAATTTTTTGATTTAATTGGCTTGCTGTCATTTCTAATCCTAATTGAACGATTACCTTATCAAGAATCGCTGGGCTTTTGATAATAACATTGTATGTGTTGATTAATTGCAGGTTGGTTTGAACTTCACTTGGACTATATAAAGTTTGTTCACTTTTTGCTTGGTTGACGAGTATTTGTGTCGAAGCCTGATAGATTGGGGTTAGAAAAAAGTAACTAATGACGCCGCTGACTAATCCAGCTGTCATCGTAATGACTATTATCATAATGATTCGTTTTTTTAACGTCTCTAGTAACTCTTTAAGACTAATCGTTTCTTCCATAATGTCCTCCTGTAAATGCTAATTCAAAATAAGAGTATTATAACATGAATGAATGTCGTAATTTGTTGAATTTTGACGAATGGTGGATATTTATTTTTACTATTTTAAATTTGTTACGAATTTTGTTAATAAGATTGAAACCAAAGACGCATATAGGTCTATTTAACTAATAAAAGTAAAGAAAATTGTAGGAATTTGTAAATTACATAAACAATCATACCATGTTTTTTGTAAGATGATGTAGGATATTTATAATTGGTATAAATTTCATGGTAAATTTTTGCTATAATAATAGAAGAATATATTTGGAGGTAGCAGAATGAAGTATTTTCTCACAGTGACTTGGGGAATCATCTGTGTAATTGTCTTAGCATTTGGGCATTTTCACTGGAATCAGAAAATAGCTGTAAAAGCAGTTGAACCCGTATATAGTCAGGATACGAGTGAAATAAATCTTGATGATTATTTAGAGCTTGCTGCAAATTGGCCGGAAACAGCTAAAGAGCAACTAAAGTTAGCACTGGAGCACAATCAGCCTTTTAAGATCGCTTTTGTCGGTTCTACTGCAATGGATTGGTCGAAGAACGTTTCGCAAAGTCTTTCAGACAGCTTCGGCAGTGACCAAATACATACCGCACAGTTTACATACGATCAAACGACAAAAGATTTGATTGCTGAAAATAAGCAGCTTGAGATTGCTGACGAAAAAGCACAACTTGTTGTCATCGAACCGTTCCTATTCAATGACAATGGCAAGCTGAAGATTAATGCCACTTTGGCAAATGTAACGAAACTGATGGAAGATATTAAGACAGCTAATCCGGATACAACATTCATTCTTCAACCTTCGTATCCCATTTATCAGCCTCAATACTATTCTGTTCAGGTCGAAGGCTTAAAGCAATTTGCAGCAGAAAACAATATCACGTATCTTGACCACTGGACAGCTTGGCCAGCCACTGACAATCTTGAATTAAAGGAATATTTAACAGAGGGTGAAAATGGGCCGAACGATAACGGTAACCAGGTTTGGGCACAGTTCCTTATTGATTATTTTGTAAATAAAAAGGCAGACTAGATTCAACCTAGTTTGCCTTTTTTCTATATATAATTAAACTTTTATCTTTAAAAGGTCGACTTTCAAATCTGCAAGTAACTGTTGGACGGTTATACCATGATCGCTCACGCCTCGATCATAGGCTTTTTTAACAATGGCAGAGAAATCGTTTGGTGACAACTCAACCTTGTGTTTCTTTTCATCCATTAGACAAAAATCTCCTTTCTTCGTATCTTTTCGCTTATTCTACTAAACTTCTTTCTATTTGTAAATAAATTGTCAGTTTTTAAATTTAGTATATTCTGTGTATATCGAGAAATCTTGGATTATACACCTAAATTGCAAATATATCTAAAATAATATGGTGATATGTGGTAGAATATGTTTAAAATACCAGAATAATAGAGGTGAGACTTGAGGATGAAGAAGACGATTGTTCGCAGTGTTTCGACTGCGGCACTCCTTTCGACTGTATTTGCAGGTTCCGCATATGCGAGTACCTACACCGTTCAAAAGGGAGATACACTATCAAAAATTGCCTCAAAATATCAAACAACCGTCCCGCAAATTAAGGGCTTAAACGGCTTAACGTCGGATATGATTTATGTGAATCAAACGCTTAAGGTTACTGCTGAAACTGCTGTGCAACCTGCAGCACCAGCACCTGCACCCGTTTCTACTAGTGATTATGTAGTCAAAAGCGGTGACTATCTTGGCAAAATCGCCAAGCAGTTTAGCACAACCGTTGCAGAGTTGAAATCACTCAATGGGTTAAACTCCGACTTAATCTTTGTTGGACAAACCCTAAAGGTTTCAGCAGCCGTCACAACACCAGCCACACCACCACCAACAGTGACTCCACCTACACCACCTGTTGAACCTTCAGCCACTTCTGTTTATACAGTCGTAAATGGTGATACGCTAAGCAAAATTGGTTTACAGGTTGGTATGAGTGTTCAGGAGTTAAAGACGCTCAACGGGTTGAATTCCGACCGAATTTATATCGGGCAGCAATTAAGTGTGAAGGCACAGGCACCAGTTGTAACGACTCCTGCACCGGTGGCACCCGTTGCTCCTGTAGCACCTCCTAGCGATGTAAAGCAGACGACTGACTATACTGTAAAGAGTGGAGATACATTAGGCAGTATATCCTTGCAGTATAAAATGAGCCTTCAGGATTTAATGACGCTGAATGGTTTGAATTCTCATATGATTTATGTTGGTCAAGTACTGAAGGTTGTTGGGCAGGCTCCTGCTGTCGTAACACCACCAGCAACTGGGGATTTTGCCTCTGCATTCGTTAATGCAGGATATAGCGTTATGGGCATTCCCTATGCGTGGGGCGGGTCTTCCTTAAAGGGCTTTGATTGCAGCGGCTTTATCTACTATGCAGCAAATCTAGCTGGCAAGAAAATTGGCCGCTATTCCGCAGAAGGCTACTATAGCCGTACGTTCTACGTCGACCAGCCGCAGCCGGGCGATCTAGTGTTTTTTGAAAATACGTATAAAAAGGGAATCTCTCACGTGGGAATCTATATTGGTAACAATCAGTTCCTTCATGCTGATGAGAAAAAGGGTGTTACCATTTCGAGCCTAACTAGCCCTTATTACACGGAGCATTTTGATGGGTTTAAGCGATTTTATTAATTTTTAGCCAGGCATTCAGCCTGGCTTTTTCAGTGGTGAGGTTTGGGGCACTGAATTTGTTAGGCAGGTAAACTCACTTTTTGCTTGCAAAAAACATACACCACTGCTAAAGTCATTTACTCGAATATCTTGTAATAAATAAGGAAGACTAGCAGATATCTGCTAGTCTTCCTTATTTATGTAATCAGTTCTCTTTTTTCAACTGAAGCTTACGTTTCTTGATATATAGCACCAATGTTTTCTCTAGCTGCTCTAACTTCTCAATTGACTTCACATCTTGATTGATATAGCGCAGTGATTTCTTTATCGATTTTGGTAATTGTTCAAAAGCGATCATTACGTCACCGTCCTTAATGAAATTATTCTCTATGATAATAAATGAAGCAATGTTTAATTGATCATCATATTCTTCAAATCAGTTTTTAAATCCTCAATAATCTTATCAAGTGTTAATTCACTTTCATTCACGCCCTTTTCATAAGCCTTCTTCAATAGCTTTGAAAAATCAGCCTGTTTCGAGCTATTACTCTGTGCTTTAGCGTTCACCTTCTGCTTGCCTCCCTTACCTTCTCTTTAATTAAGTATTTTAGTAGTCTATTATGTAGAAAAATAGTGTAATTTAAGAAATAACGCAGGTAATAAACAGAAATTTCTACAAATTATTCACTATTCATTATTCCATATTAAATCCATAAGTTCTATCAATCTATGTTCCCGTTTTTTTGGTATCTGCTCAAGATGAAAAGCTAGGAGTTAAGACAGAGTTGAAGGCGCAATAAGAACTAGATACAAAAAAACTGATTGGGGACTTTAATCCGACCCAATCAGTTTTTTGTTATGAAACCTTCTTATTCAGTTGAATTTCAATGTCATACAGAGCATTTTTTAAATCTTCTCTCAGCCAATGATAGGTTTTTGTTTCTTTGAATTTAACCAAACAAAACTTTAAGCTTTCTTCTACTTCCGATGTGGTCTCCAAGCTTACCCTGTCGACGCTGCTGGGAATAGAATCAACAAACTCCTTTAACAAACCATCAGCAAACTCAGAGAGAACTTCTAAAGAAATATCAATAGATGCTTTAAAACTTAAAGGATCTTTTATGTATAGCATAGTCAACTACCCCATTTTCGTTTTATACTTTATATTATTTCATAAGTTTCGTAAATATTATGTTGAATTCTGGAATGCCTGTCAATATTATTGTCGAATACTTATAAAACTTCTATGACTTAAATTACATAATTAAAAAGAAGAATGAACCCTGAAAGTCAGGATTCATTCTTCTCATCTAGGTCTTATTTTAGTGATTTTGCTAAATTCACTTCTTTTAATTAATTCTACTTAAATTCATGATATTTTGACATTAATTCTCTAACCTGATAATACTCTTTCCAGTCGTCAGGAGTAAATGGAATAACCCCAGCATTTCCTAAATTAAAAAGTAATCCCCCTACAAGTTCCTTTGGAAAATTTTCTATAAAATTTGTGTTTAATCTTTCATAAAACATTAACGATAAATTATCAGCTGCTTTTACTACTTCATCCGGAATATCCATAATGGTATGTGAAGCTATATCCAAACCCGCATGTTTGATAATGTATAAAGATAGAAAGTCAGCAGATAGATTTTGGCCAAATTTAAAGTGCGGCCTTGGAGGTGTATCAATAATAGTTAGATTATAATCCCTTTTTGCTTTTTCAGATGCAATTAGAGATAATACTTGTTTTCTATATCTTTTTTCCTCAACAGGATCTGCTAAGGAATCTAAAGAAGGCGCAATTAAGTCAGGCTCATAATGTCCAATTACCTTTAGCGTACCTACCTCTGTCAAACCCAAAACATAAGGAGCATTCTCCATTCCTGCTGCTAAAAAAGGCGGGAAACTATTATTTCGTGCAGCTACAGGGTAATCAGTAAAATTATTTGGGCTTACTTCAAAGATACTTCCAAAAGTATGAAAGTCAGTTGCTAAATAGTCACTATATAAAATAGAAGCAATTCCCATCATTGACCAAGAATTTGATTTTAAAGGCGTTTCTAACAAATTTGTACTTACGATACAAGTATCAAAGTTCTCAAAAAACCTACGTTCTCTAGAAAACCTGCCGCCAAAGTCCATTGAAACTAAATTTGTATTTTCAGGCATTAAACACTTAGCAGCAAGACTGTCAAATCCACCGCTAAAATTTAATGTAACGTTGTTTCTTTTCTTTCTTTGATATGAATTATCAAAACTGAAACTTGCTGTAACAACAGCAGAAGTAAATTTTGAAATCGCATCTATAATTGACTCGCTTACATTCGTATCAAAATGGATACTAGAGTATGTTTTTGCGCATAACGTTGATATCGCTAGTGCAATTAGATCTGGTCTTGGTTTAATAGCTGGGAATAGATTAAAGTAAATCCTATTAGATGACAGGTTTTCACCTTCACTATTAGTCTCAGTATATGTAAAACTCACTTCTCCATCTATCGTAATAAAATCTGAAAATAAAATTTTATTTTTGGACATCATGCACACCTCGTCTTTAAATATTACAACACTTTAATACTAGGTACTATGTAAAATCAAACAATCCTTTGAACTGTTTTAAAACAAAAAAGGTCTGTCAGGAATACCCAACTGACCTTTTTCTTAAACCTCACCTAAATCACGAGGTCTTGTTTCTATTTTATTTTTATAGTATAAGATAGCTTCTACAATCCTTTTTGAAGCATTACCATCACCATAAGGATTTGATGCTTTGGCCATTCGATCATGTGCCTCTTTGTCACTTAAAAGTTCATCAGCCAGGCTAAAAATAATGTCTTCATCTGTTCCTGCCAGCTTTAATGTTCCTGCCTTTACACCTTCAGGGCGTTCTGTTGTATCTCTAAGAACTAAAACCGGTACACCCAAAGAGGGTGCTTCTTCCTGGACACCACCAGAATCGGTAAGTATCAAATATGCCTTAGAAGCGAAATTATGGAAATCAATTACATCTAATGGTTCGATTAACTGGATACGATTATTATCACCTAGAATTTTGTCTGCAATCTGTCTTACCACTGGATTCATATGTACTGGATAAACCACCTGAATATCATCATGTTTTTCGACAAGTCTTCTTATAGCTCGAAACATATTTTCCATAGGTTTACCAAGATTTTCTCTTCTATGTGCGGTCATCAATACTAACCGATCGTTCCCCAATTTATCTAATACAGGGTGTGAGTAATTTGGTTTTACAGTCGTTTTTAAAGCGTCTATTGCCGTATTACCTGTAACAAAGATGAAGTTATCTTTTTTATTTTCCTGTACTAAATTCTGTTTTGAATCACTAGTTGGTGCAAAATGTAAATCAGCCATAACACCTGTTAACTGTCGGTTCATTTCTTCAGGATATGGAGAGAATTTATTCCATGTCCGCAAGCCTGCCTCTACATGTCCTATTGGAAGACTATTGTAGAAAGCTGCCAAACTTGCTACGAACGTGGTTGTAGTATCACCATGCACCAAAACGATATCTGGCTTTGCTTCTTGCAACACTTGATTTAAACCCTCTAGAGCGCGAATGGTAACGTCTGTTAAAGTTTGGCGATCCTTCATAATATTTAAATCATAATCTGGGGTTATATCAAAAATAGATAACACCTGGTCTAACATTTGTCGGTGCTGAGCCGTTACTGTCACAATTGATTCGATTGTTTCACTGTTTTTTTCTAGTTCTTTTACAAGAGGAGCCATTTTAATGGCTTCAGGTCTTGTTCCGAAGACAGTCATTACTTTTATTTTTTGATCCATTGCTTGCTCCCTTCATTTTGCATATCTTTTTAGAAAATATCATACCGACAGCCCTTTATAACTTATAAAGCTAAAATTTATGTAATAATTTTGTTTTATTAACAGATACCTTGCCTTTTTGATCTTTAATATAATACTGAACTTGATAGTTACCTGTTCCATTTAGCGGATACTTCAAAATGGAATTGGTTTGATACATGATTTTATCAATGATTAAACCATTTTTATAAATGTAAAATGCATATTTTAATTCACTGGAATTGGTTTTAATTTCTAGTTCAAGATCGTTTTCATTCAATTGAAAGATTACATCTTGTAACTCATAATCTCCCGTACTGATAAATTCCTGTAATAAGTCTGTTTCATAGATAGGATCATCATCTTTCGTAACCAGCATGGATAGTGTATAAAAACCAGAATCAATTGGTTTATATTCAATTTCATTCATATTGGTGTGAATAATTTGACTGTTTTCCTTTATAACTAAGTAAAAATTTAAATTATGAAATTTATCGGATGCATGAACTCTTCCAATAAATGTATTCTTTTTTAAAGAATAAGAGATTTCTTTTAAATCAACAAAATAAAGGATAAGAAACAACTTTTCAAATAGAAATTTAGGAAAATGATTGCCTACATCAGAATGATCCCGCATTTCTTCACATTCATAGTATGTATAAGGGATATTTTTTTCTTTTAACGTATCTAAAAAGAGTTGAATGTGATCAGGGTATTGCCAATCATTTTTACTAGACATAAAAAATAATTTGGTGTATATCTCCTTATCAAGTTGTTTATAAATAATACCGTTTAAATAATCGTGCCCTGCTTGATTACTAGAACTTCCAAGCATATAGTCATACGCTTCCGGTCGAATGGTAATGTAGTCTGCTATTTTTGTTTGAAATGCGCCTGCAATTACATAACCAAAATTATATTTTAAGCCGAAATACAATGCAGCACTTCCACCCTTTGAAGAACCCGCAACAATTACATTTTCATAATTAATTTTGTACTTTCTAATTATGTTTGTAATCAAAGACAATACGGATGTTTCTACTTCAAAACTCATGTTTTCCCCGATATAATAACATCCGCTGGGTCCATAGTTATCTAATATAAATAATTTATGGCAGTCAAAGTTTTTTAGTGTTCTCATGTAATTATATGCATGTTTAACTTTCGAGGTATTTTCTGCAAAACCCGAAAAGACTACTAGCAGATAATCTTTTGTTTTTTGACCTTCTTCAAAAATATATTTTATCGGAAGGTTTGTTTGGTATGTTTTTTCATTTGACAACATTTCGTATCCGTCCTATATCTTTGTTGTTTCTTTATTTTTTCACCTGTTTTATTGTAGCATTATAGGAAGTGTAATTGAATGCAATGTCTAATAATTCCAACATTAGAACTATACTCTTAATCATTATTATTCTCTTATAAACTGGTTATAATATAAACGTCATAGGTCTTTGAAAGGAGTATCCATGTTTAACCATAAACTTCATCGCTTGTTTTATTGGACCATCATGTTTTTTTTACTTATTTTCTTTACGTTTACGATGCTTCATACTCAAAAAAAGAATTCTCAAGATGGGTTAGATGTAAATAATCCACACATGAATGTTGATGAAAAACTAGACCCTAGAGACTTTGGTGCAATAGGGGATGGTATTACAGATGACACCAAGGCTCTTCAAGCCTGGTTAAATGCCCCTGGAAAAAATAAGGTATTAAAAAATGGTGTATTTAAAATTACATCAGGTTTACTCTCTTCTAAACCTGGAAGTACCATTACGTCAGATGGAGCTGTAATCTTGGCAGGTTCACCAAATATCATTATGCTTACCGTTAAAGGTGAGCATAGTCTAGTATCCGTTGAATTAGATGGAAACAACAAAGCTGCAGGAGGGATTTTGATACAGGGTGCCGAATGTACAGTAAAAAATAGTAAGATTACCAATATCTATGGAAGTAATCAAACTGCCTACGGAATTAAGTCTCAAACATCAGGGGGCATTGTAATTGAAGACAATACGATTATTAGCATAAAAGGTACAAAGAACGGTAAATTGGGGGATAATATTGGCGCATCCCGTGCCATCTTAGTTACATCTAAAGAAGCTGCATCTAAACAGAATATAGTAAGAAATAATTATATTTCTGGAGTGACAGGTGAAGAAGGCGATGCGATACAATTTCTTTTTAACAACGGTAGCTCTCCGTTTCTAAATGCTCAAGGAATTATATTAGGTAACACAATTAAGAATTGTAATAGAAGGGCTATTAAAGTACAGGCATCAAATGTGAAGATCGTAAACAATACCCATATAAATACCTTAACCCTAAATGATTTACCGAATGCAGCCAATTTAATTGATATCATTCATTCAGATAATATAATTGTTCGGGGCAACAAACTAGATGCTACATACTTCTTAGGAATTAGTTTAAGTGGCTCTGTACACAATAAAGCCTCTGGGATTTTGGTAGAAAGAAATATCATTCGAGGAGGACTAACTCCTTCAAGTGGAAATAGAGTAACAACAAGCGGGATTTATTGGAATCATATCCAAGATAGTAACATATTAGCTAATTCAATCTCAGACACGATTATTCCAATTTCGGGGGCAAACGGTACGAATATTACCATCGCAAATAATCGTTTTTGGGAAGGTGACGGTTTAAAGCCCGCTATAAACATAGTATCTTCTAACTCAAACATTACTCTCTCAAATAATAAGCAAATGTCAGGTAAACGATTAAAATTGGTACAAAAGTAGGCGTTAAATAATCCCCATCTTTTAGAAGATGGGGATTTAGATTCCCTATTAAATACTATAAAAAATATTTTTCAATACCCAATACCGGATTTGCTCCAAACATGAATGACGCGCTAACGAGAACCGCTAAGACCAAAAGTACACATTGGAATGTAAATAGGATATCGCCTTGCTTCTTTACAGGCGGCTTTCGAGGTGTTGGTCTGCGAATAGAATGATTCGAGACATTTTCACCTTTATATTGGTCTTCTAACATTTGTTTTCGGTAATTTTTCTTTTCAATCTCCGTTAAGGAATTAAACCAATTAATAAACTTATTATAATCCTGTAACACTTCATCCGACTTATCAAATTTTTCAAGTCTGCCAAAATGAATCCACATAACGCGATCACAGAATTCTTTTATTTGTGAGTGGGAGTGACTTATAAAAATAATCGTCTTTCCCTGACTCTTAAATTCATTCATTTTATTAAGACACTTTTCATAAAAAGTTTGGTCACCAACTGAAAGAGCCTCGTCCACAATCAATATATCAGGATTCGTGTGAATTGAAATGGCAAACCCCAGTCGTGACTTCATTCCACTTGAATAATTTTTCACAGGTTGGTTAATAAATTTGCCAATATCGGCAAATTCAATGATATCGGCCATCAATCTTTGAACTTCTTGCTTCTTTAACCCATGCATTAAACACTTGAGTTCGATATTCTCTAAACCAGTTAATTGATTATTTAATCCAGCTGATATCGCAATTAAAGAAGTCTCTCCATTTATGTCAATCGAACCTGAAGTGGCAGGAATAATCTGTGCCAGTAAATTTGAAAGTGTCGATTTTCCAGATCCGTTAAGGCCAACAATTCCGATTGCTTCCCCTTCAAAAATCTCAAATGAAAGATTATTAAGAGCATAAAAATTTTCTTTATTATCTTTAAAAGAGATAATTTCGAGTAGTTTATCAGATTGCTTTTTATATAAGTTAAAACTTTTTGAAACGTTAGAAAAAACGATTTTCGGCCTCATTTTTTAAAGCCTCCAATTAAATATAGTCAACAAATTTATGACGGAATTTCAAATGATAACGTGAACCTATAAATAAAATCAAAAGGGTAATAAACCAAAAATATAATGTATAATCCAAGTCATAAAAAAACCATTCTCCGCCTAATAATGAATTTCTAAATCCATCAATAATATAATAAAGCGGGTTAAGCTGAAGTAAATTCACAAAAAAGGCTGGCAGGCTTTCTACGTTCCATAGAATCGGTAAAGCATACATCATCATTCTCATAATCGATTGAACCATTGTTTGTATATCCCTGATAATGGTTGTGAGTGTTGATAATAATAATGTTAAACTATACAGCAAAATATATAGGCATAATAAAAAATATGGCAATTGCAGCAGGTAAATCCCCGAGAAATAACCATTTAGTACTAGTATCATGACCGTAATGATCATCATTGCAATAAAGGAAAAGGAGTTTTCTACTATCTTTATTGTAGGAAGGACGCTCACTGGAAACTTCATTTTGGAAACTAAATTTATCTTTGAATAAACACTATTTGAACCTTGTGTTATCGTTGGGCTTATAAAAAACCATGGTACGATACCGCAAATGAACCAAAGGAAGAACGGGGTCTCTCCGACAGAAGAGCCCCCCCTAATACCAAAGCCAAAAATGAACCAATAGATACCGATTTGTATCACTGGATTTAAAATTTGCCAAAATGCGCCTAAATAATGCATATTGTAGCGACTTTTTTCTTGAAACATACTTAATCTGAATATCAGATTAAGATTACTAAATTGTTCTTTCAAGATTTGCCAAACAAAGTTCATACAAGACTTGCTTCTTTCTTAAGAAATTCAAAAAGATTTCCATAATTCATATATTCAACATCTCCTGAAACTTCGTTAACCACATTTTTAGTATCGAAAATTCTCTTATTGTTCATTTTCGATAATTCAGTTCCTTCGATTATTTTGAACTCATTATGATCAGATAATATTAAGATTAAATCAGATCCATTTACTGCTTCTTCCATGTCACTGATCACCCAGTCTAATTGAACATGCGGATCAAATGCTCTTACTTCGAATCGGTTCTCTTCTTTTAGCATTTGATAAATTTCCATTGCTGGGCTTTCACGAATATCATCCACGTTTCCTTTGTATGTTAAACCAAATACTGTTACCACTTTACCGTCAACATTTTCCATTAACTTGTTCACGTTTTCTACTACATAAGCAGGCATAGAAGTATTGATCGTACGTCCAAGGTTAATTAACTGTGCTGTTTCCGGTGCTTTTGCTACGATAAAGTATGGATCAACAGCCAGACAGTGTCCGCCTACACCTGGTCCAGGAGTATGCAGGTTCACACGCGGGTGCTTGTTCGCCATGCTGATAACATCTAAAGCATTGATTTCTAACTCGTTACACACTTTTGAAAGCTCGTTCGCTAAGGCAATGTTCACATCTCTGAATGTGTTTTCCATTAACTTAGACATTTCAGCAGTTTTTGCGTTTGTTTTGATCAGTTCACCTTTAACAAACGTACCGTATACCATTGCGCCGGCTTCTGTACATGCTGGTGTAATCCCGCCGACAATGCGGTTGTTGTAAACTAGTTCGTGCATAATTTGACCTGGTAATACACGCTCTGGGCAGTGTACTAAGAAAATGTCTTCCCCGACAACGAATCCAGCCTCTTCTACTAATGGCTTTACTACATCATCCATGCTGCGCGGCCCGATTGTAGATTCTACGATTAATACATTTCCTTTTTCGATATAAGGAAGAACAGATTTAACTGCACTTACTACATATGATAAATCACAAGATTTATACTGATCATCATGGTTTGGCGTTGGAACTGCAACAATGAAGGCATTTGCTTTTTCAGGCATCAATGAAGCTCTGAATGTACCTTTTTCAATTACTTCTTCTAATGCTTCTTGTAATCCTGGTTCTTCAATATGAATCTTTCCATTATTCAATGAATCGATTACTCTGGGACTTACATCTACACCGACAACGTCCACGTTATGCTTTGCAAACATAATAGATGTTGGTAATCCGATATATCCTAATCCTACTGTACATAATTTCATTATTAGTTCCTCCTAATAATTAATGGTTATTGATTAATCTAGTTATCTTTCACTTATACAGAAACTGTTTTATTCTTCTTATCACTAACTATTTGTTCAAAAACACCCGTTGCTTGTTTAATATTCCCTAATTCTGATTTATAAGTTAGTTCATAGCCACTTAATATACTATTCTCTTCATAAATTCCCCAGATATTAGTGCCACTTCCTATGTAATCACTTAATTTAGAAGGTAAATATGGATTTGTTGCTTTATTTTGTTTTGTCTTTGCGTCATTAACAACTAAGCAATCAAAAGAGGTTGTTAGATTTAGAAATTCGTTATAATTAACATATGGATTAACCTTTACATTTTTAGCTAATACACTGCCTTTTAATTCTTCCTCAAGGGAAGCGGGATTGGCAGTAAAAATATGTAGTTTAACATCTTTTCTTAATTCCTCGGTTACATTTTCCAAACCACTGAAAAGGTCATCTAAGTTTCTTGTTTGGTAGAATGTACCGAAGTATGCGATATTCACTTTATCTTTTTCTAATGAATAATTGCTTTTATTACTATTATAAAATTCCGTTGGTAAGGTAGGCTGTGGTGAAATAACAGCTTTCTTCTTGATCATATTTTTGACTTTCTTAATCGGAAAACTATCTAACATATATTTCAACTGATTTTCATTCGTGAATATTAACTCATCCGCAAATAGATATGGCAAATATTCACACCAGAAGAATAGGTTTGAGTCAGAAACAGGTGGTATTTTATACTTTTTGGCAGCCATTTTATTCGCTTTTTTTAGAAAATCAGGGTTTTCAATGTTGGCTTTTCTAGTTTGACCATGGATATCTAGTAATAAAGGATCCGAAAACTCTGCTGACCATTTTACCTTCGGGTTAAGGAGTTTATATTGGTAAGCCAAAAAGTGAGATCCAGGCCACATGGCACGACTATAAATTTCTTTATATGTTTTTGTATTTCCTAGTTTGTCTATACCTAACGTACAAAAGGCTTCAATTGCTTTCCAATTAGAGAAACTAGGATAACTTGGAATCTCAAATCTTTCATCGATGACATCTTCAACTAAAGTATTTAATTTAAGATCTCTCTCTCTCACTTTATCCATTTTGTTATAAACAACATCCACGATTTCGTTCATATTTCGAATCCGTTTTGCCATTACATTACCACTCGTATCAACATATGGAGGGAAACAGAAAGAGATAACTAGCTTATTGGCTAAGCCTCTATTAACAATAGAATAAGGCATATATGAAAGGTTTTGCTTTTTAATTTCCTCAACAACTTGTTCCCTATCATTGATATTTTCCTTCAAATATCTATTAATGAATGTTGATTGTGCGTTTATTTTTTGTTTAATAAACGTTTGTTTTTGAGTATTTGTAGTTTGACCAATCAATTTATCTAACCGTTTGATTACGGCTAATCTTTGAGTGACATAGAAATCAAATGTCATCATTTGTCGTGATACTGAGTTATCACGCAAAACTCTATAATAGATCACTTGTTTATCAATCGGGATAACTTTAAATTTCAAGTCGTTTTTGGCGATTAGTTCAGTGAAGAATACTACATCTTCTCCACTCTTTAATCCAGAATCATACTGTATTGGCTTTAAACAACTAGTAGGCACAAGCTTACACGCATTAATTGTCGCAACCATATTTAAAGACATAAAGTCGTTATGTTCTTTTTTCTCGACATTTATAATTTGTTGATTAATGGAATTAGTAGGGTCAACATTTCCAGCTTGGTCGACGTTAACGATTTGAGAAATAACGGTTGTATCAGGGCTTGCATAATTAAACATTTCTTCTAAGAAGTTGGATGAAGTATAATCGTCATCATCTAGAAAAACTGTGTATTCCCGCTTAGCATGTTGCAAACCTATGTTTCTAGCTGAAGAAGCACTTGGCTTTGATGAGTATAATGCGGTAATGTTATTCATGTTTGTTTTAGTAATAAAATCATTAATGATTGATTCTGTAGAATCCTTTTCACCATTCATTATGATAATCACATCAAATAATTCTTGCTTTAATGTTTGTTTATGAAGAGATTCTAAGCATGTAAGAATTACTTTTTCACCTTTATAAGTTGGAATAATTACGCTTATCCCTTTTTTAAAGTTTGATTTATTTACCGGAACAGCTGGTTTAGTTACTCTAGTAACCGGCTTGTTTCCTTCCGTTTCAGTCTTATTAATTAGGATGCCTCCTGGAATTACAGGTAAAGAAGGAGTGTTTAACGTACTTATTTTTTTCTTTATTTTTTCTATTTCCTGTAATCTTGCTAGTATTTCTTCCTTTTTCATCGTATTAATTGCTCCCTGCCTTTTTTGTATATTTACGTTTGAGCTGCCAATACTTTAATGTCATGGAACCTAGCTTGGAAGTTTGCAAAGCCATATATTTTCTTTCTAACTTACTCAATTTAGCCTCTATATTTCTAACGAAGTTTTCCAACTTGCTGTATTCTTCTTTTTCCTTTAGGTTGTTTTTTAGAGATTTCTCTTCATGATTTAAACTAGTAAGTAATTCAGCTTTCAACATTTCAACCTGTTTGTTTAAGTCAATGATCAGATTGTCTCTTTTCTTAATTTCATCGTACAGCCAAGTATTTGGATGAATATCAGGTGTAGTACTATTCTGCACCTTTTGCTTGATTATGAAGTTTAATTGCTCTTTCTCTTGATCCTTAAGTTTAATTTGCTCTTTGTACTTTTCAAGACTTCCTAGATGTTTCTTCACTTCCTGTTGAAGTGCCGAAATCTGTTCAGCTTTTTCCTTTTCTCGTGCTAGAAGAATTTGTTTACTTTTTCTTTCTTCCTTAATCTCTTCTAAGCTTTTGGCCTCATTTGCTTTTAGATTATTAATATTTTGCTTTAATTCATCAATAATGGTATCTTTTTGAAGCAATTCTTCTGTATTTTTTTCTTTTTCCATTTGCAGATTTACTAGTTTTACTTTTAAATCGTCTACTTCATTTTCCTTTGTTTGAATTGCTTCTTTAAACTCATCACTATTTATTCGATGTTGTTTTTCTAAATCATCAATCAATGATTTATATTCAATCAATTGGGTGTTAGCTTGGTTCAAAAGATTCTTATTTTTCTCTTTTTCTAGTTTAATTTCTTCTAATTTCTTTATTTGTTGGTTTTGATAATCAGTTTCTTTCTTCTTTAGGGTTTCTACTTCTTTTTCTTTATGTTTTATATATTTTTTAAACTTTTCAATTTCCAGCTGATGTTGCTTTTCAACTTTTTTAATTGATGATTTATATTCCTTCAATTCATTGTTGGATTTGTTTACTAGTGATTTATTTTTTTCTTTTTCTTGCTTGATTTCTTCTAATTTCTTTATTAGGTCAACTTGTAAATCAAATTCTTTCTTCTTTAGAAATTCAACCTCTTTTTCTTTTTGTTGAATTTGTTCTAAAAGCCTGCTGTTATTCTTTTTTTCTTCTTTAATTTCTACTGTTTTGCTAATTTCTATTTTTTCGAGTTCATTTACCCGGTTATTTAAGGTTTTAATCTCACTATTCCGTTGTTCTAATTGTTCTTTCAAACCTTCAATATATTGAGAATGTTGAGTTTGTAAACTTTTCACATATTCATTTTTTTGTTTAATGGTAGTTTGGAAATTTTCTATTTTCGTTACTAATTCTCGTTCTAAGATGTAAAAAGCATTTTCTAATGTTTGGATTGTTTCGCGATTAAATTCAGCCTTTTGTGGTTGGGCAGTTAGCTCCATATTCTTTTTACAAATAACACCAACCCAATTTCCTAGGTATTCAATTTTTTCAATCGTAAAGAAAGCAGATAGATGGTCATACAATTCTAAAAAGTAATATGTTCGTTTATGATCAAAGTAGTCATTAATTCCAAAAGGAACAGTTACTACTGCACGGCCTTCTTTATCTAAATGATCATGTATTTTCTTTAAAAAACTTAACGGATCAGAGATATGTTCTAATACTTCTGTCAGAAGGATTGTTTCATATGTTGGTTCTAATTGTTCCTCTGTCATAAAGTTTGACACTCTAAAGTTAACATTCTCTTGGACTGTTACATGCTCATTTTTCAAGTCGTCCATTGCATACTCAATCGATTCTTGAGCAATATCTAGAGCATCAACATTTTTACCTTCACGCCCTAGAATAATTGGGACTATTCCTTGTGAACACCCTATATCCAAAACATTGTTCCCTTCAACATGATTAACAATCCAATTTATCCGATTTCTGGTTTTTTTACCGAAGTCCTCTCCCATATCACCTTTATAGGCTTCAGCAATTCTATCTAATGGCTTTTTAGTCATGTTAATCTCCTTATCTACTAAGAAATTCATTCTATACAATATTCCACTAGTGGGTTTCAGAGCGTGTGCAATGCGGCGTTTTCTTTGCACAAAATAATGACATTGAAGATGTTGAGTGTTTTTAATAGCGGAACTCAGTTAATGCAATCTAGTGACAATATTTACTATAAACGTTAAGGAATTCTTGCTTTTCTTCTTCCCAGTTATAACTATTTCTTGCGGCAAAACTGTTCTTACTATATTTCTCTCTCAGTCTTGGATTTGATAGTATTTTATTAACTGCATCTGCTATTTCCATAGGATTATGAGAATCAACAGTAATCCCAGTTTGTTCCTGATCTACAACTTTTTTGATCTCTGGAAAATCACAAGCTACAACAGGCACACCTGCCATCATATATTCAAAAAGCTTATTAGATGAAGCAGAATAGTGATTAAAACAGACGTTATTTAAAACCTGAAATCCTATATAACCATTCCTCGTAAATTTAGGAAGAGCTAGAAGAGGTACTTTTGGGTGAAACTTCACCTTTTCCTCAAGGTTCATTTCCTTAACCATCTCTTGTAAATCTTTCTTTATTTTCCCATCTCCAACGAGTACCAATACTCCCTCTTTAAACATCGGTACAGCTTTAATTAGCTTGTCCAAACCTCTTCCTGTTTGAATTCCACCTTGATAGAGTAGAATTTTCTCGTTTCTAGGAATGTTTAGGATTTCATGTAAATCTACCTTTTCATTACTTTGACTAAGCTGTTTGAAAGGATAATTATGAACAACATGAGGGTAAAATCCATATAAATCTTCGTTATATTTCGCTCTTGTATCATTTTCAACCATCATCTCGTCGATTTTCTTTATAAGAAAGGCTTCCATTTTCCCATGGATAGGACTTGAATATCCAGTTCGACTTGTTTGAACCTCATGTGAATCGTAAATCAACTTCTTCGGCTTCAAGCGCCACTTTGCACTGATATAGCCTTGGGGAAGTGTATTTAAATCATTTGAATGGTAAATATCATAATGCCCTCGATACCCCTTCAAGATCATTCTGAATATCAAGCTGCTTCTTACCCATAACACTCTTACCCTCGTTTTAAGTAGTAAGAATACCACGATAGTAATCGGGATAACAGTGACCGGCGCTAAAAGAGTAAGGATTGCCCAGATAATCAGACAAAAAGCCCCAAACCATTTATTCTGCAAGGAGTAGCGGTAAAACTTCTGCCCTAGTTCTAATAGAACTGGATATCTTCTTAATCGATAGACTTTAAAATGGTCATTCCTTTTCTCAAACCTTGGAAGGTTTGCGTCTTTTGGATCATGAATACAAATTAGATCCACATCATACCCAGCCTCGGACAAGGCGGTACACTCCCGTAATACCCTGGCATCATTGGTAAAATGATTCCAAACAAACATCCCAACCTTTTTCGACATGGTTCTCCCCCTTTCTTCATAGGCTCTATTTCATAAGCTTAACTAACTTATTAATATTGGTTTCCCAATTAAAGTTCTTAAGAATTACTTGTTGCTCTCTTTGAGCCATATCTTTTCGTAACTCATCATCATTTAATAACGTCATAATATGTGACAAGATTTCTTGTGAATCTGTATTATTGCTTGCTATTCCAACCCGCTCTTTTTCAACTATTTCCTTCGCATATCCATCAATAACACCCACGATTGGGACGCCGCAAGTCATATAGTCAATCATTTTCCCCGGCAGGACTGTCTTAAAAACTTCTTCATCCTTCAACGTAACTAAGCCTATATCATGTTCCGCAATGATCTTAAAGCATTGCTTTCTCGTTAGTGGATTCATGATGGTTACATTTTTGTATTTCTTAATGGAGTTAACCAGCTTCTTTTTATTAATTCCATAGCCTATGATTGTTAACTGAATACCCTGTTCATCTAATAGGGGTACGAGTTTATTGATCAAGTCAGTGTTTTGAGCAAGTCCAAGATTTCCTGCATAGATAATTTTCTTTGTTTCGTTTTCTTTTTTATAAATAGAAGCTAATTCATCTTTTATTGCACCGTTTGGAATAAATACAATTTTTGACTCTTCAATTTTAGCCTTTGTTTGGATGTACTCTCGAAAGCCTAAGCTGTTAATAACAATTTTGTCTGATTTTCTGTAAAGGATTATTTCTAAAATTCCGAGAATTTTTAAAATCAAAGGATAGTTAAGCACCCCAACACCCTTCAGCGATTCTGGCCATAAATCCCTAATATCTAAGATAAAATTACTCTTGTACCTATATTTAGCAAAAATTCCAACGAAACCCGTAAATATCGGCGGAGAAGTAACAAAGATATAATCATATCGTTTCTTATCCTTAATGATGAGAAAAAGAAATTTCAATGCGATTTCTAGATAGTAAAATAATCGATTTAAAATACTGTTTGAATATTTCCTACTGGAAATGCCAATTCTAACAATGTTACTATTTTCACAATTCAACAACTCCTCATCCCAAAATTCTTCATTTTCGTAGATTTTCTTATTCGGGTACGAAGGCTCAGTTGTAAAAATCGTTACATCGTAATTTTCTTTTTTTAATTGCATATAAATGTTCTTTATTCGATTAGCGTGGCTCCCAATTTCCGGGTAAAAATGCTGGGATATGATTAATACTCTTTTCACTAAGGGTACCACCTTTGAAATTAATAATAGTTTGTCAATCTTGCGTGAAATAAAAAAATAAATATCTAATAGAAACTTAAATGCTATTTAGCACTTACTCTTTCATTAGATATTTTCTGATTTTATTAACCTCTTTTGTTCATGAATTGGCGAAGGTCGAACTAATAATGGAAGATACAAGATTAATAATAGTATTAATAACGAATAATGGACTTTCACCTATAATCTTACAAACGATATTAAGCTTATCACTTTTCTTTATTATGGTGGTAGAGTCAAAAGTTCTATGAAAACTCAATAGGTGGGTAGGCGTATTTCCTTTATCTGATGGAAATATGCCAATGGTTTGAGATTCCTTTATCAAGGGTGACGGAGACAAAATGAAAGCATGCCAAATAGACCTATGTATTTCCATTTTAATCCATTTGAAAGTTCTGTTTGTCACGAGTTCGCTTCGCCGATTGCTGCATGTTCAGACCCAAACCTGTTTGTTGAGCAATAATTGCCCTTAAACGTACGATTGAGTCTATCGATAACTTGTTTAAGAGACCTATACCTTTTTGATATAAGGTGTTAATTGGTAAGCCCAATTACCTGTGTAATCTATGGCTCTAATGTCGGTTTCATTGTGTTTGAAATATAAACGGAGAAATTCCGGCTAAATGGAGAAATATTGATTTTTTTCCTTAAAATAAAGGTAGTTTTTCCGGCTATCTTAGCCAAACCTTCGGATTTTGGCTTATTTAGAGCAGTTAGTCGGAATAACTCCGCTAATATTTGCTTTTTAGGGCTTACTCTTAAACATAGCAGGAATTTCTCCGCCTATGAATTCTCATACCGATTCTACAACACGAAAATCAACCATGAATACTAACAGAGCCTATTTTAAAAAAGGGAAATTACTTTAACACCTTACCCTTTTTGGTAGTTCCCATTTTACTGCCCTTTTCCTGCGCATTTTTTTGAAGCCACAAAAAGAGATCTGTTATCACTTTGGATAAAACAAGGATCACGATATAGGTTAGAAACAAGTGCAAGTAATTGGCCCATGCATTGAACTGAAACAAATGGTGCATGGCGAAAATCGGTTTTAGAATAAAGGATAGAAAAAGACTTAATAGCAATGTATATAGGTAATAATTTTTATGATGTTTAATGGTCCATTGGTACACCAACATGAACGATACTGGAACCAGCGATGCGTCTAAGCCGATACTGTGTGCGACAAAGGGTATCATTTTATAAGGATACGTCCAAAGGGCTTGGGTTGAACCAAAATCATCGAAATAGCCAAACCAAACATGAACGTTGAATCCATAGAAGCCGAGCTGGAGAGCCCGTTTCCAGTCCATTGCAAAATAAAGAACAATTAGCGGTGACACAAACATAATCACATGGAACCAAAATTGCCACGTATCAAACGCAGAATGCTCTAGCCAATATTTCAACCATTGATGGGCTCCATCTTGTTGTTCTGTTATTAATTTTTTTAACGCCTCTTTTTGCACATCACTCATCTTATTTCCTGCCTTGATTTATTTTTTTATCTTAAATTGCCCAACATCTTGGTAAAAAAATGGGATTCTAAAAAATATTTTCAAATTTGTATATCCAACAGGAATTAAGGCGATGACAGTAGAATGGTTACGTATTAAGGAGGTTTAAAATATGGAGAAATTCGGGATTTACGGTAAATTGATTGCAAAAGAAGGCGAACGTGAACAGTTGGCAGCGATTTTATTAAATGCTGCGGAATCGTTGCAGAGTCTTGATGATTGCGAGTTATATCTTGTCAGTGTAGCACCTGATGATCCTAATGCTGTTTATGTGTATGAAGTGTGGAGCAGCGAGAATGCTCATCAAGGATCTTTAACATTGGAATCTACACAAACATTGATCCAGCGAGCGAAACCGATTCTTGCGGGAATGGAACGAATTTCGACGTTCGTTCCTAGAGGTGGCAAAGGAATATAATCTATTCCTTTGTCTCTAGATTTAGCTGTTTTACCATTGATGTAACGAGCACATTCAAAGGATTGATAATGAATTGGGACGTTTCGCGCTCTACCTGTAGTGCTGCCCCCACCATCGATAGTTGTGCTACCGAAATCACCCTCTGATGATCTTTTTTCAAAAATTGGATTACTTCTCTTTCGTACTCTTCCTTTTTCCCACTCATAATGAGTTGGAAGGTATTCTCTATGACCTGAACCTCAATATCCAGTGTTTTCTGTTTGGATTTTGCATATTGCTGGAGCCTGTCGATTGTACCGGAAACGGTATCAGGGTTTGTGAACACAATGGTTTGAGGCCAATCCAACTCACAAAGCGCTTCAAAGTAGGGTTCATCAATCTTGATAATGGGTACCTTGAGTGACAGCTCTCCCACTAATGCAATATAGTTCGTACAGGTAATAAGGATGGCATCCACACCCGTTTGCTCAATCCACTCTACTTGATTCTTCACTTTCCTCTGAGCTTCAGACTCTGTGAAATCTGGGTCATTCATGACACGATTCATCAAACCTGGATCGACGAAGTGACTTAACTCGACGTCATAGGCTGAAAGTGCTATCTCGATATAATCAATATTCGAATAATGTGCATGCAGACAGCCAATTCTTTTCTTCAAATTCTTATACCTCCTTTTATTAAATGAGTCATATATCCCGTTTCTGAAGCGGCGTACATATTTTTTACATGGGATGCCATGATAGTAAGACACAAAGGAGGTGCTTATATGAAAAAGCTTCTAATTTGTTTCGCTATCTTATTTGGCTTTACCAGTTCCTCTCTATCTCAACTCGACCATACTGCCTATGCACAACAGAAACCGACTCCTTCCTATGCAAAATGGAGTAAAATAGCAATAGCTAAGACAAAGGAAAAATATCCGAATGCGCAAGTGGTCGATTATCTTTATGTTGGAAGAACAAATGGACCGCGTACCTCAACCGAAAAATTCAAGTTATGGTTAAAAGAAAATCAAAAAGAATTCGGTGTTTATGTAGACATTGAATTTACCAAAGAAACCGAACAAGTAGTCAATGTTACTTATACCGAAACAGCTCGATAATGTCCGTCCAGGGGTCCATGACAGCTTTTATCTAATGGCTTCATAATGCAGTTCGGCAAATTGTTTATACCGCCGAACATCGACCAGCGTAAGTTTGTTTTCCTGGTCCCCTGGCACAAACATAGGTATTCCTCGTCCAATAATGGTCGGGGCAATCTGAATAATGAACTCATCCACCAGATGCAGCATGTGCTGCAGTACTTCCCCGCCGCCGACGATCCAAATCCGTTTCCCCTCCTGTTCCTTCAAGGACTGAGTGAAACCGGCAATATCCTCATTAATATACGTAACGTGTTCATCCGAGCCAGTTGTTGTACGCGAAAAAACATAACAAGGCTTACCTTCATAAGGGAATTTTTCTGGAGACAGAATGCCGATTTGCTCATATGTACTTCTCCCCATCAGAATCGTATCGATACTCTCATAAAATTCCTCATAGCCTGTATCATGTTCCCCCTCCGTTCCAATTAACCAATCCAATGAATGATTTTCACGTGCGAGGTAGCCATCCAAACTGATGGCACCGTAAAATACTAATTTGCTTTGTTTACTCATACATCTTCCTCCCTACTGTTTTCGTTTTTCATGCATGTATCTCATCCACTTTTTCTGTTTTAAATTGCAAACAAAATACCCTAATAGAGCGACTGCGGTCCCGCCGGCTGACAGGTTTAAGATGAGTGGGCGGGAAGTATAGATACCTGCTAGGATTCCTATCATTCCGAGTACTGTCAGCTGAAAAAAATGCTTTTTATTATTTTCAAATATCATAAATTGAAATTGTCTACGTTGTTCTAGTTCCTTTAGGTCCTCGAGCCTCTGAGGGGCTTGTAAAAATTCCGTCACGGAATGGATAAGCTTAAACGCAGGTTGTGATTGAATCCATTTCCAAATCAAGGACCATTTATTGTTTCCTTGTTTGTTCAGCCACTCCATAAAAATTGGCTTCCCTAGGTCGAGGAGCTCTGCCTCTGGAGCAAGATGACGGATTATCCCTTCAATTGTGACAAAGGAGCGGCCTAGAAATACGAACCTCGTGGGAACCTGGATAGGCAAGGCTTGAATAGTATCGTTCATTTCCTTCTTAAACGCCATAATATCCATTTGTTTCAGTTGTTCTGGTTCGAACGAAACCATTTCCGCCAACAGCTTTTCAATCGTTCTCGAATCCGCTTCCGGAAGCAAAAATCCAAGTTGAGCTAAGCAATCCACTGCCTTCGAGTAATTTTTCGAAAGAAAGCTTTCAATTAAAGTTTGAAAGTGAGCTGCGTCCTTTTTACTGATTTCGCCAATCATGCCGAAATCGAGCAAGATGATTTTTCCTTCCTTTGATACGAGAACATTTCCTGGATGGGGATCGGCATGGAACTTTCCTGGCTCTAACCATTGCGGAAGGAACACTTTCATCAGCCTTCGAGCCAGTTCTTCAGGTGTTACGGATACGTGCTCCAACGTCCCATGATCCGTTAGCCGCATTCCTTCTACCCATTCCATCACCAGCACATTGGACTTACTAAGTTCTGGATACACCGATGGTATCTTTACACTATCCATGTCCTTAAATCGCTCTTTAAAATACAGAATGGTCTCGAGCTCGAGGGTATAATCAAGCTCTCGTTCAATCACCTGTTTTAGTTCCTGAAATAGAACTTTAAAGTTGATAAATCCTTTTGGAATCGGAACAAAATGGTCGGCAAACCAGATAACAACTGCTAAAACCTTAAAATCCGTTTGGATAATCGTATCGATATACGGTCGTTTCACTTTAATGGCGACTTCCGTGCCGTCCTTCAGCACACCTTTATATACTTCTCCAATCGAAGCAGAGGCAATCGCTGTTTTTTCAATGGAAAGGAAGTTTTCATGGTCAAGTATTTTCTCTATCTCACTCCATTCAGAAGGAGGAACCTTGTCTGTGAGGTCTTCAATTTGGCTGATAAACGCTTTTGGCAGCAAATCCGCCCGCGTACTTAATATTTGTCCGACTTTGATCAATAAGCCTTCCAATTCGAATAGTGTATTGCGATACCGTGCCCCTATTTGTCCCCAAAGCTTCTCCCACTCCTCCTTCGGTTTCCTGCGAATCTTGTACCAATAAATTTGCAGAAAAATCCCGAAAGCTAGTGAAAGCACCTTATACATGCGCACCAGCTTGTTCTGTTTCATCCAGGTTCCCCCCTTAAAACACATCCGCCACTAAATTGCTAAACTCCCTTAAATAATGAAGATAATGACTGCCGCCATAGTTATATTGTTTATTGAACATTTTTGCGACGACAACGTTGTATTCAGGAATCACTAAGAGGGTTGGCCCGGTAACGCCAATTATTTGATAGGACCCTTTAGGGACTCTTTCACCTAATTCACTGTGTTTGGCCGGAGTACCTTGTACAAACCAGAACAAGCCGTTCTGCGGCAAATCATTATTTTTATAAGAAGGATTTTGAACGTTCGTCGCGAGTTGAATGACTTCCTTTGGAACGATGTCCATTCCATGGTTCAAATGAAGATTTCCCCAGCGGGCAAATTCACGAGCAGAGGTATGGAGGTTTGATTCCATCCCGTTTTTTGTCTGCCCTACTTTATAGGAGGCCGGCTCTTTTGGGTCATCCACGACCTGAACCAATTTTTCATTATGTTCTGTCTGCCAAGCCGTTTCGTTGAATCCCATTGGCTTGAACACGCGTTCCTCTAGGAGTTCGGGAAAACTTTTATCATAAAGCCTGTTTACCAATTCGGTCATCATGATGATATTAATCCCTCGATACGCCCAATTTGCACCTGGCTGAAACTCTCGAAAAATCGTCCCGTCCTCCCGTTGATGAAGTCCGTGGGAATGAGTAACCAAATGTCTGATCGTGGTTTTCCCTAGCAGTTCTTTGTCTATATTCTCAAAATAGTGAACAGCCAGGTCATCCAAGCTCTTTATTTTACCTTCATATAATGCGAATGCAACGACTAGCCCCAGGTAGCTTTTTCTTGCAGATGCGACATTAAATTGCGAGGTCGCGTCAATCGGGCGGGAGTTTTTTGTGTTAGCGTGATAGCCGCTATAGTGCTCTAATACCATTTGGTTATCCTTGATAATGACGAGTGCTGCCCCGCTGCTATGGTTCCGTTCTTTTATATCTTCTATGTACGAAATTAGTGGTTGAAAAATAGTCGATACACACCTTTCTATCAGTCTATTATTCTATAGTAATTGACGAATTTCCTTTAATCCCGATGGAACCATTATTCGTCTCCTAGCATATACTATAGTAGACGCAAGGAAGCACCTCGCGTTACCTGGACTGACTTTACTGTCAGTATTTTTTTTGACTAGATTTTGAACCTAGCCCTGACTGCACGACAAAATTATGCAGGAATTTCCACTTTCTTCTCGAATTAAATGCTAGTGAAAAAAGGAGGCCTGCACATGAAAAATCGTCATGAAGTATTATTTACTCAATTAGAATCGTATCGCAGCTATATTTTAGGGGTAGTAGAAAATGTAACAGAAGAAGAGGCTGAAATCATTCCAAAGGGATTTAATAATAATATCCGCTGGAACCTTGGGCATATTTATCTTGATCAATACTTATGGATTCAAGCTGTGACGAAAGAGAAAGCTGGAGTTCCAGAACAGTTTCAAGCTTGGTTCGGATATGGGACATCCCCCGCAGACTTCACTCCTGAAACACCTACAATGGAAGAGTTAAAAAAGCTTTTAAAAGGACAGCCTGCTGAAATTAAAGCACAGTACGGAGAGCGGCTTGAAGAGGAGTTTGCTCCAACTGAAATGGGTATGCATACGATCGAGCAAGTTTTGATTCGAACGATCTTTCACGAGGGGATGCACTTACAGACCATTCTTGATTTGAAGAAGTGTATGAGGTAATTAGGACAGAAGTGGTCTGGATACTAACGGGTTTCATTTACTAATTGCAAGTACTTAAAATGCAAACCTTTAAATGTGATGTTCAAGCACCTTGTACATTACAAAAAATATGCCAAAAATCCCTGCATTTTTTTCGAGAGTCGGGATTTTTGGCATTCTAATGATTACCGTTTATTTTGAGAACACTACACTCTACATATTAAGAGGTTGTCCAAAAATTCCAGAAAAACGACTACCGCTTATTGATGTTTTTGGCGAAGAGATTTTATAATTTCTAAATATTGTGTATCTCCTAGCCCATAATGTTTAAATTTTTTAAATAATGCTAACATAAGTTCTTCTTCTGGAACATCTTTATACTTGTGAATATACATCATAAGATCACTGTCTTTATGAAGGTAATTCAAATATAGCTCAACCCCCTTCTTTAAAGGTTCTGGATAGATATTTCCAGGCATCTTTTTATCAATCAACACTTGTTTGTAAATAGCATAATACCCCTTCGCTTTTAAGCTAAAATGACTCATTGGTTCAAAATGATCACCGACTATATTAAGATCCATATCACCTGTATGTTCTGCTTGGTCTAACCAAGCTAATAGGGCTAGTATATTGATTTGACAAAACATATCAGCATCAAACCATAAAGCTATATGAGTGAATTTTTCACTAAAGAGTGGCGCCAATGGTTTTAGTACGGTTTCACTATATTGCACTGGAGTTACGTGATGGACCTTAGCACGTATTTCAGTAAACTCATTTGAAAATAGATCCTTATGCGTTTTTCCATAACACATAGCCTCGTTAAATGGGACCATACATTCTTGTTCAAGAAAATTTGTCCTTTTAAAAAAATTGTACATAGCTTGCCCATTTAGAATATGTAAAGTTCTTTTTCGAGTCATCGTTACACCCCCTGCTTAATCTAGTCTACTCTTTCTATTATATTTCAAATTTCACACTGTCCCTGAAATAAATAAATATTGGAGTCAACCCTTATTAATCCCAAAAACCGAAGTCTGCTTGGGCACGAAAAGAGCGAGACCACTAGGATTTATGCTCAGTTAAGTGGAAGTTTTAGTAGAGAATTATATAGAAAATATTTTTAGAGAGGGATTAGTAAAAGGCAACGGATATATATTCCGCTGCCTTTCCACTATTGCACCCATTAGTTAAAAATAATTATATTTTCGCATAAAAATTTAGACAGTTGTTCCTGTATAGACACCCATTTGCTAATTGTTATAAATCGACCCACGAGGAAAATGTTCTTTCGTTCATTTATTTTGCCTCAAAGTTCTAGGGGCCTACTCCCCTACCATACCGTCATGATCATTATCGCGCATATATGGGTATAACCAATGATCACTCGTTATTGGCATACGAAAACCGGCTGCTTTCGCTTCTTTAATCGTCACTTGTCCATCACCGTCTGTATCAACACTAGAAACATCACTGCTTGTTGTTGAACTAGTTGAATCAGAAGGCTCACTGCCTGTTAAACCGAGTCCTGCGTTTACTTCATCAGGGTTCACATTGTCAAATTTATCAACGATCTCGTTACCCATTAACGTATAGGTATACTGATAACTGGAAGGAATCTGCGTTTCCGTATTCGGATAGGTGATAATGGCTTCAAAATGAGTAGCTCCACCTGCTTTTCGTATCACTTCTTCCATATAAGCTTGATCACCATGTCGGTTGAGTGTGCTATCTTGTGGGGTAATATTATAAGCATTCGATACCCCTCCGAGAGAATCGGCAATGATATGTCCTTCATCTAAAGTGTCACTTTCGACGCCAGGAACCTTTGCCTCATCAGCATAGTACCTTCCAGACGATAATACAGGTTCGTTATTGTCATCTTGTATAATGATTTCATCAGCAATGACACGTACTAGTTGCCCATATTCATTCGTAAATGCCCAATATTCACGGTCCCCATACCCAATGTCCACAACGACGTTAGGTTCACGATATCCAGACACATCACCACCATCAACTTCAATAAGTTTGTATCCTGCGAACCGTTCATTACTTGGTTGAGTTGGTGTTTCTTCTACTACCGGTTCATCATCAGCCGTAGTGTTAGTTTCTTCCTTTGGATTAACTGTGGTTACTTCTTGTGAATCTGATTCACCATCTGTAGTGGATGTATTTTCTACGTTGGTACAACCAACAAAAAAGATGGTCGTTAAAAGTAAGAGTAAATAGTTCATTTTCTTTTTCATTTTAGGATTCTCCTATAATCGTTTTATGTTATTTATTCTAAAAAATCTCGGAATGGAAGATTGAGTAACGCTTTTAACCTATTAATATAGTATATTCTACTATTAACTTTATTTCAGTAGATACTTTATTCCAAGTGTGAAGTCACTTACAACCAATAAATAATCTAGAAGCCAAAACCTTCCTCATTCCTTTCTTCATTTCAGGAGAACGAATCATTGTTATCCATCTATACAATCACTCAATTCCATAGCTTATTGAACTAAAGATACACAAAAAAACGTTAATCCTTCTTGGATTAACGCTTAAGAAATACACTGGTAGTATTTATTTATTATTTGATTGTCTCCACTGCACAGCATGATGACTCCTGAACAATATTTTCTAAATCTCCTTTTGTAAAGAAGAATTCCCATTCGTTTCCATCAGGATCGGTTACCCAAAATTTATCTTGAGTTGCATAGCAGCAATTAACGTCCATCTCTTCACGAGCAAAGAAACCTAATTTCTCTAAACGCTCTTTGTGCTTGAATACTTCATCCCGATTTTCCACTTGAAATCCAAAATGGCCTACCTGATTTCCTGATACTTTATCCTTTAAGTTTAATGTGAAATTTAACGCTGGGTCATTCAGTAGAAATTTGGCATAGTCTGGCTTTACCTTCACAGGCTCGGCATTAAACACTTGAGAATAAAACTTAATTGACTTTTCTAAATCCGTTACATTTACACCAACATGCATCTTCATAAAAAACATCTCCTTTACGTTTTAGTGGCGGATTAAATCAAATATTTTTGATTTATAGTTCATAAATCAACTTTTTTTGATTTATAGGTACAGTATATTAGCAAATATTTCTAATTACAACCCCTTAATCAAAATAATTTGATTAAATAATTTAGATCAAAATAAACTGGTTTGGAATACATTATATTGACAGCG
>NZ_BCVA01000041.1 GCF_001591505.1 Neobacillus niacini NBRC 15566
AAAATTAATGTCGGTTTTTTTATTTTATAGTGAATGAAGAGCATTCAGAAAATGTATGGGGTCAATGCAGGAGGTCTGGAGTGACCGAAAGAGCATTTAAACTCAGGTTCATCTTTTTTTAAAAAGCCAAATTCAAAAATACTGTGCTAAAATATTGGAAAAACGTTTAAGGAGAGAGGCATATGTGGGCTTTTATTTTGGTCGTGCTGGTGCTATTTCTAATCCCAGGTCCAGCGGTATTATTGACCTTGACTCAAACCGTAAAAGGTGGATTAAAAGCTGGAATCATTACCGGTTTTGGAATTGCTGTGGGGGATTTAATTCATACCTTTTCAGCCGTTCTTGGACTATCAGCTATCCTTATGACATCGGCCTTAGCTTTTGAAGTAGTTAAATATCTAGGAGCAGCATATTTAATCTTTTTAGGAATAAAGGCATTGTTCGAAAAAACAAAAAGACAGGAACAGCCGAAAGTAAAAATAGAGAAATCTGCTGTATCCTTTCGACAGGCATTGCTTATTGAATTGCTAAACCCTAAAACGGCATTATTTTTTCTTGCGTTTCTTCCGCAATTCGTAATAGCAGATGGTCCCCCCGTAGTCTATCAACTATTAAGTTTAGGGCTAGTCTTTGTGTTTATGAGTATTTTGTATACCTCTTCCTTAGCCTTTCTAGCAAGTTCATTAGGTAATAAGCTATTCGCGAAAGATAACAAGATATCGTGCTGGCAGGGAAAACTAGTAGGAACTATTTATATTGGATTAGGTTTACAATTGGTTTTTCAAAGTCAAAAATAACAGGATGCGGCACATAAAAAAAGTGTGCCACAATTTTATTGACATGATAACAGGATTTATGATATTTAAATAATGTCGATGTTAGCACTCTGAACTTGAGAGTGCTAATGGTTCGAATAAAGATCTAACCAAATTAAGTAAGGAGAGGTTTCGATGGCAAAAAAGCAGTTTAAAGCTGAATCAAAAAGGCTGTTAGAAATGATGATTAACTCTATCTATACCCATCGTGAGGTATTTTTAAGAGAGTTAATTTCCAATGCAAGTGATGCGATTGATAAAATCTACTACAAAGCTTTAACAGATGACGCGTTAAGCTTCGATAAGGAAAGCTACTTTATTCAAGTAATTCCAGACAAGGAAACTAGAACCTTAAAAATTATTGATACAGGTATTGGTATGACAAAGGAAGAGCTTGAGAATAACCTTGGTACCATTGCAAAAAGTGGATCTTTAGCTTTTAAAAAGGAAACAGAACTAAAGGATGGCTATGACATTATCGGCCAATTCGGTGTCGGTTTCTATGCGGCATTTATGGTGGCAGACGTCGTTACGGTAACAAGTAAGGCATTAGGAAGCGAAGAAGCCTACAAGTGGGAATCAGATGGAGCAGAGGGTTATACGATTGAACCTGCAGAAAAAAATTCGATTGGAACAGAGATTGTCTTAAAAATCAAAGAAAATAATGAAGATGAGAATTACGATGAGTTTTTAGAAGAGTACCGTTTAAAGTCGATTATTAAAAAATACTCAGACTTTATCCGCTATCCAATTAAAATGGATGTTACTGGAAGAAGACCTAAAGAAGGCAGCGAAAATGAGTTCGAGGACTATGTAGAAGAACAAATTATTAATAGCATGGTGCCAATTTGGAGAAAAAATAAAAGTGAATTAACGGATGAGGATTACGAGAATTTCTATGCTGAAAAAAGATATGGTTTCGATAAACCGCTTAAACATATCCATATCAGTGTAGATGGGACCATCCGCTATAATGCAATTTTATATATCCCTGAGAAAACTCCATTTGACTTTTATTCAAAAGAATTTGAAAAAGGCCTGGAGCTTTATTCTAACGGCGTATTAATTATGGACAAGTGTGCAGACTTGCTGCCTGACCATTTTAGCTTTGTCAAAGGGATGGTAGATTCTGAAGACCTATCTCTTAATATCTCAAGAGAGATGTTGCAGCATGATCGTCAATTGAAACTTATCTCTAAAAACATTAACAAAAAAATTAAGAGTGAATTGCAAAGCTTGTTAAGAAATGAAAGAGAAAAGTACGAAGATTTTTATAAATCATTTGGCCGTCAGTTGAAATATGGGGTTTATAATGAATTTGGTGCCAATAAAGAAGTATTGCAGGACCTTATCATGTTCCACTCTTCAAAAGAGAAGAAGTTAGTAACATTGGATGAATATGTGTCAAGAATGCGTGAAGATCAAAAATATATTTATTACGCTTCTGGTGATTCCATTGAAAGAATCGATAAACTGCCACAGGCAGAGTTTGTCTCTGAAAAAGGCTATGAGATTCTCTACTTCACTGAGGACATTGATGAATTTGCAATTAAAATGTTAATGACTTACAAGGAGAAAGAATTTAAATCCATCTCCTCGGGTGACTTAGGAATTGAAGGAGATGAAAGCAAGAGCGATTCTGAATCAGAAGAGAAGGAATACAAAGAAATCTTTGACTATATGAAAGGTATCTTAGCTGATAAGGTAAAGGATGTCAGAGTTTCAAAACGCTTAAAGTCTCACCCTGTCTGCCTGGCAACTGAAGGAGACATCTCAATCGAAATGGAAAAAATCCTTGCAGCTATGCCAGATAATCAAAATATTAAAGCAGATAAGGTCTTAGAGATTAATAAGAATCATGAAGTATTCGAATCCTTAAAGGAAGCTTTTGAAAATGATAAAGATAAGTTAGATCTATATACAAAGTTACTTTACAATCAAGCACTGCTTATTGAGGGATTACCAATCCAGGATCCAGTTGAATTTACAAATGACATCTGCAAGATAATGGTATAATCATCCTGGATACATTTTGCTATATATAATAAAACGAATATCCAGAATACGTAAAAGCCGCTCTCACACTAAAGTGAAGCGGCTTTTACTATTAGTGCAAACAAGTGAAAAAGGTAAAAATATCATTATAGGTAGTCGATATAGTTGTATAAAAAACATAGTAGATTATGAAATAATGAAAACGCTAACAAGTTGTTATCGAAAAACTCAGATAATTAATGAGACAAAAGGGGGAAAGTAATCAACAGAATTGTATTGCCTTTTACCAGCTCCTAAGAAAAACCTCAGAAAACATACCTACTAGGAAATCCACCAGATTAGCCGCTAAAATCTAGCAAAATCTTATATACAGTGAAGGGGAAGGATGAAAGTATATGGGAAGACAAACAAAAAAAATAAAAAAGATGATAGGGAATTTATGTGTTGCTTCTATGGTAGTTGGGTCTTTTGGTTTTATCGGGTCACATGAAACAAAAGCCGAAGTCATCACCAAAACTATTACAATTGATGGAAACAATGTTGATCAGTATAACCGATTTAAAGGGTTTGGAACTGTAACAGCTAATAATACATCTCGACTAATGCTAGATTACAAAGAAGAGCACCCTGAGGAATATTGGAAAATTATGAACAAGCTATTTAACAAGGATACGGGAGCAGGGCTAGCGCACGTCAAGATAGAATTAGGCGGTGATGTTAATTCATCCTCCGGAACAGAGCCAGCCACCATGCGTTATGCTGATGAACCGGCTAATGTTCTAAGAGGTGCTGGATTCCAGTTTGCGGCTGACGCTAAATCCATTAATCCGGATATCACGACTGAAATTTTGCGCTGGGGTGAACCGCGTTTTACATGGAACGGCGCTTCAGGTAATGAATATGAAAATCGATATCAATGGTACAAGCAGACAATAGATGCTGTTTATAATGAATATGGCTTTAAATTGGACTATATTGGTATCTCTCAAAATGAAAGAGCACAAAACAATAACCGGATTGAAACAGAATGGTTGAAATACTTCACCACAAAAATTAAACAGGAAGCAAATTATGAATCAGACTACAAACATATTAAACTTGTTGCAGCAGACGGCTATCGTGATACAAAATCAATCAGCCGCGTACTGCTCGACCATCCAGACTTGATGGATGAAATAGATGTCATCAGCTCCCATTATGGTCTGACTGGTTCAACGGAATTAAATCAATTACAAGCAAAACTAATAGCCGATGGCAAGAAGCCAAAAGAAAGCTGGGTGTCTGAAGGAATCGCCCCAATGATTAATGCCCGTTATCGTGAAAATATGGAGCCGAATTATAAAGGACTCGGAGGAAAAGCAGGGATTATCGATGTCACTTCGCGAATAATTTCTGTGTATTCTTGGACAGGAGCAGGAAACACTCCTCTTAACGCGGTTTCATTTGATTTTCAGCCATCTGTTGCTGCATTTTATGAAGGTTCCGCTTATAATCCAAAACACCTGATCAGCGCGATGGATCCATGGTCTGGTTTTTTTGAAGTAGATGGAGGTCTTCAGGGAGTTCGTCATGTGATGAACTTTGTTGGTTATGATGATCACAGCACACCTGAAAATGAACGCTGGATGTATATAAAAGATGCAACATTTAGTGATGGAGCTTTCTTTGACGGCGGTGTGGATGTTGATACTAGTACCCATAATTACTTAACCTTAAAAGATCCAGAAACCAATGATTATTCAACTGTATTTGCTAATAACACAAAGGAGACACGTAAATATAAGATTAAAGCTCAAAACCTAAATGGCAAAGAGAATGCTCCTATTTTTGTCTGGGAAACACGAGGAGCAGATGAAGGGCAAGAAGTTGACGCCAACTGGTTTAAAAATATCAATAAAATTACCCCAGTGAATGGTGAATATGAAGTGGAGGTAAAGCCATATTCAATCGTGACGATTTCAACATTAGATAAGGCATCCGAGGTCGAAGGCTTTGAATATGAATCAGAACCAGTTGATTTATCGAAAGATACGATTATGCCGCTGCCGTATAAGGATGATTTTGAATACGCTAAGTACGCTGTTGACGAAAAGGGCAGAGATTATGTAGAGCGCCGCGGAGGAACGCCGCGATATACGACGGACCAGACGGGTGCTTTTGAAGTAGTAAAAGAGGCAACAAAACCAGCAGCTAATGGAAGTGCGGAACGAGCGGACCTGGAAATTCCCGATGAAAAAGCTCATGGAAATATGCTGCAGCAGAAAATCAGTCATGATATTATTGGTGCTGATTGGGCAGTTTGGGGCGGAAGAGATGGCTCTGCCGCTAGCGGTAATCCTAACACTACGATTGGTGACCACCGTTGGGTAAACTATAAAGCTTCTTATGACTTTTTACTAGATACGCATACACCTGAAGCAGAGGGCAGAAGTAACTATGCCTTAATCGGTGTTAGACAAGTGAAAGCCGGCGGGGCAGATTCATATGCACCATACAATGCACGTGTATATTCGGATGGAAGATATGAAATTATTAAACTCGGTAAGGTAGAAAAAAGTGGTACAATTGAAGGCTTCGACAATAAAGTTTGGCATAATCTAGCATTTGAAGCGAAAGAAAATGTATTTACGCTATATTTAGATGGAGCAGAAATAGATTCCTATACAGACAAAGATTCAACTGTTATGGCAGGAAGAGTGGCATTAGGTTCTGGATACTATGAAACTCTTATCGATAACTTAGTGATTGAGCCAATTAAAGGATACACCTATACCTCAGAAAAAGTCGACAGTGCCCAAGGTAAGAAATATGCAACGGAAGAAGAAGCGTTGAACAATAAGGACTTAATTAATCTTATTGGTTATCTTGGAAAGTGGGATTATACGCAGGCAGGATATGCACATTTTAACCGTACACAAATGACGGCTAAAACAGATGTACCTGTTTGGAATGGAGTAACTGTAGGTCATAAGGACACGACAACAGTACCAGGAACCCTGAATAAAGTATTCTATTCTCAAGGCTGGTCATCTAACAGTAATAATGCTTGGGCATCTGCAGGCAGTTCTCTTGAAATTAAATTTAAGGGCACTGAAGTTAGACTGTATGGAGAAACGAATCCGTCTAATGGAAAAGGCGATGTATATTTAGATGGAGTATTAGTTGGTGAAGCCAACTATACAAATAACAGCAGTATCACCCAGATGGTTTGGTCTGCAGCGGATTTAGAAGATAAAGAACATACGCTTAAAGTGGTAGCAAAAGAGAAGTATATCAGCTTTACCAAAGTTGAAGTTGAAACCACTGATCCTGTATTAGCTGTTAAAAAGTCAGGACCAGCGGATATTGTGAAAATTTCAGATGAACCCCTAATAGAGAATAAAGAGAACACAGTTTATGCATTTAGAAAAAATACTGCCTGGGGCTCTAACAGCACGAATGCATGGGCCAATTTTAATGATGATCCGTATATTCTAGTTAACTTCACGGGCAGTGGTATTGATTATTTGTCAGGAACTGGTGATAAAACACTTTATAATTTCGAGCTTGACGGTGTAGATATGGGTAACTTTGCCGTAAATACTAGCACGGGCATAAGGTATTCTGTTAGAGGATTGGAAGAAAAACCACATACATTGAAGGTTTCTCTGAAGGATAATGAGGTAAAAGAAACCTTTATGGATTACCGTGGAGTCAATATCTATAGTACACCGAAAGTAGAGGGTCCTAACAGCAGCATGATCTTCAATTTTGAGGGTTCAGGTTTCAATTTATTTGGTGCGACTCCTGATGCTTTAATCGATGTGTATATTGATGACCAATTAATCGAAGAAAATTATAGAATTTATGCTAAAGGTGACAGACAAACCTCTTATACGATTCGCGGACTAAAAGATACAAAACACACTGCTAAAGTGGTGATTAAGGGCGGTACTTTTACATTAGACGGTATTGATATTGTTACAGGCAGAAATAAAGTCGAAGTAAACAAGACAAAATTACAGGAATTGTACGATGCAAATAAAGACAAAGATCACAAAGGCTACACGAAGGAAAGCTGGATAACATTCCATAAAGCGATTCAAACAGCAAAAGAGGTATTAAAAAATCCTCAAAGCACTTTGGATAAAGTGGTTGCTGCAAGAACATCATTAGAGGCAGCAGTTGAAGGTTTATCAGAAATAAACGAGTAATTAAGCACGAATTTGCAAAAGAGTTAAAGCCATTAAAAAGGCCATCCATTGTTCTGGATGGCCTTTCATCTTACTTATATTACTCTTTTAAACTCCCCTATATGCTTGACGATAGATTTCAGCTAATTCTGTTACTAATGGCAGTTTAGGATTGGCGGTAGTACATTGGTCTTCAAATGCTTTATCTGCAAGGTAGTCAACCTTGCTTTCGAAAGCCTGAGCGTCAACACCATTAGCCTCAATGCTCATTGGAATGTCTAGCTCTTTTGCAAGACGAATGATGGCCTGAACTAGGCTTTCCACGCCTTCTTCTGTAGTGCTGGCAGGCAATCCAAGTGTTCTGGCAATTTCCGCATAACGCTTATCTGCCACAAAGTGAGAATATTTAGGGAAAGCGGTAAACTTATTAGGTTTAGTAGCATTGTAACGAATTACATGCGGCATTAAGATTGTATTAGCACGTCCGTGAGCAATATGGAACTCTGAGCCAAGTTTATGGGCAAGGCTATGGTTGATACCAAGGAAAGCATTGGCAAAAGCCATCCCAGCGATGGTCGAAGCATTATGCACTTTTTCACGAGCTAATTCATCACTGCCATTTCGATATGCTCTAGGCAGATATTCAAAGACAAGCTGGATCGCTTTCATCGCAAGTCCATCCGTATAATCGTTTGCCATACAAGATACATACGCTTCGATGGCATGGGTCAAAACGTCCATTCCAGTATCAGCGGTAATATGTTTAGGAACCGTCATAACGAACTGTGGATCAATAATCGCTACATCTGGTGTTAATTCATAATCGGCAAGCGGATATTTAATATTTGCTTCCTTATCGGTAATTACAGAGAAGGAAGTTACCTCCGACCCTGTTCCAGAGGTGGTTGGGATTGCTACAAATTGTGCCTTTTCACCAAGCTTAGGATATTTCACAATTCGTTTACGGATATCGAGAAATTTCTGCTTTAAGCCAAAGAATTCAGATTCTGGGTTTTCATAGAACAGCCACATTCCTTTTGCCGCATCCATTGCAGACCCGCCGCCAAGGGCAATAATTACATCTGGCTGGAATTTAGCCATCATTTCGGTACCCTTCATGACCGTTTCAATGGATGGATCTGGTTCTACTTCAGAGAAAATTTCACAATGTACATAATCGGGACGTTTTCTTAAATAATATAGTACCTTATCGACATAGCCTAATTTCACCATTCCAGGGTCTGTTACAATGAATGCCTTAGAAATCTGCGGCATTTTAGCTAAATACTGAGTGGCATTTTTCTCGAAATAGATTTTGGACGGAACTTTAAACCATTGCATATTAACATTCCTTTGGGCTACTTTTTTAATATTAATTAAGTGAATCGCTCCAACGTTCGTGGAAACAGAATTTCCTCCATAAGATCCACAGCCAAGTGTTAATGAAGGCATATAAGCATTGTAAATATCACCAATCGCACCCTGTGAGGATGGGGCATTGACAATGATTCTTCCAGCTTTCATCCGGTACCCATACTGCTTGATAATGTTTTGGTCTTGAGAATGGATGACAGCTGAATGTCCTAGACCGCCAAATTCCAACATTTCTTCTGCTCTTTTTAAGCCTTCTTCATGATTGCTGGCTTTGTAACAAGCAAGAACTGGGCTTAATTTTTCTCTTGATAGCGGGAATCCAGGTCCGACACCGGTTAATTCAGCTACAAGAATTTTTGTATTTTCAGGAACTGTTACACCTGCTAAAGCCGCAATTTTGCTGGCAGCCATCCCCACAATATTCGGGTTAACCGCACATGATGTTTCATTAATTACTAATTTTTCAACTTTTGCTTTTTCTTCTTCATTTAAAAAATAACAATTATTTGCAATCATCTCATTTTTGACGGCCGAATAAATCTCTTGATCTATAATAACGGCCTGTTCAGAAGCACAAATCATTCCGTTGTCAAAAGTCTTTGATAAAATTAAGTCATTTACTGCTTGATGAAGGTTGGCAGATTTCTCTATATAACATGGAACATTTCCTGGTCCGACACCAAGGGCTGGTTTACCGGAACTATAAGCGGATTTAACCATTCCCGCGCCGCCCGTTGCAAGAATCATTGATAGCTTTGAATGATTCATCAGTGCTTGTGTAGCCTCAATAGAAGGTGTTTCAATCCATTGGATGCAATTCTCCGGGGCACCTGCCTTAATTGCTGCGTCCCTAAGGATTCTTGCTGCCTCACTGCTGCACTTTTGTGCAGATGGATGGAAGGCAAACACGATTGGATTTCTCGTCTTTATGGAAATAAGTGCTTTAAACATCGTTGTGGATGTTGGATTGGTTACAGGTGTAACACCAGCAATTACTCCAACGGGCTCAGCAATTTCAATGATTCCCTCATGTTCATTTTCGTTAATAATACCAACCGTTTTATCATATTTGATATTATGGTAGACATATTCGGTTGCAAACATATTTTTAATGATTTTATCTTCATAAACACCTCGTTTGGTTTCCTCAACAGCAAGTTTTGCAAGCTGCATATGCTGATCAAGACCAGCCAAGGCCATTTGCTTCACAATAGTATCAATCATTTCTTGGTCAAAGCTGCGGAATTCATTTAGCGCTTTTAAACCATTTTCCACTAAGGTATCAATCATGTTGGTTACAGTTTGGACTTCTTTACCTGTTTTTTCTGCCACTGCCATGCTAATTCCTCCAAATTCTCATTTGTTTGTGAAGTATTTCACAAACAGATTTAAAAAAATAACAACAAACAGTATTGCTATGAACTTGCACCATTACTCGCATACAGGATTACGTGGAATTTTTTCAAAGGAAATGTCAGTAAGGACCTTCGAATATTTTTTTACAATGATGACATAATTTACTGTCCAAATATAACTTGGAATATTTTCGTTATCTTTAAACATCATAGCTTCAAATTCATCACCAACCGTTTCTTCGAACGCTTCTTGTGTATAGGTTTCAGAGTCGGTTGAAAAGGATCTCCATTCACATACCATCATGTCGTATCACTCCTTGTTCCTTTATGAGTTAATCATAACATCAATTTCCGGAAAAAGTTTGTGAAATATTGAACAAACTTTGAACTGTTAGCAAATATACCAAAAACAGTCCTTTTTCCCTAAGGGTAGTGATGAAAGGGAAGGACTTGTCCTTAATCTAGGCTGGTTGAGGAGCATGGGAAGGGATTGCGAAGGTTGCAACTTCCTTATCAGAATCAAAGACTATTAAAATCAAGATGTTGAATTATCTGTATGTAACTGTAGAAGCAGGAGCAAAAAGGTTAGCGTCTTTTTCCAATGATCTGATAAAAATGCTAGATGCAAAGATTTCCTTATCACTTAATCCAGAATATACACAAACCATCATAGATACTTTATTTAATGGAAAAATAGAGGTGAAAACGTGATTTAAAGGGCTGCAGAATGTCGGAAACTACGGGCAGCTTGATTTTGATGGTACTTATAGTGGTGCCTGTCATTTTTTTAGGAGGAGACAGGAACCTCGTTCCCCTGCAGTACATAAATCTGGAAATCACTAAAAAAACAATATTTCTAAAAATTTGGACAACATCTTTATTGTGTAAGCGTTTTAATAAACGTAAGCTAGATTACAAGTAGAAGGTGGTGCTTTATGTTAAGGCATCTTCTTCTATTAAAGTAGTAAATTCAAAGGAGGAAATATGAAAAATTCAAGAAATAAGTTTAAGAAAACGATTGCAGTACTTTTAGCTGGGTGTATGGTAGGCTCTACATGGTATGCGAATAGTTCCCTGGTACTGGCGGAGGGAAATACGGTAATTAAGCAAGAAGGAAGTCAAATTATTCCACAAGGTTCACAAACGGTTATTTCGTCTAATCAAATGAACGTTCTTGTCGATGTGAATTTTCCAAGAGTAATTCAGTACAATTTAATATCTGGAAATGGTGCAGGGAAAACTTTTTACGGACAGCCTGAGGCCATAGATACAATCCTTATTAATAACGTAGCAGTAAAACCACAAGTAAAAGCAATCATTTCATCCGATAAAATTGAGTACAAGATGACTTTAATAGACGATAGTAACAATATCAATGCGGTTATTACTGCAGAAATGGTTGTTAAAGGAAATATTTTAGAATTCAATATTACAAAAATTGTGGACAACAAAATCGTAAAAACAATTGAAATTCCAAATCACAATTTAGTTTCTGTAAATAGCAGTCAAAAAGATGCTGTACTAGATGGAGTACAGATGTCTACAAATACACACATCAATGGCGACAGACAGGTAAAGGTTGATAATAATTTGAATACGCAAGATGAAGAGCAAAAAGGATATATGTATGCTTTTCTTTCTAATGATGAATTAAGTGCAGGTATATGGTCGAATACAGAGAATAGTTTAGCAAAAAAACTAGATCCCAATTCTTATGCTGCAAAAACTGATGCACAAAGAATTACAGCTACGGCTGCGACTAATAGTGCAGGGGAAAAAACAATTGGCTTAAGCAGTACATTCTGGACGTATCAAAAATCAGAAGAGTATCGTAAGGAAGATGGAACTCTGGAGCTAGAAGATGGAACAGTAAACAAGGTAGATGAAATGCCATCTGCGAAGGTTGTTATTACTGCTGACGCTAATGGTGATAAGAAAATAAACTGGCAAGATGGGGCTATTGCTTATAGAAATATTATGAACGAACCACTAGGGTCAGAAAAGGTTCCAGACTTAGTTGGTTACCGCATTAGCATGAATTTTGGCGGTCAAGCCCAAAATCCTTTCTTAATGACTCTAGATGGAGTTAAGAAGTTTTCTTTAGGGACCGATGGACTAGGACAATCTATTCTATTGAAAGGTTATGGTAGTGAAGGGCATGATTCTGGTCATTTAAATTATGCAGATGTTGGAACGCGTATCGGTGGTGCAAAGGATATGAAAACATTGCTAGAGAAAGGTAAAGAATATGGGGCAACTTTTGGAATTCATGTGAATGCAAGTGAAACGTACCCAGAATCAAAGTATTTCCATGAAGATCGTTTATTAAAAAATCCAGATGGAACTTATAAGTATGGTTGGAACTGGATTGATCAAGGAATAAACATTGATGCTGATTATGATTTAAGAAATGGTAGAGCACAACGATTCAAAGATTTGTATGACGTTCTTGGTGGCAAAAAGAATGATTTAGATTTTATTTATGTTGACGTTTGGGGTAACGGACAGTCAGGTGATAATAGTACATGGCCAAGCCGTCAATTAAGTAAAGAAATAAACAGTTTAGGTTGGCGCTTAGGCAGTGAGTGGGGATATGCAAACGAGTATGATTCTACATTCCAACACTGGGCAGCCGATTTAACTTATGGTGGTTTTACTCTAAAAGGTATCAATAGTACCATCACACGTTTTATTAAAAACCATCAAAAAGATGCATGGATTGGTAACTATCCTAGGTATGGCGGCGACGCGGATGCTCCATTATTATTTGGCTACAGCATGAAAGACTTCGAAGGATGGCAAGGTAGAAGTGACTACAAAGCTTATATGGATAATTTGTTTGCAGTGAACGTTCCAACAAAATTCATCCAACATTATAAAGTAACACAGTGGGAAGATGGCAATGCAGTCGAAATGACAGATAATAATCAAACTTACAACTGGGTACCAGGCATGAAGGCATTATTAAAAGATGACTCTGGTAAAAATACTCTTATAATTGAAAGAAAATCTAATGATTTTGCAAATGATAAAGATGGTTACCGTACAAGAATTATTACATTTAATGGTAATAAAATATTTGAAGGTAAACCTGGTGATGAAAAGTATTTAATACCATGGTCTTGGGATCAAAATGGTAAGAAATTGCCAACAGCGAAGGAAAAATTATACCACTGGAATACCAATGGTGGAGAAACTACTTGGACTGTTCCAACTGGCTGGAAGGGTACAGTTAAAGTTTATGAGTTAACAGAATTAGGTAAACAAAATGTGGAAGACGTTACGATTAAAAATGGTCAGATCACATTAAATGCCAAAAAATCTACTGCATATGTAATTCATAAAAGAGCGGAAACGAACAAAGATGTTAATTGGAGCGAAGGAATGCATCTTGTAGATACTGGCTTTAACAGCAATTCCTTAAAAGATTGGATCGTTACAGGAGATTCAGAAGCGGTTAAGATTACGAAGAGTGAAGGTAATAATAACATGTTAACAATCTCTAACAATAAAGAGAAAGTAAATGTTACTCAAAAAGTCACGGGATTAAAACCAAATACCAAGTATGCTGCTTATGTTGGTATAGACAACAGAAGTGAAGAACAAGCAAGTATAACAATTACTTCTAATGGAAAAAAGTATACAAATAGTACTGATAAATCTATCGCTAAAAACTATGTTAGAGCTTATGCACATAATACACTAGGATCCGAGAAAGCAAAAGCAGATGGTCAAATGGCTTCAACAGTAGATGGAACAAGTTATTTTCAAAATATGTATGTTTTCTTTGAAACTGGCCCAGAAGCAACTGATGTAACCATTGATTTATCTAGAGATGCTGGGAATGGTGCAAGTTACTTTGATGATATTCGTATCGTAGAAAATAATTCTAATAATCAAGTAAGCAGTAATAAATTCGTACAAGACTTTGAAAATGTTGCACAAGGTATCTATCCGTTTGTAATTGGTAATATTGAAGGTGTAGAAGATAATAGAACGCACCTTGCTGAATTACATGCACCATATACTCAAAGAGGTTGGAACCAAAAACTAGTAAATGATGTTATTGCTGGTAAATGGTCAATTAAAACGAATGGTTTAACTCAACGCAACAAACTTGTATACCAAACGATACCACAAAACTTCAAATTCCAACCAGGTGTAACGTATAAAATCACTTTTGATTATGAAGCAGGTAGTGATGGAACTTATGCAGTAGTAACAGGTAATGCTCCATTTGAAGAAAAAGGAATATTAACTTTGGATGAATTAAAATCAACAGCAAGTAGCGATAAAGATGCAAAATCTGGCACGTATTCCTTTACATTAGTAGGGGATGAATCAGGTCAAAGCTGGTTTGGGATTTATTCCACTAACAAAGCTGCCGATACTCAAGGTGTGACAGGTGCACAAGCTAACTTTAATGGCTACAAAGATATTATGCTAGATAATCTAGTTATTGAAACGGTATCAAACAAATAGAAATTGTTTTAAAATGAGGAAATTTGACTGTAATGAACAGGTGCATGTCAATCTCTGTGTAAAACGTTTGCTATAATCATTTGGCTGGAAAATCAGTTTAAGAAACTTTGCCGTTCTCATTTTTAAGTGAGGACGGTTTTTTTTTGAATCTCTTATTACTAAACCATCTTCCAAAGACCATTGGTTGATTTCACATGAAAAAAGACGAAAGAAATGTCAATGATGAATTTCCTTCGCCTATTAATATCATTTTAGAAAAATTAGTAACATTATTAATTTGGTGGTGCCTGTCACCTTTGCCTATCTTATCATTTTGATTATTTTTAAAGCTACGTAAATTTCTAGAAGGTCATCTAGTCGATTGAAGTCGATGTCTAGAATGGATTCTAATTTTTTTAGTCGCTTTCGTAAGGTGTTTGGGTGAATGTATAATTGTCCAGCCGTTTGGTTAATATCTGCGTTATTTTGGTAGAATGCTTCTAATGTTTCAATATTAACCGCACTGTTTTCTTGATCTAAAAATATGTCTTTTAATACTTCCTCATAGTATTCCTGTAGTACATGGTGATGGATATTGGATAGCAGTCTGACGATTCCAATGTTTTCAAAGTGACGGACTGCCTCATGTCTGATTTCATATTTTCCTAATTCTAGAGCCACCTTTGCTTCATAAAAGCTGCGGAATAACTCCATATTCGAAGGATAATGGCGTCCAATTCCAATTTCACATGCTAGACCCGGAAGGTCCTGTTCGACCTTTTTATGAATTTGTTGTCCTAAAGATAATGTAAACTCTTTCCTCTCTTTAGGGAGAAGGTGTACAGAATCAAAAACAATCATAATAATATCCCCTTGCATAGGGAAAGTAATCGCTTGTAAAAATCGAGCTGAAATGAGGGAACGGACCTTTCTAATTATCGAGTCCATATCAATACTGAATTTAGCTGCTTCGTTTTTTTGATTTAATCGCATTACCATTAATTCTGTTGGCTTCGTGAAATCCCAGCCCCATTGTTTCCCTTGTTTAATCAGTACCTGTTCTGAATCTAAGTTATTATAAAGAAGGTTATAAAGGAAACTTTCCTGATAGGATTGATGGGCTCGAAGTACGGCCTCTTCTTTTTTAAAAAAAGATAGAAGTGCTGGAATAGCATGTATGACTTGCTCCGTACAAACATCAATCATCATACTAGATTGTTCTTGAAATAGGAAATATCCATAAAGATGGTCGTCAGCTAATAAGGGAAAAAGGAAATAATGATATTGGCCATCTTGTACCATGGAAAACACTTCCCTTTTATTGGAAGCGTTTTGCTCATGATAAATCAATGAGAAATGCTTAAATTGATCACGGTTTCCATCGATATCTTGTGTAGAGTGAGGATAAAAGTGTTCATCTAATAGAAAGATTTCCTGATTTAACAATAAGGAAAGGCGTTGTAAAAACCCTGCTAAGCCTTTTTCATCAATCAATTGCAGCCAATAATTTGTGGTATGTTCGAATACATAATGATATAAACCTAGGGATTTAAGTTGTGAAAGATCTGTAATTTTCTTTTTTGTGGTTGTAGAATTGATTTCTTCTTTTAAAAATAAAACCGGTTTATTGAAGTGTTCAATGATTTCAATCATCGTGTGAGGAATATAAGGTTTTACCCCTCCATATAAAAGGATACCCTGTACGTTTTGCTTTGAAATGAGTTCATCCAACCGAGATATCGATTGGTGATCGCTCCGAACAATAAATAATGTTGGTTCGCCTAAATTCAGAGGGTTATCCTCAGCCCTTAAAAAGCTTTTCTCCTTACCTTCCCATCCGCCAATAATTTCGGCATGGTAAAAAGGAGAGGCGCAAATCAGTTCCTGAAATGTAAGCATAGTAACAATTCTCCTTAAAATCCGTTTATGAGTTAGACCAAAAACGCAGCTTGGAAGGTTCAGTTTGAGTATCAAATCGTATGGACGGATTGGTCATTTTTTTCATATCAAACCCATATACAGCTTTATCATAATGAGCATTCACGGGATCATTCAAATCAATAATTTCAATTGCATTTACAGGACATGATGAAACACATATCGTAGAATCACCTTGCATTTGTCGATCATAGCACATATCACATTTATCAGCTCTCTTCGATATCATATTGATAGAAATCGCGTCAAAGGGGCAAGCCGTTACGCAGCGGGAGCAGCCTGTACATTTCAAGTGATCTATAATCACGATTCCATTTGCCTTCTTCTTGATGGCCATTTCAGGGCAATTAGACAGACAGGCAGGAGTAGAACAGTGGTTGCATGACATGGAAAAATGGTGAAAACGTTGTCCATTCTTCATAAAAGCGTCAGAGACAGTATGAATTTTCCTTCGAAATGAATCATTCTGACCGTGTTCATTTTTACATGCAAATTCACAAGAACGACAGCCTAAACACTGTTCTATATGAACTAAAAAACCTAATTGTTTCATATAACGTCACCCTTTTGCCATTATTTCGACCTCTATATTTACAATAATTTTATATACTTATTGTAAAGGAATTTTAACTATAAACATTGTGAAAAATGTAACAAATTTTAAACACTTTTATTGTAAAGGAGAGAATGAGATTAATGGACAATAGCTTTGAGATAACTCGTCATGTCTGTCCACGTAATTGTTATAGTGCTTGCAGCATTCTCGGATTTACAAAAAATGGGCATTTAGAAAAGGTAACAGGTGATCCGGCGCATGGTTATACAAAGGGGTTACTATGTGCAAAAGGATATAATTATATGAATCAAGTGTATCATCAGGAACGGCTAAAATATCCAATGAAACAGGTTCCACGGGGAAGTGGAAGATGGCAAAGAATTTCTTGGTCAGAAGCAATAGAAACGATTACAAATAAAATCATTGAACTGTACGAACGTTATGGTTCCCATTTATCATTAGCCTTAAATAAATATTCAGGTAATATGGGTGTACTCCATCATGCGATGGAGGGTTTTTTTAATGGATTAGGAAAAACTTCAAGAGCCACTGGGAACCCATGTTGGGCACCAGGAATGGACGCATTATATTTCGATTATGGTGCATGTCAAACTTCTGATATGGAAGATATTCATGATGCCCAAACGATTATCCTTTGGGGAGTAAATCCGGTATGGACGTCCATTCATTCTATGAACTATATATATGAAGCGCAAAAACGTGGAGCGAAAGTCATCACTATTGATCCTATTAATACGGAATCAGCGAAAAAATCAGATGCATTTATTCAAGTGAAACCTGGTAGTGATGGATCACTTGCAGTAGCAATAGCTAAATATATTGTCGATCATGAATTATATGATCTCGAATTTATCGAGAAACATACAGTGGGTTGGAACGAATTAAAGGAGCATATTCAGCAGTTTTCCATGGATGACGCATTAAGAGAATGTGGCCAGAGTATAGGAGCGATACAATATCTGGCCGAAAGATTATGTCGAGACAAACCGGTTACCATCTGGATTGGATTTGGAATGCAGAGAAATATGAATGGCGGTCAAAATGTCCGTGCTATTAATTCTCTAGCTGCCATGACTGGAAACATTGGAATAAAGGGGAGCGGCGTCCAATTTGGAAAGAGGACAACGGAGAAGTTTACTTTTCAAATTTTGAATTACTTACAAAAAGATGGGATAGAAAAAAACGAGATACGGACCATTGATATGAACGATTTTGCTCTGGATGTTCAAAAACAACAAGACCCTCCTGTCAAATTTCTTTGGATCACTTGCAGGAATTTACTCACTCAAAGTTCAAATATAAAACAATTAAAAGAAGTCCTATCGGCTATGGAATTAATTGTGACAGTTGAACATTTTTTAACCGAAACTGTTCAATTTTCTGATATTGTCCTGCCTGCAACGATGTTATTTGAAGAATGGGAAATCGTCTCTAGTTATTGGCATTATTGGATTAGCATTAACCAACCTGCTATTGAACCTTACTATGAGAGTAAAAGTGATTTAGAGATTGCTCGTTTACTTTCGAAGAAGCTAAACGAATATAAGGAAGGGTTTAGTGCATTTCCTTCTCATTTAACAGATGAGGAATTTATTGATCAAGAATTTACAGATACATTATATGAACAACTTCATATAAAAAACTGGCGAGAATTGTTGAACGGACCAAAGAGAGTAGATTACCCAAAGACGGCATGGGAGGATTTTAAGTTCCAGACACCTTCGGGGAAAATAGAACTTTATTCCTTCCAAGCAAAAAGGAATCAACTTTCACCATTTGGATTGGAACCGGTGGAGCTTCAGATGGATCCCCATTACCCATATACATTATTATTAAATCATGAACCTTTCAGAATCAATTCACAATTTCTAAATTTAAACTCCTTTAAGGAGATCAACCAAGAGCCATCTGTGTATCTTCATCCAAAACTGGCAAAAGAAAAGAATATTCAACATGATACGATGGTGAAGCTCTTAAGTAAAAGTGGAGAAATCATCATTCGCGCAAAATACTCTTATGATGTACAAAAGCAGACTTTATTACTGTATCCGAACCATCCGTTAATCAATAAATTGATCACCTTTACCCCTTCTGATATGGGACAATACATGACAGGTGGAAAAGGGAATGCATTAAACAATTTACATGTAAATATTGAAAATCTATCGAATTAAATAGAGTGGATGACTTTTAAATGGGTTGGTACAAACCTTTGAAAGTCATCCATTTTTTTAAAAAGGCTGTGTTAAAGGATATTGTTGACCTTTGTGAATTTTAGGAATTTAAATACACGGAGGAATTCCGCTTAATTCGTAATTATGATTAAAAATAGCATAAACAGACGGAGAAATTCCGCCTATTGACTCGAAAATTCAAAAATTCAAGATTTTTCTTTGCATAACCGGAAAACCTCCCCTTATATACCTTGAAAAAAGCTCCATTCTGCATTTAACCGGAAAGTCTCCGCTTACTTTACTCTCGCTGGTTCCTGAAGCGTAACTCAACAGCCTTATTTAACAGAGCCTTTAAAAAAAGAAGATATGTGAACGAAAGTTTGTCTAAAATATTGTGAAATAATGAACAAGGTGTGTCTAGAAGCCTTTAATTCAATTTTCTACACCATTGAAGCTAAAAGTATGTTTACACTTCTACATTTGCTCACTGTTGAACATGATATTCTGTAAATAGAATTAGAAGGGAGTTAAAGAGATATGAAAACTTTTCTTTTCCTATTAATCAATCTAATGAGTGTCATTTCACTGTTAGGCTGTGAACAGCAAGCAGAAGGAAGTATAAAAGTAAAAATTCAAATGGTTCCAAATGAAGAATATGTGGGTAATCCAAATCCTGTTGTAAAGAAAGAAATGAAATTAACGGATGAGGAAAAGATAGAATTCGAGAAGCTTCAGAAGGAAATTCAGTTAAAAAACGAGGTTGAATAATATGACCATTACACAAGAAACGGTAATGAAACCTGAAGAACGATCGTTCTATTATCAGTTGTTTTGTCATTACTATCGAGGGGATTTACTTCAACTGACTCGAAAACAGTGGAAGCAGGTAGTCCAGATAATTAAGGAATATCAATATACAAGTTTACTAGATGAAGTGGCTCAAAGCTTACAGGTGTTAGAAGAAGTAACAGAGAGAAATATTCAAACGTTTGAGTATGATTACAATCGTTTATTTGTGGGTCCCAATAAGTTATTAGCATCACCATTTGAATCTAGTTATCGGAACTATGAAGGAAACGTTTTGCAACAGGAAACGTTGAATGTACGGAACTTTTACCGTTATGTTGGACTTCAAGTGGCGAATGAAGGGCAGATTCCAGATGATCACATCCAATTTGAATTGGAATTCATACTTCATGTCTTAAGTCAGCCAACGATTGAAGATCATCGTCAAATCTACAAGATGTTCTTAGAAAAACATCTCTTGCAATGGGGTTTTAAGCATTGTGAATTAATCTTACAAAATAGTCAAAATCCCATCACACACGCGATGGCCGTTATATTAAAGGAATTTTTACAACTGGAAGGTGGGAATAAAGATGTTAGCTGATAATGTTTCTCGTCGAACTTTTTTAAAGGGTTCTGCAGCATTAAGTACACTTTTAGGACTCGGAGCAATCGGAAGTAAAGCAACGAATGGCCTCGTCCCAACAGCAGCTGCGAAGTCCAATAGCCAAAAACAACAATTTTTCAATGCCTGTCCTCGAAATTGTTATGATACATGTTCAATTGTCACAACAGTAGAAGACGGTAGAATTACGTTTGTTACTGGAAATGAAAATAACCATTATACAAAAGGGAGACTTTGTGTAAAGGGAAATACGTATCCACGAATCGTCTATTCTCCAGACCGAATTAAATACCCTATGAGGCAGAAAGGACGCGGATCGGGAAATTGGGAAAGAATTAGCTGGGATGAAGCCTATACAATCATTGCCAAGAAAATGCTTGATATAAAAAAAGAGTATGGAAACACGCTGCCAATTTGCTTAAATAAGTATTCTGGTAACTTCAATATATTAAACTACGCAACAGAAGGAATGCTTTCGAGTATTGGGTTTACCACACGTGCGCAAGGAACTCCTTGTGACCCAGCCGGTTCAGACGCCCAAGCCTTTGATATGGGAACGGCTTATAACAATGATCCAGAGCAATTTATGGATGCGGAGTATATTATCCTTTGGGGAGCGAATCCTGCCTGGACGTCAGCCCACTCGATGTACTTTATTGAGCAGGCGAAAGAAAAAGGGACGAAGCTTGTTGTCATTGACCCATTGATTACACAAACTGCTTCTAAGGCGGATGAGTATATTCAAATTAAACCAAGTACAGATGGGGCCCTAGCGCTTGGAATGATTCGTTATATTATGGATCAACACTTATATGATGAGGAATGGGTAAATAACCATGCGATTGGGTTTCATGAATTTGTGTCATATGTAAAAAAGAATATTACGGTTGAATGGGCAGCTGAAAAAACAGGTGTACCAAAGCCGGTGATTGAGAGAATTGCCCGTGAATATGCAACATCAAAGCCAGCGAATATTTGGATTGGTTTTGGAATGCAGCGTCATACAAATGGCGGTTCTATGGTTCGCGCTATTGACGCTCTTGCTGCTCTAACAAGCAATATTGGTAAAAAAGGCGGCGGAGTCAATTATATCGGCGGAGAGACTTGGGGATTTAATTACCATACCATGAGTTTTGGAGCACCTGAAGGAACGGAAGGCGAAGCAGATCGTTATGTCAATATGAATAATTTTGGTGCGCAAGTCCTTGATGCACAAGATCCCCCAATTAAGATGATGTGGATTGCCTGTCGTAATCCAATTGCTCAGGACCCTGAGCCAAATGTAGTCAAGAAGGCATTTGATCAGATGGATTTAATTGTGACAGCCGATTTATATATGAATCAAACTGTGGAATATTCAGATATTGTCTTACCTGTTACCACACCATTTGAGACGGTGGGAATCAACGTGAGTTACTGGCATTATTGGATGAATGCCAACGAGCAGGCAATCAAGCCGCTATATGAAACGAAAAGTGATCTAGAGATTGCCATGGGCCTTTCTAAGAAATTGAATGAGTTAGAGGCAGGATCTTGTACATTCCCTGTTTCAGGTAATCTCGTTGAATGGGTGGAAAAAGAATTTAATGATGATATTCGCAAGTTATTCGGGGTCAAAAGCTGGGATGAACTTCGAAAAAATGGCGGTACCGTGAAGGCAAGTGAAAAGGTAACGGTCGCCTGGGAAGACCTAAAGTTTAGAACACCTTCTGGCAAGTATGAATTTTTCTCTAAAAAAGCAGTTGAATATGGTCATCATCCGTTACCAGTATTTATTGAGGAGTATAAGGCAAACAATGAATATCCGATTCGCTGCATCTCACCACACTGGAAACTGGGCATTCATAGTCAATTTCAACATATCGATTGGTTAGGAGCCATCCAAGACCATCCATTTGTTGAAATGCACCCAGACTTGGCAAAGAAATATTCAATTCGCGAGAATGACATGGTCAACGTCCGAAATGAAGCAGGGTATCTGACCCTGCCAGCCAAATTAACAAAAACTGTTCCGGTCGATACGGTTGTGATGTATGAGGGCTGGTGGAAAGATGTGCATTATACAGAAAACTTTAATGTTAAGGCATTGCCTTCTGATATGGGTGATTATAGTAAAGGCCAGCGCGGAATCGCCTTCCATGATAATTTTGTCAAAATAGAAAAGGCGTAAAGAGGAGGTAGAAACAATGGCAAAAAAACTAGGGTTTTTGGTAAATATTGAACGTTGTATCGGCTGTCATGCATGTGAAATTTCTTGTAAAAGTTTTTACCAGCTTGAGCCGTCTATGAGACGGAGAACGGTACGGGAGCTGCCAGAGGATCTAGTGGGTTCTCCCGTCCGCGCTTTCGTATCAACGGCTTGTAACCATTGTGATGAACCTGCTTGTCAAAAGGCTTGTCCAGTTGGAGCTTATACAAAACGGGATGAAGATGGAATTGTTGTTCATAATCAAGAACTTTGCATCGGATGTCAAATGTGCGGCAAGGCATGTCCATATGGTGTGCCGCAATACAATCCTGTTAAGAAAAAAATGGACAAATGCAGTATGTGTTACGACCGGCTCGATGTAGGGGAATCACCAATTTGTGTATCGAAGTGTCCAATGGAGGCCATAGAAATTGTTGATTATAATGAAGTTCAGCCATCTGGTACAGTTTCCTTGGTGCCGACATTTGCCGACCCGTCGATCACTCATCCAACTACTCAATTTATTTTGCCAAAACCAGGCAAACAGTTTAGGAGGGCATAATCATGCATGATCTTCCACTTGTAGTCTTTACCATTTTGTCGCAGCTTATTTTAGGCGGATTTGTGACACTATGGTGGATCGATCGAAAAAAAACTCGCATATCCCGAAAAACAGGATTACTGATATCGATATCGTTCTTGATTCTTGGCGGTGTTTCGCTTCTCGTGTCCATGTTGCATTTAGGTCAACCCTTTTTCGCATATCGGGCAATCTTAAATTTTGGGGTCTCATGGTTAAGTCGTGAGGTAACATTTTATGGGGCATTCGTCGGATTGATTTTAGCCTATACATGGTTTTGGTATAAGGATGATCGTGCAAAGCGCAGCACCATAGGCTGGATCACTTCTAGTATAGGAGTTGTCGCAATCTTTTCATCTGCGAAAATCTACATGATCCCGGCCATTCCTGCCTGGGATGGAGTAAGCACTCTTTTCGCTTTCTTTCTAACATCGATTCTATTAGGGCCGCTATTCGTGGCTGCAATCTTAGCGATTAGAGGAGAAGTAAACATTAATATTTCTGGTCTTTCGGTCTTAACACTTGCGGTCACAGCGGTTGTAATGGCAGGTTACTTTTCATCCTTGCTCGCAGGTCTGCCAGAAGCGGTTGAAACTGCTAGATTAACATTCAACCATATATTCTTTTGGATTAGACTTGTGACGTTTGCAGCAGCCTTTACGATATTATTTTTATCCTATAAAAATAGCAAATGGCAAAATGTAAAAATCTATTCTGTGGCATTTGCGGTTTTACTCATCAGTGAATTTTTAGGCAGGGTATTATTTTATGAAACAGCTATTCATTTGTAGGTAATTGTTTGCGAGGGGGTTGGCAGAATGGATTTGTTAAAATGGGTAAAGGTAATGGATCAAAAAATGACCTCAATGAGGGTCGAGCCAAATTTATGTGCGCATTTGATATCACCGAAAAGCACTTGTCATAGCTGTGTAGACCATTGCCCAACAAAAAGCATTTCTTTTTCGAAAAAGCAGATTGAAATAGACGATCATTGTTTGGCATGCGGGCTTTGTTCAACCGTATGCCCAACAAATGCTCTTGCTTTTAATCGCCCCCCTCTCGAACAAATACTATCTGATCTAGTTCATCAGTGTGAACAAAATGAACAAGTATACTTACATTGTAAAAAAATGCCTGTTTCAGATAAGAATGTAATCACGGTTTCGGTGCCCTGCTTAGGGATGATTCCTAGAGAAGCGTGGGTTTCCATCTTGAATAAGTGCCAAAATCTTACCATCTACCATACTGGTTCAGGTTGTACTTCCTGTGAAATCACAACAGGTGAAACGGTTTGGAAAAAAGAGCTTGATGCTGGAGAAAAGATGGCAGGTTCTTCTATGAAAATCATGTCCGATATCACTTATTCGGCGAAACCCAAATCGTTTGATACAGATCGACGTGCCTTCCTATCAAGCTTTTTTAATGAAATCAAAGCAACGAATAAGTTAGCATTTAAAGAACTATTAGGAGGTTCTGAAGTTTTATCATATCAGGAAAAAAGACAGGAGAATACACTTTCAAAAGTGAAGAGAGAGTTGGATGAAGTGTCTCTTCATCTATATGAGAAGATGACCAATGAATCTGCACTTCCTTATATGAATAAACGAGCGTTGTTTTTGGCTCAATTGAAGGAAAATGAAATCTTACAAAACCAAAAGGATATCAGGCTTCCTACTATTACGGATGATTGTAATTTTTGCGGTGCCTGTTCGATTTTATGTCCTACGGATGCCTTGAAAATGGACACGGAAAATAACCAAGTATCAATCACACTTAATCCTGCTAAATGTGTAGACTGTTCATTATGCGAAGATATCTGTTTTACGAAAAGTATTTCATTACAGCACATGCAAAACAAAACTCTTCTCAAACAGGAGCAGCAACTTCTTGTGAAGGGCAGCATTTAGTAAACCCTATCATAGTGCAAAAAAAATAACAGCCAACCAGGGCTGTTATTTTTCTTGTTTTTCTTTATCAAACCAAAGCAGTTCTTGGTCCTCTTCATCGCCGTTATAGTTGATTAGAATCTCTTCGCCTTCTTTAATATCTTTGTAAGCAAAGAAGTCAAAGGTATGGTTTGGAAAATTTATCTCATATGTGGCATTAGGCTGATAGGAATGATTAAATAACATCCCATAACCTAAGAGAATGCATGTATGGTTAATCCCATATTCAAACGCATAATCAGCAAGCAATGTTTTTTCAATGTGTTCATGCTCTTCATTCGGATAGGCGATAACGGGTGCTTCATGGATAAGCTCGCCCTTTTTAATATCACGTGTAGCGAATACTCCTCGATTGAACTCTCCGTCACTAAGCTTTGAAGATTTTATTTCTATCATGTTCGTCACCTACATTTACTTTCTTTCGAAGTTAATTATCCTATTTAGTTTGACAGGTAATGGCATTGAAAGCAACCGTTTTTCGGTTTCTCGCATGATAGTGTGTCTTAAAAGCACGAATTTTAAACAGTACTGATGTTAATATGCTCGAAGGTTGAAACCTTAAATAAACCTTTATCGGTAAGTTTTAACTCTGGGATAACAGGAAGCGCTAAAAAGGAAAGGGTTAAAAAGGGATTGAAATAATCGTTTGCTCCAAGCTGCTCAAGAGCATTGTGAAGGTTATTGAGACTACTGTAGACTTCACGGTAAGGGCGGTCAGACATTAATCCTGCGATGGGTAACTCTAAAGAAGCAAGTATTTGACCTTCTTTAATCACAACCAGCCCGCCTTGCATTTCTTTTATTGTATTTGCAGCTAACACCATATCATCGTCATTGGTCCCAGCGATAATGAGATTATGTGAATCATGGGCAATAGTGGTAGCAATTGCACCATGTTTTAATCCTAAGCCTTTCACAATGCCCAAACCAATTTGCCTCGTGAAATGATGGCGCTCGATTACAGCGAGCTTTAACTGATCCCCACTGATCGAAGGTTGGAAGAACCCTTTATTGCAGGTGTCTACTTCTTCTTCGATATGCCGTGTTATAAGACTGTTAGGAATGATTTCAATGATATTTGCTTTGTTCGTTGATAATGGAATATTGAAGTTTGCTTTTAAAATGTCATCAAAATGGACAGAATTTTTTAAGTTAGCACTGCCACCCTTATGAGTGGAAATGCAATCCGTAACCAACTTACCATCTTCTACAACGGCTTTTCCGTTTTTATAAACGTGTATAATCTTTAACGTTTCAAGTTCTTCTACTAAAGAAAAATCCGCTTTGTAACCGGCGGCAATTGCACCCTTATCACTAAGCCCAAAGCATTCTGCTGCATTGATGGAAGCCATTTGGATAGCTGTTACCGGGGAAATTCCTAAGTTGATAGCCAGCCGAACGTTATGATCGATGCTGCCTCCAATTACTAGGTCATCTAAATGCTTATCATCGGTAACAAATAAGCACTTCCGTGAATTATACTCATTTACTGCCGGAATCAAATTCTGTAAATCTTTTGCCACAGTTCCTTCACGAATCATTAAATACATGCCGCTTCGAAGACGTTCTTTCGCTTCTTCCGCGGTTGTACTTTCATGATCGCTCCTAATACCTGCAGCCATATACACATTCAAATCAGTTCCAGTTAATCCCGCAGCATGACCATCCACTTTTTTTCCGAACTGTTTAGCATCAGATATTTTGTTGAGCATATCATCTTCAGCATTTAGGACGGCAGGAAAATTCATCACCTCTGCTAATCCTAGGACTCGTGGATGTTGATAAAAGGGAACTAAATCCTCTGCTTTTAAAATAGCGCCTGAGTTTTCGAAGCTTGTCGCAGGAACACAGGAAGGAAGCATAATATAAATATCAAAAGGAAGATTTTCGGAAGAATCGAGCATATATTGAATGCCGGCAGTACCCAGGACATTCGCAATTTCATGGGGATCAGCGATAACGGTCGTTACTCCGTGAGGAAGGAGGACTTTGGCAAATTCACTAGGCGTCACCAAAGAAGATTCAATATGAACATGACCATCAATAAAGGCAGGAATTACATAACGCCCCTTGGCATCAACAATATTTTTCCCCTTATATTGCCCGATCCCTGCAAAATAACCATCGACAATAGCGATATCGCCTTCGACTATTTCTCCGTTAAATACATCGATAATCCTGCCATTTTTTACTACGGTGTCGGCAGGCTCATTTCCTGAGGCAACTGAAATTCTTCGGGTTAATTGATTTCTCTTCATTGCTCAACACCCTCTACTTTAATATTAGTATTCAACTTTATTCTTAGAACTTTCCCATGTCCGAAAAGGAAGGTCGCCATCGTCCGGAAAGATTTTTTTCATGGGTATTTGCCTATTTTCCATTGGAAGTTCGAGCTGTTCATAAATGAACTGATCATCAAACCCGATCTTGGCGGCATCCTGTTTCGTGCATGCATAGTAAACGGCCTTCGGTCTCGCCCAGTAAATAGCACCAATGCACATTGGACAAGGTTCGCAGCTCGTGTAAATTTCACAATCCGTCAGTTGGAAGTCTTTTAAATAGCTGCAGGCGGCGCGAATAGCTTGGACTTCTGCATGTGCTGTTGGATCGTTGGAAGATGTTACTTCATTACGGCCAACCCCAATTATTTTTCCATCCTTCACTACGATGGCCCCAAACGGTCCGCCATGATTGGTTAAGACATTATTGAGTGCTTCCGCAATGGCCTTTTTCATAAAATGAATATCTGACATGTAATCTCTCCATTCTCTGATGAACTTTTTTACATTTAGTACGTAAGGATTCATGATTTATTAACTTGAGATTCATTATTCTATAACCCACTTAGAATTGCTTCCTTATTGTCAGGTTTGCTTACAGACTATTTTGGTCTAGGATGATTAAAAAACTTGTTAGATTATATGACAGGTTTGTAGATACTATTTCGGCATTTCTATAATATAGTGAAAAATTGGCAGGACGAGTTTGGTGTGCCGACGGCAGCTGACAATAGCCAAGCCATTAATGAAGATTCATAAATAGAAAGAGAACAGTTGATGTATTTTTAGGAGGTCTGGAATATATATAGTTTTAACTGTAATCCGGCTGAATGGTCACCAGCCGGAGGAAGAGAGGTGAGGTTATGGAGGAAGTAAATCAAATGAACAAAGAGGAGTTTGTACTAAAGATAGGCTGGGTGTTTGAACATTCTCCATGGGTAGCAGCGGGAGCATGGGAAAGTATGCCGTTTGAATCCCATGAGAACCTTTTACAAACGATGATTGATATTGTTCAACGTGCCGAGGAGTCTATGAAGTTAGCCTTACTTCGTGCACACCCAGATTTAGGAACAAGGTTGAAAATGTCCGAGGTTTCACAAAAGGAGCAAGAAGGCGCAGGCCTTGATAAGCTTGCAAAGGAAGAATTTGAGGAGTTTATATCCCTTAATAAGAAGTATGTAGATAAATTTCAGTTTCCGTTTATTATGGCGGTAAAGGGGCAAAACAAGGACACCATTTTAGCTGCAATGAAGCAAAGGGTCCATAATACCTACGGAAAAGAATATAACATTGCCTTGCGAGAAGTATTTAAAATAGCCGAGTTTAGATTGAATGATATTTTCAAAGAGTAAAGCATCCATGATGACCCTTAATAAAAGGATAATCGAAAAAGTGTTTAATGGTAGAGGAAATAAGTGACCGCAAATGAGAAGAAATTGAAAAAATGGTCACTAATAGAGGCTATAAGTGACTGAAAACGAGAAAAAACCGAAAAAGTGGTCACTAATAGAGCCCATAGATGACCCCAATCAAAGGAAATATAAAAAGTGGTTTCAACAAGCTACCCAATGTAAAAACGTTCAGTGTCTAAGCCTATCCAAAAAGACAGAGGAGGCTAATGCCATATGAAAAGAACGATGAGCTACGGAAAAGCAGATGTTTGGGTTTATCGTACCTACGCTAAGCCGTTAACTGTAATTCGAAACATTCCCGAGTCCACATTCACAGGGAGAAAAAACATTCTATTTGGCATGAATGTAAAAGTCGCTGTAGAAGGTGAAGCTTTTTTTTCCTCATTTAAAAATGGTGATAACACGTTGGTTGTTGCAACCGATTCTATGAAAAATTTCATCCTTAAGCATGCAGGCGATTATCAGGGAGCCACCCAGGAAGGGTTCCTTGAATTTGTTGCACAACGATTTCTTGAGACGTACTCACATATGACAGGCATTAATATCTCAGGTGAACAGATTTCCTTTGAAGAGCTTCCTGTTCCGACGGCAAATGGCAGCTTTGAACCAAGCCCATTGGTGTTTCGCTACTCATTAAATGAACAGGCCGGAGCCTCCATAGAAGTAAAACGTGAAAATGATGACATTATCACCACCCTTCACCTAAGCACTTTAAAGGGTCTTAAGCTTATTAAGGTAAAGGGCAGTTCGTTTTACGGCTATGTGAAGGATGAATATACGACATTGCCGGAATCCTTTGACCGCCCGCTGTTTATCTTTTTAAATATTGATTGGCGTTATGACGACCTTGAGGATGCCAGGGGAAATACATCCGATGGCTATGTGGCAGCAGAACAGGTCAGGGATATTGCGTACACTGTCTTCCATGAAGAAAACTCTCCATCCATCCAAAATCTCATTTACCGAATCGGTACTCGAATCCTAGAACGTTTTCCACAGTTAGCAGAGGTCCGGTTCGAATCAAATAACCGTACGTGGGAAACGATTTTAGATGAAATTCCTGCCTCACAAGAAGGAAAAGTATTTACGGAACCTCGTCCCCCTTATGGTTTCCAATGTTTTTCAATGACGCGTGCTGACCTAGAAGCTAAAGAGGAACCCAATAAATGAAAGGGAAGCTAACAACGCATGTCCTTGATATTAGCATAGGAAGGCCAGCGAGCGGTGTGTTAGTAGAGTTAGTACATGTTGGTCCAAATGGAGAGAACGAAGTCATCGCGTCTTCCTATACAAATGAAGATGGCAGATTAAATCAGCCCCTTTTGAAGGGGGAGCATATGAAACAGGGAATCTATGAACTTCTTTTTTTTGTTGGAGACTATTACCGAAGTCGCGGAGCTGCCACTGAAAATCCCTCATTCCTGGATTGTGTTCCCGTTCGATTTGGTATTTCTGAGCCAGATTCCCACTATCATGTGCCTCTTTTGATCTCACCGGGAGGGTACAGTACGTACCGAGGGAGTTAGGAGGAAAAATGAGTACTGAACTTTGGGTAAAAAACGGATATGTTTTGACAGAAGAAGGGTTTCGATACAAAAATATTAGGATTATAGATGGTAAGATTGATACTCTCTACGAGTGCGAACCTGAACCAATGACAGAGAACAATGCAAATTTCATAGACGCAAGTGGCTGCCTAGTGGTTCCTGGATTTATCGATGCACATGTTCATTTTAATGATCCCGGCCGGACGGATTGGGAAGGAATTGAGACGGGCAGCCTTGCCGCAGCCATTGGAGGAACAACCACAATCTTTGATATGCCGCTCAATTGTTCTCCGTCTGTGACAACCGTGAAAAATTTACAGCATAAAAGGGAGTATTTAACCTCCAAATCCTATATTGATTATGCCTTGTGGGGTGGCATGACTGGTAAATCGGTAAGTAATCAAGAAGAACTCGCCCAAATGAGTAAGGGTATTATTGCATGGAAGGCATTTATGTGTGAGAGCGGTATTGATGATTTTCCCTTTGTTTCACCTAATCAAATGAAGATGGCTATGAAAACAGCAGCTGAACAAAATAAAATCCTCGCTCTGCATGCAGAATGGGAGAAAGAGATTCATAACCTTACTACTTTTTATAAAAAACAAACTAGCCTCGATGAGCACAGGGCCTTTCTTGCCAGCAGACCGATTTCCGCGGAAGAAAAGGCGGTTAGTTATGCTTTAGAGGCTGCTCAGAAATATGGAACATCGGTCCACTTCGTCCATATCAGTTCACCCAGAGTCGTTAAACTCATTCAAGAAGCCAAGGAAAGTGGAATTAACGCTACAGTAGAAACCTGTCCTCATTATTTACTATTTGATGAAGATGATTTCCTTAAATCTGGTGCCATTCTCAAGTGTGCGCCGCCGCTTCGGCCAAGAGAAGAAGTAGAAGGACTGTGGGATTGTATGTCAAATGGGTGGATTGATACGATTGGTTCTGATCATTCTCCTTGTCTTTATTCCATGAAAAACACGGACTCCATTTGGGAAGCCTGGGGAGGAATCCAAGGAGTACAATTTACTTGGCTTGCTTTACTCGATGAGGCTATGAAAAGGAAAATTCCACTTAAAGACATACTTCCTCTGGGAACTGCAAATGTAGCTGATCGGTTTGGGATATCTGCAAAGAAAGGAAGAATTCAATCTGGGGTGGACGGGGATTTAGTTTTAATTTCATTAGATGAAACAACGATTGTGGATCAGCAATGTATTGCCTTCCGCAATCGATATTCCCCCTATGAAAATAGAAAATTCATGTTAAAGGTAAAGAAAACCATTTTACGAGGAAAAGTCATTTATGATGATTACAGCGGAATCACGCAAGAAAAGGATGGACAGTATATACTGCCAGGGGAGGTAGCATATGGCTCAGTTCCCAACGAATCTAAATGAGGCAATCGACTGGCTTGCCTCTTTTGGGGCTGAGCCTGATGGAGGGGTAACTCGAACCCTTTATTCCCAGTCTTGGAAGGATGCTCAGCAAGCCTTAAAGGGTTGGATGGAGGACGCTGGGCTCGACACAAATTATGATTCCATTGGAAACTTATTTGGAAGATTGCCTTCCTCTATTCCAAATGCACAGACAATTTTAATTGGGTCGCATGTTGATACCGTTAAATCCGGCGGTAAATATGATGGTGCTTATGGAATCATTGCTGGGATTCTAGCATTAATTTATTTGAAAAAAAAGTTCGGGCAGCCCGACCTAAACCTTGAAGTGGTTTCTTTTTGCGAAGAGGAAGGAAGCCGCTTTCCAATCGCTCTCTGGGGTTCAGGTGTGATTACGGGGAATTATTCATTTAAAGATATTCGTGATATCAAGGATTCACAGGGAATAAGCTTTGAGACAGCTATGATGGCAGCTGGATTTGGTCTTTCTAAATATAGGGTCCGAAATGATATCCAGACTTTTATTGAACTACATATCGAACAAGGACCCACATTAGAAAAAATTGAAAAATCAATTGGCATTGTCAAGGCAATTGTCGGTCAAAAACGGTTTCGAATTACGGTGAATGGAGAATCAAACCATGTTGGTACAACCTCAATGAAATGGAGAAGAGACGCGCTGCATGGGGCGGTATTCATGATTCATGATTTATACGAAAGTGTAAAGGTATACGATGAGGATCTTGTAACAAGTGTAGGGCAGCTTTTTCTGGAACCTAATGTACCAAATGTCATTCCTAATCACGTTCAGTTTACTGTCGATGCGAGACATCCAAATGAATCCATTTTACGGTCTTTTTGTCAGCAATTCGTCCAAATGTTTGAAGACCATGCAAAGAAATTCGGTCTGGATTTAAGTGTTGAGATGTGGCATGAGGTTCAGCCTGCCCAAATGAATCATAAGCTTAATGAAATTATACAAGGTATCTGCACGGACAATATGATTCCTTGTCATTGGATGAATAGCGGTGCTGGGCACGACGCCCAGCTGTTTGCAGGTATTTGTCCTACGACCATTCTATTCGTTCCCAGCCAGGGCGGTATTAGCCATTCACCACTCGAATATACTTCAACACAGGACTTAGAAAAAGGTCTGGAGGTTCTCATACAACTATTACATCAATTAGCATACCACCGCTGAGGAGTGATTTTTATGAATGAGGATAAAACGAAGATTGTACAGTGGATACAGGAACATGAGGAAGAACTCATTGCTTTTTTGAAAAAATTAGTGCAAACTGCATCCGATAATCCTGCAGGTGATTGTTTACCGATAGCCAGAGTTCTAGAGAAACAGCTTTCTGGCCTTGGGTTTGAACAAGTATCGCTTCTTCCAGTAGATGAAGAAAGTGTAAAAGCAAATGGAATGATTAGTATGGCTAACGTCCTTGCCACCACAGAATTTGGTGAAGGGACAAATGTAGTGTTAAATGCACACGGAGATGTAGTTCCTCCTGGTCTAGGGTGGAGTGTGGATCCATACGGAGGAGAGATTGTGGATGGAAAAATGTATGGGCGGGGAGTGGCTGTTTCAAAGTCTGATATTGCTGCCTATACCTTTGCAGTACTTGCTTTAAAACAGGTTGGTGCTAAGCTTTCTGGAAGGGTGGACCTGGCATTCACATTTGATGAAGAAACAGGAGGAGAAATTGGTCCGCGAAGGCTAATTGACCAAGGTTATATCAAGCCCGATCAAGCGATTGTAGCGGGATTCACCTACTCAGCAGTCAACGCACATAACGGTTGTTTACATTTTGAGATTAAGACAACTGGAAAGTCAGCACATGCAGCCCTGCCGCATACCGGAATTGATGCGATTGAGGCGACTACTAAAATCTTACAGGTGTTATACGATTATCGTAAAATACTCGCAGAAAAAAAGTCGCAGGTACCAGGGATTGATTTTCCAACATTGAATGTAGGACTTATTACAGGTGGAATTAACACAAATGTTGTTCCTGATGAATGCACGATAAGGGTAGATAGACGATTAATTCCTGAAGAGGACTTTGTTAGAGCCGAATCTGAGTTTAGAGAAATGGTCCATCAAGCAGTATCAGAAATTCCAGGGATAAAAGTGGAGATTAAAAAAATTCTCCATGCCAAAAGCTTTGGCCCTGTTCCGGAGAATACAAGATTGATTCAAGCTTTGGGTGCCAATTGGCGGTCAATCTTACAGGAGGACGGAGAATTACCGGTCCATGGAGTACCACTGTATACAGATGCTCGTCACTTTTTTGCGGCAGGAATTCCAACGATTATGTTTGGAGTCGGACCCAAAGTGTTAGAAGATGCAAATGGACACCGGGCGGATGAAAATATTCGACTTTCAGATTTACAGGCTGCTGCTAAGATTGTCGCCTGTACCCTTTATGATTTATTGGTAAGGTAGCTGTTAGCAAGTAAATCATGATTTCACATGCAATAGCAAAGAGCCAACAAAGGCGTTGGCTCTAATAACATTAAAATGTATGTGCTAAATCCTTCGCCCGTGCGATGGCATTTTCTTTGATTTCTTGGGCCTTGTCAGGCATTGCATTATGTCCCTCAACAAATAATCCTTCAAATGATGGGACTCCATAGAATTGCATTATAATTTCAAGGTAGCGGTGACCCATCTCCATTGCTGCCGCAGGACCTTCAGAATAAATGCCTCCACGTGCTTGGATATGTAAGGCTTTTTTGTCTGTTAACAGTCCAATTGGACCTTTTTCTGTGTATTTAAAGGTTTTCCCTGCCACAGATACTGAATCCAAGTAGGCTTTCATAACAGGCGGGAAGGAAAAATTCCATAGTGGTGTTACAAAAATGTATTTATCCGCAGAAATAAATTGCTCACAAAGCTCTGATAGTCTGCCAACCTTTGCTTTTTCATCAGTTGAAAGCTGTTCGAATTCTGTACCAGAGCGAAGCTTACCCCACCCGCTAAAAACATCAACATCAAGTTGCGGGATATTTTCTTTGTAGAGGTCTAGGTTGATTATTTCATGATTCGGATTTACTTCTTTATAAGTGTCAATAAATGCTTTTCCTACCGCCATACTATAAGACTGAGTATCATCATGAGGATGAGCTGTTATGTACAATACTTTTGTCATTTTTGTATCGTCCTTTCTGTATCTAGCATGCATTCTAGTTTGTGCAACAAACGTGATTATATGCAGATACAAAAACAAATCTAAACCGAAAATAAAAGGAATTTGCGTGTGCAAACTCCTTTTATTTTTTAGTTATTGTTTTCACTGAAGTAAGGGTTTCCGCTAATGTTTGCACGCATTTCGTCAGTTAATGTAAATGGCTCATTTACTGTTGAATTAGCTGCAGAAGTTTCATTGCTTTGCATACTGCCGTCATAATGAACTGGTTTGTTTGTCATGGGTACATTCACCTCCATTACTGTAGTTTATACATAAATTCTACTATTTATTTACTAGTATTAATAGGTAATTATTAATATTCTTAATGTTATTACTTCTGGTAATTATTTACTACACAAATGTAAGTATTTAACATGCCGCTTTCCTTATTCAACCTTTCTTTGTTATTTATGATAAAATTTCTTAAAAAAGGAGTCGGCGTACTATGAAATTAATTGATCTGCATTGTGACGCATTACTTAAGCTTTCCGAAGGAAAAGGTTCGCTGCGTTTTGCAGACGCGATAGAATTACAGACGAATAAGAAAAGATTACATAAAGGGCAAGTTAAGATTCAATGCTTTGCCATTTTTATAGAGCCAGACATTCCTTCGGATCAGAAATTTCATGAAGCGCTTGTACAAATTGATTATTTTTATAAGGAAGTACTTGGGAAAAATCCTGATATGGTCCATATTAAAGAGTGGTCAGATTTTGAAAAAATCAATATCGGCCAAATTGGCGCGATGCTAACCCTTGAGGGAGTAGATGCGATCGGCAATGATTTAACGAAGCTCCATGTTCTATATCAGTTGGGTGTTCGTTCCGTCGGTTTGACCTGGAATAATGCAAATCTCGCAGCAGATGGAGCAGGTGAACCGCGGGGAGCAGGTCTTACGCTGTTTGGAAAAGCGATTGTTCAGTTTAATAATGAACATAAAATCCTTACTGATATCTCTCATCTTAGTGATAAGGGGATTTGGGAGGTCATTGAATTAGCCAAGTATCCGATTGCAAGTCACTCTAATTCACGCACACTTTGTCAGCATCCCCGTAATGTCACGGACGATCAGGCAAAAGCCATGTTTACAATAAACGCCATGATACATGTTGTTTATTATCCTCCATTTGTAAAAGAAACAGGAGAGGCAACCATATCTGATCTTATCAGGCACATCGATCATTTCTGCTCATTAGGCGGTGTAAACCATATTGGATTAGGGTCCGATTTTGATGGGATTGGAACATTTATAACGAATTTAGAAGACGCTTCTAAAACGCAAAATCTCATTAATGAATTATTGAAGCATTTTAAAGAGGATGAGGTGAGAGGTTTTGCTTACCAAAACTTCCTTAACCATCGGCCAGGATTGTTAGGATGATGGTTAGAAAGAAAGGAATAACGGTTAGTCTGCCAACTGAGGAAGAGTATAATAAATGAAATCACCATTACAGATGAGGAATGAATTAAATGTATCTAACCATTAAAGAAACAGCAGAGTACTTATCCATGCCAGAAGCAGCCATAGAAGACTTAATCAAACAAAAAAAAATTCGCGCCATCCATGACGGAGAAACGTGGGTTATCAACAAAGAACAATTCAACTCCCACCTAAAACAACTCGAAAAATACAAACACCTAATCGAAGAAATCCTAAACGAACCCATCCCCGAAGACCTCGACATAAAAGACGAGGACTAAATTAGAATCATTATAAGATGGTGCCTGTCACCGTCCGTGGACAGTGTCCACCTGGTATGGACACTTTTCACCGAAATCTAGTTGAGGAGGGATTTTAATGGGTGATTTTTTCTTGAAGAGGGTTTATGAGCCGTATGATGAGTCTGATGGTTTTCGGATATTAGTGGATCGTATTTGGCCGCGTGGAATCTCGAAGGAGGCGGCAAGGTTGACTGCTTGGGAGAAGGAGGTTGCTCCAAGTCCTGATCTTCGCAAATGGTTTTGTCATAAGCCAGAGTTGTTTGAGGAGTTTCGTGCTAAGTACTTAGAGGAGTTGCGTACGGATGAACAGAAACAGAAGATCATAAATGAAATCTATACACTGACATCAAAAGGAAGAGTTACTCTTCTATACGGTGCAAAAGATCCCGTATATAATCATGCAATCGTGCTGCAAGAAGAGCTAAACAGAATTATAGACGAAGTAAAAGCATAGAAGAGGAGCTCCGCGATAGGGGCTCCTCTTTTATTTACATATCTATATTTTTTAGAGGATTATTAACTAAATTTCTTGAATATGTAAGAGATAAAAGTACGACATTATTCATCGTTAAGGCCACATTATTCTGTACTAAAAAGGAGAAAGATAATATGAAAAAGGCACTTTTATTAACTTATGATACCTTTGCTGATTTTGAAGTCATGATTTTATTAACCTGTATAGATTCAAAGTACCAGATAAATTCTTTTACTGTTGAAAATGAGATAAGACCTATTCAGTCTTGTGCCGGATTTCAGGTCATTCCCCATTTAACGATAGATCAAGTGAATCCTGAAGATTTTGATGTATTAATCATACCTGGCGGTAACCCAGCGCCTATTCTAGATAACGCCGAACTAAAGAAAATAGTCCAGCATTTCTATAGCGAAAAGAAACAAATTGCAGCAATCTGTGGGGGCCCTGCTATATTAGGTGCTGCAGGTATACTAGAGGAAGTAAAGTATACAGCTTCGTTAGATACGGACGATCCATTATACAGTCATGTATTAGTTCCAAAAAATCAGTTAAAAGAACATCTTGTTATTGATAAAAATGTCATAACATCTACAGGTTCTAACTATTTGAATTTTGCAGAGGCTGTTCTCAGAAATACAGGTGTTTTTACAGATGATTTGAAAGACCCGCTTGCATATTTTCGGGTTCCTTCCATGGGTTAGATAAAAACTAGAAACTATCTGGAGTTTAATTCTTTTATGATACTACATGAGTGTCGGTTCCACTGGGAAAACTTCTAAATAACAATACAAGTAGGAGTTTGAAATATGAAAAATTTTATCTTTTTTCTCTGTATAAGCGTAATTCTGTTTGCTTCTTATACCGGTATTCGTAGTTCCTCGGCCAGTACAAAGGGTATTAACCTTGTAGCTCTGGGTGACTCCATCACACATGGAGTAGGGGATCCTGCAAAAAAGGGATACATAGAAGATGTTAAAGTAAAATTGGAGGATTTACAGAATACCCCTGTCAAACTGAGTAACTTTGCTATACCTAGATATTCTACCGATAAAGTTCTCGAACAACTGCAGGATAAAAAAATCACTGCGCAAATAAAACAAGCAAATTATATTATTCTTTTTATCGGAACGAATGATTTTAGAAAGAGTGCCGATTATCAATTTAACCCACTAGATGTAAAAAAAATAAATGAGGGTAAAGTTACATTCACAACCAACCTCAATAAAATCCTTGAAAACATAAGAAAAGGAAATCCCTGGGCTCCTATTTTTATTTTAGGTCTTTATCAACCATATGTAGAATACTCGAATCACAAGGAAATTTTAAGCACCATAACAGATTGGAACAATGGGATTATCGAAGTTGCAGGTAATTTTCAGCGAACCTCTTTTGTTCCCACGCTTGACCTATTTCAAGATAAACCCAAAGGCACCTATTTCAGTGATTCTTTACATCCCAATCCTGCTGGCTATAAATTAATTGCTAATCGATTATCTGAAAAAGTATTAAATGAAATAAGCTCGAATTAGATACCATAGAGTGATAATGGCTATAAATAAAGGAAAAGGAGTATTTAGCATGATAACACTAAATGAAAAACCAGTGGTTAAAGCAGAAATGCTTATCCGCAAACCAGTCGAGGAAGTATATGAGGCTTTTATAAACCCAGAAATCACAACAAAATTCTGGTTCACCAAAAGCAGCGGAAGATTAGAAGAGGGAAAAACAATCCGGTGGGACTGGGAAATGTATGCTGTCGGCGATGAATTATTTGTTAAAGAATTGGAGCAAAACAAGCTAATAAGAATTGATTGGACTGACGGCACACAGGTTGAGTGGCTATTTACTCCTAGAACTAAAAGTGAAACCTTTGTTTCCATTACAAACACTGGCTTTTCTGGAAGCGGAGATGATATGGTAAACCAGGCCATCGATTCTATGGGAGGGTACATAATGGTCCTCTCTGGATTAAAAGCTTATCTAGAATATAATATTCAATTAAATCTTGTAGCCGACAAGGCACCTGATGCGAACGTGAATTGGTAAGAGAGATAAGGCAGCTAAATCCAAATAGATTTAGTCTGCCATTTGTTACGACATAGGAAGAGTTAAAAGGGAGTATAGAGAATGGAGAAATATATTGAATGTATTAACCAGGTTTACCCCAGCCTTTCCATTAAGGACTGTCAGCTTAATGATATTGGTCAAAATAATGATGTCATCATTGTAAATGGATCCATCGTTTTTAGATTTCCAAAATATCCAATGGGGATAGACAGTTTAAAAAGAGAGACTGAGATTTTAGAAGCTATCCAAAATACTATATCGATACCAATTCCAAATCCCATCTATCAATCTTTTCAAAAATGGGAAGTAGGAAAAGTTTTTGTTGGCTATGAGTTAATTAAGGGCTCTCCATTATGGAAAGCTAGTATCGGACGCATTAAAAATGAAGAAGTTTTAAAAAGTCTTGCATCACAGCTTGTTAACTTCCTTCTCGAAATTCATTCAATTTCTAAAAATAAACTACAATTAGAGGAAACAGATCCCCGTGAACAAATGGTAACCCTTTATCAAAAAATACAAAATAAGCTTTATCCTTTTATGAGGGCAGAAATACAACGACAAATCTCTTATTCTTTTGAAACCTTTCTAAATAGTGAAGCATGCGCAAACCTCAACACCACCTTGGTCCACGGTGACTTTGGGGCGACAAATATTTTATGGGAACCAACTACCTATACTATTTCAGGGATTATAGATTTTGGCGGCAGTGGTAGAGGTGACCAGGCATATGATCTTGCAGGAATACTATCCAGTTATGGGGAAGATTTTTTTAACATGTGTTTGGATTTGTATCCAAATGGAGCCGAAATAGCTGAACGAGTTAGGTTTTACAGGAGTACATTTGCGTTGCAGGAAGCCCTGCATGGGGTGGAAAATAACGATGTAAAAGCATTTGAAAATGGAATAAAAGCATATCGATAAGACTTTAAACAGGAGGAAAAATATGCGGCAAATTATTGCTCTTGGCGGCGGCGGCTTTTCCATGGAGCCGGAAAATACATTGTTGGATACTTATATTTTGAAGCAATCAGGTAAAGAAAATCCAAAGATTTGTTTTATTCCCACTGCGAGTGGAGATTCAGAGAATTATATTCAAAGGTTTTATGGCTTTTTCCAAAACCAAAACTGCAGACCATCACATTTATCATTATTCAGACCGCCGACCAGAGATTTGGAGAGCTATATTTTGGATAAAGATATTATTTACGTTGGCGGTGGAAATACAAAAAATCTGTTAGCCTTGTGGAAGGATTGGGGATTAGACATCATTTTAAAAAAAGCTTGGAACCAAGGAATCCTATTAGCAGGGATTAGTGCGGGTTCCATTTGTTGGTTTGAGGAAGGGGTAACGGACTCCTTTGGGGACGGACTGGAACCACTCCATTGCTTAGGTTTCCTAAAAGGCAGTAATTGTCCTCATTACGATGGGGAAGCAGAAAGAAGACCTGCGTACCATAATCTTATTGGAACTAATAAGATACAAGCAGGTATTGCAGCCGATGATGGGGTTGCCATTCATTACATTGAACAAGAAATAAGTAAAATAGTTAGTTCAAGACCAACTAGCAAAGCCTATCGTGTGTACAACGAAAATAAAGTAGTCGAAACCGAACTTCCAACAGAGTTCTTAGGTGCTCAAAAGGGATAGTTCTTAATATTTGTTAACGCTTTATTACGATAAAGAAATAAAGAGATTTTAGGTATAAATACCTATATTTTTATGCAGTATAAAGGTGTTACTAGCCAATCTACATAAAAGGAGGATATCACCAATGACCAATAAAAATAACAATCGGAACCAGCCGCATACTGGAGGAAACAAAGCAGATACGGAGTTTGGTGCCGATAAAGGGTTAAGCAAAAAAGCAAGGAAACAAGCTGCAAGAGAGAATAAAAACAACTCATAGTTCAATGTGAAAAACGCCTTTGAGGGCGTTTTTCTATTTTTAAATTACAAAGTAAAACACACATAAGAAGTGAGACAAACTCCCAAGCATGATAAAGATGTGGAAAATTTCATGAAATCCCATGTATTTAGATTGAAGGAATCTTGGTTTTGCTCCGTAAATAACTCCACCGATTGTATAAAAAATACCGCCGAGTATTAATAAAAATAATCCCATCGAATCCATGCTTCCCGCTAATGGCGAGAATACAAATACAATCATCCATCCCATGACGAGATACAATGCTGTAGAAATCCAGCGTGGGCATTGAAACCAGACCATTTTAAAAACAACCCCACTTAATGCTACCGCAGCAATAATGGAAAATAGTATATTACCAGTGGTTCCATTTAAACTAATAAAACAAAAAGGTGTGTAGGTACCAGCAATCAAAATAAAAATCATCGAGTGGTCAAGTCTTCTTAAAAAAGCAATAACATGATCTTTCGCTATTACCATATGGTAAGTGGCAGAAGCTGAATAAAGGAGGATCATGCTGACACCAAAAATGATAACAGCTGTAATGGCCATAGCTGACGATGTCGTACTCGACACTTTAATTACCATCGCAAGAAGTCCTACAAAAGATAAAAGCGCTCCTGATAGATGCGTGAGTCCATTAATTGGTTCCCGAATATAATTACTCAAGTAATAACCCTCCTATTGCAACATGTAGTTTTAATAACTACTTATAATGATACTCGTAAAACAATACCTAGTCAACGGATAATTGTTACGATATAATGTTAATCAGATTAAACATGGATCGGAGTTTTTATCATGGAAAAAATCAAAGAAATACTTGGTCAGCTTGGACTGGAAACAAACCTTTCGTTAGATGAAATACCGAATATTGACTTGTATATGGATCAAGTAATTCAGTTATTTGAAAACAAATTCTCACATTCGAAGCGAAATGCAGAGGAAAAGGTTTTGACAAAAACCATGATCAATAATTATGCCAAGGGAAAACTCATTTTTCCAATAAAAAATAAGAAGTACTCAAAAGAACATTTAATTTTAATTAGTTTGATTTACCAACTAAAAGGGGCTCTATCCATTAACGATATCCAAATAACGCTCGATGGGTTAAATAAAAGGATGATCAAAGAGGATATAGAAATTGATTCTTTTTATAATAGTTATTTAGCTCTCTCTCAAAAAAATGTTGCTGATTTTACTATGCATATTAATGAACAGGTCAACGATGTAAAGGCAGAAGTAGAAAAAATGGAGGATCGGAGCTCTGCCCATCTTGAACAGGTACTTATGATTTCTTCGCTTGTACACATGAGCAACCTATATCGGAAAGTTGCGGAAAAGTTAGTGGACGAAATTGTAGTGGATAAAGAAGAAAAGCGTCATAGATAATCATATCTTAGACGCTTTTTAAATTTGATTTATGTGTTCCATTCGTATATCTTGTATACCTTTACCTATATCAATCACTTTTGAGGCAGAGTCACGAGCCTCGACATGATTGATTAAGATTGAATCAGCGCGATTTTTTCCTCCATAAGCCTTAATGTCTGCACTGGCACTCTTAAAGTCTCTGACTGAAAGATTGTTTAGAACCACATTTCTTGCTCGGTACTGTAACGCAATAATAGGGTTGCTTCTATAATCGTAATCAGGGTCCCCAATCAATGTAAAATGGTTGATCACCACATTTTTATATCCCGACACCACTAAGCCGCGAGGTGTGGAATCTTTATATAAATCTGTAAAGATTGGTCTGATGGCGGCAAGATTCACCGCAGTAATATTGTATGCCGACTTTGACACTGTATCTGTACTTTTATGATGTCCGATATGACGGAAGTTGTAAGAACGGTTGTCATTTACGGAGATATGCCCTGCAATTTGAATATTGGAGGCAGCAGACGAATTTTGATGAGCCTTTACTTCAATGCCTCCAAAACATCTGGCTGAAGAATTATTAACTAACACTACATTCCTTGAGCCATCATCAATTTCAATGCCATTTGAATTCGAAACACCACGTTGATGGGCTCGTCCGCTCGGATCACACATATGAGAGTATGTAATAAGTATGTAATCACTATGATGGGTCGTAATCCCATCATCCCCAAAACCATATCCATTTAGGGTGTCAAGCCACACATACTGGCTGCCACCTTTTGCACGAAAGCCGTCTCCCGCATAATTGTACAGGGTTGAGGAAATATCAAAGCAATGGAGTCCCGGATTGATCGCTTCCAAATCCTTCACCCATCCAAAGGTGACATTGGCATAGGTTAGACAGCTTGAATGATTGCCCCACGTACTCGTCTTTTTTACAACCCCAAGCCTTTCGACATTCCAATCTAAACTCATTCCCTGTACAGATACATGATGATTTCCTTTCCAATGGTTGGCATTGGTAATTAATCTTGTTCCCTTCGCGGCACTCTTATGCAGTTTAATGATTGTTTTTCCCTTTCCGGCTCCCACTAGAAATGTCCAAGAAGGAAGGTAAATACCTTTTGTGATAAAAGTGCCCTCCGGCACCTTTACTTTTACCCGGCCATCTCCAAGCGCTTTTTTAAAAGCAGCTGTGTTATCTGTTTTTCCGTCCCCAATCCCGCCAAAATCTTCAATATTTACTTCCCTTGTGATGGTGCGCAGGAGGTTTTCATATTCAGCATCCAATTTCTGCTTCCATTCAGGATATACATTTCCGGTCGAATCGACGTATAGCTTTGTAGGTTCCAAGAGGCTAAATGGTTTGGCCAATAACCGAAACAGACCCTCAGTGAATTTCTTCGAAAATGGAACTCTGATTACTTTGTGTAATCGAGGGACGGGCTCATTTTTACTACATTGTTGGAAAATTTCCTCTGTTTCTGAAATTACCTTTGCGGCATCAAGTTTTTTACCTGTAATCTCTATAAGCAGTTTTCCATTTTTGCGAGGATCATGATTTTTATCAAAAATTTTCATTACATTCTTCACTCCAACATGACAGCTCCTTTTCTTAGCACTTTAAATATAAAATCCTGCGGCTAATAATCCAACTGGTAAACATCCAGCAATAAAAAGCCTGGACATACTCACTTTTCCATACAAAATAACGGTTCCAATTGTATAATCCCAAGTAGACATTCCATGGCCTTTTAAGTCACGATAAGAAAAGAAGAAACAAATAAAATTAACAATCGGGATACCGAATCCCATACCTAATATATTAACGAAAAAACTTCGCTTAAACACAGTTGTGAAATTTAGTTTTTCACCATTCACACTTTTAATTTTTATGCTTAGGAAAGCCCTCCCCAAAGTATTGCCGAAAATCGATATGAGGACAGGTTCAACAATTATCCAGAGTAGTAAACTGGTGATAAATATATATAAATTGGAAGTTTCCTCAATAAATGCTGGATAAAGAATAGATACCGATAGGATAAAAGTGATGGAAAATAAGGATAGGTCGAAAAATCTAGCAAGGTACCGGACATAGGGTCTTCCATTTGGATAAGTAGCTTCTTCATATTCTTCTTTTGTTTTGAATTTATCCGGGAGAAGGTGAATTCTTGAGGAGGCAACGATACTTTCTGAAAAAATATCCAGGCTTTTTGCCATTTGCCAGCAGTTCATTGATTTGTTCCAAACGAAAGTATCACCCGAAAGAACTCGCTGTTCAATTAACTTCTTTAATTCAAATAAACAAACTGGCCCTTGTTGCTGAGAATCTTTAATAAAAAACCAAACATTTTCTTTATTTGATTCCATATAATCGCCCCCAATTAGGTAAATTATACCACGTGCTGTTTATGAGCTTTTTTGTCAACTTTGTGTATTTTGAATAGGTATCAAGTATATATGGCAAAATACTAACATACGTTCGGAGGTGGGAGTTATGGAAGATAAGAATTTTGAAAAAATCTATGAGGAATACAAGCAGCAAAGTGAGCAGCAAGCTCAGTTTGAGGCAGGTCAAAGCAATCCTAATGGAAAAGAGGAATTCGTGGCCGTAAGGAAAAACGATGATGGAGACATTATCGCATTCAAAACAAGCTCAGGAAGAGAACTGGATTACATCACTGCTTTAACGGAAGCAAAATCAGGCCAGATTGCCCATGTTGATGTTTTTCATAAATACGGAAGAGATATTATACGAAGTGAACCTGATGGGATAAAAGAGAACAATCTCGATCGACTACCTGAATTTTAGCAGCGAAGAGAGCGGCACAATGTTGCTGCTCTCTTTTTAGATTCGGAAAAGGTTTTTTTAATGAAAAATGGAATATAAATAATTAGCTTTGATTTTTTTGGAGGGGAATAGATGAAGTTTATGAGATTAATTGGGACTGTCGTATCAATTGGAAGTTTACTATTTTGCAGTTACATTTTACTCTTTAACCCTTATACCCATACAAGCGCAGAACCAGATGTTCTTACATCATATACAATCATGTATTTGCTTCCAATGTTCTTAACTGGTTACGGAAGTTTTTCTGTGAAACCAATATGGCTTATTATAGGTTCTATATGGGCATTGCCACTCAGTTTATATTGTTTAGCGACCCCTGATGTTTTTAAATACCTTATTATAGGACCTATGCTAGTTGTTACTATTGGTATTATAATGTTTAAGAATACAAGAACTTCCTAAAGAAAAAGGTGGAATGATGTTTTTTCTTTTGCTGACAGGGATGATTATTTCCTTTGTGGTCGGAACTACGTTGTTAATTAATGGAGAAATGGTATTTGGGATAATTGCTGCAGTTGCAGGGCTCTTATTAATGCTGTTTATCTTATATTATTATGGAAGGAAGAAATATCGTAAAAAGAAATATGATTGTACGCCAGATTGTCCTACATTTGATTGCGTGCCTGACTGTGATAGGAAATTAGATTGTGACGGGGGACCAGATTGTGACTGTGGGCCAAATTGTAATTAATCTGAAGGTCTTGACCGACATTGTACCTTGCCATCGGATGAAGTCTAGGAGTATAACCATAAAAGGGCATACACTGCCATTATGCGCAAGGTGCACGGGAATCCTATTAGGTTATTTATTTTTTCCTTTTTTATTTTTCTTTGGATTATATTTTCCACTTTGGCTGGGGATCCTATTAAATTTCCCCATGGTATTGGATGGGTGGACCCAAAAAAGGCAATTTCGAGAAAGTAATAATCGATTAAGGTTCATAACTGGTATAGTAAGCGGTCTCGGCCAAAGTATAATTATTGTTAGTTTCAGCCAGTTGATTATTTCATTTTTATTGTAAAATTATAAACGTTTATCACTTTCATACTTGTCCAACGATGCATAGTATATGACAGGCAGCTGTGAAAGGATGAATGTGATGTTTGATCCCTTGTTTTATTTCTTGTCACAACTATTTACGTTGATACACCAATTTATTTTATATATTTTAGAAACACTTCAAAATCTAGTATAAAGGTCGTGAGTTACGGCTTTTTTTTGTTAAAGTGAAATCAGATAGAATATAAAGGTTGTGTTTAAATGGAATGCTTAGGCTGTAAGTTAGCAACTAAAAATCTGCCTGTTCATGTTGTCTTTGAAGATGAGTATGTTTGTTGTTTCTTAGACCACGAGCCATTTAATGAAGGGCATATTTTGATACTCCCGAAAAAACATGTTTATGACGCGGAAGAACTGGATGAAAATACTATGGTTTCCATTATGAAGGCTTCTATTCTTCTTTCGAAAGCAATTAAAAAACTCTGTAACCCAGATGGAATCACTATTTGTCAAAATGGCGGGATATTTAATGAATTAACGCATTATCACATGCATGTGGTACCTAGATATAAGGATCAATCGTTTGCTGATTTCTATTCAGATGATGAGATTGTGATAGAAAATGAAACGAAGTTAAAAGGAACAGCGAGAAAACTAATTGAAGTAATTAGGGGAGAATGTTTATGATTACGCTATACATAACCAGGCATGGTGAAACAGACTGGAATCGTGAAAAAAGAATGCAAGGCTGGCTTGATTCGAATCTAACAGATAACGGAGTAAAAAATGCAGTTTGTTTAGGTGAGAGATTGAAAGAAACAGAGTTGACGGCTATTTTCTCAAGTCCAAGCGGGAGGACGAGAGAGACTGCCAGCTTGATACGAGGGGAAAGAGATATTCCTGTCATTTATGATGAGAATTTACGAGAAATTAAACTAGGCCAATGGGAAGGAAAAACTCATTCATCCATTAAAGAATTGTATCCAACAGAATTTGAGTCATTCTGGAATACACCACATCTATTTACGACTGTTGGAGGAGAAAGGTTTGAAGAAACACGTGCAAGAGCCATTCAGGTTTTAGAACGGATAAAAAGAGAATATAAATCTGGAAATATATTAATTGTTACACATTCAGTCGTTATCAAATGTTTGTATTCATTTTTTAAGAATACACCTATTGAAACCTTATGGGACCCTCCCTATATTCATGATACAAGTCTTACGATTGTAGAAATGGCTGATAATGGTTATAAGCTTGTGCTAGAAGGAGATATCACTCATTTGCAGTCTGTGAATTTTATATAGGCCTGCGACAAATAATTAGCGCAATTGGAGTGAGGGAAATGAAAAGATTCGATCCATGTAAAGCAGCGGAATTGTTTATCTTGAATGATTTTCCGTCGTGTCAAGGAGCTTTATTAGCAGGGAGCGTCGTTCGAGGTGAAGCCACCGAAACATCTGACCTTGATATTGTGATATTTGACAGTAACCTCAGTTCTGCATATCGAGAATCAGTCATTGAATTTGGCTGGAATATAGAGGTTTTTGTACATAACTTAACTTCATATAAGGAGTTTTTTAAAAGTGATTGTGAACGAGCAAGACCTTCTTTGCCTAAAATGGTGTCAGAGGGTATCGTGTTAAGAGATAGTGGATTCCTAGATCTTATTAAACAAGAGGCAAGAGATTTACTAGAGAAAGGTCCCGAAGCATGGTCAGCTGAAACCATAAGAATTAAGCGTTATTTTATTACCGATGCGCTTGATGATTTTATTGGCTGTATAATGCGGGCAGAAGAAATATTTATAGCCCATACACTTGCTGAAATGGTTAGCGAATTTGTCTTAAGAACGAACCGACAATGGATTGGTACTTCTAAATGGATATTACGATCATTAAAAAACTACGATGAGAAGTTTGCTTATAAATTTGTTGAAGCGTTTGATGCTTTCTATAAAACTGGTGATAAAAATAAGATTATTGCGATGGTGGATGATATCCTGCAGCCATATGGCGGGCGGTTATTCCATGGGTTTTCATTGGGGAAATAGTTCTGCGATTCGGACTGGCAGAGAAGGAAATTCTTAGGCAGTCCGAATTGAGAGACTATGCAGAAAAGCAACGGAAGAAATGATTGAAGCTTGTCTGTACAAGGGTTTTCTTGGGCAGGGATCCTATCATAACCCTTCGATTGGTTTTATGATTTTTGCAGGATTTCCACCTACCACAACATTATCAGGTACATCTTTCGTTACGACTGCGCCTGAAGCAATTACAACATTATTTCCAATGCTGACCCCTGGATTAATAACGGCTCTTCCGCCAATCCAAACATTATGACCAATGGTCACTGGCTTTCCATACTCTTTCCCTGTAATTCTTTCATTGGGGTCAAGGGGATGTGTCGCAGTATAAATATGAACCCCAGGGGCAATGAAACAATTATCTTCGATTCGAATTTCACATACATCTAAAAAGACACAATCAAAATTTGCATAGAAATTTTCGCCAACGTGGATGTTGTATCCATAATCGCATCGGAAGGTTGGTTCTACGTATATATTCTTACCTGTTGTTCCGAATAACTCTTTTAACAGACCAGTCCTTATCTCCTCATCGGTTTCGATTGTTTGATTGTACAACCTGGTGAGTCTTCGGGCATTTATACGTTCTTGTAACAATTGGGGATTCGCAGCGTCATAGAGCTCACCGCTCAACATTTTATCCTTTTCAGTTTTCATTTTAATCTCCTGATTTTGGTATATTAGATAATAACAACCATTGTATCATATTAAGAAGATCGATAATAATCATTGAATGAAATATGGAAAAATCACACATACTTCTCTCATTAAGACACTTTAACAGAGGAGTAGTAGGGTATGCATTGGTATGAGAAGTTAAACCAATATTTTCCGATTGAAGAAATGAAATCTAGAGAGCATATGGAAACGTTGTTGAAAGAGCGTTCAGATATTTATTATAAAGATGAAGGTCCTAATCATGTTTTGATGTATGCTGAATTAGAGGATTTTGTATTTATTGATTATCTATTTGTCTCCAAAGATGCACGCGGGCAGGGGCTTGGTCACAAGCTTCTTGAAAAAATGAAACAAAAAGGAAAGCCGATTATTCTGGAAGTGGAACCCGTTAAGTATGAAGACAGTGATACGGGGAAGAGGCTTCATTTTTATAAACGTGAAGGTTTTGAACACGCAAATTCAATTGGGTATGAGCGCAGGTCATTAGCGACAAATGAGATGAACAAAATGGAAATTCTTTATTGGGCTCCAAATAAAGAGTCTGAAGAGCTGATATTTGACGCCATGAGAAAGACGTATAATAAGATTCACACCTATAAGGATCAACACTTCTATGGAGAGTCCTACCAGCCAGTTGATGAAGTTCTAACCTTTAATGAAGATCCACAAAGTCGGAACATATTAGAAGATTTATGAAAAAATGCTTTACTCCATAAAGGAGTAGAGCATTTTTTACTAGTTAAAAACTACCTTCCTAATTGAAACAGGGGTTTTCTTATATGCTTGTATAATGCCATCCTCTTCAATTTGATCTTTCATTACATCCTTATAGGGCAGATTTACTTCCAATACTCCCTTTAAAGGGGAGAAGGAAAGCGAAACTGTATCCCGGTTTTCCCAATGAGCAACAATTGGCTTGTCCGTAACAAACGAAAATAATTGTGGAAACCCATTGCGGAAAAATGGGTGAGTCCCTTTATTATCGCCAGGTTCATTTAGACTAATAAACAGGGATAAATAATCACAGAATTTTAAAAGATCTAAGTGGTACATAAGGGCTTTTTGTTTATGCTCATTTCCCGTTAATTGCAATGCCTTTGAAAGCTGTTCCTGTCTTTGTTTTTCCGCTTTCCAAAATTCCCTGACAGCGGGTTCGCTTGAATCTTGAATGAAAGAGGAGTAGTGCAAACTACATAAAAGTCCTGCATACTTGCTGAGTTTTTCTACTTCATCTAACCCCTTTTTATAAAAAGTTATTTTCAGTGATAGTGGATAATCAATAAAAGAGTACGGCTTCTCTGTTTTATCATTCCAAACCGGAGACGAATCCAATTCGATCCAGCCTCGGTCATGTTCTTTGATTGCCAGCAGCACTTCTTCCGTATGGTTATCATTAAAAAAATAATCCTCTTTGCAGTTCTGGGCGATTTCTCCAGCTAGATGTGCATGGTCATTCTGAGTTACCATAAGAAAGCTTTGTTCCCGTTCCAGTACAATCATTCTCGTAAAACCCTTTCTTTGTAAAAATTGAACTTGTTCGGTTCCCACATGCTTCCTTTTATATTTCCTTTATCCAGTAGATTTAAACAAAAACTTCCTGCAATCTTGATAACATAAGAAGGAAAAAAACTACCTAATAAAGAATTAACTATTTCGGCTAATCATTTAAGGTTAGAGGATTTTTACATAAAACGTTCGTGTGCGTGGTCCGTCAAACTCGCAAAAATAGATTCCCTGCCACGTACCTAACAGCAATTGTCCGTTTGCAATAATAACATATTGTGAAGCCCCGACGGTACTTGCTTTCATATGAGCTGCGGTATTGCCTTCCATATGCCGATCGAGTTCATGATGCCAAGGATAAACCTCGTCAAAGCGCCGAATCATGTCGCGCTTCACATCTGGATCTGCATTTTCATTTATGGTAATCCCGGCTGTGGTATGTGGACAATAGACAATAGCTGATCCTTCCCGCAGGTTATCTTCTCTTATGAATGCCTCAACCTGCTGTGTGATTTCTATCATTTGATCACGGGTGTTTGTTTTTAACGTAAATTTTTTGAGCATAATATCCGTCCTTTCTAATCAAAACAAAAAAATTAACTAAAGGTGGTAATTGTATTGTTCAGTCAATCCCCCTATGCATGCCGAATGGAATGGGGCAGACGCGGCGCTAGAGAAGCAGCAGAACGCGGTGATATCATTATTATAGTCGATATCCTCAGTTTTTCATCGACTGTCGTATCCGCCTTACACCTTAATGCGGTGATTTATCCTTATCCCCCGTATGTGGATGGGAAAGAATACGCAAAAAAAGTGAATGCTGAATATATTTTGGGCAGAGCGGAGGCAGCAAAAGCAGGGAAGCCAACATTATCGCCTGTTACTTTTAATAAAGAACATTCAAATAATAAGTATGTACTTTCCTCGCTAAATGGTGCCTTTTGTACTTGGATTGGCTCAAAGGCAAAAGCACTTTTTGTTGGATCTTTATTAAATGCTGCTCAAGTTGCTTCCGCAGCTAATCAACTAAAATTAAAAACGAAGGCAAATATCACAGTGATCCCTTGTGGTGAACAATGGAGTAGTGGGCGAGAAGAGGAAGATACCCTTCGTCCTGCTATGGAGGATTATTTAGGTGCAGGCGCTATTTTATCTTATTTGGAAGGTGAAAAATCACCAGAAGCAGAAGTATGTTTGGGTGCATTCCTGCAGGCGAAGCCAAAATTAGATGCACTTATTTGGGATAGTGGAAGCGGCCGGGAATTACGTGAACGAGGATTTGCAGCAGACGTAGAGCATTGCAGCAGGTTAAATGTCTATCAAAGTGTTCCGATATTAAATGGTGATCATTTTGTTTCTTATAACGGGGAGATGTAGCTAATGAAGAACATTCGTATTCGGCAGTACCAGGAAGATGATTTTACTAGAATTCAAGAGTTAAACCAGAAGGAAGGCTGGAGTAACTTAGTTGAGAAGAACGAAGAGACAAAAGAGGCATGGAAACATTCAAATGTATCGTTAGTTGTGGAAGCAGAAGACGATGGAATTGTGGGGTATATTAGAGGTTTTACGGATACACGTATCACTTTATATATTTGTGAATTGTTAATTGACAAAAATTACCGTGGAACAGGTATCGGGAGAGAACTACTTCGATACGTCCATGCTCAATATCCAAGTACAAGAATGGAACTGCTTGCTTCAAGTACCTCTCATACTTTTTATGAAGGTCAGGGCTATCGCCCATTTTACGGATTCAGAAAGACTTTTGAAGAATAGGAGTGGAAGTGATTGAAGAAAATTTATCTTATTAGGCATTGTGAGGCTGAGGGGCAGCCGGCAGAAGCACCTCTAACAGACAATGGCTTTCAACAAGCCAACCAATTATCTGAATTCTTTAGAGATATCCCTATAGACCGCATAATCTCTAGTCCATATAAGCGTGCTGTTCAAACGGTAGAACCACTTGCAAAAAGAATGAATCTTGAAATTGAAAAAAATGAGCTGTTAACAGAACGTGTACTTAGTTCCCAAAACCTGGCGGACTGGCTTGTAAAACTAAGAGCTACCTTTGATGATTTTGAATTGAAATTTGAAGGCGGCGAATCGAGTAGTGAAGCAAAGAAACGAATCATTACCGTTATGGAGGAAGTTCTGAAAAGTGAGAAGCTAAATACTGTCATCGTCACACATGGAAATTTACTTTCCTTACTTTTAAATCATTATCAACATCAGTTCGGCTTTGAAGATTGGAGAAGTTTAAAAAATCCGGATGTGTTTCTTTTGAAGATACAGGATGGAACTGTAACATATGAAAGACTATTAATGGAATCTAGCGATCATCTATCCTTGATTAAACCAACAATAGAGTTGAAAGATGAATACCTCTCATTCTATAAAGAATGGGTAGATAGCAAAGAAGATATGGTACCTTGGGTGATTCAAAAGGATCCGTCAGACTTTGAGGAAATGGTCCAATTTTTAAAAGATAATGAACAAGGACATAATCTGCGAGAAGGTTGGGTTCCTGACTCAACTTTTTGGTTAATTAATCAGGATAAAAGAATAGTTGGTGCTGTGAATATTAGACATCAATTAACACCGTTTCTATTGAATAGAGGCGGTCATATTGGCTACGGTATTCGACCTTCAGAGAGAAGGAAAGGATTTGCAACTAAATTATTGTCATTATCGATTGAAAAAGCTAAAGAGTTGGGAATACGAAAAGCACTTGTTGTATGTGATGAAGATAATACAGGGTCCTTTAAAACGATTATAAATAATGGTGGTATTCCAGATTCAGATTTTATCGAAGAAGATGGAAATATTGTTAAAAGATTCTGGATAGAACTATAAAATTTCCAAATGGATTAATTTGAGAAGGATAGGAGCCATCATGGAAGCAAATAAAACAATAAATTCTATTGATGCATACATCTTACAATTTCCGAGTGAAGTTCAAGAAATACTACAAAAGATAAGGAATGTAATAAAGGAGTCAGCACCAGAGGCAGTAGAAAAAATAAGTTACCAAATGCCGACTTTTTACTTACATGGTAATCTAGTTCATTTTGCGGCCAATAAAAATCACATTGGATTTTATCCGGCTCCAAGCGGAATTGAAGCTTTTAAACATGATTTATCCGAATTTAAAAGTTCAAAAGGTGCCGTTCAGTTTCCTAAAGACAAGCCGTTGCCATATGGAGTAATTAGTGAAATTGTTAAATTTCGGGTTTCTGAAAATAAAAAGAAAGCAGAAGCAAAAATTAAAAAGAAAAAAATAGAAGAGAAACCAGTGGGAAATAGAAAAGAGGAAATCAGAGTTGTGATTGGAGCAGGGGAGTACAATAATAATCCTGGTTGGATTCATACACAGGAAGATGAACTTAATTTAATCGATATTAATACTTGGAAAGGCAGGTTTGATCATTATTCTATAACGGCTATTCTAGCTGAACACGTCTGGGAACATTTAACCTACGAAGAAGGTGTAAGGGCTGCACAACTTTGTTTTGATTTTCTGAAGCCTTCAGGTTACATACGTTGTGCTGTTCCAGATGGATTCTTTCCAAATGAGGAGTACCAAAATATCGTTAAAGTAGGTGGTCCTGGTCCAAAAGATCATCCTGCTGCAAGTCATAAGATTGTACATAACTATAAAACCTTATCTAAAATGTTTGAAACGGCCGGGTATAAAGTGAATTTACTCGAATATTGCGATGAGAACGGCAACTTCCTTTTCAATGAATGGGATGGGAAAGATGGAGTTATTTTTCGTTCGAAAAGATTTGATCCTAGGAACCAAGGGGATAAATTATTATTTCCATCGCTAATAATCGATGCTATTAAACCTAAATTTAATGATGAATAAGAAAATTAAGAGGGCAGAAAAACCTGCCCCTCTTATGATTAAATTGGCTTCTTCCCTTGATATTTCATCTTAAATTCTGCTTCACTCATATTTGGATTCTTTCTAGGGCTACTTTTGCTTAGCGCTTTTTTCATCTCAACGTTTGCATCATCATTTGTATTGTATTTTCCATCCATCATAATCCCTCCTTTTTGATACTTATTATCAAACCCTAATCATCTTTTCATTCTTTATTTTCTTATAATGTAGAGGAGAAATGTATTCGAGAATAGAATACTGTTGAATTTAGATGTAATTAAAAAATTATGTTTATAGATTAAAGAAAATTAGGAGTCTCAAATATGAACTGTTGGAATCAGATGTTAGTTGAAACCTCTCGTGGAACGTTTGAAGTATTTACTAAGGGTGAGGGAAACCCGATTTGTGTAACCCACCAATCATTATCCATTCCTAGAGGAATCAGAACTATTTATAAAGGAATTTAATAATTTCATTAAGGAATTTAGTTAGACAAAAAGATAGGTACAAAAATGCTGAATCGATACGCCCGATTCAGCATTTTTGCTACTCTCCGGTGTCATCACCACCATCGTCTATGTTATCATCCTCATCTTGATTATCATTGAAAAAATTATTAATTTTTTCGGTGATAGATTGTTTTGGTCCCAGAAAATCATCATCAGTACTTGTTCCTAAAAAAGTTGAAATAGAATAAGTCCGAATCATTCCCTGCTTATTTTTTGTTAAGATAAAGAAGAGTATAGTAATGGCAAGAAGAACGAGTAAAATAATGAACACTAATTTAAGCAAATAAACCCCCCCTTTAATCTTGGCCGTTATAAAACTCTATGATGAATTGAATTATTTATACTTTTTTATAAAAGCTGGTTTTTGTATTGATTGTTCTTTTGTTCGGACACTCTCTCTATATTTAACTAAACCTGTCTGAATGGCGCTAGAAAGATTTGACTTTCAATCGAGGGTCAAAAGGACAAATCTCAGGAGACGTCAGAAAGATTTGTCTTTCATCGAGGGTCTTAAGGACAAATCTCAGGAGACGTCAGAAAGATTTGTCTTTCATC
>NZ_BCVA01000042.1 GCF_001591505.1 Neobacillus niacini NBRC 15566
GTGAACTAATTTCACTTGGGTTTTCATTTTGGTTGCTTTTGAAATCCAGAGAGGTAAAAATATTGCACATTTTTGTCAGAATCGTTAATTAATCAAAGAACGCTTAACCATTATAGTTGAAACATAAATAAAAAAAGGAGGCAACGTTCGTGGAACATAAAGTCATCAAATCGAGTGTACCAGTAAATTATGTTCACAAAAAAATATTTTGGACAGGCCGGAGAAAAGAAAGTTTATTTGGGTGGCTGTTCCTATTACCAGAGATTATTGGAATCTTGTTACTTTATTTATTTCCACTTATATTTTCACTTGTTCTCAGCTTTTCTGAATGGAATCTAGTTGGTGGCTTGTCATCCATACACTTTGCTGGATTCGATAATTTCCTTAAATTATTTCAAGATGAAAAAGTTATTATGGCATTAAGGAATAATTTTTTATTTACCATTTTCACTGTTCCAATTGGAATGTTTCTTGCGATTATATTAGCGGTCATTATTCATACCAAAGTCTACATGTCTAGTTATTTTAAAATTGCGTTTTTTATTCCTTATATTTCATCAATTATAGCAATTGGTGCTGTATGGAGTGCACTATTCCATCCGTCCCTTGGTCCTATTAATCAATTTTTAGCCGGATTAGGGGTCGAAAATCCACCGATGTGGTTAGCAAGTCCGAAAACCTCTTTAATTTCAATCATCATTATTACGATTTGGGCGGGAATTGGTTATCAAATAATTATCTACCTTTCTTCATTATCAAGTATTCCAGAAGAATTATATGAAGCTGCAAGTATCGATGGCGCCTCACAACTTCAACAATTCTTTAAAATAACACTTCCATTGCTTGGACCAACAAATGTCTTTTTATTTATCACATTATTGATTGGTTCGTTTAAGGTATTTGATTTGATTGCCTTTTTAACCCAAGGAGGGCCAAATAACTCTTCAACCGTAATTGTATTCCGTATTTATGAAGAAGGATTCCAACAATTTAATATGGGATATGCATCAGCGATCTCATGGTTACTGTTTATCATAGTAGGAATCATTACATTAATTAGCTGGAAACTGCAAAAACGATTTGTACATTATTAATGGGGGGGAATTAAAATGAAAAAAAAGCTTGATTTTAGTAAGATTTTATTCACAATTGGTATGTTAGTATTATCATTCTTTTTCCTCGTTCCATTAATTTGGATGATGTCGGCAGCATTTAAATTTGAAAAAGATGTAATGGTATTTCCTATTCAGTGGATTCCGAAAGATTGGAATCTAGTTGAAAACTTCAAAGCGGTTTGGATGGCTGAAATTCCTTTTTATAAGTTTTATTTTAACTCTATAAAACTAGCTACCATACAAACATTGTCGACACTAATTTTTTCTTCTATGGCTGCGTTTGCCTTTAGTAAGCTGCAATTTAAAGGCAGGGATTTCGTTTTTGCACTTGTTCTTAGTTTCATGATTATACCGGAACAAGCAACATTGGTACCAAGGTTTCTTTTGATAAAATGGCTTGGACTTTATAATACTCATGAAGGTCTAATCTTGATGGGGTTATTCTCAATCTACTTTACCTTTTTAATGAGGCAATACATGCTTGGAATTTCCAATGAATATATTGAAGCGGCAAAATTAGATGGTGCAGGATACTTTACGATTTATTGGAAATTAATTCTGCCGTTATGCAAACCAATTTTAGCAACAGCTGGTATTATCAAGTTTATTTGGATTTGGAATGACTATCAGGGTCCACTGATCTTCTTAATTAATAAAGAGCTTTATCCAATTACCTTAGGACTGCAATTATTTAAGGATGACTATGCGGATAACTTTGCGGTTCTAATGATGGCTTCATTATCTGCTATTATTCCACTTGTTATTATTTTTATCATTATGCAAAAGCAAGTGATTAAAGGGATTGCTCTTGGCGGTGTAAAAGGTTAAGAAGTGAGAATGAAACTAGTAAAAAAAGTGCACAAACTGTATCAAATTGTGCACGTAAAGAAAAAAGAGCAAGAAGTATAATTTGAAATGTAAACGGTTTTATAAAAATAGAGGGGGATCCAAATGAAATTAAAAAAGAAAGCCACTTTAGCTTTAAGTACCGCATTTCTAGCAATGACTCTACTATCAGCGTGTTCAGGCAGTTCAGAGTCAAATTCAAGTACGAGTGAAAAACCTAAAGACGAAAAAGTAACCATTAAGTATTACAACTGGGATAATGAGGTAATGCAGGCTTCAACGGAAAAATATATTGAACAGTTTGAAAAAGAGAACCCAAATATTGATGTGGAACATGTCTCGCTTGTCCCGGGGAATTCTCTTGAAACGCTAAAAAAGCTGGATGTATTAATGGCCTCAGGTGAATCTATTGATGTCTTTATGACTCCACACATCGACGCGATTTACCAACGTGCTGCGCAAGGTGTAGTTGCACCACTTGATGACCTATATAAAGAAAATAAGCTAAATCCAGAAGAAGAATATTATGTTAATCCTAAGTATGATGGAAAGTATTATGGAATTTTAAACAATATATCAACCAATTTTGTCCTACTTAATAAGGAAGCTTTAGATGAGGCGGGTCTTGAAGTCCCTAAAGCAGGTTGGACATGGGATGAATTTAGTGAATATGCTAAAAAATTAACAAAGGGTGAAGGCACTGAAAAACAGTATGGAGCATACTTCCATAATTGGGGATTATATGCGAATCCAATTGCTCAGGTGCACCTAAAGCATCCATTTATGACCGAAGATGGTAAAACTAATTTCACTGATCCTTCCTATGAATATTTCTTTAATCTAAGACGTCAAATGGAGAAAACAGATAAATCTATTAAACCTTACGCAGATGTAATCGGGGCGAAATTAAACTACCGGACAGAATATTTTAATGGCGACGCAGCAATGCTGTTAACTGGTACATGGATGATTGCAGATACCGGTAATACGGGGCAGTTTCCTCATGAATTCAAAACCGCTTTTGCACCAGTGCCAGTTCATTCAAAAGGTGATAAAAACGAAATTTATATGGGCGGTAACTATTTAGCCATTGGTCAAAGTTCAAAAAACAAAGAAGCTGCATTTAAATTTGCCCGTTTTATTTCTACAAACTTAACAGACGCAAGAACAGAGTTACCAGGTTGGAAAAAAGAAGATGCGAAACCATTAGTTGAAAAATGGATTGCAGGTAAAGAAGATTATTATGATGTAGATTCGCTAATGTCTACTTTATTTGACAGTACGGAAGCTTTACCGGCATCTGATGTTTCCATCACATACGCAGCAGAATTAGATAAAATTTTAGGTGATGGATTTAGTCAGTTTATCCTTGAAGATAAATCTGCAAAAGAAGTTCAAAAGTGGATGGCAGATGAAGCAAATAAAGTAATAAAAGAAAACGAAAAATAAATGTATTTACAAAAGGCTCTCAGGTGGAGGGCCTTTTCTTCCATTTAAAAACTAAATTGAGGTTAATAATGGTTAACCCGATTTTTTAACTAATTTGTTGTAAAATAATAATTGTAAACGTTTTTAATCTTAGTCTATTAAAAGGGTGGCAGGAATGATATGAACAAATTAAGCTATTATCAAAAAATACAGTCATCATTTATTATATTAATCCTGCTCCCAGTATTGGTTATTGCAATTTTGTCTTATAAAACAACAAAGGATAATGTAATAGAAAAAATACAACTATCCAATCGTTCTGTATTGAATTTAGTTTCCAAAGATATCACAAAAATAGTTGATGATTTAAATTATGTTACTCATTTTTATGTAAAAAATGATGAAACTATCCGGACTCTTAGTGATTTTAGCGAAACAGAAAAAATAGAGAGGTATCGGGACTATGATAACTATCAGAAGGTTGTCACTTCCTTTGATTATATATCTATTAAAATGTTAAATTCGGATATTCATATGTTTTTAGTTAATAATAAAGAATTTATCGTTCCTTATTCTGATGGTATCTCAGGTAAAATCGCTTCTTTAACAGTTTTGAAAGATCATTGGAATCGGTTTCAAAGTCGAATAGATGTTAATCAGACCAGTCATTTACAATCCTTGGGTTCGGTTAGTTATTTGAATGAAGATTTTGACTCTTATTACTACTTTAGTCGTGTTATTAAACATCCCCAAAATGGTGCACCTTTAGCGACATTAAATATAGGCATCTCGAATGAATATTTTAAACGACTATTTCAATCCGCCAAGACTGGTAAACTAGCATTATTTGATGAGAATGGAGAGTTGATTGAAGGGGACCCTGCAATATCATATAAGGGCGGGGAACAGAAAAGCGGAGACATTCGAGACGAAATTCTAATACCGATTTCAAAATGGAAGCTTATTCATGAGACCTCTGCTGAAGAAGTAACAGGACAAATTACCAAAAACTTTTTACTAAGTTCGGTTTTAATTGCTCTTTTCTTTTTTATCTTTTTATTCATTTCACTATTAATTGCTAGAAGACTTAATCGTCCTATTCAGAGATTGTCTTTTGTTGCTACCCAGTTTGGTCAGGGAAAACACGATGTCCGGTACATCCCTGACGGCAGAGATGAAATCAACCAATTGGGCAATACCATTAATCATATGTTAGATGAAATAAAAGGGTTAATTGAAAAGATTGAAAAAGAACAAGAAGAAAAAAGGAACATAGAACTTCAGGCATTATTCGCTCAAATACGGCCGCATTTTTTGATTAACACCTTAAATTCTATCAAATGCAGCTTATTTATAAATAATGACAATGAACATGCTGAAAAAATAAACGCCTTAATGAGTTTATTAAGAGCTTATATGAAAATAGATGAACCATCTACGATTGAAAGTGAATGCAAACTGTTATTTTATTATATAGAAATCATGAAGATGAGAACAGAAGTGAATGTACAATTGAAAGTTGAAGTGGAGGATCAAGTTAAAGATAGTAGCTTACCGAAATTATTACTTCAACCCTTTATAGAAAATGCCATTGTTCATGGATTTTCAGAAAAAACAGATGGAGAAATAACCATCCGAGCCAGCAAAAAGGATCAATGGATTTTAATCATGATAAGTGATAATGGAAAAGGGATGAGTGAAAATCAACTTTTAGAGTTAAATAAAATGTTAAAGATTGATGAGGAAGAAACTTCATATAATCGAGTTGGTTTGATGAATATTGCTAAGAGACTAAAGCTTTATTATGGTTCCAATACCGATATTGAACTGCAGCAAAATGAAAATGGAGGTATATCGATTGTTATTCAAATTCCGTTTGGTACAGATAAGGAAGGTGAGAAATAGATGATTAATATTATGCTGGTTGATGATGATGTACCAATGATTAAATATCTGCAACAACTAATCGATTGGGACGAACATGGCTTAAATGTTGTAGGCACTTCCTATTCAAGTGTAAAAGCCTTAGAAATGTTTAAACAGTATAAACCTGATTTGGTGATTTCGGATATTGGATTACCACAAATGAATGGTCTTGAACTAGCTGCGGAATTTAAACAAATCAAACCAGATGTTAGAATGATTTTTTTAACCTGCCATGAGGATTTCCATTATGCGCAAAAAGCCATTCAGTTAAATGCCGATCATTATTTGATTAAGGATGAGTTAACGAAAGAGCAGCTCGAAGAAAGCTTGAAAAATTCTATTAATAAAATTATAGAATCGTCTGTTAGTGTAGAAGGTTTATCCTATAAGGAGATACTCAACCGGAACATTGAAATATTGAAACATTCGTTATTCGACCGTCTTATTAAAAGAGATGCACCGGAAATGTTAATCCAGTTTGCAAACAAACTTGATATTAGTTGGCAATATCCTTCGTTTATTTTAGGGACGGGCCACTTATCCTTATCAACATTTATGGAAAAGTATTCCTTCCAAGATCTGTCGATAATTAAATATGGATTTTATAATATCGCTTGTGATATTGCGAAAAAATATCATGGTTTCACATTCTTTAATGAGGAAGAATCCATTGTTTTTGTTTACAACTTTCGCCAAAATATAAAATTTGATCATCATCGGTATATTCAATCTTTATTAATGGAGATACAAGAGAAAATAATTGAATTGTTAGGTCTGGAGATTTCTTTTATCTATTACCGTCAATCGTATGAGATAAAAAATGTTGGATTAGTTTTCCAACAGATGATTCACAATCGATATCGTTTTTTTTATAATACTATACCGATTTTGAATTGGGATAAGGAGACCAAACAACGTGCTTTTTGCCCCATCAGCCGGCTGCTGGATAATGAAATGAATGAACTTGTTATTGCTGTAAAAGAAAAAGACAGTAATAAAGTTAATGAAATTCTTTCAAATATCACTGAAACCGCCTTAGAAAAACAACTTGACCCTGAAGAGTTGAAAAAGGTAATGGCACGGAGAATCCGTTTAATTGAATTACAGTTTACTGAAACGGGAAATGAAGAGTTTTATTCGTTTCTTGAGGAGTGCATTAGACTAAGTGATGTAGTAAGACTTATAGAAAACAAGCTTACACAGCTTATACTATCGAATAGTAACAAAGGTAGAGCACGCAGCAGCGAGCCAAAGTTACAAGAGATTGACCAATATATTGTTCAGAATCTTTCGGAAAATGTTACCTCTACAGATGTGGCCGCCCATTTATATTTGAATCCGAGTTACTTCTCCCGTTATTTTAAACGATTAACCGGCGAAAACTTTACAGATTATGCTCATCGATTTAAAATCGGTGTTGCCGCGAAAATCCTTGAACAAACGGGAGAATCAGTAGAAGAGGTTGCCATAAAATGCGGCTATTCAGATCGAACCTATTTTTCGAAAGTATTTAAAAAGTATACGAAAATGACACCGAGAGAGTATCGAGCAAAGATACATTATTAATATATTAACAGGCAACTCCCTTTGGGAAGTTGCCTGTTTTTTCTGTAATGATTAACCAAGTAGAATGTGCGTGCGGGTGTTAAGTAAAATTAATGTGAGGTGCCACATCTTTTCAGTCCCAAGGTTTATTATTTAGGCTGAACCCTGCTGTTATACTTTGACCCATTGCTCCTCTAACATCAATCACCAGCTTGGTTTTAGCTGGACTGATTTTCTGTATTTGAATTCTAGGGTCTACAAAGATAGAAGACTTAATATTATAATCTAATTCTATCTCGATAATATCCTGCTTATGAGTAGGGTCACTTACCGCTATTTGAATCATATTACCCGGTATTTCTTTGAACATGACTGATGCTTTCTGATAGCTAGTAAGTTTATCAATGGTTATTTTTTCGTTTTCCCAAAAGTTAACACCAATGATGTTTAATTTCTTTTCTTTTACAGCCTGAACTTTTTCACTATTAGCTAAAACCTTAATGTCTGGATTCTCTGAGTATTTCGCCGTCTCTTCTTTTGATTTGTTTGGCAGAAGAACGTAGGAGTAGGTTCCGTTATTAGGATTTACTCCGTGATTGATGCTCATTTTCATATAGTTTCTTGTGATCAATTGTTCTGAGCCAGTTGTATTAATGTCTTTCCAAGAGCCGGTTCTAGCTTCTCTATGGAATTTTACGTCAGCGGTTTCTGGGAAGTAATAGCCAATATCGCTTCCTTTTGCATTTCCACTTAAATGTGCCCAGTTAACGCCTTCTTTTTCTTCCGTCCAGCCCAGTTTAGATGGCATTTGTTGATGATCGACATACAGTGCATTATTTCCATTGTCTAGTAACTTTCTATTTTCGACAATGGTTTCAATTGGACGTCCGTCATTACTCTGAATATCCGACCCAAGTGCAACGATTTCATTATCAAACATAAACCATGATTTTTTCCCTTTTAAGGTCATACCGTAAATACTTTGGTCTAGGAACATTCCGTTTGTCCCATATAGCCCTTCGATTGTACTGCCGCCAACCCAGGATTGAGGGGAAGTCTTTCCTGTACCTGCGCCTACGGGCAGTTGTTTTGTTGCATCAACCGTAGTACCTGGCAAACGATAGGAATCAACGGTTGGCCAGAAATCACCGCTATATTGCTGTAAATCATTATTGTATATATAGGTCATGCCTGAACCGGTATAAAACCCTTTTGTGTTTTCACCATTCATATTTCCTTCATAGGCACCAATCCGGTTAGAGTACATACTAATTCCAAAAACATATCCCGGTCTTCTATGAACGACCCTGTCCATGTTCGCAAAGTTATAGTGGCCGATTAGTTCTCCTCTTGGCTGAATACTAGAATCATTCATAATCTTATTTGCCATGGTAATAACAGGAATACGACTGAAGCGTTCAATCAGGTTGACGGAATCATTGGAAGATATCCAATATTTCACCATGCTTTCAAACTTTGACTTATACTCCTTTGGTGCAAATTCCATATACTGAATGATTCTCTCCATTGCCCCGGTGCCATGGCCGATATCTTGGACATTTCCTCTTGAGATGGCACGGCCATTTACCATATCCATCATTAGTCCGCGATAAATAACCGGTTGAAATGCATCCAAAATCATGTCGTATATATTGTTTAAATCTTCTTCATTTAATGTAAACGAACTATTGTCCAACAAATAAATCATATCTACCATAGATCCTATCAGTACAACACCATATGTTCCTGTATAGGCGATATTGTTATGGTCCACAAATGAACCATCAGAATAGAGTCCGTTTCCTGTCCCTGATTTTTTTATTTCAATCAATGGGAAATGATTCCGGCCGGCGATAACTCTTGCTTTTTCTTTCGAAATAATACCTTGGACTGCTGCGACTTTTGTTAAATCAACAAGATTTGCCCCTGTTGCTTCAACAATCCAGGTTGCTCCGCCTACTCCATAATAATGGGTTGGTCTTGGAACATAAGTTTTGATGGAATTCATATATTCGGCTAATTGTTCATCGCTTAAATATTCATATAATACGGCTGTAATATCATTGAGAAGTTGTGGCGAACCAATTTGCCAATCCCACCAATTGTTATAGTGGTTACCGTTATAACGGTTTTCGACCATCCAATCCAATGCCTTGATGATATCTTTCAAAAGTTCCGGATTACCTTGCAGTTCGGAACCTTTCGTGGAATAGGCACTAGTTAATGTCTTTAAATTTCTAAAATTGGTTGTTACATCTGCAGAATTTGTATTACTGGATGCATTCTCCCAGATGTATGTCCGGTCTGCACTATTATTCATATTCGCCCATAGTACTTTCGCATCTTCTGACAGTTTGTCAATTTTATGTTTTATCAGAGGGTTAGCTAAATCAATATAGGTATTCTGAATAACATAGTTAGCCCATTTCTTTCTCATCTGATCGTATTCGTCTTCTTCATACTGATCTACTACTATAGTAGCGGAGGCTTGATGGTTTCCATCCACTGTTGTTGCTGTAATGACAGCACTCCCCGGCTGCAAAGCCTGTATTACTCCACCATTGACTTTTACAATGTTTTCATTCGAAGAACTCCAGACTACCTGATGGTTGCTTGCATAAGAAGGTGATATGGTTGGAGTTAAAATTGTCCCATTGCCCTCATTTAGACGAACCTGACTGTGATCTAAAGAGATTCCTGTTACAGGGATATCTCCTTCAAAGATTGTAACGGTGGCTGTGGCATTAATGGTGGGATCGTTCTTAGAACGAACCGTAATTACGGCATCACCACTGGAAAGGCCAGTAACCTTTCCATTCTCCACACTTGCTACCGCTTCATTACTTGAGGACTATTCAACTTCTTGGAAGGTTGTGTTCTTAGGATTAAGGGTATAGTTAAGTTCAGAACTCTCTCCCTTAGGAATAGCGAGAGATTCAGGGGCCATGGTAATACTTTCGAGTGAAACAACTTCAGGTTTCATGCTCAAAGAATCCACCCAAATGGTTCCTGTTGAGCCATTACCTGCTGATACTTGTCCCGTAATAAGAATCACTCTGACATGATTCGTATCACTGCGTGTCGTGATGGATCCGGATAAGTTCACCCAATCAGATTCCCCGCTGTGATTTTTAATAAATGCAAGATCATTTCTTGCCAAAACGGTACTATCCTTTAATTGTTCTACCCGAAGAGTAACTGCGTTTTTCGAGCTATGAGGTGTTTGAATATCCTTTGTTTTGACTTTGGCATTAAAATGATAGATACTGTTTGGATTTACAGGGATGGAACTATAATATTGGAAAAAACCTACGGTCTTATTTAAATCTATTTGAACCATATTTTTTTCCTGGTCTTGGATGAGTTTTGCCTGTGGGTTTGCGCCCCCTGAGTTTGCCCAATTACGCAAATCCCAATTGGCTGGCTTTTGTCCATTTTCCCACATAGAAGCAAAGTTCCCTGCAGCTTCACTTTCGTCTAACTCATTATTTTTTAAGAGTTCTTCAAGGCTGACATCGGAATTTAGATTAGAAGGTGTTTCACTGTTTGCGATGGCAGCGTTTTCAATAAGTGGTATAGATAAAGGTACGATTAAGCAGATAACCAATACTAAATTTAATATTTTCCTCATTAATTCCTCTCCTCGAAAAAAATTAATACTGCTCCTATTAACTCTTTTTATCAACACAAGTCAATGTAACATCCAGTTTTTTTATCTGCCTCCTTTGCAAAAAGCTTTGGTGTAAAACAAATTAAAATTTCATGACCCCCTCCTAGTAACCGGTTAATAACTAATGTTAGTACTTAATCTAGTAACATATGGATGAAAATTTTTACCCATAAGAGAAGAATTTTGACAGAATCTTTTGACACCAAACATGTTGGTAGAACCTAAATGAAATTTCGAGGTAAAAATTGTGCACATTTTACTGTAAATCAGACATATTTCTTTGTTTCTTTTTCTTTTAGACTAAAAACAAAAGGCTAGTAGATATAGTTTAGGAATTGATTAAGGCTAAAAGATTAGGAGAATGTATTCATGTGGAAATTAGCGATTGAAGATGCAGTTAAAAAAACAAGAAAGAATATTGACCGTTTCGGTGAGTTATTCCCGCATGTCAGCATGGATGGTAAAAAATATGAGTTAAACGATAATGACGATTGGACAGATGGCTTTTGGTCAGGCATGCTGTGGATGTGCTATGAATATTCTAATGATCCAATATTTAATGTCAAGGCACAAAAAACGGTTGAAAGCTTTCAAAAACGCTTAAATAACAATATTGTTCTCAATCATCACGACATTGGGTTTTTGTATTCGCTTTCTTCCAAAGCCCAATGGATGATACAAAAAAATGAATCAGCGAGAGAACTAACTTTGCAGGCTGCAGATAAGCTGCTTAGCCGTTGGCGTGAGAAAGGTCAGTATTTGCAGGCGTGGGGGCTAAAAAACGATGAAATAGAAGGCGGACGAATCATTATTGATTGTCTGCTTAATCTCCCAATTCTCTATTGGGCTAGTGAACAAACAGGGGATCCTAAATATCGTGATGTTGCGGAAGCTCAAGCGGAAAAAAGCAGAACCTATCTTGTTCGCGGTGATGATAGTTCTTATCATACGTTTTTCTTTAATCAAGAAACAGGTGAGCCTATCGGAGGAGCAACCCACCAAGGATATACAAATGGGTCGACTTGGACACGCGGCCAGGCTTGGGGAATCTATGGATTTGCCCTTTCCTATCACTCTACAAAAAAATTAGTTTATTTAGAAACAGCAAAAAGAATGGCGAAATATTTTATTGAACATTTACCAGAAGATTATGTTCCCTATTGGGACTTTTATGCGCCTATTAATGACAATACACCTCGTGATAGTTCAGCCGCATCCATTGCTGTGTGTGGTCTTATCGAAATAATCCGTTATTTAAAGGAAGACGATCCAAACGCAGCATATTTTGAAGCAGCGATTCAAAGGATGATGAAATCACTTGTAGAAAACTACTCAACGATTAATGAAAAAGATGCGGAAGGGCTCCTAAAACATGGTTCCTATCATGTTCGGGGGAATCTCGCAATCGATGATTATATGATATGGGGAGATTACTTTTATCTTGAGGCTTTAATGCGTTTAGAGAAGAATCATAAAGGATATTGGTACGAATAACTATCCACAAACAGAGGGGGATAAATCGAATGAGCACACTGATAAACTTACTCAATTTAGACAATCCTATTCTTCTGCCTGTAAAGCAGGCGTTTAAGGAGTACAAACTCAGGGACTCTCTTCGTTTCTATCATAGTTATTTTCTAAATAGAGTCAATCCCAAGCTTTATTTTCACCATCATGAAATAGAAGGTCTTGTGAAACAGGTAAACAAGCATTATCCAGAAGCCGTTGAACGGGTATGGGCTGTAGCTGAACAAGTAGTCAATCGGGTGATTGTATTTCAAGAAGCATGGGATATGGAACGGTCAAATATTCCTGTCACATTCAAAGGAAAAATCGATTGGACCTATATCCCATCTGAAGATCCTGAATGGACGTATATGTGTTAAATAGGCATCGTTTTTTTATTCCGCTTGGTCAAGCATACCTATTAACAGGGGATGAACGGTATGCTAAAAGCTTCTGTGAACTGCTCTCGGACTGGATTGATTCCAATCCTAAACAATCAAATTTGACTACCCTGACATGGCGAACCATTGATGCAGGCATAAGGAGCGGCAACTGGATAAAAGCCTATGATTATTTTAAAAATAGTCCCCATTTTACTACCGAGATTTTTGAAAAAATGCTTCTTTCTCTATATGAACATGCTGAATATCTTGCCGATGAATTTTCGAATTGGAAAGCGATTAGTAACTGGGGTGTCATTGAGAACAAAGCTTTATTTGAACTATCAATTTTTTTACACGAATTAAATCAGGCAAGCATTTGGCAAAATCTAAGTTTAGAGCGATTAAAGGAGACTGCACGTCTCCAAATTATGAAAGATGGTATGCATTGGGAGCAGTCACCAATGTATCATAACGAAGTTCTTTTATGTTATTTAAAAACGGTTCACCTTAGTAAAAACAATGGAATTGATATCGATCCATTAATAATAGAGGCAGCAAGAAAAATGGCTTATGCAGATGTTTTCATGGCTAAACCTAATCATCATCAGCCGATGAAGGGGGATAGTGACAGTTTCGACCTGAGGGATATTCTTACTCGGGCGGCTATCCTATTAAGGGATCCCTTTTTAAAGTTCAGAGGTTTCCCAGCAATCGATTTTGAGAACTTTTGGGAGTTTGGGTTAGAGGGTATAGACATTTACGATAAGCTTCCTGCTGAGAAACCAACAGATCTTTCCGTTGGATTTGAGGATTCTGGGAACTTTTTTATGCGCTCCGGTTGGGAAGAAGATGCCCTATATTTGTATTTTCACTGTGGACAGTTAGGTGGCGGCCATGGACACTCGGATCTTTTTCATATAGACGTTCATGCCTACGGAAAAGAATTTTTAACAGACCCCGGCAGATTTAATTATAGCGATCGTTATCCCTTAAGAAGGGAATTAAATAGTGCCAAGGCTCATAATACCTCTCTCGTGGATGGAGTAGAATTTACGGAATGTAAGGACACTTGGGGCTTTGGTAGGATTGCAGTCCCGCTCATGACGAAGTGGACTAGCAATGAACAGTTTGATTATGTAGAAGGCAGTCATGATGGTTACCTTCATTTAGACGACCCGGTTTATACCCGAAGAAGAATTGTTTTTGTAAAGCCGTATTACTGGCTGCTGGTGGATGAGTTTGACTGTAAAGGTGAACATATCTTTTCCCAGAGCTTTCAATTTTCACCTGGTGAAATCGAGTTGAAAAAATCCACAAAAAGCTGTTTTACAGTAAATAGAGATGAAGCAAATCTCCATCTCATTCCGATTAGCCCAACTACAGTTACAGCTGTAATGAAGGAGGGGAATATCTCGTATGAATACAATCAGTTTGAAAAAAACATCAGTGTTCACTATGAAACCAAATCAACTGGCCCGACGGCTTTGATGCAGCTTATATATCCACAAAGACCAGCCGAAAAAGATATCCCATCTGTGAAAACAGTTGAAGTTTATGATTTGTTTGGAGACATCGTTGATCGGAAAGATGCACAAGCATTTAGAATTTTTTTACCTCATCTGGAAGAGGAGCATTTAATTATCGTATGTCATAAAAAGCCTTCCCTACACCGAATGTCTTATTGTATTGACGGGACTCAGATATTTGGCGAGATTGTTCTCATCAAAAGAAAAGGTATAGAGGAAGAAGTGATTCTCATTAAATAGTACTAGCATGAGGGAAAGATTTAACCGAAAAGGAGGAGTGGTAATGATGGAAATGAAGGGAATGCTTTCAGGGATATATCGAGTTTCAGAAAAAGTCATGCTGATTGCCTATACAAACATTTTATGGATCTTGTTTTCACTGCTCGGGTTTGTGCTAATTGGTATCATGCCTGCAACAGCTGCTATGTTTGCCGTCATGAGGAAGATGATTATGGAAGAGGAAGAGGAACAGATACCAATTTTTAGTTTGTTTTGGAATAAATATAAGCAAGAATTTGTGAATGCAAATCTTTACGGTTACTTATTTTTACTTATTGTTGTTGTTTTTTTACTGGATGTAATGTTATTTCAATCCTTAGATGGATGGGTATTTATCTTTCTGACAATCTTAGCTGCCGGATTATTGCTGGTATGTTTAGCCATTGTCCTTTATTTCATACCACTTTATGTTCATTATGACTTATCATTCTTTCAATATATAAAAACAGCATTCTTATTAACTTTTACACACCCAATCCAAACATTTATCATGATTGCTTCCGGTGCGGTCATCGGATTCATCTTATTGATGCTTCCTGGCTCATTATTTTTCTTTAGCGGAAGCTTGTTTTGTTTTATTTTAACGAAGATAGCTTTGAAGGTATTTGCTCAGGTAGAAGAACAAAAAAAGCTATTAGGAAGGGAGAGCGAGTATGGCCAGTATTCAATTTGATAAAAACAGCTGGATCATTGATGGGAATCGCGTTTTTATCAAATCGGCAGCAGTTCACTATTTCCGCCTGCCGCGTGCAGAGTGGGATGAACTGTTAAATAAAGTAAAAAAAGCAGGCTGTAATTGTATTGAAACCTATATTCCTTGGAATTGGTATGAGGAAGCTGAGGGTGTATGGGACTTTTCAGACGATAAAGATTTGGGAACTTTTCTAAAGAAGTGTGAAGAAAGAAATCTGTATGTCATTCTGCGGCCGGGGCCATACATTTGTGCGGAATGGGATTTTGGTGGTCTGCCATGGTGGCTGAGTTCCAAGGAAAACATGAAATACCGCTGTTATTATGAACCATTTTTACATTATGTAGATCGGTATTTTGACGAATTAGTACCGCGGGTCCTTCCCCATTTGATCACGAATGCAGGTACAGTCATTATGGTTCAAGTCGAAAATGAGTTTCAAGCACTTGGAAAACCTGATAAAAAGTATATGGAATATTTACGAGACGGACTCATTACAAGAGGAATTAATGTTCCATTAGTAACTTGTTATGGCGGTGTTGAAGGCGCAGTTGAGTTTCGGAACTTTTGGTCTCATGTAGAGGAACATGCAAAAATGTTAGATGAAAGATTTGATGGCCAGCCAAAAGGAGTTCTTGAATTTTGGGTCGGTTGGTTTGAACAATGGGGCGGGCCGAAAGCAAATCAAAAGACAGCAGGTATGTTAGAAAAAACGTTATATGAATTGCTGCGTGAAGGGTTTACAGCAATCAATTATTATATGTTTTTCGGAGGAACGAATTTCGATCATTGGGGCGGGCGTACGATTGGTGAACATACATTTATGATTACATCGTACGATTATGCTGCCCCCCTAACGGAGTTTTTGCAAGAAACACCAAAGTATCAGGTAATTAAACGAGTTCACAGCTTTATTGATTGGGTCGAACCGGTATTAACAAATCCTGGGAGTGTTGAAGAGTGTACCGCACTGCCTAAAGGGCTGCAAGGCAAAACAGTACAGAGTAAAGCTGGGAGTATTACATTTCTTACCAATTTGAAATCTGAACGTGCAATTCACAAAGTCTATAACCCAGAGGACCAATATCAACTAACTATTACTATTGAGCCAGATGCAATTTTACCTGTCATAAAGAATATAAAAGCAGGACGATTAGCAGGCAAAACAGTAAAGATTTTAGCACTTTCTGGATATACAACTGGTTTTTCAAATAATATCGGTACGGTCTATCATGAAACGGGGCAGCAATCCTCACTGGCTTTACAAGTTAAAAATGATGATGAACTTTCAATTTCCTGCCCATATCCGCAGCGTTACGAAAAGCTAGGCAGTGGAAAATTGCAATTTACATTCTTTCATGGGTCAAAACCGCAGGTGGTTTCAATTAAGAATGGTAAGAATGAGTGTTTTGAAATCGTCGTGAATGATCGAAAGACGGTGGAGGAGAATGACGAAATCTTTGCTGATAAAGGGGAGGTTACATTTGCATTTACAGATTGGTACCAGGCCCCAGAAAAAATCGATGAGTCTTTAGGAAGGGATTCAAATAAACCGCTGGACTTTAGTTCATTTGGACAATGGAGTGGATATTTATCGTACACAGCACAATTTGAATCTAAGGAAACTTGTCAAAAAACATTAATCCTACCGAGAATTGAAGATCCAGCACGAGTATTCCTTAATAATCAATATATAGGACTTGTGAATGATTTAGGGGCTGCCTCTATCGAACTTCCTGTTGAAAAAGGTATTAATAGTATCCGCTTTATGGTTCAAAATATGGGTCGTTACAATTTCACCCAGGCTTTAGGGGAACCGAAGGGAATAAGTGAGTCACCAAGTCTTGATGGACGGGTTGTTGACTTATTAGATGGCTGGAAAGTGGAGGGGATCGGTAAGACACATTCATTAAGAAATGTTCCGGAAATTGAGGGGAGAATTTCTTTTTTGAAGGAATTTGTCAATGATCAAGGCTACGATAAAGCCGTCCTTGTTGGAGAGGGTCTTCAAAGGTTGCGCTTGAATGACGGAATGCCAGTCATGCTCATAACGAACGAAACTGCATGGAATCGTTTCGATGCACCATATGGTGTGGCTGATGTAGGTCATCTTTTACATGATGGCTTTAACGAATTTGAATTTGATGGGCAGGGGCTCAAAGGAATTTCGAAATTAAAGCTTTATTTATACAATGAAGAAAAACAGATAAATCATTGGAAAATACAAAGCACTGCTCTTTTAAACGAACCAAAAGAATGGAAAAGGATTGATCATTTACTAAATCATGACCAGGTCAGACCATGTTGGTATAAAAACACCTTTACAACATCACTGCAATCTAGTGATAAGGATGTAAAAGTGAAGATACGTCTAGATGGGTTATCAAAAGGGACTTTCTGGGTGAATGGTTTTTGTTTAGGACGATATTGGCAAATCGGACCTCAGGAAGAATATAAAATCCCTGCTAGTATTTTAAAACAGGAAAACGAATTGATTATCTTTGATGAGGAAGGCTGCTCACCACATTTAGTAAATTTGGAAGCTTTCTAATTGATAGGAATAATGTTGATAAAACCGATGATTTAACTAACGGAATAATAGTTGCCTTTGCATGTTTAACAAACTTTGATCCATTTTTCTCCTTTATCTTTATTCTAGCCTTGGGAGTAGACTATAGTATAATCTTGATGATGTGTTTTAGGGAATACACACATATGCCACAGAGTGAGGCCATTGTGCTAGCTTCTAAACATGTAGGCGGTGTCATTATAGCAGCAGTCATCATCCTTGGAGGCACATTTGCCACACTTATGCCTTCTGGATTGTTACTGTTATCTGAATTGGCGTTAGCAGTTATTACAGGACTGGTTGTGCTATGCTTTGTACTTCTGCCAATCTTTTTACCAGCAATGATTGCTCTGCCAAGTGCGTTAACAAATTTATCATCTAGAAAAAAGGAAGCACAAGTAAGAATGGAGAATAACGTAATATAAATAACCTTTTTCAAAAAAAGATGTTAGGTAAGCCCGACAGAATTGGTCTGTCGGGCTACTTTTATAGGAGAACATTAAAATCAAATATTCATAAGTTTTCATTTATTAGACCATTGGTGTTTTTTTACCGACGTTAAATGATTATATTGAGAAATAGTTAAAATAAAAGGAAATTATTTAAAAGAGAAGGATTCATTCTGTTCTTGTGCTAAATCATGAATACCCGATTTGTATACCAAACATCTTTATAAAAATATTTCGCTTGACGAAGTAATTTGTCTTGTGCTATTTTTGTATGCATGTTGCATTCTTTAAACCAGTTATTCACAAATCGCTTTTTTTAATGCTGCTGAACTTTTTTTAAAAATATATATCAATGGTTTTATAGAAAGGAGAGTAATAGTTGAATACTTTAACAGGCGCGAAACGATTACAACTTGCTTTACTATTAGGGTCACTTGGTCTATTGGGTCCCTTTACGATCGATACGTACTTGCCATCATTTCCTACGATTGTGAACGACTATGATACAACAGCATCTCTCGTGCAAGTTAGTTTAACGACTTGCTTGCTTGGATTAGGATTGGGTCAATTAATTATTGGACCGATGAGTGATGTGCAAGGCCGCCGGAAACCGCTCAGGACTTTCCTCTTTTTGTATTTAATCGCTTCTATCATTTGTGCATTTGCACCTAATATTTACATTTTTATTGCTGCCCGTTTCATTCAAGGCTTTGCGGCAGCAGGCGGTCTCGTTATTTCTAGGGCAATCGTTCGCGATCTCTACAGTGGAAGAGAACTGACTAAGTTTTTCTCTATATTGATGTTAGTGGGTAATCTTGGACCAATCGTCGCACCGATTGCGGGAGCTATCATCCTGGCGTTTACAGACTGGTCAGGAGTTTTTCTAGTTTTATCTTGTATTGGAATTGTCTTAGTTTTAATGGTCTCATGGAAACTAGATGAAACCTTACCTGAGGAAAAGCGTGTCCCAAGTGATTTTTCACAGATCGTTAAGAATTTTGGTTCTTTGTTCAGGGATCGCGAGTTTACAGGGTATGCCTTTACACAAGGATTAATAGTTGCAGGAATATTTGCTTATGTTTCAGGTATTCCGTTTGTTTACCAAAATATTTACGGTGTATCTCCTCAAGTATTCAGTCTATTATTTGGTGTGAATGGTGTAGCACTGATAATTGGAAGTCAATTAGTTGGACGTTTAGCAGATTTTATATCTGAAACGACCTTCTTAAAGATCGGGTTATTTACGGCTAACATAGCGGGTGCTGTGTTACTTGCCGCTCTTCTGTTGAAGGCGCCACTAATTGCCGTTGCGATTCCTATCTTCTTGTTTATTGGATCATTAGCCATCATTTCTTCCACTTCATTCACATTAGCTATGGAGAAACAAGGCCATATAGCGGGAAGTGCCTCTGCGCTATTAGGTCTATTGCCATTTGTTCTGGGGTCTTTAACATCTCCACTTGTTGGAATCGCAGGAGAGTATTCAGCCATTCCAATGGGGGTTATTATGTTGGCAACTAGCTTCATCGCTTTATTGATTTATTTTGGAGTTGTCCGAAAATCCTTTAATGTTCAGCCAAGAAGAAAGCTTAAGGGGAATTTTCAAATTAAGGGATAATAGTATCGCCTGACTGATCATAGTCAGGCGTTTTCCATCCTGGAGAGTAAGACCAGGATTTAGGAATAATCTAAGTTGATTTCACAATAAATACCAAAGGATGCATTTGAGCAGCACAAAGAAAAAGCGTAATTATATTGCTTATCGTATACCTCCGACCTACGGTTTAGGAAACATTTACTATATCCTGCTAAGCTAAAATTTGGTATTCCTTTTTTAATTTTCTTTCTTCGCACCTTTGCCTTTACTTTTCAACTCATGTTTTTTGATATGATACTGTAAACTTTGTCGGGTAATCCCTAGAATTTTAGCTGATTTTGATATATTCCAGTCGTTTTGGTCTAAAACTCTCAGTATATAATGCTCTTGGGAGTTACTAAAAATAGATTTAAATGGGTTTTTCTCCATTTCTTTTTGTTTCCTGTTATTTGATGAACCTTTTGATACCAGTTTATTTCGCATGTATGCAGGAAGATGCTCATTATTTAATTCGCTTTCCGATCCACTAGTTTGTATGATAATATTTTCAATTAAATGCTCCAATTCCCTAGTGTTTCCAGGCCAAGGGTATTGAAGGAGTGTAGATTGTAATGTTTTTGAAAGCAAAGGCACAGTTTTGTTGAATTTTTTTTGATATTTTTCAATAAAGTGATTGATAAAAAATATGATATCCTCAGTACGTTCTCTTAAAGGCGGAATTAAAAGACTCGTATGAGCGATTCGATAAAATAAATCAAGACGCATCTTTTTTTCTTCTATCAGTTTAATTGGGTCCTCATTTGATGCACTAATAACTGTACATTCTACTGGGGAAACGGCATTCGAACCGACCCTTCGAACCATACGTTCTTGCAAAACTCTCATTAGTTTCGATTGAAGTGTAAGCGGCATAGAGTTAATTTCGTCAAGAAAAAGTGTACCATTTTTTGCATATTCGAATAGCCCAATTTGATTTGCTGCTCCAGTAAAAGCCCCTTTTACAGTTCCAAACAGCGTACTTTCCAATAAGGTTTCAGGAATGGCTGCACAGTTAACTGCTACAAATGGATTTTCTGCCCTTGGACTATGGTTGTGCATACTTTGTGCAAACAGTTCCTTCCCTGTTCCAGTTTCTCCCACAATTAACACATCGGTATTATGTAATGCAATATTTTGGGCTTCTAAAATGAGATTTTTTAAGGTGAAACTTTTGCCCTTAATATTTTCAAATGTAAAGGAGGTACCATTGTTAAATTGCCGGGAATCAGATTCAGAGGATTGGATAGTTTGCCTTTTTTGCTCGATTGCTTGGTGTAAGCGATTTTTAAGCTGTGATTCATTTGTACTTATTGAAAAGACAGCGATTGTATCTCCATCTCTTTGAATAGGGAAAGTACTATAATTCACATATCGGGGTACTCCGTTTACGGTTGAGTGAGCGCGGTATCGAGAAAATATGGGCTTTCCTGTATTGAAGGTATGTTTATGCTCGGAATATTGTGGATTATAATTATAGGCAGACCAAAGGTGCTTGCCCATAATTTCCTGGCTGTCTAATCCCTCAAGCTTTTCCTGTGCATGATTATATAAGACAATCCTGCCCTCATGGTCGCTCATCATGATTCCTTCATCTAAAAATTCCATTATTTTCTCAAGGCAGTATAATCGTGCTGTTTGATTTTCTATTAAATTCGTAATGTCCTCGATACAAAGGATAATGTAATCACTTTCCGCAGAAAATTTTTTAACCTCAATAGTGAGCTTTTTTTGATTCAAGGTTAGGGTAAACCTTTCATTCTCAACTAATTTTTCCCGCTTACAGGGCAAATGTTCTAAAATATGCTGCCTTTCAATTAGATCCAATTCAAGATCTGGAGGGAGATCGTACCATAAAATTTGGAAGGTGTCATTTAGGACAATCACCCCGTCAACAAAACTTTTAATTATAGAACCTATCGATTGTGCAATCATATTCTTTGCCTCCTATAAAAAATGATATTCGTTTATCAGAATATAACATTTATTTAGAATTTTATTAATAGTCTGCATGCAAATAATATCTGCACTTAGAAAAAGCAACCGTTTTCCATGTTGAATTATACTTTTATGGTGCTTAATGTCAATTGCACTGCAAAATCTATCTGCAGTACTTTTGAATATATTTCCATTTCTCTATTTGCTCTATCGAAAAATTAAGTTACCATACAGGCTTTTTGTAGAGGTTTTAAAAAATTCAGGGAATTTTAAAAGCTGGCACGCAACTTGCAATATCTAAAGTGAGTAGAGTTAATTCTATATTATTTTTTAGGAGGAAATGTATATGTCAAAGCCAGAAATTTTATATTCCGTTAAAGCACAAAGAGGAAATGTACTCCGTTGTAAAGGTTGGAGACAAGAGTCAATCCTTAGAATGCTTGAAAATAACATGGAAAATGCTGAGAAACCAGAAGAACTCGTTATTTACGGCGGGATTGGAAAGGCTGCACGTAACTGGGAGTCCTACCATGCGATTGTAAAATCGTTAAAAGAGCTTGAAGATGATGAAACACTTGTAGTTCAATCAGGTATGCCTGTTGCCGTCTTCAAAACTTATAAATATGCACCAACCGTTGTTATGGCAACAACCAATATTATGAAAGCTGACTGGCCAACTTTCTATGATCTCCAAGATAAGAACTTAACAATGTATGCTAACTATACAGCTGCTCCATGGGAGTACATCGGTACACAAGGCGTTATCCAAGGTACTTTTGAAACATTATCAGCTATTGCCCGTCTTCACTATAATGATTCCCTTGTTGGGAAGATCCTTTTAACTGCCGGTGCTGGGGGAATGGGAGGCAACCAAACAAGAGCAATGACCATGCATGGCGGGGTTGCGATTCTATGTGACTCTAACATTGACATTATTAATCGCAGAATTGAAAAAGGATTTATTGATTGTATCGCAGACACATTGGATGAGGCAATTTCAATGGCAAAGCAATATGCGGCAGAAGGAAAGCCGCTTGGTGTCGCGGTGGTAGGAAACGCTGCAGATATATTCGAGGAAGTTCTTCAAACAGGCTGGTTACCAGACATCTCAACATCAATGACACCAGCACATGACCCAATCTCTTACTTACCATCCGGTTACACTGTTCAAGAAGCAGAAGAACTTCGCGACACAAATCGTGATCTTTATTTAGAAAAAGCCCGCGAAACAATGGTCCGTGAGCTTAAGGCATTAATTAAATTATTGGATCTTGGCGTACACTCCTTCGAGTACGGCACGAGTATCCGTAAGGAATGTATCGATGCTGGGTTTGAAGCAAAAGAAGCAAAGCGTCTTCCAGGATTTGTTGCTGAATACATTCGTCCACTATTCTGCGAAGGACGCGGACCTTTCCGCTGGATCTGTTTATCAGGTGAAGCTGAAGATTTACGCAAAATTGATGAAATGATTCTTGAAGAATTTAGTGATGACCTGCTGGTAACCCGCTGGATTAAACTGGCAATGAAACATATCCCGATCGAAGCTTTACCTGCGCGTATTTGTTACATGGGCTTTGGGCAGCGGAAGAAATTCGCCTTAAAAGTAAATGACATGATTAAGAAAGGTGAACTTTCAGGACCAGTGGCATTCTCCCGTGACAATCTTGACTCTGGTTCCATCGTAAACCCAACATTCGAGTCTGAGAATATGAAAGATGGCGGTGACTTAATCTCTGACTGGCCGGTGTTGAATGGTCTATTAAATGCAGTTGGTATGTGTGATTTAATCGCATTACAAGCTAATTACTCGATGGGTGAAGCGGTTCATACGGGTGTAACGATGATTGCTGATGGAACTGCAGAATCTGATATGAGACTTGAAGTAGCAATGACAGTTGACTCAGGTATTGGAGTTGTACGCCATGCCCAGGCTGGTTACGAAACTGCCCGTGATGTAGCCAACGGAAAAGGAAAACTGACTGATGAAAGCATTAAGATTCCGCTATGGTGGTCACCGAAGGCAACATTTGGTCCAAAGGATCTTGAAAAGGAAAATGTAAAGGCTTAATTTTACTGATACTGTGAAATAAAGGCTGTCCCTAACGTAAAGGGGGATGAACCTGCCATTCAAAATCATCTTGATAAAATCGGTATGATCTTAGACTGGAATAGAACGTAAGGGACAGCCTTTCTTTTCATTAAAGAATCCCAAAAAACTCCGGTTAATTATTGAAAGAAGTGAACATATGAGTAAACTTCAAGAATCCGTTGAAACTTATCAGCCAGGGCTCAATCAAAATTCAGATTTTCTGGCGCCCATTCATTCCATTTCAAACATTATAAATTTGCTTTGCTGTTTTAATAAATTGCAAGTTTGTGATTTTGTATTAATGGGGGGAATATCACCTCTAGTACAACTAGACATGTTAAAAAAATTATGGAGGTATGGCTAAAAATGTCGAATACCAAAGTAAAGATAAAGGTAGATTTAGTAATCGCACAGGCAGCAGAAGCTTTAACCTGTGTTGGAGAGAGCATGGAAGACATTGGTATCATCACAACTGCCTGGATTGCGATTAAAGATGACAAAATAGTCGGAGTTGGCTCCGAAGAAGAGATCAAAGCCCAATTTGAATTTGAGCCGGGCAGTTTAATTGATGCTGCAGGCAAAGTTGTTGTTCCAGGCTTTGTTGACTCCCATACCCATTTAGTGTTTTATGGCACAAGGGTGGAAGAATATGCGGCTAAGATGACAGGAAAGCCGGAGCAGCTTGAAAAGCTTTCGATGACAAAAGGGCCGAATCGAACGATTGAGCTTACACGGAATACCTCTGCGGATGAATTATTTGAACAATCAAAGAAACGCATGCTGACAATGCTCGAGCATGGAATTACAACGGTGGAGAGTAAAAGCGGATACGGTCTAACGACAGAAAGTGAAATTAAAATTCTTGAAGTTAGCAGAAGACTCGGAGAAGAAACACCGCTTGATGTAATTAATACATTTTTAGGAGCGCATGGAATTCCTGAAAACCTGTCGAGAGAGGAATACGTGGAAGTCATTATTAACGATATGATTCCAAAAGTTGCTGAACGAAAACTGGCTGAGTTTTGCGATGTATGGTGTGATGATGGTTATTTTACAGCGGAGGAATCGGAAAGGATTCTTAAGGCTGGATTAGAGTATGGAATGAAATCAAAAATTCATGCAGATGCCTACTCTTATATAGGTGGCTCTGACCTTGCGGCTGAAATGAAAATGGTTTCCATTGATCATCTAAATTACACGCCAGTAGGAGTAATGAAAAAGCTTGCAGAGGCAAAAGTAACAGCTGTTTTAATGCCGGCCCTTGATTTTGCTGTAGGTCATAAGCGACCATTTGATGCTAGACAGATGCTCGATTTGGGAATGGACATCGCGCTGGCTACAGACCTTTGCCCGGCATCCTATACGCAATCAATGCAGTTTGTCATCACTCTAGCTTGCCGTTTGTATAAGTTTTCCGTGGAGGAAGCAATTAAAGCAGCCACAATTGCGGGTGCGAGGGCACTCAACCTCTATGACCGTGGAGTCATTCAGGAAGGAAAATTAGCAGATTTACAGATTTGGGATGTTCCAACCTATAAGCATGTGGCATATGAACTCGGAACTAATATCGTAGAAACGGTTATAAAAAACGGTAAAGTGGTTGTTAACCGCAAATCTAAATGAAGAGAAGTATGGAGGGATTCAAATGCAAACTAAACTTAAATCGAGAGCAGCTGAGCATGTAAATGGAGATCGTCTTTTAGATTTATTTTTGGAATTAGCCAAATTAAACGCACCGAGCACAAAGGAGCAGCAGGTCGCTGATTACTTAATTAAGGCTTTACCAGAGCTTGGGTTTACTCTTGAGTTTGACGAAGCACATAAAAATTTTAATGGGGAAGTAGGCAATCTGTTTGCTTGGCATGAAGGATCTGATCCAACAATTCCGCCATTATTCTTCTCTACACACATGGATACCGTTTTACCAACAGAGGGTTTGAATCCGGTAATTAAAGATGGTGTCATCCATTCTGACGGGACAACGATTTTAGGGGCAGACGACAGAGCGGCATTAGCGGCCTATCTTGAGGCCGTTAGAGCCATCATTGAGGGTGGTATTCCGCATGGTCCAATTGAATTTATTTTAACCGTAAATGAACAGCCGGGATTAGTTGGTGCCACCTATATGGATTACTCTAAAGCAAAAAGTAAAACAGGCTATATTTTTGATAGCAGCGGTGATGTCGGTCAAATCATTCTTAAAGGCCCTTATAGCAGTCGGATTTGGATTGAGGTTCAGGGTAATTCCTCCCATATTGCTCTCAATTCAGAAGAAGGTAATAGTGCTATTTTAATAGCGGCTGAAGGTCTCTCCAACATGAAACTTGGCGAAATTGAAGAAGGAACTCTGGCCAATATTGGGATTATTAACGGAGGTGAGCTTACCTCTATAATTCCGGGCAGTGTCACATTGGCGGGAGAAGTTAGGAGCTTTTCAGAGGAAAAGCTTAATGCTCAGCTAAAGCATATGGAAGAAGTAATGCACCAAGCTGCATTGAAAAAGGGTGCGAAAGTCAATGTGAGAACTGAGAAAAAGTATTTGGGATTTGAAATTCCTAAAGATGATATTTTAGTAAAAACAGTTTGGAGAGCTGCTGAAAATATCGTTGTAAAACCCTATTTAACAGAAACATTGGGCGGAGCAGACACGAATGTATTAAATGAAAATGGATTAACTTGTTTGACACTGGGACTCGGGTTTCAGAATATCCATTCTTTCAGGGAATGTATCAGCATTGAAAACCTACATAACACTGGCAGACTGACGGCTGCACTCATTGAGCAATGGTATATAAATCATAGAGAATAGATGGGCAAAGACAACGGTGCATGTACAAAAAATACTTTTTAAGCCCTAGCGCTACTTAAAAATTTATATATGACGCCACTTTCTTTTCAGGAATGAAGCGAAAAAAAGAAACTAGTCAAATTATGAGGGGGTCCTATATGTTAGATAATCCTGTACTAATATCTGTACTTGTATTAACGGTCTTGAGTCTTTTAAGGGTGCACGTTATTTTTGCTTTGTTATTTGCTGCCATTGTCGCCGGACTTGCAGCAAAACTATCGCTAGCAGAAACGCTTTCCACATTAATAGGAGGTATGGGGGGACAAGCGGAAACGGCATTAAGTTATATTTTACTTGGTGTGTTTGCAGCGATGATCGCTTACTCTGGAATTACCAAGATATTGATAGATAAATTGCTTGCAAAGAAAAAGCAAAGCAAATATGTATTATTGCTTATGATTGCCGGACTGACATGCCTCTCTGGAACCCTGATTCCAGTCCATATTGCATTTATCCCAATTTTAATCCCACCTCTTTTACTTTTCTTTAATTATTTAAAAATTGATAGAAGAGCTGTGGCTAGTGCCCTTACTTTTGGATTGAAAATGCCATATATCGTTATTCCTGTTGGTTACGGAATCATTTTCCATGGAATTCTTGCTGCAGAAATGAAAGCTAACGGAATGCCAATTGCTCAAACGCAAATCCCACTGGCTATGATTCTTCCAGCAATTGGCATGTTTGTCGGTTTATTCATCGCCGTCTTTTTTTCTTACCGCAAATCAAGAACATATCAAACAGGTCAGGATCCAGCTTTTGCCGAGGTCAGTGCAACCAGTGAAACGGCTGCAAGAAAGTTTGAGATAAGGGACTTTATCACGATAGGAGCCGTTGTCATGGCTTTAGCTACGCAGCTAATCGCCGGATCAATGGTATTGGGGGCTCTTGCAGGAATTCTAGTTATGTTTATCGGACGGATTGTTACTTTAAAGGATGGGGAACAAGTTGTCCAAGACGGTGTAAAACTGATGGGAGCTATTGCTTTTGTTATGTTAATTGCTTCGGGCTACGCAACCGTTCTTAAAGAAACTGGTGCAGTTAGTGAATTGGTAGGAGCAGTAAACTCTCTTATTGGGGATAGCAAGCTATTGGCGGCTATATTATTATTGCTTATCGGACTTTTAGTAACAATGGGAATTGGAACATCTTTCGGTACAGTTCCAATTTTGGCCACTGTGTTCGTACCGTTATGTATTATGATGGGCTTTAGTCCGTTGGCCACTGTGGCATTACTGGGAACAGCAGGTGCCCTTGGGGATGCCGGTTCACCTGCATCTGATAGTACACTTGGGCCGACATCTGGATTAAACGCGGATGGGAAGCATGACCATATATGGGATACATGTGTTCCGACGTTTTTACACTATAACATCCCGTTATTTGTGTTTGGTATAGTAGCAGCATTAGTTTTATAATAGAGTCAAAATACAGAATATTTTTGCGAAAGCACTAAAGGGAGTTTGATAACGAATGGGTCAAAGCAAATTAGTAGAACTGGAAGTAATAGAACTTGACGGAATGACTCTTGACCGGTACAAGATTGATAGTATTGTTAAGGGGGATGCAAGCGTTTCCATTCCTGAAGAAAACCGAAATCGAGTTCGAGCAAGTCGTCGTCGTATTGAAAAACAAATAAATGATGGAAAAGTGATTTATGGTGTCAATACCGGTTTTGGTAAATTAAGTGATATTGAGATTGAAAAAGAAGATATAGCAAAGCTGCAGCTGAACCTGCTGAGGGCGGATGCGGTTGGCGTTGGTGAGCCCCTGCCAACTCCGGTGGTAAGGGCAATGATGACACTAAGGGCTAACTCCTTAGTCAAAGGTTTCTCCGGAATTCGGGAAGAAACGCTAGATCTGTTAGTCGATATGATTAATGCTGGGGTTCACCCAATCGTACCTTGCAAAGGTTCAGTCGGTGCTAGCGGTGATTTAGCCCCACTTTCGCATATTGCAATTGTATTGATTGGAGAAGGGAAGGCTGAATATAAAGGAGAACTTCTTACTGGAGCGGAAGCACTTAAACGAGCGGGGCTTACAGCTGTATCGTTGGAGGCAAAAGAAGGGCTGGCTCTAATTAATGGAACACAAGCCATGACGGCAGTAGGAACCATTTCACTAAATGAAGCCGAGCGTGTAGGGTTAGCTGCAGATATGGCAGCCTGTTTAACAATGGAGGCTTTAAGAGGAATCATTTCTGCATTTGAAAGTGAACTGTTGGCAGTTCGCCCACATCCAGAGCTGGAATTGGTTGCATCCCGGATGCGAAAATGGCTTGAAGGCAGTAAAAGGATTACCCATCAGGGAGAAGTTCGTGTTCAAGATGCCTATTCGATTCGTTGTATCCCTCAGGTACATGGCGCTTCTTGGCAGACGATTCAATATGTGGAAGACCGCTTAAAAGTCGAAATCAATGCGGTTACGGATAATCCCATTATTTTAGAAAGTGGTGAAATCATTTCGGGAGGTCACTTCCATGGGCAGCCAATTGCATTAGCAATGGACTTTTTAAAGGTGGCTTCAGCGGAGTGGGCAAATATTTCCGAACGTAGGATTGAGAGGCTTGTAAATCCACAGTTAAGCGGATTGTCTCCTTTCCTTGCTGTAGATCCGGGATTAGAATGTGGGTTAATGGTTGCGCAATATGCTGCCGCTTCCCTTGTTTCTGAGAACAAAGTCCTTGCTCACCCTGCCAGTGTTGATTCCATTCCTACTTCTGCAAATCAGGAAGATCATGTCAGCATGGGTACCATCGCCTCAAGACAAGCAAGGGAAATTATTCATAATTCGGCCAGAGTCATTGCCGTTGAAATGATATGTGCCTCTCAAGCTATTTATCTAGAAGGGGCTGAAAGAGACCTAGCCCCTAAAACAAGAGAGTATCTGGAGGAAATCCGTGAAATTTGCCCTCCACTGGAAAGTGACCGCGCCATTTCAGAGCAAATTGAAAAATTGGCACAATTTATTTTAAGGGAAAATATTTTGCGATAAAATTTGATAAGTGCCCATAAAAAAATTATTGGCACTTATTATTTTGTTATAATGCTCCGCAGGATTTCTGCCAATCATCAGGCAGTCGGGGCATTGCATTGTCGAAAACTGCGTCCATACAGTGTAAGTAAAATACGCTATGTATGTGTATTGTCTCCGACTGATTGAACGGATAACAAACCACGATACATAGCGTTTTCGCTTTTTGACGTCCCGAAGAGGATTCGAACCTCCGACCTACAGTTTAGGAAACTGTTGCTTTTTGCTATTTATGTATAACCATTGATTTATAAAGGTTTGTATGACTGAAAGTGTGAATTAGTTCCTACAGCCTAGTATGTAGTTTGTCCTACATTCACTATTTTAATAGCTTTATTATTAATGTCAATGCAATCTAAGAAATTAGTGTTTTTTTATTTTTATAAAAAGAACGTATGATTGTTATAATGTTAATGAGGTGATTCCATGTCAATCACATTATGCTGACAAGGAAGGTTTTTGTTATAAAAGGTCAATCACAAATACAGGTTCAAGTGATGGCTGCTGCCGCTGGTCAGATCATTTATTTCACATTAGATGAACTAGAGAAAGATGATCTTCCAGAAGAACTTAAGCAATACTTAATGGACATTCTGCCTCAGATCAAGGCTGGTAGGTGGAGCTATGGGTGGTAATAAAATGATAGTGAAGAAGGATTCAGACACATGAGGATGATAAAGTTATACTTATAGAACCATAAAGGTCGAGTAAAATATAGAAAATCTTACTAAGAATGGGAAAATGCGAATACCATCTTTTGTAGACTGGTACAAATAAAGTTTAAACGAAGATGTGATTCCTATATAAAGAAAGATTATTTCTTGTAACATAATAGGAGTATTTATATGAGAGCAAAAAAAGATATGAATGCAATAAAAGAATTGGCAATTGTCGAGAAAAGAATTAAACAATTAAAGATAGATAGAAAAGCAGAAAAAAATCCTAGAAAACAGAAACAGATGTTGAAGACAATAAAGAGATTACAAAACTCAATACCGGCTCTAAGAGGGAAAATTTATAGAAACTCGAGAGATCCAATTCGTGATAAAGAAGTGGAAAAACAAAGAGAAGTAATACTTAAACAACAGCAAGAAGAAGAACGTGCTAAAATAATAAAAAATGACTTAGAGAACCGGAAAGCTAGAGTAAAAGTGTCTCATTTAAGGGATGATATAAACGAAATTTCTGACAAAGTCTGCCCATCTTGTGGTGTTCCTTATAACCACAGTTATGGTCTTAGCAGATGTAGGTGTAATTAAAAATCATAAAGAGCTTGGGATCTAACAGGAATTTATGCCACCAGCAGAGCGTACGAACCTATATATGCAGTAGCAAGTTGTTTCAGAGGAAGATAAATTTAGTTTTGTTGAGCCAATCAAGTTCCGGGCAAAGTATAGGAATTTAACTAAAGCTGGTTTGCTCAGGATTCCGTCCTTTGTTGAATGGAATTGAAAAGTTGTATGTGTGAAGTCGTAACGGTTTCATCTTTTTTTATTTTTGCTTCAGTGGATTTATTTTCCTGTAATAATAATCCTATGATATAATTTGAAAAAAACATAGGTGGGGGAAAATTTTGATTTGTATTATTCCGGATACTAATATTTTGTTAAATACAATAAAAGGAGATTATGATGAACTCAATTTCCTAAGTGCCTTACAGACATTAACAATAAGCAAGAAAGTAGTCTTGGCAATTCCAGAGCAGGTAAAAATTGAATGGGATCGTCACGTTCAAGATGTATTAGATGGTGCCAAGGTAACATTAAAAAATGATATTAGTAAAGCTAAAAAATTAAAGTTGTTTCTTCTTCCTCAAACAGCTGAAATATTTATGGAAACTATTGAGAAAGTGGATTCTGAAATCGATAAAATGGTAAAGTACCGAATATTAAGAAAGGTAACTGCGTTAAATGAATTAATCGAGAAGCATTCGATTATTATTCCAACAAAGGCGGAATATAAATTAATAGCTGCTGATTGGGCATTAGATAAGTTTGCTCCTTTTTTCGGTTCTAAGGATAAACAATCTAACGCAGCTAAAGATGAAAAAAGAAAAAACAGTATGGTAGACGCAATAATATTTCAAAGTGCAGTTGATCATTTTGCGAACAATACATACACAAAAGGTTATTTTCTAACTGAAAATTATTCGGATTTTAGTAAAGCCGGAGATAAAAAACAAATCCATGAAAATTTGTCACCACTAATGCCTGGAAATTTGAACTATGAAATTAATGTCGAAAAGTTCTACTATGAAATAACTAAGAGTACTGGATTTAAGAGTTATTCATATGAAGAATCAATGGCTATGATTAAACGTATAGAGGAGGCACAAAAAAGAATAGAATGGAGTATTCCATATCCCGATAATACTTTAGATTGCCCTCGATGCGGAAAAACTTTAGATGATAAACAGGATGGTCATTGGCACAACTCAATGTATGGCGGTGGTCTAAGTTGGTGGAGAAGTTGTCCCAATTGCGGTCTGCAATGGGATACAGGAGAATATTACGATTAATATTTTAAGAGCTTGGAATTATCCAAGCTTTTTTGCAGTTATATGCTATCCTTTTGCAACAAATCCTATAATTGGATTTTACTTCAAATTTGACTCTAAAGGAGTTATATTTAGATTGAATTAGTTATTTTATAGACTTTTGTGTTTTGGATATAAAAAAGGAGAAAACAATGAAAGCTGAAGAATCAAAACGAATTGTAGTAATTACCATAGTTATCAGTCTGTTGTTTGTAATTATACTTTCACTTAGAGGTGTCAACCTAGGATCGTTTGCTGGAATAAAGGCTGCGTCTTCTGCAACACTTATTCTTACAGTTTGGTGGTGGTTCTATTTTAAATATGGCTGGAAGATTAAGTGGTTAAATCTTATTTTATATAAAGAAAATATTAACGGAACATGGTTTGGAGAGTATCAGTCTACAGATTTAAGTAAAGGTAATATTTATACAGGGCAAATTTCTTTAGTAATAAAACAAAATTACCTAACAATAAAAATCACTTCTATTACAGAAAGGTATAAAAATTATTCATATAGTGAGGAACTAAATTTTCAAGATGAGAAGAATCGATTGATATATGTTTATTCACAGGAAAAATTAAGTCCAATTAATCACATCACAAGAAAGGGAACTTCTGAATTAGAGTTAACACTTAGTGATGATAAATCAGTCTTAGATGGAAAATTTTATACGAATAATGGTACAATTGGTTCTTTAGTATTTACCAAAATTTCACATAAACATATTATGTTTTTTGATAAAGCCAAAGAAATGTTTGAGGAGAGTGTTACAAAATGATGTACGCATATATTGATGGTGATGATATTGGTTTGAAAATTGAAAATAGTTTTATGGAGAACGATGAGGTCCGTTTAAAACATGTAAATGAGTTAGTGAAAGAAACCGTAAACAAAATTACTTATGAATTAGAATCAAATAATTACATAATTATATTCGGAGGAGCAGATGGGATTATATGTAAAAAAGAAAAAATTGAAGTACAGGAATTACTATTTTATCTTAGAGGAATTACGAAGGAATTAACTTTTTCAATAGGTGTTGGCATGTGTTTAAGAGACGCTTTTTTAGCTTTAAGGTATGCTAAATCTAGTGGAAAAGATATAGGAGCCATTTACCAAGAAGAATTTACGCTATTTAAATAAAATACACAGAGACTTCTCTAATTCAAACAAGGGACGTTTGTTATTTTAGAGTGATTAAAGGTTAACCTTTAATGATAAATAAGCCACCTCAAATGAGATGGCTTTTGTTGTAGAATAATAAAATTGATTTACTTTTATGTAGCTAATCAAGTGTAGGGTAAAGTATAGGAACTTAACTAAAGCTGGGTTTCTCCGGACCCCTCTTTTGTAAAGTGGTATATTAGTAATGATTATTAAAGGATGGAATCGAAATTGTTTCGTCCTTAGATTATAATATAAAAGTAATAATTTAATAATTTATAATATTATTGTAAGAGAAAGGTGAATGCTATTGCTTAGAAGTTATGGAGTAATACCACATGCAATTATCTTAGATACAAATGTTCTCATTGATCTCCTATCTCCCGATAAATATACGGATGAACAATTTTATACTTTAATTTCGGGCAGCAACTTTTTCGGTGATATTCTTATACCCCGGCAAGTGCTTGATGAGTGGAATTATATAAAAGATAATACAACCGAGATACACCATAATAACATTGGAAAAAATGCAACTGAAATAATGAAGTTAATTAAGAAGTTTCCGAATCAACTAGGTAAAAATGAGACAGAAGAAGTAATTAGTAACCTTCAAAAAATGGCACGACGTAGTTATGAATATACATACGGTACAAGGAAAAAACAGATAGATAAGTTTATAGCAGACTTTGTAACTATTATTGATACTAGAAGTAATAAACTGGATTCAATTGTAGTTGATTTAGCTATTAAAAGTTTTGAGCCATTCTTTGCAAACGAACATGGCAATCCGAAAAACGAAGCAACAGATGCTTTGATTTTCTTTGGGATAGTTAATTTTATGGAAAAAAACCGGAAAGACTATAATAAAGTTGTTTTTGTATCTTTTAATAAAAATGAGTTTGCGGAGAGGGGCAACCCGACAAAATTACATACTAACCTTGCAGAATATTTTAATTCATTAGATATTCACTTTACCAATCATCTAAAATCTGCATATGAATTTCTTGAATTAAGCCCAGAAGAATATTCATTAGGAGGACAGATCGCAAAAGCTAACAAGGACAGAGAAAATTTCTTATCTGACGATTATTTTATTGTATGCCCAAAAGAAGGGTGTAATAATGAAGTTCATATTAATTTAGATACTATATTAGTTGGAAAAGAGTACTATTTTGTATGTAGAAAATGTCAATCTACTTGGTCAACTGGGGAAACGCTATATGACCAATTGTATTAAGAAGGGATATTAAATTTTATTACAAACTAACAATATTAAGGAGCAGGGATTACCCTTGCTCCTTTTCAATTAAGAAAAACTCAGTTTTTTGGGATTTTTTCACTTTCCTTTTTAAACCTACTCTTTAGCTTTAGAATAAATAGTCGACCTTGGAACACCGGTCATTTTTACAATATCATTAACGCTTAGTCCATTTGATGCTCGGTCACTATAAAGCTTTAAAGCCTTCTTAACGTCCTTCTCAGCCTTTCCAACACGCCCCATGTGCTTTCCCTGTGCTTTTGCTCTCTCACGACCCTCTGCAGTTCTATCGGCAATTAAATCACGTTCAAACTCGGCGATAGCTCCCAGCATTGTGAACATGAGCTTACCAGCTGGTGTCGAAAAATCAATCTGTTCTTTTATGAATACCAATGATATTCCACGACTTTGCAGCTCTTTTGCGATTTTATGTAAATCGAAAGTGCTTCTGGCCAACCGGTCCAGCTTGTAAACAACAAGCTTGTCACCTTCTCTAAGGTAATCTAAAGCCTTCGTAAGTTCCTCCCGGTCGCTTTTGGCTCCACTTTGTTTTTCCATAAAAATTCTCTCGCAGCCATATTCATTTAGTTTGTCGATTTGCAGTTCTAAGTCTTGGTCTTTGGTTGATACCCTCGCATATCCAATCGTAGCCATTTTCATTTTCCTCTCTTGGTGTCTAAAAGTCTTATATCTTTTGTACTTTATATTTTAGACTAACTTCTAGACAATAACAATAACAAAAATAGCAACAACATCATGTATGTTTTTCTGTATCCAAAACTTATAACTTTGAGACTATGAATGTGGAGTTTTTTAGTAGGTGGAATGAACAGTTTGATTTTATAAACCATTGCTTAGTATCCCTAAAATAAAAACGGTAATGGAAAGAGCCTATTAGGGATGACACTGTTGAGTTATGTGATCGAATTTTATTTACATAATGAAATTAAAATTATGTGGTAAAATGTTTAAAAAACTTTCAAAGAAAGAGGAATGGTAATGGATAACATTTTTTATGCTGTATCACTTAATGGGGTGTCTGGTTCCGGCTATCCTAAACATAACGGATTTCTTGTCGTGAAAGGATCTAAATTTTCACAGGAAATAACACTTTCGATTAGCAACGGAATTGCGGAATTAAGAAAGAAGTTAATCGAAAGTAATATCTTAGTTAAGGAAGAGAACTATTTAGTACTGACGCAAGACTATTTGTTTACAAGTGCGTCTACTGCCTCCTCATTATTGTTTGGAAGAAGTTCAAATGGTTTGAAAGAGTGGAAACTTTCAAATGGAAAAACATTAAAAGAAGTATTAGGAAAAAATTAAAATAAAAAGCACTTACAAAAAGAGCTGTAAGTAAGTGTGGGCTGTAGGATAACAGGTAGTAAACATACCGTTTAATGGTTATCTGAAACTTGCGTTGAACAATATTAAGAGTTTTTTAAATATATGATTTTTGATTACAAAGTGTGTTTGTTATGTCTTTTTATGTCTAGTTACTTTACTAGGCTTTTATTATTTAACGATGGAAATGTAATTAATATGAAAAGTGAAAGGATTTTGTATAGATAGTTCAAATGTCATGTTAAAATAATATTGTGGGTATTATTTACAGTAATTATCTTTGCTAATATTAAATTTTTCCAAGTAAAAAGGAGCGAATTCATTTTGAGTAAATTAACACAACAGCAATTGGAATCTCATCTTTGGGAATCAGCGAATATCTTAAGAGGCTCCATTGACTCATCTGATTATAAAAACTACATATTTGGCTTATTATTTCTAAAGAGATTAAATGACGGATTTGTGGAAACAGCAAAACGTATTGAAGAAGAAGAAGGGGACGATTACGGCTGGTATGATCGTGATGAACATCAATTCTTCGTTCCAGAACGTGCTAGATGGGAAAATATTCAAGCTCAGACTCAAGACATAGGTGATACCATAAACAAAGCTTTTGAGGCTCTTGAAGAGGATAACTCTTCACTGCAAGGTGTATTAGCGACGATCGACTTCAACGATAAGGAAAAGTTACCGGACCGTTTACTAATGCAGCTAATTAATCATTTTTCTGCAATCGACTTAAGCAATGCCAACCTTTCTGAACCAGACATGCTTGGTCGTGCCTATGAGTACCTTATTAAACAATTTGCCGATGACGCTGGTAAAAAGGGGGGAGAGTTCTATACACCTAGTAAAGTTGTTGAATTGATAGTAAAGCTAATTAAACCAGAGGAAGGAATGCGTGTTTGCGATCCTACGGTTGGCTCTGGAGGTATGCTTATACAGTCAGTCGACTACATAAAATCAAAGGGTGGAAACCCGCGTAATTTAACGCTGCATGGTCAAGAACGTAACTTAAATACATGGGCAATTTGTAAAATGAACTTGTTGTTGCACGGATTGAGTGACCACCGTATAGAAAAAGGTGATACTATCCGTGAACCAAAGTTGCTAGAAGGAGGAGAACTAATCCTCTATGATCGTGTAATCGCCAATCCCCCATTTAGTTTAAGTAATTGGGGAAGAGATGAAGCTGAAAGTGACGAATATGGTCGCTTCCGTTTTGGTATTCCACCAAAAGATAAAGGTGACCTTGCATTTGTACAGCACATGGTGGCGACATTAAATCATGAGGGTAAAGCTGGAGTGGTAATGCCACACGGGGTTTTGTTCCGTGGTGGAACAGAAGGAAATATCCGTAAAGGGTTGCTAGAAGAAGACTTGCTTGAAGCGGTAATCGGGCTACCTTCAAACCTTTTTTATGGTACTGGAATCCCAGCGTGTATTTTACTGCTTAATAGGAACAAAGAAGAAAGCAAAAAAGGTAAAGTGTTCTTCATAAATGGAGCAGAAGATTATCAAGAAGGAAAGAATCAAAACACCCTTCGTGGCCAAGATATTGAAAAAATAGTTTCTTCTTTTTATAAATGGGATGATGTGGAGAAGTACTGCCGCTCAGTGAGCCTTGATGAGATAACAGAAAATGAATATAACCTTAATATTACTCGTTATATCGATACTGCTAAAGAAGAGGAACACATTGACGTAGCTCAAGCATTGGCTACTCTTCGAGAAATTGAGAATGAACGTGATGAGATTGAAGAGAAGATGTATAGTTATTTGAAGGAGCTTGGATATAATGGGTAACTATAAAAAAACAAACTGGAAAAAGGAAAAGCTAAGGGATATTTGTTCTGATATTACGATTGGACTTGTTAAAACAATGACAAAAAGTTACACGGAGGACCCGGACGGTGTACCTTTAATCAGAAATTCAGATATCAAAGAAAATAAAATTAGAAAAAATGGTTTAATAAGGTTAGAAAAGGATTTCGCTGAAGAAAATAAAGGGAAAAAGTTACAACTTGGCGATATTGTAACTGTTCATACAGGAGATATTGGGACTTCTGCTGTCATAGATGAAGAATTGCACGGTTCACACGGATTTGCGACTTTGAATACAAGAGTAAATAAAGAAATAATAGATGAATATTATTTATGCTATTATTTTAATTCCTCCTATTTTAAAAACCAGGCGTACTCTTTATCAACTGGAGATGGAAGAAATAACTTGAATTTAAAAGACTTTATTAAAACAGTTATCCTTTTCCCTGAAAATAAAAAGGAACAAAAAAAAATTGTGGAGTATTTAACCACAATAGACAGTGTAATAGAAAAAACAGAAGCAATCATAAACCAAACTGAAAAAGTGAAAAAAGGGTTAATGCAGCAACTGCTTACAAAAGGAATTGGACATTCGAAATTTAAGAAAACAGAGATTGGCGAAATTCCGGCGGTGTGGGAAGTAAAAGACTTAGATAGTATGTTTGAATTTTACGGTGGAATGCCTTTTTCACGAGCTTCTCTTGGAGAACAAGGTCCATACTATCTTCACTATGGCGATATTCACAAAATTGATAAAAAGGTATTTGACACAACGGTAGATTCTTCTTGGCTTCCAAGGTTAGCTATTGAAGAAGGAAGGATCAGAGAGAATAGTTTATTAAAAACAGGTGATATAGTTTTTGCTGACGCTTCAGAAGACACTGATGGTATTGGAAAGAGTGTTGTTATTAAAAATGATGAGAATAAGGTATTCATTTCTGGACTGCACACCATTATTGCAAAAGATAAATTACCTATGCTGGATATAAATTATAAACAATATTGTTTTAATAACTATGCTGTTAGAAAACAATTTATCAAGATAGCAACAGGTGCAACAGTTTACGGGATATCAAAATCGAATATTAAACAAATATACATTCCTATCCCACCACTAGAAGAGCAAAAAAAGATAGGGGCTATTTTACAGTCATTAGATGATAAAATTCAACACGAATACAAGAAATTAATTCCTTTAAATGAAACTAAAAAAGGGATTATGCAAGTACTCTTGACCGGAGTAGTACGAGTTAAACTTAATTCCGAAGAGGTGATAACCTCATGAAAACTACAAGTGATTGGAACGAAAAGACTCTTGTTGAGAACCGCTTTATCAATCAATTAAAAGAAATGGGCTATGAACATATTCATGGTCCTTCTCTAGATATTGAACGAGAATCACAGGCTGAAGTTATATTAAAAGGGCGTTTGGTTAGAGCTATTCAACATTTAAACCCTTGGTTATCGGATAAAAACTTGAACAAAATAGTACGTTCAATTACTCATATCCAAGCGACCAGCTTAATGGAAGCAAATCAATCATTTCATGAAAACCTCATCAACATGATTTCCATACAACAAGACCTAGGTAAAGGGAAGAAGAATCAGACCGTAAAATTGATTGACTTTGAACGTCCGGAAAATAATGATTTTTTGGTTGTTGATCAATTTACGATTTCGAATGCAAGAGGAACCATTCGCCCTGACATTATCATTTTTGTAAACGGCATTCCATTGGCGGTTATCGAATGTAAAAGCCCGACATTATCACCAGATGAACAAATTGGGCAAGGTGTAAAACAGCTTTTACGTTACCAGGACCAATGTGAGCAATTGTTTCATTGCAATCAAATATTGATTGCAACAAGTAATGACCGTGCAAAAGCTGGAACTATCGGAGCTAGGGTGCAGCATTATGGTGAATGGAAAGACCCATATCCAAGAACAATGGCAGAAATAGGAGATAACCCCTCTGCACAGGATATTCTTGTCACCGGCATGTTCCCCAAGGAAAATTTACTCGACCTTATTCAAAACTTCATTGTTTATGAGCCGGTAGAGGGACGCACTATCAAAAAATTAGCAAGATACCAGCAGTATAGAGCGGTTAATAAAGCCATAAATCGAATTTTACATACGGAGGATTCTCGTAACCGTGGCGGCGTAGTTTGGCATACACAGGGAAGTGGAAAGTCGCTTACAATGGTATTTTTAGCCGTTAAACTCCGACGGATAAAAGAATTAAAGAATCCAACCATTGTGGTTGTTACTGACCGTAAAGATTTAGACGACCAGATTGCTAATACCTTCCGTCGGTGCGGTTTCCCAAATCCTCAACAAGCAGCCTCGGTAGCAAAATTAAAGGATTTATTGCAGCAAGGTCCTGGAACAACGGTAATGACCCTAGTACAGAAATTCCAGGAAGACGCTGAGAAAAATGAATACCCAGAATTAACAAGAGCTGAAAATATATTTGTCATGGTTGATGAATCTCACCGCACCCAATATAGTGGTTTAGCCATGAATATGAGAACAGCCATGCCTAATGCATGTTACCTCGGTTTCACAGGAACACCAATTGATAAAGAAGATAAGAGCACTATCCGAACATTTGGTACATACATAGATAAATACACAATAGAACAGGCAGTTGCAGATGGTGCCACAGTTCCTATTTTTTATGAGGCAAGAATGGTCGATTTGCATGTCCAAGGGGATTCTCTGGACGATTTATTTGACCGAAAATTTCGTGATTATGGCGAGGAAGATCGTGAGCGGATTAAAAAGAGATATGTAACAGAAGAGGCGATTATTTCTTCTCCAAAGCGAATTAGAAGAATTGTGCTAGATATGATTGATCATTATGAAAAACACATTAAACCCAATGGATTTAAGGCTCAAGTTGTTGCGGTTACTAGGGAGGCAGCCGTCACTTATAAAGAAATGTTTGATGAATTAAGTGATTATGAATCCAAGGTGATAATTTCTGGCGGTCATAATGACGAAGAACGAATGAGAAAACATCATATTTCCAAGGATGAAGAAAAGAAAATCATTGAACGATTTAAAAAGCCTATGAGTGATGATTCGCTAAGTTTTATTATCGTTTGTGACAAATTATTAACCGGCTTTGACGCACCAATTGAACAGGTAATGTACCTTGATAAGCCATTAAAAGAGCATAACTTATTACAGGCTATAGCTAGGACAAACCGTACTTATGATAAAAAGACCTATGGGCTTATTGTTGATTATTTTGGGGTTTCGAGGTTCTTAGAACAAGCATTGGGGATCTTTGCGGAACAGGATATTAAAGGGGCATTGCAAAGTGTAGATTCCGAGATACCACGCCTACAATCGAGGCACCGGAAAGCTATGAGGTTCTTTGATTATGTAAGAAAAGATGATCTTGAGGGTTGTATCCAAATCCTAGAACCAGAAGATGTACGAAATGAATTTGATACAGCTTTTAAGAAGTTTGCAGAAAGTATGGATATGATATTACCAAGTCCAAAGGCAAAACCATACTTAAACGATTTGAAATACCTAGGAAAAGTTCGGCAGTTAGCAAAATCCCGTTATAGGGAAGATAGTATGGACATTTCTGATTGCGGTCAAAAAGTAAAAGAGTTAATTGAAGAATATTTATATACGACCAATATCGAGGTACTGCATGAACCAATCGACATATTATCCAATAAATTTGAAAAACGGCTAGAGGAAACATCCACGCCAGAGGCAAAAGCTGCGGAGATGGAACACGCTATTCGTCATGAAATCAAAGTGAAAATTGATGAGAACCCTGTTCTTTATACTTCCCTGAAAGAATGCTTAGAGGAACTAATACAAAGGCGGAAAGACCGTCAAATGACCATAGAGGAGCTTTTAGAGGAATACAGGGAAATGGTCAACGCAATGCGGAATACCGCTCAGAAAAGCCAGGAACATGGTTTTACAAGAGAGCAATACCCATTCTACCAAATGCTAGAACAACAACTCCCCGGTGAAGAAGATAAGGAGTCATTAAAGGAACTAACCCATATTATTACCGAGGATGTACAGGAACAAGCGGTGATTGAATGGACCGAAAAAGAAGATGTAAAAAGGGAAATGCGGAAGAAGATAAAGCGGCAGCTACGAGCGAGTAAGTGTCCAAAAGAAAAAATTGAGGGATTGACACAGCAACTGATGGACTTAGCAGAAGTTCATTATCGAAAATAACCCTTGTTCAGAAAGGTGCCCTTTGATGTTAAAGATGAGTGTTCAAATGGAAATGACAGTTAGTCAACTCGATTGGTTATCAAGACCCTTTATAAAAAAGGAATACCCAGATTACGAAGTAAAATTTAAAATGCGGATACCAGAATCAAATTTTTATACTGAGCCTATTACCTACGATCCGGGACCAATAGGGTCATATAGATTTACCACCCCAGAAGAAGAATACAGACTTATTCAATTAGAGAAATGTGGAATAGAAGGGCAAATTGAAGGTCAAGAATTTAGAAAATATGTGCTCGAGCTTAAGAAAGAAATTGAAAAGGAAATAGGGGAAATAGGGATAGATAAAAATCGCTTTTTTATTGAGGTAACTTTTGAGGCTGAAGAACTACCAGACTTTCGAGTATATTAAATTGAGAAGACCCTAGGATTACACCCCAAGGGTCTTTATTCAGTATCTAGTTTAATGAAAGTAATGGTCCATTAATTCGCAACCATTCTTTTCTTTGTTCATAATCCGGAAGAATTGACCGTACAAAACGCCAATAATCGGTTGAATGGTCCGGGTATCTAAGATGTGCTAATTCATGAACAAGCACATAATCAATCACTGACATAGGAGCCATTATTATTCGCCAGTTTAAATAAATAGCCCCTTCTTTAGTGCATGTACCCCAGCGTTTTTGCTGCTCTTTAAAGGCAATTTTTGTAGGTTCTAGTTCCATTTTAGGGCAATAGACTTTTAGCCTTTCCTCTATTTTTCTACTGCCTTGTGTAATGTACCATTCTTTAAAAAGGCTGCTTAGCCTAATTACTTTATCGTCAGCGTTCATATTATTTGGAATTTCTGCAATAAAACGACCTTGTTTAAAGTTCAGAGTAGGGTTATTCAAGGTTTCACTTTTATGTACCTTTAACCGATAATGTCGTCCTAAATAGGCGAATTTTTCTCCGCTTACATACTCCTTTGGCGGCGGTGCTGCAGCAACCTCATTAAGTTCATTTTTCTTCTTTAATATCCAGGGAGCTTTCTTATGAAGTATGCCCTCCAGCTTATCAGAATGAATTCCATGAGGTACAACTAGCTTAACACCTTCATTAAGACAAATAGAAAGCGAAACGTCTTTTTTTCCTTTTATGTATTCAACTGAATAGTCGATAGTGGTTTGCCCGTATCGAAAACTCTGCATGCTGTAAAACCCCCTGTCCTTCAGTTCATATTTTATAGACAATATCCGCCGGGGTCAAACCAGCGAGAAGGGGTATATTATAATAATTGCAAATGGAACTTTTAAATACTATTTGATTCTACCTTAAAAAATTCTTCTAATTCTTCACTTGTTGCTGCAAACTCAATTTCGACAATATGAAATTGGTTACCTTTACGTGTTACATAATACCACTTGAAAAGATCAAATAATGCTAGGTCTTTTATTTCTTTTTCTTCACTCCATAATGTGGTTCCGCTCTCAGCCTCGAGTAAGAAATCTATTAGGAGATTACCCTTTATTATTTTTCCTTTTTGCTTTTAATTCCCGTCCTTTCTTTTACATAAAATTATTTACTATCAGTAATGTTTCGACAAATATTCCGTTTTCACCTTTTATGATTTATGAACATAATGCTTGGTGAAAATAAATCATATTATTGTTTTTGAAAGAGGGATTATATGAACGAATTACTTGAGGCTAAATTAACAATTTTCTAGAGTTAAAACGCAGCTGCTTGATCTTGCTGTGAGCTCATTTCAGATGATACCTCGGATAAAGAATATGCAATTAAAAGGATTCTTTCTGTTGTGGAGTATATGGATGAGCATGATGTGGCGGTCAAAGAGATAACCGCCGAACTTCCAAAATCCAGGTTAATTTAAACTGCACGGTCGTTCCCATACTAAGCTTTCTGAAAAACATAAGGAAAAAAATAGCGTTTTTGGGGATTGTGATTTTTTCTAATAATATTGTGATGGGCAACCGAGAAATTTATAGTTGTACGTGGTACTGTTACTAGTACTAATGCTGTTACTGTTACTAGTATTAATGTTATTACTGTTACTAGTTTAAACGAAAAATGATATTTATTGTTTTAAATTGCTGATGAAAATTGTTGTATTATATAAATTTGTAGTTGTATTTGTTGATGAAAAGTACTTGCAAAAAAAACTCTTGCCAACCCCTGTTTCGGGGTTGTACTATTTTTTTAAGGGTTAATTAATAGGAAAGCATTACCAATATTTAAGGCGTAGTTTGTCTTTTAATTGGTAAGCTTTCCTATTTTTTTTTGCGAGGTGATTTAAAATGAAAAATCCATTACTAGCAATCAGAGAAGAGAAGGGACTTACGGTTTCGGAGTTTGGTATTTTAGCAGGAGTTAGTCCAATGACCATTCAACGAATAGAGCAAGGGAACGTACAGAATATAACATCGGATGTACTCGATATCCTTGTAGGCTGGGGATATAGCAGAGGACAGTTTACAAAAGATTATGTGAAGTGGAAAATGTTCAAAATCAAACAACTCCAAGAAAAAATAAGGTAACAGAATGATTGTGAAGAAAAGAATACCCACCTAGCTGGGGGGCGTGGTGGGTAGTAAGATGAAACTGCATTTTGAAAGCAGGTGACTTTCATATGAATAATAATAACATAAACTTCTCGTTTTTAGCCGAAGAGGTAAAAAAACGCTTAGATATATTAGAAGTGGCTAATCAAGAGGGGCTACACCTTAAGAAAACAGGAAGGAATTACTTTGCAAACTGCCCATTTCATTCTGAGAATACCCCTTCCTTTTCTATAAGTCCTACAAAGCAAATTTTTAAGTGTTTTTCATGTGGAAAGGGTGGCAACGTAATTACTTTATTAGCTGCCCTAAGAGGTGTTAAAAACGGGGAAATAATCTATCAATATGCTAAAGCTTTCGGGCTTATCAATAATTCCAAATCGACTGTCAAACAACAACAAGAAATACAACTACGTGCTGTTAAGTACGAGTTCAAAAGGAGAGAGGAGAAAAACTCCAATGAAGTTTACCGATTCTTATGTGACCAGGTCCATGCTTTCAGAAGGGCTATGAAACAAGCAGAAAACGAAGAACAAGTGAGTGCACTTCAAAAATTTTATCAGATATATGACAAACTACCTTACTATATAGGCTTATTGGAAGATTTAGATGGTAAAAACGGAGATAATGCTCAAGTAAAAGCGTATTTCGAGGGAGAGGAGCTAATGCAGGAATGGAATGGTCGGATAAACAGTTAGTCATGATTAATAATCTTAGAGAAATGCAACCCCAGGAAAAGCAAGAAGTCCGAATATCGGGGGATTGGCAAGAAGAATTGCAAAAATCTGATAAGGGGAAAGTTTTAAGCAATGCTAACAATGTATTAGTAATTCTCCAAAATGATGAAAAAGTGAAGGGGAAATTTGCTTTTAATCTATTAACCAATAAGACAGAAATCGTTGGTAAGGTACCTTGGATTCGGTTGACTGAAGACAAGGGAATGACAGATTACGATGATTCTTGTTTAAGAAACTATTTATCTATTCATTACGGCGTAAAAGGTAGGGAGATTGTGTATGACGCCTTGAATCAAGTTGTTGCTAATAAAAAATACCACCCTATAAGGGATTATCTATTAAACCTTGAATGGGACGGAAAACCTCGTTTGACTCATTTGCTAATTGACTTTTTTGGTGCTGAAAATACTGAATTAATTAGAATGCAGACCCTGTTAACATTTGTGGCAGCAGTTAAAAGAGTACTTCAGCCGGGGTGTAAATGGGATTATGTACTTACATTAAAGGGTGACCAAGGATTAGGTAAGTCTTCATTTTTCCAGAAGTTAGCCGTAATGAATGATTGGTTTAATGATTCCTTAGATGATATGCGGGGAAAAGACGCTAAAGAACAACTTGTTGGGAATTGGATTATTGAACTAGGTGAAATGGCGGCGGTAAGTAAAGGTGACCAAAAAAGGATTAAACAGTTCATCACATCAACATATGATCAATATAGACCTGCTTACGGTAGAAGAACGATTACTGTACCAAGGCAATGTATTTTTGTGGCAACGACTAACGATGAATTACCTCTAAAAGATGATACAGGTGGCAGACGTTGGTGGATAGTTGATGTTGAAGAAAAATGGTTTGAAAAAAAATTTCCGTTAGAAGTTGACCAAATATGGGCTGAGGCTGTCTATTGGTACCAAGAAATGGAAGATAATAACCAGCCATTAAAATTGCCGGATCATCTGGAAAAAGAGGCAAGAAAAATACAGACTCAAAATACAGACAAGGGACATTATGCGGGTATTATCGAAGAAGTTCTTCAAAGGGGATATTACGAGGAATATGACCGTATGGCTGGCGTGTATAAAAAGGTACCTATAAATGAAACTTGTGCCTTACATGTGTGGGAAAAAGTTTTAGGACGATATAGAGACCAATTAAACTCTGCACATGCTAGAGATATCAATGCTGTATTTAAAACACTCGATGGCTGGGAACTGCGAGGAAGAATTAAGTTTGGCGAATACGGCAAACAAAATGTTTATAAGCGAAAGGACAGTTAGGACAAATAAAGGACAGATAAGTTTGGTATCTGTCCTTCTGTTCCCGCCTTACAGCCACAAGGGATAGAGTAGTTAAAGGACAGATAGGACAAATGTTTTCTATTAAACTATAAATTTATTAATAAAACATTTACTAGACTAAGTAGGTTTTATCTGTCCATCTGTCCTCATGATGGCTCACGCCTAGAGCCACAAGGCATAGAGCCAGGACATATACTCGGACAAATATCTGTCCTTTAATAATTAGTAGGATAGGGTGATTACTATTAATGCCTTTTACTATAAATATACGGATGAAGAAATAAAGGAACTTTTACGTAGCTTGTCTATTCTTGTTGATACCAGAGAAAAACAGAATCAGCATATCCTCCAATACTTTAATGATAAAGCTATTCCTTATGAATCTGTAAAATTGGATACCGGTGATTATAGCGTCATGCTACCAGCGAATCCGGGGCTAGGTATAATTCGTAACCTTTATTTCCCGGTAGCCGTTGAACGGAAAAACTCCTTGAATGAATTGGTCCAGTCCATAAAGGATAGAACTAGGTTTGAAAACGAGCTCGTACGCAGCCAGAAATTTAGATTCCTACTTATGATCGAGGACCCTAGCGGCTATGAAAATATCTTACGAGGAAATTACCAAAGCAAGTACGACCCTAAAGCTCTTATGGGTTCGTTAAAATCTTTTGAAACAAGGTATGGTTTTACTACAGTATTTATTCCTAAAGAAGTAGCCGGTCACTATCTGTATTACGAGTTTTACTATTTTGTAAGAAATTACTTGAAAGGTGCTCTCTAGTAGTTTAAGTCGGAAAGGTGGGCTAAACGATGGATAATTGCTTAACGAGAAAACAACAAGCCTTCGTTCTAGAGTATATTAAAGACCGCAATGGCACACAAGCAGCAAAAAGAGCCGGATACAGTGAACGAAGGGCGTCTGAAATATCTTGGCAGCAACTACAGAAAACTACAGTTTTGAAGGCTATACAAGAACTCCAGGACGAGATCGAGCAACAATTAAGAATGCGATTTGTTGAAGACGCTATAAAGGCAAGGGAAGTTCTGAGGGGAATACTGGATAATCCGGACAGTACAGACCGGGACAAAATTACAGCTGCTCGTGATTTACTGGATAGAGCTGGATTTAAACCGGTTGAGAAAAAGGAATTAAGTGGTTCCGGTTCGGGGAATCCAATTGAAATAAAGTTCGTTGACCCTTCTTAAGGTTATGGATTATTAATAAGATAAAGCCACCATTCTTCTGAATGGTGGCCTACAATTATAACCTTTTACCTTTACGGTTAAATAACCTTCTTACAGGAGAAAATTTATTGTGCTGTTGCCTTAGATGTTCAGAATCCATTTGGATGTACTTTCTGGTTGTCTGAATATCTGCATGATCCAATATTTTTTGAAGTGTGAAAACATCTCCACCATTTAAAATGTAATTTCGAGCAAAAGTATGACGGAGCATGTGAGGGTGCAATTTTGGTATATCTAATTTCTTTTTTAGACGATTTAATCGTTTTCTAAATGCGTCAGCAGTAAAATCATCACCGTAGGCGTTCATAAAGATTCGGGAGCCTTCACCAAAATATTGTTCGGTTTCATCTACCAGCTGTCTTAATCTTTTTGATATCTCTCGGCTAATGGGTATTTCTCTATGTTTTCGGTTTTTAGCGATTTCAGAGGGGACAATTAGAGTATTTTGTTGGAAACCAACATTGTCCACGGTCAGCGACATTGCCTCATTAATTCGTAAACCGGTGTCTAATAGTAGCAGTACTAACGTTTTATCCCTCCATTGAGCAAATTGTTTATCATCATATGAACCTAGAATCATATCAATTTCAGCGTCCGCTAGCCCTTGAACTTCTTCATGTTCATCATCTTTAACCAATGGGATATTACCGGTTGGATTTTTGTTTATAATCCCTTCATCTACCAAGAATCGGAAAATCGCTTTCAAATTTCTTAACCGAATATTAATCGTGAATACAGATAAGCCTTTTTTAGTTTTCTCTCGTTGTTCGTCACCTTGATAAGGTAATCGGTCGTTTTTTAAATAATTAATATAATTCCGTATTAGTGTACTTGTGATTTCATCAATATATCCAATATCGTGACTTAACCAATCCCGGAAATATCTAACCGTATCATGATAACCTTTGATAGTACTTTTCCGTAGCCCCTCTGCCTCCTTCGCATGAATGAAGATTTCGACAGCATTTTCAATAGAATATCGGACTTCTGGTGTCTGTCGGTCACGACGGAACTGTCGGTCATTAGTCGATTTTGTTTGTCCCCGTTGTGCAATAAATGTACGTCCCATAAGTTAATTTGCCCCCTATTTGAATGGCTGCATGTCCTAAAGTCACAAAATTTCAGGTCCTACAGTGTGCCAAAAAAACAGCAAAAAACGCTGATTATACGCTACATATTAACCGATATAAAATAACGGTTAAATAGCGTAAGAACAGCGTTTCAAGGCATTTGTACGTCCCGAAGAGGATTCGAACCTCCGACCTACAGTTTAGGAAACTGTTGCTCTATCCTGCTGAGCTATCGGGACACTTTTATTGGGAACGTTACTTATTATAAATAGTTAGAGGTAAAAGGTCAATAAGCAAATACCCAAAACTAACCAAGTCTTTTTTTTCGGAATATTAACCAAACGATAAGACTAAGGGATATTAATAAAAACTCCATTGATAAGATGTACCAAGGATACGGCCCTAAAAGATCCAATAGGCTTGGACTCTTCGGTTTATAACTTAAAAACATATAATTTCCGTCGACTGCTTTATTTATGACCATAATGATTGGCATTAAAACATTCAAAAAGACGAACAATTTTACAACCGACCAAATGGTTGGTCGATAGCCTACCACCCAAGTGAAATAAAAGACCACCCAAATGTCCATTAAATGGGTATAAAAAAAATGAAAAAAGCGAAAATGAGGAAAGTCAAAATTTAATAATGGTGTAAAGATAGCTTGAGAAGCTCCCAATAAAGCTGTAAATAACAATATTTCATATATGATTTTTTTCCTCGTTAATAATAACAACACCGATAATACCAGGCTGATACTGCATAATTCTAATGGAATGGCATGACTGACGTCCCACATGTCATTGACACTCATCCAAATATGGTACGTTACTTCTATTAGTAGTAGAGATAACCCTGCCGTTACCTCTGCTTTTCTCCACTTAATATCCTTTAGAGTTTCTCTATTGATATAAATTAAGACAGCGCCTAAAAATAGAAGGGTTATAATCACAAAATGGCTGATAGAAAACATTTCAAAATTAAATTCCTTATAACTGCCTCCAAACCATCCCATGAGGACCACCCTTTTCGATTTTGTACTATAAATTATATGCAAGGAAGTAGAATCCACGAACATTATCATTAAAAGAAATTTCTACCTAATATAAGTTTACCTGATATATGATATAATAGTTTGTCGAAGATACTCGAAATGATTAAACAAGTGGAGGTCATTATGGCTGGTTATACGCCGATGATACAACAATACTTAACCGTGAAGGCAGATTATCAGGATGCCTTTTTATTTTTTCGCTTAGGCGATTTCTATGAAATGTTCTTTGATGATGCCATCAAAGCATCACAAGAATTAGAGATAACGTTAACGAGCAGAGAGGGCGGCACAGAAGAACGGATCCCAATGTGCGGAGTACCCTATCATTCTGCACCGAACTATATTGAACAGCTTATTTCAAAAGGCTATAAAGTGGCGATATGTGAGCAGATGGAAGATGCCAAGCAAACCAAAGGCATGGTAAGACGGGAAGTTGTCCAGCTTATCACACCGGGAACGGTAATGGATGGCAAGTCATTAACCGATAAAGAAAATAACTACATCGCTTCAATTTCATATTTTGATGATCAAACCTATGGTTTTGCCTATACCGATCTTTCAACAGGTGAAAGCAAAGTTACCCAGTTGTCAGGTAATTTTGATGAAGTTTTAAATGAACTTGCAGTTTTAAGTACAAAAGAAGTGGTTGTGGCAAGTAGTTTTGACGCTGAACTACAACGGAAAATGCGGGAACGTGATGTCTTAGCCATTTCGTTTGAAGATAATAGTTCAATAGAGATGAATTTTTCCAATCTCTTGGACAATCTCAATCAAGATAAGCTAAAACAAAGTGCAGCGAGGCTGTTTCACTATCTATACCGCTCCCAAAAGCGAAGTCTTGACCACCTACAGCCCGTGACTACTTATCAAATCCATCAATATATGAAAATTGATTACTATTCAAAACGAAATCTTGAATTGACAGAAACTATTCGCTCTAAAGGGAAGAAAGGCTCCTTACTGTGGCTGTTGGATGAAACGATGACCGCTATGGGCGGCAGGATGCTGAAAACGTGGATAGATCGTCCATTACTGTCTCAAGATGAAATTGAGCACCGTCAAACCATTGTAGAAGTATTGATGAACAAGTATTTTGAACGTCAGGAGCTGCGTGAAAAGTTAACCGAAGTTTATGATTTAGAGCGGTTGGCGGGCCGTGTGGCATTTGGAAATGTGAATGCCCGCGATCTTGTTCAATTAAAGCGCTCATTAATGCAGATTCCGTATTTAAAACAAATTCTTCATGGAATGGAGCATGAAGTTGTAAAACAGATTGCCGATTCACTTGATCCTTGTGAAGAAGTAACAGATTTATTAGAGCTGGCCATAGTTGATAATCCTCCTCTTTCACTGAAAGAAGGGAATATCATCCGCGACGGATACAATGATCAGTTGGATCAATATCGTTATGCCAGCCGAAATGGGAAAACCTGGATTGCTCAGCTTGAACGTGAAGAGCGGGAAAAGACGGGGATTAAATCTCTAAAGGTAGGTTTTAACAGAGTATTTGGTTACTATATTGAGGTTACCCGTGCAAACCTTCATCTGTTAACCGAAGGACAGTATGAACGCAAACAAACCTTAACCAATGCAGAACGCTTTATCACCCCGGATTTGAAAGAAAAAGAAGCATTAATTTTAGAAGCAGAAGAAAAATGCGGAGAGCTTGAATATGAACTGTTTACGGAAATTCGTGAGATTGTCAAAGAACATATTCCACGCCTTCAGGCTGCTGCAAAAGCAGTAAGTGAACTTGATGTGCTCCAATGCTTTGCAGAAGTGAGTGAAAACCGCCGCTATGTAAAACCGCAGTTTTCCACAGAAGGTAAAGTGGTTATAAAAGAAGGCAGACATCCTGTGGTTGAAAAAGTGTTGAATGCACAAGAGTATGTCGCGAACGATTGCTTTATGGACGGCGACCGTGAAGTTCTTCTTATCACGGGTCCAAACATGAGCGGTAAAAGTACGTACATGCGTCAAGTTGCTTTAACTGCCATCTTAGCGCAGATTGGCTGTTATGTACCGGCAGATGAAGCGGTTCTGCCTATTTTTGACCAAGTGTTTACAAGAATTGGGGCAGCGGATGATTTGATCTCTGGCCAAAGTACGTTTATGGTCGAAATGCTTGAAGCTAGAAATGCCTTGACTAATGCCACGCAAAACAGCTTAATTTTATTTGATGAAATTGGCCGCGGTACTTCTACCTATGATGGAATGGCATTGGCTCAAGCGATTATTGAATACATCCATAAATATATTGGTGCGAAAACACTGTTTTCAACTCATTACCATGAATTAACCGCTTTAGACCATCAGTTAGAGAAATTAAAGAACATCCACGTTAGTGCGATTGAACACAATGGAAAACTTGTTTTCCTTCATAAAATAAAAGAAGGACCGACGGATAAGAGTTACGGAATACACGTTGCTCAATTAGCAGAGCTTCCGAAGGAATTAATCAATCGTGCCAATGAAATTTTATCAGCACTTGAAAAACCAGATGTACAATCTGTACAACCTGTACCTGTAAAAAGTGCAGTAAAGCAAATCGAAGAGCATCCGGCACAGCTGTCATTTTTTGATGAACCGAAAGAGCCAAAGAAACAAGAGCTTTCTTCTAAAGAAAAGAAAGTGATTGATAAAATGAAAGAAATAGATTTATTAGATATCACTCCGCTTCAAGCGATTAATCTCTTGTACGAGCTTCAAAAGAAGTTAAAAAGCTAGGAGGTGACACGTATGGGTAAGATTATCCAGCTAGATGACGCGCTATCCAATAAAATTGCAGCAGGTGAAGTAGTTGAGCGTCCGGCTTCGGTTGTAAAAGAATTAGTAGAGAACGCCATTGACGCTGGCAGTACGGTCATTGAAATCGAAGTAGAAGAAGCAGGACTTGCAAAAATTCGAATTACCGATAATGGGAATGGAATTGATGAAGAAGACGTCTTACTTGCCTTCCAACGTCATGCGACAAGTAAGATTAAGAACGAAAATGACTTGTTCCGTATTCGCACCCTTGGGTTTCGTGGGGAAGCTCTGCCGAGTATCGCTTCTGTTTCACGACTGGAGATGAAAACCTCGACCGGTGATGGTGCAGGAAATCGTGTAGTGATTGAAGGCGGCAAGGTTGAAGTCTATGAGAAAGCTTCAAGCAGACGCGGAACGGATATAACCATCACTGATTTGTTTTTTAATACACCAGCACGCTTGAAGTATATGAAGACTATTCATACGGAGCTAGGGAATATTACGGATGTCGTGAACCGACTTGCGCTTTCCCATCCAGAAGTTTCCTTCCGGTTAATTCATAATGAACGTAAGCTGCTGCAAACGAACGGTAATGGTGATGTCCGCCAAGTGCTTGCTTCCATATATGGAATGGCGATCGCGAAACAGCTTGTACCAATATCTGGGGAATCGTTGGATTACAAAATTAGCGGCTTTGCCTCGATGCCTGAGGTAACGAGAGCCTCGAGAAATTATATTTCTACAATGATCAATGGGCGTTTTATTAAAAATTATGCCTTAGCCAAAGCGATTCAGGAAGGGTACCATACATTACTTCCTATCGGAAGGTTCCCGATTGTTCTTCTCAATGTCGAAATGGACCCGCTATTAGTGGATGTCAATGTCCATCCATCTAAAATGGAGGTACGAATCAGTAAAGAAACAGAACTAAATGAATTGGTTACAGGTATCATCAAAAATGCCTTTAAATCGAAGATCTTGATTCCATCAGCTTATACGCAAGAGAAAAAAGAGATACCAAAGTCAGAACAGACTACGTTAATTCTTGATGAACGAACGAATGATACGCCTGCGCCGCGTAGTAAAGAAATAAAATGGGAAAAGCCAGCCTTTTTAAGTCCTACCATTCAAGAAAAGGCAGAACCTTTAAAGGTGAATATTGAACCTTTGCTGCAGCCAAGAGTAGAAGTGGAAAACCATCCACAAAATTGGGAATATGAAGAACCTGAAATAAATCAGGAATCTGAGACAGAGCAGCATACAGCAGTTACTCACGAGGATGATATAATAGAAAGCAGAATACCTCGGTTATATCCAATTGGACAAATGCACGGAACGTATATATTCGCACAAAATGAAAATGGTTTATATATCATCGATCAGCATGCTGCCCAGGAACGGCTAAAGTACGAGTATTTTCGTGAAAAGGTCGGGCAGGTCCATGCTGAGCTCCAGGAATTACTTGTTCCCATCACACTGGATTATTCAACGGATGAATATCTAAAAATTAATGAAAATCGTATGGAATTAGAGAATGTCGGGGTTTTCCTAGAGGAATTTGGATTGAACAGCTACATCGTTCGCTCCCATCCGCAATGGTTTCCAAAAGGAGAAGAAAAGCAAATCATCGAAGATATGATTGAGCAGCTTCTATCGATGAAGAAGGTCGATATCAAAAAGCTTCGCGAGGAAGCTGCAATTATGATGAGCTGTAAGGCTTCCATAAAAGCCAATCGTCATCTGCGTAATGATGAAATTCAAGCGTTACTCGATGACTTGCGAAAAGCTTCGGATCCGTTCACCTGCCCGCATGGAAGACCCATTATTGTTCATTATTCGTCTTATGAAATGGAGAAAATGTTTAAACGGGTAATGTAAGCATGTATCGAGTGTTTTCTTTTTATAAGAAAGCACTCTTTTTTTTAGGCTTTGTTAAAGATGGATATTAATTTTTAAACAGAAGATCCTTATGAGGGACAAATCTCGCTCGGAACTTTTAAGATTAGCCTTTCATCACGCTGATGAAGGACAAA